>CAWEWK010000013.1:0-293937 GCA_963812755.1 uncultured Gemmatimonadales bacterium | reverse complement strand
TGCCCCTCCTGGGCTCGAACCAGGACTCTCCTGATCCAGAGTCAGGCGTGTTGCCAGTTACACCAAGGGGCAGTGGTCCTGCCGAGACGGTCTCTGGATGCCGCCTCATGGAGCTGAGGGGGATCGAACCCCTGACCTCTGCAGTGCGATTGCAGCGCTCTCCCAGCTGAGCTACAGCCCCGTGAGGCGGGTAAAACTAGCGGCTGCCACGAGTTCGGTCAAACACCAGGCGTGCGGCACAGGGGAGACAGACGTGGCCGCCGGCCAGCGAAGACTGCGCAATACCCTATTATAGGATCTCGCTGGCAATCGCTTCCAAGGAGACAAAGTATGTGGGGAAGAGTGTTTAGAACCCTCATGGCCCTGGGTCTGACGGGCACGGCCGCCGCCCAGGACTCGCCGCACCACCACCAGGCCGGCATGCCGACCACGGCGGTCGAGGGCAACCCAGCCCCGCTCTACGACAACCTCGGCACGCTGCACCACACCATCACCGTCGCGTCTCCCGACGCCCAGCGCTTCTTCGACCAGGGGCTGCGGCTGGGGTACGGCTTCAATCACGACGAGGCGATCGCATCCTACACCGAAGCCACCAGGCGCGACTCCACCTGCGCGATGTGCTGGTGGGGCATCGCCTACGCCATGGGACCCAACATCAACGCGCCGATGGACACCGGGGTGGTGAAGCCGGCGTGGGAGGCGATCCAGAAGGCTCAGGCACTCGCTCCCAAGGCGACGCCGTTCGAGCGCGAGTTGATCGCGGCTACCGCGCTGCGCTATTCGGCCGACCCGAAGACGCCTCGCCCGCCGCTGGATTCGGCCTACGCCAAAGCGCTGAAGGAGCTGGCTCGGAAGTATCCCAGCGATCCCGAGGCCCAGTCGCTTTATGCCGAGTCGCTGATGAACCTCTCGCCCTGGAATTACTGGACCGACCGGGGGGCCAAGCCCCGGCCAGGGACCTTGGAAGTCGTGTCGACCCTCGAGCGCACCATCAAGCGCTACCCCAATCACCCGGGGGCCTGCCATTTCTATATCCACATCGTGGAGGCCTCCACCACTCCCGGGCGGGCGTTACCCTGCGCCGAGCGACTGGCCAAGCTGATGCCCGGCGCCGGCCACCTGGTACACATGCCGTCCCACATCTACATGCGGGTGGGACGCTATGACCTGGTGGCGGAGCACAACCACGAGGCAGTGGCCGAGGACGAGAGCTTCATCCAGGATCGGAAGCCCGCGGGGTTCTACAAGTACACCTACTACCCGCACAACTATCACATGTTGTGGGCCGGTCTCATGAACCTCGGCCGCGGCGAGGAAGCGATCAAGGCGTCACGCAAGCTGAGTGGAGTGGTCCCGGTCGAGGTCGTAGCCCAGGTGGCGCCCTTGGAGTACTTCTTCCCGGCGTACTACTGGTCGCTGGCCCGCTTCCACAAGTGGGACCAGGTGTTGGCGGAACCCGCGCCGGCGGCGCAGCTTCGCTATACCACCGGCATGTGGCAGTACGTCCGTGGGCTTGCCCTGTCGGCGACGGGCCGGCCGGAAGAGGCCCAGGCCGCGCACGACAGTGTTGCCACCATCGTCGCAGCGATCCCGGCGGAGGCACCGGCCGGAATCAACTCGGCCAGGAAGCTGTTGGCCCTGGCCGAGCGGCACCTCAGCGGCAGAATCGCGGCGGCAAAGGGAGACTCCGCCGCCGCCGCGAGTGCGTATCTCGAGGCGATCGCGCTGGAGGACGACCTCCTTTATGACGAGCCACCGGCTTGGTACCACCCCATCCGGCAGGAGTTAGCCGGATTGCGATTGGCCCAGGGACAGGCAGCGCAGGCAGAAAAGCTCTACCGCGAGGACCTGGTTCATTACCCTCACAACGGATGGTCGCTGCACGGCCTGGCGGAAAGTCTCCGGGCCCAGAAGCGCGACCGCGAAGCAGCGAAAGTTGAAGCGGAGTTCCGAAAGGTGTGGGATAAGGCGGATGTGAAGCTCTGAGGGCTATCGGCTATCAGCTATCGGCTATCCGCTAGGCACTCATAGTGCACAGCCGATAGCTGATAGCTGATAGCCTACTGGTATTGTATATACACCGGCTGCGGATACAGCCCCAGCACTTGCTCCGGCGTCATCAGTCCGTCGTCTCCGCAGCCGATGGTCAGGAACAAGCTGTCGGCGCAGGGGCGGGTGCCGTCGGGAGGACGGTGACGCGGTAAGCGGTCGTTCTTGTAGAACAGCTTGAAGCCGGTGTACTGCACCGGCTCCGGCACGATAAAGTAGCGGTAGGCATCCTGCTTGTGGTTCCGGATTCCAAAGCCGTCCATGTCGATGACGACTTGAACTCTGGGATCCAGCCGCACCAGCCCGGTGTTGGTGAGCATCCGTTGGGTGAAACGGTGCACCACCAGGACCTTGGGCGGCACTTTCTTCCTTTCCACTATATCTGCGAGCACCCCGATCGCGTCGTTGAGGTCGGCGGCATCCAGCGTGCCGATCTTCCGTCCGGGTACGCCGCCAGGCTTCATGGCGAACTCGGGGTCGAGCGCGAGATGGACGTAAGGCCGTTCCAGAAACGGGATCAGGTGTGGGAGCTCCTTCGCCACTGTGCTGCGCCCGACCTGAATGTCCAGGAAGACGATCCAGCCCCGCTGCTCGGCCCAGGACGCGACCTCCTCGAGCAAGGCGTCACCATGGCGGAGCCGGTACTTTTCGCCGGCTCCCGGCTTTCCCTGCGCGACGGTGGCGATGAGATGCAGTGCGGGCATGACCTTTCGGGTGGTGTCGGCCCGGGCCCACTCGGTCGCCGTGCGTTCCAGGCGGGCCAGCATCTCATCGCGCGGAATCTGTCCCAAGATGCCCATTCGGTTGGAGCGGGGATTCCCGTAATAGGCGATGATCCGATGCTCCGGCAGCAGCGATCCCGGGAGAGGAGCCGGCCCCGGTACCGGCCAGCGAGCCGAGTCGGCAGCCGATATCGTGAACGGCCGGTTCTTGCCTTTGAGCACCAGGGGAACCGAATCCACGGCGGTATCGCTGGCGGCGGGCCGCGGCACCGGCCGGGCGACGATCGGCCGGGGAACCCAGGCCGGCTTCACCGAGTCTCTCGCCGGCGGGCGAGTTGATGCCCGAGCGGCCGGCGGATCGGACTCGGCGCAAGCGGCGGACAGAAGGAGGAGAAGGATCACGAGATGGGCCATTGGTGTGGATCCTAACAGGACTCCGTCACTACTGTCATCGTGATTCACCGTTGCGCCGCGAGCTGCCGGTCGTGAACCCGGGAGAGCAGCGCGAGCGCCGTGATGGAGCCGATCAACGCCAGCTGCATGTCCCACTGAGTATCCCACACGTCTCCCTGGGTGCCGAGGAACGCCTCCGCGGCCTCACCGCTCGCGAGCGCGGTCCAGAACTCGATCAGCTCATACAGGGCGCTGAACGCCAGGCAGAAGCACACCACCATGAATGGCAGCCAGCGGCTCCGTCCTAGCGGTGACGCTCGAATGAAGATCTCCCGCGCCAGCAGCGCCGGGACGAAGCCCTGGGCAAAGTGTCCGATCCGGTCGTAGTGATTCCGGGCGAACCCGAACCAGTCCTGCATCCAGAATCCGAGCGGCACCTGGGCGTAGGTGTAGTGGCCTCCCACCATCAGTATCACGGCGTGCAGCCAGACGAGCCCGTAGACCAGCGGAGTAAACCGGAATCGGGGATAGACGTAGATCAGCACCGGGACCCCGATCAACACCGGAAACACTTCCAGCAGCCAGGTGAACCGGTCGTGCGGGCCGATTCCCGACCAGACCAGAATGACGACCAACGAAACCAGAAGAACCAGCTCATACCTGCTCGGTCGGTTCATCTCAAGCTCGATTAGTCGACGTAGGGAACGTCAATCGTCATTCCATCGCGGGCGATCACGGTCTCCGGAAAGATCGCCCGAGCTTCCGCCAGCAGCTCGGGGGCGTCGCGGCCATACCGGGGACTGATGTGGGTGAGCACCAGGCGGCGGACGCCGGCGTCGTGCGCCACTTGCGCCGCTTCGGCCGCGGTCGAGTGGCCGGTCTCCCGGGCTCGCTCCGACTCGTCGCCACCGAAGGTTGCCTCGTGAATCAGGAGATCGGCCCCCCGGGTGGCCTGAATCAGGGTGAGGTGGGGCCGGGTATCGCCGGAGTAGACCACCGTGCGCCCCTTGCGCGGCTGACCAACCAGATCGGCAGGCTCGATCCGGCGTCCGTCGGCCAGAACCACCGGCTGCCCCTTGTGCAGCTGACCCCACATGGGACCCTCCGGGATCCCCAGCTCCTGGGCGCGCTCGGGACGGAAGCGCCCCAGCCGAACGTGCTCGGCCAACGCGTAACCCACGGTGTCGGCCCGGTGGTCGGTCTCGAACACCACGATGTCGTAGTCCGGTCGCACCAGGCGCTGCCCCGGATTCACCTCCACGATCTCGATGGGGAACTTGTTGCGCTCGATGCCCAGCGAGATCGCGGCACCCAACATCCGCTGGGCGCCTCGGGGTCCGTAGAGCGTTACCGGCGCCGAGCGGTCCTGCAGCCCCATGGTCCGGAGCAGTCCGGTGACGCCCAGCAGGTGATCGGCGTGATAGTGACTGAAGAAGATCTCGGTGAAGGAGAACCCCACACCGTACCGCATCATTTGGCGCTGGGTTCCCTCCCCGCAATCGAACAGGATGGTCTCGCCTTCCCGTTGGAGCGCGAGTCCGGACACGTTGCGGTCCACCGTCGGCATCGCGGCGCCGGTGCCGAGAAAGGTGATGGAAAGCACTAGAACAGCTTTACCGTCACCGGCACCTTGCCCGGATGCTTCGCCAGCTCGTCCACCAGACGCTTGATCGACTGGGAAAGATCTCGCATGTCGCGGTACAGGCCGCTGTCGGTGGCGAACTTGCCCAGGCTCCCCTGCCCCGCGTTGATGTTGGCCAGGAGGGTGTCGAGCCGCGCACTGGTGGAGCCGAGCTGCTTGGTCATCACGGCGAGATTGCCGGTCAGGGTGTCGGCCCGGCCCAGCGTGCGCGACAACGCGGGATGGGCCAGCGTGCTGTCCAGCCGGGCTCCCAGTTGGCTCAGCGTCGCCATCGTCTTGGTCAGCTCCGCCGTCGGGCCGGTGGTGGGATTGCTGTAGATCTCCAAGGTCCGCTGGGCCGCACGGAGGGTACCCTGGAGCGCCGTCATAGTGGCATAGAGCTGGTCGGCCGTCTTCTGGTTCACGATCGCCTGGGCGCCGAGCAGGACGCTGTCGGCCCGGTCGCTCAATTGCTCCGCGCGCGAGGTGATACTGGGCGCCTGGCTCCCGATGATGATCCGATCGCGTGACAGGGGCTCGGCGGTATTTCCCGGATCGAACTCGAGCGCGGCATCGCCGACATAGCCGATCGACACGATCTTGGCACTGGCATCCACCTTGGGCACGATCTTGTCCGGCAAGCTGATGGACACCAGCACCTTGCCGACGTCCACCAGCTGGATGTGCTCCACCTTTCCCACCGGCACCTGCGATACCCGGACCGCCGAGCTCACCTTGAGGCCGCCCGCCTCACGGAACTGCACCTTCCAGAACTTTTCGCTATCCGCCCCCACCGAGCGGCCGCTCAGCCAGGTGGTTCCCACGATGAACAGGCCGATGGCGATGAGAACCAGCGTGCCGACGGTGATCTCCTGCTTGTAGCTCAGATCCATAACGCTCTCAGGCGGCGAAAGTGGCGTCGGGGAAATCGCGCTCGAGAAATTCCTGGACCTTGGGGTCCTTGGATGCCAGGAATTCCTCCTGGGTACCCTGCTGCACGATTCGTCCGGCGGTGAGGAGGGCAAGACGGTCGGCCACCCGGAACGCGCCTCGTACGTCGTGGGTCACCATCACGCTGGTCACTCCCAGCTCGTTGTCCAGCCGTTTGACCAGGCTGTCGATCACGTCGGCGTTGACTGGATCCAGCCCCGATGTGGGCTCATCGTAGAGCAGATACTTGGGACTCCCCGCGATGGCGCGGGCAATTCCCACTCGCTTGCGCATGCCGCCGGACAGTTCGGCGGGAAACTTTTCCATCGTTTCCGGCGCCAGGTTTACCAGCTTGAGGCACTCCAGGACCCGCTGCCGAGAGTAGTCCAGATCGCGAAATTTGTCCTCGTCGGTGATGCCCAGCCGGACGTTCTCGAACACGTTCATCGAGTCGAACAGCGCGCCATTCTGGAAGACGTAGCCGATGTGGGAGCGCATCGCGGCAAGCTCGCGGCGCTTGAGCCGGCCGACCTCCTTGTCGTCCACGAAGATCTGGCCGGAGTCCGGCCGAATCAGCCCGATGATGTGCTTGAGCAGCACGCTCTTTCCGGTGCCGGACGGACCCAGGAGGGCGACGGTCTCGCCCTCCTTCACATTGAAGTTCACCCCGTCCAGCACGACCTGCTTGCCGAACCGTTTGTAGACGTTTCGAAGCTCGATCATCAGTTCAGGAACAGATTGGCGAGGAGAACGTCCAGCAGCAGGATCAGCACCGAGCTGCTGACCACCGCGCCGGTGGTGGAGCGGCCCACCCCTTCGGCGCCCTGCTTGGTGTTGAATCCCATGTAGCAGGAGATCACCGTGATGGAGCCGGCGAAGAAGAACGCCTTGATCACCGAGTAAGTGGCGTCGAACGACCGCCAGAACGACCGTGCGCCATAGGCGAAGTCGGCGTCGGTAATGGGAAGCACCAGCTTCATGGAGAACCAACCGGCCCCGATGCCCATCACATCGGCCAGAATGGTGAGCACCGGAATCATGATCAGCCCCGCGACGACCCGGGGCACGATGAGGTGCGATCCGGGCGAACGGCCCAGGCTCTCCAGGGCGTCGATTTGCTCGGTCACCCGCATGGTCCCCAGCTCCGCCGCGTAGCGCGCGCCGATCCGGCCGGCCAGTACCAACCCGGTGAGCACCGGGCCCAGCTCCAGTACGATCGACTCCACGATGACGCCGGCGAGATAATAGATCGGGATGGTGCCGGTGAACTGGTAGCGCGCCTGCAGCGCCGTCACCGCACCGGCGAAGCCGGAGATGAGCAGGACGATGAAGAGGCTGCCGACCCCGATGTTCCACGCCTCGGTGAACGCCCGGGGTACCCAGATCCGCCACTCGGTCAGGCTGCGCACCAGGTCCAGGACCAGGAGCGAGACCCGGCCGACGTGGGATACCGCGTCGAGAGTCCAGCGGCCCAGAAAGCGGCGAATGTCCAGGGTTTCAGCGTCCATGACTATTGGCGATGGGCTATCGGCTATCGGCTATCCGCAATCGCTCTTATCTTCGCCCCCCATGGCACGTAAGTCTACCCCTCGACATGCCGGAGAATTCCGCCGGCGGTTGCTGCGTTGGTACCGGCGGTACGGTCGGGATCTGCCGTGGAGAAGAACCCGCGATCCCTATCGGGTCATGGTCTCGGAGTTCATGCTGCAGCAGACCCAGGTGGCGCGGGTGGAGGCCTACTACCATCGCTTCCTGGAGCGGTATCCCTCGATCGAAGCGCTGGCCGCCGCCACGCCGGCGATGGTCCGGGAGAGCTGGGAAGGCTTGGGCTACTACCGGCGGGCTACCAATCTCCACCGACTGGCGCGGGAGGTGACGAGCGTGCACGGCGGGGTGATTCCCCGGGACCCCGCGGCCCTGCTCCGGCTGCCCGGCGTGGGACGCTACACCGCGGGTGCCGTCGCCAGCTTCGCCTACGAGCGCGCGACGCCGGCGGTGGACACCAATGTCGCGCGAGTGCTTCGCCGTGCGTTTCACCCGGGTCGCCGGCCGATGTCCACCAGTCAGCTATGGCAGACTGCCGCGCGGATCATCCCCCGCCGCGGCAAGACCGCGTGGGCCTTCAATCAGGCGATCATGGAGCTGGGAGCCCTGGTCTGTACCGCGCGGATTGCTCGCTGCGGGGAGTGTCCGGTGCGACTGGCGTGCGCCACCGGGCGGCGGGCGTGACGCCGGCGGGCCACTGCACTCCTACCGAATCATCGCCCCTGCCACCAGCGCCAGCAGACCGAGCGTCCCGGAGACCGACGCCACCACCCGCTGCCGCTGGCGCAGCTCGTCGACGTAGCCGGCGTGGGGTCCGTTGGGGTCGAGCCGGCCCAGCTTCGAGGCGGTAGGCAAGCCGACCAGGAGGGTGATCAGTGCCGCCAGTATCCCCGCCCCCTGCATCACCATCAGCCAACTGGTGAATCCAACGAAACCGGAGCGGCCCGACACCACGTAGGTGAGCATCAACCCGGAGAGCACGGTCACCAACGCGCCGGGGGCGATGAGAATCTTCTGGATGGCGGTCTGAGCCCGGATCACCCCGCCCAGCGCGCTACGGTTTTCCCGCTTGGTGGCGATGCCGGCCACCATCGACGCCAGGCCGCCGCCGAGCCACATGGTGAAGCCCAGCAGGTGGAGGAAGAGCCAGATCCGGATCACGCGGAAACGGACGACAGAATGGCGCCGTCGATCGGCTGCCGTCCGGCGAAGCCGCTGTCGATCTCGTGCCAATGGGTGATTCGGTCCTCGCCCAAGCGCCAGCAGAGAAAGATCGGGCGGTCCTCCCGGAGGGAGTAGAAGTCCACCAGCCCGGCCTCGAACCCCTTGAAGACGCAGCCTACCCGTTCCAGCTCGAGCAGATACCGGTTGATCCGGTCGGCGTACTTCGACACGTCCTCCCGCGCGGCGACCAACTCCCGGGTCTCGCCCCAATCGGCGCGGGCCCCGCCGGTGAGAAGCTCGAATCGCGCCACCGCGGCACGCCACGCGGGATACTCGTGCGTCAGGTCCTGCACGATCCGCCGAACCAGCGGCAGCGTGCGCTCGGCTTCCTGGAGGGTGAAGAGCTTGAAATCAGGCATCGAGTCTCCGCAAATGGCTATCAGCTATCAGCTATCGGCCTTGCACACCGGACTCCGCTCGCAAGGACTGATAGCGGATAGCCGATAGCCGATAGCCGTTAGCCCCACACGATCTCCACCCCCGGAATCTGCTCCGGGTGGCTGATGAAGCCGGTGACCCGGCCGTCGCCATCGACCACGGTGATCGTGGGGCGCAAATGGGATTCGTTGGGGTCGAGGTCCATCCGCACCTGGTACCCGGTCAGCTCCTGATCCGGAGCCACCACCGGCGAGTTGGTGCGCATCAACTGATCCACCCGGGTGTGCCAGGGGTGCTTCCCTTCGGCGAGACAGCGGGTGACCAGATCGCGATCGCTCAAGGTGCCCAGGAAGCGGCGGGTGCGGTGATCGTCGACCACCGGGACCACCGAGATGTTCCGCGTCCTGAGCATGATTGCGACTTCACTCGCCATCGCGCCCGCCACCGCCACGTGCGGATCGGCAACCATCGCGTCCGATGCTTTCATGCCGCTGAATTTGGCCGGTACTCGCGGGTGGTCAAGTGTAACCGCGCCATTTCCCAATGGCGGCCCGGGCTGCCCGATAGCCGTCGTCCGAATACTGCCGCACCCGGTCCACCCGGAAAGTCGCGTTGCGCTCCACCATCGGCCGCACGTACACCAGCGGCGGCCGCCGAGACTCGGCCCGCCACAGGGCGAGCTGGCTGGCAGTAGTGGTCGCCATGAGAACACCCACCGCGTCGTCGTGCGCCCGGACCAGGGACGGGACCGATGCCGGACTGCCGGGCACCAGGTCGAACCCGGGCCCCACGTCCACGGCGACCACCGGCTCTTTCGCCACCCGGGCAGCGGGCTCCAGGGGAAGCACTCCTCGAAGCCCGCCATCGCCGCACCGCCGCCCCTGAAGAACCTCGGATGGCAAGTAGAGCGGCAGCGCGCAACTGGCGCAGAGAACGTCAAGCAAGGGAGCGTCCCCACCGTCGGCTCCGAACAGCAACAGCTCGGCGGTGTCCAGGTCGACCACGCAGACCGTGAGGGGAACGTGCAGCTCGGCGAAGCTCGAGGCGGGGACCAAGGAAGCGATGGCGCGGCGAAGCGGCGCGGGTTTGAGCAGCGAGCGAACGAAGAGTCCGGCCACCGAGGACAGCGGATCCCGGACGATCCCGCGCTGTCCGACCTCCGCCAGCCGGACTAACAGCTCCTCTTCGCCGACTCCCGCCGCGAGCGCGGCGGCGATGACCGCGCCCATCGACGTGGCCAGGTACCGCACCGGGTGAAGCGAGGCTTCGCGCAACGCGCGCGCGGCTCCCAGGTGCGCGGCGGTCTTGGCCCCACCGCCGCTCAGGACCACGGTGACCCCGGTAGAGCTCACGCGCGCTTGAGTCCTCGCCGGTGCGCCTCTGCCCGGGAGTAGCGCAGCCGCTCCTCTTCGGTTTCGGGAACCAGCCGGGGCACCCGTTTCGGCTTGCCGTGCTCGTCGATCGCCACGAAGACTACGTGCGCGGTGTTGGTGTGCCGGCGCTCGCCGGTGCTCACCCTTTCGGCGTAGACCTCGACCGTGATGTCCATCGAGCTGTTGCCGACGTAATCGACCGTCGCAATGCAGGTGACGAGGGCGCCCACCGGAATTCGCTCCTTGAAGTCCACCCGGTCGATGCTGGCGGTGACCGCGGGTCCGCCCGCATGCCGGATGGCCGCCACCGCCGCCGCCTGGTCCACCAGCGCCATCAGCTCCCCGCCGAACAGATCACCCCGCACGTTCTGCATGTGGGGCATGACGAAGGTGGTGATGGTCCCCTGGGAGAAAGCCATCGGGCGGGAGTCAGGTACCATGCGGAGTTCCTCGAGGTCCCGGGCGGCTATGAGGGTCAATAATCCACCGGCCTCAGGTAATACTCGCCGATGGCCGTACCGCTCAACATCGCCACCGTGGGAAGCCGGCGCTTCCAGTGGGTGGAGTCCAGACGCTTGCGAACCAAAGCCACTTCGTCTTCGGTGAAGCCGAGGGCGACGATGTCCGGGTTACGGTAGCCCAACAGAGTCCAGTGCAGGATGGCGTCAGCGCGGTGATAGGAAATCCCGAAGTCTCCCTCGTCGGTCTGGCCCTGGATGAGATCGGCACTCGCCGGCTTGGCTACGATCACTTCGGGAACACCCAAGTGGCGCGCCAGGGCCCACACCTGGGTCTTGAAGAGGTCTCCGATGGGATTGACCGGAGGAGAGTCATCGGCATGCCAGGTGAAATACCCCAACAGGCGTTCGGTCTTGTTGCCGGTGCCAAGCGGCAGCGCCCGATGCCTGGCCGACAGGTCGAACAGGGTGATCATTCGGGTCCGGGCCATGACGTTGCCCAAGCGGCCGGGATCGGCCTCCCCACCGATGGCCGCGGCCAGTCCGTCCACCGCCGCACTGATGTCGACGGTGACGCTCTCGATGCCCAGGGCATCGATGACCAGCTGAGCGTGCTCCAGGCTGTCCCGGCTGGAGGTCCGATAGGGCATCCGCACCCCCAGCACGTTTCCCGGCCCCAGCGCTTCCGCAGCCAGGTAGGCCACCAGCGAACTATCGACGCCACCCGATAGTCCAATGACCACCCCCTCGAAGCCACGCCGCCGCTGCACCTCGTCCCGGATGAATTCCACCAACCAGCGCCGGGAGAGGTCTGCATCGATGCCAAGCGGATCGATTACCGGATGGGCAGGCGGGTGGACGGGCGGGCGGGCAGCCTGACGGACTCGCGGCCGGGTCGGGGTGGTGATGGAGCCGCTGCCCGTCGGCCCGTCTGACCCTCGGGCCGTCTGCCCGCTCCGCCTCGCCGCGTGCAGCGAGCCGAGCAGATGAGGCAACCGCATCTCCAGATCAGACAGCAACGGAAGATCCGCCCGCGCCCGGGTGATTTCCTCGAAGTCCACCACGGCCGGGATCAAGGCTTCCTCGAAGATCGGTCCTTCGGTCAGGACGTCGCCCCGCGGTCCGGCGAGCATCGATCCGCCGGGGAACGCTTTCCCACCTTCGAATCCCACCAGTTGGGCCAGAGCGACATAGACCCCATGCTCCCCGGCGATATCCTGGACGATGCGGCTCCAGCGCATGAGACTGGTGGGCCGGCCGGCGGTATCGTCGGCGGAAATTACTCCGCGCGCGGGGCTCGCACTCGGTATGATGATGAGTTGGGCGCCATCCAGCGCCGCGAGCATTGGGGTAAAGGAATGCCAGGCGTCTTCGCAGATGATGATCGCCGCCCGGCCCCAGCCGGTGTCGAACGCTTGCACGCTCCGTCCAGCCTCGACGAACCGTTCCTCGTCGAATACTCCGTAGGTCGGCAGGAACACTTTGCGGTGCACATGCCGGATACCGGCGCTGGCACCGCCCAGCGTGGCGTAGAGCGCGGAGTTGTAGAGCCGGTTCTGGTGAACCTCGTAGAAGCCAAGGGCGACGTCCATCGACGGTGCCTTGGCGTCCTGGTGCTGATGCGCCAGGTCGTCGAACAGCCGGTCGGCGCTGACGGCCAGGTCCCTGACCCCGCCCTCGAGAAAGTAGCCGGTCAACGCCGTCTCGGGCGCCACCAGAAGCTCCGGCGGCTCGGGCCATCCTCCGGCCTCCCGGAAGAGGGCTCCCAGGCGGCAGAGGTTTTCCTCGTAGGCCCCTTTCCGGGGCCGCATCTGGGCCAGGGCTAGGCGGAGCACAGCAGAAAGGTATCACTTCCGGCTCCCCACTTCTAACTTCTTTGCATGTCCGAACTCTTCCAAGCGCTTCAGAGTGTGCCCAACGCCTGTCAACCGCTTCCCAACATCGTCACCGGCGGCCAGCCGTCCGCCAAGGACCTGGAGGCATTCGGCGCGGCCGGGGGAGCGCTGGTGCTCGACATCCGCGACCCGATGGAGCCCCGGCCGATCGACGAGCCTGCCCTGGTGGGTCGCCTGGGAATGGAATACGTCAACGTCCCCGTCGGCGCCGGCAGCCTCACCGACGCGACCCTCGACCACATTCTCGGTGTCCTGCGTGGAGCCGGTGACCGCGTCGTCTTCGTGCACTGTGCCAGCGGCAACCGGGTCGGCGGAGCGCTAATCCCTTTCTTGATGCTGGACCACGGCCTGGAGGAGGAAGATGCGGTCGGCCAGGCCATGCGGGTGGGGCTCCGCAGCGCCGAGCTGATGGAGTGGGGAGTCGACTACGCCCGCCGAAACCAGCCGCCCGCCACCACGTAGGTATTCGACCACTGAGCCCGGAGCCGTGATGATCAGGTCGAGTACCGTCCTTGCCCGGCCGGCCTTCGCCGTCCTCGCCGCAGCATCGATCGCAGTCCCAGCCGCCGCCCAGAAACAGACCAAACCGCTCGACTCCGCCAACCTGGATAGCACCTGCTCGGCCTGCCAGGACTTTTATCGCTACGCCAACGGCGGATGGATGAAGCGGAATAGCATTCCGGGCGACCAGCCGATGTGGGGCAGCTTCCACGAGCTTCAAGACCAGAACTACCTCGCGATGCGTGAGGTGCTGGACGAAGCCGCAGCCAAAGCCCGCTCTACCTCTGACCCCAACCAGCGAAAGCTCGGCCTCTACTACGGCGGCTGTATGGATTCGGCCGGGGTGGAGCGGGCCGGACTCCGGCCGCTGGCCGATCAGCTGGGGAAGCTCGCCGCGATTCGCACCCGCGCCGAGGTGCAAGCGGGCTTGGCTCGGTTGAACCAGCAGCTGGTGAACGCCGGGTTCCTCTATCACTCGACGATCGACGCCAAGCAGAGCGGGCGGATCATCGGCGAGATCTACCAGTCTGGACTGGGGCTCCCCGACCGGGACTACTACTTCAAGTCCGATTCCAGTTCCGAGGCGATCCGTCGCGAGTACCTGGCTCACGTCGGCCGCATGTTCCAGCTGGCGGGAGACGACAGCGCCGGCTCGGCGCGCGCGGCCGGTGCGGTGGTGGCGTTGGAGACTGCGCTGGCGAAAGTCTCGATGCCGCTCGAGACCCAGCGAGATCCTGAAGCGGTCTACCATCTCACCAGCACGGCCGACCTCAAGCGATCCACTCCGGCGTTCGACTGGAACGCGTACTTCAAGGCTCGTGGCACTGTCCCGCCAGCCCAGATCAACCTGGCCCAGCCGGACTTTCTCCGGGGATTCGACTCGCTCCTCGCCACCACCCCGGTGGACGACTGGCGCGCCTACCTCCGCTGGCAATTGCTCTCCGCCGCGGCGCCGGCGCTCAGCTCACCCTTCGTCAAGGAAAATTTCCGGTTCGGCGGCACGGTGCTCCAGGGCATTGCCGAGATGCAGCCCCGGTGGAAGCGGTGCCTCCAGACTACCGACAATCTGCTGGGCGAGATTCTGGGTCAGGCTTACGTGAAGAAGCACTTTACCCCGGAGGCCAAAGCCAGGGCTCTGGCCATGGTGCGCAACATCCAGGAAGAATTCCGTACTCGCCTGGGCCAACTGACCTGGATGGGTGAGGCGACCAAGGCAAAGGCGTACGCCAAGCTCGACGCCTTCTTCAGCCGGATTGGGTATCCCGACCGGTGGCGGGACTACTCGGCGCTGGAGATCAACGCCGAGCCGTTCGTGCTCAACTACCTTCGCGCATCCGCCTTCGAGGCCCGCCGCGATCTGGCCAAGGTGGGCCGGCCCACCGACCGCACCGAGTGGGGGATGACTCCGCCAACGGTGAACGCGTCCTACAATCCGTCACTCAACTCCATCACCTTCCCGGCCGGCATCATGCAGCCGCCCTTCTTCGACCCCAAGGCCGACGACGCGGTGAACTACGGCGGGATGGGTGCGGTGATCGGGCACGAGATCACCCATGGCTTCGACGATCAAGGCCGCCAGTTCGATGCCAAGGGCAATTTGAGCGGCTGGTGGGATTCGACCGATACCAAGGCCTTCAACGATCGGGCTGCGGTACTCGGACGGCAGGCGGCTCAGTTCGTCGCCATCGATACCCTACACGTGAACCCGAAGCTCACTATGGGCGAGAACATCGCCGATCTGGGCGGGGTACTGATCGCGTACGGCGCCTACCGTCGCTCCTTGGCGGGCAAGCCGGAGCCGGCGCCTATCGATGGTCTCAGCGGCGATCAGCGGTTCTTCCTGGCGTGGGCCCAGATTTGGCGCAGCAACATTCGTCCGGAGTTCGCCCGGCTGCTGGTCACCGTCGACCCCCACGGCCCCGCCGCATTCCGAACCAACGGACCGCTCAGCAACATCGCCGCGTTCGCCAAGGCGTTCGGCTGCAGGCCGGGCGATCCGATGGCCCGAGCGGATAGCGAGCGCGTGGAGGTCTGGTAGGAAGCTCCTGCCAGGGTCTTACCGCCTCCGCGCGCCGCCCCCGCTCGGCGTCCGGCTGCCCCCACCCCCACCCCCACCCCCGCCACCACCGCCGTCGTGCGACCGGGACGGCGGCGGGCCGGAGCGCTCTACCCGCCCACCACCGTTGTCACCACGGTCGCCACTCCGCTCGACCGCGCGGGGCGCCCGGTAGGGCTCGGCCGATGGCCGGTCCGCCGATGGCCGGTCCGCCGAAGGCCGGTCGTCGGAGCGCCGGGACGGACGAGCTTCCGGCCGATCCCCTTGGTCGCGGACCGGAGCGCGCTCGATCTGAGGCCGGTCCGCCCGGCGGCTCTCTGGCCGGATCTCGACCGGCAGATCGCGCCGCCCTGGAGAGCCGGAGACGGCCGAACGGTCCCCCTCCGGCGGGCGCGCCCGGCGGGCTTCGATCAGAGGCCGGCCCGCCTGGACTTCCCGCCGTTCCGCAGTCGCGTTCCGACGTTCCGCAGTCGCATCCCGCCGCTCGCTGCCGCCGGGTTGGCGGCGCTTGAGCACCGGCTCCCTCGAGACCACCTCATGGCGCGAGTCGGCCTGGCTCGGATCCAACACCCGCCGCCCTGCCTGGCTGATTGGATTCGCCCTGGGTGACTCGGTAAACCGGCTCCGGGGCGGAGTGTAGACCGTATTGACCGATCGGCCGAAGCCGTATCGCCGCTCACGATAGTCGTTCGACACACCGTCTGAGCCACGGAATCGATAGGGCGTATACGGGCGATAGTAGCGCCCGGGCCGGTCGTAATACCCACCGTAGCCGTACGGGTGGTAACCGTAGGTGTACGGGTGGTAGTAGTACCCACGCGGGTAGTAATAGATCGGGCGATAGTAGAACGGATCGTAGAAGAACGGATCGTAGTAAGGATTGTACCCGTAGTAGAACGGGCTATAGTACCGCCGGTACGGCCGGCCAAAGAATAGACCTACCGAGATACTGCTGCCGCAGCCGTAGTACCCTCCGCACCAAGGGTCGTCGTAATAATGCGAGCTGTAGTACGGCCTACTGTACGAATAGTCCGAGGCGTACACCACCCGTTCGATCACATCGTAGGTCAGGAGATCGTAGTCGAAGCTGCCCTGGGCCATCCGGCGGACCAGCTCGGTCAGCTCGGTCTCCGGCTCGCGAGGGAGCCGGTTGGGCGCCAAGGTCCGATAGTCCCAATGATCACCCAGAACGAACTCGTCAAAGCGGAACGGACTGCGGGAGACGGCGGCGTACACCGTGCCTCGTCCGGTGGAGACTTCTACATCGAACGATTCCCGGCCTCCGCGCCCGCGGACTTCATACTTCTTGCCGCCGCGCACGAAGTTGTCGTCCCTCGGATCGAGCGGAAACAGGACCCGCAGATAGCCATCGGGATCGGCATGAAGCACGAGCAGATAGCCGTCCTCTTCGGTCCGCACCTGAACCTTGGCGCGGTCGCCGGCGAGGAAGCGGCGATCGTTATTGATCCACAACTGAATGGGGGGGTCGTCGCTCGGCGCGGAGGTCTGCGCTGCAAGCAGCGCAGAATCGGCCGGAGAACCGGCGAGCACCAGTGGAAGGAGCAGGGCGGAGATCATGGCGCCTCCCGACGACGGCGTGACAACTGGAAAGTGAGACAGGGCACCGCGTTACGCATCCAGTTCTGTGCGAACCCCGTGCCATCCTCTATTTCGTTGCAGTTCAATGACTTGGCTGCAAGCCCTCAGCCCCAATCGTCCTCTTTGGAGCACTGTATCCTCTTGGGACTAGGACATTTCTATAAACCGCCGAGGCCGTGGCGCTGTTCCAATCACGGCTGCCGGTGCCAGTACATTCGCATCTCCCCGATCCGACCGCCCTCCGTCTCACAGAAGATCGCTCCGCGAGCATCGACCCACTCACCGGTTCGGCGGCGTTGGAAGACGCACTTGAACTCGGTGGAGAACCAGGGTCCAGCCGCATAGATCTCGCCGGAAGTAAAGCTGACCTCGGATTGATTGTACGGAGCATCCAACCAGTAGCGGCGCACCGCCTCGGTCCCCTGAAGCGGCTCGGCGAAGGGGGTCTCGATGAAGACCACGCCGGGGGTAAACACACTCATCATCAGATCGACGTTTCCCTTGGACCAGCCCTTGCCGAAGGTGTCGATCAGCGAACGGCCCAGCGCGCGGGTGTCCGCCGCTTGATCGGGCGGCACGCCGGGTGAAGCTTCCTCACTGCTCATGGCCTTGAACATACCTCTCGCAGGGCAGGTCCGCGCCTCGCTGGCGATGTCACTGGTCGCGGCCCCGGCGCTCTCTGCCCAAGTCCGTTGCCCTGCTTCGGCAGCGGCATCGGTCGAGCTGGGCTGGCGCGCCTATCGGGTGGACTCGCTCGACGCAGCGGCCGAGCACTTCAGGCGTGCCGGCCGCCTCTGCCCGGCGAGTCAGGACCCGAAGGTCGGTCTAGGATTCATCTTCCTGCGGCAGGACCGTCTCGCCTCCGCGGACTCGCTTTTCGGCCTGGTATTACGGCGCGACAGCGCCAACGTCGACGGGTGGGAAGGCCGAGCCCGGACAGCGTACCGCCGCGGTGATACTACCACGGCCATCGCCTCGGCTCGGCGAGTGGTCAAGCTGAACCCCAAGCATCGCGAGATCCATGAGCTGCTGGACCGACTCTCGCCAGACTGGAATCGGCCGATCGCTCGAAGGCCCGCCCGCCCGGCCACACTTCAGCTCGTTGCCCGGAGCCAGGGCGAGCGCTTTGAGGTTCGCAGCCGGGGACGCTGGATTCCCTTTTACATCCAAGGAGTAAACCTCGGGGTAACGCTCCCAGGCCGGTTCCCCTCGGAATTTCCGCCTGACTCGGCGACTTACGCCGGCTGGCTGCGCTCGATCTCAGCCATGCACGCCAACACTGTCCGGCTCTACACTATTCTTCCGCCCGCGTTCTACCGCGCGCTTCGAGGTTGGAACGTTCGCCACCCCGACTCACCCCTTTGGTTGATCCACGGCGTCTGGACCGAGTTGCCGCCGCGGGACGACTTCGATGACCCTCAATGGAAGCAAGCGTTTCGAGCCGAGATGAACCGGGTAGTGGATCTGATCCACGGCGCCACCGGCATCCCTCGACGGCGGAGCCACGCCGGCGGACGGTACGACGCAGACGTCTCTCGCTGGACCCTAGGCTATATCATTGGACGCGAATGGGAACCCTTCGCGGTCAAGGCGTATGACGTCGACCATCCTGGCCTCGAGGGATACCGCGGGCGCTACCTTGAAATCCAGAGCGGCCCTGCAATGGATCGGTGGATGGCGGAGCAATGCGACTACCTGCTGGCCTACGAGGCGGACGGTTATAACGCGCTCCGGCCGATTGCCTATACCAACTGGCCGACCCTCGATCCGCTGACCCACCCGACGGAGTCGAGCACCGCCGAAGAGGCAGCCTGGCGCAGCCGGTCGGGGCGGCCATCAGCGGGGCAGAAGCTGGAGTATGAGAATGACGCCATCGGACTCGACGCGAACCTGATTCGACCCACGGCGGCAAACCCGGCAGGGTGGTTCGCCAGCTACCACGTCTATCCTTACTACCCGGACTTCATGATCCACGATCCGGGATACGCGGCCGCGCGGTCCAGCGAAGGACCCTCGAGCTACTTCGGCTACCTCCGTGAGCTGGTCGCCCATCACGTCGGGATTCCCACCGTCATCTCGGAGTATGGGGTGCCTTCCAGTCGCGGCATCGCGCACCTCCAGCCGCAGGGTTGGCATCATGGGGGGCACGATGAGCGTGCCATGGCGGCGATCGACGCGCGTCTCACCCGGGAGATCCGCGAGGCCGGGGGAGCCGGCTCGATCGTGTTCGCCTGGCTGGACGAGTGGTTCAAGAAGAACTGGATCGTCATCGATTTCGAGATCCCCCGCGATCATACTCCGCGGTGGCACAACGTGATGGACGCGGAGCAGAACTACGGGATCGTGGGACAGTATGCCGGAGCCGTGGGCGCTGCTCCAGTGCTGGGGGGAGATCCCGAGCGTTGGCGGGGACTCCCGTTGGTACAGGGGTCCGACGGAGCGATCCCGGGGACTCCCAGCACGCTCCGGATCGGAGCCGACGAGTCCTACGCCTACTTCGCCGTCGAGTTGGGTCCGGCCCGATTCCCGTGGAGCTCACGAGGCGTGCGGCTGGCGATCGACACCCATCTGCCGAGCGTGGGCCAGCACCGGCTGCCACCTGGAATCACGCAGCGACCTGGGCTTCGAGTTTCTGGTGGACCTGGCAGCGCCGGACAGTGCCACGCTCCGGGTGACGCCGGAGTACAACCGCCATGGCGAAGGTGATCCGGCCACCGGAGATGACCTGGGGCGGTTCTACCGCAGGCCGGTGACAATCGTGAATCGCGACGGATGGCCGGTTCGATTCGCTGTGGGTGTTCACCAACCGCGCCCGCTTCGGCCGCGACGGAAGGTTCTTCCCGGCACAACGAGTGAATCGCGGGCGGCTGGCCTACGGCACCGAAAAGGAATCGACGCTGGCCGACTGGTTTCTCGACGACACCGCGGGTCTGCTCCAGCTGCGCTTGGCGTGGGACCTGCTCAACGTCACCGATCCCTCCACCCGCACCCTACTCTTCGAGCGGGACTCGGTCGGTGAGTTCGGCACCGCGTCCGCCGGAGAGTTTCATATCGGCGTGCTGGTTTACGACAAGATGTCGGGGAAAGTGATCGGAGCATTGCCTGCCCTGAACGATCAACGCTGGTCGGCGGAGGGATTCACCGGTTGGCGGTGGGACGGGTGGACCGAGCCCCGGTCGCACGGCAGGCTCAAGCAGGTGTACGACAGCCTCAAGGTTCTGTGGGGCTCCTGGAGCTCCGGGGCTAGGTCCGGCTCAGCACCAGCTCGATCCTCGCGACCAGCTCCTTGAGGCTGAACGGCTTTACGATGTAGTCCGCGGCTCCCTCCCGAAGCCCGCTCACCACTTCGCGCTCCTGCCCCTTTGCGGTCACCATGATCACGGGAACGGACTTACGGGCGGGATCGGACTTGAGCCGCCGGAGGACCTCGAAACCACCCACCACCGGCATCATCACGTCGAGGAGAATGAGGTCCGGGTTCTCCTGCTCGGCCAGCAGCACCGCCTCTTCACCGTCGCGGGCCCGAATCACCTGGTGGCCGCCGTTGGTCAGCTTGAAAGTGATCATGTCGGCGATGTGCTGTTCGTCTTCGGCTAATAGAATTCGTGCCATTAGGACCCTCGCCCGCTACGTCCGACCAGATCGTCGATGAGGACACCGAGGCGGTCCGTGCTGCGAGCGGCGATCTCCAGGAATTCTCGTTGGGTGTCGGTCACCGGTCCGGCGTCTCCCCCGGCGATCAGCTCGATGAACCCCTTGGCAGTGGTGAGCGGAGTCCGCAGCTCGTGGACGGCGTTGCTGACCCGATCCTCCTTCCGGCGCCGCTCGGTCAGGTCGTGGATCACGCCGGTATAGAACCACTCCCCGCCTGCTCTCCACGCCGCCAGCGAAAGCTCGACCGGTATCTCCTGGCCGTTCTTGGTGAGGCCGACCAGCTCCACGGCGCCACCGATCAACCGGAGCTCGCTTCCCTGGAGCATGACCATGGTGAACGGCTGGCCCTTAGCTTCCGCTTCCGAGTAGCTGAAGATGCGCTCCATTCCCTTACTCCAGAATAGCACCGCGCCCCGGCTGTCGATGAGCACCACTGCGTTGTCACTCGATTGGGCCAGCGCCCGAAAGCGGGCCTGAGAACGGCGCGCGAGCACTTCGAGGTAAACCAGCCGGGCGAGGGCCAGCAGGACGAGCACGGCCAGAATGGTAACCATCAACCGGCCCCAACTCCCCGCCGCTCCATCGCGCCCCAGGTGAGGTCGCCCCGCCAGAACTCCCAGAAGGCCCGGACCCGCCACCAGACGGTGAGCTGACGATAGCCCACATTTTCCAACACCGCCGCCGCAACCAACAGACTCAGGTCTCGAATCTTGGGATAGCGCCGAAAGGCGATGTCTTCCAGGAGCACGGCCAACACCGACACCAGTATCCCGTAGAGTACCGCAAACAAGAGGAAGGTGGTGGCGAACGAGGTGCTCAGAATGCCGAGCAGCCAGGCGAGCGGCAGCAGCACGTAGCCGGTCAGCTCGAGCAAGGGGCTCAGCATCTCGAAGAGCACAAATCCCGGGATAGCGACCACTCCCACTGCCCCATAGCGCGGCCGTCCTGCCATGCGACGGTGGCGCCACAGCGTGTCGATGAGTCCCCGATGCCATCGGGTCCGCTGCCGGCGCAGTACCTGGAGGGTTTCCGGGACCTCGGTCCAGCAGATCGGATCGGGGACGAAGCCGACCCGGTAAGGCCGCCCCTGCTCCCGCAGCAGCCGATGGATTCGAACCACCAGCTCCATGTCTTCGCCGACGGTGTCGGTGGCGTACCCGCCTGCCTGGAGCGCGGTCCGCTTGTCGAACAACCCGAACGCACCCGAGATGACCAGCAGCGAATTGCCGCCGCTCCATCCCATCCGCCCGAACAGGAAGGCCCGGAGATACTCCACGATCTGAAGTAGAGGCAGGAGCCGGCGAACCAGACGTACTTGCGACACCCGGCCGGCCCGCACTACGCACCCGTTGGCCACCCGGATCATGCCGCCGGCCGCGACGGTGACGCCGGGGGCCTCGACGAAGGGTCGTACCAGCCGGAGCAACGCATCGGGCTGGAGGATCGAATCAGCGTCAATGGCGCAGAAGAGCGGGTATAGGGAGAGGCTCAATCCGGCATTCAGCGCGTCCGCCTTGCCACCGTTCTCCTTGTCGATCACCACCAGGTTGGGATGCGCGGCCGACTCATAGACTCCCCGGATCGGACGGCAGGGAACGGCGTACTCGAAGCTCCTCGCACTGGGCTCCAGCGCGAAAGCCTCGATCAGCAGCTCGAGGGTACGATCGCTCGACCCGTCGTTGATCAGGATCACCTCGTAGACCGGGTAATCCAGCATCAGGAGGGAGCGCACGTTCTCCACCACGTTTGCGGCCTCGTTGAACGCAGGAGCGAGCACCGAAACCGGAGGCGTGAGTGGAGACCGGAGCAGCCGGCGCTCGTCGGGGCGCTGGATGCGGCGCACTGCCCGAAGGGTGCGCCAGAAGCCGCTTGCAGTGAGCACCAGGTAGTAGGAATTGATGGCGAAAAAGCACAGCAGCACGAAGCCGCTGTACCAGACGATGAGTGCGCCAGCTCCTTCGCGCCAGCTCATGGCAACACCGGGGCGACCGCGCCGCGCTCGAGCAGGTAGCGCGCCATGTCACGAACCAGCCGCTCCGGATCATCCAAGGCCTCGACCAACGCGGATTCACCGGCGCCGCCCACCTCGGACAGCGCGACGGCGGCATAGAATCGCACCCACCAGTGGGCGTCACGCAGCGCCGCTTCCAGTCGGGGAATCGAGGCCGCGCTCCCCAACACGCTCAACCCTCGCGCCGCCTGGCAACGCACTTCCCAGTGAGAGTCGGCCAGCCGCAGATGGAACCCGTCGAGAAAGCGAGGGTCGCCGATCGCCGATGCGGCCTTGACGCTCTTGACTCGCAGCTCCGGGTCGCGATCCGTCATCAGCCGGCGCAACAGGTCCACCCCTTCGGCGATGCGCAGCCAGCCGATCAACTCCACAGCCGCCAGCCGTCCCGCGGGGCTGTCGGTTCTGCCGGGCGTAGGCGAGGATCGCTCCATCGACCTCGCTGTCCCCGCTCGGCGAGAACTTCCTGGGCTCTTCGGGCCACGACCGCGGTGCGATCGCCGAGCAGGTCGACCAGGAGTTCCAGCGCCTTTCGATCACCCAACCGCCCTACCGCCCAGACCGCGCTCTGGCGGACGTGCAGGTCGGGATCGTTGAGGGCCGCGAGTAGAGGGGTCAACGAGCGTGGTGCGCGGATCAGCCCCAGGTCCGCGGCCGCCCGCGCCCGCCGCGATGCCCGCCAGGAGCGCAGACCGGCGAGATCGATTCTCAGCAGGCCGAGCCGACCGTACAGCCACGCTATTGCGTCACCCGAGTCGCCTCGGAGGTCGAGCGCCAGCCGGAGAAGCATGCCCCGCACCACCATGCGGTCGAACCAGTTGAGCTCGTGCAGCACCACCGATTGTCGGGGAAAGCTTTCCAGGGTCGCATACAACGCCGGAGCCAGGACCCGCTGCCGCCGCCGGAAACGCTCGGCGATGAGCGAGGCCAGACCATGCTGGAGCAAGAGGAAGAGAAAGAGCAGCAGGACGGCGCCCGACAGGGCGATCACCCAAACACGCAGCAGCTCCAGAGCGGAGGCGGGCACCATGCCGAGGCGGTTCTCCATGACGTCAGGAAGTCCGAGCCAGCAGCGGGGGAGCGTGCGGGCGCCATTCTTGCACTGACGGGAGCAACTTCCGTTCCCCGGGCGGGGGCTAAGAACGAATCCGTAATACTTTGGGAGACATGGGATTGCTTCATCGGCTCAGCTCGCCTTTCTGGTCACTGCCGGACTCTGCGAGCCCGCTCCGCAGATCGAGTCTCCTCGGTCTGGCGCTGCTGGCGTGCTCCGGGTTCCCCTGCTAGCCCAGCAGGCGCAGGGGGACTCGGCCTGGTCCGAGGGCCGCTTCGACGTGGCCCGCGCGGCATATCAGCGGGTTCTGGCCGGCGACTCGGCGGCGGTTCGTGCCGCCCTGCGGCTGGCCATTCTGCTCTCGTGGGACGGCAAGCTGGACTCGTCGCTGGTGCTGTTGGCTCGCGCTCGGGCAGGCGAACCTGGCGATGCGGACATCCGGCTGGCTGAGGCCCGAGTGTTGGCGTGGGACGGCCGATACAACGCCGCGCTCGCCCAGTACGACAGCCTGCTCGGCGAGCGACCGGATCTTCACGAAGCCGCCCTCAGTCGGGCCCGCACCCTCGGGTGGGCGGGACGGCTGAAGCCGGCGGCCGATGCCTATCGTGCGATGTTGGCCGGGGATCCAAGGGACGCCGATGCCTTGGCCGGTCTGGGTTACCTGCATCATTGGGAAGGCCGCGATGCAGCGGCCGCGCGCGCCGCTCGAGAGGCGTTGAGCATCGACTCAACTCACTCGGAAGCCCGGGAGCTTTACCGCAAGGCATGGGGAGCTACCCGGCCCGCGGCTGAGACCTCGGCGAGCTGGAGCAACGACTCCGACGAGAACACCACGTTCTCCCAGACGGTGAATGCTTCGGCTCCCCTGGCCGAAGGCGTGCGCGTCTTTGGATCGGCCGGCGCACTCGAGGCCAGTGATCCCCTGCGCGACGCAAGCAGAGTCAGTGGCGAGGCGGGACTCTCCTATGCCTTCGGAAAGGTCCAGCTCAGCGCCGCGGGCGGGGCTCGGCGGCTGGACCCCGAAGTGGCGGAGTCACGGACCAGCGAGACCTACCGCGCACGGGCGAGCGTGCGCCCGGCACCCGCGCTCGGGTTGAGTGTGGGGTACGCCCGCGCTCCCTTCGACGAAATCGCGGCGCTGATCGAGCGCGAGCTCGATGTCGAGTCGTTCGACGGTGGGGTCGACCTTACCCCCGCTCCCGGGCTCAGCATCGTCGGCGCCGGCGGCGGAGCATGGCTCAGCGATGGAAACTCCCGGACATCGGCACTGGCTTCGATCACCCGGACGTTCCGGCGGCGCTTCTTCGTGGGACTGCTCGGTCGCACGCTCGGTTACGCGGAGCGAGGTATAGGATACTTCTCTCCCGACCGCTTCAAGTGCTCGAGGCCCAGGCAGGGTACACCCTCGATTCTCCCCGGTGGGAAGGCCGCTTCAGCGGCGGCCTCGGAGCTCAGCAGGTTGGGCAACGAGGCGAGGCGCAGAGCGAGTGGCACATGGAGGCTCGAATCGCGAGGCGGTTGGGTGTCGGCAACCGGATTGAAGCGTTCGGTCTGGTGACCAACAGCGCGGTGACTTCGACCACGGGAGCGTTCCGTTATCGCTCTGCCGGGCTGTTGCTGCGGGTGGGGTTGTAGGGAGCTAACGGTTGACGTAGGTCTCGAAGAAGCCCTGACCTCGATCACTCACGGGCTCGCCGCCGAGCTTTCCCGAGAGAGTGAAGCTCCCGCGCATCTGCAGGAACGCCCTTCGGAACGTCGATGCGGCCATCTCGCTCGCCAGAGCCTCCTCGACATCGACCTCGAGCCGCACCGTGTCGGTTTCCCGAGTGCCGAGTATGGTGAAGCGCTCCGGGGCCGTCACCCCGGCCAAGCCCCGGGCCTGCTGACGGCCGCGGTAAGCGATCTCTCCGAAACGGAGCACCTGTCTCGCGCCCAGCGAATCCACCAAGGTCAGGAAGAATGGGGACGCGGCGCTGCGCTCCGGACCGTAAACCCCGCCATAAAGAAGGCTGAGCCAGGCTCCCCGAGCCGAGCCCCACTCCCAGGTTACGTCGCGCCAGACCCCCCAGTTGTGATCGTGATACGCAGGCACCCGGTCCACTGTCCTGCAGTCGGACTCGACGCAGATCTCGCCGCTGGCCGACCCCGCCAGGGCCGGGACCACGTACCCGGAGAGAAACTCGTCCTGGCTCAGCTCGACCGGCGGGAAGTACCGGTTAGGAAGCGGATGCAGCGTGAGATCGAGTCGCACAGCACCGTCCTTACCCCGTGCTCGGGCCCGAAGGCGATAGACCCCGTCGCGCTGACGCACCGAGCTCGATCCGATGCTGAGGTCCGCGCCGGCAGTATCGAACCGGACGTTCGACGGAGTAGCGTCCGCGGTGAATCGCTGGTAGCGGCCGTCCGGCCGGCGGCGGGTGAGCAGGATGCGGCCGCCCCACCTGCCCGCCGGAACCTCCCCCCCGATCAGGTAGGTGACATACCACCACTCACCCGGAGCCGCGACCAGGTTGAAATACTGCCACTCACCCCAGGTGGAATCCGGCTGTGGCGGAATGTGGAAGCGGTCCAGCTCATCGTAGAGCTGCTGAGGGCTTGGGTCGAGGTATGCCGAGTCCGCTCCGCTGTCGAGCCATCGGCCGGTACGCACGTCGAGCGCCGAGCCGAGGACGGCGGACCGGCTGGGGATCTCGCCTCCGGCTCGAACCGCGGTAGGTCGGCAGGAGACGTCAGTGCGGCACAGATAGAGCAGCTTCCCCTCGATGGCCGGGGCCACCGATCGCACCAGCGGCCGGTGCCTTGGGCCTCCCAACACTTGGCGGGTGAGAAAGCGCGCCCGATCGATGCCGAAAAAGAGTGCACTCAGTCCGCCGGTACGCATTGCCTCGACGTCGATACCCAATGGGAGGACAGTCACCTCTCCTCCCCCCACCAGTGCCACGTCGCGCGACTGATCCAGCATCGCCTCACCCACCGACAGCAGCACCACCATCACTCCAACGCCGATGGCGAAGCCGAGCAGGAGAAAAAGCGAGCGGATCTTGCGGACCCACAGGTGGCGGAAGGCCAGGGTGAGGAGCATCAACCGCTCACGATTCTTCCATCAATCATGTGAACCACCCGTCCCGCCTGAGTGGCGAGAGCCTCATCATGGCTGACAACGACCAGCGTGGTCCCATCGGCGTTGAGCCGGTGGAAGAGGTCGAGGATCTCTTGTCCGGTCGCCGCGTCGAGCTCTCCGGTCGGCTCGTCGGCCAGGATGACCGCCGGGCGATTGGCCAGCGCGCGGGCAATGGCGACGCGCTGCATCTCGCCACCGGAGAGCTGGGTGGTCCGGTGCCCGGTCCGATCCGCCAAACCGACGTAGGCCAGCAGCTCGGCGGCTCGAGCGCGCCGTTCCGGCCCTCGTATTCCCGCCTCCGCCATCGGCAGCTCCACGTTTTCTCGGGCGGTGAGCACCGGCAGCAGATGAAAGCGCTGGAAAATGAAGCCCAGCCGGGTAAGCCGGAGCCGGGTGAGGTCCCGATCCGAGAGGGCGTCCAGGCGGGTGCCCATCACCTCGACCGTTCCCGAGGTGGGCACGTCGATCCCCCCGATGAGCTGCAACAACGTGGACTTCCCGCTGCCGGATGGCCCCGCTATGGCAACGAACTCACCGGGCTCGATGGCCAGCGACACTCCCCGGAGCGCGTGCACCGCGCCTCCGTCCATCGCATAGTCTTTCCGGAGGTCGCGGGCCAGCAACACCGGCGTCCGGGTCACGTGGCCTCCGATCGGAGCGTGGCGGCGATCGGTGCCCGCGCCGCGAGCCAGGCGGGGTACAATCCCGCCAGTGCACCGGTCAGCAGCAGGACCAACGCCGCCAGGCCCAGGCTTTCGGCTCGAGGCACGAAGAACGAAAAGGCGGCGGGCAGGCCGGGAAAGCTGGTGAGAATCGCGTCGAGGTACCGAGCGGTGCCGATGCCGAGCCCGATCCCGAGTGCCGCCCCTGCGACCGTGAGCGCGAAGCCTTCGGCCAGCACTTGCCGTACTACGGTGGCGCGGCTGACGCCGATGGCGCGCACCGTAGCGATCTCTCCCAGGCGCTCGCTGACCGTGATGGTGAGCAGGGTGCCGATCAGCAACACGGTAACCAGCAGACTCATGCTGCCGAGGATGTAGGAGAGCTGGCGGAAGTACACCAGCCGCCGATTGAAGTGCCGCACCAGGTCGGCCACGCTGTTCACTTCGACCGCCGGGAGCTCCTTGCGGAGCCGGTCGGCGACCGCCGGCACCGCGGCGTCATCCCGCACCTTGAGCACCACGATCGACGCGCGATCCTCCCGATCCTGCCGGGTGAGCCGCTGCATGACCGAAAGCACCGTACCCACTGACCGCTGTCCGCGATAGTCGTAGAGCCAGCGAACCCTACCCCGCACGATCAGGCGGCGACCGGCCTGGTTTGCGGCGGTCTGGGGATCCAGCCGCCCGACCAGGTTCACCGAGTCGCCGATGCCGGCGCGCAGCAGCTCGGCCGCCGGCGCGCTCAACAGGATGCCGTCGGTGTCGGTCGGCGAGAGATCCCGCCCCTCGAGCAGCTGATAGAGGCCCTGGGCCTCGGGCTGAAGGCCGTAACCGAAGAGGGTGACCAGCGAGTCGGCTCGTCCATAGATCGCGGAGCCGAGCACGGCCCCGGCCGCGGCGATCTGGGGGTCACGCCGCAATCGGTTCACCAGACCGGTCGCGCCGGTGAGACTCGCCTCGGTATCGAACGGCAGGGTGCCTCTGGGAGTGAGCCGGATCTGGTAGCCCCGAACCAGCAGCAGCTCGGCGAAGGAGCGATCGATCCCACCGCTCAGCATCACCATGTCCAGCAGCATCGCCGCGGCGACCGCGATTCCCGCCAGCGACAGCGCGGTGCGGAGCCGGTGGCGTCGGAGGTTCTTGAGCCCCCAAGCCAATCCATTCATCCCCGCCCCCACAGCACCAGGGGTCGGGTACGAACCAGCCGCCACGCGGCCACCGCTCCCGCCGCGAGCCCCAGCGTAAGCGAGAGCAACACGCTGAACCACACGATGTCAGGCGTGATGAGGGAGAAGGTGAGCTCGGTTTCGAAGAACCGGCGGTAGTAGGCGTTAGTGAGGGCGCCGGCCAGAAAGGCGAACGCGATGCCGACGATGGAGCCGAGCACCGCGATCAGTGCGGCCTCGAGCAGCAGGGCTCCGAAGATGGTTCTCCGGCGAACTCCCACGAACCGCATCACCGCCGCATCCATGCGCCGCTCCTCGACCTTGAGCAACATGATGCAAAGGAGGAAGACGCCGCTGGCCACGATGGTGATCAGCGCGATGGCGCGGTGAAAGCGACTTACTACCAAGAAAGTCTGAGACGACTCCGAGGCGATGGCGGTGGAGCCGTAGGCCCGAAAGCCGAACGCGTTGCGGTTGATGACTGCGGTAGCGCTGTCCGGAGTGACACCGGGTTGGAGCCGAATCCCGAACCGGTCAACCCGGTCGGGTGCGCCGAGCAAAGCGGCGAGATCCGGCAGGTGAAGGCGGACGTGGCGCTCGCGCTTGGAGATCTCGGCCGGATCCGGGCGAGGCTGATAGATCGCCGATACGATCGCGATCGCCCGTAAGGAGTCCGGTGCAGTGCCCAGGCGCACCGTGTCGCCGACCACGAGCCCCAGCTCGTTGGCCAAGCCTCGCTCGACCGCGATTTCGACCGTTTGGGCGGTTACGGTCGAATTTCCGAGACATGTCAGCCACAGTAACAAGTGAGCCGTACGCATCCCGGAAGATAGGCACCACCGGCGAGGTCAGCGCTTGAAGGCGTGCTCGAAGCTGAGGTAGAGGAACAGGCTGTCATCTCCGGAGCTGGGACCGAGGCCGATGGTGTAAGCCACACCGGGGACGATCTGGAGTCCGCTGTTGAAGTCGAACGCCCAGCGGACACCCGGATTGAGGAATGCACTCTCTTCCCGCTGGGTCTCACCCTCGCTCATCGGCACCTCGTTGCTGAACCAGACAGCCTCCAGCATCAGGTTCACCGAGCGACGGACTCGCCAGATGGCGCTTCCGCCGAGATTGAACCCGATGGTCGTGGCGCTGGTGCCGAGCGGGCCATTGGCCGAGGGGATCACGGTCATCCCTGCGTTCCAGTGAGTCGCGAGCGCAGGACCTACTACGTAGCTGGCAGGAATGTTTCCCTGAAAACCCAGCGCCCCCGCACCGCGCCCAACGTCCTCATTTCCGGTGGGCACCAGAAGGCTGAGGCGTGGAGCCAGATGAAAGAGGTCCTCTTCAGTACCGACAAGTTGGTAGCGGTAGTTGAGTGCGATGTCGCCTAGTCCGGTGCCGCTACCGTCGGCGTGGGCAAGTGGAATGGTGTAGCTGAGCTGATGCAGTATGCCGCCCAGCGGCCATTCCTGGGTGAAGGAGTAGTCCCAGGCGTCTCCATTGTCGGCGCGGGAAAAGGTGCTGATGTGCTGCACTACGCCGGCTTCCTGATTGTAGGCCTCTTCAATGAGGAAGCTGTTGTCGGCGATGGGGGCGGGTTCTTGGGCCGCGAGGGGGAGAGCCCAAAGCACGACTACCACCGCCGTCACCCCTGCGCGACAACGGGCGCTCACGCCGGCACCAGCAGACCGGTGGCGTACATGACCAGCATCCCCAGCAGCAACCCGGTGGCGTTGAGCGGCGCGGTGAGGCCGGCTCCGGCTCGCCTCATGAACAACCGCCACAGCTCGTAGACCACCTGGGCGATGGCCCCGGCGCCCACCGCGAAGAAGACCGTGGTCCATACCGGCGAGTAGGTGAACCCTCCAATCCAGGCACCCAACACCGTGGGAACGCCGGCGAGAGCGCCGAGGAAGATCAACCAGCCCAACCGGGGCCGCTCATCCGCCAACGGAGTGACGATTCCCAGCCCTTCGGTGGTGTTGTGCAGCAGAAACCCGACCACCAGGAACGTGCCCAGCGCGATCTCGCCGGTGGCGTACGAGGTGCCGATGGCGAGCCCTTCACCCAGGTTATGAAGCCCGATTCCCAGCGCGATCAGCCCCGCCACGTAGAGCGGTGACCGTTCCTTCCGCCGATGAGCCCGCCACTGGCCCAGCGCCGCGAGCGCCAGCGGCGTACCCAGCGCACCCAGGAGGACCAGCGCAGTGCCCTGGAACGCGCCCGGCACCCTGCCGGCCGTCTCGATCGCTTCCTCCAATGCATCTACACCGAGAAACACCAACAGGCCGATGGTGAGGCTGAGCAGGAAGTCGATCCAGCGTCGGTCTATGGCGCGCACGAACGGAAGCCAGAGCAGCCCGATGAAGACCGGAATCACTCCGGCATAGATCCCGAGCAGCGCAAACGTGCTGAGATACCTCCCGTCCACCGGCGGCGACAAGGTTGCGACCGGCACTTCACCGGAGAAGGTGAGTCCGGTACTGGTCACCAGGGTGACGGTGTGCGGCTCGCCCTCCACCCAGGGATACGGAACGGTGATGGTGCGCGACTCCAGGCGTGCCAGAGTCCGGCTGCCGTTCAGCTCGTGGACCCAGTTGGCATCGTCCACCATGAGCTGCGCGACGGTCACCGCTTCGGGCCCACCGTTGACCACCCGCACCTCCATCACGCCGGCGCGCGGCAGCCGGATCCGCTCGACGGTCAGCTCCTCCACCGGCGGAAAAGCCTGGCGGAACACACCCACCGGCCCGAACTGGAGAAAGGCGGCGACCAGGAGCGCCAAGAGCACCAGGGGACCCACTCCCTTGAGCCAGAGCGGGAGTCCGGCCGCGCGAGGGGTGGACTCGTCGACCACGATCGGGGAGGCGTCAGGCATTGGGCGGCTGCACCAGGAAGACCCCACTCCAGCCGAGCTCGGCGAACTCGCTCTGGTGGGCGTGGAACATGAAGGGTCCGGGGTGTTTGTAGGTGAACTCCAGCACCGCGCGCTCGCCCTGGCAGAGCGACACGATGTCGGTCCACTCGTAGCGGCTCAGGTCGGTCCCGGTCCGATACAGCCGGTAGAGGTTGCCGTGCAGGTGGAAAGAGTTGAGCAGATCGAACTCGGTGACGTTCACTAGGTAGACCCGAGTCAGCTCACCGAGCCGGATGGGGATCGGATGCTTCTGATAGTGGAACGCCACGGTGTTGACCGCATAGACCTCGTTCTCGCCGTCGAGATTGGTGTCGAAGCCGTTCATCACCATCACCAATTCTCGGGCCGGCGGACGGCCCTCCTTGGGGTCGATGATGAAGGCGCCGTACAGCCCCTTGTGGATGTGGCGCTTGATCGGGACGGTGTGGCAATGATAGAGGTGCAGGCCGAAGGGCTCGGCATCGAACTCGTACACGAAGCTGCGACCGGCATGCACCGGCTCGAACGCGCCGTCCATGTTCGACGGATGGATTCCGTGAAAGTGCACGCTGTGGGAGTGGCGGCCCTGGTTGGTAAAGTGGACCCGGATGCGATCGCCTTCGGTGCAACGAATCGTGGGCCCCGGAACCTGCCCGTTGTAGGTCCACGCCGGATAGAACACGCCCGGCGCCACTTCGATCTCGCGATCCTCGGCTATCAGCTGGTACTCCCGCAGCACCTGTCCCGAGGGCAAGCGAGAAACCTTCCCGGTATCGAAGTGGGTGAGGAAGGCGCTGGGATCGAACGAGCCCGGAGCCAGTTGTCCCACGGTGACCATGTCGTGGTGCGAGGTCTGAGTGGTCGGAGTTCCCTGAGGGGACGCGCGCTTGACTCCAACGACGCCGGCCGCGGCGAGACCGACGGTTCCCAGCGCGCCGGCCTTGAGCACGTCGCGGCGGGATATCGAGCGATCGGACATATGATTCCTCGAATCCTGTTCCTGTCACCCACAAGGTTTACGACAGCGTCGCTACCCCATCCACCCTCGGAAAGTTCCCAGCAGCAACCACCCGTTCAGCCCCACGATCGCGGCCGCAACCGACCAGGCGACGGTGGCGAGCACCGGTGAATTGACGAACCGCCCCATCTTGCTTCGCTGGCCGGTGAAGTACACCAGCGGGATCACCGCGAAGGAGAGCTGGAGGCTGAGGATCACCTGACTCAGGATGAGCAGCCCGCCGGCGCCCTTTTCGCCATAGAGCGCGGTCACGATCACCGCCGGGACGATGGCGATGAGCCGGGTAATCAGCCGCCGGAGCCACGCCGGCAGCCGGATGTTGAGGAATCCCTCCATCACGATCTGGCCCGCCAACGTCCCGGTGATGGTGGAGTTCTGCCCCGCGGCCAGCAGCGCCACCGCGAAGAGGGTGCTCGCCATGGTGGCGCCGAGCAGCGGCGAGAGGAGGTGATAGGCATCCCCGATGTCGGCGACTTGCTGGTGGCCGGTGCCGTGGAACGTCGCGGCAGCCAGGATCAGAATGGCGGCATTGATGAAGAAGGCGAACAGCAGGGCCACCGTCGAATCGATGGTGGCGAACTTGATCGCCTCGCGCTTCGCCTCCTCGCCGGCCAGCACTTTCCGAGTCTGCACGATCGACGAGTGGAGATACAGGTTGTGCGGCATCACCGTCGCACCCAGGATCCCGATGGCGATGAACAGCATCACCGGGTTGGTCACGATCTGAGTCGTCGGCACCAGCCCGCGAGCCACCTCGGCGAGGGCCGGCTGGGCCATCACCAGCTCCACCGCAAAGCACACCGCGATGGTAACGATCAGCGCGATGACGAACGCCTCGAGCCAGCGGAATCCCTTATTCTGGAGCAGCAGGATCAGCAGCACATCGAGCGCGGTAAGGCATACACCCCAGATCAGCGGGATCCCGAACAGCAGATTCAGCGCGATGGCCGAGCCGATGACCTCGGCCAGATCGCAGGCCGCGATGGCGATCTCGCACAGCACCCACAGGACGAAGCTCACCGGGCGGGAGTAGTGGTCGCGGCAGGCCTGGGCCAGGTCGCGCCCGGTGACGATGCCGAGTTTGAGGGCGAGCGACTGAAGCAGAATGGCCATCAAGTTGGAGAACAGGACGACGCTGAGCAGGGTGTATCCGAATCGGGCGCCGCCGGCCAGGTCGGTGGCCCAGTTTCCCGGGTCCATGTACCCCACGGCGACCATGTAGCCCGGGCCGGCGAACGCCAGTGCCTTGCGCCAGAAGGAGACTCCGCCCGGTACCCGCACCGAGTGGTAGGATTCGGGCAGGCTGGGCCGGGTGCGAGGGTAGCGCCAACCGGTAAGGCTCTCGACCGGAGGAGTGGACGCCGCGCTCATTGGTTCTCCGCCGCGACGCAGAACAGAACCTGCCCCAGCTCGTGGCCGATCACATGGGTCTGACCTTCGGCCGCGATGGTGATCGGACCCTGGAAGGGCTGCCGGTCGAGAACCGTCACTTCGACCCCGGGCCGGAGTCCGATCGAAGCGATGTAGCGCAGCCGCTCCGGCTGGTTCTCGTCCACTCGGCGGAGCTCGACGGTGCTCCCCGCGGGAACTTCGGAGAGCGGTGTGCTGGCCGGCTCGTCGATTGCCCCGTCGGGAGTGGGAATCGGGTCTCCATGGGGATCGACCGCCGGGTTGCCAAGCACCGCCGCCATCCGCTCGACCAGGGTGTCGGAAACCGCGTGCTCCAGCCGCTCGGCCTCCTCGTGAACTGTGTCCCAGGAATAACCCAAGAAGGCCACGAGGTACGCCTCGATGAGCCGGTGCCTGCGAACCATCCGGAGGGCGGCGCGGCGGCCGTCGGGAGTGAGTTGGACACCCTTGTACGGAACGTGCTCCAGAAGCCCCTGCTCGGAGAGCCGCTTGACCATCCCGCTGACCGACGGGGCCGACAGCTCCAGGAGATGGGCGATTTCGCTGGTCGAGGCCGGGCGGCCTTCCGGCGAAAGCCGGTAAATGGCCTTGAGGTAATCCTCTACCGACCGCGTCAAGGACTCGTGTTGTAAGGTGGTGCTCATCATAGGTCGTTAATTTAGGCTTGCCTAAGACTATGGTGAGTGATGCCGAATGTCAAGATTAGGAGGCAAGAAGTGCGTTCATCCCAGCACAGTTAGGGGATGACGACCAACTCCTTCTTGGCTTCGAGAGCTAGTGCCGAAGGTGAGCCAGCAGGCTGGTGAGAATCCGCTCCGTCATGCCCCAGACGATGGCGTCGTCGAGCTGATAGGCGGGCATCTCCCGGCTTTCGCCGCGGATCTCCAGTCGAACGGAGTGATAGGTCCCGGGGTGAAGCAGTTGATCGAGTTGAACCCAGCGGGCGGCGGCGACCTCGGGGTTGAGCACCAGCGTCGGGCGCTCGGGCAAGAGAAAGACGAAGGGCCGGACGGCGATAGGGGGAAGAACCGGAGTGCGTGGAACGACATCGTCGAGACTGCCGAGAAGCTGGTCCAGGTCCAGCGGGAGTCCGACCTCTTCGGCAGTCTCGCGGATGGCGGTGCTGGCGAGATCCGCGTCTTCGGGCTCCTGGCGCCCGCCCGGAAGGGCCATGTGCCCGGACCACGGGTCGTCGGGGTGGTCGGCGCGGCGGATGAGCAGAACGGCGTCCGGCGATGGGGCCAGGACCACCGCTACCGACGCCCAGATCAACTCGTCACCCTGCTGGTCGATGTGGGGCTGGTGGGTTGCGAGCCGTTCCCGAAGCCTGCCGAGCCGGGTGGTCAGTGGGTGTGTGAGTGACATCCGCCCCCGCAGCACCCTCCTCCCGGCGGAGGCCCCAAGCGGCTCAAGTCGGCCGGTTTTCCGGCCGAGGACGGGCGGGCGGTGAGGGACATCAGCCGCTCGAGCTTGCCGCCACTACAACCGGGACAAGATACCTCGACTCCGTTGCGCACCAGTCGCTCGAACTCGGTGCCGCAGGAGGTGCAGCGATAGTTGTAGATGGGCATGGGAGGAGATTGGCTGGTCGCGAGGGACGGGTCAAGATCCGGTGGAAACCAGGTGGTCCGTCAGGGCACTGACGCTCTGATCGAGCACGCGGTCGAGCTCGGGGGTGCTGCCCCGCCAAGGATGTACGGCTCCGAACGTGTGCCCCGCGCCCTGGACCGGATACAGCCGCGTCGCCTGCGATGAGCTCGACGCCCGGAGCGCTTCCGCCTCCAGGTACGACACCGACTCGTCAGCGGTGCCGTGAACGATGAGCCAGGGCACCGTCACCCGCGAAGCCGCCTCCATGATGTCGAGCGGGCCGGTGGCATTCCTCTCGATGTCATCCAGCAGGTCGAGATACAGCGGCAGCCGCTGGCCGGTGCGGGCGTTCACGACTTCCTTCACCCCCGCGGCGCGCCACGCGGTGTGTTCCTCCGGTGACCACCGATCTACATCGGATATCGCGGACCAGGTGACCAGGGCCCGAATGCGGGAATCCTGGGCGGCCTGAAGGATGGCGATCCCGGCTCCACGCGAGTGACCCAGCAAGCCGATACTGGAGGGCGGTGCCACTCCCAGCTCTCCCCGCTCCAGTGCGTCCAGTACCCGGCGGAGGTCATCCAGCTCCGCCGAGTAGGTATCGTGGCCGAACCGTTCCGGGAGGGTGAACCCGCCTGCATCGTCCACTCCGCTCCCGCTCAGATTGAAGGTCACGGCAGTGAGTCCAGCCCGGGCCAGCCGCTCGGCGAGGGGCGGGAACATCCCCCAATCCTTAAAGCCCTTGAAGCCGTGTACCACCACCACGGCGGGCCGGGGCGAGCGGCGACCGCCGGCGCGGACGTCGACCAGGAGCTCGCCCAGGACGCCGGGTAGGGTGTGCTTGGTGAGGGTTGGTGTGGCCATGGATGACATTCGGCTATGAGACGGCGCTCTCCAACAACTCCAGCTCTCCCGCATCCGCATCCAACCGCGCGCGCACTCCCAAAGGCAGCGTCCACTGGGCCTCGATGTGACCCACCGGAAAGCCGTAGGCGGCCGGAATCTTCAATGGTAGCAGGTAAGTCGCCAGCACCTCGTCGAATCCCAACGCCCCATCCTTCATGTGGCGGTGGAGGTCGGTGAAATGACCCACCAGCACCCCTGACAGCCGATTCAACGCACCCACGGCACGCAGGTGTGCCAGCATCCGGTCGACTCGGTAAAGATCCTCGCCCACGTCTTCCAAGAAAAGTATGGCGCCCTCCAAGTCGGGAAAGTACGGGGTGCCGATCAGGCATTGGAGAAGGGTGAGATTACCCCCCGCGAGCGGCCCTTCGGCCGTGCCGCCATGAAGCGTGACGATCCGATTCTCCCGCGGAACCAGTACGTCGGGCGGCGAGGGCAGCCGGCCCAGCCGGCCGGCCGGTTCGGCGCAGGTCACTACCCGTTCGAAATGCCAGCGGCTGAAGGCCGGCATACTCGCACGCGCCACCGGACCGTGGAAAGTCACGATACCGGCGCGACGGGTGGCGGCATTGAGAATCGCCGTGATGTCGGAGAATCCGATCAAGGCCTTGGGGCGACGAGTCAGGGCCTCGAAGTCGAGCTGATCGACGATTCGGGTCGTTCCGTACCCCCCTCGAATGCACCAGACTGCATCGATGCCGGGATCCGCCAGTGCGGTGTTGAGATCCTTTAGGCGCTCCTCGTCGCTGCCGGCCAGGTAACCATGCCGTCGTGCGGCATGGCTCCCCAAGACCGGTTCGTAATCCAGCGCACGGCATAGCGCCTCCGCCCGTGTTAAATCGTCCTTCTCCAGCAGTGGGCCCGCCGGCGCCACCAGCGCTACCCGGCTTCCGCGCGCCAGCCTGGGGGGACGAACGAGCGGTTTGGACCCCATATACGCTCCGGTTAGATTGTCCACACCTTTACAGAGGGAGAACGGTTGTGCGTGCTTCGCAACCTGCGTTGCTCGCCGCCGGTCGTGTGATAGCTGAAATGCGGGACGTGATGGTCTCCCAATGGGCCGACTGGCTGGGAGACCGGATGACCGCCGCCCCCACGATACCGCGTCGAACCGTCGAACGGGAGTTCCGGCTCCTACTCGACGTCATCTCCGAGTTGGTCGGCCCGCTTCGGCGGGAAGTCAATACCGTCTGGTTTCACGTCTGTGAGCACTATGGACGCATCGCCTCCGCCCGGGGATTGGCAGCGGGCGAGGTGGTGGAGGAGCTGCAGTTCCTCCGCGAGCTGCTGATTCGCAATCTGGCGCCCGTCCTGGCCGCCATGCGCGCCCGGCAGGGGATGGCCATCATGCTGCGGCTCAACAAGGTGATCGACAAGGGCGTGGCGGTGGCCGTGGTGGGTTACACCGACGCGTTGATCGCCACGCTTTTCGCTCAGAACGGAGTGCCTTCCCGCGACACCGAGTACGATCCCGGTGAAGTAGACCGGCAGCTCGACGCGTTGGAACAGGAGCTTTACTCGGTGGTCAGGCAGCAAAGATCCTAGCTCGTCCCACCCATGATGCCAGCCGATCTGCTCCCGGCCTTGCCCTGGCTGGCGCCGTTCGCGGGGCTGATCCGCTTGGGCGAAAACCGGCCCAATCTCTCGAATGTCCCACCGGTGTCCGGCAATCCGGTATCCGTCGTCATCCCCGCGCGCAACGAATCGGCAACCATCGAGACAGTGGTCCGCTCGATCCTGGGGTCGGCCTACCAGCCATTCGAGCTGATCGTGGTCGACGACCGCTCGACCGATGACACCGCAGAGATCGTCGCCCGCCTGGCTGCCACCGATCCGAGACTTCGGCTGGTCAGTGGTGAGCACCTGCCTAGCGGCTGGTTCGGAAAGCCCTGGGCCTGCCACCAGGGCTATCTGGCCGCGTCGGCCGACCTGCTGCTGTTCACCGACGCCGACACCCGGCACGAGCCCGAGCTCATCGGCCGGGCCGTAGGCGCTCTGCGCCAGGAGCGTGCGGACCTGGTGACGGTCTCACCGCACCAACGCTGCGTGACGTTCTGGGAGCGGCTGATCATGCCGCAGATCTGGCTGCTACTGGGATTGCGCTATCACCCCAGGCGGGTAAACCGGGCGACCCGAGAGCGGGACGTAATCGCCAACGGGCAGTTCATCCTGGTGACCCGGAAGGGATACGACGCGGCTGGTGGGCATGAGGCCGTGCGCCACGAGGTCGCAGAGGACCTGGCAATGGCTCAGGCTTTTTTCCGTGCCGGCCGCAAGATCCACTTCGCCTTTGCCGAGCGATTGATGGAAACCCGGATGTACCACAGCCTGCCGCACATGGTGGAGGGGTGGTCGAAGAACGTCTACCTCGGCGGGCGGCGCTCGTTTCCCCGGGAGCCGGTTCTTCGCGCGCTGGTGCCGGTGATGCTGATAGCGGCATTGCTCTTCTGGCTGGTGCCGCCCGCAGTGGTATTGGTCGGCGGCGGAGCCGGCTCGCTCAGCGCATGGGCCGCTTTGGCGACCGTCTTCTCGTTGGTGTTCTGGGGGCTGATCAGCTACGGAATGCGGATTCCGATCGGCTACGCTCTCGGGTACCCCCTGGGTGCGCTGATCACGCTCTACATAGTTGGCCGATCGACCTGGCGTGGCCCACGGAGAGTGGACTGGAGGGGCAGAGTGTACCGCAGCCGGCCTTCGACCTGAGCCGCATCAGCGCCGCTCCACCACCACGCCCTGCTTCAGGATCCGTCCGCCCAGCACGCGTCCTTGAGGATCCACCCGCAGACGAAACTCCACCTCACCGATTGCCAAGGTGAGTGAGTCTGTGCCGAGGGGCGTCAGCCTGCTCTTTACCGTCTGGCCCCCGCCGAGGTTGAAGAGCGGGACCTCCACGGCAGGGCTCGGGAGAGAGCGGGCCCGTCGCACCGCTTGCTCCAACAGCGCGAACGAGAGATTGAGATAAGGGACCGCGCCGAGCTGGGTACCGAAGACCCGGGTCTCGATGCTCTGCCCGATCACCGCGTCGACCGCGGCGCTGTCTTCCTTGAAGATCACCCGCGCCCGCTGCACCAGCTTGGCCTTGACCCGTCCGCTGTCGGCGTCCTCCCGTACCGTCACTTCGATCAACGGCAAGGTCGCGTCGGGTGCGACCACGGCGGTGTAGCGCTGGAAGGTGTTCCTCGAATTGTTGAGGGAAAGGGTGCCTTGCAGGCTGGTCGCGGTACGCGAGAAACGCTCGGTCGCGACGGTATCGGCGGCGTGACGAATGATGAACGTGCCGCTGTCGGCCACGCTCTGGGCTCCGAGTGGTCGGGCGGAGACCAGGGCCAGAAGAGTGCAGGTTAGGGACAGACAGCGGCGGAAACCGGGCGATCCGTTCACAGCAGGTACCCCATTCCAAGTCGTTGATCCGGTGAAACCGGACCGGATGGTAGCCCCGGGCTTGGCCCGAAAGCAAATCGGGAACGCACTGCGAGGAATGGGTGCCGGTCCAGGACCAGTCGAACGTTAGGGTGAGGCTCCTCCAGCGCGGGAGCCGCATCCGGTGGACCTCCTTCCGGTATTGGCCGGCATCCAGCGCCTTCACGACGTGCCTCGACTTCTCGCCGCTCTGGGCCACGAGCCTCGGTGGGACCTTACCCCGGGGCTGGCGGCCGGCGGTACCAACGACGATCACCCCACGCCGGTCCTGGGACGCACCGGAGACTTTCCCTGGTTTGGAGTCACCAGCTCCCGGCCGGAGTTGGACGCCCGCCGGCTGGCTCGCCGGCTATTCGCGCGAGGACGGCTTGGTGGGGTGCTCGCTTTCGATGGCGCCGCCCGACGGTTGGCGGTTGCGGTGGCGTTCGGCGGAATCCCCTCGCTCCTGATCGAGCTGGACCGGCCACCTCCCGCAGTCATCGCGTCGCTGACTCGTCTCGCCCCTGGTGGCCGCCCCGGAGCGCTGGCGTACGCCGCCGCCGCGGCCGACGCCCTTTCCGGTGAAGCGGTGGGCCGCCGCTTCTTCCACCAGTTCCGCGCCACCTTGGAGCAGATGGCCGCCGCACTGCCGGCGCCAATGGCTTCGGACGATCGAGCCAGCCTGGCGCTGCTCCAGCTCACCCGAGTTCTGTTCCTGTACTTCGTGCAGGCCAAGGGGTGGCTCGCTGGTCGTGAACGGTTTCTGCCGGAGCAGGTCGACCGCTGTCTCACTCGAAAGCGGCAGATTCACCGCGACCTGCTCCGGCCGCTCTTCTTCGGCACCCTCAACCGTCCGGCAACAGAGCGGAGTCGTACGGTTGCCGCATTCGGGGCCATTCCTTTCCTCAACGGCGGACTCTTCGAGCCGCACCCGCTCGAGCGGCGGCTCCGAACCGGCATCTCGAACGCGGTCTGGCGTGACGCATTCGACACGTTGTTCGAGCGTTTTCATTTCACCGTTACCGAAGGCACCGAACGCGGCATCGCTCCCGACATGCTCGGTCGGGTGTTCGAAGGCGTCATGGCCCCTGACGCCCGACGGGCCTCGGGTACCTACTACACACCGGCGGCACTGGTCCGCCGAATGCTCGATGCCGCGTTGGTGGCAGCGGTCGCATCGAGGCTGGGCTGCGCGGAGGCGACGGCCGAACGGCGCCTTGGAGATCCCGATCGCACGGTTCTCGACGCGGTCGATGGTCTGACCCTACTCGACCCAGCGGTCGGCTCGGGCGCGTTTCTGGTAGGCGCCCTCGAGCGGATGGCCGGGCTCGGCTCCGATTCTCCCGCCAACTCCACCGCACGCCGCCGGAAAATCCTGGAGCGCTGCCTCTTTGGAGTGGACCGAAGCGCGGCAGCGGTGCGGCTCACCGAACTGCGGCTGTGGCTGGCAGTCGTGGCCGGCGATCCGGCGGACAGCGCCCAACTGATCCGGCCGCTTCCCAACCTCGACTGCTTGATCCGCCAGGGCGACAGCTTGTTCGACCCATTCGGAGCCTTCCCCGGACAGCCTTCATCCGGCCGCGGCCTCGCGGGCGAGTTGGCGGCATTACGCCGGCGAGTCGTGACCGCCGTCGGCCAGGAAAAGCGGGCTCGGGTGCGCGAGCTGGCGCGGGCCGAGTCGCGGGCCGTCGATGCCTCGCTGGCACTAGTGGATGCAAGTCTGACTGACGCGATCGCCGAATGCCTGACCGAGGCCAGGAGCCTCGACCTTTTCGGCCAACGGCGAGGACTCGACCATCGTCTCAAGCAGCGTTTGACGGAGCTGCGGGGCCAGCGGCGGACGCTCCGCCACACCCGGAAAATGTTGGCCCAGGAGAAGGAAATCCCCTGGTTCCACTACCAGGGACATTTCGCGGATGTGTTCGCCCGCGGGGGGTTCGACCTGGTGGTGGGAAATCCTCCCTGGCTGAGGGCCGAAGAGATGTCTCCCGATCTCCGACGGCAGCTGGCGGGGCGATACCGCTGGTGGCGTACGGCGGGCCGGGGCTACGCGCATCAACCAGATCTGGCGGTCGCCTTTCTGGAGCGCTCGGTGGAGCTGACGGCGCCCGGCGGGGTCGTCGCGTTGCTGGTGCCGGCCAAGCTCGCCACCGCCGGGTACGGGGCGCTCGCGCGGCATTCGCTGGCGGCGGCCACCACTCTGGTCAGCGTCGCGGACCTCACCGGGCAGCCGGACGCCGCGTTCGACGCCACGGTCTACCCGCTGGCGGTAATTGCGCGGCGTTCGGCGCCACCCCGGGATCACCGGGTGCGTACCAGTCTCCCCATCGGCTCCCGGTGCAGCGTGCAACAGACCCGGTTACTGGGGGGCGGCCCGTGGATCCTGCGGCACGACCGGATGCGCCGGATCCTCGCAGCGCTCGGCCGCGCACACCCGAGTCTGGGTGAGCAGATCACCTGTCACCTGGGTGTAAAGACCGGCGCCAATCGCGTGTTCCTCGATCCTCCGGGCGAGTTGGAGCCTGAGGTCATGCGGTGGGCCCTCCGGGGACGGGATCTTCGGGCATTCCGCCCCGTCCCTCGGTTGCGATTGCTTTGGACTCACTCCCCGGATGGGAGTCCGCGGCGGGCGCTGCCCATTCGAGCGGCGGCGTACCTGGCCCCTCACCACGCTTTACTGAGAACCCGGGCTGACTGGGACCACGGTCCGCCCTGGAGTTTGTTCCGCACTCGACCCGCCGTCGCGCCTCACCGGGTTGTGTGGGCCGATCTCGCGCGGGAGCTGAAAGCGGTCGCGCTCACCGGACCCGAGGACCACGATCTGATTCCGCTCAACACCTGCTATCTCGCCGCCCTGGACGACGGGACTCAAGCCGAGAGTCTGGCCGCGTGGCTCAACTCTACCTGGCTTCGTGCTGCGGCCCGGGCCTCGGCGGTACCGGCGGCCGGCGGGTTTGCGAGGTACACCGCAACAACAATGGATGCCCTTCCACTCCCACCGGCGGTTCTCCGGAGTCCCGAGCTGGCCGGGCTGGCCCGAGCGGGGCGGCGTGGGGAACCGGTACAGGACCAGCTCGACGCCCTCTGTGCCCGATACCTCGGACTCTCGCCCGCGAGTCAGTGTGCTCTGCGGCAATTGGCACGGCCACGCCCCGACCATAGTCGCTGAGGCGCTGGTCCCTGTCGCCGAGCCACTGGTTACGGCGCTGCGTGCCGGGCCGTGGGCCAGGGGCGCGGAGGTCGCCCGCGCCCTCGGGCGTGGCCTGCTACCGGCCGAAGACCCCGCAACTCCGCCGGAATGGCTGTTGCCGGGACAGGTGCCGAGCTTCCGCCGTGTCCTCGCGGCGCTTCGGCGTTATCGAGCCGCGGTGCTGGCCGATCCGGTAGGCAGCGGAAAGACGTACATAGCGCTGGCCGCAGCCGCGGCGTTGAATGGTGGCCGCTGTACCGCGTGCCTGGTCCCAGCCACCCTGGTGAGCCAATGGCAGGCGGTGGCGGCGAAGCTTGGGGTGCCGGCGTCGATCGTCTCGCACCAGCAAGTGAGCCGAGGGACGTTGCCGGAAGGCACCAGCGGACTGGTCGTGGTGGACGAGAGCCATCACTTCCGCCATCGACACACCCGTCGCTATCGCAACGCCGCCCCCTGGTTGCTCGGTCGAGCGGTCCTGCTGGTGACCGCCACACCAATCGTCAATCGACTGGAGGACCTGCTGTACCAACTTCGGCTCGGAGTGCGCGACGACGCTCTCCGCGCAGCGGGCGTTATCTCATTGCGGGGGATGTTCGATGGCGGGTGCGCCTCGCCGGCGCTAGGAGAATTGGTGATCGAGACAACCCGACTTGCTCCAGGACGACCCGCCCGGCTCAGTCACACCAGCCGGCCCGAGCCGGCGGAGTACGACTCGGCCGCAACCGCACTCGGTCTCATCGCGAGGCTCCGGCTTTCCCGGCGGCCGCCGGTGGCGGCGCTCATCAGGGCAGGTCTCCACCGGGCGGCGGCATCGAGTCCGGCAGCGCTACGAGGCGCCATGCAACGGTATCGCACGCTCCTCCTGCACGCTCGCGATGCCGCACGAGCCGGCCGCTCTCTCGACCGATCCGAGATCCGGCGGCTCACCGGCGAATTGGACGACCAGCTGGTGTGGTGGGAGCTGCTGTCGGACGGCGGTGCGGCCACGGAGATCGATCTGGCCGACCTCGACGTGATTGACGAAGTCGTCGCTGATGCTCGGAGCGCCGAGGCCGCTCCAGACCCCAAGGTCGAGCGGCTGCGTCGCATCCTGGCCGATGGCAGGCCAACGCTGGTGTTCGTTACCCGGCGCGAAACGGTGGGACACCTTCGCGAGCGCCTGACCGACCTGCCGGTAGCCTGGTGTACCGGCGAGCGGGGGGGACTGGGCCGGACTCCGGTTCCGCGCGGCATGGTGCTGAGCTGGTTTCGCGAAGCCCCGGCCACGCCGGATCGGCCCCGGCCCGAGGTGCACCACCTCATTGTTACCGACGTCGCAGCCGAGGGCCTCGACCTTCAGCGGGCCGCGCGGGTGGTTCACTACGATCTGCCCTGGACCCCCATGCGCCTGGAGCAACGGGAGGGGCGGGCGCTCCGGCTGGGGTCCAATCACGACATAGTGGAAGTGGTGCGTTTCACTCCTCCACCCACCATGGAGCGGGCGCTCAAGATCGAAGATGCGCTGTTCCGGAAATCGAGGTTGCCGGGGTTGGCCGGACTGGGCGCGGATGGCCGTCGTCTTTGGCGATGGCGAGCCGAAACCGGCGAGGCACTGGCGCAGGGCGCGACAGTGGCGGGTGTGGCGTTGGTGCCGGTAGGGCCACCTGGTGTGCTCGCCGGGTTCAGCCTATACGGCTCGGAGCGGCCCGACCGCGATCGTCTCGGATACAGCCTTCTCTGGATCGATTCCGAGGGACGCTGGAGCGAGTCGGACGACACCGTTGCGGAGCGGCTCGCCGTAGCACTCCAACACGCTGACAGCCCCACTCCCGATGCCGAACGCCTGACGTCCGGGCTGGCGCTTCTCGCCGAGCCGATTCGCCATCGGCTCGCCCTGGTCCGTGGCCGCCGATGGAGCATGGCTGGGAGCTCGCCAGGAGCTCAACAAGTGGTGGGCCGCTTACAGTCTGCCATCCGCCGCGCCGCCCGGGAGAGAAATCTGGAAGGCCTCGACCGGTTGGAGCGGGCCTTGGGATTCGTGGGCGGGGGGCATACCGCTGGGGAGGCGATGCTGCTCGAGCGACTGGAGAGCTCGAGTGACGCCGACCTGGTGCGGTGGGCGGGCCGGTTACCGGCGCCGAGCCGGTACATCGAAGTGACCGGCATCCGGCTGGATGGGCTAGTGTTGTTCGCGGGTGAGGCGAGTCCGCCGTGATCCTACGACCGTCGACCCGGCTGGTCGAGACGCTGCGTCCCGGGATCGCTCCATTCCTCCATCGTCAGGTGCCATAGCGCCCAGGCTTCTTCCACCGCCGACTGCCGGGTTTCGGGCCGGTCGGCCTCGGTGTTCCCGTGTCGGCTGTAAATGATCGCGGCCATAATGGCGACCAGCTCGGCAGGTTGCATGACCACTCTTCCGGTGAGAGGCAGGGAGAGCTTAGGGGCGAACCGTCTGGTACGCAACCCGGATTCGCGGCACTAGGTTTCGCCCATGCCAACCATTCGTACCGTGCTCTTCGATCTCGACGGGACTCTCATCGACTCGGTCCGACTGATCCTCGACAGCTACCACCATACCCTGGCAACCCACGGACTCCCACCCCGGACCGATGAGGAGTGGCTCCGGGGGGTCGGCACCCCGTTGAAGGTCCAGCTCGCCGAATGGGGTACCGATCGGGACACGCTGGAGGCGATGATTGCCACTTATCGCGAGTACAATCTGGCGCACCACGATCGGATGGTGACAGTCTACCCAGGGGTGGTAGACGTGGTTTCCACGATCAAGCAGCGAGGACTGCGCACCGGTCTGGTCACCAGCAAGAACCGCCAGGGCGCGCTGCGAGGACTCTCCCTGGTCAGGCTGGAATCGTTGATGGACGTGCTGGTATGCGCCGACGAAGTGAACAACCCCAAGCCCCATCCCGAGCCGGTTGAAAAAGCAGTCAGGCTGTTACGCGCCGACCCCGCGGAGACGGTTTATGTCGGCGACAGCATTCACGACCTGCTCTCGGGGCGTGCGGCAGGAGTGCAGACGGCGGCGGTCCTCTGGGGACCCTTCGGCCGAAGTCACCTCGAGGGAGGGAATCCGAACTACTGGTTGGAGACCCCGGGCGACCTGCTGCGGATCATTGGTCCAGAATCCGCCGCAGCCGACGCATCAGCTGCTCGACGGTGAAGGGTTTCTCGACAAAGCCGAGCGGATCTGCTCGACATCACCCCGAATCGGATCTCCTTGACGTGCTTCCTCGAGAATCAGATCACAGTAGCTGAGAATTCCGGTGAGGAGATTGTTGAAGTCGTGCGCGATCCCTCCGGCGAGCTCGCCCACCGCCTCCATCTTCCGGGCGTGCTGCAACTCCTCCTCGCTCTGAGTGACGTCGGTCATCGCGCCGATCATCCGGATCGGCGCGCCACTCTCGTCGTAGACGATGGAGCACCGGTCTCTTACCAGGGCAAAAGACCCGTCGGCCCGGCGGAAGCGATACTCGCCCTCCCAGCCGACGGCCTTCTCTGCGGTCGCGGCCTTTACGCTATCCAGCACTCGCTCCCGGTCTTCCGGGTGCAGGCGCTCGTACCACCAGGATGCCGTAGAGCCGGGTGCGGAATCGGTATAGCCGAAGGTGGCGGACCATGAGACCCAAACGAGGTTGTCGGTGAGCATGTCCCAATCCCACACGGCGTCTTGGGTCGCTCTGGCGGCCAGACGGAAGCGCTGCTCGCCCTCTCGCAGCGCTGCCTCGGTGCGCTTGCGGGCGGTAATGTCGTGGAAGGCGGCCAGAAAGCGAGGCCCACAGCCGTCGAGCAGGGGCAACCGGCTCACGGTCGCCAGCACCCAAACGGTTTGCCCTGCCTTGGCGATGAGCCGTCGCTCCGCGGTATAGGAACCGCACTCGCCGACCGAGAGAAGCTTCATCGCCTCGAGGTCGGCGGCACGATCGTCGGGATGGACCGGTGAATCGCTCCGATTGCCGGTCAGGTCAGGCGCGCTGTATCCGAGCAGGTCGCAGGTTGCCGCGCTCACTTCCAGCCAGCGGCCGTCGGCGGACGTGATCACCAGCGGGATACCGGACGCCTCCAGGTTCAACTCGGGAGGGCCGCCGTTGGCGGAGGGTGGCTCCGGCCGGCTCTGCGCCCTGAGGGCATGCAGTTCGATCTCGCTGACCACCGAGGCGGCAAGGTCCTGGAGCAACCCGAGGTCCCGCTCCGACCACAGCCGGGGCATGCCGTCAATCACGCAGAGCGCGCCCAGGACCAGGCCCTCGCTGTTGGCCAGCGGCACTCCGGCAAAGGCGATCCAGCCGAGCTCGCGGACGGCGGGGCTACTGCGGACCAGAGGATGCCGCCGGGCATCTTCGACTACCACCGCCTCTCCCGAGCTGATGACATGGCGGCAAAAGGAGTAAGCGAGGGGGGTGCAGCGGCGGCTGGCCCAGGGCTCGGGCAAACCGGTAGAGCTCTTGAAGAACTCGTAGTCTTCGGCGACGAGCGACACCAACGCTACCGGCGCCCCCAGCAGCCTGGCGGCCATCCGGGTCAGCCGATCGAAGCCTTCCTCGGGCGGCGTATCGAGCAGCATGGTTCTGCGCACGGCGGCGAGCCTGTCAGGCGCGTCCGGCCGCGATTGCAGAATGGGAGTCATATTCCGCGACCCGCCGGTGGGGAGAGCGATTGTGGGGCAACCGACCAAATCTGGCCGGTGACCCCGCCGAGTCAAGGATCAATCCTTGCTAACCTCAGTGGTGAAGCTATCTTCCCGCCGCCCGCCCTCCGTTACAAAGGATCCTCCAATGCGCCTCCTCCCCCGCGACGAGAAGTTCTTCGACCTCTTCTGCGCGGTGGCCGGCTTCGTGGTGGAAGCGGCCACGATTCAGCATCGGCTGCTCCAGACCGATGGACCCGGCAGGGGTGCGCTGGTGGACCAGATCAAAGGCCTCGAGCACAAGGCAGACCAGGTCACCCATGACGTCGTTAGCCGGCTCGACCGGGTATTCATCACGCCGCTGGACCGGGAGGACATCCATCTGCTGGCGTCCCGGCTGGACGACGTGATCGACCTGATCGACGGCACCGCCCGCCGGCTCCTGATCTTTCGCGCTGGGACATCGCCTCAGGGTGCCGTGCTGATGGCGGAGGTGGTCGTTCGAGCTACGACCCAGCTCCGGGTGGCAGTAGACAGTCTTCAGAAGAACACCGGGCGGACGGTTCTGGATGCCTGCATTCAGGTGAAGCGCTTGGAGGAGGAGGGCGATTCGCTCTACCACGAGTGGTTGGGCCGGTTGTTCGAAGGTAACCCGGATCCGTTGACCGTGATCAAGTGGAAGGAGATCTACGACAACCTGGAAAAGACGTTGGACGACGTCGAAGACGCCGCCAACGTGCTGGAATCCATCTCCATCAAGCACGCCTGAGCCATGGAAGGCAGCGTCTCCTGGGTCATCGCGATCGTGCTGGTGGCGCTCGTGTTCGACTTCATCAACGGCTTCCACGACAGCGCCAACTCGATCGCCACCGTCGTCTCCACCCGGGTGCTCACGCCCGGCATCGCCGTGGTGTGGGCGGCGTTCTTCAACGTCGTGGCAGCGTTCGTAGTCGGCACGGCTGTGGCCAAGACTATTGGGAAGGGATTGATCGACCCGGCGGTGGTGGACCCGAGGGTAGTGTTGGCCGGATTACTCGGTGCGATTCTGTGGGACCTCATCACCTGGTACCTGGGCCTGCCCACCTCCTCGTCCCACGCGCTCCTGGGCGGCTACGGCGGCGCCGCGATCGCGAAGGCCGGGTTCGGCGCGCTCTTGTTCAAGGGTTGGGTGCTGCCAATCGTGTTCATTGTGGTTTCGCCCTTGCTTGGCCTGGTCCTGGCTCTGACGCTTACCGTGGCGTTGTCCTGGCTGCTTCGGTCCCAGCGCCCCGGACCGTTGGACAAGGTCTTCCGCCGCCTTCAGTTAGTCTCCGCAGCCCTGTATTCGCTGAGCCACGGCGCCAATGACGCCCAAAAGACCATGGGGATCATCGTGGGACTTCTGGTCTCGGCTCAGGCGCTTGTTCGCGAACCAGACCGGCTGGCTCCGCCATCTCCATGTACCGACGGCCGACCATATTCCGCTGTGGGTAGAGATGTCGGCTTATACCGCGATCGGGTTAGGCACCGCGCTCGGCGGGTGGCGAATAGTGAAAACCATGGGAACCCGGATCACCAAGCTGCGTCCGTTTGGAGGATTCTGCGCGGAGACGGCCGGCGGAGTCTCCATCCTGATTGCCTCGTCGCTGGGCGTACCGGTCAGCACCACCCACACGATCACCGGCGCGATCGTGGGAGTCGGGGCGGCTCAGCGAGTCTCGGCGGTCCGCTGGGGTGTGGCGAGGCGCATCGTGTGGGCGTGGATTCTCACGATGCCCATGAGTGCGGCGATTGCGGGGGCGGCGTATTGGGTCTTGAGATAGCTATCGGCTATCGGCTATCCGCTATCCGCCATTGGTCTTGCGATCCGAGTCTCCGCCTGCACGAGCCGATAGCGGATAGCCAATAGCCGATAGCGTCTTCTACGCCGCCCGCACAATTCCCTTCCCTTCCACCGTCTCCTGATAATCGGCGAGCAGGCGCTCGTAGACCTTGTCCCACCCGCGTTCGCGCGCGGTCTCCAGGGCCCCGGCAGCGAGGCGGCGGCGCAGGGGAGCGTCGCTCAGCAGGCGACCCAGGCCATCGACGATGGAGTCCGTGCTATCCGGCGCGATCAGCCACGCGTTACGCCCATGCTCCGAGAACTCGAGCACCCCTCCCGCCGCGGGAACCAACGAGGGCAACCCCGATCCCATCGCTTCCAATAGCGAGTTGCCGAAGGTCTCGGTGGTGGAGGGGAAGGTGAACACGTCGGCCGACGCATAGGCGGCCGAGAGCTCGGCCCCATGGAGCAACCCCGGCACGTGGACCCCGGCGATCTCGCGGCGCCGGATTTCCTCCTCCAAGGGACCCCGACCTACCAGGACCAGCTGAGCCGAGCCGCGCTCGGGGGCCAGAATCTCCCAGGCATCGAGCAGAAGCGCCAGATTCTTTTCCCGGGCCAGCCGGCCGATGTAGGTGACTAACAGGTCGTCCGGCCCCACGCCGAAGCGCTCTCGGTAGGCTTCACTCCGGAAGCGAGGGTGAAACCACGCCGGATCCACCCCGCGGCTCCAGACGCTGGTGTGGAGCACACCTCGGGTGTGCAGGTGCTCTTCGTAGATCCGCGAAGGGCAAAGCACCCGATGCGCCTGACCGTAGAACCAGCGGAGGTAATGCCATCCCGCACCAAGCGCCCAGGTGACCCCGTACCGAGCGGCATACTGGTCGTAGTCGGTGTGGGAAGAGGCGATGAGGGGGAAACCGAGCTGGCGGGCGGCCTTGACTCCGGCGATGCCGAGAGAGAACTCCGTCGCCACATGGACCACGTCGGGCCGAAACTGGGCCAGGTCTTCCACCACGTCCCGCATGCGCGGAAAGGCCCACTGCACGTCGGGATAAAGGAACAGAGGAACACTGGGAGAACGATGAACCTCGGGGCGGTCCTTCTCGCCCTCAGGGAGGGCGTAGGTGGCGGAGTAAACCCGAACCTGATGGCCGCGGTGCTGCAGGGCCTCCGTGAGTCGCAGCAGGGTCACCCCTACCCCGCTCACCATGGGCCAGTAAACTTCGGAGAACAACGCAATACGCACGGGCTAACGCTCGTCCAATAAAGGCACTTTGAAGGTCGAGGGTCGAGAGTCGAGAATCAAGAGATGAGAATTCGCGAGCCCTTCAACGCCGGCTCTCACCTGCTGGGACTTCTGCTCGCCATCGGCGGCACCGTGGTGTTGCTCCGTATGTCACGGCCGGGAACGGAGTTAGTCGCCTTCGCCGTGTATGGCGGCAGCCTGATGCTGCTCTACGCAGCAAGTACCGTCTACCACAGCCTCCCTCTGCCCCCGCCGAGACTCCGGCCGCTGCGAATGCTGGATCATATCGCCATCTATTTTCTCATCGCCGGCACCTACACCCCGGTTGCCATGCTGGCATTGCGCGGCCGCTTCGGATGGGGCCTGCTGGTAATGGTATGGACCATTGCCGCGGCCGGGATTCCCTTCAAGATCCGATTTCTCGAGGCACCGGTGTGGATCTCCACGCTGACCTATCTGGGCATGGGCTACTTGGCGCTGGTGGCACTCCTACCTTTGAGTCGCGTGGTCTCGGCGGGAGGTTTGGCGTGGCTGGTGGGTGGCGGTGCGGCATACACGGTCGGCGCCATCATCTATACCCGGGAGCGTCCGGATCCGTTTCCGCGAGTGTTTGGCCATCACGGGCTGTGGCACGTGCTGGTGCTGGTGGGTAGCGCGTGCCATTTCGCCTTCATGGTACTCGAGGTCGCCTAAGCCTCCTGCCCCTCGTACATGTCCTTCAGCCGGCTCACCACCGCGGGATCGGCCAGGGTGGTGGTGTCACCTAGAGCGCGTCCCTCCGCGATATCCTTGAGCAGCCGGCGCATGATCTTGCCGCTGCGGGTCTTGGGCAGGTCGGCGGAGAAGTACACATCGTCCGGCCGGGCGATGGCGCCGATCTTCTTTACCACATGCGCCTTGAGAGCGTCCTTCAGGGAGGTGGTCGCCTCTTCGCCGTCCTTCAGGGTGACGAACGCCGCGAGCGCCTGTCCCTTGAGGTCGTGGGTTCGCCCCACCACCGCGGCTTCGGCCACGGAGGGGTGCTCCACCAGGGCGCTCTCGACCTCCATCGTGCCAATGCGGTGTCCGGCCACGTTGAGCACGTCGTCCACCCGTCCCAGAACCCACCAGTACCCCTCTTCATCCAGCTTGGCGCCGTCGCCCGCGAAGTACCGTCCCGGAAAACGGGCCCAGTAGGTCTGCTGGTAGCGTTCGTCATCTCCGTAGATGGTCCGCAGCATGCCTGGCCAGGGCTCACTTAAGGTCAGAAAGCCGCCCCCTTTGGAGATCACCTTACCCTGAGTATCGACCAGCTCGGCACAGACGCCCGGATAAGGGATCGTTGCCGAGCCCGGCTTGGTGGTGGTCACTCCCGGCAGCGGCGTGATCATGATCCCGCCGGTCTCCGTCTGCCACCAGGTATCCACGATGGGACAACGCCCCCTGCCAATGTGCTCCTGGTACCACATCCACGCCTCGGGATTGATGGGCTCCCCCACGGTACCCAGCAAACGCAGCGTCGAAAGGTCGTACTTGGCCGGAAACCTGGTGCCCCATTTCATGAAGGCGCGGATCGCGGTAGGCGCGGTGTAGAAGACGGTCACGCCGTAGCGCTCGACCAACGACCAGAACCGGTCGCGCCCGGGCCAGTCGGGCGCACCTTCGTACATGAGGATACTGACCCCGTTGGACAACGGCCCGTACACCACGTAGGAATGCCCGGTGACCCAGCCGATGTCGGCGGTACACCAGAACACATCGTCATCGCGAAGGTCGAAGACGTACTTGGTCGTAGCCGTCACCTGGGTGAGATAACCCCCGGTGGTGTGAACGATACCCTTGGGCTTTCCAGTGGTGCCCGAGGTATAGAGGATAAAGAGCATGTCCTCGGCATCCATGGGCTCCGGGGGGCAGTTGGTCGAGGAGTCAGCCACCAGCTCATGCCACCAGTGATCCCGTCCTTCCTGGAGCGTGATGCCGACAGCCACAGGATTGCCTTGCACTCCCAACCGCCGCTGCACCACGACGACATGCTCGATCGAAGGGCAATCGGCAATCGCCTCATCGACCGCTTGCTTGAGCGGAACCACCTGGCCTCTCCGGTATCCGCCGTCCGCGGTGATGACCAGCTTGGCCCGAGCATCGTTCACTCGATCGCGCAGCGCCTCGGCGGAAAAGCCGCCGAAGACGACGGAGTGAACCGCGCCGATCCGGGCGCAGGCCAGCATGGCAATGGCAGCCTCGGGAACCATCGGCATGTAGATGGCTACCCGGTCCCCCTTGCTCACGCCCAGGCGCTTGAGGGCGTTGCCGAAGCGATTGACCTCCTGGGCAAGGTCCCAGAAGGTGAGTACCCGGCGATCGCCCGGCTCTCCTTCCCAGATGATTGCCGCCTTGTTTCGGCGGGGACCCTGGAGGTGCCGGTCGACACAGTTGGCAGTGACGTTCAGCTTGCCACCCACGAACCACTTGGCGTGGGGAAGCTTCCACTCCAGGACCCGGTTCCACGGCTGGATCCAGTCGAGGGCACGGGCTTGTTCCTCCCAGTACCCCAACCGATCTCGCGCGGCCGCGTCATACAGGGCCTTGGTCGCGTTGGCCTTCTTGGCGAAGTCCGGGCTGGGAGGGAAACGACGCTGTTCGGAAAGCAGGGTATCGAGTTGGTCGGTCATGGCAGAAGATTCAGCCGGTCAAGGGGGAGGCGCAAGGATGCAGGCTAGATAGCCGATAGCCCCCAGCTCATTACCTTACGGGCCAAACGAGCCCCCGAGGATTGCTCGATGCCTTCTGGCACCATCGAAGTGTTAGGCCCTGCGGTACCTGGCAGCGAGCGGGTCATCACACCCGAGGCCCTGCGCTTCGTCGCACAGCTGGTGCGGGAGATCGGCCCCGGCCGGGAATCACTGCTGACTCGGCGCCATCGGGTCCAGGCGGCCCTGGACAACGGCGCCCAACCGGATTTCCTCGCGGAAACAGCCGCCGTCCGGGCGGGCGATTGGACCGTGGCCCCGGCGCCCAGGGACCTGGACGACCGCAGGGTGGAGATCACCGGCCCCACCGAAGCCAAGATGATGATCAACGCCCTCAACTCCGGCGCCCGGGTCTTCATGGCCGACTTCGAGGACGCGCTCTCGCCTCCCTGGACCAACGTAATGGCCGGGCACTCCAACTGCATGGACGCGGTGCGTCACAGCCTCGGGTTCACCAGCGCAGAGGGCAAGCAGTATCGTCTCGGCGAAAAGTTGGCGACGCTGGTGGTCCGGCCCCGGGGCTGGCACCTGGAGGAGAAGCACCTCCTGGTAGACGGAAAGCCCGCCCCTGCCGGCCTATTCGACTTCGGGCTCTATCTGTTCCATAACGCTCGCGAGCTTCTGAGCCGGGGGAGCGGACCCTACTTCTATCTTCCCAAGCTGGAAAGCCATCTCGAGGCCCGGCTGTGGAACGATGTCTTCAACCTGGCCCAGGACAAGCTCGGCATTCCTCGGGGAACCATTCGTGCCACGGTACTGATCGAGACCATCACCGCCGCGTTCGAGATGGACGAGATCCTGTACGAGCTGCGCGACCACGCGTCCGGTCTCAATGCCGGACGGTGGGATTTCATCTTCAGCGTCATCAAGAAGTTCAACCACGACCCCGAGTTCCTCCTGCCTGACCGGGCCCAGGTGACCATGACGGTGCCCTTCATGCGGGCTTACACCGAGCTGCTGGTCAGCACCTGTCATCGGCGTCGGGCCCATGCGATCGGCGGGATGGCCGCCTTCATCCCCAGTCGCAAGGACCCAGAGGTCAACGCGGTGGCTCTGGCCAAGGTGAGGGAAGACAAGGCGCGGGAGGCCGAGGCCGGGTTCGATGGTGCGTGGGTAGCGCATCCCGACCTGGTGCCGGTGGTGACCGAAGTCTTCGACCAAGCATTGGGCTCCAAGCCGAACCAGAAGGATCGCCTCCGGAACGACGTGCGAGTGGGGAAGGAGCAACTGCTCGACGTACGAATCCCCGGTGGCCGAGTGACCGAGGCAGGGGTCCGCGGGAACGTTGACGTGGCTCTGCAATATCTCGAAGCCTGGCTTCGGGGGTCGGGCGCGGTGGCGATTCACAACCTGATGGAGGACACGGCGACCGCGGAAATCGCCCGATCTCAGCTGTGGCAGTGGATTCGCCACGGCGCCACCACCGAGACTGGCGCACGAGTCACCCTCGATCGAGTTCGTGGGATCATACGGGAGGAGCTTGCCCGGCTGGAGGGCCAAGTGGCCGGACCCTCGCGGCTGAACGACGCGGCCGAGCTGCTGGGGGGGTTGGTGGCGGCGGACGAGTTTCCGGAATTTCTGACGACGCTGGCGTACCAGAAATTGTAGGGTCGACACGGAGGGCGCACCGCGGTGCGCCCCTACTGGGGCGGCTGGGGTCGAACCAGCAACCTCCCGGTTAACAGCCGGGCGCTCTGCCGATTGAGCTACACCCCAAGATAGGCATGCTGAATGGGGACAAGCACTTTACGCGGGGCGCCGCAGCGGGTCAAGTGCGATCCGAGGTAGCCGCGCTGGTCCTTGCGGCTGGGCAGTCCCGCCGTTTCGGTGGGGCCAAGCTGCTGGCCCGGTTCCGCGGCCGCCCATTGGCCACCCACGTTTTCGACACGGTGGCAGCCGCTCGGGAGACCGGTTGCGTCGCTCGAGCGGCCGCCGTGATTGCCAGTGGTGACGAGGCAGTGGAGGCCTTGGCACGCGAGGCCGGCCTCGACGTGCTGCTCAACCACGACCCCGCGGCTGGACTCGCCCGCTCGCTGCGCCTGGGCCTCGAGCACCTGGCCGAGACCGAAGCCGGCGCGGTACTCATCCTGCTGGCCGATCAGCCGATGGTCCGACTGGACGTGCTGGAGACCGTGGTCGCTACCTGGCGTAGATGCAACTGCGCTGCGGTTCGGCCGTGCTATGAGGGCGAGCCTGACGCTCCGGGGCATCCGGTCCTGCTGGACCGGTCCCGCTGGTGGCTACGCGATCGTCTGGTCGGCGATGCCGGCCTGGGCTCGCTTCTCGGTCTGATCGAGACTCCGCCCGAGCAGGTCATGGTCGCCGGCCGCAACCCCGACGTCGACACGCCCGCCGATCTGCACGCTCTCGAAGGCTCTTGATGAAGCTCCATTTTTCGGGCTCGCCATTGATCACCGCCCCTCGCGATCGGGTCTGGAAGCGCCTGATCGACCCGGATTTCGTCGCGGCCTCAGGACCGGGAGTCGAGTCGGTGGAGCCAGTCGACTCGACCCGCTACAAGGTGATCACGGCCCTCGGCTTAGGGTTCTTCAAGATCCGGTTCAAGTTGGATGTCGAGTTGTTCGATATCGTCGAGGGCGAACGCCTGAAGATGAGGGCACGAGGGCATGCTCCGGGATCGATGGTCTCCGTGCTGTCGGATCTTCGGCTGGAGAACGTGGGGGTGGCCAACAGCCGGCTCAACTGGTCCGCAGTCAGCGAGATGACCGGCGCGGTCGCGAGCTTGGGGGCACGCTTGCTGGAAGGAACGGCACGGCAGTTGACGGAGCAGTTCTGGACCGACTTTGCGAGGCGGGCGGGCGCAGGATGAGGGCTACCGGCTTATTCCTCCACCACCAGAATCTCCAATCTCAGCCTTCCCGCTCCATCCCTATCGATTCGGCCGAGGTGAACCGCACTGATTGAAGGGACGCAGACGTCGGCCGGAAGCTGGTCCTTCTGGTGAGTCGTACTGATACCGACCACGGACATTCCCGCGGCACGGGCGGCCTGAATCCCGGCAGGCGCGTCCTCCAGAACCAGGCAGTCCTCCGGGCCTGCCGCCAGCTCGGTGGCCGCCAGGAGGTATGCGTCGGGGCTCGGCTTGCCCCGCGTCACATCCTCAGCGCAGATGAGCACTGCCGGCACCGGAAGCCCGGCGCGGTTGAGCCGCGCGGTGGCGTCCACCCGACCGCCCGAGGTTGCCACCGCCCAGCTCTTGGCCGGCAACGCCGCCAGCAACCGGGCGGCACCTGACAAGGCGTGGATCGTCCCGGTTTCCGCTTCTTCCACGGGCGCCAGCGCCGCCACTTCGGCCTCGGCGTCGAGATGGGGAGCCGCCAACCGGATCGTCTCTACTGCCCGGCGTCCGTGACACACCCGGAGAAACGGCTCCGGCCGCAACCCCTTCGCGCTGGCCCAACGGCGCCATTGCCTTTCCACCAACGCGGTGGAATCGACCAGCACGCCGTCCAAATCGAAGATGATCGCGGAGCATTCGAAGCGTTTCATGGCGAGATATTATGTCACGCGAATTGAGTTCTGGTTAGTGGTTGACGGGTGAGAATCCCTCGCCACTTTCCACTTGTCACCCCGAGCCACTCGCCACCGCCCTCAGCAGCACCAGAGATGCGAGATCTCCTCTCCGACTACGACCGTTTTTTGGCCTCCGGCGTCCCCTTCGGCCGGGCGGTGGTTACCAGCGTCTGGGGGTCGGCTCCCCGGCCGGAGGGGGCCTCCATGCTGGCGACGAGAGACGGCATGATCGCCGGATCGGTCTCCGGCGGGTGCGTGGAGAGCGCTACTGCCGAGGAAATCGCCAGGGCGATCCAGCGGGGGACGCCGGCACTGGTAGGCTTCGGAGTGAGCAATGAGCAGGCGTGGGACGTAGGCCTCGCCTGTGGCGGGACCATCCAGGTATTCGTGGAACCCGGGGTAAGGCCGGAGGTGGTGGCGGCCGCCCGAAGCAACGGCGGCGAGGTGATTGCTACCGCGGTCGGTGGGCCCCACCTGGGCGCCAGCGCGCGGATCGCCGAGGACGGCAGAGTCGAAGGTGAACTGGGGGAGATCGTCGAGCCCGGGGCGCTGCGCGACGCCGCCCTCGCCGCGCTCCGACGCGAGGGCAGCAGAACCGAGAGCTTCACTGCCCGGATCGGCGAAATCGCCGTCTTTCTCGAGGTTTTTCCCCGCCAACCCCGCTTGGTGATCTTCGGCGGGGTCCACATCGCGGTCGCGCTGGTGCCTCTGGCCAAGGCACTAGGCTACCACACCATCGTGGCGGACGGGCGGCAATCGTTTCTCAACCGCGAGCGCTTTCCCGATGCCGACGAGCTGATTCTGGCCTGGCCCGAGGAGGCCTTCGACCGGATCGGGCTGGATCGGTCATGCTACGTGTGCGTTCTGTCGCACGATCCCAAGTTCGATGAGCCGGCGTTGCGATTGGCGCTGCGCTCGCCTGCCCCGTACGTGGGCGCCATCGGCTCCCGGAAGACCCAGGCCTCCCGAAGTGAATGGCTCCGAGCCGAGGGGTTCAGCGCCGCCGAAATCGCCCGATTACACGGGCCCATCGGTCTCGACCTCGGCGGCCGTCAACCGGCAGAGGTTGCGCTGGCGATCTTGGCTGAAATGACGGCGGTGAGATACGGGCGAGCAGACGGGCAGACGGGCAGACGGTAGCCCCGCCCCACCCATTCGTCATTCATCACATACCGGTACCGCCGACCGCTCCGGGGTCCGCCTTTGGGCCACTGTTGACGGGCGCCATGGCACGGGGCCAAACCACACCACGCAGCTCTTTCCCGCCTGGGAGCGGTGGGTTGCCTTGGCGGCCCAGGACTCGGCGTCGGCGCTAAGAATTCGGATGGTCACCCCTCGATGCCAGAAGTACTGCAACGCAAACGGCTCGAAGCGGCGGGAATAGAGGCCCTGAGTGGCGAGGTAGGCGTCCTGCGAGCGCACCAGGTTTCGCAGATCGACCCGCATCTGGATGAAGGGGCTCACGTCCTCGAGAGCGCTCGCTGTGTCCGCCCCTCGGATTACGGTCGGCGGCGGCAAACCCGAGCGACGTGGAGTCGGAGGAACGTCACACACCGGGACTCCTTCCGGACCGTTACGGACGAACTTGGTGGTGGCGGGCGCGGTGGCGGTCATTCCGACCCAGATCACGCAGTCCCTTCCCGGCAGTCCCTCGTGGGTCCCGCTCACCGCCCACCCGTCCCGGTTAAGCCAGAGGAAGCGGTACTTGGTCTGGGCCGGTGGACGGAAGCCGAGCCGGTCGAAATCCTCGGTGTAGACCCCATTCTCCGCAAAGAACCCCTGCTCGGTCGTCACTAACAGACGAAGCCCCCGCTCGATCTGAGCGAAGCCCTGGGCATCGGAACCGGCCGACTTTGCCCCAGGGGCCCGAGCCCGCCGAGGTGGCTGGGTGTCGCGGGGAGGAGGCCGCCGTGGTGGTGGCTCCGGCAGTGGCGGAGTCGATTCCACCACGATCGGGACCGGCTTGTCCTTGCAGGCCGAAGCCGGGAGCAGTAGGGCGAGCGCGAAAACGTACTGCGCCCAAGAGTTAGGGGCCGTTCTCAAGGAGTGGAAGACCTCGGTCTGGAAAGCCACAATCGCATAACCTAACCTCGCACCGGTAGGTCCATGTCTTCGCCCACGATCTCCCGGGTGATCGGGCCGCCGACGCGGGAGCCTGGCGGCGCCTCGCTCCACCCGGCCACTTCCAGGATTTCGGCGGTCAGGCGATTGACCTCATCGGCCTCGCCGCCAGGCTCGGCCGCGCCGGCGGCAAATCAAGCCAGGAAAGCGCTTCCGCAAAGGCGTACCGCTGCACCGCCGCCTCACTGGCAAGCAGCGCAAACTTGTAGGCCAATCCGGCTTCGCCTCCCCGATCGGCGTGCCGGGCGATCTCGCCGGCGGTGTTGCTGAGGTCACCAGCCGGAGTGATCAGCTCGAGCGCCAGAGCCAACATCCGATGCACTTCCCGCTTCCGTGAGGCGCTGAGGCCGTCGCGTACTACGTGCGCGATCACCGGGTGGGCGCAGCGGTAGACCCCCTCTTGCTCCACCAGCAGGCGGCGCTCCACCAGAGCGTCGCCCAAGGCGGCCGAGTGAAGCCGGGAGATACCATGGACGTGAGAGAGTGCCGATGGGCGGCAACCCAAGCCCGCCACGGCTACCGTGATCAGGACTTCGCGCAATTCATCCGGAAGCCGCTCCACCCGCTCGGCGATGACGTCGTGCACCGTCTGAGAGACCGGGAACTCCCGCCCAACTTCGAGCGCGGCGGGCGATACGGTCCACTCGCCGGTATGCTCGTCCATCGCAAGCAGACCCTGCGCGAACATGGTCTTGAGCAGCTCGATGATGTAGAACGCGTTCCCCCCGGTGATCCGATAGATCCGGTTGGCGAAGCGCCGCGCGCCGGTGGGCGTGCTCACGTGGCCCATCTCCCGAATCAGCTGCCAGACCTGCTCCTCGCCCAGCGGACCCAACGACAGAGGCTGAACGTGGGCCTTTGCGCGAAGTACCCGGCACAGCCGGGCGGCCGGCGCATCGCGCTCCAATTCGCCCAAGGTCAGGGTCCCAAGCCAGAGAATGGGCACGGCTCCAGCCGGCGGGTAAGAAAGCGAAGCAGATTGCAGCTGTCGTCGTCGCACCACTGGAGGTCGTCGATCGAAATCACCACCGGGCGCTCGGTGGCCACCGAGGTCAGGAGCTGGGCGATGCCCTCGAACAACCGCCAGCTTTCGGCCGAGCCGGCCGGCAGCTGGGGCGCGGCCAGACCGGGGAAGCGTTGCCGTACCTCCGGGACCAGCCGGGCAACCTCGGTCAGCCACTCCGGATCGGTCCCAGCGAGGCCGCTCGCACCCATCGCTGCGCGCAGCACGTCTACCAAAGGACCGTAGGGAACCCCTGCCCGGGCGTCATAGCCCCGACCCCGCAACACAGTCCCGCTATTAGCTACGACCCAGCGGAGGAAGTCCTCGGCCAGGCGAGACTTGCCGACCCCGGCCTCGCCTTCGACCAGCACGATCCGCCCCGCGCCACGTTCCACTAACTTCCAGGACCGGACCAGCGACGCCCACTCCTCTTCCCGGCCGATCAGGCTGGCTTCGAAGGAGGGTGCCCGAGTGTACCACTCATCGGTGACCGGGCGGGGTGAGGGACCTCCAGGCTCTGCCTCCACCCGCCGTCGCGAGGGTCTGGAGAGCTCGCCCCGGCTCGCAGCCGACCTCGAGCTGGAGCGCAGTTCGGAACTGGGTGAAGCGGCGCAAGGCGGCACCCCGGTCGCCGGAGAGAAAGCGAGCCTCAACCGCAATACGGGCGGCTTCCTCGGAGAGCGGATCGGACGCCAGCCATCGGTCTGCCAACGCCGCGGCATCGCGCCAGTCCCACCCTCCCATCGACTCCCGAGCCAAGGCGGCCACGCAGCGCTCGTAGACCCGCTGAAGCTCGGTGCCGGGTCTCGCCTACCCACTCCTCGAATCGGGGAGCATGGCGCACGGAGAATCCTGTGAGGAAGCGAGGGAATGTCTCCGGCCACCGCCTTTCGAGGATCATCCACGACCAGGCGGCGGAACTCGACCACGTCGCACTCTATTGGACCGGCCAGCTCGATCGAGGCCCGGTCGCTCCGAATGACCTCGCCCAGCGCGGCGCGAAGCTGCTTCAGCGCTTGCCGGAGCGATGCCCGCGCCTCGTGCTCGGGGGACTCGCCCCAAAGCAGGCCGGCCAGCTCCTCGCGGGTATGGGGTCGCGACTCCAGGGCCAAATAGGCGAGAAGGGCCAAGGCCTTGGCCCCCGGCGGGGTGGCGAGGGGCCGCCTTTCCGCGGTGAGGACCGTTGGAGGACCGAGGAGGCTCAGGACCACGCCGGCCACGGCAGACTCGTGAGGGAGATCCTCCAACGTACCGGAGATTCACGGAAGGGCAAGGGCAGGATTCACGATCCGTTCACGGCTGGACGCCAGATTATCACCCGTCTTCCCGCTGTGCCGATTCAGATCCATATTAGGACAGGAATGGTTCGATGCTTTCACGGTCTTTTCACGGTAGCGGGCGAGATTAGCGGCACTCCAATCGAAAAGTAGAACCGCGCAGTCCACCTTCAGGAGGGTACCATGACCAGCAAGGGCCAGTTCCGAATTGAGTTGACTCCCGAGCAGAAGGCCCAGATTCGCGCCGCGACCGGTAAGGACGCCGAGGCGGTGGAGTTGTCGGTCGAAGAGCTCGAGGAGCGGATTGCCCCCTACAAGGGCTTCATCCCGGGCGGGAAGTAGTAGATTGCAGTAGTAGTTATAGAGGGCTCTGGCCCGGTCTGAAGTGCTTCGCTTGCGCGCCGGCCTCCCTGGGCCGGCGCGTGCCCTTCCACCCGAATCGTGACCGACATTCAGAATACGGTGGCGACATCCACCGAAGAACTGCGCGAGGAAGTCGAGCGCTTGAGACTGATGCATTCCATCAGCCTCGAGTTTGGCACGTCCCTAGACTTCGATGAGCTGCTGCCCCGCGTATTCCACCGGGTCCTCGCCGCGTTGGGTGCGGAAGGGGGCTCCATCTGGATCGCGGAAGGGGACATGCTGCGCTGCCGGCTCGCGGTCGGCGGATCAGGACAGCGGTTGGTCGGCGCGCTGATGCCGGTGGGCACCGGGTTCGTGGGGGACGTGGCTCAAAAGCAGAAGACTACGATGGTCACCGGGGCGGTTCGCGATCCCCGCTACCGGGAAGAGGTGGATCCGGGCGAGGGCGCCCTTTCCACCGCGGTGATGGCCACGGCGATGGTGGCGAATGGGGTCAGCGTCGGGGCCATCCAGGTTTCCGGCAAATCCACCGGGCTCGGAGTTTTCGACGAGCGTGACCGGGAGCTGCTCGAGGGTCTGGCCGCGACCGCCGCGCTCGCCCTGCGCAACGCCCAGCTCCATACTGCGGAGAAGCGGGCCCGAGACCTGGCACTGCTGCACGAGATCAGCCGGGAAATCACGGCGACTCTGGATCTCGACCGAGTGCTCCACTACCGTGGTCAACCTGGCAGGTCGTGCCCTCCCCTTCGATCGCGGCGCCGTCGCGATGTACGACAAGGGCGAATGCGAGATCCGAGCGGTGGCCGGACAGGAGAAGGTGGACCCGAAGGATCCCCAGCTGCGCGACTTGGTGGCCCGTGCGGAGTGGGCCGCCGGCCGGGGCGAGCCGCTCTACCTGAGCCGGCGGGAGGAGCCCGCCTCCGATGCGGAGCGACTGTTCGTCTACTTCTTCGCCGCGGATCTGGAGCGGGATCAGGTCCAGAGCGCCCTCTACCTCCCGCTGCGGGACGAGGAGGGCGTGCTCGGGGTGCTGCTCTTCGAATCCCAGGCAGCCGACTTTGCGGGGCCTACCCAGCGGGAGCTGGCCTTGATCCTCGCCAACCAGACCGCGGTCGCCCTGCGGAACGCGCAGCTCTACCATCAGGTCCCGATGGTGGATGCGCTCGGGGCGCTCGCCGCCCGCAAGCGCGCCCTGCTGGAGCTGCCGCGAAGCCGGGTGCGATTCGCGGTGGGAGCGGCGGTTCTGCTGCTGGCAGCGGCAACCCTGATTCGTTGGCCGCTGCGAGTCAGCGGTAGCGAGCGCCGCCTTTCGGGCGGCCGCGCTCACTCCGGTCCGAACGCTGGTGAGCGGAGTGGTGGAGCGGGTCCTGGTGCGGGAGGGGAGTCCGGTTCAGCAGGGGCGCCCCGCTGGCCCTGCTGCGAGCGACCACCCTGCGGAACGATCGCGAAGCCGCTGCCGCCGAAGCGGTCTCGGCCGATCGGTTGGCAGCACTGGCCGCGAGCCGGGGCGATCCGGCGGAGGAGCGACTGCAGCGGCTCCGGGGCGATGCCCTCCGCCGGGAGCTCGCCTTGCTGGACGAGGAGCTGGATCTCACCACCGTCCGCGCCCCGCTGTCCGGCGTGGTGCTCACGCCCCACCCGGAGAACGTTGCTCGGCATCTCACTGGACGAGGGGGATCTCACCGTCACCCTGGGCCGCACCGATACCCTGGAGCTGGAGTTCGGGGTGGAGCAGCGGGACATCGGCCGGGTCCGCCCGGGACAGGAAGTGCGTCTCCGGGTCGATGCCTTTCCCCAGCGGACCTTCACCGGCCGGGTACCTGGCGGTCGGCCAGCTTCCCGCAGTCGACGAAGAGGGGGTCCGCTATCCAATTCGCGCCGCGGTGGCGAATCCCGACGGTCTCCTGCGTCCCAGCATGGCAGCCTATGTCCGGGTCTTGACGGAGCCGGCCTCGAGCAGCCACGCGGGTGTTCCGGGGACCGCCAGGTGGGCACGGTTGGCCTGGTGGAGGATCTGGTCGTGAGCCGCACGGCATCTGCCGCCTCGCTGGCGCCATGCTGGCTTGCGCTGCGGCCGCCGTGCCGCACCTCGCCGGCAACGGATAAGGCCGCCGAGGAGACCGCGACAGCTGGGGCGGAGCCGCTCCTGACCAGATCGTCATGGCCGATACCGCCACGATGGCGGTGCCGCTGGCACTGCCGTCCCAGCTCTACGTCGAGCGCGACGCCGCCATCCTCGCTCGTTCCACCGGCGTGGTCGAGGCCCTGCTGGCTGACCTGGGCAGGCGCGTGTCGGCCGGCCAGGAGCTCGCCCGGCTGGAAAGCACCGACCAGGCGATCGCGCTCGACCAGGCCCGAGAAGCCTTCGACAACACCAAGCAACTGGTGGAACGGCAGCGGGCCCTGGCCACCGCCGGAGTGGTGACCAGGGCAGACTCGGAGCGGGTGGAGTTCGAGCACCGCCAGGCGAGCTTGGCGCTGAAGAAGGCGCAGCGGGAGATCGACCTCACCAAGATCGTGGCCCCGTTCAGCGGCGTGGTCACCGGCAGAACCGCAAGGGTCCAGCGGCTGGTGAACCCGGGAGACTCGCTTTTCCGAGTCACGGCGCTGGAGCCGGTCCTCGCGGCGGTGCATGTGCCCGAGTCTATCGGCCCGGATCGCTCAAGGTCGGAGCCGAGGCCCAGGTGATCCAACGGAGAGGGCGGCACCGCCCGAAGGCCAAGGTGGTGCGAGCCTCGCCCATCATCGATGCGGCGAGCGGGACCCGCGAGATAGTCCTGCAGCTGGCGCCGGGGTCTCGCCTCATTCCCGGGAGTACGGTGACAGTCCGGATGGGCACCGAGCCGCGGCAGGTACTCAGCATCCCGCGCTCCGCGGTGGCTCGCGAAGGCTACGCACTCGTCCGGGAAGAGAACCGGACCGTACTCCGACCGATCACCCTGGGTGCGGAGCTGGAAGGCGGCCGGGTCGAGGTCTTGAGCGGCCTCGCCCCGGGGGAGAAAGTGGTCCGCGGCGGTCGATGACGCTCCGCCCGCGGCTGCGACCGGATCTGGTGCTCGTCGAACAGACGTATCGCGGCGAGCAGAGCTTCGTGGTGAAGGATCCCGAGTCCAAGAAGTACTATCGGTTCCGCCCGGTCGAGATGATGGTGATGCAGGCGCTCGATGGCGATCACAGCCCGGCGGAGGCGGCCGCGCCCCTGGCGGAATCGGGACTTCGGGTGTCGGCGCAAGCGGTCGAGGGATTCGCCAACAAGCTTCAAGTCCATGGGGTTGATCGAGCGAACCTTGGGTGAACGCTCGGTGCTTATGATGGAACGGCTCCGCGCGCAACGCCGGCGGCGCCTGACCCCAGCCACTGTTCCAGGGCGATCTCTTCCGCCTGCGATGGTCCATGGGCGATCCCGACCGCTTCATGGATCGGACCATTCCCTACCTCAGATTCTGCTTCACTCGCGCATTCGTGCTGGCTTCTCTGGCCCTGTTCGCGATCTACTTCCTGATCATGGGGCTCAAGTGGGACGAGATGGCCCACGCCATCGCCGAGCCTCTACCGATTCGATTTCACGGCCGGCGAGTTTGCTGGTGCTTCTGGGTGACCGGCACCGTCATCATCGCGGTCCACGAGCTGGGCCACGGTTTCACCTGCAAGTATTTCGGCGGGCAGGTGCATGAGATCGGCGCCATGCTGTTCTACTTCGAGCCGGCCTTTTTCTGCAACGTCAACGACGCCTGGACCTTTCCCGAGCTGCGGGCACGATTCTGGGTCACCGCCGCCGGTTCCTGGATTCAGATGGTCTTGGCCTCGATTGCCGCCATAGTCTGGTGGGCCGCCGAGCCTGGAACGCTGGTGTCTCAGATAGCTCTCGCCGCCGTGGTCATCGGCGGAATCACCACCGTTCTGATGAACCTCAATCCGCTCATCCCGCTCGATGGCTACTACGCGCTCAGCGACTGGCTGGAGGTCCCCAATCTTCGCCAACGGGCCTTCGCCCACCTCGAATGGCTGGTGAAGACCACGGTATTCTCGCCTGGAAGCGCCGCAACCGCCCGCCGATGAGAGAGAACAGCGGATCTTCCTCATCTACGGCGGCCTCGCGGTGGTCTACCTGGTGATGATCTTCCTCATCATTGGCGCCACGGTCTTCGGCTGGCTCGACCGGCTGCTCGGGGTGGTCGGCGTCCTGATCTTTCTCGCCGGTGCGTGGGCGGCGATCGGAACGCCCCTGCGGCAGTGGGACTCGGACTGCCGCAGGCGCGTGGCGCCGGCATCGTGGACGCACCCGGCCGCCGGAAGCTCCGCCAACTGGCCCTGCTCGGCGGCGGCATCGTCCTACTGGGCGGCATCCTGCTTCCCCGCCCGATCACGGTGTCCGGACCGTTCACCGCGGCACCGGCGCTCTCCATGCCGCTGACCGCGCCCGACAGTGGAGTGGTCCATCGAGTCTACGTGCGCGAAGGTACCCGGGTGGACGCCGGGATGCCGGTGCTGGAGATCCGGGACCTGGAGCTGGAGCGGCAAGCGGCTGCGGGCAGGCGGGTGGTGGATTCGCTGGCCGGGCGGGAGAGTCAGGCGAGGGCCTCGGGTCGCACCGGCGAGATGGCCCGGCTGTCGGCGGAGCGAGCGACGGCAGAGGCACGACTCGCCGGGTCCTGACCGAGTTGAGAACCCTAGTGCTGCTGGCGCCCAGCGATGGAATCGTGGTGACCGCGCGTCCCGAGGAGCTGGTGGACAATGGGTGCGGGCTGGGAGAACCCTTGCTCGAGCTGGGACGGCCGGAGTCGCTCGAGGTCCGGATCGCGCTGGCCGACGCGGGGGCCGGGCCTGGTGCGATCCGGGACAGCCGGTCCGCGTGATGTTCTATGCCGACGGTGCCGGATCGCTCCGCTCCCGAGTGTCCAGCGTCGCGCCGGCCGCGGGGCCCGACGGTAGCCGTGGAAGCGCGGGTCAGCCTCGCCGCCGGCCGCGGCCGCCGTGCCGGGATGACCGGGGAAGCCAGTGTAACCCTCCGAAACTCCAACCTTTGGGGGTCACTGTGGTGGGGCGTGCGGCGCCGAATTCGAAGCGATCTCCTGCTTTAGCTTTGCGGCGTCTTGCGCGATGTCGGCGAAGACGCAACCATTGGATACCCTCCACAAAGGACCGTGGCATTCCCCGTGACATGCTGGCGCTGGTTCGCCAAGCCTTCGAAGGCCGCTACGCTGTCGAGCGGGAGATCGGCAAAGGCGGCAACGCGCGAATCTACCTGGCGCGGGATCCCAACGGCGTCCAGGTCGCGCTGAAGATCCTGCACCCGGAGCTGCTGGTCAGCGTCGCGGCCGATCGCTTCCTGCGGGAAATCCGACTCTGCTCCCAGCTGAATCACCCCCACATTGCCCGGCTGATCGATTCGGGCGAGCGGGAGTGGCTGGTCTACTACATCATGACCTACGTGGAAGGGCCGACCCTCCGCGAGCACCTGGCCCAAGTGTCGCGGCTGGGGATCAGCGAGACCATCCGTCTGGCCGGCGATCTGCTCGACGCCCTGGACCACGCCCACACTCACGGCATCGTGCACCGTGACGTGAAACCGGATAACGTCGTACTGGCCCCCCAGGGCGCCGTGCTACTCGACTTCGGCATCGCCCGGGCGGTCGCGGCCTCGGGCAGCGACCGGCTCACCCGTTCCGGCATCGCCGTAGGCACTTCGACCTACATGAGTCCGGAACAGATCACCGCGCTCAAGGAGATCGACCTCCGCAGCGACATCTACGCGCTTGGCGTCGTGTTGTTCGAGTGCCTGGCCGGACAGCCTCCCTTTGTCCACCGCAACGAAGCCGTAGTACTCCAGCTCCACCTGACCCAACCCCCACCTGATGTGCGGAGCTTGCGAGCCGAGGTGCCTCCCGAGCTGGCCAACGGGATCACCCGGGCGCTCGCCAAGCTTCCGGAGGATCGCTGGCAGTCCGCTGCGGCAATGCGGGACGCCCTGGCCGCCGCCCGGGTCTAGTCCAGCTCTCCGGAGCCTCCTTATCTTTCCCAGTCTTGCCTTCAGACGATGAGGTTCCACCGTGACCGATCCCCTCGAGCTGCTGCGCAGCGCGCTGGGAGACCGCTACGCCATGGAGCGAGAGCTCGGGCAGGGCGGGATGGCCACGGTCTACCTGGCCCAGGACGTCAAGCACGGGCGAAAGGTCGCGGTCAAGGTCCTCCGTCCGGAGCTGTCGGCCTCCCTGGGCGGCGACCGCTTCCTTCGTGAAATTCAGCTAGCAGCCACCCTCCAGCATCCCAACATCCTTGGCCTCTACGACTCGGGGGAGGCCCAGGGACTGCTGTTCTATGTGATGCCGTTCGTCGAGGGCGAGTCGCTGCGCGACCGGCTGGACCGGGAGCAGCAGCTCCCCCTACACGATGCCCTCCAGATCACCCGGGAGGCGGCCGAAGCGCTCGCCTATGCCCACGAGCGCGGCATCATCCACCGCGACATCAAACCCGAGAACATCCTGCTGCAGCAGGGGCACGCCCTGGTGGCGGATTTCGGGATCGCCCGCGCCGTGAGCCAGGCCGGCGGCGAGAAGCTCACCCAGACCGGCATGGCCGTGGGCACGCCGCACTACATGAGTCCCGAGCAGTCGCTCGGCAGCGAGCACGTGGACGCCCGGAGCGACGTGTACAGCCTGGGGTGTGTGCTGTACGAGCTGCTGATCGGCCAGCCGCCCTTCACCGGACCCAACGCGATGGCGATCCTGGCCCGCCACTCGATGGAGGCGGTGCCGAGCCTGCAGGTGGTTCGCCAGTCGGTCCCGGACGAGGTGGAAGACGCGGTCATGCAGGCGCTGGAGAAGACGCCGGCAGACCGCTTCCAGACCATGGGCGAGTTTGTCGACGTCTTGATGGAGGCGGAGGCGGGCGCCGCACTCCAGCGCACCGCCGCCCGCCGCGCCGCGACCGCCCGCCGTACCGGGGCGACCCGTGAGGCCATCGCGGCTCGGCGGACCGGAGCCAGGGCGGCCGTGCCGGTGAAGCGGAAGACACCGGTCGAGCTGGCCGCGGCGGCCATCCGGCAGGGGGGCGTGAAGTTCTGGTCGCTATCGGCTGTGGCGGTGGCGGTTCTCGCGGTCCTGGCGTGGGGTGGATGGCGGCTGGCTCACGAACGCGGAGCGGCCGGTCAGGAGCCCTCCGGGCTCGACCCCAATCGACTCGCGGTGCTCTACTTCCAGAAATCGGAGGGGTCCTCCGACTCCTTGGGGTACCTGGCGGATGGACTCACCGAGGCCCTGATCCATGAGCTCGGCAACGTAGGCGGCCTCCAGGTAATCTCCAGCAACGGCGTGCGCCCGTACCGAAAGGGAGACCTTCTCGCTGCAGAAGGTCGCCCAGGACCTCCACGTGGGTACCCTGGTGAACGGAAGCATCTCACAGTCTGGAAACATGCTCCGGCTCAACGTGGCGCTGGTGGACGCGGGTAGCGGCATCGAGATCGGGAGCCGGAGGCTGGAGCGGCCGCGGGAAGAGATTTTCGCGCTGCAGGACGATCTCGCCAAGGAAGTCTCGGTGTTCCTGCGGCAGCAGCTGGGGAAGGAGGTATCGATCCGGGAGACCCGAGCCGAAACCCGCGATCTCGCGGCCTGGGAGCTCTATCAGAGGGCGCAGGCCGAATCCCGGGACGCGGACGTACTGGCCGCCGCCGAGGACACGGTGGGGGCCGCACGAAAATTCGCCAAGACCGATTCCCTGTTGGCGGAGGCGGAGGAAAGCGACCCCAAGTGGGCGGCCCCCAGCACGCTGAGAGGATGGCTCGATTTCCGGCGATCCCGGATGGCTGCCTCCGCCCCTCCTTCGTATCACGCCTCGGCGATCGAGGATGGCTTGAAGCACGCCGCGCGGGCGCTGGGCCTAAGCCAGACGATCCCGACGCCCTCGAGCTGAGAGGCACGCTGCTCTATTGGAAATGGCTGAACAACCTGGGAGGAGGCAGCGCAGACGCAGCAAAGCTGTTCGACGACGCGGAGAAAGACCTCCGGGCTTCGGTGGAAGCCAATCCGGGCCAAGCCTCGGCATACACGACGCTCAGCCACCTGATCCTCAACAAGCCTTCTCCGGCCGAGGCCAAGCTGGCCGCGATGCGCGCGTACGAGGCCGATCCCTATCTCACCAACGCCAATGTGACCGTGGCTCGGCTCTTCGCCACCTCGTACATGCTGGACGATCCGGTGGAGGCCAAGCATTGGTGCGAGGAGGGCCAGCGGCGGTTCCCCCAGGATTACCGCTTCGCCGACTGCCAGCTCACTTACTACAGCATGAAAGGGGCGACCCAGAACATCGCCGAGGGCTGGCGAATGGTGGACAAGTATACCGAGTTGAGCCCGCCCAGCCTGCGCCCGCTGAATCGGCTATTGGGCCAGATGCGGATGGCCATCGCCCTCGCCCGATCCGGGTTGGCCGACAGTGCACGGCACGTGGCCGAGCGGTCCCGGGGCGACGCGACGGTGGATTCGGGACGCGAGCTACCGCAACTGGAGGCGATGGCCCGGATGCTCATCGGCGATAAGGACGAAGCCTTCAAGCAATTTTCCATCTATCTCGCCAGCAATCCCCAGGTGCTGGAAAGCTTAGACAAAGACGACAATTGGGAGTTCAGGGAACTCCGCAGCGATCCTCGGTTCATCGCTCTTCTCAAGGCTCATCGATAAGGTTGTGTGGCGGACGTGCCGCATTGGATCGAACACAGTGTGGCTCGGTCAGCGGAGCCCCTCCTATGCAAGAACTTGCAGCTTCAAGCAACAGTGGAACTTACGTAGCGGCTGAATGTTACGCGATTCAGGCGTAAAGATTGCTGACGGTGTTGAGAAATTGGCCATTTGGCAGTATACTGGCCTGACTGCCAAACCAACTTCACCTCTTCTCGGAGGCCTCCTCATGGGTGGCCGTGGTTTATCCATTCTCGCGCTCGCGATTGCGACGCTGGCCGCCGCGTGTAGCGAGCAGCCCACCGATTCGCCGACGTCTCCCGACTTCGCGAAACCAACCCCGCCGCCCGGTTGCAACACGACCGCGCTAATCGATGCCGTCAGGGCCGAGTTCGGCAATTCCAGTGACCAGGCGAAGCTGGCCGGCGATCTCAAGAACTACGGCGCCCAGACCTCGCAGGCCACCTACGCCGGCTACCGCTTGCTCGATGCGATCGCCGACAAGTATGAGATCCCGGCGAATCAAACGGGGTCCCGGGTTAACGCCTCGAACGCCGCCATCGAGATCATCAGGTGCAGCAATGTGGGCGCCAGCGTTCCTCCAGCGAGCTTCGAGACCAACCTGGGCACCACCGGTGCCTTCGCGGTGGTCAATCTTGTGGCTGGCGACGATCAGACGGTGACCTCGCACGACGGGACCTGGATCCTGGAGCCGCCTGCCGGGCAGACCTGGCAGCCGATCACCACGCTAGCGACGACGGGGTTGGCCGACTCGGTCAAGTCCATCTTTCTCGCGTTCGGGGCTCCCAACACCGCCGGCGGCTTCAGCCAGGACGATCAGGTCGGCACGGTCTTCGACTGGGCCACCATACCCGAGGCCACGTTCTCCGGGAGCGGCGCGCTCATCGGTGAGTGCCCGTCGCCCTCTAACTTCTTGCAGCACAACTTTGCGAACGCCGGTCCTGAAGTGCTCGGCTTCGTCCCGCCGAGCTGCTACGTGGTGGTGTCCGCCATGGAGCGGGAGCCGCGCACCTTCGCGGAGCGGATCTGGCGAATGGTGAGCCCGACACCGGCTTATGCCGCGCTGTTGACCTCGACCGGCACCGGCGCCGCCAAGAGCAAGTTAAGTCCGTTCGGCCTCATCGACCCCGATCTGGTCAACCTCCAGCCGGTTGGGTTCACCTGGAAGAAGTCCGGCTACACCGCGGGGATTCCCTTTGCGGTCAACCTCGGCAAGACACCGAAGTACCAGATTCAGAGCGAGGCGCACACCGTCTTCCAGCAGGACTTCGTTCTGGTCTTTCTGGAGGGACAGACGAACAACGGAGTTAAGAAGAAGATCTGTAATAACTATGCGTTCACCAACGCCAATGGCATCGCGCAATTCCCGGAGGCCTTCCCCAATGATGCCGGTGGCTTCATCGTCTTCGCGAAGACGACTGGAACCTCCTCGAAGCCCGGCGTCGAAGAGGGACCCGCTCCTGTCGTACCAGCCGGGGCCTCGGTGCCTTCTCCGGGGATCAACGTGAAGAACGGCACGGTACCTCCAGGCTGCGACAGCTTCAAGCCGGGGGATGCGCTTCCCGAGCCTCCAGGACCTAACGGTTTCGCCGAATGAGACTGCGAGGGCGGCTCTCCCGAGCCGCCCTCTCTTTTTCAGGGGTGCGCGCGTTTCATGACCGCGCGGATGTCGGTGGTCCAGCCCTCCGGATCGCTCGGTGGCACGAACGACCAGCTCTCGGTCGAACGTCCGCCACCCGCACTGATCCGCACTCTGGTAGCCGTCCCGCCTCACCTGGACGAAGCGCCGGGTACGGGGCGTGATCTCGAGTCCGAGCTTCTCGTTCTTGTGGATGTAGACTCGCTCCTCGGTGACCACGATGATCGAAGCCTTGCGATCCTCCCAGGTAGCACTCGCGAGTCCCGCTGCCGCTGGTGTAGCGGAACATGAGGTCGTCGGCCCGGCGCACCACGCCTTCCGCGGCGAACCGTCGCTCTTCCTCCGGAGTTAGTGCACCGGTCTTCTCGGCACACCCAACCACGATAAGCAGAAGCAGGACGTTTAGACTCGGCCTCATCAGGCGGTGCCCAGCCGGCGAACTTCGCGCATCACCCGCCGCTGCGCGCCGCCGTCCTTGACCGCGAGGAAGATGGTATCGTCGCCTGCGATGGTCCCGACCACGTCGGGCCAGGCCAGACGGTCGAGCGCGACGGCAACTCTATTGGCCTCGCCAGGAGGCGTGTGTAGCACCAGGAGCGCCTCCCCGGCGGCATCCACCGTGAGGACACCTTCGGCGATGCGGCGCTCGTCGGGATCGACCGGAGTCGCGCGGCGGGGCGGCCGGCGGTAGGCTCCGTCCACCTTCACCAGCCGGAGCGCGGTGATGTCCCGGCTCACCGACGATTGGGTGACCTCCCAACCCTCCGCCGCAAGCACCTCCGCCAGCTCCTCCTGAGTCCGGATGGCGCGGGTGCTGATCAGCTCGAGAATCTTGAGCTGCCGCTTGCGGCGGTCGGCGGTCATCGGCGACCTCACGCGGCGGGCCGGCCAGCCGCCGCATGGCGACCTCGAACCGCCGCCGCTCCCGCGTACCCCAGACCCGCAAACGCCGAAGCCGGCCCCGCGCCTCGGCCAACCCCAAATCGCCCAGCCCACCGGTGGACCGGCGCCGGGCCAGAATCCGTGCCGGTGCCGGCGGCACGAGCCGCTCGCCGCGCTGGAGGGCAGCCGCCACCTCCCGGTACGCCGTCCGGAAGGGGCGGCCGTTCTCCACTCGCCGCATCACTTCGTCGGTGGCAAGCGCGCCACCCTCGAGTGCCGCAGCGGACCGGTCCCGATCCACCTCCAGCTGCGGGATCGCAGCCGCCATGGCGCCGACCATGGCGGTGGTGCGCTCCAGACCTCGCATCAGCGGCTCTTTCAGGAGCTGGAAGTCGCGGTGGTATCCTCCCGAGAGCTTGGCCTTGATCTGAAGCACGGCGACCAGATCGCCCTCCAGGGCAGCGGCCCGGCCGCGAGTCAGCTCGAAGAGATCGGGGTTTCGCTTGTGGGGCATGATGCTCGAGCCGGTGGCCAGCTCGGCGGGCAGCAGGAGATAGCCGTACTCCTCGGCGCTGAACTGGATGATGTCCTGGGACAGCCGAGCCAGCTCGTGCCCGATCTGGGTGCACCAGAAGAGCACCCCGGCTTCCAGCTTGCCGCGTCCACCCTGCACCGAGGCCACGTTGCGGTCGATACCGCCGAAGCCGAGCGCGCGGGCCACGACTTCCCGGCGAAGCGGAAGCGGAACGCCGTAGCCGGCCGCACTTCCCAGCGGCGAGCGATCGACCTGCGCCCAGATCGCGCCAAGACCTTCGAGGGTATCCAGCAGCCCCTCGGCGTAGGCGCCGGCCCACAGGCCGGGCGAAGACGGCATCGCCCTGCGCTGGTGGGTGTACCCGGGCCAGAGCACCCGCCGGTGCTTTCCGGCAAAGGCGAGCAGTATCTGGATCAGATCGGCGGTGCCGCCGTGAATCTCCAGCAGCCGGTCCTTGAGGTAGAGCCGGAGATCCGCCGCCACCTGGTCGTTGCGGGAGCGGCCGGTGTGCAGTCGTTCGCCGATGCCGGGCTCACGCCGGGTGAGCCAGTCCTCTACCGCGGTATGCACGTCTTCATGACGCGCGCCGAGGGTGAGCCGGCGCCGGTCCACGGCGTGGAGCGCGGCCCGCAACCCTCGCCGCATCCTGGCGTACTCCCCGGCGCCCAGCAGGCCGGAGGCCCGCAGTCCCTCCGCGTGCCCCAGGCTTCCCAGCACGTCCCAGCGGAGCAGCCGGGCGTCCCACGGCCGATCGTCGGCTGCGGTGTACTGGAACAGCTTCCGATCGAGACCCGAGCCTGCGCTCCACAGTGTCGTCGGCATGACTCGCTCAGCGCCCCGCCAGGTAGGCGCGGACCACGTTGGCGTAGAAGGTCCGCGCGGCACTCACTTCGGGAAGGTCCACGTGCTCGTCCGGGGTGTGCGAGCGCCGGCTGGTGCCTGGCCCGCACTTGATCGCGTCGGCGTGGCGGAGGAAGACCCAATCGGAGCAGGTGGGGCTGCCGAACTGCCGCGACTCCGGACGAACCCGCAACGCCGTGGAGAGCAGCTTGGAGCCGGCCGGTGTCTCGCACGGCACCAGGCGCCGGGAGGTGACGATCACGCTGGACCGGAGCGAGGTGCGCAGCAGCTCCGCGATCTCCTCGTGGGTCCAGTCCGGGGTGCTGCGCACGTCCAGCACCGCCTTCGCCACCGGGGGGGTCACGTTGCGACTCACACCGGCCTCGAGCATGGTGGGCGTGACCGTCGCGTGGCCCAGCACCGGATGGGAGCGACCCACAAAGATGCCGTCGAGCTGGAGCAGGTCGCGGGCGAGAACCAGGACCGCATTGCTGAACTCGCCATCAGCGGCCGCATAGCCGGCGTGCCGCTGGTCTCCCTCCGCCAGGAGGTCGACCATCATGAGCCCTCGCTGCGCCACCGCAACGTCGAGATTGGTAGGCTCGCCGATCACCGCGGCGTCGATCTCGCCCGCTGCCTCCACCGCCCGTTCCATGGTGGTGTTTTTGGTTTCCTCGCCGTAACCCAGGATCACCAGGAGCCGGCCGACGTCCATGCCGCCGGCATCATGCACGTCTTTGACGGCGCAGAGCATTGCCGCGACCGAGGCCTTGGCGTCGCCCGATCCGCGACCGTAAAGCACGCTTCCCTCTACGACTGGAGTGAACGGGTCCCGGGTCCAGCCCGCGCCCGGAGGTACCACATCGAGATGAGAGACCAGCGCGATCGTGGGGCCCGCGCCCCAGCCGCGCAGCTCGACTCTGACACCGGTATCGTCCCGCGTGACATCCAGACCCCACTGGCGCACGGTTTCTTCGACGAAGGCCGCGACCACCGCCTCTTCCCCACTCACCGACGGAATGGCAACCAACTGCTTGAGCAGCTCCACCTCATCCGGCAAGATCCACCCCCAGATACGTCGCCTTCTCCTTGCGGCCGACGATCATGGTGCCGCACCCTGCCCCGGTAAATACCTCGAGGAGCAGCGCATCGGGCGCGCGGCCGTCGATGATGTGAGTCCGCTCCACTCCGCCGGTCGCGGCCCGAATGCAGGCCTCCACCTTGGGCCGCATGCCGCCGCTCAAGACGCCGCTGGACATCAATCCCGCCAGATCGTCGGGGTCGGCAAAGGTCACCAGGGTGGATGGATCTTCCCGGTTGCGCAGCACGCCGGGGGCGCCGGTGAGGAAGATGAGTTTTTGAGCCCGGAGCGCCACCGCCAGCGACTCGGCCACGGTGTCGGCGTTCACGTTGAAGACCTCGCCGTCTTCTCCACCCGCCAGGCTGGCCACCACCGGGACGAACCTCGACTCCACCAACGTCATCAGGACGCGGGGGTCCACTCGATCGATGTCGCCGACGTGGCCATAGTCGACCTGGAGCGCGCGGCCGTCGTCGTCCACCACCTGGACCGGAGGGCGCCGGTGCGCGGTGATCAGATCGGCATCGACCCCGCTCAAGCCGACCGCCTGGACCCGATGTTCTCGCAGGGAGGCCAGCAGATCGACATTGAGCTGGCCGGCGTAGGCCATCTTCGCCACCTCGAGGGCCGCGTCATCGGTCACCCGCCGGCCGGCGACGATGCTGGGCTCGAAGCCGAGCCGCCGGCTCAGCGCGGAGGCCTGAGGGCCACCGCCATGCACGACTACCAGGCGAATGCTCAAGGAGGAAAGCAGCGCTAGCTGGGCGGCCACCTGATCGAGGATCTCCGGCTCGCCCAGGACGTCACCACCGAGCTTCACCACGAACACCTGGTCTCGATAAGCGCGCACGTAGCGCAGTGCGCCCTTGAGGCCGGCGATGCCTTTGGTGGTGTCGATGCTCACGCTACGCTCCGATCAGCTCCAGCAGCAGCGCCCGCTGGGCGTGCAGCCGGTTCTCCGCCTGGTCTACCACGACGGAATTGGGGCCGTCGAGCACCGCATCGTCGATCTCGACGTTGCGGCGCACCGGCAGGCAGTGCATCACGATTCCCTTGCCGCCCCGGGTCCCCCGCAGCCGGGCAGGGGTGAGCCGCCAGTCGCGCAGACCGGCCCGTTGGGCCGCCTCCTCCTCGGGGTTTCCGAAAAGCTTGACCGAGCCCCACGATTTGACGTACACCGCGTCGGCCCCCACCACGGCGTCATCGGGGTCGTTGATGATATGGACGAACTCCCCACCCGACTGCTGAGTCAGCTTGCGCACCAACGCGGTGTCTTCCGGGTCGAGCTCAAACCCATCCGGCCGAGCGATCACGATCTCCATGCCAAGCCGAGCGGCGGCCAGGGCGGCGCTGGCCGGTACCGCGGTCGGCAGCGCCTTGGGGTGCCAGGCCCAGCTGAGCACGAAGCGCTTTCCCGCGGTATCGCCCAACTTCTCCCGCAGGGTCATGGCGTCCGCGAGCGCCTGGCAGGGATGGCGGCGGGCCGACTCGAGGTTGATCACCGGCTTCTCGCAGTGACGGGCGAAGCTGCGGATAATCGCGTCCTCTCGGGCAACCGCCCAGTCGCGGCCTCGGGGAAAGGCCCGGACACCCAGGGCATCGGCATAGCGGCCCAATACCCGGGCGGCCTCCACGATGTGCTCCACGCTCTCGCCATCCATCACCGCACCGGCCTCGGTCTCCAGCGGCCAGCTCCCGCGGCCGGGCTCGAGCGCCACCGCGTGACCGCCGTGGAGGAACATGGCGGTCTCGAAGCTGGTCCGGGTCCGGAGGCTCGGGTCCAGGAAGACCATGGCCAGCACTTTCTTTTCCAGCCCTCCGGCCACCTCTCCCCGCTTCACCCGTGTGGCCAGAGCAAGCAGCGCCTCGATTTGCTCGGGCGCCCAGTCTTCCACAGCCAGGAAGTCGCGCTTGGTCACTCCAAGACCTCCTCGAGTCCCGCAAGCAGGACATCGGACTCTGCCCGGGAGAACGACAGCGGCGGCAACAGCCGCAGCACCTGAGGATCAGTGGCCGTGCCGGTGAGAATCCGGCGCGCGAACAGCGCCTGCTGCACTTCCACCGCCGGGCGACCCAGGTGAAGCCCGATGAGGAGCCCCCGCCCGGTCACCGGGCTCACACCGAGCCGGCGAGCTCCCCGGACAAGATACTCTCCGACCTCGCACGCGTTCCGGATCAGCCCCTCGCGCTCGATGACCTCGATGTTGGCCAATGCCGCGGCGCAGGGCACCGGTCCGCCGCCGAATGTGCTCCCCAGGTCTCCCGGGGTAAGACTGGCCGTGACAGCCGGCGTTGCCACGACCGCCCCGATGGGCAACCCGGCGGCGAGCCCCTTGGCGAAGGTAAGGACATCGGGCACGACGCCGAACGACTCCGCGGCGCTGAACGCGCCGCAGCGCCCCACACCGCACTGCACCTCGTCAAAGATCAGAACCGCACCTCGCCGGTCGCAGACATCCCGTGCGGCCTGGAGAAACTCCGGGCTACAGTCTCGGGCGCCGGCGAAGCCTTGCACCGGCTCCAGGATGACCGCCGCCACGGTCTGGTCTACCGCGGCTCGGAGCGCATCGGCATCGTCGAACGGCACCTTGCGGGAGAGCGGCACCCCGGCACGCCGTGCGGCATCCTCGTAGCGCGCGCCATCGGTGCATGCCAGGGTGGCGGCAGTGCGTCCATGCCAGCCGCCCTTCAGCGATACGATGGCTTGACGGCCGGTGTGCCGGCGAGCGAGGTGTAGAGCGTTCTCGTTGGCCTCCGCACCGGAGTTGCAGAAGAACACCCGGCTCAGCGGCGCGGGACAGAGCTCGGCCAGCTTCTCGGCGAGTTGCTCGCGGGCCGGGTGCGGCACCGCGGTGGAGTAGAACAGCAGCGCCGCGGCCTGCTGGGCGATGGCGCGAACCACATCGGGATGGGAGTGACCGGTTGAGGCGACCGCGTGGCCGCCATAGGCGTCGAGCCACTCCTGTCCGTCCTCGTCGACCAACCAGGAGCCGCGCCCGCGAACCGGCCGGACCGGCATCTGGGCATAGACCGGTAGCAGGGCGGGCGACGCTAACACGGATACATCCCTCCAGCCCGGAGCCCCGCCGCTTCGTCGAGGCCCAGCGCCAGGTTCATTGCCTGGATCGCCTGGCCTCCGGCGCCCTTGATGAGATTGTCGATGGCCACGGTAACCTGGACCTCACGTCCATCCTCGCTTTCCACCGCGTGAATTAGCCCGTAGTTGGTGCCCACGGCGTGGGTGAGCTCCGGTGGCGCCTCGAGCACCCGCACGAAGGGTCGGCCCTTGTACGCCTCCAGGTACCACTGTGTCGCCACGGTGCCGGGATGACCGCTTCGAATGGTCCGGTCGGCCGGGAGGTAGGCATGCAGGGTCAGATAGATGCCCCGGACGAACGGCCCGGAGTGACACAACAGTCTTGCGCTCGCGTCATCGCGGCCGATCCACTCCCGCCACCCCTGAAGCACCTCGGCCTCGTGGCGGTGACCCAGTACCGAATAGGCGAAGAGATTGTGGGCCCGCATGGGATGGTGAGTGGTGATCCGGGGCTGCACGCCGGCCCCACTCGAGCCGGTGACCGCAAAGAGCGATGGAGTGACGTCGAGCCCCGCCCTCGCGAGCGGATAGAGAGCGAGCTGCGCCGCGGTGGCAAAGCAGCCGGGCGCCGCAATGCCCCGGGCGCCCTGCAGCCGAGTGCCGAGGATGTCAGCCAGACCGTAGGTGAACCGGCTGATCAGCTCGGGCGAGGAATGGGCCCCGTAATAGCGCTGGTAGAGCAGCGGATCGCGAATCCGAAAATCGGCCGCCAGGTCGACCACCAACCCCGGGCCGGCATCGAAAACCTCGCCGGCAACCCGGGAAGACTCGCCGTGCTCCAGGCAGAGGAAGACCACATCCCGTCCAGCGGCGGCCTCGCCCGGTGTTGCGCCGGAGAAGCGAGCGTCGCTCACCGCGGAGAGGCCGGGGTGCACCTCGCCGATCGGCTTTCCAGCCTGACTGCGGCTGGTGGCCAGGCACTCGTTCACCTCGGGGTGCTGGAGCAGGAGGCGCAGCAACTCTCCGCCGGCGTAGCCGGCGGCACCGACCACGGCGGCCTTCATGAGGGCAGCGGAGCAGCGGCGCGGCGCGGCGGGGTGGCGCGGAGGGCCGTCCCTCGATCACGGCCCTCGGAAACCCGGTGATCCAGAGCGTTGCGGACCACGGCCACCAGTCCCGCGGCGTCTCTGCGCGCGTTGTGCGCCGGCAGCCCCAGGCTGGCGGTGATGTATACCTGGCCAACCTCGTTGTCGGTGGCCGGTCCGGTGAAGGCCGTAATGGGCAGGTCGAACTCGCGCTGCATCAGCTCCGCGGCGCCCCAGCAGGCGACCGGATCGGGGGCCGCAAGCACGTATGCCACGCCAACCCGGGTCAGCTCGCCGTCGCGCAAGATGTCCTGCACTCCGTATTCACCCAGGATGCCATCGCCCAGCTCGGCCACGATGACGTCGGGCTTCACCTGGGCCAGGCGGTTGAAGATCCCCTTGGCGGTGGATACGGTGACGCCCGGGTGGGTGCTGGCGATGCCCACGTCGTTGAAGGTGAGGGCGGCGACGGCGCCCGCGTCCAGCATACACAGCGCGTCACGCATCAAGGACACACCGGTCAGCTTGGCCGCCGCGACCCGCAGCCCACCCCGCGCCAACCCTCGCACCAGCTCGGTGGCGGCCACCGTCTTTCCGGCGTTCATGCAGGTTCCCGCGACGTACACCACCGGCACCCGGCTCTCCAGGACATCGGCCGGTGGCACCGCACGATCCCGGATATGGGCGGGCCGGCCCACTCGATCGCCCAGCTCGGGAAAGGCGAGGACCGCACCCAACACCTCGGCCTGGAAGGGCGGACCGATTTCCGGATTCACCGAGGTGCATCGTCCCAGGATTCCACCCAGGTTGAGCACTTCGATGGTGTCGCCGGCGGCGATCCGGGCCGGCACCACGCCGGCATAGCCGCGCAGGGCGCGCCGGCTCCCCAGCACCCCGGCCGAGCACGTCGCCCTGCCGCAGCGACACCATCCGCCCGGTCACGTCCTCGACGGTGTTGTAGGTCGACTTGTCATCGAGGATGCGGACCGCGAGGACATAGCCCTCCGCCGCGATGATCTCATCACCGACGATCACCTCGGGTGCCAAGGCGGCGTTGCGGGTGGACGAGCTTATCCGGTCGAGCCGGACTCGGGTTGTTACGACCATTCATGACCTCCAGCCGCACGGGCTGCCAAGAGCGACGGCACCGCGGAGACCCGGGCAAAGGCGCGCGCCTCGGCCCCGGTCCAGAGGCGGTTCTCTTCGCCGTAGGTGGCCACCGAAGGGTCCATCATGGAGTGGGGACTGCGGGTCCCGACTACCTGGAAGCGGGCGGGGGCGAGGCGCACCCGGGTCTCTCCGGTGACCCGTGCCTGGGAGCTGGCGATCAACGCTTCGATGTCCCGGAGCGCGGGGTCGAAATAGTGGCCCTCGTGTAACCGGTCGCCGTAGAAACGAGCGAGCTGGTCCTTCCAGAAGGCCTGCCACTTGGTGAGCACCAGCTTCTCCAGCTCGCGATGCGCCGCGATCAGGATGAGCGCCGCACCGGCCTCGAAGCCGATCCGGCCCTTGATACCGAGCGCGGTCTCGCCGACATGGATCCCCCGGCCGATGCCGTACACCGCCGCTATTTCACCCAGACGGGCCACCAGCGCCGGTCCAGACACCGCTTGGGCGTCGAGCCCGACCGGGAGACCCTCTTCCCAGCGCAATACCAGCTCCCGGGCCTCGGGCGCGGTGGCGGGAGGATCCATCAACTCGCCCGGCGGGCCGGCCCACGTGTCGTGGGTCCAGCCTCCGCCCCAGGTGGTGCCCCACAGGCCGCGGTTGATGGAGTAGGCCCCGGCCTTAGGCGGCACCGGAAGGCCCAGTCGTTCCAGATAGGCAATGGCCTGTTCCCGCTTGATGCCCGCGTCCCGGATCGGGGTCACGATCTCGAGATCCGGCGCGAGGACCCGCAACGCGACGTCGAAGCGCACCTGGTCGTTCCCCGCCCCGGTGGAGCCGTGGGCCACCGCCCGCGCCCCGATCCGGCGGGCAGTCTCCGCCACCGAGAGCGCCTGCTGGGTTCGCTCGGCCGCCACGCTCAGCGGGTAGACCTCGCCCCGGAGCATGTTGCCCTGGATCAGGAAGCGGACGAAACGGTGGTAGACCTCGTCGCGGGCGTCGATCTCGTGGTGGGCTACTGCCCCGACCCGCTCCGCCTGGCGCCGAATCGCGTCTCGTTCCTCGGCGCCGGCGCCGCCGGTGTCGACGTACACGGTATGCACCGCCCACCCGTCCTCGACCAGCCGGGGGACGCAGTAGGAGGTATCCAACCCGCCGGAGAAGGCGAGCGCGAGGGGGCGTTCCTGGGTTTGCATACTGCATAAGTATGCATGAATCCCAGTCCAGCACAAGTGTCTGGATTCACCCCAGAGACACGGAGGGCACAGAGAACACCGTGAGAAGCTGTTCTCTGTGCCCTCTGTGCCTCTGTGGTGAACAGCTATCCAGGGTCGGCTTAGTGCAGCTCGTGGGCGTCCGCAGTCACGCCGATGTCGAGATCGTGAACGTAGAGGGCGGAGCCGCGGCCCTGCGGTGATTCGCTCACGACGTCTCGCAGCAGGTGCAATGCTTCGGTGAGGCTGGGGGCGAAGGCGTACTCGAGCGCGAGCGGCGCGGGCTCCCCCTCTCGGGCCTCGGGCAAGTAGGCAGCGAGAAATCGTTCAACGATGACGGGGTGAAGCTCTCTCTTGGCTGGGTGAGGCAATCCGTGGCGGCGTTCGATCTCGCTGAGGAGGCGCTGGGCGATGAGGAGGCGCTCCTGCTCAAGGGAGGCTGGTAGCATCACATATTTCCTCGACTCGGAATGCCGGTCTGTTTGGCGCGGCCGGCGGGTGATGGGATGGGCGGCGCCAGTCGCCCGATGACTTACCAATGCGATGAGCCGGCAAGCGGCGAAAGAGAAGAAAGACCGAACCAAGGTGACACAGCCGTTACTTGGCCACGGTACTCGCAACCGCTTTCAGCCATCGCGACCCGGTATCCAGATCGGCCCGGGTGAGGCCGTGGCCGCCGGGAATCCACTCCAAGGAAACCTGGGCCCCGGCCCGCGCCAACAGGTCGGCCAGCTCCTGGCTCTGTTCCGGGGGCACCAGCGGATCGACCTGTCCGGCGTTGATTTGCACGGGGGTCGCGGCTAGATCGGGCAGCGATTCGGGCACCAGCGGCACCATGGGACGAAGCAGCAGGGCTCCGCCCAGGATCTCCGGGCGAAGCAGGAGCATGGCCGCCGCGATGTTGGCACCGTTGGACAGTCCCACCGCAATCGGCCGGCGGCCCAGCAGGTTGGCCTTGGTCGCCTGCGCCACGAAGCCGGCCAGCTGTTGGGTCCGGAACCGCAGGTCATCCAGATCGAACACGCCTTCCGCCAGGCGACGGAAGAATCTCGGCATGCCATTCTCCAGCACCTGGCCGCGCGGGCTCAGCCGGGCTGCACCCGGCAACAGGGCCTCGCCCAGGGGGAGCAGGTCGTCCTCGTTACCCCCGGTTCCGTGCAGCAGGAGCAAGGGCGGAAGGTCGGGGCTGCCGGGGATGAATCGGTGTCGGAACGCCAGGTCGGTAGTCGCCATCAAACCCGCCGCGTGGGGACCGGCGGCAATCGCAGCGGCGGCAGCGACCGCTCGATGCGGTCCCGAGTCGGCTGATACATGGGTGGAAGCGTGAGATGGGATCCCAACTCGCCGGGTGCCTCGTCGAGCGCAAAGCCGGGGCCGTCGGTGGCGATCTCGAACAACACTCCACCCGGCTCCCGAAAGTAGACCGAGCGAAAGTATAGCCGGTCGATCACCGGCGTGGTGGTCAGGCCCATCCGCTCGATGGCCTCCCGCTGGGCAACCTGGGCCTCCTCCGACGGCGCGCGAAAGGCTACATGATGGACGGTACCGACGCCGCCCGCGCCGCTCCAGAATCCCGGGACTCGCCGGAGGTCGATCACCGTGCCGGCTCCTTCAGCGGCCGACTCGAACCGAAACCGATTTTCCTCCTGCCCGGCAGCCTGAAATCCCAAGTGGCTGGTGAGCAGCTCCGCCGTGCCATTGTCGTCGTCTTCCCAAATGGTCGCGCCGTGGAGTCCCCGGATCGCGTATTCCGCGGGCACCGGACCGTCCGCCCAGGGCTCCACCGACTCGACCCGTGGCGTCGCCACCAGCTCGAGGAGCAATCCATCCGGATCACGAAACTCGAGGACTCGCTCGTCGAACCGTTTGCCCGGGCCTTCGTAGGCCACTCCCTGTTCCAACAGCCTTGCGAGCCAATACCCCAACGAGCCCGGAGGGATGGCCAGGGATACGGCTCCCACTTGGCCGGTACCCTGCCTGCCGGGACGGCCGCCGGGCCAGGGGAAAAACGTGAGAATCGACCCCGGATGACCCAGCTCGTCGCCGAAGTAAAAATGATAGGTCCCGGGGTCGTCGAAGTTGACGGTGAGCTTGACCAGACGAAGGCCGAGGGTCCCGGTGTAGAAATCCAGGTTGCGCTGGGGATCGCCCGCGATCGCCGTGATGTGGTGTATTCCCATGGTCACCTCGGCAGTGCCGGCCCGCTGCCGGCGCCGGTTGCGGCGATGGCCTTTAGGATGTCATCCAAGTCGCGGGAATCCAGTTCCAACGAAGCCGCCCCGATCCAGCCGTCCACCTGGTCTGGGGTCCGAGCACCCACGATGGCACCGGTCACTCCGGGCCACGCCAGGGTCCAAGCGATCGCGACCGCTGCCACCGTGGTTTCGTGGCGTTTGGCGATCGGACGCAAGGCATCGCGAATAGCCAGGTTGCGGCGCAGCCGAGGAGGCTTGAAGTCAGGCGAGCGCCGCCGCCAGTCGTGCTCGGCCAGGGCCGTTACTCTTGCTTCGGTGAAGCGATCAGTGAGCAGCCCCGATTGCATGGGGCTGTACCCGATTACCCCGGTCCCGTGGCCGGCGCACCACGGGATCTCCTCCGCCGCGGCCTGCCGGCGAATCAGCGAAAAAGGAGGCTGCAGCGAGTCCACATGACGCAGCGACTCGCAACGCTCCAGTAAGGCAACGTCGAAGTTGGACACCCCGCAAGCGGCGATCTTGCCTTCTTCCTGTAGCCGTATCATCGCGGTCCAGGAATCCTCCACGACCGTCCCGGTCTCGTCCGGCCAGTGGAACTGATAGAGGTCGATCCGCTCGATCCCCAGACGCCGCAAGGAGGCCCCGCATTCGGCGCGAATCGATTCCGGGCGCAGCACCTGACGAGGCGGAGCCATCCGATCCCGCTCGCTCCAAACCAGCCCGCATTTCGTGAAGATGTAGGGGCGCTCGCCGGCCGGAAGCGCTGAAACCGCTCGCCCGACGACCTCCTCCGAGTGGCCCAGCCCGTACACCGCCGCGGTATCGATCCAATTGATGCCCCGCTCGACTGCGTGATGGATGCTGGCGATCGACTGCTCGTCATCCTGAGGTCCCCAGCCGAACACCCAGTCACCGCCGCCCACCGCCCAGGCGCCAAAGCCTACGGTGGTGAGTGCCATGTCGGTGGTCCCCAGGCGGCGGGTGGCCAACGTGGTCTGCATGCAATCTCCTCTGACGCCCGAATCTCAATCTATCTCGGGCGACTCGACCCGGATGCTCACCTCAGCCGTATCGCCCGCGGCGGACACGGCTCGAACACCGTGGACCCCCCGGTTTGAAGAGTCTCCCAGGGTCCACGGTGCGATCGAGCGACCCGGCAACCGGGCGGTCGAAGGTGATGGTGACGGACGCGGTGGGTGCGGCGTCGTTGGCCGGGGTGACCCGAAGAACCTGAAGCCGGCCACCGGGATCGGCCAGGACCGCAAGACCCGCCGCGGCGAGCACCTGGAGGACCATCGATTGGCTGGGGAGCATGATCCAAAATAGCGAAAGTCATCGGTGACAAGCGGTGGACCTCGGGCGGCTCTTACATATATTGCTACCTGTCGCACCCCCGTATCATCCTGACCGCCGCACAACTGACACACTGGAGTTCCACCGTAGAGGAGGAATGATGCGCAGGTATGCCCTGGCTCTCCTGGCGACGGTTGCGGCCAGCGCGGAAGCCTACGGACAAAACGCCGGTTCCTTCGAGTTGGGTCTCTTCCCTCAACTCAGCTACTGGGACAAGTCGCTGGGGTTGGACCAGGGTCAGGCAGGACCCGGCGCTCGGATTGGCTATCACTTCACCGACCACTTCTCGATCGAAGCCGAAGGTGCCTATGTGCCGGCCACTCGCGAGAGCGATGACGCGGACGCGTCCTATATCCCCATCCGTGGGAGGCTGGCCTACAACCTCCACGCTGGGGAGCACAGCGGCCTGATCTTCGGCGCCGGATTCGTCTACTCCAAGTACGGCAAAGACCTCGACTTCAAGGACAACGGGGCAACCGGGAGCATCGGCCTCCGTCTCGGTCTGGGAGGTGTGACCTCGATTCGCATCAATAGCTATATCGATTACATCCCGTCGCCCGACAATGGCGACAAAGAGCACATCAACTTTGGAATCCAGCCGGGCCTGAGCTTCATGTTCGGGGGTCAGCGCGGCGTTCGCGACCGGGATGCCGACGGGGTCCCGGACAACATCGACAAGTGCCCCAAGACGCCGGCCGGCGACAAGGTCGACGCGACTGGATGCACCGTCAAAGACGGCGACGCCGACGGCGTGCTCGACGATGTGGATGCCTGCCCCGACACGCCTGCCGGCGACAAGGTGGACGAAAAGGGTTGCTCGCTGCCCAAGGATGCGGACGGCGACGGCGTGACCGATGACAAGGACGCCTGTGCCAACACCCCGGCAGGCGATAAGGTGGACGAGAAGGGCTGCTCGCTGCCCAAGGACGCCGATGGCGACGGCGTGACCGATGATAAGGACGAGTGCGCCAATACCCCGGCGGGCCAGAAGGTGAACGAGAAGGGCTGCCCGGCGGATACCGACGGCGATGGGGTCACCGATGATAAGGACCGCTGCCCCAGCACCCCGGCAGGCGTGAAGGTGGATGAGGAGGGCTGCCAGGTGCTGTTCGAGGAGGCCAAGAAGACGCTGATTCTCGAGGGCGTCAACTTCGAGACCGGAAAGGCGACCCTGACTCCCGAGTCGGAGGCGATCCTCAACGGCGTGGCGGAATCGCTGGTGGCCAACGACGATATCAAGGTCCAGGTGGGAGGTCACACCGACAACACCGGTACTCGGGCCCTGAACCAGCGGCTTTCCAAGGCCCGGGCGGAGACGGTACGCCAGTATCTGGTCGAGCATGGCGTCGCGGCGGACCGGCTGACTTCGCGTGGCTTCGGTCCGGACAAGCCGGTGGCCAGCAACAAGACCGTTGCCGGCCGGGCGCAGAACCGGCGGGTAGAGTTGACCCGAACGAACTGAGCAGGTACCGGATACACAGAGGGGCCCGAGGCGAAAGCCTCGGGCCCCTCTCGTCTTTAGGAGGGGGCCCTATCGGATCAGCAGCTCCTCCGGTCGCAGTTCCTCATCCTCCAGGTATTCCGCCCGGTACATCCGGATCAGCTCGAAGAAGTAGGAGATCGCCAGCGGGCCGATCAGGAGCCCCAGCAGTCCGAAGAAGCGGATCCCGGCGAACGCTCCGATGACCGTCACGAATGGGTGAATCTGGGCCCAACGGCGGAAGACATACGGCCGGATCACGTTGTCCACGTTGCCTACCGCCACGACCCCCCAGATGGCCAGACCGATGGCGGCTCCGTAGCGTCCTTCGATGGTGAGCGCGGCCACACCGGGACCCCAGACCAGCCCACTGCCTACCACGGGCAGGATCGCGAAGATGACCGTGACCACGCCCCAGAACAGCGCGTTGGAAAGCCCGGTCACCGCGAACGCCAGGCCCACGAAGAGTCCCTGAACCGCCGCCGTCAGTCCGGTGCCGACCAAGGTCGAAATAGTCACGTCGCGGAAGCGAGCCCGCAGCAGCTCCGCGCTTTCGGTGGAGAACGGAATGAACGGACGGATGGCTCGCCAGCTGCCGCGAGGAGCCACCAGCATATAGAAAAGCCCGAAGAAGGTGATGGTGAGCTGGATGCCAAGACGGGTGGCTGTACCGATCAGCCCCAGGGCACTGGCCCCGACCCAGGAGACCAGCTGCGAGCCAAGCTGCTCGATTTGAGCACCGACCTGGTAGGGCCCGATCCGGATCTGGCTCAGCCGGGCAAGCAGGGGGCTCCGGATGACTCCGGTGGCCATGTCCTGAGCTTCGGTGGCTACCAGCCCAACCACCGAGATGCCCGGTCCCACCACCAGCGCGATGCCAAGGATGACCACGATCCCGGCGGCGATACTGGGCCGGAACCACCGAAGGAGCCACCGATGTACCGGCGAGAAGATCACGTAGAGCACCGGGGCGCCAATCAGCCCGGTGAAGTACGGCCACACGCCCCACAGCAAGGCCAACCCCAGGGCCAGAATCAGCCATGCGGCGCGTTGGCGATCGGTGTCGAGAATTGGCATGGCAAAAGAGTACCTGGGCAGGAGATGCACCGCCAGCGAGCGGCCTCGCAACACTCTTGCCCCCGTCCGGCCGGTCCGCGAAATTATGCTGACCTTTCTCCTCGACTGCCCCACCTGGAGCGACGTTGGGCCAGACGAAAAATCCTTCGGCAGCTCTTCGTGCCGCGGAGCGACTCGACGCACTCCGTCGAACCGGACTGCTGGACAGCCCTCAGAACCCTGCCTTTGATCGACTCACCCGGCTTACCTGCCGGCTGCTCGGATCACCGGCCGCGTTGCTCATGCTGGTGGAGACGGACCGGCAACGCCTCCTGAGCCACCACGGATTGGATGAGCGCTGGTCCGGGGTCCGTGAGCTGCCGGCGAGCTACCTCTTCAGCCGGCACGCGGTCGTGGCGCAAGCGCCGGTCGTCGTGACCGACGCCAGGATTGACCCTGCCTCCCGAGAGGACCCCGCGATCGCCGAGCTTGGCTTGGTGGCCTACGCCGGAGCCCCTCTCCTGACCGAGGATGGCGTGGTGCTGGGATCCCTGAGCGTGATCGAGCGGGAGCCTCGACGGTGGACCGCGGAGGAGCTGGCCAGTCTCCAGGACCTGGCCGCTATCACCACGACTGAGATCAACAGCCAGCTGTCGGCCAAGGAGCATCGGCTGCAGCAGGCAGAACGCACCGAAGCCATTGTGCAGCTCGCCGGCGGGATAGCCCACGACTTCAACAATCTCCTGACCGGCATCATCGGCCACGTGACCCTGCTGTTGGAAGACAGCACCCTCTCCGCCGAGGCGCGGGAAGACCTGGATCAGATCCAGCAGTCGGCCGACCGCGCCGCCAGTCTGACTCGCCAGTTACTGGCCTACAGTCGCCGCCACGTGCTGGCTCCCCGGATCCTCGATCTCAATCAGCTGGTGGCGGGTACGGTTTCCGCCATCCGCCGAGTCGTCGGCAACCGGATCGAGGTGACTCAAAGCCTGGACCCCCGGCTCGATTCGGTGCTGGCCGACCCGGGCCAGATGGAGCAGATCCTGCTGCAGCTCAGCAACAACGCACGGGAATCCATGCCCGACGGCGGCCGCTTGGAGCTGCGAACCGAGCCGGTGGAGATCGATGAGGAGACGGCCGCGCGGCTCCCCGGCCTGGAGCCGGGATCCTACGTAGCCCTATCCGTGAGCGACACCGGCCAGGGAGTCGGCCTGACCCCTGCCGCCGGCCTGGGCCTCCCGTCGGTGTACGGCATCGTGAGGCAAAGCGGCGGGCACATCGAGGTACGCAACGCGCCCGGCGAGGGCACCACGTTCACGGTCTACCTTCCCCAGCTGGGAAGCGTGACCTTGGAGCGGGACTCAGAGCCGACCCACCTCTCCGGCACGGAAACGGTTTTGGTCGTTGAGGATGAGGAACAGCTCCGAGAGCTGGCTCGGCGGGTTCTGGAGCGTTCGGGATACACCGTGATCACCGCGACCGATGCCGAGTCGGCCATTGCCCTGTGCGACCGCCACGCCGGCCATATCCATCTGCTGATCACCGATATGGCGCTGCCCCGGGTGAGCGGCCGCGAGCTGGCGGCCCGGCTGGGGATCCACCGGCCGGCGATCAAGGTGCTCTACGTCTCGGGGACCTCGGACGGGGCCATTGCCCGTCACCGCATGCTCGAGCCGGGGACCGAATTTCTGGAGAAGCCGTTCTCGCTCGAGCGGTTGCTGCGGAAGGTCCGCCAGGTGCTCGGAGCCCCCGAAGTGGGCCGCTCCGCATGATTTCCGGCGCCATGATCCGGGAGATCCTCGCCCGGGTTCTCTGATGGGTGTATCTTCGGATCACACCCTCCCGGCCGCGCAGTCCGGCCACGGATTTGCCGCCCAATGGTGCCATTCGCGCTTCCAGCCATCACCGGTCCGCTCGACAGCCTGCCCCCGATGGCCGTCACCATCGCCCCTGCGGTCGCGCTGGTCGTCCTGCTGCTGCTCGCCGTCCTCTTGCGCCATCAGATGCGGGTTCGCAAGGGGGCCGAGCGCGCCGCGACTGCGGCGCGGGTTCAGCTCGGGACCATCACCGCGACCATGCGGGAAGGCGTGATCGCCTACGATCTCCAGTTCCAGCTGAGCTTCGTGAATGCCGCCTTCGAGCGACTCACCGGCTATCCCGAGGAGGACCTGCGAGACCAGGAATTTCTCCAGTACATCCATCCCGGCGACCGCCCGGCGCTTCTGGCGGAGTGGGATCGGCTGGCCAAAGGTGCGACCCTGCGCGACCAGGAGTATCGAGTGGTGACCCGCTCCGGCGCGGTGCGCTGGTGTTCCGGCTCGTGGGAGCCTCTGCGGAACGAGCAAGGCCGCCAAATCGGATATCTGGGCACCGAGTTCGACATCACCGAACGCAAGCTGGCGGAAGCGGCGATGCTCCAGGACACCGAGCTGTTTCAAGCCGTGATCCAGATGCAGCAGGCCGTGACCGCAGCCGGCCTCGACTCGGCGACGGTGATGCGGGTCATCGCCGAACGCAGCATGGAGCTGACCGGTGCCAGCGGCGCGGTTATCGAGGTAATCGAGGGAGAGGACCTGGTTCCCCAGGTCCACCTCGGTACCGGGCCACTCCGGCTCAAACTGGACAACAGCCTGTCCGGCGTCTGTGTGCGGACCGGCGAGCTCCAGCGTTGCGACGATGTCGCTACCGATCCTCGAGTCGGTCACCACGGCTATCAGGAGGTGGGCATCAAGTCACTGCTGGTCATGCCGCTCAAGGACGAGCAGCGGACGATCGGAGTCCTCAAAGTCGTGTCGCCCAAGGCGAGCGCCTTCAGCGAGCGGGATGAAAAGGCTCTCCGGCTGTTGGGCGGACTCATGGGCGCCGCGTTGGGCCATGCGGCGGCGTTCGGGGCCCGCCAGTCCCGGTTGGAGGAGCGGACCCAGTCGCTTCAGGAGAGCGAGCAGCGGTTCAAACAGTTGGTGGACGCCGCCCAGGAGGGGATCTGGTTGTCCGACGACCGCGGCGTGATCACGTACGTGAATCAGCGGATGGCCGAGCTGCTGGGCTATCAGAACGGCGCCCTGCTGGGACACTTGGTATACGAGTTCATCGATCCCGGCTCGCGGGCCGGGGCGCAGCGCACGCTAGGCCATGCTGCCGGCGGCGGCGACAGCCCCGATCTCCGATTCCGGCGGAGGGACGGCAGCGAGCTGTGGGGACTGGTGTCCGCCAGCCCGCTCTTGTCCCGGGACGGCGCGATGGTCGGCACCGTGGGAATGGTCACCGACATCACCGAGCGAAAGCGGGCCGAGGATCGGCTGCGCCGCTCCGCCGAACGTTTGGCCATGCTTCACGATCTGGACCAGGCGATCCTGTCAGCTCGCTCTCCGGCGGAGGTTGGGCGAGCCGCCCTCGGCCGGATCAGGCGAATGGTGCCGTGTGACCGCTGTAGCGTGGTTGTGTTCGATTTTGCCCGCGGGCAGGCCCAGCTGCTCGCCGGTTACTCGGGGAGTCTTGCCTTGCCTCCCGAAACCCTTCCGCTGGAGGATCTCTCTCCCAGCGAAGTCTTACGCCGGGGAGTGGTCCGTTCCGAGGAGGACGTTACCACGCTGGAAGAACCGCCCCCGGTCTACCGCCGACTCGCCGAGGATGGTATGCGGAGTGTGCTCTCGGTCCCGCTGCTGGTGGACCGCGAGCCGATCGGCGAAGTGAACCTGGCCGCGGCAGCGGTCTCCGCCTTCAACACGGAGCATCGAGACATCGCCCTGGAGACCGCGGCGCTACTGGCGATAGCCATCCAGAACGCCCGCATGCGAGAGGAGCTGCGCACCCAGACGGGAGAGCTGGAACGACGGGTGGCGGAGCGCGGGGCCGCGCTCCGGGCCGCCACCAGCGAGCTGGAGACTCTGCTCTACTCGGTGTCGCACGACCTGAGAATGCCGGTGCGGCACATCGGTGGGTTCGCCGAGCTGCTGCTGGAGGACGGGGCCTCGGCGCTCGACCCCAAGGCTCGGCACTATGCCGAGCGGGTCCGGGAAGGCGCCGGCCGGATGGCCAGCCTGCTGGACGATCTGGTCAATGTCGCCCGAATCGGCCGGCAGGATCTCATGCGCCGGGCCGTGAACTTCAATACCCTGGTCGAAGACGTCATCAGCCACCTTCAGCCCGACGTCGAGGGCCGCCGGGTCGACTGGCAGGTCGAAGAGCTGCCGGTACTCGACTGCGATCCAACCCTGGCCCGTCTTGCCTTGGTGCACCTGCTCTCCAACGCCCTCAAGTTCACCCGTACTCGGGCGCAGGCGGTGATCCGGATCCGGCCCATCGAGGCCAACGATCAGAGGGGCATTGCCATCGAAGACAACGGCGTCGGTTTCAAGATGGCGTACGCCGCCAAGCTCTTCGGGCTGTTCCAACGGTTGCACCGGCCCGACGAGTTCGAGGGCAATGGGGCGGGTCTGGCCGTTGTCCAACGCATTGCCCAGCGGCACGGGGGCAAGGTGTGGGCCGAATCGGAGCTGGATGGGGGCGCGAAGTTCTTCCTGACATTCGGAACGGCAGGGCAGCGGATCAGCGAGGCGGTGGGGCAGGACGGCCCCACTGTCCCGCTTCCATGATCCTCGACGAGCTCGACGTCCTTCTGGTCCAGGACAATCCGCTCGAGGTCGAGCTCACCATGCGGCCGCTGCGGGAGGTCGACCGCGACTGCCGGGTGGGCGTGGCCCGCGATGGGGAGGAGGCGCTGGACTATCTGCTCGGCCGGGGCGAGTTCCGCCACCGGCTGGGCGCGCCGCCACCTCGCCTGATCCTCCTCGATCTCAAACTCCCCAAAATGGATGGAGTGGATGTGCTTCGCGCACTCCGGGGCAGCCCCCGGACCAGCTCGGTCGCGGTGGTCATCCTCACTCCGTCCGACGAGCCGCGCGAGTTGGCCCAGTGCTACCTTGCAGGCGCCAACAGCTGCGTGCAGAAGCCGCTCGACTTCACCGCATTCTCCGAGACCATGATGACCCTCGGCCGCTACTGGTTGAAGCTGAACCAGCCGGCGGTGCCGCACGGCGGAGGAGCGGGGCGGCGCGGCAGCGGGGCGGTAAGCCCGGAGTGACATGTCATCACGCCTTTCCCCACATTGAGGTTCCTGTGCCGGTTCGCGTCCGCCAAATCATTCTCACTCTGCTGGCGACCACTGCCCCGCTGCCTCCCTTCGCCGCTCCGCTCCCTGCGCAGCGAGCTGCCATCGACATACCGTTCCAGCGCCATGTTCTCCCCAACGGGCTCACCCTGATCCTCCACGAGGATCACAAGGCGCCGATCGTCGCGGTGAACGTCTGGTACCATGTCGGCTCCAAGAACGAGCGGCCGGGGCGCACTGGTTTCGCCCACCTCTTCGAGCACCTGATGTTCAACGGGAGCGAAAACTGGGACAAGGAGTACTTCCAGCCGTTGGAGGAGGCCGGAGCCAGCGATCTCAATGGCACGACCAACGAGGACCGAACCAACTACTTCCAGAACGTCCCGACCAACGCGCTCGACATGACGCTGTGGTTGGAGTCGGATCGCATGGGCCACCTGCTTGGCGCGGTGACCCAGGCCAAGCTGGACGAGCAACGCGGCGTGGTGCAGAACGAAAAACGGGAAGGGGAAAACCAGCCGTACGGGCGGGTGTGGGACTTTCTCAACCCCAGGCTCTACCCGGCGAATCATCCGTATTCCTGGTCGGTGATCGGCTCGATGGAAGACCTGAACGCGGCCAAATTGGACGACGTGAAGGAATGGTTCCGGACCTCCTACGGCGCGGCCAACGCCGTGCTGGTCGTGGCCGGCGACATCCAGCCGGAGGAAGTGAAGGCCAAAGTCGAGCGTTATTTCGGCGACATACCGCCAGGGCCGCCGGTAACCCGCCAGGAGGCCTGGGTAGCCAAGCGCACCGGCAGCCAGCGTGGCGTGATGCAGGACCGGGTACCCCAGGCGCGCCTCTACAAAGTGTGGAACGTTCCCCAGTGGGATTCGGAGGAGTCCGCCTCCCTCATTCTGCTCGGAGATCTGCTCAGTACGGGCAAGTCTTCCCGGCTCTACAAGCGCCTGGTGTACGACGACCAGATCGCCACCAGCGTCTCCGCATATCCAGATCTCCGTGAGATCGGCGGACTGTTCGTAATCCAGGCGACCGCGCGACCCGGCGTTGAGCTGGCCCGGGTGGAGAAGGCGGTGAATGAGGAGTTGGCCAGGATGCTTACGGGTGGTCCCGCTGCCGCCGAGCTCCAGCGGGTCAAGACTCAATACCGCGCCGGATTCATCAGGGGAGTCGAGCGGATCGGCGGATTCGGCGGCAAGTCGGATGTGTTGGCCCAGGGCGAGGTGTTCGCCGGCCGGCCGGACTACTACAAGGAGCGCCTCCGCCGGGTGGCGAGCGCGACGGCCGCCCAGGTCCGCAGCACCGCGGCGCGTTGGCTCTCGGATGGAGTCTACACACTGGAGGTGGTGCCGTACGGCGAGTATCAGACCGCCACAGCCGGCGTGGATCGCTCGAAGCTCCCCGGCCTTGGGGCTCCGCCCGAGACCAAATTCCCCGAGCTGCAGCGCGCCACGCTTTCCAACGGCCTGAAGATCGTCCTGGCGGAGCGCCGGTCCATTCCTCAGGTGAGCTTCGATCTGCTGCTGGACGCCGGCTACGCGGCCGATCAAGATGGGATTCCCGGAACCGCAAGCCTCGCGATGTCGATGCTGGACGAAGGTACTCGCACCCGGAGCGCGATTCAGATCAGCGACGAGCTGTCGGCTCTGGGGGCGAACCTGGGCGCCGGGTCGGCGCTGGACGTCTCCAGTGTCAGCCTCGAAGCGCTCACCGACAAGCTGGATCCATCGTTGGCGCTCTTCGCCGACGTCGTGCTCAATCCGTCATTTCCCCGCGCCGATTTCGCCCGGCTCAAACAGCAACGGCTGGCCCAGATCCAGAGGGAAAAGGCGGAGCCGGTGGGGATGGCACTCCGGGTCCTCCCGGGTTTGCTGTACGGCCCGGGACACGCCTATGCCAACCCGTGGACCGGCTCCGGCACCGAAGCGTCCACTCAGCGGATTTCCCGAGACGACCTGATCAAGTTCCACCGCACCTGGTTCAAGCCCAATCACGCGACCCTGGTCGTGGTGGGCGCCGCCACGATGGCGGAGATTCGGCCCAAACTGGAGCGGCTCTTTGCCGGGTGGGCGCCGGGTGAGGTACCCGCCAAGAACATCAGAGAGGTCGACCAGCAGCCCCGCTCTACCGTCTATCTTCTCGACCGGCCCGACGCGATCCAATCGCTGATCCTGGTTGGCAACCTCGCCGCACCCAAGGCCAACCCCAACGAGCCGGCCATCGAGACCATGAATCAGATCCTGGGCGGCTCCTTCACCGCACGGATGAACATGAATCTGCGGGAAGAGAAGCACTGGTCCTACGGCGCCTTCACCTTCTTCCGCGACGCGCGGGGACAGCGGCCGTTTCGTCGTCTACGCCCCGGTGCAGACCGACAAGACCAAGGAAGCGATGGCCGAGGTAGACAAGGAGATGCGGGGAATCCTCAAGGACCGCCCGGTCACCCCGGAGGAGCTCGCCCGGGCCAAGGCGGCACTCACCCTGACGCTTCCGGGTACTTGGGAGACGATGGGCGCCGTGGCAGGCTCGATCGGCGATATCGTGACCTTCGGGCTGGACGACCGCTTCTACGACACCTACTCCGATAAGATCCGAGCTCAAACGGCGGAGACCGTAGTCGCCGCGGCACAGGAGACGGTGCATCCCGATCGATTGGTATGGGTCGTGGTGGGTGACCGGTCGAAGATCGAGGCCGGCGTCCGTTCGTTGAACCTGGGTGAGATCAAGTTCATCGACGCCGACGGGAAGCCGCTCAGTGCGTCCTGAGGCGTGGGTAGCGTCCGCGGGGTTGCTGGCCATCCTGCTCAGCCCAGTGGACGCGGCGGCCCAACGCGGCCGGGACTCGGGTCTCCTGCAAGGGCCGATCGCGCTGGGTCTCCGTGCGGGACGCGACTTCGAGAACCACGCCTGGAGCCTGGGCGGACAAATCCAGTTACCGGTACGACGCAACCTGGAGCTGCGCCCGAGCGGGGACCTCTTCTTTCCCCGGGATGACGGCATGGGATGGCAACTCAACGGCGACGCCGCCATCCGGCTGGGTCAGGGCGGCGGGCTCTACGCCGGCGGGGGGATCGCGTTCGTTCATCCGGATGACTCCGACACCGAAACCGGCTACAATCTTTTCTTCGGGCTGAGCACCGCCCAGCCACAGCAGCAATGGAAGGGGTTCGCGGAATTCCGCTGGACCTTTGTCGAGGATGACAGCCCGTTCCGCCTCGCCCTCGGCTTCCTGTACCAGCTGTAACCAGGAGATCGCATGACTACCAGCACTGCCACCGCCGTCTGGGAAGGCGGCCTCAAGGCCGGCCGCGGACACTTCACCGCGGCATCGGGAGCGTTCCAGGGCGACTACTCGTTCACCACGCGCTTCGAGGGAGCCAAGGGAACCAATCCGGAGGAGCTCATCGCGGCCGCGCACGCCTCCTGTCTCAGCATGGCCCTCTCAGCCGGGTTGGAGAAGGCGGGAACGCCGGCGACCCGGATTACTACCAAAGCCTCGTGCACCATCGACAAGGCCGGCGACGGGTTCAAGATCACCCGTATGCGACTCGAGGTCAGGGGCCAGGTACCGGGATTGGACCAGGCCGGCTTTGCCAAGGCGGCGGAAGGCGCCAAGCAGGGATGTCCCGTGTCCCAGGCGCTCCAGGGAAACGTCCAAATGGAGTTGGACGCGAGGCTGGCATAGACCCGGTCTGCCATACTCTGGTTGGCGCCGCATTGGCGCGGAGCGGCTTGGGAAACCGCACTGCTCTGGGCACCGTCACCCTTCTCATCGGCGTCAACCTTCCCGACCTCGACGTGCTGGCCTACCTCGACGGGCCCGCCGCGGATCTCCAGTTCCGCCGCGGGTGGACCCACGGGGTGTTGGCCCTCGCCGTCCTCCCCTTCCTGTTGACCGGAGCCATGCTCCTGCTCGATCGCCTGATCCGCCGGGTAAAGCGATCGGGGCTGCCTTCGGCTCTCGTGCCGGCGGGAATCCTGGCACTGGCAGTCATCTCGATCCTCAGCCACCCGATCCTGGACAGCCTAAACACCTACGGGGTGCGCTGGCTCATGCCCTTCAGCGGTCGCTGGTTCTACGGCGACGTGCTCTTCATCATCGATCCGTGGGTCTGGATGCTGCTGGCTGGCGGGCTGCTGCTGAGCTTCCGCCGCCGCAGGCTCTCCGGCGGGCGTCTCGCGCCCAGTACTCTTCCTGCACGGCTGGCCCTGGCCGTGATGCTGGCCTACGTCGTCGCTATGGCTTTCTCGGAGATGGCTGCGCGGCGGGTCGCGTCAAGAGAGCTGGCGGTTCTCTCGGGCCAACCGGTCGAATCGATATTGATCTCTCCCGCGCCGGTCGATCCGTTCGTCAAGACCGTAGTCGCGGTGCAGGATAGGAGCTACCGGCGGGCCCGCTTCGATTGGCGGCGCCGCCCTCGGGTGGATCCGCATACCCTGCAGGTGTTTCCCCGCACCGTTTCCGATCATCCTGCCGTGGCCGCGGCCAGGGCGACGACCGTTGGGCGGCGATTCCTGGGATGGGCCCGATTCCCCACTTACCAGGTAGAGGAATCCGGCGGTCGTTATCTGGTCCACATCATCGACCTGCGCTACACCGATCGTCCGGGCTCCGGATTTGGATCGGTCTCCATTCCGGTCGTCATCCAGGCACCCCGATAGCTCAGTCCGAGGAGACCGTGTAGCGGAAGAGGACCCCCTCCACGAATTCCGCCGTCACCCGGCCGTGGCTGGAGGCGTACGTTCGGGTCTGCACCTTCAGCTTCCCCTCCATCCGTTCCGATTTCTTGGTCGGAGTCCCGAGTAGCGCGTCGGCCTCCTGCAGCAGCATGCCTTTGCGGGGCAGGCCGGAAGGAGCCGGAGGCATCTGCTGAGCGACGGGAATGGGCTGGGTGCCGCCTTCGGCCATCGCCGGAGTTGCCGGACCGTCGCCGAAATCCACATACTCGTTCAACGCGGCTTCGACCGCTTCGGGCTGGAGCGCAGAGGCCGGTAGCCTGTCCCGGTAGCGGAGGTTGAATCGCGACCCGCCTTCGACTCGGCGCTGACGAATGTTCTCCTTGCGATGCTCTTGCGCTTCGGCGACCGACGCGCGGTTGCGAGCATCTTCCCGTTCCCGCTCCTTCCGGAGCTGGTCGATTTCCTCTTTGATTTCCCGGCGTCGAGCTGGATCGGTTTCCCGCTTGAGCTCACCCTCCAGATTTTGCTCTCTCTTGGTCTTGGGAGCCGAGCTGACGTTCACCCCACTGGAGGTCTCGTCGCCCATTGTGCCGTAGCCCCCACCATCGAGCTGGAATTCGATGTGCCCCGATTTCACCCTGATCTTGGTCACCATCGCCGTCTGCCCCGCTTTGATAGCCGTGCCGTTGTCCTTGAGCCGGTCGGCGTAGCGGGGATAGTCGAGGGGCCGCGGGTTGTCGAGCTGAAGGTCGACACCGGCCTCGGTGCCGGGCATTGCCAGCTTGAGCGTCACCGTCTTGCCCTCGAAGTACTCCTTGAGCGCCGCCTCTGACTGCGCCTCCAAGGGTGTCGCGAGGATCGTGAGGGGCAGGATGAGCCTGTGCCAGGTGAGCATTACCGTGCCTCGGGATGGGTGTGATTGGGCAGGAAGTGTGTAGCAAGAGGCGCGGAATATCGAGTCCCAGCTTTGGCCGAGTGAGGTCTACACGCGAACGTTTCTTGACAATTGCAACATAAAACATATTGTATACAGAATATTTCACTCGGAGGCGCAGTGATCCCCCGGGCACCACTTCGTGACCAGGTATATCTTGAGCTCCTCCAACGAGTTCACCGCGGAGACCTCGCCGCCGGTACCCGGGTCCGGGACACCCAACTTGCTGCCGAGCTGGGGGTGAGTCGGACGCCGATCCGGGAGGCCCTCCTCCGGCTGGCACGCGACGGGGTGCTCCAAGCGGAGGTCGGCCGGGGGTTCAGGGTGCGGCCGATGGACCAGGATGAGTTACGCGAGGTCGGGGCCATCCTAGGGGTGCTCGAGCCGCTGGCGCTGGAGCTGTCCGGCGACTTCCCTGCACCGCGACTCGAGCGGCTGACCGACCTGGTCCGGCAGCTGGAGCGGACCCGGGGCGACATCTCCCGTTGCATCGACCTGGATGACCAGTGGCACCGCACCCTCTTGGAAGGCTGCACCAACCACCGGCTGCTCCAGCTCATTGTGACCCTGCGTCAGATTCCCCGGCGTTACCTTCACGCCTATCTGCAAGGAGCGGGTCGAGTGAGTCTGTCTACCGTGTACCACGGAAAGATCGTGGAGGCCCTCCGCCGGGACGATCGGCCCGCCGCCAGCCAGTTACTCCAGCGCCAGTGGCAGCGAGGAGTTGAAGAGCTCCTACGAACGGTGGCTCGCTGATGCGGCCCAAGGCTTCCCCCGAGGTCGAGCGCTGGCGAGCCGACACCCCCAACTCTGAACGCCTGGTGCACCTCAACAACGCCGGCGCCGCCCTTGCGCCGCGCGTGGTGCACGATGCCGTCGGAGCCCACCTCCAGCTGGAGCGCGACCTCGGAGGGTACGAGGCCGCCGAGGCCCGCGCAGACGCCATCCATCAGGTGTACCAGGATCTGGCGACTCTGCTGGGAGCTCAGCCGCGTAACCTGGCCGCGACGCAGAACGCTACCCTGGCGTTCAGCCAGGCCCTGGATGCGTTCGACTTAGGTCCCGGGGATCAGATCCTTACCAGCCGGGCAGACTACGCCTCCAACCAGATCATGTATCTCTCGCTGGCCCGCCGGCGAGGGGTGGAGATCGTCCGTGCGCCGGACGCGCCCGAAGGAGGGATCGATCCAGCGGCGGTGCGCTCGCTGGTGCGCCGGCGCCGGCCGTCCTTGGTCGCGTTGACCTGGGTACCCACGAATTCGGGGTTGGTTCAGCCGGTTGAAGCGATCGGTGAGATCTGCCGCGATGCGGAGATCTCCTATCTGATCGACGGGTGCCAAGCAGCCGGGCAGATACCCGTAGACCTGCAGCGGCTTCACTGTGATTTCCTGGCCGGCACCGCGCGGAAGTTTCTCCGCGGCCCGCGTGGGGTAGGATTTCTCTACGTGGCCGACCGAATGCTGCAAGCCGGGCGATACCCGTTGTACATCGACATGCACGGCGCCACCTGGACCGAGGCCGATGCCTTCGCGCTCACGCCTGACGCCCGCCGGTTCGAGAGTTGGGAGACCGCCGGCTGCCTGGTGCTCGGCATGGGTGCGGCTGCCCGATACGCGTTAGAGGTGGGTGTCGAGCGCGCGCGGGATCGGAGCCGGGCGCTCGCGATATACGCTCGAGAGCAACTGGCCCAGTTGCCTGGCGTTCGAGTGTTGGATCGCGGTCCGGAGCTCTGCGCCATCGTCACCATCGCCATGGCGAACCGGCACGCTCCGGACGTCAAGCTCGCGTTGCGCGCCCGGGGCATCAACACCAGTTCTCCCGAGCGGGAAGATGCGGTGATCGACATGGACGAGAAGCGGACCGCGACGGCGCTCCGCATCTCGCCCCACTACTACAACACGGGAGAGGAGATCGATCGAATGGTGGAAGAGCTGAAGAGCGAGCTTACTGTTTCACCCAAGTCGGCCGGAGGTCACGCGTCACATTCATGACCAGCTCCTGCACGACCTCACCATAAGCTTCCTCTTGATCGCGCACTGAAATCGAAGGAAGCCGGCCGGAGATAGCGACCTGACCCACCGTCCCGTTGGCCGCCGCGCTGGAGCGCCAGACCGTTCCGCCGGTGCGGGTGGACAGCAAGCGAACGGTGAGGTCGGCGGAGACTGCCGCGCGCACTCTCATGCCCGACTCACCCAGACGAGCCCGCGGCTTGACGCCCGACATCTTGAGATCCCCCACGAACACAGCCGAGACGTCCTTCTCCCGGCCGAGGGCCTGCGCCAGCGCGGCGGCGTCACCGTTGGCAGCGAGCGATCGGAGCGAGGAATCCGCGGTGCCGAGCTCGAGTAGCTCGATTCCGGATTGATTCGCCAGCAACGTTTCGGCAAACCGCTGGGTTGCCAGCGTGCTCATGCCGGCGCTCGACCTTTCGGAAGAGGAGAAGGTCACGATCGCGATGCGGCCGTATGGGGCCAGGTCGAGGCGGGCGGGAACCTGGGAGTACTTCGCGGCGCATGCAGAAAGTGCCAGCGCACCGCAAAGCGCGGCCACGGATTGCGTTCGGAGAACCCAGTTGGCACTCTGCCGGGGCATGCAGCGCTCCTGACGACGGGGAGTACGCCAGGGAGCAAGAGGCACGCCAGTCGGCACTTGCTACTAGTCACCCAGCTCTTTCCCAAGAGCCTTCCACACGGTCTCCGCCATTTTCTGCTGCCCCGCCGCGGTGGGATGGAGCATGTCCGACTGAGTCATCCCATCTACGCCCGCCACCCCCTGGAGCAGAAACGGCACCAGGAGGATGTCGTTCGTCTTGGCGAGCGCGGGATACATCTCCCGGAAGCGCTTCGCATAGCCGAACCCATTGGTGGGCGGTGCCCGCATCTGAACCAGCGCGATCCGGGGTCGAGGGTCCTGCTGCCTGGCCCGGTCGATAATCGCCTGAATGTTGGCCGTGGTGGAATCGATGTTCTGTCCCCGGAGCCCATCGTTGGCGCCGGTCTCGATCACCAGCATCGCCACCGGCTCCCGAAACAGCCAGTCTACCCGCCGGCGGGCTCCGGCCGAGCTCTCCCCGCTCACCCCCGCGTTCACCGCCACGTAGGGTAGTCCCGCCGAATCCAGCTTCTGTTGAATCAAAGCCGGATACGCCTCGTCCGGATCCAAGCCGAGTCCCGCGGTGAGACTGGTGCCCAAAAACACGATCCTGCCTCGTTCGCCATCCGGGCGCGGAGGAGGATCGTCGGCAGCCGGCCGAACATCCGGCGGACCGCAACCGACCAACATGATCGCAACCCAAAGACCGATCCTTCCGTACCCAACTATCATTGATTCCATGCTCCGTTGCGCGGCGCTGACCAAGACTTATCGCTCCGGTGGGCGAGAGCTCACCGTGCTGAACGATATCACCTTCTCGGTGGAGCCCGGCGGATTCGTGGCTATTGTAGGCCCCTCGGGCAGCGGCAAGACTACGCTGCTCGGCCTGCTCGCGGGCCTGGACCGGCCGAGCCGCGGGACGGTTCACCTGGACGGGCAGGAGTTGGGCACATTGGACGAGGACCACCGGGCCCGGCTCCGCGGTGAAAAAATCGGCTTCGTCTTCCAGTCCTTTCAGCTCATTCCCACCCTCACCGCCCGGGAGAACGTACAGGTTCCGCTCGAGCTGCGCGGCGAGGACGCCGGCGATCGGGCCGACGAGCTGCTCGGCCGTGTCGGTCTCGGCGATCGGGGCCACCACTACCCGGCTCAACTCTCCGGCGGCGAGCAGCAGCGGGTGGCGCTGGCCCGTGCCTTCAGCACTCGCCCCAAGGTGCTCTTCGCCGACGAGCCCACCGGCAACCTCGACGCCGTGACCGGTGCCGGCATCATCGACCTCATGGTGGAGCTGAATCGCGACCTCGGGACCACGCTGGTCCTGGTGACCCACGATTTGGACCTCGCCTCCCGGGCTCGCCGCAGCATCCGCCTCGCCGACGGCCGGGTGGTCGCAGACAGCGCAGCGTGACCTCGCTGGGATTCGTCTTCCGCATGGCGGCCCGGGAAATCCGGGCCTCGCCCCGCCGGCTCCTGCTCCTCACCGGCTCGGTCGCCGTCGGCGTCGCCGCGCTGGTGGCGATCAATTCCTTCACCGACAATCTCCGCGAATCGGTGGGGCAGCAGGCCCGCGCGCTGCTCGGCGCCGACCTGTCGCTCTCCAGCCGACGGCCGCTTCCTTCGCGTGCCGAGGCGGTGCTGGACACCCTGACCGCCGGCGGCGCCGAGCTCGCGCGGGTAACCAATTTTGCCGGGATGGCCTACGTGCCCCGGACCTCGGGCACCAGGCTGGTTCAAGTGGCCGCCGTCGAAGGACGCTTCCCATTCTATGGCGAGATCGTCACCGACCCTGCCGCCGCCTGGAGTGAGCTTCAGCAGGACCGCCGGGTGGTGGTGGACCCCTCGTTGCTCGCCGCGCTCGACGCCCGGGTGGGCGATACCCTGGCTCTGGGCGAGGCCCGCTTCGCCATCAGTGGAGCGGTGGTCCGCTCGCCCGGCAACGTCGGACTCCGGACCGCGCTCGGTCCTCGGATCTACATCCCGGCACGCTATCTCGACGAGACTCAGCTCCTGGGTCTCGGTGCCCGGGCAGAGTATGAGGCCTATCTCAAGCTGCCCGCGGGCCGGCAGGCCCAAGCCGTGGCGGCGCAGTATCGGCCGCGGCTACAGGAGGCTCGGGTCCGGCTCCGCACGGTGGCCGAGGACCAGGAGAGCCTCAACGATTCGCTCTCCCGGCTCACCAGTTATCTCGGCTTGGTGGCACTCATCGCGCTCTTGTTGGGCGGGATCGGAGTTGCCAGCGCGGTAGTGGTGTTCATCCGCCAGCGGCTCGAGGCCATCGCCGTGTTGCGCTGTCTCGGAGCCACGGCCAATCGGGTGTTCGCGATCTACGGCGTCGAAGCGGCAATCATGGGGCTGGCCGGAAGCGCGGTCGGAGCCCTTGCCGGTGTAGGTCTTCAGCAGCTCCTCCCGGGACTATTGGTGGATCTGTTGCCGGTGGATGTACGGGTTGCCATCTCCTGGCGGGCGTTGCTGCTCGGCATTGGAATGGGCGTTTGGGTTTCCTTGGTGTTCGCCCTGTTGCCGCTGCTCGCGGTGCGCCGGGTGCCGCCACTCGCTGCGCTCCGGAGAGCGTTCGAATCCGAGCGCTCGCCGCGGGACGCCTGGCGCTGGGTGGCCGGCGCGGCGTTGGCCGCCAGCACGGTTGCGCTGGCCACGCTCCAGGCCGGAAGCCTTCGCCGGGGAGTGATCTTTTCGGCCGCGGTGGCGGCCGCGCTTCTCCTGCTGTGGATGGCCTCCTGGGTCCTGGTTCGTCTGCTGCGCCGCTGGCTGCCGGCCGGATGGCCGTACCTCTGGCGGCAGGGCCTCTCCAACCTGCACCGCCCTGCCAATCAGACGCTGACCGTGGTGCTCGCGATCGGCTTCGGTGCCTTCCTGCTGGGCACTCTCCTTCTGGTGCAGTTCAACCTGCTTCGTCAGCTCCGGCTGACCGGAGGGTCGGCCCGACCCAATCTCGTCCTCTTCGACATTCAGCCCGATCAGCAAACTGCTGTCGAGCAGCAGTTGCGCGCAGCCGGCTTGAGCTTCGAGCCCCCGGTTCCGATCGTCCCCATGCGGATCGTTTCGGTGAAAGGGCGCCCCGTGAGCCGGCTGCTGGCCGACAGCAGCGGGAGTGGATTCGCCAACGCCTGGGCGCTTCGGCGTGAGTACCGCTCGACCTATCGCGACACGTTGGTGGCGTCCGAGCGAGTGATCGAGGGGCGTTGGTGGAGCGGCCGACGAGCGGACGGCCGGACCGATCGTCAGCCGGTCCAGGTATCCGTCGAGTCCGAGGTTGCCGGCGAGTTGGGCGTGGGGGTTGGCGACGACATCATGTGGGATGTGCAAGGCGTGCCGCTCTCGACCCGCGTGGCCAGCCTCCGTGAAGTGGAGTGGGCCCGCTTCGAGCCCAACTTCTTCGTGGTGTTCGAGCCCGGAGCGCTGGAGGGCGCGCCCCAGACGCTGGTGACCCTGACCCGAGTCAGCGACCCTGCCGAGCGGGGCCGGCTGCAGCGCCAACTGGCCGAGCGGTTGCCCAACGTCACCACGCTGGATCTCTCGGTGGTGCAGGAAGCGCTCGAACGGCTGCTGGATCGAGTCGTACTGGCCATCCGGTTCATGGCGGCCTTCACTCTCGCGACCGGCGCGCTGGTGCTGATCGGCGCGCTCGCTACCAGCCGGTTCCAGCGCTTGCGGGAGGGGGCGTTGCTGCGCACGCTGGGCGCCACCCGGAGTCAGCTTTTCCGGATCGTCCTGGCGGAATATCTCGCGCTGGGTTTCATGGCGAGCGTGGTCGCGGCCGTGCTCGCGGGCGTCGCCGGCTGGGCCCTGGCGCGGTTTCTGTTCGAGGGACCGTTCTCTCTCCCGATCGTTCCCCTCGCCACTCTCACCATCGGCGTCGTGGCGCTGACCGTCGTGGTCGGCTTGGCCAACAGCCGTGAGGTGTTGCGGCGGACGCCGCTGGAAGTGTTGCGGACCGAGTGAGAGGTATAGAAGGCGCCCAATAATCGCTATCTTCCCCGCATGCTTACCATCGACCTGACCGGAAAGCGCGCCGTCGTCGCCGGCGTATCGGATGACGGCGGCTTCGGGTTCGCCATCGCAAAGTCACTGGCCGAGGCAGGCGCAACGATCTGCCTGGGGAGCTGGCCGCCTGCGCTGGGGATCTTCACCAAGCTGCTCGAGCGGGGGAAGATGGACGAGTCGATGCGGCTCTCCGATGGCCGGAAGCTCGAGTTCGAGCGGATCTACCCGCTCGACGCCGCCTTCGACAGCATGAGCGATGTTCCCGCCGATGTCCGGGAGAACAAGCGGTACAAGGAGCAGGGCGACTTCACCGTCCAGGGAATGACGGAGCGCATCCAAACCGATTTCGGCGAATCCAGCCTCGACATCGTGGTACACAGCCTGGCCAATGCTCCGGAAGTGAAGTCCCCCTTGCTGGACACCAGCCGCCAGGGCTACCTCGCCGCGGTGAGCGTCAGCGCCTATAGCAACATCTCGCTGGTTCGCCATCTGGCGCCGCTGATGCGAAACGGGGGAGCCTTCCTCTCGCTGACCTATATGGCGGGGGAGCGGGTGATTCCGGGCTACGGCGGAGGGATGTCGTCGGCCAAAGCGGCGTTGGAGGCGGATACCCGCACTCTCGCCTACGAGGCCGGCCGCCGGTGGGGCGTGCGGATCAACGCCATCTCGGCCGGCCCGTGGGCCTCCCGTGCCGCCTCGGCCATCGGCTTCATCGATACCATGATCGGGTACACCAGCGCCAACTCACCGCTTCCCCGTCCGATCGACGCCAACGAGGTGGGTCACACCGCGGCATTCCTCTGTAGCCCGCTCGCGAGCGCGATTACCGGCAGCGTGGTCTATGTGGACAATGGGTACCACGTGATGGGGATGGCCGTCACTCCCAGTACCGAGTGACTCAGGATTCTTCCGGCTTCACCTTCTCCACCATTTCGGCGAGCGCGCTGAGCTCGAACGGCTTTTCGATCACCGGCCTCGGCGTCCGGGCGACGAAGGCTCGGACCGATGGTGAGGCGACGTCGCCGGTGGCGATGATGAGCCGCTCGAAGAGATCGGGACGGTGCTCCGCCATCCAATCGTGGACCTCGATGCCGGACTTGTGGGGCATCCGGATGTCGGAGATCACCAGGCCATAGTGCCCCGGGGTGGAGCCTTCCATAAGCCGGAGGGCGGTCTCCCCATCCTCCGCCTGGTCTACCTCCCAGCCTTGGCGGGAGAGATATCGCCGCAGGGCAAGGAGGATCGCCCGCTCGTCGTCCACCACCAGAGCGCGCGGCTTTGTGGGTCCCGACGCTCCATTGCCCTCCGCGGTGTCTCCGGACGCCACCTCGGCCACTTGTGGCCCGGCGATCACCGGCTTGACCCCATCCTCCGGTGGAATGCGGACCACGAACCGGGCGCCCCTCCCGTTGCCTCCCCCATCCACCTGAAGCGTTCCCCCGTGCCGCTCCACAATTCCGAGCGATACCGCCAGGCCTAACCCGGTCCCGTGGCCCTCGGGTTTGGTAGTGAAGAACGGCTCGAAGATCCGGGGCATCAGCTCGGGCGAAATTCCCCGTCCGGTATCCTCCACGATGAAGCACCAGCCGTCCCGGTCGTCCCGCGCCTCGACTCTGACCTTGCCTCCCGGTCCGGCAGCCTGCGCTCCGTTGACGATCAGGTTGGTGAGGACTTGTTCCAGCCCGGCTCGGTCAACCACCAAGTTCCGGGTAGACTCGATGGGGAGAAACTCCAGCTGCGCGCCGGTCTGGCGAAGGACCGGCTCGGCCGCCGCCCTGGCGTTTGCCAGCAGGGTGGCGACCTCCGTCGGTTCGGGGCGCTGCTCCCGTCCGCGGGCAAAGGAGAGCAGATCCCGCACGATGATGCGGCAGCGCCGCGCCTGGTCCGCGATGGTCTCCAGTGCCTCGCGGTCGGTGGCGGAGCGCGAGGTGTCGGCCCGAAGCTCCTCCGCCAGGTGAAGCACCGCGGACAGCGGGTTGTTGAGCTCGTGCGCCACACCCGAGACCACCCGACCGATGGCGGAGAGCCGCTCGTGCTGCACCGCCTGGGCCTGGGCCTGCTTGAGCTGCTCGTAAGCGGTTCGCAAGTTGGCTTCGTCGGTTCGAACCCGAACCGCCATCCGGTCGAAGGCCCGGGCCAGGGCCGAGACCTCGTCGTCACTGGCGAGGGCCACCGGCTCGACGTCGAGGTTACCGCCGGCCATTTGGCCCGCGGCGGCTCTCACCCGGTCGATGGGGCGTACGATGTTGCGGGCCAGCATGGCCGCCAGAATGACCCCGACGATGAGGGCGCAGACAGCGACGACCGCCGCGGTTCGGGCGGCAGTAATCAACTCCCCGCCGTAATCCGAGAGGGGGGAAACGGCCACGAACACCGCTCCGTCGCCGTCGGGTAGGAGGCCGGGGCGGTGCTGGAAGGCTACCACCTTGTGTTCCCGGTCGCGGCTGGCGAACCACCCGCGCTCGTGGGTCTGGATGGCCTGAAAGTCGTGACGGCCGTCGCCGAACAGCACCGTTCCGTTGCCCCGGCCCCAGATGATCTGATTGTTGGAGCGGCGCACTACGAAGCCGTAGGTATGCGGGCCGAAACGAGTGAGACTTTCCTCCAGGTCGAAGTGGCTTCCGATCCGATCCAGCGTCTCCTCCAGCGCCTGAGCCCGGAGCTCCTCCCGCTGGCGTTGGGACTGGGTAAGGCCGTACAGGAAGATCGGCACCGACACGCCGATGGTAAGGGCGATGGTGATCGAGCGGATCTTGCCGTACAGCGACTGGGCGAGCTGGGGCTCGACCGCAGCTTCGCCCCGGTCCGCCAGCCTGAGCCCCTGGATGGCGCGCTCGGCCAACAAGTAGGCGGCGACGGCAAAGAGCCCGCCGAGCACCGGCCCCTGCACCGTGATCTTGGCGAACTCCAGCGACGGGAGCGCTGCCAGGTAGCTGACCTGAAGCGCCCCGACGAAGTAGCCGATGGTGCTGGTGGCCATCACCATTCCGGCGACCTCTACCGGGAAGCGGGCGAGTGCCCGGGCGATCCCCGGGTCGCCTTCCTGGAGCCGTCGCTGAAGCCGGCGCAGGCGGAGATAAGGGAGCAGCACCGCCCCGGTCCAGCCGATCGCCGGCACTTCCCAGGCGTAGCAGAACAGGATCCAGCGTAGCTGGTCCTCGTTCACCAGCCACCAGAGGCGGGAGAACTGGATCCCTATCAGCCACCAGCAGAGGATCGAGGTGATCCACAGCTGGCGGGCCAGGCGTGCAGCCGGGGAAGCCTTTCCAGTCACGGTCAGATTGAGAGTCGGAAGCTCGGGGTGGAGAGTGGCGGGGGTCGCCGGGGCATAGTCATGAGCTTCGCCGTATAATATACCCATCGATACCGCGTCCCCGACAACCGTGGCGGGCGCTTCTTCAGCCTGGCCTTCCTATGTCCGACGAGCTGCTGTCCCACACCGATGGTGCCGTGCATCGGCTGGTCATCAACCGGCCCGCCCGGCGCAACGCGTTGACACCTGACCTCGCCCGAGCAATCGGAGAGGAAATCGACCGGGTGGGCGATGGCGGGGAGTGCCGGATCATCACGTTGAGCGGCGCCGGCGGACACTTCTGTGCCGGCCTCGACCTCCACTGGATCCGCTCGTTTGCAACGAAGCTCAGCCTCTCTCAGCTCCAGCATGGCCTGGCCGACTTTCAGTCCGCGCTGCTGGCCATCGTCCGCTGCCCCATACCGGTGGTGGCGGTGGTCCAGGGAACCGCGGCCGGCTTCGGCTTCGACCTGGCGCTGGCCTGCGATCTCCGCGTGGCCGCGGCGAGCGCCACCTTCACCTCCGCATTCGCCCGGATCGGCTTGGTACCCGACGGCGGGTCGACCTTTACCCTTCCCCGCCTCGTGGGCGTGGGACACGCTCTTCGCCTGCTCATGACCGGTGAGACGGTCGATGCGACCGGCGCCCGTGCCATCGGCCTGGCAGACGAGATCGCCGAGGATGCCGAGCTGGAGAGCCGGGTAGCCCGATTGGTCGAGAAGGTGTCGGCGGCTTCTCCATCGAGCATCCGCGCCATCAAGCGGCTGGTCCGGGCCTCCGAGGTCGGCGCCCTGGAGCAGGCGCTCTCCGCCGAAGGGGCGGCACAGCTCCAGGCGCTGCAGAGCGCCGAGTTCATGCAGCGCCTGGAGGCGTTCGCCACGCGATGAGCGGCTCGATCTTCCGCTCCGACGTTCTGGCCGGCCGGGTTGCCGTCATCACCGGCGGTGGAACCGGCATCGGACTGGGCATCGCCTCTTGCCTCGCCGCTGCCGGCGCCACGGTGGCGGTCGCCAGCCGCAAGCCCGATCACCTCGCCGCCGGCGCCGAGGCACTCCGGTCCCAGGGCGCCGATGTCTCCACCGTGGAGACCAACGTGCGGGAGCCCGAGGCGGTGGCCCGTATGGTGGAGGAGGTTCGCCGTCGTCACGGCCGGCTCGACATTCTGGTCAACAACGCGGCGGGGAACTTCTATGCCCCCTCGGCGACGCTGTCGGCCAACGCCTGGCGCGCGGTGGTAGAGACCGACCTCTACGGCACTTTTCATTGCTGCCAGGCGGTCTACCCGGTGATGAAGGAGCAGGGCGGAGGCCGGATCATCTCCATCTCGATGACACTGCACTATCGGGGCTGGCCCCTCATGGCCCACGCCACGGCGGCCAAGGCCGGGGTCGACGCGCTGACCCGAACCCTGGCGCTGGAGTGGGCTCGCGATCGAATCACGGTCAACGCCGTGGCGCCCGGACCCATTCCGACCGAGGGAGTCAAGAAGGCGTTCACTCCGCCCGGCGGCGGCGCGCCCAACGTTCCAGCGATGGATGAGTACGCCGCCAAGTCGATACCGGCGGGCCGGTGGGGAACGCCGGAAGACATTGGAAACATGGTCGCCTATCTCGCGAGCCCGGCAGGAGATTGGATCACGGGAGCGATCTTTGTGGTCGACGGAGGTTCGTGGCTGGCGAGTGGAGAGTCCAAGATCTAGGCTCAACGGTCGAAAGGATCCCCCATGTTCCTCGGCCATTACGGACTGGCCTTCGCCCTCAAGCGCGCCGAGCCCAAGCTCTCGTTGGGCACCCTCTTCTTCGCGGTGCAGTTGGCCGATCTGCTGTGGGGGTGTTTCGTCCTGTTGGGCTGGGAAGAAGTGCGCATCGAACCCGGCTACACCGCCGTCACCCCGCTCCAGTTCGTCAGCTATCCGATCTCCCACAGTCTGGCCGCGGTGCTTGCCTGGAGCCTGGTGGGCGCGGCGATCTACTTCTCCTGGCCGACCCGCGACACCAGCCGGCACTGGCAAGCCGCGCTGATCGTCGGGCTGGCGGTGCTGTCGCACTATCCACTCGACGTACTGGTGCACGTCCCGGACCTTCCGCTTACCGGCGCCGAGAACTCACCACGGCTGGGGTTGGGGCTATGGAACAGTCGAGCTGGGACTCTCGCCGCTGAGACCATAGCCCTCCTGGCCGGGCTTGCCATCTATCTGACCTCCCGGTCGCACCGGCATCCGGTGCGCAAAGGCCGGCTTGCAGTACTGCTGCTGCTCCTGGTCGCGGCCTACGGCGCGAGCGTGCTCGGTCCCCCACCCTCGAGCGTCACCGCACTTGGGCTGAGCGCCATCGGGCTTCTGCTGTTGGCAGGGATTCTGGCGGGATGGGCCGATCGCCGGGCCAGCGCGGCCGAGCTGGCCACCGCCGGCCTTTCGCACCGGCGATGACGCCGGACCGCGGCTTCTTTGCCCTCGGGGCCGTTTCGGCCTTCGTGGCGGTAGCGGCCGGCGCGTTCGGGGCTCACGCGCTTCGAGGACGGCTGGCACCCGAGGCCCTGGCGGTCTTCGAGACCGCGGCCCGCTACCAGATGTATCACGCCTTGGGACTGTTGGCCGTCGGCTGGGCGGTGGCGCGCTGGCCGGCCGGACCCGCCCGTTGGGCCGGTTGGCTCTTCATCGCCGGCACAGTGCTCTTCTCCGGCAGCCTCTACGCGCTCGCGCTGTCCGGAATACGCTGGTTCGGCGCGATTACACCGCTCGGCGGCATCGCGTTCCTGGTGGGATGGCTGTTGCTGGCGTTTGCGGCGAGGAGCGGATGAGAGACACATCATGACCGACCCCCGCACCGGCCCGGCGGTCTACCGCTCGCTGCTCCAGCGACTCTCCGATTGGTTCGAGGAGGGCCGCCGGCGGACTCCCGGTGTGATCCCCTGCCGCCGCGGCTGCACTGCGTGCTGTCACGGCCCGTTCGACATCTCGGTGGCCGACGTCGAGTTGTTGCGAGAGGCGGTCGAGCGGCTGCCTGAGGAGGTCCGGCTGGACGTGATCCTACGGGCTCGCGTGCTCCTGGCCAAAATGGAAGCCTTGGAGCCGGAGTGGACTCCACCCCACGCGATCGCGGACCTGGGCGAGGAGCGCTTCGACCAGCTCTCCGCTACCCTAGGGGCGGAACCGTGCCCCCTGCTGGGTGACGACGGCCGCTGCCGGATCTATGAGGATCGGCCTCTGGTGTGCCGCTTGATCGGCCTGGGGATGATCAGCCCCATGGGGCGGGAGATACCCAACGCCTGTCCCATCCAGGAGCAATTTCCCGGATATACCTCTCTGCCACCGATGCCCTTCGATCTGGAGGAGCTGGAAGTGGAGGAGACCGAGTGCCTGCGAGGTGCCGCGCGGCGGCTCCTGGGCGACGCCACCGCCCACGACTACGAGACCACCATCGCCGCCGCGCTGGCCGACATGGACCATCAGCGCGCTACCCGCTCCACGATCCGGTAGAAGAACTCCACCCCGAACCGGATGTTCTTCAGGCTAATCGCTCAGTTCTCGCTCTCCTTGGCCCACTTGAAGAACAGCACCCCGATCGCGAGAAACATCCAGAGATTGCCGGGCACCCACATCAGAAGCCCGCCCAGCCGCTGGTCGTCGAGGGGAGAGAGTCCCGAGGTCCTCGGCGCGGCTTCGTACCAGGGATAGAGCACCTCGTCGGCCACCGTGATCAGCGCGGCCACCAGCTGCATCGGAATGCCCACCAGAAACAGATAGAGCATTCCCAATCCATAGGGGAGCCGGGGCAGCTCGGCTACCGGGCTCATCACCGGCCACCACATGAGCGTCGCCGTCACCATGAACATCAGGTGGGTTGCGACGTGGACGTTGTGGTTCCGCATCATGAGGTCGTAGTACGGCGCCAGATGCCAGACCGCGATCGTGAGGCTATAGAGTGCGCCCGCCACCACCGGATGGGTCAGAAACCGGGCCAGTCGCAGTACCCAGGGCGGCCGGAGCAACGGCCGGAGCAGCCAACCCGGCGTTCCGGCGATGAGTAGGGGAGGCAGCACCAAAGTGAGCAGCAGGTGCTGCGCCATGTGGGCGGAAAAGAGGTAATAGTCGCTCAGATCGTGGACCGGTCCGTTGAGCGACAGCAGCAGGACCAGCAGGCCGAGGCAGAAGGACGCGACCTGCCACTTCTCGGCGGGCGGTCCCAGGCCCAACCGGCGGCGGAGTGGCCCGATTCCGTAAAAATACAAGGCACCGAGAATTCCGGTGCCTAGGAGAACGCTGGGATGAAGCGACCAACTCCACTCGTACGGAACGGTTGGCCGCGGCCGCTCGTCCAGCAGCGGCGCGAACGGCAGGGGCATCAACCGGACCGGGCGAACGCGAAGTGGTAGGCTTCCAGGATCATCAGCGAGACCACCACCACGATAGCGATGATCAGGGGGAACACGAACACTCCGCTGAACAGCCGGTGGTCCTGCTTGAGGTGCATGTAGAACATCGCCACCAGCGCGAACTTGACGGCCGACATCAGGAGTAAGAGCGGCACGAAGAACGGCTCGATGGCGTGGCCCAGAGAGCCGGCGTGGTCGCCGTAGGTCATCTCGTACAGCCCCACCTCGAGCGCGGTGAGCACGAACAGGACCAGCCCGACCTTGGCGTACACCATGGCCGACGGGTGGCTGTGTTCCTCGTGCGCGGCGGCGGGCGCGTGGGCATTCATGAATCCGGCCTCACTGAATCAGGTAGACGACGGGGAAGATCACGATCCAGACCACGTCCACGAAGTGCCAATAGAGCGCCGCGATCTCGAGGTTGAGCGACTTGGCCGGGGGCAGCCTTCCTCGAAACGCCTCGATCCACATGGTGACCAGCCAGATCACCCCCAGAGTCACGTGGGTGCCGTGAAACCCCGTCAGGGTGAAGAAGCTGGCTCCAAACAGGTTGGTCTTGAGGGTTAGGCCCTTGTGCACGAAGTGGGTGAACTCATAGACCTGCATGCCCACAAAGAAGAACCCGCAGAGGATCGTGGCCGCCAGCCAACCCAGCAGCGCCTTCCGGTTCCCCCGCTGGGCCCCGGCCAAGGCCAACACGACGAACAGGGAGCTGAAGAGCAGCAGCGCCGTGCCCAAGGTGACCAGAGGGATCTCGATGATCGGCTCGAACACCTGTCCGGTCGGCGAGGTCCAGGGCTCATGGGGAAAGGGACCCGGCCCGCTGGGCCAGGTCTGCTTGTGCACCATGTAGTTGGAGATCAGGGTCGCGAAGAACAGGCACTCCGACCCGATGAAGGTCCAGATCGCCAGCTTGCGGCTGTCGAGACCGGTGGAGGTCGGGGGATGGAGAGCTTCGGCGTGGGCGGTCAAGATGAGCTCCAAAAAGAGGCTATCGGCTATCGGCTATCCGCTAGTGCTTCATCCCGGCGGCTCAAACGCCCACTTGAACACCCCGAGGAACAGAATCGCCGCACCGGCGATGATGCCCCAGGGGCCGAGCTGGTTGATCAGCATCAATCCGGTCATCATAGAGACGAGGCCGAAGGCGGCCACCACCGGCCAGTACGATGGGTTCGGAAGGTGGATCCCGGCCCCGCTCACCCGCGGCGGCTCGGGAAGCGTGCCGCCACGCTGGCGCTTCAGGTCCCACAGCGGGTCCCGCCCGTGGACCGTCGGTTCCTCGGCGAAGTTCCATTCCTGCGGCGGAGACGGAATTGCCCACTCCAGGGTGGCGGCGTTCCAGGGATCGGCCGGCGCGTTCTTGGGGCCGCGCATCGTCTTGAAGATGTTGATCAGGAATACCAGGAATGAGAGTGCCAGGACGAAGGCCCCCAGAGTCTCGATCTGGTTCAGGGTCTCGAATCCGAGCCCCTCCTGATAGGTGTACACCCGGCGGGGCATCCCGTTGAGCCCCACCCAGTGCATCGGGAAGAAGGTCAGGTTGAACCCGATGAGCATCAGCCAGAAGTGCAGCTTGCCCAGTTTTTCGTCCAGCATCCGCCCCGACATCTTGGGCCACCAGTAATACGCTCCGGCGGTCAGGGCAAAGATGCTGCCGCCAAAGAGCACATAATGGAAGTGGGCCACGATGAAGTAGGTGTCGTTCTGCTGGAGGTCGGCCGGGGGCGACGCGTGCATGACCCCGGAGAGCCCGCCGATGATGAACATCGCGATGAAGCCCAGGGCGAAGTACATCGGCGTCTTGTATTGGATCGAGCCGCCCCAGACGGTACCCATCCAGTTGAAGATCTTCACTCCGGTCGGGATCGCGATCAACATCGTGGAAAGCGAGAAGAACGTGTCCGCGATCGGGCCCATCCCGGTGGTGAACATGTGGTGGCTCCACACGCCGAATCCGAGAAAGGCGATAAACACCCCGGAGAACACCATGGCCGCATAGCCGAACAGCGGCTTGCGGGAGAATACCGGCAGGATCTCGGAGATGATGCCGAAGGCCGGGAGCACCAGGATGTAGACCTCGGGGTGCCCGAAAATCCAGAACAGGTGCTGCCATAGCAGCGGATCGCCGCCGCCGGACGGCACGAAGAAGTGGGTCCCGAAGAAGCGGTCGAACATCAGCAGGATCAGCGCCACCGTGATCACCGGGAACGCCAGCAGCAGCAGCACCTGGGTGATGAAGCTCATCCACACGAACATGGGCATTCGCATCAGCGTCATGCCCCGTGCCCGCAGGTTGAGAATGGTGACGAAGAAGTTGACCGCCGCCGCCAGCGAGGCCACGCCCAGGATCTGCAGGCCCAGCATCCAGAAATCGACGTTGAGCCCGGGCGAATACTGCCGTGTGGTCAGGTTGGCGTAGCCGTACCATCCCTGGTCCGGCGCCGCCCCGAAGAGGAAGCTCACGTTGAGGAATAGCCCTCCCGCCAGGAACACCCAGTAGCTGAAGGCGTTCAGCCGGGGGAAGGCCACGTCCCGCGCTCCGATCATCAGCGGGATCATGAAGTTGAAGAACATGGCGCTGAGCGGCATGATCGCGAGAAAGATCATGGTCGTGCCATGCATGGTGAACAGCTGGTTGTAGGTCTCCGGCGAGAGGAAGGTGTTGTTGGGGCTCCCTAGCTGGATCCGAAGCAGCAACGCTTCGATGCCACCCATCAGGAAGAAGAAGAAGGCCGTGGCGCCGTAGAGGATCCCGATACGCTTGTGGTCGACCGTGGTGATCCAGCTCCACAGCCCGGTCTTCTCGGCGTAGGGGTGAGCCGGCGCGCGTTCATGGCCGATAGCAGTGGTTGCCATACGAACCCTTATTGGTGAGCGCGGAGGTATGCGACGAGCGACTTGGCCTCCTCCTCGGTCACCCCGAGGTTGGGCATCAGCACGCCCTTCTTGATCGACTGAGGCTCCCGGATCCACCGGGCCAGGTTGGTATCATCGTTCTTGAGAGTGCCCGCGGCGATGTAAGCGCGGGCACCTACGTTGGCCAGGTTGGGCCCCACCATTCCCTTGGGTGCGTTGTGGGCGCTCAGCGAATGGCAGGCCACGCAGCCCTTCGCCTTGAAGAGCTTTTCGCCCTCGGCGTAGCCGGCGGGTTGGGCGGCCTTGGCACTCGAATCGGCCGGTGCCGCGCCGGGTTTGCCCTGCTGCACCGAGGCCCCGGCGCTGGCGGTGTGGACCGAGTCAGCCCCAGCCGACGCGGCAGGGGCGGCGCCCAGCGTCTGCATGTGCTTCACCCAGGCCTGGAACTCTTCGGGACTCGAGGCCTGGACGTGAAAGGCCATGCGCCCGTGTTGGATCCCACAGAACTCGGCGCACTGTCCCGGGTAATAGCCGGCCTTCTCGGCCTTGAACCAGAGCCGGGTCTCCCGGTTGGGAAAGACGTCGCGCTTGCCGGCAAAGCGGGGCGGCCAGAAGCTGTGGACCACGTCGGTGGTCCCCATCCGGAGAATCACCGTCTGCCCGACCGGGATGTGCAACTCGTTGGCGGTAGTGATGTTGTAGTCCGGATAGCGGAACTCCCACCACCACTGATGCCCCACCACCTCGATCTTCAACGCATCGCCCGGCGGGTTGACGTTGGTCTGGAAAATCCCCTTGACCGTCGGCACTGCGATGGCGGCGAGAATCAGTGCCGGGATCACGGTCCAGATGATTTCGACCGTGGTATTCCCGTGGATCTGCTGCGGCTCGGCGTCGCTCGGCTTGCCCCGGAACCGGATGACGGCATACAGCAGCGCACCTTCCACCAGGATGAAGACGCCGAGCGCCCACCAGAAGGTGGTGGTCTGAACGTCGTCGCCGATCTTGGCGAAATCGGAGAGCGGCCGGAGCGCAGTTTGGGGGTAGCGATCGGGGGAACACCCGGCCAGGACCAAGGCCAGTAGAGCGAGCAGGGGGAGCAACCCGGCGTAGCGCCGGGCGGCGGTGGTCCTCAGGAACATTACGGGGCCGTCCTGTGGCAAGGATCCAGACGAACCGCGGCGATGAGCGGGGACTTTATCAGTTTCCCCGGCTCAGGTCAAGGAAGTGATTGGGGGGAAAAGCTATCGGCTATCAGCTATCGGCTATCGGTCTTCCCTAGTAGTTCGCTGTACCCGGCGGAGTCCCGAATAGCCGATAGCCGATAGCTGATAGCCCATACCTGATAGCTGATAGCCCGCTAGCCGCTATTCATCCCTCAACACTACCGCCGGATCCACTCGCGTCGCCCGGAGGGCGGGAATCAAGTTGGCCATCAGCGCGACTGCCGTCAGCAGGGTCGCCACCAGCGCGAACGTGACCGGATCGGTCGGCTGCACGTCGTAAAGCTGGCTGGCGATGAGCCGGGTCAGCCCGAAGGCAGCCAGGAGGCCCAGCCCCACGCCGGCCAGCGCCAGCCGCATTCCCTGGCGCAGGACCATTCTCAGGACCATGCCCCGCTCGGCGCCCAGCGCGATCCGGACGCCGATCTCCCGGGCCCGCTGCGAGACCGAGTAACTCATCACCCCATAGATCCCGACCGACGCCAACAGCAGCGCAATCCCCGAAAAGAGGCTCAACAGCAGCATCGCCAGCTTTCGCTGGCCCACCGACTGCTCCAGCAGCTCGTCCATGTCGTGCACGTTCGCGATCGGCTGGTCGGGATCCACCGACCACACTGCGTTGCGGATCGCGTTGACGTAGCGCTCCGGCCGGCCGGCGGTTCGCGCAGCCACCGTCAAGTTGCTCATTCCCCGTTGGCGATAGGGGAGGTAGTACTGGACCCGTGGCTCCGCCGCGAGCCCTTCGTGCTTGGTGTGACCCACCACGCCCACGATCTCGATCCACTCGCGTGAGGTCGTGTCGGAAGCGCCCTCGGGTGGCCCGAAGGTGATCCGCTTACCGATCGGGTCCTCACTGGGCCAGTACCGCCGCACGAACTCGTCGTCGACCACCGCTACCAGGCGGCCTCCCATCCGGTCGTCCTCGTCCAGCACTCTCCCCTTGAGCAAGGGAATACGCATCGCGTCGAAGAACCCGGGGTTCACTACCCGGAAGTCACCCCAGGGACTGGGTTGACCCTCCGGCGTCTGGTATCCCTCGATCTCGAAGCTGGCGGTCCACCAATCCCCCCCGAAGGGAAGCACCGAGGTCGCCCCGACCGCCTTCACTCCGGGGACCTGAGCGATGCGGGGCAAGACCGCGTCGAAGAAGGCAATCCGGGTGGTGTCGGAGGAATACTTGGCGTCGGGCAGCGCGAGGTTGAAGGTGAGCAGGCGGTCCGGATCGAAGCCTGGGTCCACGTTCTGTAGCCGGGCAAAACTCTTGGCCAGGAGCCCCGCCCCGGTCAGCAGCGTCAACGCCAGGGCCAGCTCGGCCACCACCAGCCCGCGGCGGACCACCTCGCTCCCACGGTCCGAGGTCGCGCCCCGGGCACCTTCCTTCAGATTGCCGTGAAGGTTGCCGCCGGAAAATCGCAGTGCCGGCGCGAGCCCGAAGAGCAGTCCGGTCACCAGTGACACGGCCAGGGTAAACCCCATCACCGTCCCATCGATTCCGATCTCGTCCCCCCGCGGAAGATTTGCGCCTTTGAGCGCAACCAGGGCCCGCACGCCACCCCAGGCCAGGAAGAGACCGACCGCTCCGCCGGCGAGGGAGAGCAGCACGCTCTCGGTGAGGAGTTGGCGCACCAGTCGCTCCCGGGTCGCCCCGAGCGCCGTCCTGACGGCGATCTCACGGCTGCGCCCCGCAGCCCGAGCGAGCAGCAGGTTGGCCACGTTGGCGCAGGCGATGAGCAGGACGAAGCCCACCGCGCCCAGCAGGACCAGCAGTGCCGGACGGATGTCTCCGGCCGCGAGGCTGGAAAGCTGGGTGACGGTGATGGTCCAAGTCGGCGCGTACGCGCCGGGAAACTCCTGCTTGAGCTGCTCGGCGATTGCCCGCATTTCCTCGGATGCCTGGCTCAGCGGGACCCCGGGCCTCAGGCGGGCGGTGAGGTTGAGGTACTCGGTGGTTCGGTTCTCACTGGCCAATTGCTCCGGGGTAAGACTGAGGGGGGCCCAGATCTCGGTGCCGCGCTCGGCGAAGTCACGGAATTCCCTCGGCATCACTCCGATCACTTCGTAGCTCTCTCCATTCACCGAGATCCGGCGACCCACAACCCCGCGCTCCCCGCCGAACAGCCGCAGCCACACCCCATGGCTGAGAACCGCCACATGGTCGCGCCCCAGGCTGTCCTCGCCGGCCTGGATCGCGCGGCCGATGACCGGGGGAATCCCCATCGTAGTGAAGAAGCGCCCGGTGACCCGGGCGCCCTCGAGGCGCTCCGGTTTTCCGACGCCGGTGAGGTTGGCGTTCCAGCCGGTCCGGACCGCCATCGAGGCGAAGGACTTGGTGCGCTCCTGGTAATCGCGGAAGCCGGGGGCTGACACCGAGGCCCTGAGATTGTTGAGGGTGGGGTAGAAGTGGTTGAGTGTGACCAGTCGGTCGGGCTCAGGATAGGGCAGCGGCCGCAGGAGGATGCCGTTGACCGCGCTGAAGATCGCGGTGTTGGCGCCGATGCCGAGCGCGAGCGTCAGGATGACGATGGAACTGAAGACCGGACTCTTGCCCAGCCGGCGCAGGCTGTATCGGATGTCTTGGAAGAAGGTGTCCATTCGGGTCTCTTGCGGAAGGAAGACCGAATCGTTGACCGACACGGCTTAGACAGCTGGAGCGGGGCAAAGGTTGTGGCCCTCAGTGCAAATTCAAGCATCAAAACGGGTTAGGGCGTCAGCCTATTCCGCCTTTGGTCTCCCGGTGGTATCTTTTCCATCGTCCGCTTCAACCGAGCCTGGAGCCCTCTCGCTCCGGGCCGCCTCTTTTCCTGCCTGGTCCATCATGATTAGTGAGATGCGGGAGAAGCTGAGCCGGGAAATCGATCAGCTCTCCCATGAACTGAACGTACTGCTTCCCCAGGCAATCGCCCAAGCCGTCGAGCTGGGCGACCTGCGTGAGAACTCGGAGTACAAGTCGGCCCTGGAACGGCAGCAATTCGTCCAGGCCAGACTGGGCCAACTTCACCAGCGGCTGAATCAGCTGGGCCAGTTGGCCAATCACGAGGCTCCAATCGACCGGGTGGGCCTCGGGTCCCAGGTTACGGTGCTGGACCTGGATACCCAGGATACCGACATCTACATGGTGGTACTGGCGGAGATGATGGACATCGACGCCGGACACATCTCCCTTGCCTCGCCCTTGGGCCGGGCATTGTCCAACGGTCGGGTGGGCGACGAGGTCACTCTCCGCCTTCCAACGACCACGCGCAAGCTCAGGATCTTGGACCTGGTAACGGCGCACCAGACCCAAAACGGCGCCAACACTCGCAAGAATTCCGAGGGGAACGGAAAGCGTTGATGGAGTTTCCCAAGAAGCTTCTGGTGGTGGGCGACCGGGTGCTTATCAGCGCCGAGGATGGCGACGACAGAACCAGGGTCGGACTCTATCTGCCCGCCACCGCGATCGACGCCCAGCAGGTGCAGACCGGACTGATCGTCGCGACCGGTCCGGGTACTCCGGTCGCCGACATCAGCAGCCTCGACGACGAGCCCTGGAAGGTCGACACTCGTGAAAGCCGGAGCCGGGGCATGCAGGCCAAGGTGGGTGACCACGCGATCTTCTTCCGCAAGGCGGCGGTCGAGATCAGCTTCGAGGAAAAGAAGTATCTGGTGGTACCCCAGGCGGCGATCCTGGTGCTGATTCGCGACGACATTCCCATCTAGCCGCCTTCCATGGAGCCGGTTACTCGCCGGTGTGCTACTTCCTCCAAATTGCCAGTCCGCTCACCCTCAGCGAGGTGCGCTCGATGCTGCCCGCCGGGCTCAGCGCCCACCTGGCGTCGACGGCCGAGCGCGACGCACTCCTGAGGCTGTTGCCGGACGCCCGCACCGTCGCCCAGTTGCTGGTGGGCGCCTGTTCCTGCGATCTGATCGTCGCCCGCCACTCGGATCCCCACGAAGACGAGCGCCACCTTCGGGCCGGCTACCGCCGGTTCCAGCTTCCGCGCGACCAGGTCATCCGCGCCCTCGAGCGGCATCGCCGCCCCCATCCTCGTCCCCGCCAACCCCACGCCGGCTGGCCGGCCGCCCTTGCCGCGTTCGTGGCGGAGCATGCCCGCAATGCCGGGCCGACGCTCTACCATCTCAGCTTCCGCCCGGAACCGGCAGCGAGAGAATCGTCCCCTGACCGTCCACCGATCGCACGGTCGGTGAAGGAGGTGCGGGGGAAATCGGAAGGTTGGATTGGAGAGGGAGAGACGGTGCTGGTTGGATGAGGCTATTGCGCCGGAGGAGTGCGGCCGGAGCAGTGCGGCCGGAGCGCGCAGGAGAAAAAATGGAGCGCGATTCATGAACTCGCAAGCGTATTGCGAGGACTGGTTTGCGGGTGCTGGCGAAGTTCGGCTTTTCCGTCGAAGCTGGCGTCCGGAGATGACCCCGAGAGGGGTTCTGGTGAATCTCCACGGGCTGGGCGACCACTCGGGGCTGTATCCCACGCTGGTGGAGCACCTCGTCCCCCGCGGGTGGGTCGTGCACGCTCCGGACTTGCGCGGCAACGGGCGGTCACCCGGCCGGCGGGGACACGTCGGGACCTGGGCCGAATACCGCGAAGACCTGCGCCGTTGCCTGGAGCTGGTCCGGCAGGAGGAGCGCGGCTTGCCGCTCTTCCTTCTGGGGAACAGCCTGGGCGGTCTCATCGTCCTGGAGTACGCGATGCATCATCCCGACGGACTCCGTGGAGTGATTGCGATCGCACCACCGCTGGGCTCACTCGGCATCCCCGCGCCGCTTCTCTTGGCCGGGCGAGTGATGTCCCGGCTCTGGCCCGGATTCTCCCTGGATACCGGGTTGGACCTTTCCGGCCTTTCCCGGGATCCTACGGCGGTGGCGACTGTCCTCGCCGATCCGCTGTTCCATCGGCGCGGTTCCGCCCGGCTGTCCACCGAGGTAGCCGCGGCGGCCGAGCGGGTGCGGTCCGGTGCCGCTCGGTTTCCCCTGCCATTGCTCGTGCTCCACGGATCGGCCGACCGGATGGTGCTCCCCGATGGCAGCCGCGCATTCATGGCCGCGGTGGAGCAGCACGACAAGACGTTCCGCGAGTATGCCGGTGCCTACCATGTGCTGCTGGCCGATATGGGCCGCGAGCAGGTGCTGGGCGATCTGGAGGGGTGGATGGAGGCGCGCCGGATGGCTAACGTGGACGGGTGAAGCTTCTCGTACGCGCGCTGCGCCTGCGGTGCCCGCACTGCGGTGGCGGACCGATCTTCGTCAGCTGGTCCCGCCTGGTACCGAATTGCCCGGTTTGCGGACTGGGCCTGGAACGGGGCGAGCGAGGCTACTGGCTGGGAGCGTACTTCTTCAACCTGATGGCGGTAGAGACCCTGTTCGCAGTCTGGGTCGTCGTGTTCCTGCTCTGGACCTGGCCCTCGGTCCCCTGGGATCTGTTTCAGATCACGACCATCATACTGATGGTAGCGTCGCCCTTCGCGTTCTTCCCCTTTTCCAAGACCCTCTTCCTGGCCTTTGACCTCTGGGTCCGTCCACCGACCGAAGAGGACTTCGCGGTCCCCCACGAGCCTGCCCGTCATCACCGACACCACTAGCGCGTCTTGTCATCATCAGCGCGGCGAGGGATCTTCTCGGAATGACTCACCCTATGGTTCGCTGCTCGGCGCTCACCATCGCCCTCTCCCTCATCGCGTTCCCAGCCACTGCCCAGCAACCCGCAGCCGACGCGCGCCGTTTCGTGGAGCAGGCCGAGCGCCGGCTTGCGGAGCTCAACCTCAAGCAGGGGCGGGCTCAATGGGTGGCCAGCAACTTCATCACCCAGGACACCGAGGCGTTGTCGGCGGAAGCTCAAAAGGAATTCAATGTGGCGGTGCAGCGCCTGGCGATCGCCGCTCGACGGTTCGATCGGACCAAGCTCGCCCCCGACCTGCGCCGCAAGCTGATCAAGCTCAAGCTTTCCCTCACGGCACCCCCGCCCGGCAATGCGGCTCAGGCAACCGAGCTGGCACAGCTCATCACCGGCATGGAGGGCGAGTACGGCCGTGGCTCCTACTGCCAGGGCGACCACTGCCTCCAGATCAATGAGCTGAGCCAGATCATGGCGGAGAGCAGAAACCCGGCTGAGCTGCTCGACGCCTGGCGCGGATGGCACAAGGTCGGCGCGCCACTCCGTCAGCGGTACACCCGCTTTGTGGAGCTTTCCAACCAAGGGGCGCGCGAGCTGGGCTTCGCCGACCTGGGCGCGATGTGGCGTTCCGGTTACGACATGTCTCCCGACGCATTCACCGCCGAGACCGAGCGCCTCTGGGGCCAGGTGCGGCCGCTCTACCTCTCGCTCCACGCCTACGTCCGCGCCCGTCTCAGCGAGCAATATCCCGGGCTGGTGACCGCGGACGGGATGATCCCCGCCCACCTGCTCGGCAACATGTGGGCCCAGGAGTGGGGGAACATCTATCCCCTGGTCGCCCCCAAGGGAGGAGCCGATCCCGGGTACGATCTGACCGAGCTGCTCCGCGCCAAACCGGTCGATCCCATCGGGATGATGCGTTACGGCGAGGGCTTTTTCACCTCGCTCGGCCTGCCGGCGCTTCCCCAGACTTTCTGGGAGCGCTCGCTCCTGGTGAAGCCGCGGGACCGTGAGGTGGTATGCCACCCGAGCGCGTGGCACATCGACAATAAGGAGGACGTGCGGATCAAGATGTGCACCGAGGTGAACGCCGATGACTTCGGGACGGTGCACCACGAGCTGGGCCACGACTATTACTACCTGGCTTATAAGGACCAGCCGTTCCTGTTTCAGAGCGGCGCCCACGACGGCTTTCACGAGGCCGTGGGCGATGCCATCGCGCTCTCGATTACTCCAGGATACCTCCAGCAGGTCGGGCTACTCGATCAGCTGCCGAGCGCGGCCAGCGACACCGCGCTGCTGCTGCGCCAGGCGCTGGACCGAGTGGCTTTCCTGCCGTTCGGCCTGCTGATCGACAAATGGCGCTGGAAGGTCTTCTCCGGCGCCATCCAGCCGGCCGAGTACAACGCCGCCTGGTGGGCGCTCCGCAATCAGTACCAGGGCGTTTCCGCACCGCTCCCTCGGAGCGAAGCCGATTTCGACCCGGGCGCCAAGTACCATGTCCCCGGGAACACTCCGTATACCCGATACTTTCTCGCCCGCATTCTTCAGTTCCAGTTCTACCGCGCGCTCTGCCGCGAGGCGGGACACACCGGTCCCCTGCACCGCTGCTCCTTCTACGGCAGCAAGGAGGCGGGGCGGAAGCTCCAGGCGATGCTGGCGATGGGCACCAGCCGGCCCTGGCCCGAGATCCTCGAAGCCATGACCGGCGAGAAACAGATGGACGCCGGGGCGTTGGTGGAGTACTTCGCGCCGCTGAAGCAATGGCTGGACCGGCAGAACCAGGGACGGGCACTGGGCTGGAAGGGCGAGGCGGCAACCGAATGATGAAGCCGGAGCTCACGACCATCCGTCACTACCGCATCACCCAGAAGCTCGGTGAAGGCGGCATGGGAGTGGTCTACGCGGCCCATGACGAGCGGCTCGACCGCCCGGTGGCGATCAAGCGGATCCGGGAATACTCCACCGACGACCGCCTCCGGGAGCGGCTGGTGCGCGAAGCCCGGGTCGCGGCCGGCGTCAGCCATCCCAACGTGTGCCACGTGTACGAGCTCGCCGAAGAAAACAACGAGCTGTACCTGGTCATGGAGTTCCTGGCGGGCGAATCGCTGGCCGACCGGATCGGCCGGGGCCCCGTCCCGCTGACCGAAGCGCTCCAGATCACCCTCAGCATCCTGGCGGCGCTCGAGGCACTACACGGACGCGGCATCGTCCACCGCGACCTCAAGCCGTCCAACGTCTTCCTCACTCCCCACGGGGTCAAGCTGCTCGACTTCGGCCTGGCCCTGCCACTATCCGAGCGCATGGACGGCGATCAGGGCCTCACCGTCCCGGGCGTGATTCTGGGCACTCCCCGCTACATGGCGCCGGAGCTCTGGGAGGGCGAGCCCATACAGCCGGCCTCCGACCTCTTCGCGGTGGGCGCGATTCTGTTCGAGCTGCTCGCCGGCAAGCCCGCGTTCAACGGAGACACCGCGATCGCCGTCTACCGCGCGGTCGCTCACGAGCACCCACCCGCGTTGAGCGGCGGACCCGAAGTGATGGGGGCCGATCGGGTGATTCAGCGAGCCTTGGCCAAGCGGCCGGAGGATCGCTATCCCGACGCAGCAGCAATGGCGCAGGACGTCCGCATCGGAATGACGCTGATCGGGACCAGCGGGCCGAGCCCGCCGGTGCGAGCCGTCACCCGGTTGATGGTGTTGCCCTTCCGGGTTCTGCGCCCCGACCCGGAGACCGACTTTCTCTCCTTCAGCGTGCCCGATGCGGTCAGCGGGTCGCTGTCGGGACTGGAAGCGATGGTGGTGCGATCCGCCGCCGCGGCACGGCGCTACGGCGGCGAAGCCCCCGATCTCAAGGCCATCGCCGAAGAGGCGGGTGTCGACGTGGTCTTGACCGGCACGCTGCTTCGCGCGGGCGACCAGGTGCGGGTCAGCACTCAGTTGGTGGAGGCTCCGGCCGGCACCCTGATCTATTCTCACACTGCCCAGGTGGGACTGACCGATATTTTCCGGCTCCAGGACGATCTCGCCCACCAGATCGTGGATTCTCTCGCGATTCCGCTCTCGGCCCGAGACCACCGCCGGCTGGATGGCGACGTTCCCCTCAGCTCCCATGCCTACGAGCTGTACCTGCGGGCGAATCATCTGGGGAACAGTACCGCCAATCCTTCCCGCCTCGCGGCGGCCGCGGATCTCTACCGGCGCTGCCTCGAGGAGGATCCCAAGTTCGCGCCGGCGTGGGCTCGTTTGGGACGGGTGTATCGGGTGATGGGCAAATACGGCCAGGAGCAGAGCGCCCGGAACTTGAGGTTGGCCGAGGACGCCTTCCGCAAGGCGCTGGAGTTGAGCCCCGATCTGCCGGTGGCCCACAATTTCTACACCTATTTCGAGATCGAGGAGCTGGGCCGGGCTCCGGAGGCAATGCTGCGATTGCTCCAACGGGTCCAGTCCGCCACCGCCGACCCCAACCTGTTCGCCGGCCTGGTGGTGGCGTGCCGCTTCTGCGGCCTGCTGGAAGCTTCGCTCGCGGCCGACCGGCGAGCCCGGCGGCTGGACCCGGGAATTCAGACCAGCGTGCAATACACCCACATGATGTTGGGTGACTATCAGCAAGCCGCGTTGCACGACGTCGAAGAGGTCCAGGTCATTCGTAACTGTGCGCTCTGGATGTTGGGACGAGAGGCCGAGGCCCTCGCCGGCATGCGGGAGACCCTGGCCCACAGCCCATCGGGAGTAGAGCACTTGCTGGTGCAGTCCCAACTCGCCGCATTCGAGGGGCGAAGCGAAGATTGCGCCCGCTACACCCGCGCCGCGCTGGAGGGAGGCTTCCACGATCCTGAGGGCATGCTCTCGACCGTGAGGGGTCTGGCGTATGTGGGGGAGCGGGACTATGCCCTGGCCACATTGGCTCGGGTCGTCGCCGGCGGTTGCTATTGCTCCACCTCTCTGGTGCGTGACCCCTGGCTCGATTCGCTGCGGGGGAGCTCCGAGTTTCTGCGCATCCTGCGGCTCGCCGAGGAGGGGCGGGCGAAAGCCGCCGCGGCGTATTTCCAGGCGGGAGGAGAACGGATCCTGGGCGTCGGTGCCTAGAAGCTCGCCATCGCGCAAAAAAGGGCGCTGTCGCATCACAAGCGATAGGCATCAAAATGCGACATCGCTTAGGCCAGCGGATGACGCCTGATGATGGGTATCGCGATGAGACGCGACTTCCGCATCGCGAGTGATCGAGACCGGCGATCCCCCTCGTTCCGACCTACCTCCCAGCAGCTCCCAACTCCTTCCCGACTGGCACCAGCCTTGCCGTAGACTGGGCGTCATTCTCCGGCCAAAAGCCGAGCCTACCCGACGATCCTCATTCTCGGAGAACGCCGTGCAGATCAACAAGGCCGCACGCGTACTTCTCGTTGACGACGAGGAGTCCCCGACGACTGCGCTTCACGCGGATCTGCTGGGGTACGAAGTGCGCCATGCCTCCGGCGCCGACGAGGCCCTCAAGTATCTGGCTCGTGAGACAGTTGATCTAGTCGCCGTCAACCTCGACCTCCCCAACGGCGCGGGCCCCGACCTGCTTCGTCACCTGCTGGCTCTGACACCGCCTCCGATGGTCCTGGCGATGAGCGAGGTCAACGACGCGGAGCGAGCGGTAGAGTACCTGCGCCAAGGCGTGGTGGACTACTTGCTCCGGCCAATCGAACCGGCACGCTTCGCCCAGGCGCTGGAGCGCGCGCTCGAGGCTCGGCGGAAGTGGGGACGGAGGCAGCAGGCACGCCGCATCCTCCGGCGCGAGATCGCCCGTCTCACGGTGAAGCTGCATCGTTCGCAGGTACGGGTGAAGCGAGTCTCGGTAGCCTCGCTCCAGTCCCTGGTGCACATGATGGAGGTGGGCGATCGCTATCTCGCGGGTCACTCGGTGCGGGTGGCGCAGATGGCGGCATCGGGAGCGGCGGAGCTGGGGCGAACCGCCCGGGAGATCGAGACGCTACGAACCGCTGGCCGGTTGCACGACATCGGGATGCTCTGCATCGGAGACGGGATTCTCTCCAAGGCCGGGCCGCTCACCCCCGAGGAGTTCGACCGGGTCAAGCAGCACGTGATCATCGGCAGCGACATCCTGGCCCAGCTTCCGGGCCTCGAATCCGCCGCGAGCTTCGTTCGCAGCCATCATGAGCGGTGGGACGGAACCGGCTATCCCGATGGTCTCAAGGGTGAGGCCATTCCCTGGGGCGCTCAACTGATCGGCGCGGCGGAGGTGTACGACGCGCTGACCACGCTCCGACCCTACCGGAAGGCGCTGAGCGCCGACCAGGCGGCCGAGCGAATTCAGGATCTGCGGGGATGCACCTTGAGTCCTGACGCGTGCGATGCGCTGACCTTGATGGTCAAGCGGCGGCGGGCGTTGGTCTTCCTGGAGCCTGAGCGAGAGCGCCCCTTGCGGGCGATGGAAGGATAGATCGCTCGTCAGCGGGTTGCAGTGAGGTCACCTCCGCCGTAATACAGCTCCGACATCCGCCCCTCCAGCCGACTCCCGCTCACCAGCGTGACCGTTGCGAAGGGTTCCCCGCGGGAAGCCGTCACGAAGTTGACGGTGGCGCCGTCGCGGAGGACAACCAGGTCCAACCCGCGGTGGGCAAAGAGCGACGCATATCCGTCGGTGCACTCGATCCGAGCATCCAGCGGCACCTCGCTCGAAAGGTCGCCACTCGCCCCAGCGCCGGCTGACTCCACGATTTCCATGGTCCAGGTTGCGGTACACACGATGGCTTCGTCGTTGCCAGGCGGCTCGCCGATGTTCTCGACCCGCGTGCTCCAGGTCCCGGAGATTCCCACGGCGTTGGGGTCGAAGGTGTCGTCGCCACACCCGGCCACCATGAGGAGCAGAGCGAAGAACCTTCCCAAGCGCACCTCCCTCAATCGACCTCGATGTAACCCTCGCTCACCAGCACGCTGGACCCGCCGACCCGGCTTTCCACCACCGTTCCATCCCGCTTTTCGGCGCTGACCTCCAAGACGCTGGGCCGGCCCATCTCGACGCCTTGGGCAACCCGCCAGCGGAAACTCCCGGTCGGCGCCTTGTCCTTTTGGGCCAGCAAGGCGCCGAGCGCCACGTTGGCGCTCCCGGTAGCCGGGTCTTCGGGCACTCCGTCCAAGGGGGCGAACATCCGGGCCCGGATGTCGAACTCATCGCCGCTCCGGACGTAGAGGTGAATGTCAGGCGTCACGCCGGTGGCCGCGATCGCCTCGAAACGCTCCATGTTGGCGCGCGCGCGCTCGAGCGCCCCCCGGTCGCGGAGCTCGGCCAGGACGAATCGCATGCCCACCGAGGCCACCTGGGGCGGGTGGGTCGTGGTCAGGATATCGCCAGGCGTGAGCGACACCGCCCGGGCCACGGTCTCCGGGGACAGCGGTGGGCCCAACGTCAGCCGCTCGGGCGCCAAGAGCTCGCAGCGCACGCCTGCTCCGTTCCGCCGCTCGATGGTGATGGGAACCAGCCCGGCCTTCTCCTCGAACGTCACGCTCATCCGGCCATCGATCGGGCCGAGCGCGCCGGTGGTCGCCAGCACGAACGCCGTGCCGACGTTGGGGTGTCCGGCGAACGGCAGCTCGGTGGCGGGCGTGAAGATCCGGACCCGGCGGGTGTGTCCTGCTTCCGGCGGAAGGACGAACGTAGTCTCGGAGAAATTGAACTCGCGGGCGATCTGCTGCATTTGGCGGGCGGACAGACCGGCAGCCTCCGGCAGCACCGCGAGCTGGTTGCCGCCGAAGCGGGTGTCGGTGAAGACGTCGCAGATGACATAGGAGTAGCGCACGCGCAGGGTCTCTCTTCTGGAGTTCCTTTGGATTCTAGCGAGGTCTCGGCGTCTTGGGGATGGCACTCGACCGAAGTTGGATTTGTATGGAGTCCAATATAATTTCCAACCTAATGGATTCCCGAACCCTCAGCGTCCCGCTCAAAGGCTTCGGCCGAGAAGCGACCCAGGCGTATCTGGTGGTCGACACCCTGACGTTGCGCGGGCGGCTGGCCCGGGGCGCGACGGTGGTTGCGGCCGGGTTGGCCGTGGCCCTGATCGCCCTCCCCATCCCCCTGGTCCACCTCGTCCTGGTTCCGGCGGCTCTCCTGCTGAGCGTTCCCCTCGGGGTCCTTCGAATGCTGCAGCGGGAGATCTTCCGATCGGCCGAGGGGACCTGTCCCTTCTGCGGCACTCCTCAGCGGTTCGGCTTGGCCGGGCGGGTCTTTCGCCTTCCCCGGGAAGTGTTCTGCTGCAACTGCCGCCGAGCTTTGGATCTCGGCAACCTCTGAGTCTCCCACCCCTCCGTGAAGAGCATCGCCGCCGGTTCATCCGCAGCGCCCATCTCAAAGACCACCTGATCCAGCAGCCGCCCCAGAGTTCGCAGCCGACCTGACGGGAGAGCCCGAAGCCCCGCGATCAGACGGACCTGCCCGGGCACCGGCGCCCGGGCCGCCAGGCGCCGTCCTGCTTCGGTCAGCCGCAGCTCGCGCCGGCGCCGGTCACCCACCGAGGGGCGCCGGGTGACCAGCCCCTGCTCCACCAGACGGCGGACCACCACCGAGACCGAGCTCTGGTGGGTGTAGGTGCGCTCGGCCAGCTCGTTGATGGAACGGGCCGGGGCGGCGGACAGCTGTTGGAGCACGAAGAGCTGGGCGCTCCCGATTCCCAGCTCGCGCTCGACCTGCCGGGACGAGAGCCGCAAAACCCGGATGATCCGCCGGATGGCGTCGAGTGAGCCACCGAGAGGCTGTACTCGGGCTTGGTTGGGCATGGTCTAACCTATATCCAATCCCGCTCGAGCTGACCGGTCGAGCTCGCCGACTTCGCATAACCAGAGAGGGACCCGTGTGATCGAGGGTCCGGCATCACCCGTGTAAAAAGGGAATAAGCATGGACACCCTGATTCACCCTGAGACACCATCGGGAGAATTCCGGATTCAGGCGACCCGGGCCTCGGCCGCACCAAGGCCCTCGGTTACAGATCATAGCCGGCGTCGGCTCGACCACGTGGACCTGCTGCGCGGCCTGGTCATGGTCATCATGGTGCTCGACCACGTTCGCGACTACTTCACCGAGGCCCGGTTCGACCCGACTGATCTCACCCGTACCGACCTGGCACTGTTCGCCACTCGATGGATCACCCACTACTGCGCCCCGGTCTTCATTCTTCTCGCCGGTGCCAGCGCCTGGATCGCGGGCACCCGGCGCACTCGGGTGCAATTGGAACGCTTTCTCCTTACCCGCGGAGTTTGGCTCATCCTGGTGGAGCTCACCGTCATCAGCTTCGCGTGGTACTTCTCGACCCAGTGGACCGTTGGGGCACGCGCACAGGTGATCTGGGCGATCGGCGCCTCCATGGTGGTCCTGGCGGGCTTGATTTACCTCCCGCGTGCGGCGATTGCGGCATTCGGCCTCGCGTTGGTGCTGGGGCACAACCTGCTTGACGGAATCGGCCCGGAGTCGATGGGGCACTTCGCCCTGCTCTGGCGCGTCCTTCACGTGCCGGGTCCGCTGGAGAGCCTGCCGGTGGGTATGACCTACCCGCTGGTGCCGTGGGTAGGCGTCATGGCTCTGGGGTATGTCGCCGGACCGGCCATCTTCTCCCAAGACCCACAGGTGTCGCGCCGGCTCGCCTGGTTGGGTGGGATCCTGGTACTCGGGTTCGTGATGCTGCGTTCCATCAACGGCTACGGCGACCCCAGCCCCCGGCTCGACGACGGGAGCGGGACGCTATTCGTCATGTCTTTCTTCAACGTGACCAAGTATCCCCCGTCGCTGGTATACCTGCTGATGACGCTGGGACCGGCGTTGATCGCCCTCCATTTTCTTCGCCGAGCCAGGGGTTCACTCGCGAGCGTCCTCGTCACCTTCGGACGAGTACCGTTTCTCTTTTACGTAGCGCACCTCTATCTGGTGCACTCGCTCGCGGTCTTCGCCGGCATGGCGCAGGGCTTCCCCGCCTCTGCCATGGGCACACTCTACCGCCAGCTTCCCGAGGGGTATGGGTTCGGGTTGCCGGTGGTCTATCTCGTCTGGCTTGGGGTGGTGGCGTTGCTCTACCCACTCTGCCGGCGCTACGCCGCGCTCAAGGCGCGGAGCAATGCACGGTGGCTGTCGTATCTCTGAACCCGAGAAGTGGTGGCTTGACGGGATAAGAGATAGACAGGCCCTGGCGGTTCACAGTACAGGCGGAAAGTAATCGCTGATGCTGATCCCTCGACTGAGTTGCTGGGGGGCCGCACCCGCCGGGCCAGATGACGTATACCAGCGCGGATTCCATGTGGTTGATTCGGCTTGGTGTCGAACAAAATTCGAAGATGGGCTCAGCGGTCCGTCGATTCTCGCTCCAGCGCTTCGAAATCCGCCTTGACCTGAACGACCTGCGCCCGCAGTTCAGGCTCGGGATCGATCCGCAATGCCAGATAGCGGCGATACGCTTTGATGGCTCCCTCCCGGTCTCCAGTCAGCGCGGCGAGTCGCCCTTCCTCCCGGGCGTAGGTGACGTACTCGGGAACGTTGTCCAGATCGAATTCGCGTCTGCGCAGCGCAGCCAGAGCCGCAGGAAGCTCTCCCCGGCGCTCGTGCAGGCGCGCAGCCACCAAGTTACCGAACTCGAAAACGCCCCAGGGCCCCTCGGCCAGCACCGAATCGAGCTGCCGCAGGAGTTGCCCGGCCTGTGGGGATTCTTCGGTTGCAGCCAGCTGCGCCTGGAGAACCAGCGCAAGCCGAGGAGCTGCTCCTGCTAGCCAGGTGGTGTCGGAGAGCGGGCGGGCAGAGATCAGGTCGTCGATGACGCGCCTGACCAGAGCCGGCGCGCCGTGCTCGAGGGCATACTGGCCCACCAGGTAGCGGCCGTGCATGGCATCGGGGTCGGCGGCGTTCACGGGGGTGCCGATCGCGCGCTGCAGGCCTCGAATCGCATCCGCGGCTGCCGCCGAATCGCCGTCGGCAAAGAGGCCGGCCTCCGCGGCGCGGACGAGACGCCGACCGGGGGGCACCTGACTCAATGCTGTCTGAGCCCGCCGCGGTTGGCCCAGGTAAAGCAGGTAGGCCCACAAGGCCTCAGCTCGTCGCGCGCGCTCCTCGGCCGTCACTGCCTCCGCGAGGACTCGTTGCGCGGCCACTCCGGCACTACGGGTGCCGATCCCCTGGCTCAGAACGGTAGGTGCAAGGCCTAGGGTGATTTGTCCAACCTCGGCACGCGCGGCAGCCGAGTCGCCCGCCACGCTCGCAGCGTACCACCGGTGGAACGCCGCGAAGGTCGAGGTTGAATCGAGCCGCAGGAATTGCTGGAGCGCGTTCCGGACGCCGGCCGTGTCTCCCAGCTCGAACGCGAGCTGCGGTCCATGCTCCAGCGCCGGAGCGAAAGAGGGGTCGAGCGCGAGTGCGCGGGTGAAGGCTCGTTGCGCGCGAGGCATGACATCCACCGCGCCGACAAGGGTGCCGAAATGGTACAGAAGGTCGCCGAGCTTGTACCACGCCTCCGGGCTTTCCGGTGCTTCTTGGGTGAACCGTTCGGCTACTGCAAGGAAATCTCGAACGGTGCTATAGCCCGGGTAGTTGGGGCCGAGATAGGTCCCGAGTCTCAGCCGCTCGCGCGCCGGAAGACGCTGGCGCTCGCGCCAGGCAAGCTGGCTGCCCCGGTTCACGCCTCTCCCGCCCAGCCACTCGTTAGCCGCGGAATAGGCCAGACCCGCCAGCGCAAAGGTCGAGTCGATCTGCATTGCCTGCTCGAGGCGCTGTCGCGCCGGCTCGAACGCACCCCGCCGGAGCAGCGCTTGTCCGTCGATGTAGGCCCTGAGCGCGGGAAGTGACGTGCTGGTGAGTCCGGCGAGGCGGCGCTCGTCCTCGCCGGAGCCGAGCGCGAGGAGCTTCGCCGCGAGCTGGTCCACCAGGCGCGGCAGGCTGTCCAGCGGGCCTTCGACGCTGGTGCGGACCCGAGCCTCTCGACTACCCACGTCGAGGAGTGCAGCGTTGACAACCAGCCGTTGCCGGTCGCCTACTGCCTCACCCAACACTACCCGACCTGCCCCAAGGCTCGCCGCCTGGCCGATCGCCTCGGCTTCCGGGAGCTCCAGGCCACCCTTGGCCGCCCGGCGCCACGCGTTGATGACGGTGCGCGGATCGGCCGACCGGGTTTCAGCGGTGCCGCTCAGCTTAGCGCTCAGGAGATCGGCCATGCCTTCCCTGAGATAGACCAGACTCGAGTCCGCTCCGGTTACCCGGAACGGCGCCACGGCCACCAGATGCGGATCCACCGCTGGAGCGCTGGGCTGCCGCCGCAATACGGCTGCCATGACGATGACCAGGAGAAGGGCGCCGACGGCACCGGCAACCAGCCATCGAGTGCGTTGGGACGGTGGGGCGACAGCTACCGCGTCGGTAGTGACAGTACCGGCGTTGGCGGTGGCTGCGGTCACAGAAGATCCCATGCTGTCCAGAGCACGCACGACTTCTTCGGCTTGTTGCGGCCGGTCGGCCGGCCGCTTCTCCAGCAGCCGCATCACCAACCGGCCAAGCCCGGGCGGCAGGCCGGGCCGGCGCGCCTCCACTGGAGAGGGAGTCTCGCTGGCGTGCGCGGCCATCAGCGCCTGTGGTGTGCGTCGCTCGAAGGGGGGCTGGCCGGTCAGCATCTCGTAGGCCACGCAGCCCAGGGCGTAGAGGTCCGCCCGGTGATCCACGTCCGCATCGGCGACCTGCTCCGGCGCCATATAGGCCGGCGTGCCGAGCGTAATGCCCACCGAAGTCAGGCCACCAGCATCAGTCGACGATGCGAGCGCCTTGGCGATGCCGAAATCGGCCACCTGCGCCTCGTCCTCTGCCAGTAGGATGTTGTCCGGCTTGATGTCGCGGTGAACGATCCCGTGCCGGTGGGCGTAGCTCAGTGCCCGTGCCACCTCACGCAGCAGCCGAACCGCGAAGAGGACCGGCAGCTCGCCTTCGCGGGCGAGGCGAGCACGCAGCGACTCGCCTTCGACGAACGGCATGGTGTAGAAAAGCAGATCACCGGCTTGGCCGGCGGTGAGCAGCGGAACGATGTGAGGGTGCTGGAGCCGGGCGGCGACCTGAATCTCCCGCCGGAAGCGGTCGGCGCTCACGCTGGCGGCGAGCTCTGAGGCGAGAACCTTGACCACCACGCGTCGGTCCAGGCTGGTATCCCGTGCCAGGAACACCCGGGACATGCCTCCGCCACCCAATTCGCGCTCGATCGCGTAGCCCGAGCCGAGCGCGGTCTGGAGCGTGACGTGGAGCTGGTCGGTCACGGCATTCGCCTGGGGGAAAGATGCTCGAAAATAGGAACCACTCCTCACTGCGGCCAGCCGAGAGCCACCCGGATGCCAATGGAGAAAAGGGGCGTATGTCTCTTAACCCAGTCGTGGCTTGACCCTCCCTAGTTTCGGCATATATTCGGGTATCATGTCCGAATAGACGCCGAAGCCAGGTGCCACATGCCGGTCCCAGCCCGTCCAGTTCCGCCTTCGCCATCCCGTCTGGCCCCAACCACATACCAGCCGGCCGGTCCGCACCAGATTCGGGTCTGCCCCGAGTGCGCCGGACCCGTGGTCCGGTCGTCGGCCTGCATCAGCTGCCTGCAGTGCGGCTGGGGACGGTGCGAGTGACTGCCGCTCAGCCCCAGCTGGAGCTCCTGCCCGCCCGAGCGCCGGCCGGCCTACCGGTCGTCCTCGACCATCGCGGCCGGGACACGGAATTCATCCAGCTTTCCGTTCGCTCCGTGCTCAACAGCCCAGCCAGCACCCACATGGGATTCTGGTCGATCAATCCCTACGTCGGCTGCGAGTTCGGCTGCACCTACTGCTATGCCCGCGACACTCATCGATGGGTGGAAGAGCGTGCGGGCAGACCGAAGGACGGGCCCGACTGGGAAGCCTTCGAGCGCCGGATTCTGGTCAAGACCGGCGTCGCCGAGGTACTCGCCCGAACGCTCGACCCGGCGCGGCTTGGTAGGCAGTCACTTGTCATCGGCACCGCTACCGATCCCTACCAGCCCGCCGAACGGCGTTTCCGGCTCACCCGGAAGATTCTGGAGGTGCTCCTACTGCATCGGGGGCTTTCGATCTCCATCATCACCAAGTCGCCTCTGATCACCCGCGATCTCGATCTCCTCCGGCAACTGACCGACCGGCACAAGCTGAGCGTGGACATCTCCCTGGCCACCGCCGACTCGAGGCTGGCCCGGCGGCTCGAGCTGCGGTCGCCGGTGCCGGCCGCCCGCCTCCGCGCGCTCCGGCGGCTCACCAAAGGTGGAGTGTACGCCGGGCTGCTCATCGCACCGGTGGTTCCCGGAATCACCGACGATCGGGACGGTCTGGGAAGGCTCATCGGATTGGCGAAGGAAGCCGGTGCCCACTACGTGTCCGGGGCGGCGCTCCGACTCGGTTCCGCGGCGCGGCACCGCTTCCTTCCTTATCTGGTTCGCGAGTTTCCCCACCTCGCCGACCGCTACCGGCGGCACTACGCCCGGAGCGACGACGCCAGTCCTACCTACCGCAAGGCCCTGAGCGCCCGGGTGCGAGAACTGCAGCGCGCCCATGGGTTTCCCGAGGACACCTACATGCAGCGACGCCGGCCCCAGGAGGCAGCAGGACCGGAGCAGCCGGAGTTGCTGTAGATCCCTCGCTCCGCTCGGGATGACACCGCCTGAATCTTTTCCCTACCCCGCCGAGTAGAGCCTCATATAGCCCGCACTCACCCCATCCAGCCATCAGGGAGTCGTATGACACACTCTTCAGTCGTCGCCTTGACGCTGGCCGCTGCTCTATCGGCCGCCGTGCCGGCGGAGGCGCAGACTGCCAACACCGAAGGCAAGGTCACCATCACCGCCTCCTCCGACAGCATCAAGCAGAGCTACATCAAGGGCCGTACGCTCCAGGAAAATCTTCGGGCCCACGATTCGCACGAGCTGCTGGTCAAAGTGGCCGCCGCCGAGCCGGGCTTCGCTCTCGCTCATTACACCCTGGCGCAGGTGTCACCGTCGGCCAAGGAATTCTTCACCCACCTCAACCACGCCGTCGCCCTGGCAGACAAGGTGTCCGAGGGCGAGCGCCTGATGATCCTCGGCCTCCAGGCAGGCGCCAACGCCGACGCCAAGAAGCAGCTCGAGTACTACACCGAGTTGGTCGCCAAGTACCCCCGGGACGAACGGGCCCACTTTCTCCTCGGCGGCTCGTACTTCGGCCAGCAGGACTACCCTAAGGCGATCGAGCAGTACCAGGCATCGGTCGAGATCGCGCCCGACTACGCGCCGGCCTACAACATTCTGGGATACGCTCACCGCCAGGCGGGGCAGTTCGCCGAGGCGGAAGCCGCGTTCAAGAAGTACATCGAGCTCATTCCCCAGGACCCCAACCCCTACGACTCGTACGCCGAGCTGCTGATGAAGATGGGACGATTCGACGAGTCGATTGCGATGTACCGGAAGGCGCTCTCGGTCGACCCCCATTTCGCCGCCTCCTTCATCGGCATCTCGAGCAACCTCCTGTATCAAGGGAAGCACCAGGCGTCGCGAGCCGAAGCCAAGCGGCTGTACGACGCCGCGCGCAACGATGGGGAGCGCCGCGCCGCGTTGTTCAACGAGACGGTCGCGTACATCGACGAGGGCAAGAACGACCAGGCGCTCAAGTCGCTGGACCGGCAGTACGCTCTGGGAGAAAAGATCAACGACGCTGCCGCCATGGCGGGCGATGCGACCTTCATGGGGAACGTGCTGCTGGAGTCAGGGAAGCCGGACGAGGCGCTGAAGCGCTTTGATCAGGCCGTGAAGATACAGGAGGGCTCGAACCTCTCCCCGGAAGTGAAGGACAACGCCAAGCTGATCTATCATTTCAATCTGGGCCGAGTCGCGCTGCGTAAGGGCGACGTGGCCGGCGCCAAGACCCACGCCGACGCCTTCTCCAAAGGCACGACCGCGTTGGGCAACCCCTTCCAGATCCAGCTGGCTCATCAGTTGACTGGAATGATCGCGCTGCAGGAGAAGGATTTCGAGCGCGCCTTGGCGGAGCTGGCCCAGGCCAACCAGCAGGATCCCTACAATCTCTATCGCACCGGCCAGGCATACGAAGGCAAGGGAGATCAGGCCAAGGCCCGGGAGATGTACCAGAAAGCCGCCAACATCAACACCTTGCCCGGCTTGAACCACGGGTTCGTCCGGGAGAAGACTCGGAAGATGAAGGTGGCGGCGGCAGGATAAGCACGGCCGCTTGACCGCTCTCCAGCGCCGGCCGATATTCGAGGAGAAGCCCGAACAAATCCCGAATATCGGCCGGCGCTATGTCTCGCTCCATTCTCTTCATCGATCCCCCTGCCTTCTGCACTACGGTAGAGGGACTCGTGGCCCCGGCCCTTCGCACCCGACCGGTCGCGGTAGCGCCGCCCGGTGCCGACCGCGCCGTCATCCTTGCCCTTTCGGCCGAGGCGCGGCGCGCGGGTATTACTCGGGGAATGCCCGTGCGCGCCGCCCGTAAGCTCTGCCCCGATCTCATCTTGCTGCCCCCCAACCCGCGGCTCTACGCCCGCGCCTCGCGAGCGCTGCACCAGATCCTTCAGATCTACGCGCCGGTGATCGAGCCTCGCGGCTACGGCCATGCCTTTCTCGACCTCACTGGAACCGGCCGTCTTTTCGGCCCGGCGGTAGACGTGGCCGCGCGAGTCCAACGGGAGGTGCGGGAGCGGCTGAGGCTGCCGGTGTCCGTGGGAGTGGCGACCAACAAGATGGTGAGCCAAACGGCGGTAAAGTCGGACCGACGGGCAGGCGGGCCGGTTCACATTCCCGGCGGCGATGAATCAGTCTTTCTTGCGCCTCTCCCTGTCGAGGTCTGGCCGGAAGTGCCCGATCGCATCCGCTCCCGGCTCGACGACTATCAGCTCGAGCTCATCGGCGAAGTGGCGGCCATTCCCGAGCGCGCGCTTTGTGCCGTCTTCGGTACTGCCGGCCGCATCCTGCGCGCGCGGGCACGGGGCATCGATCCTCGCCCGGTTCTCCCCCCCGCCCGCCAGGCCGAGTTCTACCTGGCTCACACCTTGGCCACCGACACCAACGATCTGGTCATACTGCATGCGCTGCTGCGCGCCATGAGTGAGCGCTTGGGTAGCCGGCTCCGCCGGCGGGGTCTCACCGCAGGCCGGCTCCGGGTGGAGGCTACGTACGCCGACCACACCAGCGTCACCCGCGCGCTTCCCCTGAGCGCCGTCACTCTCGATATCGAGTTATGGGACGCCGCTCGCCGAGCCTTCGCCCTGGCCAATTCCAAGCGCTTGGCCGTGCGCGCGGTGGCGCTGACGCTGGACCGGCTGGAGGAGGCGGAGGGGCAGCTGGATCTGTGGACTCCCCCGCCCCCCCGCCGCCCCGCCGCCCCGCTACAAATCGCCCTCGACCGCATCCGGCGGCGTTACGGGGTCCGGGCGATCAGTCCTGCTCGCTTGATCTAACTTCTTATTGGGCAGTCCCTTGGGCTCCTGCCCCGAGCTGGAAGGGAGCAGAAGGGCCGAGAGCGAAGCCTCGAAGAGGGCTCTGTGGCGGGGTGTGAGCATAGAGAACTCCGGTGCAAAGGTCCGATCCTGCCAGGCCTCATCCTACAGCCGGGTGTCAAGCGGATTTCAAGCGGGGGGCGGAGGGTGACCGATCGCATTGCGTCTGCCCCGGCCAGAGTCCAACTTTGGGTGGTCAGACTGGATCTCCTCAGGTGGGTGTGATGGCGGTAATTCTTTCCTGTGCTCACTGCGGCGGCGCTCTCGGATCGGGAGATCGCTTCTGCGCCCAATGCGGGGCCGGGCTGCTCTCCTGCTCCAGTTGCGGAGAATCGCTGCTCCCGGGTGATCTGACATGCCCTGAATGCGGAACCCCGGCCGAACCCGGCGACTCCGCTCTCCTTTCCCCAGTCCCGCTCACCGAATCGCAAGCTCTGTCGACTGACTTGATCGACCGCCTCAAGCGCGCCACGGTCGGGGAGTTCGAGCTCGGCCCTGAGATTGGCCGGGGAGGAATGGCGGCCGTGTTCCTGGCGCAGGAGATCGCGCTCGATCGGAAGGTCGCCATCAAGGTCCTGGCTCCAGGTCTGTTGCTGAGCGACGGGATCGACCGCTTCAAGAACGAGGCGGTGACCATCGCCAACCTGCACCATCCTCACATCGTTTCGCTCTATTCGGTGCGGCAGGCGGAGGGGCTGCACTTCTTCGTCATGCGCTACGTTCACGGACGCTCGCTGGAACAGATCATTCAGCGAGCCGGCAGGCTGCCGCTTCCCGTCGTGCGCTCGATCCTCTATCAGGTCGGCTCGGCGCTCATCCACGCCCACCGGTCGCGGGTGATCCACCGGGACGTCAAGCCGGCCAACATCCTGATCGACGAAGAAGGCAACGCGGTGGTCACCGACTTCGGGATCGCCAAGGCGGCGGAGTCGCCGACTCTGACCTTGACCGGAGCGTTGGTCGGCACCCCGGCGTACATGAGTCCCGAGCAGTGCAGCGGCACCGGAATCTCGTGGGCGTCGGACCAGTATGCGCTGGGGGCCGTGGCTTACGAGATGCTGACCGGCGTTCCGCCATTCAGCGGATCGACGCTCACGGTGATGCAGGCTCACGTCGAGCGCACACCCATCCCCATCCGCGAGCATTTCCCCGATTGTCCCGCCGACCTGGAGGCGGCGGTCTTTCAGATGCTGGCCAAGGATCCGGCGGATCGCTGGCCCCGCATGTCGGAGGCGCTGGCGGCGCTCCGTGCCGCGCCACTGTCCGACGACGATCCGCTGCGGGGTGAGCTGAGCCGGCTTGCGACCGCGGCCGGCGGCCCGGCCCCGCGCACGCGATCGCTCTCGGGTGGAGACGAGGCCTCCAATACCCCGGTGGGCGCTATCTCCATTCTGCCGCCCCCGGCCGGCCTGGAGGTGGGTGACAGTTTCGTGCTGGTCGCTATGGTGCGCGGGCAGCATGGCACCCGGCTCCCACCTACCGAGGTAACCTGGCGCAGCGACCAGGCCGAGGTGCTGCGGTTCGAGAGCCATGGAGGGGTCGCGGTCGCCACCGGGGCCGGCTCGACTCTGCTCACGGCCACCTGTCGGGGAGTCGAGGCTCATCTCCGCGTGGATGTCGCTCCCCCCAGGGCGGACGAGATCGTCATCGGCGCCCTGGACCACCCGGTGGGGGTGGGCGATGAAATCCGGCTGGAAGCCATCACCCGGGATAAGCGCGGGCGCCCCATAGCCCGGTCGGTGGAATGGCAGTCGGAGGATTCCTCGACGGCCACCGTGACTTCGGACGGCGCCCTCGTCGCCCTGGCACCGGGGTTCGCGCGGATCACCGCCGTGCTGGATGACGCCCGGGCAGGAATCGTGATCCCGGTGCTTCCGGCTCGAGTCGCGGCCATTCAAATCGCGGACTGGCCTACCAGTGTCGTGATTGGCCGGAGTTTCGTCGTGACGGCCACGCCGGTCGATAGCTGGGACAATCCGCTCGTCGGGCGGACGGTGTCCTGGCGCAGCAGCGATGTGAGCGTGGCGGTGGTGTCGGCCGGCGGGTGGGTCGCAACATTGGGTACCGGATCGGTCGTGCTCACTGCCACCTGCGAAGACGTAAGTGCATCGATCCGGGTCAGTGTCCAAAGGCCCGAGCCGGCTTCCGTCGTGGCCAGTGATCCTGCTCCGGTCGTGTCGCAGCCCCGTTCCGCTCGGCGCCGGCGGCTCCGCCGCTCGCGCCGCACCATCGTTGCGGCCGCCGTTGGAGCCTCGCTGGCGGGTGGAGTGAGCTGGCTTCTGGGAGGATGGCCGATCTCGGGTGATTCGCCCACCCCGAGGCGCACGACCTCAACCGTGGCCGTGGAGCCGCCGGGCTACGGGCCATACCTCGCCGATCATGACAGCCTCGTCCCCGCGGCGATGGTGAAGGTGCAACGTCCGGCGCGCAAGCCGCAGCGCGCTAGCGCCTCCCGGACACCCGTAACCGTGCGGCCCAACCCAAGCCCTACCGTCGCCGACCAGGTGGCCAACGAGCCGGCGCGCACGGACGTAGCCGACGCCACCCCGGTCTCACCGATAGCCGCCGAGCTGCCGATGGAGACCGCGGCGCCACCGCCGAGACCGAAGCCATCCGGCGCGGAAACGGCGGCGCTGGAGCAGCGGCGTTTGGAGGCTCAGCTCCGCAAGGGCGTCGAAGACTGCTACCTGGCCTTGCGATCCAGGAACGTTCCCCGAGTGACGGAGATGTACCGTCCCGCGAGCAAGGCGGACCAGGAGAAGCTGAGAAAGTTGAGCCGCATCCTCAGAACCAGGGAGTGGTCGGCGGTGGTCGGAAAGCGAGTGGATGGCAGCCGGCACATCGGTCCGCAATCGGCGGCAATGGAATTCAGCTTTGGGCTCACCTGGAAGGATGCCTTCGGTGGCCACCTCCGCAGCGAGCCCGTCTTCCGAGCCGAGTTCGCCAGGCGGGCCGATCAATGGCAGATGTCGAGCTGCCGGATCGTCGGCTCTCCTAAGCTCTGATCCGCATCGGCTCAGGCACCGAGCCCTATAGCCAATCCCAGCCGGACCACGACATTCGATCCGGAGCTCGATTCCACCGGTACCGAGCTCCCGGCCGATTCGCTGGTGAGGGTGCCGCCCCCCAACCGGTTGTAGCCGTAGGTCGCGCCGAGGTCCAGGTTGACCTTGGATCCCAGCCGATAGAGCACTCCACCTCCGCCATTCAGCTGAATGAAGCTGGAGGAAAGCGCGAGGTCCCCCCCGGAAAACCCTACCTTGAGCAGGGAGAAGCGCGCCGAGAGATATGGCGCGAAGACGTTGCTACCGGCATAGATCCGGTAGCGCGGCTCCACGAAGCCGCCATACAGCTGTGAGTCCTCCGTCCTTCCCTCCAGCTCGTGCGTGGTGTATTGAAATCCGGCGCCGATGGAGAAGGCGCTGGGCGTGTACCGCAGCTGCGCCTCGGCTCCGATGCCGTCTCGCAGCCCGGTGAACACCTCGCCGAAAACACCGTTGAACAGACCGGACACCTGAAGCGAGATCGGCTGCGCCGATTGCGCTTCGAGGTTGCCGGCCAGCATGCCCATGAGCGCCAGCGTCACCAGCCGCATCTAGCGTCTCCCGATCGATCGTGCCGGCGCCGGTGGCCGGCCCGTGCCGGTGCGGAGAGCGCTGGTTGACGCCGGCCCCGGGGTCGCGGTGTAGGAAAATTGGACCGGCGAACCTTGCAATCCCGTGCTGGAGGCCATCACGCAGAAAGTGCCGGCCTCCGATCCGGTTTCTTGAACCGCGCTGGCATACCCATCGACGTCCGTGTCGACGTCGTAATCGCCCACACCGTCACAGGTCCGCCACTGAATCAGCACTCCACTCACTCCGTTCTCGAACTGGTCGACCACCCTGATCACCAGGGGGGCGGCGAGCTGGGAATTGATCGGAGCGGATTGCCCGTCGCCCGATGCCATCGCCAACTGCGATGCCGGTCCGGGCAACGCTTCGATCTCGAGATTGGTGCTTCCTACATCCGGCACTTCGAGATTGAGGGTTTGCTCGCCGGCCGTTTGCGACACGGTCCAGGACAGGAGCTGGACGATTCCGTTCTCATTACTGACGGCACCGGAGGGCTCCACCGAGTTGCCGGGCGAGGCCGAAATCGAAACCGGCACGTCGGCAACCGGCTGTCCGTCGGCGTCTTCCAGGATCCAGGAGACCGGATTGACCAGCTGGGAGGCCACGACCACGGCGTCGGGCGGCGCGGTCACGATGGACACCGTCGCCACGCTCGGCAGGGAAACCGTCTGCGAGGTGACCTGGCCCTGAGGATTCGAGCTGGTGAACCGCAGGGTGCGCGGACCGGGACTGCCGACGATCGCCAGATCGACGTACGCCGCTCGCCCCGTATTGTCCGTCACCGCCGTGGTGGTGCCCGCCAGAGCTCCGCCTCCGCTGGCGATGGACGCCGTCACTTCGTGTCCCGGCTCGGCCACGGGATTCCCCCGCTCGTCCTGGAGCTGGAGCGCCGGCTGATCGGAGAATGGAACCCGACTGCGGGCGGTCGGGGAGACTTGCTGTACCAGCAGGAATCTCGCAGCGGGGCCGGCGGCGAGCGAGATCGCGTCGGAGGTCACTCCCGCCAGCGACGGCGCGCTGAACGACAGCCGGTATTGCCCGACCAGTCCGGTAAGGGTGAGTCCGCTGAAACTTGCCCGGCCCGAGGCGTTGGTAGTTGCGGTGGCGTTCCCCAGCGTTCCGGATGGACCGGAGAAAAGTGTCGCTCTGATCGTCACACCCGGCTGTGCGGCTGGATTTCCCAACTGATCCACGATTTGCACCACGGGCTGGGCGGCCAACGCTGTGCCGCTCCGCGCCGTGGTGGAAGGCTGCGTTATGATCCTCAATCCACCTGCCGCGCCCGCCCTTGCGTCCGCCAGGAAGACGACCGGTTCCCCGGTCGAGGCTTGGAGCTGGGCCGAGAGCGAGTATCGAACCCCGGCGGTCTTACCCAGGGTCCAGCTGCTAACCTGCGCAATACCAAGTTCGTCTGTCGCCATCGTTCCCGGGGATACCGAGCCGTCGAGGTCGGCCGTGAAGGTGACGACGGCCCCGGCCACCGGATTGCCGGCGGCATCCTTCACCACCACGGAGGGCGCCGGTGACACGGGCGAGTTGACGATTGCTTCGTAGGCCAGCGGTTGGATCCCCTGGATCTGGGACGAGGCTCCTGCCGTGACTTCGACAATCGCGGTCACCGGCTCGAGACCAGCCACACTGAAGCCGAGGGTACGAGGACCGGCGACGCCCACGATGGCGAGGTCGGCATAGCTCGCCCTCCCCGCGGCGTCGGTCGATAGCGCAGCCGTGCCGCCCAAGGTGCCGCCTCCGGTGACGATCGCGACGGTGACATCCACGCCGGGCACCGGCGCATCGTCCGCATCGACCACCCCGACCACGGGCTGCTGGGCGAAGGCCACGCCGCTCTGTGCCGAGCCGGAGGGGGTCTGGCGCAGGACCAGCTTTGCCGGCGGCGGCTGAACGCTCTGGGCAAGGAGAACCAACGGTGATCCGTTCAGGGGCAGGCCCGACGAAGTAGTCGCCGCCGCGTGAACGGTCTGGGTGCCGGTCTCGGCGCCAAGCGTCCAGGTCACCTGGGCACGCCCCATGTGATCCGAGCGGACCGCCGGCACTGACAGCGCTCCGCCTCCTTGCTCGATGGTAAAGCCCACCTCCACGTCAGAAACCGGCCGATCTTCCTCGTCGGTCACCAGGACCTCCAAGGGCAAGGGCAGCTGGCGACCGGGGGCGCCGGTCTGATCGCCGCCGGAGCCGGGCCGCAGCTTGGCCGCCTCCGGCTGCCCCGGAGGCAGCACGCAGAATGGGCCGCCACACTGGAGGTCGTCACCCCCGCAGCTCGGCAGCGCGAGCAGGGCGATGACCGCCGAGAGTTGGGCGAGTCGGAAGCGGATACCGAAGCGGGCCAAAGGGTTGCTCATGAATGGGCGGGCCTTGCTACCAGGGCTCTATTTTCTACTATCCCCCTATCAAGTAACTGTCAAGCGAGCCCTGCCGCGGTGATGAAAAACCCCGCCTGTAGGAGTACAGGGTGATCCTCTGCCGCACCCTTGGCCCGGTCGAAGTGAGCGTGGATGGCAGTCCCGCCCCTCCCGAGCTGTTGTGGCGCAAGCATTTAGCCCTCCTGGTCTATCTGGCCCGGTCTCCTCGCCGGGGCAGGACCCGGGAGCATCTCATCGGCATGCTCTGGGGCGATCGAACCGAGGCAGCCGCTCGGCACTCGCTGAGCGAGGCGCTGCGGGTACTCCGCCGTCACGCCGGGGCCGAGGCGGTGGAGTACACCGTGGGACAGGTCCGCCTGGCTGCCGAGGCGGTAGAGCTCGACGTGGACCGGCTCGAGGAGCTCGCTGCCGCCGAGGACTGGGCCGGCGCGGCGGAGCTGATTGCAGGGGAGTTCCTCGAAGGCTTCGTGGTCCCGGACGCCTCGGATTTCGAGAACTGGCTGGCGGCCGAGCGGGAGCTCTGGCGGCGGAAAGCCGTAGAGGTGCTGGTGCGGTCGGCCGACTCGCTCGCCCGGCTGGGTAAGGCTCCGGAGGCAAGCAGTATGGCGGGGCGTGCGGTCGCCATCGAGCCCAGTTCCGAGCTGGCTCTGCGGTCGGCGGTCCGCTGCCTGACGTTGGCCGGCAACCGAACCGAGGCGCTCGAGCTGTACGATCGGTTCCACGCGCGGCTGCGAGAGATAGGAGTGGAGCCCAGCGAGGATACCCTGACGTTGGTCGATCGAGTGCGCCGGGGGCGGGGGCACCGCCCCGAAGTGCCGGCCGCTTACTCCGAGGACTCCGCGGTGCTTCGAGCCCCTCTCGTCGGAAGAGAGGAGGAGCTGCGGCGGGTGCTGGAGGGAGCGGCACGGTCGGCGCGGACCAAGCGGCCGGCGCTGATTTTCCTCGAGGGGCAGTCCGGGGTCGGCAAGACCCGGCTCTTGGAAGAGATGCTCGCGCTCCTCCGGCTGGACGGGATGTCGGTAGCGGCCGCGCGCGCGGTGGAGGCGGACCGCCTCGAGCCCTGGAGCGGTCTGTTGGCCCTGGCCCGCGGCGGGCTGATCGAGGCTCCAGGCATCGGCACCGCTCCGCCGGGCGCGCTCGCGGCCTTTGCCGAGGTATTGCCCGAGTGGGCCGACCGATTCCGCGGGGCGGCGGCGTCAGAGCCATTACAGCTTGGCCGGGCGGTAGTGGAAGTCTTGCGGGCGGCGGTGGAGGAGCATCCGGTAACGCTGGCTCTGGACGACGCCCAGTGGGTGGACCCCGAATCGGCTTTGGCCCTGGGCGCGGCTCTGCGGGATCTGGCCGACGCGCCCCTGACCCTGGTGCTCGCCGCAGCCCCCTACCCGCCACGAGCCGAGCTGGATGAGCTGCACGCCAGGATCGGCCGGGACTTCGAAGGCGAAGCGGTACGGCTTCGGGCGCTGGATCGCGTCTCACTGCGCGGCTTGGCGCAACGGATGCTCCCCGGGTATGACCCGGTCGCGCTCGACCGGGTGGTTCGCCGGGTGGCGACCGATTCCGCCGGACTCCCTCTGCTCGCCGTCGAGCTGCTCAGGGCGGTAACCCTCGGTCTCGATCTCGGGACCATCTCGGGAAACTGGCCGGAGCCGCTTCGGACGCTCGATCAGAGTCTGCCCGGCGACCTTCCCGACGCGGTGGTGGCGGCTATTCGGGTGGCGTACCGCCGCTTGAGCCCGGCCGCCCAAACCGTCCTGGTGGGCGCCGCGGTACTGGGAGATCTGGCGACTCCGCCGCTGCTCCAGCGGGCCATGGGATTGGATGCGTTAGATACGGCGCGGGGGCTGGACGAGCTGGAGTGGCATCGTTGGCTGTTGGCGGAGCCGCGCGGGTATTCCTTCGTTGCCCGGATCGTGCGGCAAGTGGTCGAGCGAGATCTGCTGACGCCGGGGCAGCGACGGCGGATATTGGAGGCGGCGGGCCGCAAGAGCGGGGCCTCGCGATAGCCCGGCTTATCCAGCCCAGGTCACCACGACCTTGCCGAAGGTCTCGTTGCTCTCCAGCAACGTATGCGCCTCCGCCAGCTGGGTGATGGGATAGACCCGCTCCAGTACCGGCCGCAGCGGAGCGTCGTGATCGATCCGCCGGTCGAACAGCGGCAACACTCGCTCGGTGAACTCCCGCACCAGCGGAATTCGTTCTTCCAGCGTGCGGGTCCGCATCACCGTCCCGATCACTTCGAGGCGCTTCCGTAGAATAGGACCCAGGTCCGTACTGGTCCTGCTCCCCGCGAGAAAGCCCAGCAGCACCAGGCGCCCGCGGGGAGCCAGTACGGCCAGGTTGTCGGAGAAGGCAGGACCGCCGAGCACGTCCAACACCAGGTCCACCGGCTCACCGACCGCTTCACGAAACTGGGCGCGACTGGTATCGATGCCGTGGCTCAATCCGTACAGCACGGCCCGAGCCAGCTTGTCGGCCCGGCGCGAGGTGCCGAGCACGGTGGCGCCCAGGTGCCGGGCGATCTGGGCCGCCGCGGTCCCGACACCGCTGCCCACCGCATGGATCAACACCCGTTCTCCGGGGGCGACTCGGCCGCGGATGACCAGCGCGTCGTACGCGGTGAGAAAAGCCTCGGGAATCGCCGCGGCTTCAGCGTAGGACAGGCCATCGGGAATCGGTAGCGCTACATCCTGGTGCACGGTCACCAGCTCCGCCTGCGCTCCACCACCCACCAGCCCCATCACCCGGTCGCCCACCTTCCAGCGGGTCACGCCCCGCACTGCCTCTACCTCGCCCGCGTACTCCATCCCCGGGATGTCGGCCGGCCAGCCGTGCGGCGCCGGATACTGTCCCATTCGCTGCAGCAGGTCGGCCCGGTTGAGTCCCGCGGCGTGCACCCGGACCCGAATGTACTCCGGCTTCACCTCCGGCTTGGGGACGTCGCCGAAGGTGATGACCTCCGGGCCACCCGCGCCAGCATAGATCACCGCACGCATACCAGTCCTTGCTAGGTCTGCCAGCAAACATAGCTCGCTCCCTTACGGATTCTTGATACCTCTGCCGTCCCCCCGTACACCGCTTTGATACCGGACGGTCTACTCTCTCAATAGTCGCACTAACAGGAGTCCTTGTGATCGATCTGTTGTACGTCTTGGGCACCGTGGGCTTCTTTGCCGCGATGCTGGCCTATGTGGCCGGCCTCGAGCGGCTCGGGCGCCGTTCCGGTGAGGACAGCCAATAATGGGTGCGGAATCGCTGATCGGCGGGCTGATAGCCGTAGCCATCCTGGTCTACTTGATGTACACCCTGCTCCGGCCCGAGAGGTTCTGAGATGAGCGCGAATGGGTGGCTCCAGATCGCCTTTTTCTCGCTTGCGGTGCTGCTGGTGACCAAGCCGCTGGGGATGTACCTGGTGGCGGTGTACGAAGGCCGGGTGCGCTGGCTGGCCCCGGTCGAGCGCCTGTTCTACCGACTGGCCGGAGTGGATCCGGATGAGGATCAACACTGGACCCGGTACGCGGGCGCCATGCTGCTCTTCAGCGCTGTTTCCTTGCTGCTCACCTACCTGGTGCTACGACTGCAACACCTGCTCCCGCTCAATCCTCAGGGCTTTGCAGCAGTCCCCGGGCGACAGGCATTCGAGACCGCCGCCTCGTTCACCTCCAACACCAACTGGCAGTCGTATTCGGGAGAGACGACCATGTCGTACTTCTCCCAGATGACTCAGTTGGCGTTTCACAACTTTGCTTCCGCCGCGGTGGGAATTGCTCTCGCGGTGGCGCTGGTGCGGGGGATCGCGCGGCGTTCCGCCGGCCGGCTGGGAAACTTCTGGGCCGACCTGGTGCGGGGCACGCTCTACGTCCTGCTGCCGTTCTCGCTGATCGTGGCACTCATCCTGGTACAGCAGGGCGCGATCCAGAACTTCAACCCCTACGTGGAAGTGACCACCCTGGAAGGGGCCAAACAGACCATTGCGATGGGGCCGGTGGCGAGCCAGGAGGCGATCAAGCAGTTGGGCACCAATGGGGGCGGATTCTTCAACGCCAACGCGGCGCATCCGTTCGAGAACCCGACGCCGTGGAGCAACTTCTGGTCGATGTTCACCATCTTCGCGATTCCCTCCGCCCTGACCTGGCTGCTGGGCCGGATGACGCGGCGTCAGCGTCACGGCTGGGCAGTGTGGTCGGCCATGTTCGTGCTCTTCTTCGCCGGGGTGAGCACCGTGTACTGGGCCGAGGCTCGGGGCAATCCGATCCACGCGGAGCGGGGAGTTGACCTTGCCGGCAGCGCGGTCAACCCGGGCGGAAACATGGAGGGCAAGGAGGTGCGCTTCGGCATTGCCAACAGCGCGCTCTACGCCACGGTCACCACTGATGCCTCCTGCGGTGCGGTGAACGCCCTACATGATTCCTTCACGCCGCTGGGCGGCATGGTCCCACTGGTCAACATTCAGCTCGGCGAGGTGATCTTCGGCGGGGTCGGCGCCGGACTCTACGGGATGCTGGTGATGGTGGTGCTCACGGTGTTCATCGCCGGGCTGATGGTCGGGCGAACGCCGGAATATCTGGGGAAACGGATTCAGTCCCGGGAAGTCCAGGTAGCGATGCTCTACGTCTTGATCTTCCCGGCGGTGATCCTGACGCTCACCGCGTTGTCCAGCGTGGTCGGCCCGGGACTCAAAGGGCTCAATAATGCCGGACCCCACGGCCTGTCGGAGATCCTCTACGCCTTCAGCTCGACGACCGGCAACAACGGGAGTGCGTTCGCCGGGCTTACCGGCTCCACCTACTACTACAACACGCTCTTCGGCATCGCGATGCTGGTGGGCCGGTTCGCCATGATCGTTCCCATGGTGGCGTTGGGTGGGTTCCTGTCGGAGCGGAAGATCGCGCCGGAGACGGCGGGAACCTTCCCCGTCACCACTCCGCTCTTCGTCAGCCTCCTGATCGGGGTCATCGTCATCGTCGGCGCCCTCACTTTCTTCCCGGCCCTTTCGCTGGGCCCCATCGTGGAGCACTTCCTCATGCAGAGCGGGAGGCTGTTCTAGCCATGGCCGCCGTCAAGCATCCGCTGTTTCACCCGCCAATCGTGCGTCGGGCGCTGTGGGAATCGGTCTACAAGCTCGATCCGCGGCACATGCTGCGGAATCCGGTCATGTTCGTGGTGCTGGTGGGAAGCGTGCTGACCACGCTGGTCCTGGTCCGGGACATTGCCACCGGCCGCGAAGGCGTGTGGTTCACCTTTCAACTCGCCATCTGGCTCTGGTTCACCGTGCTGTTCGCCAACTTCGCCGAAGCGATGGCGGAGGGCCGAGGCAAGGCTCAGGCCGACGCGCTGCGGGGCACGAGGCAGCAAACCCGGGCCAAGCGGTTGAAAGATCCGACCAACCACATCGACTTTCTGTCGGTCTTCGCCACCGAGCTGCGCGCCGGCGACCACGTGCTGGTGAAGGCCGGCGACCTCATCCCCGCCGATGGCGAGGTGATCGAGGGAGTGGCGTCAGTAGACGAGTCGGCCATCACCGGAGAATCGGCGCCGGTCATCCGGGAATCCGGCGGCGACCGCTCAGCGGTAACCGGGGGAACCAAGATCCTCTCCGACTGGCTGGTGCTGCGGATTACCGCCAACCCGGGCGAGACCTTCATCGATCGGATGATCGCCTTGGTGGAGGGTGCCAGCCGGCAGAAGACGCCCAACGAGATCGCGCTGACCATCCTGCTCTCCGGCCTGACCGTCGTGTTCCTCCTTGCCGTGGTCACTCTTCAGCCGTTCGCGGTCTACAGCGGCGGTGCGGTCCCGGTGCCGGTGCTGGTGGCCCTGCTGGTCTGTCTCATCCCGACCACCATCGGCGGACTGCTCTCGGCCATCGGGATCGCCGGCATGGACCGGCTGATCCAGCACAACGTGATCGCGATGAGCGGCCGTGCGGTAGAGGCCGCGGGTGACGTGAACACTCTGCTGCTGGACAAGACCGGCACGATCACACTGGGCAACCGCCACGCGGTCGAGTTCCTGCCGGTTGGTGGCGTGCGGGTAGAAGAGCTGGCCGATCGAGCCCAGCTCGCATCCCTCCCCGACGAGACGCCCGAAGGCCGCAGCATCGTGGTCCTGGCCAAGGAGCGCTTTGGGCTCCGGGGCCGTTCCGCGGGCGGGGCCGACGGCCAGCCCCCGGTCACCTTTGTGCCGTTCTCGGCGGCAACCCGGATGAGTGGGGTCAACCTGGCCGGCTTGCAGCTCCGCAAGGGAGCCGCCGACGCGATTGGGCGCTGGGTCAGTGACACCGGCGGCGTGATGCCGCCGGAGACCGAACGGGTGGTGGAATCCATCGCTCGCCAGGGTGGCACGCCGCTGGTGGTCGCCGAGCGGCAGAACGGGGCCACCCGAGTGTTCGGAGCGGTACACCTCAAGGACGTCGTGAAGGGTGGGATGAAGGAACGGTTCGACCGGCTCCGGACCATGGGAATCCGCACCGTCATGATCACCGGAGACAATCCCCTCACCGCCGCCGCGATTGCCGCGGAGGCTGGGGTCGACGACTTCCTTTCGGAGGCTACGCCAGAGGAGAAGCTGACCCTGATCCGGAAGGAGCAGGCCGGCGGCCGGCTGGTAGCGATGACTGGAGACGGGACCAACGACGCGCCCGCCCTGGCTCAGGCCGATGTCGGTGTGGCCATGAACAGCGGTACCCAGGCGGCGCGCGAAGCCGGGAACATGGTGGATCTCGACTCCAATCCGACTAAGCTCATCGAGATCGTGGAGATCGGGAAGCAGTTGCTGATGACCCGCGGCTCGCTCACCACGTTTTCCATCGCCAACGACGTCGCCAAGTATTTCGCGATTATCCCGGCGATGTTTGCCGCAACCTACCCGGTATTGGGCACCCTGAACATCATGCGGCTGACCTCACCCCGCTCCGCCATCCTGAGCAGCGTGATCTTCAACGCACTCATCATCGTTACGCTCATTCCGCTCGCGCTCCGCGGCGTCAACTATCGCCCGGCAGCGGCCGGCGTCATCCTCCGGCGCAACCTGCTGATCTACGGCGTGGGTGGCCTGATCGTCCCGTTCGCCGGCATCAAGTTGATCGATCTGTTGCTCACCGCGGTCGGGCTAGTCTGAGCCATAAGGATCGTTGACCATGGTACGTAACCTTCTTCGCCCAGCCATCGTGCTCACCCTGCTGCTCTGCGCCGTCACTGGCCTGGTCTACCCCGGCGTGGTGACCGGCCTGGCGCAGCTTCTCTTTCCCCGCCAGGCCAATGGCTCGATGGTCGAGGTCGGTGGCCGAGTGGTTGGGAGCGAGCTGATCGGACAGCCGTTCACCAAGCCCGAGTATTTTCACCCTCGCCCGTCCGCCGCCGGGCAGGGTTACGACGCAGCAGCATCGGCCGGAACCAACAAAGGCCCGACCGACCGGAAGCTCGCCGACACCGTGATTGCCGGTAACGTGGCTCGGGCCGTCGAGGAGGATGGCGCTACGCGGGGGAAAATTCCGGCGGACATGGTCACCGCGTCGGCCTCCGGCCTCGACCCTCACATCTCTCCGGCCAACGCCGAGCTCCAGGTCGCCCGAGTAGCTCGAGCCCGCGGGGTAAGCCCGGACCGGGTCCGAGAGGTGCTTCGGGAGCATACCGAGGGCCGCCAGTTCGGGTTCTTCGGTGAGCCAAGGGTCAACGTACTTCTTCTCAATCTCACGCTCGACAGCGTCGCACCAATCGGGGCCGTATCTTCCAGGTGACCATGGCCCAGCACCAGTGACCCACGCCAGGCCCGACCCGGACGCACTGCTCCGGCGTCTCCGGGAGGAGGAGACCCGCCAGCGCCGCGGCCAGCTCAAGGTCTTTCTGGGCGCCTCACCCGGCGTCGGAAAGACCTTCACCATGTTGGAGGCGGCCCGCGCTAAGCGGGCGGAGGGCCTCGACGTTGTGGTGGGCGTAGCCGAGACCCACGGGCGAGTCGAGACCGCCCGCCTGCTCGATGGACTCGAAATCCTCCCGCGACGAAAGGTCGAATACCGGGGCACCGTTCTCGACGAGTTCGACCTCGACGCCGCACTAGCTCGGCAACCCGCACTGCTGGTGGTGGATGAGCTAGCCCACAGCAACGCACCCGGCTCCCGCCATGACAAACGCTGGCAGGACGTCGCGGAGCTGCTCGCCGTCGGAATCAACGTCTACACCACCCTCAACGTCCAACACGTCGAGAGCCTGAACGACGTGGTCGCCCAGATCACCGGAGTCCAGGTTCGGGAGACCGTCCCCGATTCGGTGCTGGAGCAGGCCGACGAGCTCGAGCTGGTCGACGTCACCCCCGACGTGCTCCTGCAGCGGCTGCGCGAGGGAAAAGTCTACGTCCCGGAGCAGGCCTCCCGCGCGATCGACCGCTTCTTCCGCAAAGGCAACCTGATCGCGTTGCGAGAGCTGGCACTCCGGCGCACCGCGGAGCGGGTCGATGCCCAGATGCGGGGCTACATGGCGGAGCGCGGCATCCGAGAGACCTGGGCCGCGGGAGAGCGGCTGCTGGTCTGCGTGGGTCCGAGCCCGACCGCCGTCCGCCTGGTGCGCGCTACCCGTCGCATGGCCACCCGGCTCCACGCCGAGTGGGTCGCGGTGCACGTGGAGACGCCGCGTGACCAGCGGCTCAGCGCCGCCGAGCGGGAGGACATCCTCCGAGCCCTGGAGCTGGCCGAGCAGCTGGGCGGACGCACCGTCACCCTCAGCGGGCAAAACGTCGCGGACGAGATCCTGGCCTACGCCCGGGCCCACAACGTGAACCGGATCGTGGTGGGCAAGCCGGAGCGACCAGCCTGGCGGGAGCGGCTCAGGGGTTCTCTGCTCGACAGCCTGGTTCGCCAGAGCGGCGCGATCGAGGTGCTGGCCATTACCGGCGAAGAGGAGGTCGAGCAGCCTCGGGCGCCGCCGGCGACGCCACCGGTACCCTGGTCGGATTACGCCTGGGCCGGAGCCATCGTGCTGGTGCCGACCGGTATCGGGTTCCTGATCCGAAGCATCGGCGCCACCGTCGCCACCATCGACGCCGCCATGCTCTACCTGCTCGCGGTGGTGGTGGCGGCGGCGCGCTACCGTCAGGGGCCCGCCGTGGTGGCGGCACTCCTGGGCATTGCATCGTTCGACTTCTTCTTCGTCCACCCGTTCTACACCTTCTCCGTCTCGGACGTACGCTACCTGCTGACGTTCGGCGTGATGCTGCTGGTCGCCCTGGTTCTGGGGAGGCTCACCGGGAGGATTCGCACTCAGGCGGAGGCGGCCAGAGAGCGGGAACAACGCACCGCGGCGCTGTACGCCTTGAGCCGGGATCTCTCGAGCGCCACGGAACGAGATCAGGTCGTGACCGCCGCGCTTCGTCACGTCCGCGAGACCTTCGCCGTGGACTCCGCCGTCTTCCTTCCGGGAGAGGAAGGAAGACTCGAGGCGGCCGCCATAGTGCCTTACCCCTTCGACGAACGGGAGCGCGCGGTGGCTGAGTGGACTTATCACCACAACCAGGTGGCGGGCCAAGGCACCAAGACTCTTCCCGCGGCCGTGGCCATGTACCTGCCGCTCACGGCATCCGGCCGGGTCGGCGGCGTGCTCGGCATCCGGGCAGCCGACCCCAGGCTGTTCCGCGACCCCGCTCGGCGCCGGCTGCTGGAAGCACTCTCCGGCCAGACGGCCGCGGCCCTGGAGCGGTTGGACCTCGCCGAGCGCGGCAGGCAAACCTCGATCGAATTCGAGGCGGAACGGCTGCGCACCGCGCTGCTGAGCTCCCTCTCCCATGACATGCGCACCCCCCTCGCTTCGATCGAGGGCGCCGCCAGCACCATACTTCAGGAACCGGAGCCGGCCGGCTCTACCCGCCGCGAGTTGGCCACTACGATTCTCCAGGAGTCGCAGCGCATGGGACGGTTGGTCGCCAACCTCCTGGACATGATCCGGGTGGAGAGTGGTGACCTGCAGGTGCAGAAGGAATGGCAGCTCCTATCGGACGTCGTCGGTGTGGCCCTGCTCCGGACCGAAGACCAGCTCCGCAATCACCCGGTGACGAGCCGGATCCCTCCCGACCTCCCACTGGTGGCAGTGGACGAAATCCTCCTGGAGCAAGTCTTTGTCAACCTGTTGGAGAACGCGGCCAAGCACACTCCGCCCGGAACGCCGGTGGAAGTCAGCGCCACCGCCGGAGTCGAGGAGGTGGTGGTCCAGGTGGCCGATCGGGGTCCCGGCCTGCCGGTCGGAGAGGAGGAGCGGGTGTTCGAGAAGTTCCATCGCGCCGGAAGCGCGTCGGGGACCGGCGTGGGTTTGGGCCTGGCGATCTGTCGCGGCATCGTGACCGCACATGGCGGGAGGATCTGGGCCGAGAACCGCCCTGGCGGGGGCGCAGCATTCCGGTTCACCATTCCCGTGGTAGGCGCTCCCCCCACCATTCTCGCTGAAGGCCCGTCCGGCCCTGGTAGCGCAGCGGGGGAACTCGAGCTCGGAACCCCATGGATCGACCAGCCACTGCCCCAGCGCCCCTCATCCTCCTGATCGAGGACGAGCCGCAGATGCGGCGATTCCTCCGGGCCGCTCTCTCCGATCCCGACTATCGCTTGGTTGAAGCGGCGACGGCCAAGGAAGGCATCGCTCAGGCAGCGGGCCGAAACCCCGACGTGATCCTGCTCGATCTGGGACTGCCGGACAAAGATGGCTTGCAGGTCACCCGCGAGCTGCGGGAGTGGACCGCCACCCCGATCATCGTGCTGTCGGCCCGGGGCCGGGAGCAGGACAAGGTGGCGGCGCTCGATGTGGGCGCGGACGACTATCTCACCAAACCCTTTGGAGTGGACGAGCTCCTGGCCCGGATCCGGGTGGCGCTGCGCCACGCGTCGCAACCGCCGGGCGCTCCTGCCGAGCCGGTGTTCGAGGTGGGAGAACTACGGGTCGACCTGGCGGCTCGGCGAGTAACCCGTGCGGGCGCGGAGGTTCACCTCACCCCTACCGAGTACAAGCTCCTCACCGTCCTGATCAAGCACGCCGGCAAGGTGATCACCCATCGGCAGCTGCTCAAGGAAGTCTGGGGAACCAACTACATCAATCAGGCACACTACGTCCGGGTCTACGTCGGCCAGCTCCGGCAGAAGCTCGAGGCCGATCCGGCCCGTCCCCGTTTGCTCCAGACCGAGCCGGGCGTCGGGTACCGCTTCAAGTTGGAGTAGGCGCGAACTCCATCACCGCGCGTATCAGCTCGTCCGGTGCGTCCAGCGCGAGAAAGTGTCCGGCGTCCTTCACCGTGCGCATCCGGGCCCCGGGAATCGCCTGGCGATTGGCCTCTCGCTCCGGCGGCCGGCTCCAATCGTTGTCACCATAGAGCAGGAAGACCGGACGATTGATACCGCCGTACTCCTTCCGCGCCTCCTCCCACTTGGGCCAGTTACGAACCAACGACCCGAATCCGTTCATGTAGCCCGGGCGATTGCCCACCGCGGACATCTCTCGCATCAGATCCGGCGGGAACGAGTGCTTCCGGTTTACTCCTCCGAGAAAGATCAGTCGCTCGACGAGAGGCGATCTCAGCCGGGTCACGGTTGGGCCGAGCACCGGTACGGCACCCGACCCCAGGACGACGTTGGCCAGCGGGTTGGCTCGCCGAAGCCCCTGCCCGCGACCGTAATCGTAGGGATTGATCGCGAGCACTCGACTTACCCGCGGGTTGCCCCGGGCAGCCGAGGAGCAGGCCGATGGTGCCCCCGATGGACTCTCCCACCACGGTGACTCCTTCGAGCCCGAGACGGTCGAGAAATCCAGCCACGCTCTGGGTGAACAGCCCGGGTGTGAGTTCGGCCGCGGGAATGCCGGAGTAGCCGTGCCCCGGTAGATCGAGCGCGTATACCCGGAAGGTCCGCGCCAGCTGGGGAATGACCTTCTGGAACATGTCGAGCTGGGTGCGGAGGGTATGCAGCAGCAGCAGGGGCGGGCCCTCGCCGGTCACGATGTAGCGCAACCTCACGCCGTCCACGTCCGCGGATTGGATGGGAATGTCCGGCGCCCAGGACAACCGCTCGGGCGTCGCCGGAGCGGAGCGGAGGCCATCGACGAGATAGGATATCGCCACGGTGGCCACCAGCACGCCGGCCCCGATCAGTAGTGCCCCCATGATCACTCCTCCTTGGTCTTCGCCTCTACGGCTGGGCCGCGCTGACCGCGGCCGACAGATCCGCTTGGAAACGCTCGCTCCGCGCCGGGCCCAACTCCGCCGCCATCCGAGCCTGCGCCTTCCCCCAGTATGGCAACGCCAACGAGATCTTCTGTCGTGCGGCGGCGGTCAGGGTCACTTCCCGCACCCGGGCGTCCTGGCCCGGCCGGATCCGCACCAGCCCCTCCTTTTGGAGCAGCTCGAGATTCCGCTTGAGCGTGGTGCGGTCCATGACCGCCAGGTCGGCCAAGTCGGAGATGGTCACCTTCCCCGCCGCGTGAATCACGACCAGCAGGGAGAATTGGGTGACCCTGAGCCCGGTGGGGCGCAACAGGTCGTCGTACAGCTGGGTCACCGCCCGGGCGGCCTTCCGCAAGGTGAAGCAGGTACAGTTGCGGGCATCGCTCAGGGTGGGCCGGTGGCCGGCGGGTCGCGGCATAAATAGGAGTATATACACCTAATTTGCTTCGCGCTACCTGCTATCGGCTATCAGCTAGTGGTCGGTACCATGGAGGTTTGGTTCTAGAGACCGATAGCCGATAGCTGATTGCCGATAGCGTCACTCTCGCAGGGTGATCGAGGGATCGACCTGCGCCGCGCGCCACGCGGGGAGCCAACAGGCGATCCCCGAGACGCCGAGCAACAGGGTGACCACAGCAAGGTAGGTGAGGGCATCGAGCCGGGAGACACCGAACAACAGGGTGACCAGGGCCTGGCTCGCGACCGCGGCCCCGCTCAGCCCGATCACCACTCCGATCCCGGTGAGCGTCATCCCCTGGCGCACGACCAATCCCAGGATGGCGCCGCGAGACGCGCCTAGGGCCGACCGCACCCCGATCTCCCGCAGGCGCTCGGTAACGCCGCCGGAGAGCACCCCGTAGATGCCGATCGCCGCCAGCACCAACGCCGCGACCCCGAACGCCTCGAACACGATCAGCGCAAAACGTCGCTCCGCCGCCGATGAGGCCACCACCTCTTCCATCGTCGCCACCCGTACCACCGGCTGATCCTTGTCCACCGACCAGATCGCGTTCCTGATCGCCGGCGCAAGGTCCATGACCTCGCCCCGGGCCCGCACCACCAGCGACCGCACATTCTCTCGGAAGTGCCACTGCTCACCGGTCATGTACACCCCCTCCGGCCGGCTCAGGGCCAAGGAAGCCTGGCTGACATCCCCGACCACGCCGACCACGGTGTACCAGGGATGGTCGGTGGGCCCGACGTGTACCCGCTGGCCGATCGGGTTGCGGCCCGGGAACGTCTTGGCGAGCGATTCGCTGACCAGGACCACCGGCGGCGCGTCGGCCACGTCCCGGGAGTCGAGTAGCCGGCCACTCCGAAGCGGGATCCTCATTGTCTCGAAGTATCCCGGGCTCACCGCGTATCGAAATGCGGGAGAGCCGCCCTCCGTCTTGCTGTCGGGATTCGATTCCAGGGAGACGCCATAGGTGCTGTAGTCACCGCTCAGCGGCAGCTGGCTGGTAAACGCGGCCACGGTGACTCCGGGTACCGCCCGCACCGCTGCCTCGGCCTGCGCGAAAAAGCGATTGGTAGCTTCCTTATCGAACCTCCCGCCGGAGGTCTGCACCTGCATCGTCAGCATCCGGCTGGCATCAAACCCGGGTGCGATGGCGAACAAGTGATTCAGGCTGCGCCACAAGAGTCCTGCGCTCACCAGGAGGATGAGCGCCAGCGCCACCTCTGCGACGACCAGCGTACGGCGGGTCACTTGATGTCCGCCGACGCTGCCGCGAGCGCTCTGCTGCAACCCGAGATGGAGATCCCCTCGCGAGGCGTGCAGCGCGGGAACCAGGCCAACCGCGAGACCGATCAGGGTGGTGATGCCCAGCGCAAAAGCGAATACCGCACCATCCAGCCCGATCGCTGCCACTCGGGGTAAGCCGGGCGGACTCAGGGCCAGCAGCGCGCGCACCCCGACCTGGGCCACCAACAGTCCGAAGGTTCCGCCCAGCAGGGCCAGCAGCAAGCTCTCGGTGAGTAACTGCCGAATCAGCCGGCCCCGGCCGGCTCCCAATGCGGCTCGCATCGCGAACTCACCCCGGCGTTGCGCGCCGCGAGCCAGCAGCAGATTGGTCACGTTCACACAGGCGATGGCGAGCACCAGCACGACCGCTCCCAGCACCGCGAGCAACGCCGGCTTGACCCCCTGGGTGACATCGTCCTGGAGCCGGTTCAGGATGAATCCATTCGCCACCGCAGCCCACGGCGGCCGGGGAAACTCCGGGAGCGGAGCGTGGGCCACCAGGTCGAGCTCCCGTTTCGCTTGATCGATATCGCTACCGTGCCGGAGCCGGCCCACCATGCTGAGGTGATGACCCCATTCCCTGCCCTCGAGCGGGAGCGACCTGTCGTACTGCAAAGGCGCCCAGACCTCCGCCGAGGGAGCCAGCACATTCTCGAACCCGCTCGGCATGACGCCCACGACGGTGTAACTCTCGTCGTCCAGCCTGATCTGCCGGCCGATGATCGCCTGGTCGCCGCCGAACCGCCGCTGCCACAGCCCGTGGCCTAGAATGGCCACCCTGGGTCCGTTGAGCCGGTCGTCGGACTGGTCGAACTCCCGCCCCAGTAGCGGCGGAACGCCCAACACCCGGAAGTACTGTGCGCTCACCCGCTGCCCGTCGAGCCGCTCGGGCTCGGCCGGTCCGGTCATCGTCGGCTGCCACGACTTCATGACCGCGAGAGCGTCGAAGGAGCGGCTGCGCTCAACCACCTCACGATAGGTGCCGAAGGTGATGGCGAGCGGCATATCCTCCCCGCCGTGATCCCAGATCATCGCGACCCGGTCGGGCTCGGGATAGGGTAGCGGCTCGAACAAGACCGGATTCACCGCGCTGAAGATCGCGGTCGTGGCGCCGATACCCAGTGCCAGGGTGAGTACGCTGACGACCGTAAAAGCCGGACTCCCCTTGAGCCGGCGCGCCGCGAAGCGGAGATCGGCGAGCAGCCCCCCGATGACGTTCTCCCATCCGTACCCCCGAACCTGTTCCCGGACTCCGGTCGGGCTGCCCAGCTCCAGCCGCGCGGCCCGCCGCGCCTCGTCGGGAGAGAGTCCGCTGGCCACCAGCGCTGCGGTGGCCTGTTCCAAATAGTGCTCCACCTCGTCGGCGACGTCCCGGTCCGCCGTCGTGGGGCGAGTCAGGGCCCGGATCCCGCGGGTGAGCTGGCGCCACAGCGACATGCGGTCAGCCCTCCGCCTTCAGCAGTCGCGCGACGGCCGACGCCCGACGAGTCCAGTCCGCCGTCTCGACGTCGAGCTGCTTCCGGCCGGCGCGGGTCAGGGCGTAGAACTTGGCCCGGCGCGAGTTCTCCGTCTGGCGCCACTCCGCGTCGAGCCAGCCGGCCCGCTCCAGTCGCTGGAGAGCGGTCAGCAGGGATCCCGGGTTCACCTTGAAGACGCCGCGCGAGATTTGCTCGACCCGGCGGGCTATGCCGAAGCCGTGCATGGGCTCCAGGCTGAGGGTCTTGAGGATGAGCAGGTCGAGCGTGCCCTGGATGACGTCGGTGTTGGGCTGGTCCATTGCTGCTCCCGGCAGAGGCGGCCAGGCTGAGGATACCACTGCTTCATCTTGATTGTCAAGATGTGACGATCAAAATGTGAAATGGCCTGGCCGCACGACGCCTTGCCGTGCGGCCCGGGCGCTGGCTAGCTTGCGAGCAGCGCGGCCGGATCCGGGCCTCGCTCTAAGCTCGCTCGCTCCCTACCCTAGGCGTGATCCGAGGGCTGTTACCGATGCCCCTCTCCGGACTCCCGCGGCCCGATTTCCACGCTGTCTTCGACGCCGCGCCAGGGAACTACCTCCTGCTGGACTCCAGCTTCACCATCGTGGGCGTTACCGACGCCTACCTGGCCGCCACCATGACGGTCCGAGAGGCCATTCTCGGCCGCGGTCTGTTCGAGGTCTTTCCCGACAATCCGAACGACCCGGCCGCCGACGGGGTTCGCAACCTGCGCAGCTCCCTCTTGCGGGTGCTGGCGGCCAAGGCGCCCGACCGGATGCCGATTCAGAAATACGACATTCGCCGGCCGGAGGTGGAGGGCGGCGGCTTCGAGGAGCGCTACTGGAGTCCGCTCAACACCCCGGTGCTCGCTCCCGATGGAACGGTGCGCTACATCGTCCACTGGGTGGAAGACGTCACCGAGTTCGTCCGGCTCAAGCGGGAGATGGAGCGGGAGCAGGAGGTACTCAATCAGGAGCTGCGCGAGCGAGCCGGCAAGATCGAGGCGGAGGCCTTCCTCCGGGTGGAAGCCGTGGAGGCCAACAAACGGCTGACCGAAAGTGAGCGGCGCTACCGGTTCCTGGCCGACGCGGTTCCTCAGCTGATCTGGACCGCCGACTCGAGCGGGCAGGCCGAGTACTTCAACCAGCGCTGGTCCAGCTTTACCGGTCTGAGCGTAGAGCAGCTTCGAGGAAACGGTTGGCGGCAGGCCCTGCACCCTGACGACCGCGAGCAGACTCTGCTCGCGTGGTCGGAGGCGGTTCGAAACGGCACCAGTCGGTACCAGGTCGAGCACCGCTTGCGCCACCACGATGGTACCTGGCGTTGGATGCTGACCACTGCTCTTCCCTACCGCGACAGTCACGGAGTGATCCATCGCTGGTTTGGGGCCACGACCGACATCCACGACCGGGTGAACGCGGAGGAGCAGCTCCGCCACTCCCAGCGGCTTCAGGCGGTGGGCAAGCTGGCCGGTGGCATGGCCCACGAAGTCAACAACATGATGTCGGCCGTCCTGGGATTCGGCGGCCTGGTGCTCGAGCAGCTCGGTCCCGGCCACCCGCAGCACTCCGATGTCCAGGAGATCGTGAAGGCCGGCCTGCGGGCGGCCGAGCTGACCCGGCAGCTTCTGGCGTTCAGCCGGCAGCAGGTGCTGAAGCCCGCGGTGGTCGATGTGAACGTCATCGTCAACGAGCTCGCCGCGGTGCTGCAGAACATGATGGGCGCCGACCGGCGGCTCGAGTTGGTCTTGCCGAGGTCACCCTCGCGGGTGGTGGCGGACCGAAGCCAGATCGAACAGGCACTGATCAACCTGGTGGTCAATGCCCGCGACGCCACCACGACCGACGGCGTAATTCTGGTGTCCGCCGATACTGTCGACCTGGATGAGGTCACCCTCCGCCGGCATCACGAACGGGAATGCGAGCCGGGCTGGTTCGTCCGCCTCGCGGTGCGCGACAACGGCGCGGGCATGCCGCCGGAAGTCGTCGCGCGCGCCTTCGAGCCGTTCTTCACCACCAAGCCGGTGGGCAAAGGTACCGGTCTCGGTCTCTCCATGGTGCACGGCGTCGCTCAGCAGAGCGGTGGCTACGTCCACATCGACAGCACCCCCGGCGAGGGGACGATGGTCGCGGTCTATCTTCCCTTGGTCGACACCGACTCGCCCATCGCGGCGGAATCGACCGCAGCGACCCCTCGCGGAGGCGGAGAAACGGTGTTGGTCGTGGAGGATGAGACTGTGGTTCGGTCCTTGGCCCGGCGGGTGCTGGAGGGTCAGGGCTATGCCGTCTACCAGGCTCCCAACGGCGCGGTGGCGCTCGATTTCCTTGCGGCGCATCCCGGTGAGGTCGACCTGGTATTGACCGACATCGTGATGCCTCGCATGAGCGGTCGCGAGCTGGCGAACCAGCTCGCCGAGCTGGCGCCCAACCTACCGGTCCTGTTCATGTCGGGGTACAGCGGCGACGAGATCCTTCAGCGCGGGGTGACTTCCACCGAGATTCCCTTCCTGCAGAAGCCGCTGACGGGGGAGAAGCTGGCTGCCGCCGTGCGCGAGCGGCTGGACCGTGCCAGGCAGGTTGCCAGGATTCAGCCCAGCTGACACGAAGGCACGAGGGGTGTCCCTCGTGCCTTCGTGTCGAATTCACGGCGCTCCGGCACCGATCGGAAAGTCTACCGGCAGCGATGCGGCAACGACGTTCTCCGCCGCTGCGTCCACGCAATGCGGTTGCCCGAAACCGCCCGCGCTCACACCGCTCCCATCGATGTCGTAGATGATGTTGTCGTCGGCACCGCCATCGGCCACGCCGCCCGGCACGTTGTCGAGGTTGAGGTAGAACCGGGTCTTCCAGCCGATGGCGTGGTCGGCGCACGAGCTGTCCCCGCTGACACCAACCCCGCCGACGATGTTTCCGGCGGCGTCGTAGAGCGCGAAGCCCCCGCCGAACACGTTGGTTCCACCAATCCGCTTGCCGACCATAAAGTCATCCGCCGTGCCGAAATCCGCCACATCCCCTCCGTACGCTACATCTTCGTCGATTGGGTTGGCCTCCTGCAGCCCGAACAAACTTCCTCCTGGCTGGGTGGCGGCGTACAGATTGGCGGTCGAGAGCGCTAGGGGAAAGTGGCTCAGGCTGAAGTTATTCGCGGTGTTGGCTTTCTGGGCCGAGATCGCGCGGCTTCCGGGCCACTGGTCGCCTACCGCGTCGCCGCTGAAAACCACCGCCACGACCACGCCAGCGCGGTCCACCACCGTCGCCCACATCTCCAAGTTGAACCCGGCGTTTCCGGCCGGCGGATTTCCTACCGCCTGCTCCAGCGCCGCCTTGAGCTGATCGTGGGTGACGACCTCGGTAGGGGTGAAGGTTGGTGGTCCGGTGACATCGTCGTCATCGCTGCAGGCGCCGGCGAAAAGCAGGACTCCGCAGCAGACGAGGCGGCCCAGCCGCCGAGGGGGGACACGCAGCATGAACACCTCCTGGTAAGCGGTGACACGGCAACGCAAACGACCAAATCCGGATCGGAGTGCTCATCGCACCGATCCGGTCTCGTGCACAGCTTCGGGTTGTTCACGCGGAAGAAGGGGCCGCGTCGTATGCTGTTGTTGTGGAACGGGACTACCGTACGGTATACAGGTCTCCGATGCAAGCCTCCGCATAAAAGCCGAAGCAGGAGCGCAGATGGCTGAGACGTACTGCGATGCCGCGCTGTTCGAGCGGCTGATGCTCGAGATCAACCAAGCGGGCCTCTCCTGGCTCACCATTCTCAAGAAGCGCGAGACCTTCCGCTTCTGCCCACCTGTCCAGTCTACCGGCGGATTCTCCAGCAGCGTCCGCCCTGGGCAAGCTCCAGCGCTTGACGAGTCCTCTCCGCGGGGTACATTCGCTTAGGGTACCGAACAAAACCCGAAAGCGAAACCCCGTGGTCCATCTTCACCTCCACACTCATTTCTCCTTCGGGATCGGCGTCTCGAGCCCGGAGGTGCTCGCCGCCGCGGCCGCCGAACGCGGATATCGCGCGCTCGCCTGCACCGACACCAACGGCGTCTACGGCGCTCTCGAGTTCCAACGCGCCTGCGCCGCCGCGGGAGTCCGCCCTATCCTCGGTGCCCATCTGGTAACCGAGGACGAGGAGACGGTCGCACTGGCGGTAGACGAGCGGGGGTGGGCCTCGCTGTGCCGGGCGATCACGGCAATCCATTGGCGGGGCGTCGGCGAGCGAGATATCCCGCTCTCACGACATCTCTCGGGAGACCGCGACGGCCTCATCCTGCTCTCGTCTGACATCCCATTTCTCGAGCGAATCGTCCAGCAGAGCGGCCCGCGGGATCTCTACGCCGAGCTGATTCCCGGCAAGGAGCGCCACTTGGTGCTCGCCTCGGCGCGGCGCCTGGGGCTCCCGGCCGCGGTCACCAACGGCGTCGTGATGGCGCACCCGGAGGACTGGGGCCGGCACCGACTGCTGCGGGCGATCGCGCTGAACACCACGCTGTCGGAGCTGGAAGAGCCATCGAGACACGCCTGGCTCCGCCCCACCGCCGATCTCGCCCGCCAGTTCCCCGACTGCCCCGAGGCGCTGCGCGCCACGGAGGAGATCGCCGAACGGTGCCGGTACCGGATCCCTGAAGGACGCATCGTCGCCCCGCGCTTCGCCGATGTGGACGACGCGCTCCTTCGGCTCCGCGCTCTGGCCGAGGAGGGGGCACGGCGCCGCTACGGGACCATCGCGCCGGTGACCCGCGACCGGCTGGAGCGCGAGCTCGAGATCATCGGACTCAAGGGGTTCGCCGACTATTTCCTGGTGGTGCGTGACATCGTAGCCCACGGCCCTACCCACTGCGGCCGCGGCTCGGTGGCCAACTCGATGGTGAGCTACTGTCTCGGTATCACCCACGTCGAGCCACTCGGCGCCGGGCTTCTCTTCGAGCGATTCCTCAACCCCGAGCGCACGGACCCGCCCGATATCGATCTCGACTTCCCCTGGGACGAGCGCGACAAGGTGCTGGCCTACGTGTTCCAGCACTATCCCCAACCGAAGGCCGCGATGGTCGCCAACCACAACTGCTTTCGGCTGCGCGGCGCGCTGCGCGAGGTGGCCAAGGTGCACGGGCGACCGGCGGGAGAGATCCGCGAGGTCACCCGCCGGATCCCGGTATTCGAGGACTACTCGTTGGAGACGGTGCTGGAGACCCATCCCAATTTTCAGGAGCTCGGCTTGCCGCCGATCTGGCGCGAGTTCGCCCGTCAGGCCGAGCCCCTGGTGGGCATGCCCCGGCACCTCTCGGTGCATCCGGGCGGCGTGGTGATCGTGCCCACCGCCCTCACCGATTACGTGCCCTTCGAGCCGGCGGCCAAGGAGCTGGACGGCTATCCCGACCTGCCGGTCCCCGTCATCCAGTTCGAGAAGGACGGTGCCGAAGACGCGGGGCTGATCAAGATCGATCTCCTGGGCAACCGCTCGCTGGCGGTGATCCGGGATGCCATCGCCGCGGTGGGTGCGCACACCGGGCACCACATCGACTATACCTCGTCCGACCCCGGTGACGACGAGCCCACCCGCGAGCTGTTCCGGACCGGCCGCACGATGGGCGTGTTCTACACCGAGTCGCCCGCCTCGCGCCAGCTCTGCGCCAAGAGCCGGGCCGACACGTTCGAGCTGCTGGTGCTCAACACCAGCATCATTCGCCCGGCCTCCAATCGTTACATCCGGACCTACCTGGAGCGGCTGCACGGCGCGCCCTACCAGCCACTCGACCCGGTGTTACGCGACACCCTGGCCGAGACTTTTGGGGTGATGGTGTATCAGGAAGACGTGGTCAACGTCTCCGCCGTCTTTGCCGGGATGCCGCTCGCCACCGCCGACGGCCTCCGCAAGGCGCTGTCCAAGAAGCGTCCGGCCAAGCACCTGGCGGCGTATGCCGAGGAGTTCTTCAGCGGAGCATTGGCGCTGGGGCGAGACATCGAGACCACCAAGCGGGTGTGGGAGATGATTCTTTCTTTCTCCGGCTACAGCTTTTGCAAGGGCCATTCGGCATCGTACATCCAGGTGGCTCAGCACTCCTGCTATTTGCGGGCCCACTATCCCGCCGAGTTCATGGCGGCGGTGCTGGGCAACGGAGGCGGTTTCTATCACCCCTTCGCCTACGTGGCCGAAGCGATGCGGATGGGTCTGACCGTGCTCCCTCCCGACGTCAACGCCAGCGAGTTCCGCACCACCGGGCTGGGACGGGAGGTCCGGATCGGCTTGCAGTTCGTGAAGGGGCTCTCGGCCGAGGGGGCGGAGCGGGTGCGAGCGGCTCGGCAGCGAAGCGGCCCCTACCGTTCGATCTTCGATCTTCGCTCCCGCGCCGGCATCGGGGCCGACGATCTGCGCACTCTCATCAAGGTCGGCGCCATCGATTCGATAGCGGGCGGCTGGACCCGGCCGATGCTGCTCTGGCTGATCGATTCAGCGAGGCGCGCCGGGGGAGACACCCGCCCAGCCGATTGGTTCGACCATCTCCCTCCGGCGGTGCCCGAGCTCAAGGAATACGGCGCCGGCCGGCGCCGGCGGGAGGAGTACGAGGCGCTCGGCTTCATCACCGATTCCCACCCGATGCGGCTGCACGACGAACAGCTCGCCGGCCTCCGGCTTTGCCGCAGCAGCGAGCTCCATCGATACGTCGGACGCCAGGTCCTGGCGGCCGGCATGCTGACCACCGCCAAGCCGGTGCACACCGCGCGGGACGAGCCGATGGAGTTCGCCACCTTCGACGACGGCGACGGACTGATCGAGACCGTGCTCTTCCCCCAGATCTATCGCGAGCGGGGCCACGTGCTGTTCGATCAGGGGCCCTTCGTGTTTCGGGGCAAGGTGGAGCAGGAGTTCGGGGCGGTGACGCTGACTATCACCCGGCTCGACCGGTTGGACCGGGTAGCGGGTCGCCGGCCGGAGTTCGGCACCAGTAGCTACATTGCCAATTAGCCAATTGGCTAATAGATTGCCGCCTCATGGACCTTGGCCTGCGGGATAAAGTCGCGCTGGTCGGCGGGGCGTCGTCGGGACTGGGCCTCGCTATCGCCCGCGAGCTCGCCGCCGAAGGGGCCCGGGTGGCCCTGGTCGCCCGGCGGGAAGCCGAGCTCCAGCGCCGGGTGGCCGAAATCACCGCCGCCGGGGGACGGGCCCTGCCGGTGGTGGGCGACGTGGCGGAGAGCGGCGCGGCCGAGCGGGTGCTCCGCCGTACCGAAGCCGCACTCGGCCCGGTCGACATCCTGGTGGCCAATGCCGGCGGCCCACCTCCCACCACCTTCGACGACACCACCGAGGACCATTACCGCGCCGCCCTCGAGCTCAATCTGCTCGGCTCCATCCGCCTGGCGCAGGCCTGCGTGCCGGGAATGCGCTCCCGCCACTGGGGGAGAATCGTGTTTCTCACCTCCATGGCGGCCAAGCAGCCGATGCCCGGACTCCTGCTCTCCAATACCGCCCGGAGCGGGCTGCTGGGCTTTGCCAAGACCCTGGCCAACGAGATGGCCCGGCACAACATCCTGGTCAACACCGTCCTGCCCGGTCATTTCGACACCGCCCGGGCGACCGAGCTGGCGCGAATGCGCGCGGAGCGGGAGGGCAAGGATCCCGACGAGCTGCTCCGGCTGCGCGCCGAGTCGGTTCCGCTGGGCCGGCCCGGCGACCCCCGCGAGCTTGCGGCGGTGGTCGCGTTCCTGGTCTCGGAGCGAGCCAGCTTCCTCACCGGGACCGCGATCCAGGTGGACGGCGGCCAGATTCAGAGCTTGATCTGACCCGAAGTTCCGACTGGAGAGGCAGCATGCCCAAGGATGCCGTCACTACCGACAAAGTCGCCCCGCCGGCGGGCCCTTTTTCGCCCGCGATTCGCGCCGGCGGAGCGGTGTACCTCAGCGGACAGGTGGCGCAGAACCCCACCACCGGGCGGCTGATCGATGGCGACATCACCCAGCAGACCGAACAGATCTTCCGGAACGTCGCCGAAGTCTTGCGTGCCGCCGGAAAGAGCTTCGCCGACGTGGTGAGGGTGGGCGTCTTCCTGGCCGACATCGGTGACTTCCAGGCGATGAACGCGGTATACGCGCGGTACTTCGAGCCACCCTATCCGGCACGCACCACGGTCGGTGTCGCGGCGCTGCCGCTAGGGGCGGCGGTGGAGATCGATCTGATCGCGATGTGAGTGTTTTCGGAGTCGACCAGCATGCACGTCACCCAGGAAACCGCCGCACAAGTCGACCAGCGCCTGCGTAGCGTCGCCGCCGCAACCAGCGTCGAGGTGCTCCGGGGCGACTGGTGGCACCACGAGTTCCCCGCCAACCAATTTCCCGCCCAGGTCCGCTCCGATGCCATCGCCCTGGTGCGCGACCGCTCCGGCTGGTCTCAGCTGGTCCCGGTGCGCGACACCGATCAGCCTTCGGAGCGGTTCCGCCTCTGGTGCTGCCACTTTCCGGAGGGCATGGACAACAGCGGCTTCATCGGATGGCTCGCCAGCAGAATCAAAGGGAAGACCGGCAGCGGCATCTTCGTGGTCTGCGGCCGGAACAGCGAGCTGGGTGGGATTTACGATTACTGGGGTTGTCCGGCGGAAGCGGCCGACGCCGTCCTGGCCGAGGTCCTCGCCCTCACCGCGGCCAGGTCTCATCCCGACCGGTCACTGGCGACCGAGCCGGCGTCGCTCGACGGCCTGTGCATGCGAGCGGTCCGGACCGCCGGGGCGGGCGAGGTGGATGCCGATACCCTGTTTACCTTCGCCCAGGAGGGCAGCACCGTCTGGGCTCACTACGCCGGAGGCGCGGTGCAGGTAGGTTACCTGGTGGGCCGGCTCTCGCCGGGCCGGCTCGATTTCCGTTACTGTCAGGTCGACCGGCAGGGAGCGGTCCACGGGGGCCGATCCGTGTGTGAGATCGAGGCGTTGCCCGACGGGCGGGTGCAGCTCCAGGAGCATTTTCAGTGGGAGTCGCGCACCGGCTCGGGGACCAACGTGTTGCAGGAGGTTGTGCGGTCTACCGGGTAATAGTCAGGGACGTCGTTGGCCTCGAAACCATCGTGCCCGCAGAGGCGGACGAGGGCTGGCCGAAGGCCATTGAGCCCTCCTGGGCAAAGCGCACCTTCCGCTTTCCGATCGGAGTGGTGAAGGTCGCCCGCCCCTCCACCGAGAACTCATGGGTGCCGGACTGAAGCCGCTTGAGCCGCTCGGGAGTCGCGGCTTTGCCGGGCGTGAGCGGCAGCGTCATGGTGGCGATGCCGGTCTGGGGAACCGGTAGGATACTGTCGCGGTCGAATTCGCCGATCGGCACCCCGTCCAGCCGCAAGCGCAGCTCGACCCGCGCAGTGGACAGCTCGTAGTCATTGGGGTTTCTGACATCGAGCGCCACTATCAGCCGGTCACCCGAGGAATGCTCCGCCCGGACCCGCACTCGAGAGACTTCCAGTGCCGGGTCCTGGTACAGCCATAAGCCCATGGGCGTACAGCCGAGGGTCCCAAGCCAGCAGCTGACGGCCAGGATCTTGCGCCACCGGCTCCGGGACCGGACCATCAAGGATTCCATATGGAAGTGACCACTCCGCTTCGACCCCTGACACTCTCGCTCATTTTGTTCACTGCCGCTAGTGGTTGCGGATCACAGTTCGAAAATGAAACGCCGGGCCCTCCGATCGGCACCGTCCCGGTCGGGCTCCAGGAAATCGCCTCGGGCCTGAACTTTCCACTCTATCTTACGTCCCCTCCGGGCGACACCGACCGGCTGTTCATCGTCGAACGAGCCGGAGCCATCCGGATCGTGAAGGCCGGTGTTCTGCTCCCGACGCCGTTTCTCAACCTGGTGGGCCTGGTCTCCACCGAGAGCGAGCGGGGACTGCTGGGCCTCGCCTTCGACCCCGGCTACGCGGCCAACGGCCACTTCGTAATCCACTATACCGATCTCGCCGGCAACACCCGGGTATCACGCTTCCGGGTGTCGGGCGACCCCGACGTCGCCGACCCAGCCAGCGAAGAGCTTCTCCTCGCCGCCGAGCAGCCGTTCGATAACCACAATGGGGGACAGATCGAATTCGGCCCCGACGGATTCCTCTATATAGGGCTGGGCGATGGCGGCGGATCCGGCGACCCCGACGGCCGGGGCCAGGCCCTCACCGACCTCCTGGGCTCCATTCTCCGGATCGATGCCAGCGGGGATGTCGCCTCGATCGTTCCGCCGGACAATCCGTTCGTGGCCACTCCCGGCGCGCGGCCCGAGATCTGGAGCTTCGGCCTCCGCAATCCCTGGCGGTTCAGTTTCGACCCCGCCACCGGCGACCTGTACATCGCCGACGTCGGGCAAAACGAGTGGGAGGAAGTGGACATCTCCTTCGCGGCTGACGGCGGCGGGAAGGGAGCGAACTACGGATGGAGCCGGATGGAGGGGCGACACTGCTTCCAGGCCGACTCCTGCGATCAGAGTGGGTTGGTGCTGCCGCTCTTCGAATACGACCACACTTCCGGGTGTTCCATCTCCGGGGGTTACGTCTACCGGGGCGCTGCCATTCCCGCGCTTCAGGGGCATTATTTCTACTCGGACTTCTGCTCCGCTTGGGTCAGAAGCTTCCGGATCAACGACCGCCAGGTAACCGAGGAGGCGGACTGGCCGACCCTCCAGCCCGGTGGTAGCGTGCCCAGCTTCGGGCGAGACGCGGTGGGAGAGTTGTACGTCCTCAGCACCGAGGGCCGGGTATTCAAGATCGTGCCTCAGTAAAGCCTGGTCGGCCCACGGAAGCGGAGATCCGGGCCCTGGCCGCGCGCATTCCGGAAACGGTCCGTTTCGGCGCATCCTCGTGGAATTACGCCGGCTGGCGCGGTCTCGTGTACCACCGCGACTACCAATCCCCGGGCGCGCCCGCCCGAATGCTGGAGGAGTACGCGGCGTTTCCCTTGTTTCGCACCATCGGGGTGGACTCCAGCTTCTACGCGCCGCCCACCGACGAAGTGCTGCAGTCGTACGCCGCGCACCTGCCGCCCGGCTTTCCCTGTGTGTGCAAGGTATGGAACCAGCTCACGGTTCAGACCTTCACCAAGACTCAAGACCGGAATCGTGCCGGGCGGGTGAATCCCGACTTTCTCAACCCCGAGGTTTTTCTCGAGGCGGTATACGAGCCCTTCCGCCGGCACTTCGCGGATAACACGGGACCCCATGTATTCGAGTTCCAAACCATCGCTCGCGGGAGCGGGATGAGTCCGGAAGACTTCGCCGACCGGCTGGACCAGTTCTTCTCTGCGCTGCCGAGGGAAGGCCAGTACGCGGTGGAGATCCGCAACGAGGAGTTCCTCACACCCATGTACTTCGCCGTGCTGCGGGAGCATGGGGTGGCCCACGTGTTCAGCTCCTGGACCCGCATGCCTCCCATCGGCCATCAGCTGGATCTGCCGAGTGCGGTCACCGCGCCGTTCCTGGTGGCCCGGGCCCTGCTCCGGCCCGGACGTACCTACGACGAGGCGGTCGATGCGTTTGCACCATACGACCGGATCCAGGAACCCAATCCCAAGTTGCGGCGCGACCTGGTGCGCCTGATCGAGACCGCGGTGCGGCTCAGGATCCCGGCCTATCTCCTGGTGAATAACCGAGCCGAGGGAAGCGCTCCGCTGACCATCGCCGAAGTCGCCCGCCTGCTTCCGTCCGAGACCGCGTGACCCAACGCTCCCCGCTGCTGCGCTACGCAGCCCTGTCGGTGGCCGCCGCGCTGGCGACCATCGGGCTCAAGGCGGGGGCCTACTTCCTGACCGGATCGATCGGTCTGCTCTCCGATGCGCTGGAGTCGCTGGTCAACCTGATCGCCGCGGTGGTCGCGCTCTTCGCGCTGACGGTGGCGGCGCGGCCGGCCGACGAGGAGCACACGTACGGCCACACCAAGGCGGAATACTTCTCCAGCGGCTTCGAGGGAACCCTCATCCTGGTCGCGGCCGCCAGCATCGCGGTGGCCGGAGTGCGGCGGCTCTTCGCTCCCCAGCCGCTGGTGGAGCCGGGGACCGGCCTGGCCCTCAATGGAGTCGCCGCACTGGTGAACTTGTTGGTGGCTCAGGTACTGCTCCGTGCGGGGCGGGAGCACGAGTCGATCACCCTGGAGGCCGATGGCCATCACCTGATGAGCGACGTCTGGACCTCGCTGGGCGTCATTCTCGGGGTCGCCGCGGCTGCGTTCACCGGTTGGCACCGGCTCGACGCCGTGGTGGCCATCGCAGTAGCCGCCCTGGTGCTCCGCACCGGGTTCAACCTGCTCCGCCGCTCGATGCTCGGCCTGCTCGACACTTCACTCCCGGAGGACACGCTGCGCACCATCACCGGCATCCTCGATTCTCATGCCGCCGAGGGAGTCCGCTATCATGCGCTGCGAACCCGCCAGGCCGGCGCCCGGCGATTCATCGCCTGTCACATCCTGGTGCCGGGGAATTGGACCGTGCAGCGGGGCCACGACTTACTGGAAGCGATCGAAGAGCAGGTCCGCAGCGCCGTCCCCAACAGCAGCGTGGATACCCACCTGGAGCCGATCGAGGATCCGGTATCGTGGGAAGACACCACACTGGAGCGAACCGACAAGACTGCGGAGTAGGTTGTTGCTCAGCTCGTCAGCAGTGAGAAGGCCCTGACCGGCCAGGATCCAAACGCCACCACCTTCGCCGGCACGGCGAAAAACCGCGAGCCCTGATCCGGAAGCGCGGCCAGATTGCAGAGGTGCTCCACGATCGGGATGTCGGCGCCCAGCAAGGTCGAATGCACCGGACGGCTGGAGTCGCCCACGTCATCGATGTTGAGCGAATCGATTCCCACCAATGCCACGCCCTGATCCGCCAGAAACGCCGCCGCGTCCGCGGTCACGAAGGGACTGCCGGAGAGATAGCGCTGGCTTCCCCAGTGCGCGTCCCATCCGGTTTCCACCAGCACGGCTTTGCCTCGAAGCGGCATGCGCCCGAACGCGGACCGGTCCACCGCCGCGCTCCCCCGGGCGCGGATGACCACCGCTTCCAGATCGGCCAGCGATTCGAGCGGGAGCCGAGCCAGATCCTTGCCCTCGGCGTAGCGGTGGAACGGCGCATCGACGTAGGTCCCGGTATTGGCCACCATCTCGATCTTTCCGATCTGAAATTCGACGCCGGGGCCATAGCGTCCGCGCGATGCCTCGCGGCTGAGGTAGTCACAGATCAGCGGCCCCGGGAGCCCAGGGTAGGTGACCATTCCGTTCCGGATGTCGTGGGAGAGATCGACGAGGGACGAACGGACCCGAGTGGTCATGGGCCGTCCGCCCGCTCGCCGGTCTGCCCGTCGATCTGCAGTTCCACTCCCGCAACCGCGCAGATCCGCGCGATCGTCTCGCCGATCTTGTTGTTCGGGGTGGAGGCGCCGGCGGTGATCCCGATGATCTTGCCCGCTCCCAGCCAGCTCTCGGTCCGGGCCTCTCGCTTGGTATCGATCGGCTGGTGGCGGATGGTGCCGGTCTCGACCTCGATGCCGTGCGCGTCTTCGATGTGATAGACCGGAATTCCGCGGGAATGAACCAGGGCGGCGAGGTGGCAGGTGTTACTGGAGTTGTAGCCGCCGACGACCACCATGACGTCCAGTGGCTCCTCCAGCAGCGCCAGCACGGCGTCCTGACGCTCCTGGGTGGCGGAGCAGATGGTATCGAACGAACGGAAGTGCTCTGCCAAGCCGGCCTCACCGTAGCGGCGGATCATGCTCCGTCGCACTTCCTCGGCGATGGCCAGCGACTCGCCGGAGAGCATGGTGGTCTGGTTGGCCAGGCCGACCCGATCCAGATCGCGGGCGAAGTCGAATCCGGACGAGACCGCCCGGCTGAAGCGCCGGCCCAACTCCCCGGCTTCGCCTCGACCCTCGATGAAGTCGCACACGATCCGCGCTTCCGCCATGTCGAACACCACGAGGTAGCGGCCCTCGGGATACTTCATGACCTGGCTCGCGGTCGCCTTGGTCTCCTCGTGGTAGTGCTTGCCGTGGATGATCGCGGTGAAGCCATCCTTGGCGTACCCTTCCACCCGCTTCCACACGTTGAGCACCGATCCGCAGGTCGTGTCCACCAGGACGCAGCCGATGCCCCGCAACCGCTCGAAGTCACCGATAGTGACGCCGAAGGCGGGCATGATGACGACATCGTCCGGAGTGATGGAGCTGAAATCGAACTCCCCGGATTCTCCCCGGGAGAGAAACTCGACCCCCATGTCGCGCAGCTTCTGGTTGACGTGCGGATTGTGGATGATCTCGCCCACCAGGTACAGCCGCCGATCGGGAAACTTGAGCCGGGTCTCGTAGGCGTAGTCTACCGCCCGATCCACTCCGTAGCAGAAGCCGAACTCTCGGGCCAGGCGGAAGGTCAAGGGACCGGCGGAGAGGCGGTACCCGCGTGTCCGCGAACGCCTCCACCACACTGCTATGGTAGTCGGCGCTGAGCCGGCCTTCGATTTCGGCCTTGAGTCCGAAGCCCCTCCGGAAATAGGTGCTTTCCATGGCCCTAATTTACACCGGTGTCTACGGCGGAACTGTCCCGCCGGGGCGTGCACCCGCGCACGGCCGGGCGTTCGCGCAGCTCACGAAACGTCCCTTGGATGGTGAGCCGGTCGGTGGCGTTCACTGCGCTCAGGTGAGCATTGAAGCGGCCGGACACCACTCCGGAAGTCGAGCGCTCCAACCGCACTTCGCCGCTGTCTCCCCGGAACCCCTTGATCGCCGTTTCGGCAAACCACCGGACAGCCACCGCCGCACCCTGCCGGGAAGAATCCGTCCCGGCCCGTGGGGGCGGCCGGACGGGATAGCGTCCGGCTCGGGGACGTCCCGCGGAAAAGATCGCGATGGCGATACCGCTGTCGCCCTGGAGGGCCTGGATCTCCAGCACCCGGAGGCTATCGCACCACTCCGCGGTCGCAGGAGCGGAAATCCGGCCGGTGTCGGTTCCCGTCCAATCCGATTCCAGCCAGGGACCCTGTGGGGTGGCTTCCTGTTTTCGGGAGCAGGCCAGTACAACGAAGACCGCCAGCGTCCGACAACCCGTCGGCCGCAACAGTGCTCTCAGTATCTGGCGAGGACGCATGGCGCGGAAGCTAAGGTAGGGAGTGCCTAGCGGGCAGACTGCAGCACCAGGTCGAACCGAACCTTGTCGTCGCTGTCTGGGGAGATTGGATGGCTGAGGTCGAATCGAATCCGGAAGAACCGGCCCGCCAAGGACAGCCCGATGCCGCCACCGGCCAGGGCCTTGCTGGAGAACAGATCGGAAACCGATTCGGCTTGCCCCACATCGATGAAGAGGACCGGTCGGAGCCGCCACTTCAACGGACTGGCATCGAGCTGGGCAGCCCAGAAAGCCTGACCTCGCCGGGCCCCGTAGTCGAAGCCCCGGACCGTGTTGAGTCCCCCCAGCCGGAAGAGTGACTGCTCCAAGGTAGGCCGGGTGGCGACGCCTCCCTTCACCCGCAGGGTGATGCCTTGCCTGCCGCCGAGGTCCTGTCTCGCCTCCCCGAACAACCGGGCCGTGCTTCGACCTTCACCAGCCAGCACATCCGCCGTAGCACTCCAGCGGGTACCGACCAGGTCGGTCACCCGAATCCAGCCTCCTCCGAAGGTCCCCTCGTCGATCGGTCGATTGGGAGGAAAGATGCCGGAGCCGCCCAGAAAATCGTTGACTTCGGAGGTCGCCTCCCGGGCGAGGCTGGTCTGGCGCTCGAGTCGGGCTCCGATGCCGAGATCGAGTCCCGCGGCAAGCGAAGTCTCGAACCCGGCCGATCCGCCATGAACCAGCGAATAATCGGCATTGTCGTGTGCGGCGAAGAGGGCATTGAGGCTGTTGCCGAAGTTCTGACCTGGCGAGAACGGGTCGACGTCGGCGATTTCCCGGTATCCGCTCAGGGCGAGCCGGCCCCCGGGAGCATCCCGCAACAGGGTGAGCCGCCCGGTTATCCGGTCATCACTCACGCCATAACGGACCGTGCCGTACAGCCCGGTGAATCGCACGCCGGGAACCCGGACCTGATATCCCAGTCCGAACGACAGACCCTGGACCCGGTTGTAGCGGATCGCGTCGGACAGTCTCTCATACGCGATGCCGTGGCTCGCTTGGCCGGTGATCGAGTCGGGCAAGCGCTCTGCCATCCGGGCAAGGCCGGCCTCGGCGTCGCGGATCCGTCGCGCCTCGCCCGGGTCGGCCTCCAGCTCGAGCGAGTCGGCCCAGTCGTCGTATCGTGCCAAGGAGTCGTTCGATGGCCGGTGCAGCTCGTAGCGTCCGCCGGGCCAGCGATCGGCATGACTCCAGGATCGCCCGCTGTCACCGGTTTCGCCGCTGCGCCGTTCCGCCCGGAGTGAGTCGCGGCGGACTCGACGCAGTTGCCGAAGAGTCGCGGAATCCGCCGAGACGCTGTCTGGCAGCGGCAGGTCGAACCGTACCTGCCGGCCGGTGTTGATCTCGTAATCGTCGAAGGTGGTGGTGGCCTGAAACGGAATGACCAGATCGCTCACCACCGGGATTCGCACCCGGCCGGCGACGACCTGCCGGTACGGCATCCAGTAGCGGCCGCCCTGCAAGCCGTATTCGAGATCGGCGTCGATGCTGACGACCCGGTTGGCGAAGGCGTTCATCCGCCGCGCCGAGGCGGAATCGGATCTCCCGACGCCCTCCGGCTGAACCCAGAGGCCGGTGCCCACATAGCGAAACGTCAGGCGAACCACTTCGGCCGAAGCCGAGTCGATCCATAGCTGGCCCGCGATCAGCGCCGGCCCATTGCGCCGGGGGACAACCTCCACCCGCAGCAGCCGCAGGCTTCCGCCACGCGCAGGCGTCACCGTCAGGCCCTCGGTCAACTCGTAGCGGTACCAGTCGGGAGCGGTGCGGGCCAGTGGGTGCAATGCCCCGGTGGCGGGAAACTCATTGCTGAAGATCCGAACCGAATCGTCGACGCCGCGAGGGACGAACCACGGACGGTCCCACACGCTGGAGAGCTGGACGTCTTGGGACACGGTTCGAAACCGCCGCCCAACGACATCCACTCTGAGATCGTTGGGCCGTTGCCACTGTACGTCGGCGACTTGCTCCTCCGCGGCGGAAGCGGGCACTTGGGCCCACTGGCGTCGCCCCACGCCCAGGGTCAGGCGGTATCGAATGCGGGCCCGGTAGTCGGCCACGGCGGAATCCGCGCCCTGCCGCCGGGCCATGGCCCGTTCGATCAGGTGCTTGACCGCAGGATCAGGGAAGGCGGGAAGGGAGTCGGACGGAGTCGATTGATGAAGAGCTACGAGGCAAAGCGCGACTAAGAGGTTTGCGCCCATTTGCTCCGGCCGTCTCGGTGTAGCCCATACGCCTTGAGACGGCGCCAAAGGGTGGTCCGGCTGATGCCCAAGTGTCTGGCCGTCTCGGCGAGCTTCCAGCTATGCTGGTCGAGCGTCTTGACGATAGCCTCCTTTTCGCGAGCCGCCAACGTCGCCGGACCCTCGAGCCCCGGGATGAACATCGCCTCGCCCAACTCCATTCCACCGACCCTGAGGGGACGAAGCCGACCGCCCAGGGCGGCGAGTCGAGGCTGAAGGTCGGGGGCACCCTCCGCCAGCTCCATTCCGGCCAGAGCTTCCCGCGCCTGCTGGTTGGCATAGAGCATCCGGCCTTCGACGTCGAAGACCACAACCCCTTCGCTGAATCCGTCCAGCAAAGCCTTAGCGAGGGGAGAAAAAACCGAGGGCATCGAGTTGAGCGGGACGATGTCTGGCATGGCTGAAGTACGCAATGGAGAACCCGATGGTTTCAGTGGTGAACGTGTGAGATGCCAAGCTAAGTCGATTGAGCCACAACTACCTGGGACACTGGTGCCGAGCGCAAACCAGCCGGAATCGGCCATCCGAGGCTGCTGCGTGTTGCTCATTCCTAGACGTGCAGCCGGCGTAAGGGTGCACATTGGAGCATCGAAGAATCAGCTCAGCGGCGCCGCCCGGGCCGGTGTCTGGTTCGGCCGCGATGCCGTCCTCGGCGTCCTCCCTTCTCATCATCGTCCCACTGGGCCTTCGGCGACCGCCGGAGCAGGGCCTGCATCGCGGGCAGAGTGTCGGCCAGAAGCGGCGGCTGTCGTCCGCGCTGAACGGCAAAGTGGAGCGGCCGATCCAGCCGGGGCAGCTCATCGAGCCTGAGCCGCTTGGCCTGTCCCTCGCGCAGTCGCACCCGGACTATTCCCTGTCCATCCACCACTTCGTAATCCAGCGGTGCCGCATCGCCCCGAAGCTGAACCATTCGGGGGAGAGCCTCCAACCGGTTCCGAGCCTCCGGCGATACCAATCCGTCCGAGTCGAGTGAGATCCTGGTTTCCATGAACTCCTGCCAGCTGTGCACCTGCTCGAGCTGAGCTCGAACGCGAGACCGGAGGGCCTCCGGCGCGAGCGCCGGCAGGGTTCCACCCGATCTACGCCACAGCTCGTCGAGCTCTGCCAGGTACCGGCGAATCCGGCCCTGGTCGGGGTGCGTCGTCTCTCCGGCCACGAGCGCGCCAGCCAGACCATCCCGTGCCGAGGCCACCAGCTCTTCCGGGATTCTGCCGTCCAATGGCTGGATTTCGGTGTCCAGGTCGAAACCGAAGTAGCTGCGCCGGCGCTCGATGGCGAGTCGCTGGTGCTTGCGCCCGCCCACCAGCACCACTCGCGGACTGCCGAGCGCGGCGTGCTCCCGCACCAGGTCGTAGGAAAGCGTGGTGCCCTCGATGCCGGCCCGCGACACCCCGAACCGGTCGGCAAAGAAGCGGAGGTTTCCCGCCACCGCGCCCCAACTTCCGGCCACCGAGGTGCGGGACACTCTGGCCTCCTGGCCGTCGGCGGTGTGCTCGTCGATCACCAGATCGAAAGGCATGAACCGGGCGACCAGATCGGCCCACCGCTTGCGAAGCTCCTTAGAGGCGTAGGGCAGCTGCTTGGGAAGCGGTAGCTCCAATGACCGATACACCGAAGCCACGCCCAAGGCAGTGTCTTCGATTGCTTTGACCAATACGCCTCGCCGCTCCGCCCATTCTTCCAAGCCATCCTCGAACAGATGCCTCGGTAACCCGTAGACCTCGCCCAGGTAGCCATGCTGGTTCACCGCCTCGGCGTAGAGATTGTAGGCGGTCAGGTGATCGCTGCCGTTCACGATCACCCCGTGCAGCTCCCGCTCTTCCCGGGTCATCCGGTGCAGCGACTCGATGTTGGCGCACACCGCGGTGATGGGAACCAGATCTCCCTCGGCGTGGACCAGGAGCTCCCCCCAGGGGCGCTCGACCGGCATGGCCTCGACCTCGCGACCATAGGCGGTCAGCTTCCCCTGCTCCACCAGTCCCCGCGCGGTGAGCAGCTCCACCGCACGGCGGTACCCGGTACGGTCCAAGGGCACCGGCAGGTCCAGCTCCGACGCGTCCACTCCGATGGCGGCGCAGGTGATCGCCACCCGCTCGGCGTCTCCGGCCAGCTGAAACTCCGGCGGAGTGGGCCGGAGCTGCTCGAAGGCGAGGTCCCGATCGCTCAGAATGACCACCTCACCGTTGGGCACCCGGCCGTGCACCCGTCCCGCCATCTGGAGGATCTCGTTGGCGCCGAGGTAGAGCCGGTGGAGCACGTTGCGGCCTCGCTCCACCACGTTGCCGTAACGGGCATCGTAAATGACGACGGTGTCGAGTCCCCGAACGTTGAGGGCGGACTGACCGGCCGCCGTCATCGCCAGGAGAAAGGGTCGCTCGACTTCGCCCTCGAGGAACGGGCGAATCACCCGAATCGGCTCCCCCCCGTGATAGAACGCGGTTGCCAACCGCTTCCACTGTTGTCCCAGGTCGGCGGCGAGCCGCTCCACCTCCGCCCGGGTGGGAACGAACACCGCCACCCCACGCTTCTCCTTGATGACGTGACGGATGTAGCGCTCGTTGAGAAACTCCTCCGGCGTCTGGGGCAGCACCTGAACCCTGGCCTTCATCCCCGGGTCGAACGCGCGGGTGCTCAGCACCTCGGCGCTGTTCAGGTAACGGGCGTAGAAGGCGGGATCCACCGTTGCGCTGAGCCAGATGAACCGGCACCCGGCTCGCTTTCCCAACGCCAGGCAGAGCTCCAGCTCGGCCGACGTCTGGTGGATCTCGTCAACGATCACCGTATCCCGGCCGGTGATGAGGTCGTCCTGGAACCACCGCCGGGCGATTCCGGTGGTGACGATCACGACGTTCCAGTTCGGCGTCTCCGGGGTCGCCTCCCGTTCCCGATTCACCACTCCGACGGACAGTGGCTCTTTCAGAATCGACTCCGCGATCGGCCGGATTCCGAGTGTCTTGCCGGTCCCGGTGCCGGCTACGATTCCAAACCCCTTCCCTGACTCAGCCAGGTCGCGCACCTCCTGCCCGTGCTCCCGTTCCAGCACGGTGTCCAGATTCAGCCGAAGCGCGAGCTCGATCGTCTCGCACGCTGCCCGGGTGGGGGCGATGACGATGATCCGGCCCTTGGGATGCGGGGCATGGCGGTAAGCATCGGGATCGGGAGGGAGATGGTGGTCGCGTTGGGGATGCATGTGGTAGGAAGATAGCTGTTGGCTGGGGGCTATCAGCTATCGGCTATCAGCTATCCGCTCGAAGCTTTGGCCTATTAGCTCCTAGCCGATAGCGCTTTCAAAACCCCGGCTGCAGCTGGAACTGCCACACCCAACCCTTGTCCGGGCGCTCAAAGGGGCGAGCCAGGTCCACCTCGGCGATAGCGAAACCGAGAAGGTTGAGTCTGAGGCCGACGCCCGCGCTGTATACCGGCTTCCGCGTCCCGTCGAGGCCGAAGATTTTGGGATCGTTGTCGCGATCCCAGGCGAGGCCGGCGTCGCCGAAGGCGAGGAAGTCCACCGGAAGCGCGCCGTAATACCCCGATCCGATGCCGAGGGTTCCGAAGAGCGGAAACCTCAGCTCGAGATTTGCCACCGCGATTCGACTGCCGAGCAGCTGGTCGAATACCGGGCAACTGTCGGGCGCACTGGGAGGCGGATGGCACTCGGAGGCGTCGAAGGATCCGAAGGTGTAGCCCCGGACCAGCCCGGGGAATCCCAGGAACAGCGGCTGGAGCCGGTCGTCCTGACCTCCCGACCCATAGCGGCCATAATGCAGTAGCCGGGTGGCGAGGGTGAACCGCCGCACCGGCATGAGATACTTGCGGTAGTCGGCCAGCACCCCGACGAAGTCTATCGACCCCACGGTGGGCGAAACTTCCAGCCGGTAGCGTTGTCCCAGAATCGGCGCGGTGGCGCCGAAGAACGAGTTGTCGTAGACCAGCGCGGCACTAGCGCTGCCGAGATTGAGCGCGCCGGGCGAATCGAGATCCTCGGTGTTATCGAACACCTGCTCACCGGTAATGGGGTCGAACGCCGCGGTCTTGAGCTCGCGATCGAAGGAGATGTTGCTGTAGCCGGCGGTAAAGTCGAGGCGCTGGACCTGATTGAACGGATACGATAGCTGCCCGAAGAAGTCGCGGTTGGTCTGCCGGTCGAGTAGTTGCTGCTCAACGAAGACGGTTTCGCCATCCAGCTCGGCAAATCCCTGGGCGTAGGAACCGGTGAGATAGGGCGTTTGCTGCGCGGCCACGCCCCAGTTCAGCCGCCGGCTCAGGTTCTGGTAGCCGAGCAGCCCATAGACGTCCTTGAGGGTCCCCTGGACTTGAAGGGCGGTGACCAGATTGCGATTGCCCAGCAGATCGCTGAAGTAGAGCGAAGCCCCTCCCCCGACGTAGGTCCCGAACGAGCCACCCCCGACGAACAACGAAGGCTGACCGATGTAGGTAAGCGAGAGTCCTGGACGATAGGGGCCCACCGGAAACACGCTGTCACGCGGCAGGCCGGCCGTGGGATCTCGCAGCAAGCCAGCTAGCGTGCTCCCGGTCCGCTCAATGGGAGGAAGCGCGCCCGCGTGCGCCACCGGCGCTTCCGCGTACGCCATCGGGGCTTCACCCTCGATGCCGGACGGCGAGTCGATTCCGTAGATCTCGTAGCCGTTGGCCCGAAACACACTGTACACCAGCCGGCCGGATTGCTGGGCCACCGAAAGCGCCGGGCTGGTCTCCGTGATTCCGCTGACACCGGTGTACAGATTAGTGATCTTGGTCGTGCTCCCGCTGGCGACATCGACTCGGTAGATGTTGTTGATACCATCCGGGTCGGACAGGTAGTAAAGACTCGCGCCGTCGGGCGACCATTGGGGGTCGAGTTGCCGGCCTCCGCCGGCCGGGGTAATCGGCCGAATGCGGCCGTTAGTGACGTCGATCAGTGCCAAGTGGTATGGCTCCACCGTAAAAGTCTGCAGGCTGGTAGTGAAGCGGTCGGTAGCGAAGGCCAGCGATCGGCCATCCGGAGACCAGGCCGGTTGAAGGTCGGCAAAAACGTCGCTGGTGAGCCGGCGCAGCGAGTTGCGCTCGAGATCGTAGAGGTAAAGATCGGTGAATCCCCCCGCGATCCCGGAGAACGCGATGGTCCGACCGTCCGGGGACCAGGTTGGATTGAGCACTTCCCCCAGATCGTTGAGCTTCACTTCCCGCTCGATCCGGCCTCCGTCCACATCGTACAGCTCCAGTACCGGCTGCCCCTTACTGACTCCGGGAAAGACGAATTTCTTCCCGTCCGACGACCATCCACCGGCCGACTGAATGAATTGCAGGCTCTGGAGATGGGGATCGAGAGCCGTCTTGGTGACCTGGCGCTCGACCTTTCCGGTCCGCGCGTCGGCCAGAAAGAGATCGATGGAGAAAAGCTCCCGGTCGGAGAAGAACATCATCCGGGATCCGTCCGGGCTGAGCGAGGGCGACACGTTGTAGCGGCCGCCTTCGCTCTGGGTTGCGATGATCCGAGGACCCAGCGAGTCCGGTGGGAGGGTACCCTGGCGAAGGGTGTCGTACGTCGCATGGGTCTCCGCGTGCCAATGGGCCACCAGCGTGTCCGGAGACAAGCCCAGCACCTGACGGATGGCCGGATCCATGCCCCGCCGGCGTCCGGCCGCGCGGAGCAGCTGTCCCATCGTCTTATCGCCCCAAGTCCCCGCCACGTAGGCCAGAAGCGCGTGGCCGTAGCGGTAAGGGAAGTACCGGGGATCGTCGAGCTGTCGGAACGTCGGAAGAGTGTCGCGTGCGGTGTCGGCCAAGGCGCCCCTCATCCACATCGCGGTCGGCGGGTCCACCGGACCAATGGACATGTACTCCGCCATCCCCTCGATGAACCAGAGCGGCAGCTGAGTCGCGGTGGGGAGGGCCCCGAGGCTACCGCCCCGACCGCTCCCGGTAATGTCGTACTGGAAGGCGTGGGTGAGCTCGTGCCCGATCACGTGATCGAAGTCGGCCAGCGTACCGCCAACCGGCAGTACGATTCGCCGGCGCAGGGCTTCGGTGACTCCACCGGTGCCCTCACCCAGCGTGCCGCCGATCGCGTTGGTCTGCTGGAACTGGGGAGCGCTGGCGTACAGGATGAGCGGCTGGCGCCCAACCAGCTCATGATCCAGCAAGCTGGAGAGCCGCAGATACCACCGCTCTGCCATCCGTGCGCCGACCAGGGCGGCTTCCTGCTCGTCAGGATAGAAGTAGATGTCGAAGTGCTCGGTCTTGAGCACCTTGAAGTCGAAGCTCTCGTACTGGACCTTGTTGCGTCCGAAATATTGAGCGTGGAGATCGGGTGCGGTTGCCAGAAAAGCAACTGCCAGGAACCAGTAGGTTTTACCACCGCGCGGCAAGCCCATACGACGATTGCTAGAATGCCTGGCTGGGCCACAAAGTCGCTGTGACCCACCCCACAGGGGCAAAAAGAGATATCCCCGCGGGGAGCGGGGATATCTGGTACCGGAACGAACCTGGATCTGGGTGATCAAGCGCCGGAACGGCGCGGGACAGGTCACTCGTCCCAGTGATCTCTGTTGTGGCGATGGTCGTCGTCGCAATCGCGATAATAGCGGCCATCACGCTCGTACACGACCACTTCGCGAATGCCCGGACGGTGCGCGACCCAGCGGTCGTAGTACCGCCCGTTTACGTAGTAAACCGTCACCGCCCGGAATCCATGCCGCCGCCAATGCTTGGCCTTGCGGTGATGGAACCGCTCCACCACGATGACCCGCGGCGCGTACCGCTCGACCACCACGACTCGCCGGGCCTGCGGACGGCGATAGGTTGAGTATCCGCCGATTGCCACGTGTCCCGCCACCGGCCCGCTCCGAACCACCACATCCGCGCTGACTCGCTGCGCCTGCACTTGATTGGATATCAGCAACACACTCGAGAGCAACGACCCCGCGATGACGCTGGTTCTCATATTGGCCTCGGCTGGTAACGGGTTTACCGCGAGGGGTAGTCAATGCGAGCGGCGTGCCAGGGGCTAACTCGTTGACCGGGTTGAAGCAGCAAGGTGGCAGTCGGGATCAGGCGTCCTCCGGCACAGACGGCCGACTGACCCAAAAGCGGTCCAGCGGGATGACGATTTATGCAGCGCGGCCCTTGGCGGAGCGACGAGAGGATCGAGCGACGATGGCCGAAGACTCGGCGTTTTCACTCGCCGCCGCCTGGAGATCCAGCCAATCACAAACGACCTGGAACGCGCCCTGGCGATCCAGCGAGAAGGCGCTCATCAGATAGGGAATGGCGCCGTACATGTTGCTCCGGCCACCCGCGCGCAGGCGGCGCAGAAACCCGAAAAATTGTTGGTTTGGCTGAGCCGGCTTCGGCTTCATGAGCTAAGTATCGCGGAAGGAATGGGTTGCATTTACCGTTCTGATACCGAATATAACCCGAAGCCGACCATCATTCAAGCCGGCACGCCATAGTGGCGGAGGAGATCCGGCCTCCTTGACACCGATTCAGGCCAGGTCCATGTTAGGTGCCTTGTCGCATGACTTAGCGCGTGTAAGAGTTTTTTTCTCCGACTCACTCTGCCGCCGCCGAGCTGCGTATGCTTCGCGAAATCCTTTCGTTCTTCACTAATAAAGCCACAACGGAGGCAGGTATGGCCGCGGACTTCTTCATCGGCGAGTCGCTAGTCGGCGACGGAAATGAGATCGCCCACATCGACCTGATCATCGGATCGAAGTCGGGCCCGGCTGGGTCGGCCTTCGCCCATGCGCTCTCCAACAACAAAGACGGTTTCTCCACCCTTCTGGCCGTGGTGACGCCCAACCTGCCGGCAAAGCCCGATACCCTGCTCTTCAACAAAGTCACCATCAAGGGTGCCAAGCAGGCGGTCCAGATGTTCGGTCCGGCGCAGGCAGCCGTCGCGCGGGCGGTGATGGACTCGGTCAGTGAAGGGGTGATTTCCAAGGGCCAAGCCAACGACCTCTGCATCCTGGTAGGCGTGTTCATCCACTGGCAGGCCGAAGACGACAAGAAGATCTACAAGTTCAACTACCAGGCGGTGAAGGAGTCGATCGCCCGCGCCCTCCAAGGCAAGCCCTCGGTCGACGAGGTGCTGCAGAAGTACAAGGCCGCGCGGCATCCGTTTGCCAGTGGCGCTGAAGGCTGATCGTACAGTCCCGCTGACTCGAGTTCCGGCGAGGGGCGGCCCGCTGCTAGGGGCACGCCCCTCGTTTTTTCAGTAACCTGTGCCGCTGCGAGGGAAGTTTTCACCGATGCGTAAGCTCTTGCTTCAGCTCGACAGTTCGCGACTGCCGAGCGTCTTCGATCAGATCGTGGCCTACGATTCCGGCGTGGATGCCATTCTCAGCTACGGCGGGATCACCGAAGGCGACGTTCGCGACCTGGTGCATGGCTGCATTTTCACCCGGAGCACCAGGGATCTGCACAACACCGCGATCTGGATCGGGGGCAACAACATGGCCGCCGGCGAGCAGATCCTCGCCATGGCGCTCGATTCCTTCTTCGGGCAGTTCCGGGTGTCGGTCATGCTCGACTCCAACGGCTCCAACACCACGGCGGTTGCCGCCGTGGTGCGAATCGAGGAGGCGCTGGGTGATCTGCGAGGAAAGCGAGTGGTGATCCTGGCGGGCACGGGTCCCGTGGGCCAGCGGGCCGCCGGACTGCTCGCCAAAGACGGCGCGAACGTGGTGATCACCTCGCGCAAGCCGGAGCAAGGCGACCGTGCCCGGCGCTCCATCGGTGAGCGGTTCGAGGTTCAGGTAGAGGCCAGGACCATGGCGGACCCTTCTCAGGCCGCCGAGATCCTGGCGGACGCCCAGGTCCTGCTCAACTCCGGGCCAGCCGGCGTCCTCATGGCGCCGAAGGACGCGTGGACCAAGGCGAAAAAACTCAAGGTCGCCGTGGATCTGAACGCAGTGCCTCCGCTGGGCATCGAGGGAGTGGAGGTGGGCGACTCCAGGATCGAGCGCGAGGGAGTGAGGGTATTCGGCGCGTTCGGCGTGGGCAACTTCAAGACCAAGCTGCACAAAGAGTGCGTCACCCGGCTGTTCGAGCGAAACGACCTGGTGATGGATGCCGAGGCCATCGCCGAGGTGGCGCGGGAAATGGTCGCGCAGAAAGCGTGAACGGTGCCCCACGTCGTGGGGATCGATCCGGGGACGCTCACGCTGGACCTGTGCGGGCTGGCGGACGGAAGGTTGACGCTGGACGAGTCATGGCCGACCGAGGATGCACTAGCCCATCCCGACCGTCTGCTCGAGCGGCTCACCAGCTCCGGACCACTCGATCTGGTCGTGGGGCCGTCGGGATATGGACTCCCCCTCCGCCGGGCAGCCGAAGCGACCGACGAAGACTATCGGCTTGCATTTCTCGCTGCCGAGGACGAGCCTGGCGGTATCCTGGGTCTTCGCGGACTGGCCCGGCGACTGGCTGCCTCGGGCCTGCCGGTGGTCTTTACGCCGGGCGTGATCCATCTCGACACGGTGCCGGATCACCGCAAGCTCAACCGGGTCGATATCGGCACTGCCGACAAGCTCTGCGTGGCGGCCCTGGCGATCCACGAACGCTGCGCTCGGAGCCGGGTGTCGCCGGACCAGGTTTCCCTCGTTTTGCTGGAGCTCGGCGGTGCATTTACCGCCGGCATATCGGTGAGCCGGGGTCAGGTAGTCGATGGGTTGGGCGGCTCCAGCGGACCGATCGGGTGGCGGGCGCCCGGCGCGCTCGACGGCGAAGTGGCGTTTCTCCTGGGCCAGGTGTCCAAGGACACGATCTTCCGAGGTGGAGTCTCCTCAGTGATCGAGCGGGATCCGGCCCAGCGGGACGTGGCACTCGAGGCGCTGGTCGAAGGGGCGGAGCGAGCGGTGCGTCGGCTCAAGCTCTCTTCCCCTGACGCGGACGAGGTGGTGCTCTCCGGCCGACTCGCCGCAGATCCGGAAATCGGCCGACGGCTCGAGGCCTCCCTGGCCGATATCGGGCCGCTGCGCCGGCTCGACGGCTTCGCCGCTCACGCCCGGCAAGGTGCCCAGGGCGCCGCGCTCATCGCCGACGGACTGGCCGGCGGCAACCAGCGCGGCCTGGTAGACCGACTTCGCATTCGGGAGGCGAAAGGAACGGTGCTGGATCACCTCTACGTCGTCTCCCCCATCGCGGCGAGACGGCGACTCGGCTTGCCCGCGAGTGAGTAAAGCGGAGCGGCCGGTCCTCATTGCGGGGGTGACTACCCGCGCGCTCGCCGTTTCCGCGGCGCGGGCCGGATATGCGGTGACCGCGATCGACGCCTTTGGAGACTTGGATCTGAGAGCCGTGGCGAATGTGCTCACGTTGCCTCGCCATGGAGCGAGGTTCACCCCGGCAGCCGCAGCCGCTCTGGCACGCCCGGTTCCGGCCGAGCTCGCGGTCTACACTTCCAACTTCGAGAATCATCCCCAGGCGGTGGCGCTCCTGGCACGGCGCCGCCGCTTGCTGGGGAATTCGCCGGCGGTGCTGCAGCGAGTCCGCGATCCACTGGCCCTGATGCGGGCACTCCGGAGCCGGGGACTTCCCCACCCCGTGGCTCGCACCACTGCTCCGGCAACCCCGCAGCCGCGGGCTGGTTGGATGCTGAAGCCGCGCCGATCGGGTGGCGGCCACGGAACCAGGATCTGGCGAAGCGGCCTGGCGGTCCCGCGCCGATCCTACCTCCAGCAGCGCATCGTCGGCGTTCCGGGGTCCATCGTCTTCGCCGCCGACGGGCACCGCTGCTTTGTGCTGGGGCTGACTCGACAACTGGTAGGCGACCCCGAGTTCGGCGCCACCGGTTTTCGCTATTGCGGCAGCCTGCTGGGCTCCGCTCGCGCTCCGGTGTTCGAGCGCGAGGCGCAGCTGCTCGCGGCCGCGGGCGACGTGGCCGCCGCGTTGACTCAGGAGTTTGGCTTGGTGGGACTCAACGGGGTCGACTTCATCGCGCGTGACGGGATCCCCTACCCCATCGAGGTCAACCCTCGCTACAGCGCATCCATGGAGCTGGTCGAGCGGACCACCGGCATATCGCTCTTCGAGGTGCACCGCCGAGCCTGCGAAGGTCGATTGCCGCGGCGGGGCGAAGGCGATCACCCGGGAGGCCGGGTGTCAGGTAAGGCAGTGGTCTTTGCCCGCCGGCGGGCGATTGCCGGCGACCTGATGCTTGCCGTGGGATCTCCGCAGTTGGCCGACGTGCCCCATCGTGGAGACCGGATCGCCAGGGGCCGTCCCATCTGTACGGTTTTCGCCGACCACTCCGAGAGCGACGGTTGCTATCGAGCGCTCCTGGAGCGCGCCGCCGCGGTCTATCGCTCGCTGGAGCCGGGCGTTCGGGGCGCCGCATGACGGCGACCCGCACCGTCGAGCACGTCACCTGCCTGGGCTGCGGCTGCGCCTGCGACGACGTCGGAGTACAGGTCCAGGATGGACGAATCGTCGGGATCACTCCGGAGTGTCCGGTTGGCCGGGTTTGGTTCGGAGATGGAATTGTTCCGGATCGGGTGCTGGTCGAGGGCCGGCCGGCCACCTTGGACGATGCGTTGGCCGCCGCCGCCGAGCTCTTGGCGCGGGCACCGGGCCGGACGCTGATCTATCTGGGACCCGACCTCAGTAGCCAAGCGCAACGCACATCGGTGGCGTTGGCCGACCTGATCGGCGCGGCCGTAGACTCAGCGACCTCCGACACCGCGGCAGCCGGGTTACTCGCCGCGCAGCGGCGAGGCCGGGCGGCGGCAACCCTGGGCGAAATCCGCAACCGAGCTGATCTCCTGCTTTTCTGGGCGGTAGATCCCACCCGGCGGTACCCTCGCTACCTCTCGCGCTACGCGCTCGACCCGGTGGGTACCCACGTTCCCGGCGGACGCAGCGGTCGAACGGTGATCTCAGTCTCCGTCGGAACCGACCGCGGGCCCTCCCGCGCGAGCCGGGAGTTGAGCCTGGAGCCCGGCGACGAAGCTGCCGCACTCTCGATTCTGCGCGCGGCGGTGCAGAAGCGGCCACTTGCCGAGTTGCCGCCACGGCTCCAGCCGCTCACGGCAGTCGCCGAAGCGTTGCTGGGCGCCCGCTACGTGGTGCTGGTGCACGAGGCGGAGCCCGGAACCGAGAGGCCCAATGTGCACCGGGCCGAAGGACTGCTGGCTCTTGCCGAGGCGCTCAATCGCGCCACCCGGGCCGCGCTCAGCAGCCTGCGGAAAGGCGGAAACCAATCCGGCGCGGAGTCGGTGCTCACCTGGCAGACCGGCTTCCCCCTGTCGGTGGATTTCTCTCCCGGCCATCCCCGATACACTCCCACCCGCCGCGGGCTCGATCTCCTGGCGAGCGGCGGCGTGTCGACGGCAGTGATGGCAGGCTCCGCGTCCGACCTTCCGGCTGAAGTAGTGGAAGCGATGAGCCGAATTCCGGTGGTGGCGGTGGGACCTCGCTCCAGTGTGAGCTGCCCTTCCGCACGAGTCGTGATCGACACCGGAGTGGCCGGGATTCACGAGGGCGGGACCGCCTATCGGATGGACGAAGTTCCGCTGCCGCTCACGCCGCCGCTCAGCGGCCCTCGTTCGGCTCAGGAAACGCTGCGCTCGCTCTATGCCGCGGTGCGTGGCCGGCTTCCCCGGAGTCGGGCATGACTACTCCAAGCCGGCTGCGGATCGCGGGAGGCGAGGTCTACGATCCCGCCAACCGGGTGGAGGGAACGGTTCGGGACGTGTGCATCGAGGATGGTCGCATCGTAGCCGACCTTCCTGCCGGAGCGCCGACCTTGGACGTCCGCGGGATGGTGGTGATGCCGGGCGGTGTGGATATCCACTCCCATCTCGCCAGCTCGAGCTGCAATCACGCTCGCCGGTTGATCCCCGACGAGCATTCGGCCGATCCCGCGCCCCGGCCCGACCTGGCCGATGCTGAGGAGCCGGCTCGCTCGGGAACCGGCGGCACGGTGCCGAGCACCTTCACCACCGGCTATCGCTACGCCGGGCTGGGCTACACCACGGCATTCGACGCGGCGGTCGCTCCCTTACTCGCCCGGCACACCCACGCCGAGCTGGACGACACCCCGTGCCTCGACGCCGGGTTCTTCGCCCTCATGGGAAACGACGAGTATCTGCTGCGGCGGGTCGACGCCGGCGAGCGGGCCAGAGTCCGCGACTACGCCGGTTGGCTGCTCGGCGCGACCGGCGCCTACGCGATCAAGATCGTGAATCCGGGCGGGGTGGAAGCGTGGAAGACCGGCCAGCGCAATCTCACCGGCCTGGACGATCAGCTGAGCGGGCGCCGCGCGACTCCCCGTGGGATCCTCGAGACCCTGGCCGACGCAGCGATCTCCCTTCAGCTGCCGCACCCGGTTCACATCCACTGCAACAACCTCGGCGTGCCCGGCAACTCGGCGACCACGCTGGCGACCATGGAAGCGCTGTCCGGCCGCCGGGCCCACTTTACCCATCTCCAGTTCCACTGCTACGGCGGCGAGCCGGGAAAGGGCTGGAGCTCGGCCGGGGCCAAGGTCATCGAGTACGTGAACGCGCATCCCGAGGTGAGCACCGACGTGGGCCAGGTGATGTTTGGTCCCGCAATGACGATCACCGCGGATGCGCCGGTCGAATATCTGTTGCACCAGAGCAGCGGCCGGCGTTGGACCAATATCGATATCGAGCTGGAGTCGGGGTGCGGAATCGTTCCCCTCGCCTACAAGGACAAAGCCGCCGTATCCGCGCTCCAGTGGGCAATCGGGCTCGAGCTATTCCTGCTGAGCCAGGATCCCTGGCGCGTCGTGCTCTCCACCGATCACCCCAACGGGGGATCTTTCCTCTCCTACCCGGCGCTGATTCAGCTGCTGATGGACCGCTCGGTTCGAGACGAGCGGCTCAAGCAGGTCAATCCCAAGCTGCTGGCCGGAACGGCGCTGGCGGATGGAATCGCCCGGGAGTACACCCTGAGCGAGATCGCGGTGATCACCCGGGCCGGGCCGGCGCGACTGTTGGGCCTGAAGACCAAAGGGCACCTTGGCGCCGGCGCCGATGCCGACGTGACGATTTACCAGCGTGATCCGGACATCGCCAAGATGTTCGCCACTCCACGATACGTCCTGAAGGGGGGAACGGTGATCGTGGAGGAGGGTCAGCTCCGGCGGGCACCGCGGGGCCGGAGACTGCGGGTGTCGCCGGGCTACGACGAGGCAGTCGTGCCCGACGTCCGCCGGCACTTCGATGCTTTCTCCTCGGTCAGCTTCGATAACTACGCGGTGCGGGACCTGTCATGAACATTCGCGGGGTCTACATCGAGGACACCTTCGCCGAAGCCTTCACCATGCGGGTGGCCCGGATCATCATCACCGCACGGAGCGCCCGATGGGCTCGGGAGGCGGCGCTGAAGCTCACCGGCTTCGCCACTTCGGTCATCGGGTGTAAGTGCGAGGCCGGCATCGAGCGGGAGCTCGCCGACAAGGAGACCCCCGACGGCCGCCCCGGCTGCAGCGTGCTCCTGATGACGATGAGCAAGGACGACCTTCCCAAGCGCCTCATCGAGCGCATCGGCCAGACGGTGCTCACCTGTCCCACTACTGCCTGTTACGATGGCCTGCCCCAGGCGCCGGACCGGGTGGGAGTCGGTTCCGCGCTCCGCTTCTTCGGCGACGGGTTTCAGGCCAGCAAAGTCGTAGGGGGCGAGCGGTTCTGGCGGATTCCGGTGATGGAGGGAGAGTTTCTGGTTCAGGAGAAGTTCGGGATGCAGAAGGGAGTGGGCGGCGGAAACTTTCTCATTCTGGCGACCAGCGCGGACGCCGCGCTGCAAGCCGCCGAAGCGGCGGTGGAAGCGATGGTGCCGAGGTCCGGTGTGATCCTTCCGTTTCCCGGTGGCGTGGTGCGCAGCGGAAGCAAGGTTGGGTCACGGCGGATCAAGAGCATGATCGCGTCCACCAACGACGCGTATTGCCCGACGCTCCGGGCCACCACCCAGACCGCGCTGGCCGAGGGTGTCAACTCGGTGTTGGAGATCGTGATCAATGGGCTCGACGCGGCGGCGATCGACGGCGCCATGCGGGACGGGATCGACGCTGCCTGCCGTGATGGGGTCGTGAGAATCACGGCAGGTAACTACGAGGGCAAGCTCGGCCCCCACCACTTTCACCTCCGGAAGATCATGGCGGGAGAGCCGCGCGGATGAGTGATGGTCTGGTGGCCCGGCTCAAGGCCCCGTTCCGGCACCGGGCCGACTTCGCGGAGGTGCTGGCCGGGAGTTGGACCTCGCTCACGGCGGCGGAGCTGGCCCGGCGGCCGGTCCGGATGGCTGGTGCGCAGGGCTCGCTGGTGCTGGGCGACCTCTTCGACATCCGGGGAGAGCCATCCGGCAGCGTCCGGTTGGATGGGGATCTCAGCCAGGTCGATCGACTCGGGGCCGGGCTCAGCGAGGGCGCGGTGCTGGTGGACGGCAATGTGGGAGACGAAGCCGGATTGGCGATGTCCGGTGGAGCGCTGGAGATCACCGGAAACGCGGGAGCGCGGGCCGGCGGGGCTGCTCCGGAAGCCCGGCGAGGCATGACCGGCGGCGAGCTGATCATCCGCGGTACGGCCGGCCCCGACGCCGGCAGTAGAATGCGCCGGGGGATCCTGGCTATCGCCGGCGACTCGGGCGGCTATGTCGGACAAGGCATGATAGCCGGGACCGTCGTCGTGTTCGGCAATGCCGGTGCCGACCCAGTGCTCTGGTCTAAGCGAGGATCCCTGGTCGCCCTGGGAGAGGTGAGCGTCCCTCTCACCTATCGCTATGCCTGTACCTATCAGCCGGTCCATCTGCGAATGCTGCTCACCCGGCTCCGGGCGCGATACCGGCTCCCGGTTCACAGACGACATCTCGCCGGATACTACCGCCGCTACAGCGGCGACATGGCCGAGCTCGGGAGGGGGGAGATTCTGGAATGGGTAACGGCATGAGCGAGTTCGGAATGAACCGGCTGGCCGGTGCCATGGCGGATCGTATGGCGGAGAACGCGGCGCGCCTTCGGGTGCGGGCAATGAATCTGCCGAGTGGAGCCCGGGTGATCGATGCGGGCATCGAGGTCGATGGCGGCCTCGGCGCCGGTCTGGCACTGGCGGAGATCTGCATGGGAGGGTTGGGAAACGTGAGCTACGCTCCGGTGCAGATCGGCGACCAATCCTGGCCCGGGGTCACGGTTTGGACCGACCATCCCGCGGTGAGCTGCATGGCATCTCAGTACGCCGGGTGGGCCATATCGGTAGACAAGTTCTTCGCCATGGGGTCGGGGCCGTTACGAGCTCAGGCCCGGGTCGAGCGAGAGCTGTTCGAGAAGCTGGGATACCAGGAAGACGCCAGCAACGGCGTGCTGGTGCTGGAAGGCCGCACGCTGCCTACCGATGCGGTGGCCGGCTGGGTGGCGGAGAAGGCCCGATTGCGCCCTTCCCAGCTCACCTTCGTCATTGCGCCGACGGCAAGCCTCGCGGGAGGTGTTCAGATCGCGGCTCGAATTCTGGAAACCGGCCTCCATAAGATGGAAACCCTCGGGTTCGACGTCCGCCGTGTGGTCAGCGGGATCGGCACCGCGCCGTTCCCCCCGGTCTCCAAGAACGATCTTCGAGCCATCGGGCGAACCAACGATTGCATTCTCTACGGCGGCCGGGCCCGCTACGTGGTGAAAGCGGGCGACGCCGAGCTCGCCGAACTGGCGGCCAAGGTGCCGGCATCGGCCTCGCACGACTACGGAACGCCGTTCTACGAAATCTTTCAGCGTTACGAGGGCGACTTCTACAAGATCGATCCGCTTCTGTTCAGCCCGGCCGAGGTGTGGCTGACCAGCGTGGAGAGCGGCAGGACGTTCCATGCGGGCCGTTTGAATCCCGAGGTGCTCGAGGCCTCGTTGCACCCTACTTCCAAGGAGAAGTGACGATGCGACAGCTGTCCCCCTGGTTACTCCTGCTGGTGGCGTGCAGCAAGCCCGCCGACAAGCCGGCCGACGCATCCGCGGCCGATACGACGGCGGCGGCGGCCCCGGCTCCCTCCGGCCCCCAAGCAGTGGTGACCGTCTTGTACCAGACGCCGAAGGACACCGCCGCGTTCGAGAAGTACTATCGCGAGACTCACGTGCCGCTGGTGAGCGCCGGCAAGCAGGAAATCGGGTTCACCACCGCAGAGCTCACCCGCTTCGTCAGCGCGCTCGACGGGAAGAAGCCCGCCTTCTATCGCCAGGCCGAGCTCTACTTCAAGTCGGTGGATGACGCAAAGAAGGGAATGGCGACCGAGGCTTTCAAGAAGGTGGGCGATGACTTCAAGAACTTCGATACCCATGGCTTGATCGGAATGCTGGCGGTCGAGACTGGGGAGGCGGGGTCAGCCCCCTGCCCCGCACTCGTCACCGTCATCTACAACACCCCCAAGGACACCGCGGCGTTCGAGAGCTACTACTCGGCCACTCACGTGCCGATCGTCGGGGCGGGGAAGAATGAGATCGGATTCGTGCGAGCCGACCTGACCAAGTTCGTGTCGAACCTCGACGGCTCGGCGCCGGCGAGATATCGCCAGGCGGAGCTGTGCTTCCCGTCGATGGAAGCACTCAAGGCAGGGGTGGCGACACCGGCCTTCAAGAAGGTGGGGGACGACTTTCCTAAGTTCGTCACCAACGGCCTCACCGCCCTCATCGGGGCCCAGTAGCGACGATGCACGTCGTGATACTCGCCTCCCGCCAAGGTTGGCACACCCGGGAGCTGACCCGCGCGCTCCAGGCGCGCGGGCACACCGGTGCGATTGTACCCTACGAGGGACTCACCGCTTCGATCGGCGGCTCTCCCGGACTTCGGAGCGACTCCGCCGAGCTGGACCGGGCCGGCGCGGTACTCGCCCGAATCATTCCCTCCGGCTCGCTGGAGCAGATCATCTTCCGGGTGGATGCGCTCCACCGGCTGGAGGACCGCGGGGTCCGGGTGATGAACTCGCCCCGGGCAATCGAGCGCACGGTCGACAAGTTCTGGACCTCCGCGCTCCTGGAGCAGTGCGGCATCCCGACACCCGAAACCATCGTCTGTGAGCGGATCGACGAAGCGTTCGAGGCGTTTCGGGCGTTGGGAGACGTCGTGGTCAAGCCACTCTTCGGCTCCATGGGCCTTGGAATGGTGCGGGTGAGCGACGAAGAAATGGCATTCAGGGTCTTCCGCACCATCGAGCAGATTCGCGGTGTGTTCTATCTCCAGAAAGCGATCGACCACGAAGGCCGTGACATTCGAGTGTTCGTGGTGGGCGGACGAGTGCTCGGCGCCATCGAGCGGCGAGCCGATGGGTGGCGGACCAACCTCGCCAGAGGCGGAAGTGCCCGCAGTCTGCCCTTGCCGGCCGACTGGGCCGCGCTCGCCGTGCGAGCCGCCGCGGCGGTCGGGGCCGAGTACGCCGGGGTCGACCTGCTTCCCTCCCGCCAGGGCGAGATGTACGTCCTCGAGGTGAACGGGATTCCCGGCTGGCAGGGTCTTCAGGAAGCGACCGGACTGGACGTCGCGGGGGCCGTCGTCGAGCATCTGGTCAGGCTCGCCGCGTGACCACGCCTCAGGACGTGGTCGCGGCGGGCCAGCTGGCCTGCCTGCTGGAGGTGAGCGCGCCCAAGCCGGGCAACGTCTCGCCCGGCAAACATTTTCACGACACCCGATACGAGGACTTCCTGGCGAGTGCCGTGGCGATCGGCCCCGCCCTGGCCAGCGCCGGCGAGCGTCCGCTGGGAACCACCATCCGCTCGGCAATGGAGGCGACCGCCCGTTGGACCCGCTCGAACACCAACCTGGGCATCGTATTACTCCTAGCTCCACTGGCTCGGGCCGCCCTGCGAACCGGGGGAGCGCTCCGTGATCGAGCAGCCGCGGTCCTGGCCGAAACCACGCGGGCCGATGCGGTAGAGGTCTACGAGGCCATTCGAGACGCCCGTCCCGGAGGCTTGGGCGAAGCCGAGGCGGAGGACGTGGCGAGTCCACCGTCGGTCACCCTCCTGGAGGCTATGGCCCTGGCTGCCGACCGGGATTCCGTCGCCCGAGAGTACACCACCGATTTCGCCCTGACCTTCGAGACCGGCGCACCGGCGATCCGCCTGGCCCGGCAGGAGGGCCTGCCCTGGGCGGAGGCGACGGTGGAAGGCTTCCTGGCCCTACTCGCCGCGGTACCTGACACCCACGTGGCGCGCAAGCTGGGTACCGAGGCCGCCGAGCGGGTCTCCAGTCGGGCGAAAGCAGCTCTCGCCGCGGGAGGCGTTCGATCGGCAGCGGGGCGGCAAGCGCTGGCGGCGCTGGATCTCGAGCTGCGCGATGAGCGCAACCGCCATAATCCCGGCACCACCGCCGATCTGACCTGCGCGGCGTTGTTCGTCGTTATACTTGAAGGCGGGTGGAATGGCTGAGGAGAACGGCGTGCAGAGCAGCTTTCGGGTACAGGTCAGCAAGGATTACCTGGTGTTCGCCTCGGCGCACTTCATCACCTTTCGCGGGCACCAGTGCGAATCGCTCCACGGGCACAATTACCGGGTGGGGGTGGCGGTCGAGGGAGCGGTGGACTCGGAGTGCCTCTTCGTGCTCGACTTCAGCGTCCTGAAGCAGATCGCCCGCCGTCTGGTTGACTCGATCGATCACAAGGTTCTGCTGCCCACGCTCAATCCCAAGCTGGCCTTTCGCGAAGAAGGCGATCGCCTGGCGGTGGACTACTTCGGAAAGCCGACCTACGTCTTTCCTCGGAGCGACTGCGCCTTGCTGCCGATCCAGAACAGCACCGCCGAGATGCTGGCGCAGTACCTGGGCATCGGCGTGCGGGACGAGCTGGTCAAGAGCGGGTACCGCCACCTGACCTTGCTCGAGCTCGAGGTGGAAGAGAACTACGGTCAGTCGGCCACCTACCGAGAGGCCCTGGTCTCGGACTAGGCGCGCGGCGCTTCCCGGGCGAAGTCGGCCAGGTCGCCCGCGGTGATGCGTCCGGCGTGGATCGCGCTGGCGAGGAGCGCGCCGTCACAGCCGGCGTCGCGCATTCGCTCGAGATCACGGCGGGTGAGCACTCCTCCGCCGGCCAGCAGCCGGAGGCTCGGAAAGCGACGCCGCAGGGCCTCCAGCAAGCCGAGCTCCACCCCGCATCCCGTCCCTATTCGTCCGAGATCCAGTGCCAGCAGGGTGCGCACTCCGGCGTCGACCGCCTGGGCCGCGAGGCTGAGCGGCTCCGGCGCGCCATTGGCATCCTGGAGCGCGGGATGCATGATCGGACTCCCCAAGAGAAGATCGAGACTGAATACCACGCGGGTGGGGCCGACCAGTTCTACGATGGCGGCCAGATCGGAGAAGGCGTGGAGGCTCTCGAGCCCGATAACGACCTCGCTGGCACCGCAGGAGAGCACTTCGAACGCGCCACCGGGCCGGCTGGTGCCGGCGTCGATCAGCAGCGGCCCGGCGAAGCCGGTCTCGAATTGCGCCAGCTCGCGAATCAGGCTCCGCTGGACCACGCCTCCTTGGATCGCGTCCAGGTCGGCGATATAGCACTCGCCGGCGCCGAGGGTCTGCCGGAAGCTGCGGAGCAACGCCACCGCGTCGCCCACCGCGTCGGGGGCGAGCACCGACTGCACCGGTTCGTAGCGAGAGCGGTCGCCGGCCTGAGCCCGAACCGCCCTGCCCCGCGCGAGATCGAGCACTGGGATGATCTGCATGCCCCCATAGTACCTGCCTCAGGAGCAGTATGACCAGCCTGGATCGGAGGCCCATCCTCGGATGGGACGTGGGCGGCTCGAACATCAAGGCGGCCCGACTCCAACCGACCGCGGACAGCGATCGGCCGTCCATCCGCGCGATGTGCCTCCCCTACGAGCTCCGGCTGGATCCGGCTGCCACGGTGCCGACACTCCGGCGGCTGGCGACTGCGTTGGAGGTTGGTGCAGGAGTGGCTCACGCTGTCACCATGACCGCGGAGCTTTCCCGGCTCTTCCAAACCAAGCGGGAGGGCGTCGGGTTCGTGCTCGATGCGCTGGAGAAAGCCTTTCCGGCGGAGGAGCTACAGGTTTACACCGTGGGAGGCCGGTTCGTCAGTCCGGCTGAGGCCCGGACTATGCCATTGGAGGTGGGCGCATCCAACTGGGCCGCCACCGCTCGCCTGGTGGGGCAGTTCGTACCGGACTGTATTCTCGTCGACATCGGTACAACCTCTACCGACATCATTCCGATCATTAGAGGAGAAATCGCAGCCGGCGGGCGAACCGATCCCGAGCGGCTGCTTCGCCGGGAGCTGTTGTATACCGGAGCGCTGCGCACTCCCGCGGAGGCCATTGTATCGACCGTCCCTCTCTGGGGCGGAGAGTCCGCGGTCTCGGCTGAAGCTTTCGCCCTGATCGGCGACGCCCACCTCTGGCTCGGGCGGATCAAGCCGGAGGACTACACCGTCCCACCCCCGGACGGTCGACCCGCTACGCGGGAGTACGCCGGCGAACGACTGGCCCGCGTGGTGTGCGGGGATCGGGAGATGTTGGCAGCGGGCGACATCGACGCCATCGCGGCGGCGATGGTCGAAGCGCAGGTTCGCGCCATAGCCGGCGCAATCGGAACGGTACACGGCCGGCATCCCACGGTCGATTGCGCCGTGGTGGCCGGCCTGGGCGATTTCATCGCGGCCGAGTCCGCACAGCGAGCGGGGCTGCGAGTGATGGCTCTCGCCGAACGACTGGGCCACGCCGCCCGCACTGCTCCGGCCGCGGCGGTGGCGTGGCTGCTCGCGAGCCGGCTGCAGGAGGCTGGCAGGTGAGCTCACCCCGAAGCGCCGGGGAACGTCCCGTAGTCGTAAAGGTCGGGGGAGGGCTGACCGCGATACCCGGCGCACTGGAGACGGCCTGCACCGCCATCGTACGCTTGGCCCGGACCACCCCGGTGATCGTGCTGCCAGGCGGCGGTCCTCTCGCCGACGCAGTGCGTGAGCTTCAACGACGGGTGGCGGCGTCGGATGATGCGGCGCACTGGATGGCCATCCTGGCAATGGATCAATTTGCCCATGTGCTGGCGGAGCGAATCGCGCAAGCCGTGTTGATCGAGGAGCCGGGTGGGCTGGGTGCCGTGCTCGACTCGGGCGGGATTCCGGTGCTGGCAGTGTACCGTTGGATGCGGGCGGCGGACGTGTTGCCCCACAGCTGGGACGTCACCAGCGATAGCATCGCCGCCTTCGTCGCCGGTGCGGTGGATGCCCAGCGCCTGGTCTTGATCAAGCCGGTAGGCGGCGATGCTTCGAGCCTGGTGGATCCATGCTTCGCGGCGGTATTGCCGGTAGGACTTCCGTGGACGGTGGTGGCATGGGATAAGCTGGATGAGCTCGATCGGATTGCCCGTTAGGCCGCTCCAGCGCGGGGTCGCCGGGCCACCGTTCGGGTACCAGTCCGCTTCCCCGCCAGGAACTCGGCGAATTGATCCGCCGGTGCGGGCCGGCTGAACAGATATCCCTGCATCTCGTCGCAGTTCTGCCGCCGCAGCATCGCCAGCTGAGCCTCGGTTTCGACCCCCTCGGCCACGACTTTGAGTCCCAGCGCGTGCCCCATCGCGATGATGGCCGTGGTAATGGCCGCATCGTCGGGGTCGCTGGTGATTTCCCGCACGAAACACCGGTCGATCTTCAGGGTGTCCAATGGGAAGTGCTTGAGATAGCTGAACGACGAGTAGCCGGTGCCGAAATCGTCCACCGAGAGGTGCAGGCCCATGGCGCGTAGGGCGTGGAGGATGTCGGTGCCCTCTTTCTGGTGGTTGACCAGTACGCTCTCGGTCAGCTCCAGGCCCAGATAGCGCGATTCGAGCCGGGTGATATGCAGGACCCGGTTGACCGATTCGGTAATGGACCGAACCAGCTGACGGCTGGAGAGATTCACCACCACTCGCACCGGTGGCAACCCGGCATCCTGCCAGGCGCGGTTCTGGGCGCAGGCACTCTGGAGCACCCACTCACCCAGTGCCACGATGAGACCATTCTCCTCGGCCAGAGGTATGAACTCCGATGGAAGGAGGAGTCCCAGCTCCGGATGGCGCCAGCGCACCAGGGCTTCGGCCGCGGTGGGAATCCCGGTGGTTCCGTCGATGATCGGCTGGTAATGGACCTCGAACTCTTCCCGCTCCAGCGCCCGGCGCAACGAGCTCTCCAGGGTCAACCGCTGAAGTGCCGTGGCGTTCATCGACTTGGAGTAGGCCTGGTAGCTGTTGCCTCCGTGCTCCTTGGCCTTGTACATGGCGGTATCGGCGTGCATCAGCAGGGTCTCGAGGTCCTTGCCGTCGTAGGGGTAGATGGCGATGCCGATGCTCGCGTTGATGAAGATCTCGTGGCCGTCGATCCGGATCGGGTGGGCGAGGCCGGAGAGAATGCGCCGCGCCAGCTTTGCCGCGTCCTGCGGATCGGAGAGTCCCGGCATGAATACGGTGAATTCGTCGCCTCCCAGCCGGGCGACTTCCGGGTCCAACGCGTGCGAAGCCGGCCCGATTTCGTCTTCCCGCTCGCGGCACGATGCCCGCAGCCGGGTGGCGACCTGCTGAAGCAACTGATCGCCCACCTCGTGACCCAGGGTGTCGTTGATGCGGCTGAAGTGGTCGAGATCGATGAAGAACGCCCCCACCAGCTTCCCGGTGCGGTGTGCCTGCTCCAACGCATGGGTCAGCCGTTCCTTGTAGGACAGCCGATTGGGCAGGCCGGTGAGACTGTCGTAATAGGCCAGGCTTCGCACCTGCTCCAGCATGTGGGCGTTCGCCAGCGCAACCGCCGCTTGATCGGCCAGCCGGCGCACCTGGAGGCGGTCATCCTCATTGGGCTCGCCACCGGCCCTCTCCCCCAACGCGATGACACCGACCAGCTGCCGTTGGAACCGGAGCGGCAACACGAACAGAGAAACGGCCCCCAGCTCGGCGAGCGGAGCAAGATAGGACGGCAGATTCTCCGATTCGATGGCCTGGCAGCTCAGCACCTCGGGTCCGTCGAGCAGGTCCTGAACGTCGGTGGACCTGAGGTCCACCCGGGAATGCCGGCGGCTCCCATTTCCATAGTCGTGAATCAGGTTGGGTAGCGATTTGGCCCCGTCCGGTGCCACCAGGGTCACGCCGACCAGGTCGCAGGGATAGATGTCGCGCATGCGGTCGAGGAGAGTGGAGACGATGACTCCAGCGTCGGTGGCGGAGAGCACCGCGCGATCGATCTCTGCCGCGGTCGCCAGCGCCTGGAATTGGCGGCCCAACTGCGCGGCCATGGCATTGAACGAGGTGCCCAACTCCTCGAATTCGTCGCGGCTGTTCAGCGAGACTCGGCTGGTGAAATCCTGTTGCGCGATGCGGCGAGTGCCTTTCTGCAGCTCCTCCAAAGGCTGGAGGCTGCGCCGGATCTGATTCATGCTCAGCAGCAGCACCGCCAGGCTGGAGACCAGCACCACCATGAAGAACGTATTGGTGAAGCGCACCATCGGGCCGAGTACCTCGTCCTCCGACTGACTCAACACCAGGCTCCAGGTGGGCGCGGCGAATACTTCGTCGAGCACCAACGGCCAGGTGGAGGAGACGTAGATGGCCGCACTGCGGCCCATCGAATCCGCGGCGGGATGGAGATCGCCCAGGACTTCGTCTCGAGAAGCTTGGGATGCCGGAGTGGAGCTGAAGACCACCCGCCCGGAGTCGTCCAGCACCTTGACCCTGGTCGCGGCTGAAGGCATGCTCTGGTCCAGCGTTCCCCAGAGAAAATCGGGGCTGATCTCGCCGATCAGCGTGCCAGTGATTTCGCCTCTCCGGTCAACCCGCCGGAGCAGGTAGATCCGAGACGAAGTAGCGGGATCGTACTCGCTGAAGATGAGCGGAAGCCCGAACTGCAGATTGGCGCTGTCTCCCGCGCTGAGCTGGGGCATTCGCTCGAGTCGCCCGAAAACCGGGGTACGATCCCCCGCATCGGTCACGAACTCCAGCGCGACAAATCGCCGGCGAGCCAACAGATCGAGGCCGGCGACCAGGGTACGATTGGCCTCTCGTGCAGCCGGCGCCGCCGACCGCGCCGGGCGAGGCGAAGCCGACGGCTTTGCATTGTTCCGTTCCAGCACCACCCCGCCGAGCGCAAGGCGGCCATCACTGCGCGAGGCCTGGGTCCGATTTCCCGGTCTGGGGCGCGGAATGGGGGAAGGTCGGACGGGAGTGGGAAGTTCTTCCACCGGCGCGGCCGCCAACAACTGAAGCACGGCCCGAGGCGGGATGCTTTTCAGGGTGGCGTCGAGCAACAGGAGTCGCTCGAAGATTGCCAGCCCGAGCGCCTTGTTGGCCTGATGTAATCGGGTTTCGCTCTGACTCCGGAGCTGGCGGGTGACGTGCCGGTAGGAGACGACCGCGACGACTGCGATGGGAACCAGGGCACAGCCCACGAACGACAGCAAGAGGCGGCGGCCGAACCTGCTGTGCAACGGCGTAGGCTGAAGCGTCACATCGAGTCCGGGCGCTGGGGGGCAGAGAACCAGAGAACTGACTGGTCGAGCAATACTTATGCCCCCCATAGGCATAACCTAAGCTGTTCTCTATCCGTAACTTAATGGCCTCGGATCTGCCTCCATACCGGAGAACACCTCGCGTTTCGCCAGCCGGTCGCTAGCCAGTATCGCCACCAGCGAGCGCACCCGGCTGATTTCGACCATGCCGTTCCGTCCGCCGGAACAGGCCGCACCCCGTACTCCAACCACATCCGGTCGAGCCGCAAGAACCGGCAGGATGGTATCGAGGGCGAGCCCTCCCGCCAGCGCGGTGAGCAGACCGGCGCCGCGCGCTCGGGCAACCCAGATCCCAAGTGCCGGTTCGGTCATCCAACCCATCAGACCCTTGCCATCCTTAATAGCGGTGTCCAGCAGCAGGCCATGCACCCCGGCCGTTATGGCGACTCGGGAGACTGCGGCCGGAGAAGGAACACCGGCGCGGCCGTGATCGGCATAGGCCACGGCCACTACTCGCGGACGACAGCGCACCGAACCGGCCGTTTCCACCGCACTATCCAGGACTTCGCCGATGCGCCGCTGGGATAGCACGCCGGCAAAGCCCAGCTTTACGAAAGTGCCCCCTGGTCTAGGCTCCAGATCCAATGCTTGGATTGCTCGGCGTGACTCCGCCGGCGTCGACACATCGCCCAGAGCGACGCTCAGAGGAACTTCACCGGGCAGCTCCCTGGCTATTTCACGCAGTACCGGAGTGCTCACCGGCCCGAGCGAGCCGCGATCCGGCTCCTTGGCATCGACGATGTGGACGCCGCCTTCCAGCGCCGCAACCGCTTCCACCGCCGACCGGACGCTGACCAACAGCCGCATCCGCGCTCCCTTGTGAGATGCTAAGGCGCTGATATGTTAGCGTTTAAGAAGGTAGCGCGAGTCGCTCACCGAGGGGAGTCGGTGTGACACTGGAGGGAAAGGTCGTACTGGTCACGGGTGCCTCCAGTGGAATCGGGCGGGCGATCGCTGTCGCCTGTGCTCGCGCCGGGGCCGATGTGGCCCTGACTTACCGGCGGAACGCGGAGGGGGCTCGCGCGACTACCGAGGAGATCACCGGCCTCGGGCGCAAGGTCGCGGAGCTGTGTATCGACATCAGCAACCCCGCCGACATCGACCGGCTGGTTTCGGACGTTCGATCCCGGTTCGGCCGAGTCGACGCGTGGATCAACAACGCGGGCGCCGACATTCTCACCGGAGAAGGCGGCCGTCTCTCCCGTTCAGCGAAGCTGGATCTCCTTCTGGCCGTCGATATCCGGGGCACCGTCCTGGCCTCGTGGGCCGCGGTGGACCTGATGCGTGCCCAACCGGGCGGGGGCGGCACCATCATCAACATGTCGTGGGACCACGTGGAGCAGGGCATGGCCGGGGAAAATCCGATTCTTTACTCGGCCGCCAAGGGTGCAATCCAGAGCTTCAGCAAGTCGCTCGCCCGTGAGGTCGCCCCCCATATTCGGGTAAACATTCTGGCGCCGGGGTTCATCGAGACCGCGTTCGGCGAGGAAGCCGACGAGGGCTTCCGGCGCGAGGTAATCGCCCGGACCCCGCTGGGGCGCTGGGGCCAACCCGAGGACGTCGCCGGCGCCGCGGTATTCCTGGCGTCCGACGCATCCCGGTTTATGACCGGACAAGTAGTTATGGTGAATGGGGGAGTGGTGATGTGATGGTGGCTATCGGCTATCGGCTATCGGCTATCGGCCCGTAGATCCCAGCCTCCGATCGCAGAAGCGGATAGCCCATAGCCGATAGCCGATAGCCTTTTCAAGGAGACACACATGCCAGCAACCAAGGAACGCACCTACTCGGAATCCGAGATCACCGAGCGGCTCAAGGAGCTGCCGGGGTGGTTTTACGAGGACGGCTGGATCCGGCGGGTCTACAAGACCGACGGGTGGCCAACCACACTCATGCTGGTCAATACAGTCGGATACTTATCTGAAGCCGCCTACCATCATCCGGACCTGACGGTGACGTGGGGACGGATCATCGTGAAACTGCAGAACCACGCGGCGGGCGGCATCACCGACAAGGATTTCGAGCTGGCCCGAAAGATCGAGGATCACGTCCTCTGGCGACCGCAGGGCGGCGCACTGGAGGGGACACCGAACAAGTGGGTGCGGTCGGGAGATCCGAAATAGGCCGGACTGCGGCGCAGCAGGACAGCCGGGCAGTGCCTCCGGCGCTCAGCGGCGAGCGGGGTGGCGGAGCAGACGGACCAACTGCCCCGCTGCCGCGCCAGGTGCTGTTCGTCACCGGCAAGCTCGCCGAAACCTCGCTCCGGCGTGTGCTGGAGGAAATGCAACCGCCATTCGAAGCTCGGGTGGCGGTGCTCAAGATCACCGTAGCGGCGTTGATGACGACGCCGTGGATAGCCCGCTTCCTGGAAGTTCCCCCGAATACCGATCTGATCCTTATTCCCGGACTGTGCGAAGGCGACACTTCGGTCCTCAGCGATCGTTTCGGGATACGAGCGGAGAAGGGCCCCAAGGACCTGAAGCAAATTCCCCGATACTTCGGCCAGGCCGCTGCGGCGCCGGACTATGGTGCCTATGCCATCGAGATTCTCGCCGAGATCAACAATGCTCCCCGGCTTTCCCTGGACGCCATCCGGCTGGCAGCGAAGTACTACCAGGAAAGCGGTGCCGACCTCATCGACCTGGGTTGCACTCCTGGTCTAGCGTTTCCTGAACTGGCCCGAGCGGTGCGAGACCTCCGCCAGCAAGGGATGCGGGTCAGCATCGACAGCTTCGATCCCGACGAGATCCGCACCGCGGTGGAGGCCGGGGCGGAGCTGGTGCTGAGCGTCAACGGGTCCAATATCGAAGTCGCCGGAGACCTGGCGTCGACCGGCGCCCGCGTGGTCGTTATCCCTGATTTCGGCGAAGGGCTGGACACGCTGGAGCCGAGCATCGATCGGCTGGAGCGCTGGAACATTCCCTACCTGATCGATCCGGTGATCGAGCCGGTTGGATTCGGCTTCATGGCGTCGCTCGAGCGGTATGCGGAAGTCCATCGACGGCACCCCGGGGCCGGCCAACTCATGGGGATCGGTAATATCACCGAGTTGACCAGTGCCGACACCACCGGCATCAACGCGCTGCTGATCGCCATCTGCGAGGAGCTCGGGGTTCGCGCCGTGCTCACCACCGAGGTGATCCCCTGGGCGCACGGAGCGGTACGGGAGATCGACATTGCCCGCCGGCTGATGCACTACGCCGTGCAGCACCGGACCCTGCCGAAGGGGGTGGACGACCGGCTCTTGACGGTGAAAGACCCCGAAATTCTGGAGTACAGCGAGGACGAGCTCCGCCAACTCCATCGGGCGGTCACCGATCCCAACTTTCGCATCTTCACCGACCGGACGACGATCACCGTCTTCAACCACGAGCTTTTCATCCGGGGGACTGACATCCAGGAGATCTTCTCCCGCCTCGGAGTCGACGAGGCCACCCACGCGTTCTACCTCGGGCGCGAGCTGATGAAAGCCAAGCTGGCGATCACCTTGGGGAAGACCTATCGGCAGGAAGGTGCCCTCGGCTGGGGGTACCTCACGCCACCGGACGACGTCAAGTCGGAGCACGTGAAGTTGACGGCCCGAAAGCGGCGCAAGGGGCCGGCGGGGCAGCGGGAGGACGCGTGACGGCGTCCTCTTTGCCTCTGGTGGAGAGCCTCGGCGTCGCCCAAGACCCGGTCGATGTCGCGGCGCGCCTGCTCGACCTGCCCTATCTGCTTTTTCTGGATAGCGCTGCCGGGGCCCCTGCACCGGGCGAGACCCATCCGCTCGGCCGCTATTCCTTTATCGCCGCTGACCCGTCGCTGAGGATTCGGAGCAAAGGCAGGGTGACCGAGGTCGACGAAGGCGCGGGCTGGCACCTAGTCGAGGGGGACCCTCTCGCCGTCGCGCGCGGCCTACTCTCTCAGGCCGTTGCCGAGCCGGTTCCCGGCATTCCTCCCTTTCAAGGGGGATTAGCCGGCTATGTCGGCTACGACTTCGGGGCCGTGCTCGAGCGACTGCCCCCTACTCGATACGACGACCTCGCGATCCCCGACGTGCTGCTGGGCTTCTACGACTGGGTCATCGCCTGGGATCACCGGATCGGTGCCGCCTGGATCGTTTCGACTGGTTTCCCGGCAACGGGCCGCGCGAGAGAACAACGGGCCCGCGAGAGAATGAACCAGGTGAGAAGTCGGGTAGAGGGGCCGCCGGGGGGGCGGACCGATTCGCCCACGAGGGCCCCGCACGAACACCCGTCCGCCGGTCCGCCCGTCTGCCCGACTCACCCGGTGACCGGCCTCGAGGCCGCCGAGCAGCTCGGGCTACGCTCCACGTTCACCCATCGCGGCTATCTGGAGGCGGTGAGCCGAGTCCGGGAATACATCCTGGCCGGCGACATTTTTCAGGCCAATCTCTCGCAGCGGTTCGAGGCCCCACTGGGCGAGCCCACATTTGAGTTGTACCGCAGGCTGCGCCGGCGCAACCCGGCGCCGTTCGCCGCCTATTTCGAATGTGGGGGACCCGTCGTCCTCAGCGCCTCGCCGGAGCGATTTCTCCTGCTGGACGACGCCAAACGCCAGGTGGAAACCCGGCCGATCAAGGGCACCCGCCCTCGCGGCCTGGGCCCGATGCACGACGCGGAGCTGGGCCGGGCCCTCACCGAAAGCGACAAGGACCGGGCGGAAAACGTGATGATCGTCGACCTGCTGCGCAACGATCTCTCCCGGGTATGCCGTCCCGGAACCGTCCGGGTGCCCGAGCTGTTCGCCCTGGAGCATTACCCCACGGTTCACCACCTGGTATCCACCGTAGTCGGCGAGCTGGAGCCGGGAGCCGATGCGGTCGACCTTCTGCGCGCCGCTTTTCCGGGCGGGTCGATCACCGGCGCCCCCAAGATCCGAGCCATGGAGATCATCGCGGAGTTGGAGCCGACCCAGCGAGGGGTCTATTGCGGCTCGATCGGCTACCTCAGCACCACCGGCGCAATGGACACCAGCATTGTCATCCGCACGTATCTGGCCCTCCGGGGACAGGTATACTTCCAGGCAGGTGGTGGCATCGTGGCCGATTCGGATCCGGAGCAGGAATATCGGGAGACGATCGACAAGGCGAGAGCCTTGATCGAATGCCTGGTGCCCAGCGCTTCTGCTGAGCGCCTCGAACTATGATCCTACTGATCGACAACTACGACTCGTTCGTTCATAACCTCGCCCGCTACGTCCGTGAGCTGGGGGAAGAGCCGGTCGTACGCCGACACGATGCCATGACCGTGGACGAGGTCCTGGAGAGCAGGCCCTCCCACATCATCATCTCTCCCGGCCCTTGCTCTCCCGGAGAGGCCGGGATCTCGACCGAGCTGGTCCGCCGGGCCGGGCCCAGCATTCCTATTCTGGGCGTGTGTCTCGGCCACCAATGCATCGGAGCGGCCTACGGGGGTGAGATCGTCCGGGCGAAGCGGCCGATGCACGGCAAGACCTCCCGCATTCACCATCGCGGCGTGGGTCTGCTTGCCGGGTTGCCTTCGCCGTTCGAGGCGACGCGCTATCACTCCCTTTCCATCGCTCCCGGCTCGGTCCCGGCCGAGCTCGAGGTCACGGCCACCGCGGAAGATGGCGAGATCATGGCCGTGCAGCACCGCACCCATCCGGTCCACGGCGTACAATTCCACCCGGAGTCGGTGCTCACCGAGCACGGCTATCGGGTACTGGACCACTTCCTTCACGGTGTGCCTGCGGTGCCGCGGGTGCTGCCCCAGGCGGCGGATGGTGCCCTGGTTCCTACCCGGCCCCGCTCCGGGACCTTGGCCACGAGTCCGCCGCCCGTGGACCTGGTCCGGTGATCATCGAGTCGATCGTCACCTCCATCGACCCCGCCGGCCGGGTGAACTTCGCCCCGATGGGCGTAGAGTGGGATGAGGAGACGATTGTCCTCAAGCCGTTCCTCGAGACGACCACTTTCCGCAACGTGAGCGCCACCCGGGCAGCGGTCGTCAATCTCACCGACGACGCGATGCTCTTCGCCCAGGGAGCCATCTCCAGTCCCCAGTTTCCCTCGATTCCCGCCATGGTGGTTCGCGGTGTGGTCCTGGAGGCGGCCTGCTCCTGGCGGGAGCTGGAGGTCGTGACCATCGACGACACGCCGCCTCGCTCCCGGATCGAGACCCGGGTGGTGCATCGGGGCGTACGGCGAGAGTTCCTGGGGTTCAACCGCGCCCGGCACGCCGTGCTGGAGGCGGCGATCCTCGCGACCCGCACCCACCTGCTGCCTCCGGAGCAGATTCGGGAAGACTACGCCCGGCTCCAGGTGATCGTAGACAAGACCGCGGGGCCCCGGGAACAGGAGGCGATGGCGCTGCTCACCGAGTATGTCCGCTCGCGATAGCGTCTTCGTCGAAGCACCCGCACGCCTGCACTTCGGGGTTCTGGACCTACGCGGCGATCTGGGCCGCCGATTCGGCGGGCTCGGCGCGGCCATTCCCCGGCCGTCGTTGTTGTTGGAGGCGGCGCCGGCGGCCGGTCTCACCGCAGAGGGTCCCGATGCCGAACGAGCGCTCGAGTTCGCCCGACGCTTCTTCGACCATCACCGGATACGAAGCGGAGCCAGGCTGGTGGTGCGCCGGCCCATCCCGATCCACAGCGGCCTCGGCTCGGGAACTCAACTGGGACTCGCCGTGGCTCGGGCGCTGGCGGAGCTTTACGGCCTGCCCAGCGACCCCCCGGGGCTGGCCCGCGCAGTCGGCCGGGGGAGGCGTTCGGCGATCGGCACCTGGACATTCGCCCTGGGCGGGTTCATCGTGGAGGGAGGCCGCCAGGCTGGGTCTGACGAGATTGCACCCCTTCTGGCGCGTTTTGCCGTTCCCGAGAGTTGGCGTTGCATCGTGGCCGTACCCCGCGGAGTTCCCGGTCTGAGTGGTGATGCGGAGGCGAAAGCCTTCGACGAGTTGCCCCCGCCGCCGGTGGGGGAGCCGGAGCGGGTGGCCCATCTGGTCTTGATGCAGCTGTTACCGGCTCTGGTAGAGGGAGACCTGCGGGGCTTCGGAGCCGCGCTCTCCGCGGTGCAGCGGCTCACCGGTGCCTGGTTCGCTTCGCGGCAGGGCGGAATATTCGCCCCGGGGACGGGCACCCGGCTGATCGAACAGATGGATCAGTGGGGGGCTTTCGGGGTGGGTCAGAGCTCTTGGGGACCGGCGGTGTACGGCTTGGTCGAGGGAGACGCGGCCAGCCGGGAATTGGCCACTCGGGTGCGCGGGCTGCTGCGCGCGGACGAGCCGGTTTTCGAGGGAGGTTTTGCGGGGGGAGGCGCCCGAGTCTGGCGGGGCGGTGGGCCCGGTTTTACTGATTGACAGTTCATTTTTCAGGGTGTATACTGGCCGCCTAAGCCTCCCCTGGTCGGCGACTTGGCCGGTTTCCGAACGCGGGCGCGGCGGCGCCGGACTAAGCTTCGAACGCTGAGCTTGCAGGCAGAGAGACCGGGGTTTCATTGGCGGTTCATCCACCATCGGATGATCCGCTCCTCAGTAGTCTATTACAGAACACAATGCGGTTCAGCGGCGTCGCTGAGGGATGAGATGGGCTGTTTCCCGTTGGCCGACACCATGCGTTTCGCTCCCTATCCGTCCACGACCGGCGCGGCCGCTCGTGGGCCCTGGCGCCGGCTGCAGGGCATCGGCTGGTGGCGGCCCGATCCACCGGATTCCCTCTCTGCCCACGCTTCGCTCTCTTCGTTCGACAACCATCGCCACGCCCGTAGCCGGTTTTCCAGCACCAGTCCCTCCCGCAACTGCGCGGGAAGGTGCGGCGTCATCCGGAGGACCACTGTCGCCCGGACCAAAGAACGGACGGTAGTCGCCACGGTAGAGCGTGGACCACCGACCGTTAACTCCGACCCCTCTTTCACGTGGCACTCATTGCAGTAGAGCAGTAGAACCACCCTTTTCCCTGAGGTCAGTTATGAACCGTTTCACGCAGAAGGTGCTGTCTGGCGGGATTGCGGCGGGGCTGATGGTAGCCGTTGCCGCGTCCGCCAACGCCCAGGCGCGCTCGGGAGCTTGGACCCTGAATGCGCCGGCGGGCGAAGTGCATATGACCGGTATCGACTACGGTCTTCAGCGCTTCAGCCCACTGAAGCAGATCACGACGTCCAACGTGGGCGAGCTGCGGCCGGTTTGGTCGTTCTCTACCGGGACGCTGCGCGGCCACGAGGGCAATCCGCTCATCATCGGGAACGTGATGTACGTGCATACCAGCTTCCCCAACATCGTGTACGCGCTCGACCTGGCCAAGCCCGGCGCGCCACAGATCTGGAAGCACGTACCCAACCAGTCGCCCGACGCGATTCCTATCGCGTGTTGCGACCTGGTGAACCGTGGCACGGCATATCACCCCAGCGGCAAGATCTTCATTCAGCTGCTCCAGGGTGAGCTGCTCGCCCTCGATGCCAAGACCGGCAAAGAGCTGTGGAAGGCGAAGAATGCCGACTACAAGCAGGGCAGCACCATGACCAACGCCCCGATCGTGATCAAGGATCTGGTCATCGCCGGCATCTCTGGTGGTGAGTTCGGCGTCCGCGGGCGGGTCACGGCCTACAACGTGAACGACGGCAAGGAAGTCTGGCGCGCCTATTCGACCGGACCGGACAGCGAAGTCCTCATCGAAGGCGACGCGAATGCCAACTATGCGTCGCACAAGGGCAAGGACCTCGGCGTCTCGACCTGGCAGGGTGATGAGTGGAAGCGTGGCGGCGGCACCACCTGGGGCTGGTATTCCTACGACCCCGAGACCAACACCTTCTACTACAGCACCGGTAACCCGGGCAGCTGGAACCCCGATCAGCGGCCGGGCGACAACAAGTGGTCGATGACCATCTTCGCCCGCAACCCGGACAACGGGAAGGCGAAGTGGGCCTATCAGATGACGCCGCACGATGAGTGGGACTATGACGGCGTGAACGAGAACGTGCTGTTCGAGTCCGGCGGCAAGAAGCTACTGGCACACTTCGATCGTAACGGCTTCGCCTATACGATCGACCGGGCCAACGGCAAGCTCGTCGTGGCCGAGCCCTATGGTCCGATCAACTGGGCCAAGCGGGTCGACCTGACCACCGGCGTCCCGGAGCGGGATCCGAAGTACGGCACCACCTCGAAGAAGAACACCGAGGGGATCTGCCCCGCGGCGATCGGCTTCAAGGACCAGCAGCCCGCCGCGTACTCGCCGATGACCGGCCTGTTCTACGTGCCGGCCAACCACATCTGCATGGACTATGAAGGTGTGGAGGTGAAGTACACTGCCGGTCAGCCCTACGTCGGCGCCATCGTCCGGATGTTCCCGGGCCCGGGTGGCCATCGCGGCCGCTTCATCGCCTGGGATCCGATGAAGGGCAAAGTCGTCTGGGAGAACAAAGAGAACCTCGCGGCCTATGGCGGCGCGCTTACCACCGCGGGCGGAGTGGTCTTCTACGGCACCATGGAAGGCTGGCTCAAGGCTCTCGACCAGAAGACCGGCAAGACCCTGTGGCAGTACAAGACGCCTTCGGGCATCATCGGCAACCCGATGACCTATAACGCGCCGGATGGCCAGCAGTACGTGGCCGTGCTCTCCGGCATCGGCGGCTGGGCCGGTATCGGCGTGGCCGCGGGCATCGGCGCTGAAGATCCGACCGCCGGTCTCGGCGCGCTCGGCGCCTTCGGCGACGCCGGCAACTTCAGCACCCAGGGTGGCGTGCTCACCGTGTTCGGCCTCAAGAACGCGGCGGCGCCCAAGTAGCAGGCACGACCGGCACAGGCCGGAGGGTATCCCCTCCGGCCGAGCCGGGGATAGATTCAAGGAACGAGCGCGGCGCTGGAGCGCGGTCTGCTCCGGCGCCGTTCGTTTTTCAGGGAGCCAGCAATGATCGATACCCGTCTCGCCCTTCGAGTTACCCTCCTGCTGGCGGCGGTTGCGCCTCTCGCTACAGCCCAGGCCCAGCTGCGGCCCAACCTCGAGAAGCCCGGCATCATCCGGGTCTGCGCCGACCCCGACAACATGCCGCTCTCCAATCAGAAGGGAGAGGGGTTCGAGCAGAAAATCGCCGAGCTGATCGCGAAAGAGTGGAATTCCAAGATCGAGTATGCCTGGTGGCCGGTGCGGCGGGGATTCTTCAGCCGGGCACTCAACGGCCGCTACTGTGACGTCGCCATCGAGGCGCCGGCCGGCCTCGACATGGCGGGTGTCACCAAGCCCTACTTCCGCTCCGGCTACGTCTTCGTGACCCGGAAGGACCGCGACCTCGACCTCACCTCACTGGCCGACCCGCGGCTCAAGAAGCTGAAAATCGGGGTGAATCTGCTCAATTCCGATGCGGAGAATACGCCGCCCGCTATGGCGCTGAGCCGCTACGGCGTGGTGGGCAACCTGACGGGTTTCAATACCTTCTACACCGACAGCGTGCGCCCCGAGGACATCATCACCGCGGTAGCCAAGAAGGACATCGACGTAGCGATCGTCTGGGGGCCGTTGGCCGGTTACTTCGCCAAGCGCTCCGAGGTGCCGCTTCGGCTTCAACCCTTGGCGGAGCGGGACTCGCTGAGTGACTTCCCCTTCCGGTTCAATATTGCCATGGGAGTCCGGCGCCGGGATCGCGCGCTACGCGACAGTCTCCAGGGGGTCCTCGATCGGAAAGCCCCCGAGATTCAGGCGATCCTCAAGGAATTCGGCGTTCCGATCTTTCCCATCGAGGCCGAGCGCGACGACGATGACGCGGCATCCAGGCCGGCCAGCCCTGCGGCCGACACCGGGAAGACCGCCGCACAACGGTAAGGCCGACGCCACCGGTTGCGATGACGTTGGTTTGGTGATATAACGAAATTTGATCTCGAGGCTTGTAGGCGTGCTTTCGCCGCCGGCATCGCTGTTCGGCGCCAGGCGGGGTGTGGTCTTTTTTTCCGAAAGGATCGTCCCGAGCATGCTTCCGTTCCTTACCGTGCTTCGCCGGGTAGCCCTGGGCTCCGGCTTCCTTCTGGCCGTCGGGGCGATCGCGCCGGCCGCCGCCCAGGAGCTGCGCGATCAGTATCACGCGGCACCGCGGGACACCGTGTCGCAGGAAGTCTACGACGGCTGGAAGCAGTACAATCTCAACTGCGCCCGCTGCCATGGTGAGGACGTGCTGGGAACCACGATCGCTCCCCACCTGATCCTTTCGCTCAAGCCCGACGGGCCGATCAACACCAAGGAGCTGTTCATCCAGACCGTGTGCGCCGGCCGGCCACCCAAGGGCATGCCTTCCTGGTGCGCACTGGGGATGGAAATGCCCACCATCGAAAAGATTTACGGCTACGTGAAGGCGCGGAGTGACGCGAAGGTCGCGCCGGGACGACCGGCGGTGAAGCGGGAGGGATAATCCTGATCCGGAGCGCGGCGCTCTGCCTGGTACTGGCTTCGGTACCGACGGGCGCGGCCAGAGCAAGTGAGCCGGCGCCGATGGCGCTGGATACTCCAACCGTCCGGCTCGACGCAGCGGGTCTCAAGCAGCGGCTGGCGGCGGCAACCGAGGAGCGCCCACCGGATCTGGCCCGGGTAGACCTCAGCGGGCTGGATCTCAGCGGGATCGACTTCAAGCGCGCGAACCTGGCGGGCTCCCGGCTGGTGGGGACCAAGCTGGTCGGTGCGAACCTGTTCACCTGCGACTTGACCGATGCCGTGCTCACCGGCGCCGATCTGACACGGGCCAACCTCGACGGTACCGTGCTCCGCCGCGCCAACTTCGAGCGGGCCACCCTGAAGGAAGCCAGCCTCTTCGCCACCATCATCGAAGCCGCCAACCTGAAGGGGGCGAACCTGTCAGGGGCCCGGATCATCGGGTATCTACGGGGAGCCAATCTCACCGGCGCCAACCTGCAGGATGCCAAGGCCGGGGCCGACCCGGGAAACCAGTCGATGGGGGTCATGCGCGCCACCTTCGTGGGTGCCGATCTCACCGGCGCCGATCTTTCCGGCGCCAACCTGTTCAAGGCGGATTTCTCCCATGCGAAGTTGACCGGTGCCCGCCTCATCAAGACCAATCTGAGCAATACTGAGCTCATCCAGACCGATCTCACCAAGGCCGACTTGACCGGCGCCCGTCTGTCCCAGGCAAATGTGGACGGGGCCGACTTCACCGGTGCAGTGGGACTGGCGCAGGCGCAGGGGCTGGACGAAGCTCGTAACCGCGATAAGGCAATCCTCGATGCCAAATAGAATCGGCACCACCATCGTCCCCACCGCGCTGCTGCTGCTGTTGGGTTGCCAGGGAGGGGAGCCTGGCGCCCGCGACCGCGCCGCGGCGGATTCTCAACCGGCCTCGCGGCCGGAATCCGGCGGTTATCTGGCGTATGTGACCAATGAGGACTCGCACGAGCTCACGGTCATCGACACTCGAACCGACAGTGTGGTCGCCACCATTCCGGTCGGGACCCGCCCCCGCGGAGTTCGAGTCTCGGCCGACGGCAAGACCGTGTTCGTGGCGCTGAGCGGGTCTCCCAAGTGTCCGCCCACCATGCCCGACGAGGAGTGCGAGAAACTCAAGTCCGACAAGAGCAAGGACGGCGTGGCGGTGGTGGACGCCGCCAGCCGCAAGGTGAGCCGGGTGCTCCCGGGAGGCTCCGATCCGGAGACCTTTGACATCAGCCGGGATGGAGCCACGCTGTTCGTCAGCAACGAGGACGCCGGCACCGCCTCGATCGTGGATATCGCGAGTGGTGATATCCGCTCCACGGTGAAGGTCGGCAAGGAGCCCGAGGGAGTCCGGCTACATCCTGACGGAAAAACCGTGTGGGTGACCGGCGAGACCGATCACAACCTGACGCTGATCGATACCCAATCCGGCAAGGTCGTCGGCCAGATCGAGGTGGGCAAGCGTCCCCGGGACCTCGCGTTCACCCCCGACGGGTCGCGCGCCTACGTCACCTCGGAAGTCGGCGGAACGGTGTGGGTGATCGACGTCGCGCAGCGCAAGTCCACCAAGGTGATCCCGATGCCGAAGGACTCCAAGCCGATGGGCGTGGTGGTCTCCCCCGATGGCAAGCGAGTCTATGTCGCCAACGGTCGGGGCAAGACCCTCTCGGTGATCGACGCCGCCAGCGATTCCCTGATCCAATCGGTCGAGGTGGGCCAGCGGCCCTGGGGCATTGCGCTCACCCCGGATGGTACCAAGCTCTATACCGCGAACGGCCCGTCCAACGACGTCAGCGTCGTCGACACCGATCGGATGGCGGTGGTGAAGAAGATCCCCGTGGGCAAGATCCCCTGGGGCGTGGCGATCGGGCGGACGCCATGATCGCGCTCCTCGCCGCCTCGGTAGTCACGCTGGTCCAGGCCGCCCCGGCGGGGCCCCAGGCCTTCCAGTTCCACCCCGATGCACGGACCGCGCTTCACCAGCTCTGGAGCGAGAGTCTGGACGCCAGAGCGGAGCGGGTGGCTTGCCTTGGCGGCGCGATCGACGGCGACACCGTTCGAATTTCCCGGATTCTCCCGCTCGGCGTCGGCAGTGGAGACTCGCTCGGCGTGTCGGCCCGAAGCTCCTTGGAAACCTGTGGCCCGCCTCGCTGGCAGGGGACGGTGCACACCCACATCGCCCTGCGCGACGGCCAGCGGCCTTATGCCAGCTTCTCCGGGGCGGATCGCGGTGTCATGCTCATGTGGTGGCAGCGCTGGAGGATGACCGGCATCTTCTGCGTGCTTTACACCGCCGACGGGGCCCATTGTGAGTTGGACGGGGTGGACGGTGGACTGATTTTCCCCCAGACGACCTACTGAGGGCGCCAGTGGGCCGGTTGATGGTCCTCCTCTGCGTGGCGCTGGCGAGCCCGGTGGGGACCACTGGTGCCGCGCAGACCAGTCGGCCGGATGCCCGGTTTCGTTTCAGCCCTGAGGCGGGGCGGACGCTCCGCGCCTTGTGGGACTCCAGCGTGGCGGCTCACGAAGAGCGGGTAGCCTGCCTCGGTGCAATCGTGGAAAACGGTGCGGTCCTGGTGACGAGAATCCTGCCGCTGGCGCCCGATGCGGCCGATTCCATGGGCATCTCCGCTACCGCATCGATCGAGCGCTGCGGTCCGCCGGAATGGGCCGGCACGGTGCACAGCCACGTGGCGCTCTACACCGACGACAGCCCTTCCACCCGGTTCTCCGGGCAGGATCGGGTGGCGATGCGGATGTGGTACGACCGTTGGCACGCTGATGGGGTGTTCTGCCTGATCTATAGTGCGCGGGACGCCCACTGCGAGGCCGACGGCGTGGTCGGCGGCCTGCGGTCACGGCCTCGGGTGGCGCCCTGAGCTGCTGTTACGAAAGCGGCCGACGGGTGAGCAGCGACCGGGGGTTGGAAGCCGCGATCCAACCATCCAGCCCCCAGGTTCGTCCGGCGCGAGAGAAAAAGAACGTGATCATGAGCAGGAAGAGCAGCATGTGAAACCCCTGCTGCCCAGGCGACATCCACTGGGTGGCCAGGCCATAGTTGGTGACCAGGACCAATCCAATGACAGAGGCGACGCCGGTGAGGAGCCCGAGCGTCAGTCCCAGGCCCACCACCGTCTCGCCCCACGCCGTGAGATGGGCAAAGGTCTCGCTGTGGGTCAGCACGGTGTTTTCGAGAAAGTGCTTGTAGAACAGCAACGGGTTTTCCGAGGCCTGTTTCGCCACGATCTTGGGCATGACCGAAATCCACCGGTCGGACACCACCGGGATCGGCAGGAACCCTCCCACCAGTATCACCGACATCTTGGTCACGAGCGATTTCACGAAGTAGAGCCCCACCGCGATGCGCAGCACCGCCAGCCATCGGGCGGCGTGATCGATTGCGATTGGCGGAGGGGCGCGATAAGTCATTCGAAGTTCCTCAAGCGAGAGGCATTGGTTGTTCGCTATCGGCTATCGGCTATCGGCTTACTGCTGGGAGCTACTAGCTTCGAAGCGGATAGCTGACAGCCGATAGCCGATAGCCTTCATCAAACCTCCACCCCCAATTCCGAAAACACAAACGTCCAGGTGTCGGTCAGCTCATCGTGGACCTTGGACAGCGGCTTCCCCGCCCCGTGGCCGGCACGGGACTCGAGGCGCAGCAGCACCGGACGACCCGACGCGGTCGATGCCTGGAGCCGCGCGGCCATCTTGCGAGCATGCATCGGGTCTACCCGGGTGTCACTCTCCGCGGTGGCCAGGAGCACCGCCGGGTACGCCACGCCGGGCCGAACCTGGTGATACGGCGAGTACCCCAGCAGCCAGGTGAAATGCGCAGGGTCGTCCGGCGAGCCGTACTCCGGGATCCAAAGGCGTGCGATCAGGAAGCGATGATAGCGCAGCATGTCGAGCAGAGGCACCTGGATGACGACCGCTCGGAACAGCTCGGGCCGCTGAGTCAGCACCGCCCCCATGAGCAGCCCGCCATTCGATCCCCCCGCCACCGCAAGGCGGTCGGGGGAGGTGTAACCCTCCCGGATCAGCCACTCAGCCGCGGCGATGAAATCATCGAAGCTGTTCTGTTTCTTCCCCAGCATCCCATCCTGATGCCAGTGTTCCCCATATTCGCCGCCGCCCCGGAGATTGGGGACTGCCAGTACCCCGCCCTGTTCCAGCCAGAGCAGCAGCGAACGGGAGAATGCCGGGGTCATGCTGATGTTGAATCCACCGTACCCGGTGAGGTAGGTGGGGTTGCGTCCGTCACGCACCAGACCGCGACGGTGAACCAGGAACATGCTCACTTCCGTGCCGTCCTTGGAGGTGACCCGCACCTGCCCGACCTCAAACCTTTCGGGGTCGACGTCCGCCTCGACCCGGCGCCACAACGACTGGTTTCCACTGGTCAGGTCGATTCGGTACACGCTGGGCGGGACGGTGTAAGAGGAGAACCCGTAGAACAGCTCGTCCCCGTCCCACTCGGCGCCCAACCCGAAGAGACTGCCGACGGTAGGAAGATGCACATCCTCCGGGTTTCGTCCTTCCAGGTCGGTGAGCCGGAGACGCGAGCTGGCCTGGTGGAGATAGCCGAGACCCAATCGGTTTCGCGTGATGGCGACTCCCTCCAGCACGGCCGATGCATCCGGTGGAACGATCTCGCGCCACCCTGGCCGGCCGGGTCGCTCGGGGTCGACCAGATAAAGACGATAGGTCGGCGCGTCGAGGTTGGTGCGGAGAAACAGCCGCCCGTGAGCGATGTCGCCGTCGAAAGTGGCCGGTAGACCCTCCGCCACCGGCACCATGGCCGCGCCGGAGAAGCGGTCCTGGAGATAGAGATCGGTCTGATCGAAGGTGCGGGCCACGGTGACGATCAGCCAACGGCCGTCGGGAGAGACCGCCACCCCCGGCCAGTACTCTTTCTGGGCCGGCTGTAAGATCAACCGATCCGCCGACGGGTCGGTGCCTAACAGGTGAAACCGAATCGCGCGGTGGTAGTGCTCCTCGCCCTCGGGCACTTCCCCCGGCGCCGGGTAGCTGGTGTAGTAGAAGCCGGAGCTATCGGGCAGCCACGCGAGGTCGGCGGATCGGGTGCGGGGAATACGGTCGGGGAGCAACCGGCCCGAGGCCACCTCGATCACCTGGAGCACGCTCTGCTCGCTCCCGCCTTCGGAGAGCCCGTACGCCAGCAGGGCTCCGTCGTCGCTGGGGTAGTACCAGTCGACGGCGGTAGTGCCCGCAACGTCGAGAGCGTTGGGATCTATCGCGACCCGGTCTTCGCCTTCGAGTCCATCGCGGAAGTAGAGCACCGGCTGATTCTGGCGCCCGTCTCTCCGCTGATAGAAGTAGCGGCCGCGCACCGGAGTCGGCACGCCGAGCGTGCCGATCGCCAGCAGCTCATGCAAGCGCCCGCGAATCCGCTGCCGGCTGGGAAGCGCCGAGAGGTAGGACTCGGTGAGAGCGTTTTGCCGCTCGGTCCAGGCGATGGTTTCGGGACTCTCGCCGTCCTCCAGCCAACGGTAGGGATCGGCGACCGTCACGCCGTGGAGCACTTCCTCCACCTCGACCGTGCGGCTGGAGGGATAGGACTGCACCTCAATCCCCCAGGCTGATACCCAGCTGTCTGGCGGTGATGATGGTGTCGCTGTCCAGCGGGACGTTCTTCGTCTTACCTACCACTTCCTCCAGGGGAACCCGGGTAATGTCGGGCCCGTTCAGGCCCACCATCGTGCCGAAGGCACCGTCGGCGATCGAGCGAACGGCCGCCGCTCCGAATCGCAGCGCCAGCAGACGATCGTACGTCGTTGGTGAGCCGCCCCGCTGGAGGTGACCCAGCACCAGCGTGCGGGTCTCTTTTCCGGTGTGATGCCCGATGGTGCGGGCGACTTTGCTCCCGATGCCGCCCAGCCGGTCCACGGTTCCCACCCCGCGGCGCTCCATCAGCTCCACCGTCCCGTCCTTGGGGCGCGCCCCCTCGGCGACCACCACGATGCTGAAGTGGCGGCCGGCCGCCTCCCGCCGCCGGATCTTGTCGCAGACCTTCTCCATGTCGAAGGGGATCTCGGGAAGCAGGATGACGTCGGCGCTGCCCGACAACCCGCTGTACAAGGCAATCCAGCCCGAGTAGCGGCCCATCAGCTCGACCACGATCACCCGGTCGTGGCTTTCGGCCGTGGAGTGCAGCTTGTCGATGGCTTCGGTCGCGGTGCTGACGGCACTGTCGAAGCCGAAGGACCGCTGGGTTCCACTCACATCGTTGTCGATGGTCTTGGGGACGCACACGACCGGCAGGCCCTTGCGCCACAGCTCGTGAGAGATCTGAAGGCTGCCATCACCGCCGATCGACACCAGCGCATCGAACCCGCTGGCCCTGAACGCCGCCACCAAGTCATCCGAGCGGTCGACCTCGACCTCCCGGCCGGTTTCGTCCTGGGTAACATAGCGGAACGGATTGCCTCGGTTGGTGGTACCGAGAATGGTGCCGCCGAGGTGGGTGATTCCTCTGACCGCTTGGGGGCCCAGGGGCACCACGCCGTTGAAAGAGAGCAGTCCCTCGTAGCCCCGTTGAATCCCATAGCAGCGCCAGCCGAGCTGGTGAGCCGAGAGGACCACGGCGCGAATGACCGCATTGAGCCCGGGAGCGTCCCCGCCGCCGGTGGAGACGGCAATACGCATCAGGATGAGCGCTCTTTTACCAATCTGAGCACCTCCCCCGGCTCCGCGTGCCTGCGAAGTGCCTTCTTGGAGAACAGCAACGCGCCATCGACGGTGACCTCGAACACGCCGCCGGATGACTGGACCAGCCGCACCTCGGCGTCCGGAAACGCCTGCTTCAGCTCAGCCGCCAAACTGGTGGCTCGAGGCTGATAGTTTCAGACGACGCAGTATTCGATGGTGACGGTCATGAGTTCCTCTACCGGGGTGGGTGATGGCCGCCGCGAATCGTACTGTCGCCGGAGTTGGATGCCAAGGGGACTGGCCGCCCTGTGACGGCGCTCCTTGTCAGGCCGTTCTCCCGGTCGTATCTATTTGATCCATGCTAACCTACCAATCGGTTTCGAGGCCGCTGACCAGGGCCCTGGCGTTCCTCGCCTGTCTGGCCCTCGGGTTGCCCCAGTCGGGCCAGGCCCAGGAGCGAAGGTACCGGTTCGAGCTGGGGGCCGCGGGGGCGTACCAGTCGTTCGATGACGCCACCAACCTCGGCGGCGGCGCGGGCGGCCTGGGCCGGTTCGGGATATGGTTGCCCGCCAACTTCTCAGCCGAGCTGGACGGCTCGTTCGCCAGTCCCAAGACCAAAGAGACCGACGTCGGCGTCAGCGTCAAGACATTCTCCGTGTCGGCGTTGTATAACATCCTGGTGGGGTCCACCAGCTCGTTTTACCTGAAGGCTGGTCTCGGCTCGACCAAGTACGGTGGGGACTGTCCTCAAGGATCGGGCGGCGGGACGGATCCGCCTTGCGGCAGCAGTGGGACTCTTCTGGGCGGGGCCGGCTTCCGCGTCGGGCTCAGCCCGGTGCTCATGATCCGCAGCGAGGCATTGCTCAGCCGGAACAAGAGCAAGGATGAGCCTGGCCGCCCCAGGATCACCGTCTCCAATTTCGGGTTCAATCTGGGGCTGAGCTACATGCTCGGCAGCAAGCCGATTCCCGACAGCGATGGAGACGGAATCCTCGACAACCGGGATCGCTGCGCGGATACCCCGGTTGGAGCCCAGGTCGACGGCCGTGGCTGCACTGCGGACAGCGATGGCGACGGCGTGCCCAATGGCGTCGATCGCTGCGCCAACACGCCGACCGGCGCCACAACCGATGCCAACGGTTGCACCCGGGATTCCGACGGCGATAACATCGCCGACGGCCTCGACCGCTGCCCCGAGACTCCCACCGGAGTGCTGGTCGATCCGCGTGGCTGCCCCAAGGACAGCGACGGTGATGCGATTTCCGATGGACTCGACCGCTGCTCCGATACACCTCGGGGTGCGACGGTCGACGCGCTCGGCTGCCCGGGCGACGAGGACGGCGACGCCGTCCTGGACGGACTCGACCGTTGTCCCCGCACGACCGCCGGCGCCACGGTGAATCCGCAGGGCTGCGCCGAGGGCCAGAATCAGGTACGGCAGCGCCCCGCGGCACCTGCTCCACCCGCGCCCCAGATGGAGCCTCGCCGTCTGCCGCGGGACACAACCACCCAACCCGCACGGCCCGTTGTACCCCAGCCCGAGCCGGCTCAGAAGCCGGCACCTTCGGGGGCCATCGTCCAGGGCGTGATTCCCGGAGTCAGCTTTGTGCAAGGGACTGCACGCCTGCGGCCGGAATCGTTTGTGGCCTTGGACTCGATAGCTGAGCTATTGCTGGCGAATTCCCAGGGTCGGGTTGAAATCTCGGCTCATACCGACAACGCCGGCTCGCCGGCCGACAACCTCCACCTGACGACGCTTCAGGCCGAGGCGGTCAGAAATTATTTGGTGAACAAGGGAGTGCCCTTCCAGCAGATGGTCGCTCGGGGCTACGGGGCGAGCGTCCCGCTCACGCCGGATACCACGCCGCGCGGACGCGCGGCCAACCGAAGGATCGAGATCAGAGCAATACCACCGGGCCTCTGATTTGCGTAGGAGAACTGTGTAGGGGCGCGCAATTTCGTGCGCCCCTACGTGCATATCAGTTCTCCTTAAACGATCGGCCCAATGCTCCGTTTTCCCGTCATCATTTGTCTTGCGGTTTTCCTGCACATTGCCCCGCTCTCGGCTCAACAGCCTGCCGGCTGGGGAGATGAGCTGCCTCCGGCGCCGCCGCCGCCAGATCCTCTCATTGCCATCCCGGCGGTCGAGGTTCCGGTGCGTTGGCCGGCGCCTCCGCTCACCCAGCCGCCTGATTCGGTACGGGCCATTTACCTCAATGCTTGGGCGTTCGGTGGTAAGCGGTTTTACGACCTGGTCCGGTTGGCCGATCGGACCGAGATCAATGCATTCGTGGTGGACGTGAAGGATGACACCGGATACCTGACCTATCGGTCGGAGGTGCCTACCGCGATCCAGATCGGCGCCAACACTCAGCTTCGTGCCCGCGACGTGCGGGAGCGGCTCCGAGTCATGCGGGAGCACGGTCTCCATCCGATTGCCCGAATCGTCGTGGCCAAGGATCCACTTCTGGCGGCAAAGAAGCCGGCGTGGTCGGTGACCCATGTCGATGGGGGACTCTGGCGTGACCGGCTGAACTTTGCCTGGGTCGATGCCTTCAACGATTCGGTATGGGTCTATGCCGCCGAGCTCGCCGCCGAAGCGGTTCGCCTGGGCTTTGCCGAGGTGCAGTACGATTACGTGCGCTTTCCCGACGAGCCGGAGAGCCGGTTGGCCAGCGCACTCTTTCCCGGCCGGCGTGCCGGAGAGACCAAGCGGCAAGGCGTAGCCCGCAACCTCAAGCTGCTGCGGGACCGCACCCGGCCGCTCGGAGTACCGTTCACCATCGACGTTTTCGGGCTCACTACCAGTGTGCCCACCGACATGGGGATCGGGCAGGTGTGGGAGGACCTGGTCACCACCGCCGACGTGGTTCTCCCCATGGTGTATCCCAGCCATTACATGCGCGGCGTGTACAATCTGAAGCACCCCAACAGCCAGCCCTACGAGGTCATCCGCCGGGCCATGCAGGACGCTCTGCGCCGCTCGGGACCCCTGGGCAAGACCGCAGAGGTTCGGCCTTACCTCCAGGCCTTCACCCTGGGCCAGCCGCGATACACCCCGGCGCACGTTCGAGAGCAGATCCGGGCGGTCGAGGAATCGGGGCTCAAGTCCTGGGTCCTGTGGAACCCTCGCAGCGCCTACGACCCGGACATCTTCCGACCCAGCTAGCCCGTCTTGACCGGCTTCCCCCGGGACTTATTCTCCAGAATGTCTCCCTCCCACCTATAGGAGAGCATGATGGGGAAGCTGACCCGGGCCAGCCTGCTGGTGATCTCGACGGTTCTTCTCAGCGTCCAGGTGTCTCAGGCACAGGCCAAGCCGGCATCGACTCCCGATGGCGTGACTCCGGCCATGATTGCCCAGGGAGACAGCATTTTCCATAAGACCGGAAACTGCTACGCCTGTCACGGAACGGATGCGCACGGGACCGTAGGTCCCAACCTCACCGACGCCGAGTGGATTCACGGCGACGGGTCGTACGAGATGATCGTAGCTACTGTTACCAAGGGCATCCCCAAGGAAGAAGCCAAAGGCGGGGTTCCCATGCCTCCCAAGGGAGGCTCCACCATCACCGACGAGCAGGTCAAGGCGGTCGCCGCATACGTCTGGTCGCTGGGCCACAAGACCGGCTCCTGAGCCCATCCTGTCGAGTAATCGCCTCGCCGATGCCACCTCGGCGTACCTGAAATCGGCCGCCCACCAACCGATCCACTGGTTCCCCTGGAGCGCCGCCGCCTTCGCGGCGGCGCAGGCCCAGAACAAACCGGTCCTACTCGACATCGGCGCCGTCTGGTGCCACTGGTGTCATGTGATGGACGGGGAATCCTACGAAGACCCCGAGCTCGCCCGGTTTCTGAACGATCACTTCATCTGCATCAAAGTCGATCGGGACGAGCGCCCCGATGTCGACACCCGATACCAACGCGCCGTGCAGGCAATCACCCAACAGGGTGGCTGGCCGCTCACCGCCTTCCTGACTCCCAAGGGAGAGGTTTTCTACGGCGGGACCTACTTCCCTCCGGACGGAAAGTTCGGCCGGCCCGGTTTCCGTACCGTGCTCGAGAGCGTGCTCGATGCGTATCGCTCGCGCCATGACCAGGTCCAGGCCCAGGCCCAGACCATCCGGCGGGCACTGGACGCGCACCTCGACGAAGCAGCGCCGGGTGAGATCTCCGCCCGGATTCTGGACGACGCGGTTTCCCAGATGGCCGGCGTGTTCGATCCTGAGTACGGTGGCTTCGGGAGCCAACCCAAGTTTCCCCACCCCGGCGCGATGACCTTCCTGCTCCACCGCTGGTGCCACCGACCCTCCGCCGGGGTCAGGGCCATGATTGACGGTACGCTTCAGGGCATGGGTCGCGGTGGAGTCTACGACCAGATCGCCGGCGGATTCCACCGCTACAGCGTCGACCGCCAGTGGATCGTTCCCCATTTCGAGAAGATGGCGTACGACAACTCGGAGCTGCTGAAGGCATACCTCGACGCCTACGCTCTCTTCGGAACTGAAGAGTACGCCGATGTGGCGAGCGGCATTGTACGATGGGTACGCGAGGTCATGACCCTTCCCGATGGCGGGTACGCTGCCAGTCAGGATGCGGACGTCGGCCTCGATGACGACGGCGACTATTTCACCTGGACTCGAGAAGAGGCCGCGGCGGTACTGACGCCCGAGGAGATGGAGATCGCGTCGGCCTATTACGACATCGGGACCGCCGGCGAGATGCACCACAACCCGGGCAAGAACGTGCTGTTCGTGGCGTCCTCAGCCTCGGCAATCGCCGGGCAGACCAGACGCTCGGAGGCGGAGGTCGAAACCTTGCTCGGCTCGGCGACGGAGAAGCTGCGGAGGGCTCGTGCCGGCCGCCGGGCGCCGTTCGTGGACCTCTCCCGCTACACCAATTGGAACGCAATGATGGCATCCGCGATGTTGCGGGCCGGGGTGATCCTGGAGGACGCCGCAGCCCATGGCCACGCCATGGCAACGTTGGGCTTGCTTCGACGGGAGGCCGGAAGCCCGGATGCCGTGCCGCACACCCCGGGAGGTCTCACCGGACTATTGGATGACCAGGTGCAGACCGCCGCGGCCGCGCTCGATGCCTACGAGCTCACCGGTGACCGCGAGTGGCTCGACTGGGCCGTGCGCCTGATGGACCGGGTGTGGCAGGACTATTGGGACGGGGACGGCGGAGGACTGTTCGACACCGCCAGGAGCGGCGCCCCGGAACTGGGACTGCTTCCTGCCCGAGCCAAGCCGGTACAGGACACGCCCACGCCGTCCCCCAATGGAGTGGCGGGCGTCGTCTGCGCACGGTTGCACCAGCTGACCGGTGCATCGCGGTGGGGTGAGCGGGGGAATGCGTTGGTGACCGCATTCGCCGGGCGGGCCGGTGAGCTCGGGCTCTATGCCGCCGCGTATCTGCTCGCAGCGGATTGGCACCTCAATCCGGTCACCCATCTCGTTATTGTCGGTCCGACCGGCGATCCAGTGGCGGACGCCATGCACCGGGCCGCGCTGAAGGGCTTCCTTCCCCGCAGAGTAGTGCAGCGACTCACGCCGGAAGAGGCCGCGAGGCAAACTCTGCCTGCGGCGCTTTCTGCCATGCTTGCGGCCGGATCCAGTACTCGGGCATATGCCTGCACCGGCGCCAGTTGTCGACCCCCCGCCCAAGACCTGGAGTCCTGGCGAGCGACATTGGCGTCGTTGCAACCGGCTGCGGATTAGATTTGGCAGGCACGAACATCGACAGGAGAATCTTCAGTGGCCAAGACTGCTACCATCGAAACCAGCAAGGGCACCATCGTCGCCGATCTGTTCGACAGTGAGGTGCCCAATACCGTCGCCAACTTCGAGAAGCTGGCCAACAGCGAATTCTACGACGGCACCCGCTTCCATCGTGTCATCGCCAACTTCATGATCCAGGGTGGCGACCCCCTTTCCAAGGAGCCGGGCAACGCCCGGGTGGGGACCGGTGGCCCCGGCTACAAGATCAAGTGCGAGACCCACCTGAATACCCACAAGCACGTCGCCGGTACGTTGTCCATGGCGCATGCGGGTAAGGACACCGGAGGCAGTCAGTTCTTCATCTGCCACTCACCCCAGCCCCACCTCGACCGGGTGCACACGGTCTTCGGGCAGGTGCGCCAGGGAATGGAAGTGGTCAACGGCATCCGCCAGAACGACGTCGTCACGTCCATCCGGGTGACCTGAGCTGCACCTCGACTTCGCGCTGGTGGCTGACTACGCCCTCATCGATCAGCAGGGGAAGCTGAGCGTGCTGGGAATCTTCCAGCATGTTTGGCTGACCAATTTCCCGGCAGTGTGCCCCCGCACCCACCTGGTTCTGCGGGTGCGGGGGCGGCGCACGGAGATCGGGGTCCACAGCATTCGGATCCGCTTTGTGGACGAATCCGGGACCGAGTTGCTGGGCGGCGAGGGAACGGTTCAGTTCGGCGAGCCACCCGCCGGAGTGGTAGATGTGGAAGCGGGCGCCGTCCTGGTGTTCGACATTCCGTTGCCCCGCCCCGGACAGTATGCCTTCGAGATCGCGTTGGACGGGGAGCTGGGAAGCCGAGTGCCTCTGACGGCTGCGTATGTGCAGAAATAGCTGACAGCCTACAGCCCATAGCCCACAAGCCCATGACTTTCAATCGCGATCACGCCCTCGCCGTCGTCCACCAGTACACCGCCTCGGATGCGCTTCGCAAGCACATGTACGCCGTCGAGATTGCGATGCGGGCCATGGCCGAGCGCGCCGGAGAAGACCCCGACGCCTGGGGAATCGTCGGGCTGGTGCACGACTTCGACTACGAGCGCTTTCCCAACGCATCCCACTCCGCTACCGAGGAGCATCCGGCGGAGGGTGTCAGGATTCTCGCCTCCCACGGATTGCCCGAAGCCTCCCAGCGCGCCATTCTCGGCCACGCCACCTACAGCGGAGTTCCCCGTGACACGCCCATGGCGCGGGCGCTTTTTGCGGTCGATGAGCTGTGCGGCTTTCTGGTGGCCTGTGCCCTGGTTCGCCCGTCGCGCAGCCTTCAGGATCTCGAGGTCTCCAGCGTCAAGAAGAAGCTCAAAGACAAGGCGTTCGCCCGCGGGGTGAGCCGCGAGGATGTGGTGCAAGGCGCCGCGGAGCTGGGAGTTCCGCTGGACGAACACATCGCGTTCGTGCTCGGAGCCCTGCGTCCCCACGAGCGGGTCCTGGGCCTCGGAGCGGCGTGAGCGGAAACGACGTCACTGCGCAGCAGACGGTCGCGAGCGCGATCAATCGCGCGGCCGGAGGGCGGCCGATTCCGGGGAATCAGGTCGATCTGCTGATCGACGGTCCCAACGCCTACCGCTCGATGTTGGCCGTCATCGGCCGAGCCTCCCGTTGGATTCATCTCGAGAACTACATCTTCCGAAGCGACGCTGTCGGCCGTCGCTTCGCCGAGGCCCTGGCTGAACGGGCCAGGGACGGCGTACACGTGCGGGTGTTGCACGATGCCGTGGGCTCCCTCAATACCCCGAGAAGGTTCTGGCGCAGGTTGCGCGAGGCCGGGATCGAGGTTCGCAGCTTTCATCCCCTCCGGCCGCTCGATCTGGTGGGCAACTTTGCCCGCAATCACCGCAAGCTCCTGGTGGCCGATGGATCGGTGGCGGTGATGGGAGGCCTCTGTATCGGCTGCGAATGGACCGGAGAGGACCTGGCGGGTGGACAACCCTGGCGTGATACCGCGGTGGAGGTCGCCGGGCCGGCAGCGGCCGTGCTGGATCAGGCGTTCGCCCGGACCTGGGAAGTAGCCGGCGGAAGCCTGCCGGATGATGACGTGGCCGGTAGGGTCACGCCTCAGGGCGAGGCGGAGGTCCGGGTGATCGCGGGCGAGCCGGGGAGGGAGCGCACCTACCGGGTCACCGAGCTGCTTGCCGCCGGCAGCATCGCGCGACTCTGGATCACCGACGCCTATCTGGTGGCCCCGCCCCGCATGTTCCAGGCTCTCCGCGACGCGGCCCGGGACGGGGTCGATGTACGCCTGCTGGTGCCCGGGTCCAGTGACTTGCCGTTCATCCGCAATCTCTCCCGCATCGGCTATCGGGCCCTGCTGCGCAGTGGGGTCCGGATCTACGAGTGGGACGGCCCGATGCTTCACGCCAAGACCATCGTGGTCGACAGCCGTTGGGTCCGCATCGGGTCGAGCAACCTCAACCCTTCCAGTCTCCTCGGCAACTACGAGCTGGATGTCCTGATCGAGGATCGTAGCTTGGCGGAGGAGATGGATCGCCAGTTCCGTCTCGACATCGCCCGCAGCCGGGAGGTCACCCGCCGTCCCGTGCGGGCGCCGCCCCGCCTCAGCAAGGCGCTGCCTACCGCACTCGACCGCCGGGAACCGGAGGTAACCGGCACCGAATACCGCCGCACCCTGCGCGAAACCCGGAGGAGAGCGGCCCTGGCGGTCCGGACGGTGGCGGCTAACGCGCGCCGCTCGGTGTTCATTCCGATTAGTGCGCTCTTCGTCTCGCTGGGCTTTCTATTCTTCGCCTTGCCGACCGCTACGGCGTATGTGTTTGGGGCGGTGTGCGCCTGGCTGGCAATCGGAGCCGGTCGGGAGGCGTTTCGGAGGAGGGCGGATCGGTAGAAGCTATCGGCTATCGGCTAGCGGCTATCGCCGTCCGTGGGAGCCGAGGGTCGGTGCTCATCAGCTGATAGCGGATAGCCGATAGCCGATGGCCTCTTCCTTCCCCCCGGCCAATCCATCTTCCGAAACTTCTCCTGCTGCTCGGGGGTGAGCAGCGCCATGATCTCGCCGCGGGTCCGGTTCGCGATAGCCTCGAACTTGGGGCGGTTCTCCTGCATCAGCGACCGAAGCTCCCGCTCGCGCCTGGCCAGGACACTGTCCAGCTGGATGCGCTGAGCATCGGAAAGATCCAGCTTGCGGTCCAGCCGGTCCACGACCCACTTGCGTACCTCCGGCGAGTGCGGCCGCCCGTGCGGCCGGTGGCCCACAAACGCCCCCGCGATCCGCCAGCGGAACATGGCCCGGTCCAGCGCCACGCCCAGTGCCACACCGGTAAGGCCGACTAACAGCATCACCAATCCGGCACGAAGCCGGGTGCGACCCGTGCCGGTGGTGCGGTGGGTTGTTCCGAAGAAGGCGAAGTCATTCTCCACTCCATGTGGTGAGATCGTCGGCGCTCGCGTTTCCAATCAGCGACGCCAGCACCGCATCGTCAGGATAGGCTGCGACCAACCGCGCCACCGCGATTTCCTCGGGCGATTCGCTCTCGCTCTGACCCGGGTCGATCGCCGCGGGCGTGGTGGCGACCAGGGCGCCGCTCAGCAGGACGGCCGCGAAGACCGCCGCAGCGGCGGCCGGTATCCATCGGGCCGCGACCTCGTACCACTCGCCGGCCTCCGGAGGTCGGCGAGACCTGATCTTCTGGGCGGCACGCTCCATCACCCGACCCTGAAGCCGCTCCCAGTTCACGGTGTCCAAGGGTGCTTCACCGCCGCCGGCCCTGAGCATCCGGGTAAGAGTCGGATCGGGCTCGGGATCCCGATCCAGCGACCAGCGGGTGTCATCGCTCATTGGTTGCCTCCCGTAGCGGGGCCAACAGTTCCCGAAGTGCGCGCCGGGCTTCGTGGAGATGCCAGCGGACGGTACCCGGAGACAGCCCCAGCATCTCGGCGATCTCGACGCCGGAGAAGCCGTCGAGTTCGAACAGCTGAACCACCAGACGTTGCCGCTCCGGGAGTCGGCCCAGCGCCTCCGCGACCGCGGCTTTGAGGCTCGCGCGCTCCGCTTGGAGCGCGGGACTCGGTTCCGTGGCGGCCGGTTGCACCAGCTCCAGTGACTCGGCCCGCCGCCGGGATCGTGACTTCTGGAGATTCAGGCCTCTGGTCCACACGATCCGGTAGAACCAGGGGCCGAAGCGGCGCGACCGGTCGAACGAGTCGAGATTGGACAGAGCGGCGAGAAACGCCTCCTGCACCACGTCCTCCGCATCCTCCCGGTGGCCTAGTAACCGGTGCGCGATGGTGAACGCCGGACGCAGATAACGGCGCACCAGCGGCTCGAACGCGGCCGAATCGCCTTCGAGCACACGCCCGATCGCCGCCGCCTCCTCGGGATCGGGCGGGTCCACCGATGACTCCGGTGCATCGACGGTCTCGGGCGCGAGTGGGCGCTCCGGCGCCATCACGAGTTGGCTGCTTGCCGCAGGTCCTCACCCCAGCTGGTGTTCGGACACAGTATACAGCCCGAGGCCGGCATTCGTTGGGCCAACGCCGGGCTCGGTCCGGTTGTACTCATCTTGGGTGTAGGTCGAGGCGGCGGAGGATGTTGCGACGCTGGCGGCCGCCCGGGAATCCTGTTCTCCAGTGTTCCCCCGCTATTTTCCGGAAGCCTATGAGCCATCGCCTCATCGCAGCCGTGGTCCTGCCCGTCGCATGCGCGCTCTCCACCGGTGCGGCGGCCCAGGAGCGCGCGGTTACCCTGGCTGAGGCCATCAAGCTGGCCGAACGGGTCCAGCCGGACGTGGTCCGGGCCCAGACCGACGTCCGCACCGCCGATGCCCGACGGCGCAACGCCTGGGCCGCCTACCTGCCTTCGGTGAACGTCGGCTCCTCGGCTAGCGATTTCTTCTCCCAAGGACCGTCTCGTGTCGACCCCATCACCGGAGAGCTGACCAGCGGGAACTCCTCCAACCGCAGCATCAGCACCTCGATCTCGGCCAGCATGGACCTGTTCACCGGCTTTCGCAGAGGAGCGGAGACCGGGGCGGCACGGGCGGGACAGGAGGCGGCCGGCGCTTCGCTGGTGGACGCCCGCTTCCAGCAGGCACTCGCCACCACCAATCAGTTCCTCGATGCCCTGGCCGGGGAGCAACTGGTCCACGTACGCGAGGCCAGCGTCCGGCGGGCGGAGGAGCAGCTCAAGGTCTCGGTCGCCAAGCTTAGGGCCGGGTCGGCCACCCGCTCCGATTCATTGCGCTCGCTGGTGACGCTGGGCAATGCCCGGCTGGACCTGATCCGAGCCGGAACCGATCTCGCCACCGCCCAGGCCGGCTTGGCCCGACTCATCGGTGAGGTCGGGCGAGCCCGGGCCCTCGACGACTCGGCCTTCTATCGGGTCATCGAGCAGGTCGACACCGCAGCGCTCAGGGTCGAGGCCGTGTCGCGCTCGCCCCGGATCCAGAGCGCGTCGGCCAACGCGTCGGCGGCCCGAGCCAACCTGAGGGCGTCCCGTTCGAGCTACTGGCCTTCCCTCACCCTCTCCGGCAACACCGGTTGGAACGGCAGCCGGAATAGCGACTACAATCTCTTCAACCAGCGCCAGTTCAGCCTCGCGCTTCGCTGGAATGTGTTCGACCGCTTCGACCGGGAGCTCAACATCGCGGAGCGGCAGGCGAGCCTGGATGTCGCCGAGGCCACGGCCACCGACGAGGAACGCGCGGTGTCGGCAGAGCTTACGGCTCGATTGGCTGAACTGGACGCAGCCCGGACGGGAATCGACATTACCGTCACCAGCGTCGCCGCCGCCACCGAGGATCTCAGAGTCCAGCAGGAGCGCTATCGGCTGGGCGCCTCGACCATCGTGGATGTGCTCACTTCCCAGGAAGCCCTCGACCAGGCGGAGGTCGATGTGGTGGTGTCGCGGTTCGACTATCTCCGCGCCAAGGCCCAGCTCGAAGCTCTGATCGGACGGACTCTGTGACCGGTACCATGACCGATACCGCGGAGCGGATGGCGATGTTGCCGCCGGACGTCCCGCGCGATGCCGTGATCGTCGCCCGGAACCTGCAACGCGACTACGACATGGGTGGCGAGGTCGTGCGCGCGCTCCGAGGCGTGGACCTGACCATCCGCAAGAACGAATTCGTCGCGGTCATGGGACCATCAGGGTCCGGCAAATCGACCTTGATGAACCTGATCGGCTGTCTCGACAGTCCGACGGGAGGGGAATACTGGCTCAACGGCCACCGGGTGTCGGAATTGGGCGACAACGAGCTGGCCCGGATTCGCAACAAGGAGATCGGCTTCGTATTTCAGACCTTCAACCTGCTGCCTCGAGCGACCGCGCTGCACAATGTGGAGCTGCCGCTGGTCTACGCCGGCATGGGCTCGAAGGAGCGGCGCAATCTCGCCATCGACGCCCTCACCCGGGTCGGACTGCAAGACCGGATGCAGCATCGCCCGAACGAGCTGTCGGGCGGCCAGCGCCAGCGGGTGGCCATCGCCCGCGCGCTGGTGAACACGCCCAGCATCCTCCTGGCCGACGAGCCCACCGGCAACCTGGACAGCACGACCAGCGAGGAGATCCTGGCCCTGTTCGAGACCCTCCATCGCGACGGGCAAACCATCGTGCTGGTGACCCACGAGCACGACATCGCAGCCTACGCCCGCCGGCAGGTGCATCTCAAGGACGGCCGGGTGGAGCAGGACTTCGGCACCGCCGGGAGGGGGGCATGAGCGGCCCCACGTGGTGGGCAGCCGGGCTGGCAGCGATCCTCGTCATCACCGGGTGCAAGAAGGCCGACCCACCGGTCGTCTACCAGGCAGTCCCGGTCGAGCGGCGCGACATCGTGGTGTCCGCCCAAGCCTCGGGAACGGTCCAACCCGACACCGTCGTGGAGGTGAAGTCGAAGGCGTCCGGCGAGATTCTGGATCTATTGGTGGAAACCGGGCAGGTAGTAAAACGGGGCGCCCTGATGGTTCGGGTCGATCCCCGCAATCCCCGGAACACTCTGGCGCAGGCCCAGGCCGACCTGGACGTGGCGCAGGCGCGGCAGGCCAATGCCACCTCGCAGAAGCGCCGCGCCGACGAGCTGTACCAGTCACAGTCGATCACCGAGCAGGAGCATGAAACGGCGCTGCTCGACTTCGCCAATGCCAAGGCCGAGGTAGTGCGGGCCCAGGTGGCGGTGGAGAACGCCAAGGACCAGCTGGACGATACCAATGTGCGGGCTCCGATCGCCGGCACCATCATCGAGAAGAGTGTCGAGCGGGGCCAGGTCATCTCCTCGCCCACCAAGGACGTGGGCGGCGGGACCGTGCTGCTCAAGATGGCCGATCTCAACCTGGTTCAGGTCCGCACCCTGGTAGACGAGACCGACATCGGGAAGATCCGAGTGGGAGAGCGAGCCTCGGTGACGGTGGATGCCTTTCCTAACCGGCCGTTCGAGGGCTCGGTGCTCAAGATCGAGCCGCAGGCTCAGACCGAGCAGAACGTGACCATGTTCCCCGTCTTGGTTCGGATCGACAACCGTCAGGGACTGTTGCGCCCGGGCATGAATGCAGAAGTCGAGATTCACGTGGGGCAGCGGCGGGATGTGCTCGCGATCCCCAACGCGGCGCTCCGGACCCAACGCGACGTAAGCTCGGCGGCACAGGTGTTGGGAATTCCTTCCGAACGGGTCCAGGAGCAGCTCACCGCCAGCCAGACCTCGCTCGGCGGGGCGACAGCTGAGACCAAGACCGATTCGGCGGCGAGTGGCGCCGGCATGACCAAGCGGGACCGGCGGACCGTCCGGCCCGGCACGCGGACGGGACAGGGAACCGCCCGGGGAGGAGATCCCAGTGGGTTGTTCGGCGGGCGCTACATCGTCTTCGTCCAGCGGGCCGAAGGGCCTGCCGCGGTCTGGGTGCGCACCGGGCTCACCGACCTGGATTACAGCGAGGTGGTCAGCGGCCTCCAACCATCCGACTCGGTGCTGCTCTTGCCGAGCGCGAGCCTGGTGCAATCGCAACAGGAGATGCGGGATCGATTCAACCGCATGACCGGTGGGGGAGCCGTGCCGGGCATGCAGCAACAGACTCCCGGAGCCCCCTCGGCAGCACCCGGCGAAGTGAGGGTAGAGGTGCGCGGCGCCCCACCCGCAGGCAGGACGGCGCCCTAACCGATGCTCCTGGGCGAGACCGTCTCGGTCGCCTTCCAATCCATCCGGGCCAATGCCTTGCGCTCGGTGCTGACGATGCTCGGCATCATCATCGGCGTCGGCGCGGTGATCACCATGGTGGCCTTGGGCACCGGCGCCCAGAAAGCGGTCGAGGACCGGATCGCTTCCCTGGGCGCCAATGTGTTTACCGTGATGGGTGGTCAAGCGATGTTCGGCGGCGTGCGGATTACCGACCGGACCATCCTGAGCACCGACGATTACCAGGCGCTGTTGCGCGACGGGAAACTGCTCAAGGCGGTGGTCCCCGAGATGCAGCAGCAGTTCCAGATCAAGTACGGCAATCAGAACGCCAACGTGAATGTGGTGGGGACCACCGCGAATTACACCGAGGTGCGCAATTTCAAGTTGACCAACGGACGGATGTTCAGCCCCGGCGACGACGACTCCCGCCAGCGCTACGTGGTCCTGGGCGCGGCCGTTCCCCGAATGCTGGGTGGCAACCCCGCCGGAATGATCCATCAGACGCTCCTGATCCGCGGCATCGCGTTCGAGATCATCGGCGTGCTGGGCGAGAAGGGCTCGGCCGGCGGGTTCGGCAACCCGGACGAGCAGGTGCTGATTCCCCTCCAGACCGCGACCTTCCGGGTGTTCGGCAGCAAGCGGCTTCGCTCGATGTCGGTTCAGGTTGCCGATGGGGTGCCCATCGAGCAGGGGATGGTGGATCTGGAGCGGGTGCTCCGGCGGGAGCACCACATCCGGCCCGGAGGGGAAAACGACTTTACCGTCCGCAATCAGCGGGACGTGCTCGCGACCCAGCAGCAAGCGACCCAGGTGTTCACCAGCCTACTCGCCAGCGTTGCTGCCGTCAGCCTGCTGGTCGGCGGCATCGGGATCATGAACATCATGCTGGTCTCGGTGACCGAGCGCACCAAGGAGATCGGCGTCCGCAAGGCCCTCGGCGCCACCCGGAACAACATCCTGCTCCAGTTTCTGGTCGAGGCGCTGGCGCTTTGCCTGCTGGGCGGGCTGCTCGGGGTTCTACTGGGAGCCGGCTCGGCCGTCGCCCTCTCCCGGTGGATGCAGTGGAACACGTTGATCTCACCCATCTCCATTGGAGTGGCCTTCGGATTCAGCGCTCTGGTGGGACTCTTCTTCGGCATCTGGCCCGCGCGCCGGGCCGCTCGGCTCGATCCCATCGCTGCGTTACGGTACGAGTAGTCCGCCGTGGCCGACGTCATCGTTCTCGGCGCCGGCATAGCGGGACTCGCCGCGGCGGAACGACTCGCCTCTGCCGGTCGGAGTGTCATCCTCCTCGAAGCGCGGGACCGGTTAGGCGGCCGGATCCACACCCTGCACCCCTCCGATTTCCCTTACCCCATAGAGCTTGGCGCCGAGTTCATCCACGGCGAATCGCCGGAGCTTTGGGACGTCATCCGTCGCGCCGGTCTGGCATTCGACGAGGTGCCCCAGCGACAGGCGCGACGGCACCAAGGCATCCCATCGCCGGTGCCCCCGATGGAAGCGCTGGTGGACGAATTGCTGGGACCCGACCCGCAGCAGGCGCCCGATCGGCCGTTCAGCGAGCTGCTGCAGGATCGACTGGACGCGGGGCTGAGTCAGGTCGAGGCGGAGATGGTGCTTCACTTCGTCGAGGGATTCCACGCCGCGGACCCTAAGAAACTCGGCACCAGGGCCTTGGCAGATGGTGGATCGGCCGGGCGAGGGAAGCAATTCCGGCTTCGAGACGGCTACGGTGCCCTGGTGGCCTGGCTCGCCAGGCAACTCGAGTCCCGGTCGGTTGACCTTCGGCTCGAGGCGATCGCGAGTCGGCTGAGGTGGCAGCCAGGAAACGTGCGGCTCACACTGCACTCGCCGCGGGGCGAGCCTTACGAGATCCAGGCGCCGCGGGCCATCGTCACACTCCCGCTGGCCATTCTGAAGGGCGATGCCGGGCTAGCGGTCGAGCCTCGGCCGCCCGGTTGGACTGAGGGATTCGGCAGGCTTCACATGGGCAACGTCCGGCGCGTCGTGCTGCGTTTCGATCGCCGGTGGTGGGACTCCGGTCCCACGGCGGAGAATTTTGTCCACCGCGCCGGGGAGCCGTTCCCGGTGTGGTGGACCGCGGCACCAGTCGAGGCCGAGATGATCACCGGGTGGGTCGGTGGGCCTTCCTCTGAAGTATTCCTGGACCAGCCGGAAGACCGCGTGGTCGAAACCGCCCTCCTCTCGCTCGCCTCGGTCTTCGGCGCCGGCGTCGACCAGTTACGTCGCTGGCTCAAGGAGGCCTTCACCCATGACTGGGGCGCCGATCCCTTCACCGCCGGCGCCTACTGCTATGGCGGCGTTGGCGCCCTCGAGGCTCAGCGCGCCCTGCGCGAGCCGGTGGCGGATACCTTGTTTCTCGCCGGCGAGGCCCTGGCGGATCAGGGAGGCATCGGCACCGTCCATGGAGCGTTGGCCAGCGGCCGCCGGGCCGCGGACGCCGTCCTGCGATCGGATCGCTCGTAGCAGGAAACCGATCCCGGCGGCATGGCGTTTTCCCGGTAGATTGGACTCTTCACCTCGGGAGCGACGCCGATGGACCCAGCCCCACAGCCGGTCAAGCGACACCACGGGATCGTCCGGCTGGCCCACTGGCTCAATGCCATTCTCCTGATTGGCATGATCGGCAGCGGCCTCCAGATCTACGCGGCCTACAGCCATTTTGGGCCCCGCGGCGCCACTTACTCACTGCCGAATCCCTGGGACGGCGAGACCTTCCCCGAATGGGCCCGGCTGGGCGGTTGGCTGGCGGGTGGACTCAACTGGCACTTCGCTCTCGCCTGGCCATTCGTCATCACCGGATTGGTGTACCTGGCCTTCCTGGGGCTCTCCGGGGAGTGGCGCTCCCTGCTCTTCCGCCCGCGCGATATCCAGCCGGCAGTACAAATGCAGCTCTACTACCTCCGGCTCCGGAAAGACCACCCGCCGCAGGGGAAGCACAACGCTCTTCAGAAGGCGGCGTATACCGGCATCGTGGGGGTGGGTGCCATCGCGGTACTCAGCGGCTTTGCCATCTACAAGCCGGTGCAGCTCGCCTGGCTTACCGCGTTGTTTGGAGGATACGAGCTGGCGCGCTACTGGCACTTCCTGACGGTCTGGATCTTCGTCGGGTTCACCCTGCTTCACGTGGCCCTGGTTTTCCTGGCGGACCCGGCCTCGCTGCGGGCGATCATTACCGGATGGTATCGCGGGAGGTACCCCAGCCATGGATGACCCACGGCGGGGGCTCAGCCGGCGCGATTTTCTCTGGTTGGGCCTGGCGGCCGGACCGGCGTCGTTGGTGGCAGCGTGCGGCTGGGACGGAGGGGACACCCTGGAGCCACGCCTCCGAGCCTTCAGCCGAGTCAACGACTGGGTAGGCGAGAAGATCCTCCTCGGCCGCAGCCGGCTGGCCCGGGAGTATCCGGTCTCGGCGCGCACCGCGGAGAAGGACTTCCCCAAGTACTCGATCATCTACAACCGCACCCGCCAGTTTCCCGTCCTGGAGCATCCGGAGCGCTGGGCGCTGGAAGTGGGCGGGCTGGTGCGGAAGCCGACCCGCTTTACCCGGCCGATGCTGGAGGCCCTGCCCCGCATCACGTACACCGTCAAGCATCACTGCGTCGAGGGATGGACCGCGATCGGCACCTGGACCGGAGTGCCGCTCTCAACCATCGTCGCCCTGGTGGAACCCACCGCCGATGCGCGCTATATCCGGTTCGATACCTTCGACAGCAAGTACTACAACGGGTGGGACCTGGCCAGCGCGATGCACCCCCAGACCATCCTGGCCTACGGCTTCAACGATCGTCCGCTGGCGATGAGCCACGGCGCGCCGCTCCGGCTCTACTCCCCCATCAAGCTGGGGTACAAGCTCACCAAGTATCTCAGCGCGATGAGCTTCACCCGGGAGCGTCCGGGGGGATATTGGGAGGATCAGGGATACCCGTGGTTCGGCGGGGTGTGACGGTCAGTCCTCATCATCGGCTTGGAGCGTGACCTCCGCCGTTCCGTCCGGAGCATACGCCACCCGCACCCGCCACGGCCTGCAGCACACCTGGCAGTCCTCGACGTACTCCTGCAGCGTTCCGCCTCCAGGATCGAGCCCGATCTCGTTGACCTCCCCGCAGTAGGGGCAGTGAACCAACGCCTCCGTATCAGCGGTACCGTCACCCAGCGGAAACTCTTCGTCCAGATAGTCGTCTAAGGCGCTCATCGCTCGATCTTCACGGTTCAAGGTATATTCTCAACATTCAATTCCGTCCGAGCAGGGTCCAGCCTCCGGTCCGATCCGGGCCGGCGATTCCACTCGCGATCACCGTGGGACTTCTCACCGCGCGAGCCGCCGCGGTGCCGGCGCTCTCCGATCCGCTGGGCTCCCCGCTTCCTCCCCAGCTTCACCTCACCATACCCTGGGCGTACCTGCTCTTCGCGCCGCTCTTCAGTCTCTGGGACGGTGTGTCCATGCTCAGCATGACCCGGCTCAGGGGCTTTCTCCTGGGACTGGTTCTGCTATACCTGCTCTGGCGCGCCATCCGCTGGGGAGGCTTTCGCCGCGAGCTGGTAACCCTGCCTCTCTCCGCCGGCGCGCTTTTCATCTTCATTGCCGCGGGCGCCCTGTGGCACCGACCGATGCTGCGGTTGGCCGGAGTGCCGCCGGGAGACGTGGTGGTGGACTACCACACCCACACCAACGTCTCTCACGACGTTCGCTCCACCGCCATGCGGGGCTATGACGTCTCCGCCAACCTACAGTGGCATCGTCGCGCCGGGTTCGACGCGGTGTTCATCACCGATCACAACACCATCGCGCCGCGGGGACCGGCCAAGGTGGGCGAAACGGTGCGCTGCCCTGGGATCGAGGTGAGCGCCTGGCGAGCGCATGTGGTGCTGTTGGGTGACTCCTTGCCGGTGGATCGCAGCCGCTATAACAGGAATCTAGACGCCCTCGTGAGTCTGCTCCGCGAGAGCGGCACGGTGTACCGGGCGCTCTCGGTTGCTTCCCTGCCCGAGTACCGTCGGTACCAGTGGGCCCGGCTGGATACCCTGATCGCGGCCGGTCTCGACGGGTTCGAGCTGGTGAACGCCGCGCCGAAAGCCAACGAGCTCAGCCTCGCGGAGCGCGATACCGTAGTGGCTCTAGCTCGAAAGACCGGCCGCTTCCTGGTCGGGGTCAGCGATCATCACGGCTGGGGGGCCACCAGCATGGTATGGAACCTGGTCGCCGTTCCCGGTCATCGCGAAGGGCCGGCAATCTGCGCCGGGATCCTCGACCGGCTCCGCGGCGGCTTCTTGGCCAACCGGATAGTCGAGCGCCACCGCCTCCGTCCCGACTCCCCCTGGCCCAGGTGGCTGACGCCGGTGGGCGTGGTGTGGGAGACCTGGCGGAGCATGGGCTGGGGGTTGACGCTGAGCTGGATCGGCTGGGTGTGGCTCATCTGGGTGATGCGGCGATCGCCGACTAAATTGTGACATCCATGCACCAAACCCGCTTTCTCGGCACCGGCATGGCCCTGCCCGACCGGGTCGTCACCAACGACGACCTTGCCCAGGTCATGGACACCAGCGACGAATGGATTCGGACCCGCACCGGCATTCAGGAGCGGCGTTGGGTGCGGGAAGGCGAGACCGGCGTCGACCTGGCGTTCCGCGCGACCGGCAAGGCGCTGGAGATGGCAGGTCTCAGGGTCGCCGACCTCGACGCCATCGTCTACGCCACCTCCACTCCCGATCATTTCGCGCCTGGCAACGGGGTCTTCCTCCAGCGCATGCTGGGCGCGGCGCCGATCCCGGCGATCGACGTCCGCACCCAATGCAGCGGCTTCGTATATGCGCTCTCGGTGGCCGACGGGTGGATTCGTAGCGGGCAGTTCCAGCGGATCCTGGTGGTAGGAGCGGAAATTCAGTCGACCGGTATGGACGTCAGCAGCCGGGGACGCAATACCGCGGTCATTTTCGCCGATGGGGCCGGCGCGGTGGTTCTGGGACGCGCCGAAGCGAACGGCAGAGGTATTCTAGCCTTCGACCTCCACGCCGACGGCACCTATGCGGAAAAGCTCTGGGTGGACAGCCCGGGGTCCCGCTATCACCCGCGGGTCTCTCACGAACAGCTCGACGCGGGGCGACACTTCCTGGAGATGGATGGCAAGGAGGTCTTCCGGCATGCCGTGGTGCGAATGCCGGAATCGGTGCGCGCCGTGCTGCAAGCCACCGGCCATACCACTGCCGAGCTCAAGGTCCTGGTCGCCCACCAGGCCAATCTCCGCATCGCGGAGATGATGCAGCGCGAGCTGGGCCTGCGGGACGATCAGGTGCACAACAACATCATGTGGTACGGCAATACGACCGCGGCGACTATTCCGATCGGATTGGATGAGTGCGTCCGGTCGGGGCGCATCGTCGAGGGCGACCTGGTCGTCTTGACCGCGTTCGGCTCGGGATTCTTATGGGGAAGTGCTGCGGTGAGATGGTGAATGGCTATCGGCTATCAGCTATCGGCTATCGGCTAGGAGCTATTAGCTAAAGACCGATAGCTGATAGCTGATAGCCGATAGCCAGCAACGCTTCACTTCTCCATCGGATACTTGCGGAGATAATACTGCTGGTCCCGGGTCGCGCGGGCGCGATACAGCTGCTCCTCGTCGTCATCCGCGTCGTGCACGAACAGGTGAAGCGAACCGGGCCACATCGTCGCCTGGAGCGACCAGTTGGTCGATGGAGCATGAAGCACCCACTGGAGGGCACCGCCCCCGGCATCGGTCAGGTGGATCTCACTGGCCCGCTCCAGCGGCACGCTGGCCGGAATGCCGGCGATCGCCGCCTCGATCGGGTCCAGCTGCAACTCCGCATCGGTCCACGACCGGAACATCACCTTGCCGTGCACCGGACTCTCCGTCTCCGGTAGCTCGAATTCGGCCTGCCATTCGCCCAGCAGATCCCACGCATGATCCATGGGCCCGATATTCGGAACCTGCACCGTCGGATGTCTAGGCATCGTTTGGCTCCTCCCCTCGAAGTTCGTGGGTAAGGACACGATCACTGCCACCCGCGATACGTCCCACAGTAGCTCACCGGCGTCCCTGGCTGCAGCCTATAACAGGTGAATCTTTCCAAAGACGTGTTTCGTAATGGAACGGCGCTTCCCCAAAGCCCTTGAGCCGAGGTCGTCATGATCCAGCTTCTAATCCTTCTGGTCGCCGGAATCGGTGGCTTCATTCTCTCCCGCAGCTTCGTCCGCCGCCGGCTCCGCTTCGTTGACGCCGTTCATTCTCCGTTCGCACCGTGGGTGGCAGGGGTGGTCGGCGCGGCTCTGGTGTGGCCTCTGGCCTTGCTCCCGGCCGTAACCGCAATGACCGCCATCGTCTTCGGGATAGGCACCGCCCTGGGTACGGCGAGCGGAGCCCGCATCCTGCGCCGGACCGACCAGGCGCCCCGATGGCTGACCCCCTAACTGATACTAATACCGAAAGGTGCGATCCCCCGTACACTGGATCACAATTTCGCTCCCGTCTATCTTGCCGCATGGCCACCGTCCACTGTGTCCGCTGCGGTAACGATCGGGAGCGTATGGCGTTCCAGCCCTTTACCAATGAGCTGGGACGCCGTGCCTTCGAGGAGATCTGTGGGCTCTGCTGGGGCGAATGGCTCAAGACCCAGCAGCAGCTCATCAATCACTACGCCCTGAACCTGCGGGATCCCCAGGCCAAGGAGTTCCTCTTCCGGCACATGGAGCAGTTCCTGTTCAGCGGGGCGGCGGGGCCGGGGGGCGGCGGGGCAGCGTAGTACGGACACCCCGTGGTGCACGGCTGCACCGTCGTGCCGCCTCTACGCTTAGAACCTGGCCCCCAGGCGAAACACCAGATCTACCGCAGGTCCGCCGGGTTCCAGGTCTTCGGTGAGCCCTAGCCGCCACTCCCGCCCGCCTTTCGCTGCAAGTATCCAGCCGAAATCCAGCGACAGATCACGCCGATCCAGTGACGGGAGGCCCGTCCCCTCGTAATACGGCGAATGGTAGAACAGGTTGGCGTACACCGACTGCCGGCCCCAAAACCGGAAGCGAAGTCCGGAGCTCGCCGCCACTAAGAAGGTGCGCTGCACGTCTTCCAACACCCCATGGACCGGGGTGACCCCGGCGCTGAGACTGCCCTCGTACTGCAGCCGCGGGTTGATCGTGGCCCGCACCGTATTCAGGAAGTTGATCGATACCACGCCGGTGCCGTATCCCGGCGGTCCGGTACTGGTGGGCAGGTTGAGCTGGAGCACGGTCTGGAGCACCGGGTTGACCCTCAGGCCCATAGCCACCCGGAGATCGCCGAAGAACAAGTCGTCCGCCCGGCGAGCGATCACCCGTCCGTCGGGCAGGCCGACTCGGTAGCTGAAGCGGTCGTCCGGCCGGCGGTCCCGCTCCGGCACGTCGATCCCGAGCAGGTTGTGGTACCAATGGAGAAACCCGTCGAGGAACCCCGAGTACGCCCCGCGAAGTTGAGGCTCTACCACCAGGAACGTCCGCGGTCCGACATCCCGCCGCACTGCCAGCCGTAGCCCCAGCAGCTCGCTGTCCAGCAGGTAATCCGCCGGAGGATCGAAGTTGTCCTCGATCGTACTGGCATAGTCCAGCGCCACGCTCAGCGCCCACCCTCGGCGTGCTTCCTGGTATGGCAAAAATGAAAGCGCGCCGCGGGAAGTGGCGACCGGATTCACCGGCCCGAAGGCCGGTAGACTCTGGGCTAGGACGGTGCGAAAGACAGCCGGCAGGAGCGCGAGCCCTGCCAGAAACGCGAGAAGGCGCAGCACAGGTGGGAAAATAGCATGGACCGGCTCAGCTCCGGCCTTGGTTCGGGTCCTCACCAAGCGTCATGAGCACGTCGTTGGGAAGCCGGCGCGCGCCGGCTACGTCCTCTGGCTGGCGGTTACGCTTGGCACTCCATTCCTCGATGGCAAGGCGATACACCGTGGTCCGAGCCAGATCGGTGTCGGTAAAGTCGCGGTAGTCGCGATCGGCCACCAGGTCGGGGAAATACTTGGTGAACCAGCGCTGGAGAACACTTCGCTTGGTCAGTGGATCCTCGATGATCGATAAGCGCCCGAACACCACCACCGAGGCGTACTCCGCGGTAAAGTCGCGGGCCTCCTGGTCCGGAACCAACCGGCCGAGCTCGAATACGGTGAATGCCGCCTCGGGTGTGGCCTCGGCATTGATGTGGGTCCGGCCGTCCCGCGCAGTGTGCAGATAGATGGCTCGTTCGTCCTCGGCGAAAACGAACAGGTTGGGATTCACGTACGGTTGTCCGTCGGACAGCGTGGCAAGCACTCCGGCGGCGGCGGACGAGAGCGCCGCCCGGATCCAGGCTTCACTGAGCACTTCCCGGTTCCGCCGGCGAACTGCCGAGCGTGCCCGGCTCTCTTGTAGGTCATCGGGCCCATCGGATATCATGGTTTCTCCAGACTCAGTCTCGAGGAGTGAGATAGTGCCGAACCCCTCCGTCAAGCTCGCCGAAGATGAGGCGTCGCTGCGTCGCTGCTTTCCAGTGATGCAGCAGCTCCGAACCCACTTGACCGAAGCCCGCTACCTGGAGCTGGTGGCCGGCATGGCCAAGAGCGAAGGCTACCGCATCGCCTACGTGGAGGAGGCCGGCGAAGTTGCCGCGGTGGCCGGATTCCGGCTTATGACCCTGCTCTATACCAACGGTCCAGTCCTCTACGTGGACGACCTGGTCAGCGACAGCACTCGGCGGTCTCGGGGGCACGGTCACACCCTCATGCAGTGGCTGCTGGAGCATGCTCGGCGCAATGGCTGCCTCGAGCTGCACCTGGACTCCGGAGTTCAGCGCTTCGAGGCCCATCGCTTCTATTTGCGCGAGCGGATGCACATCAGCGCGTATCATTTTCGCCTTACGCTTTAATTCGCCGGACCTGCCGAGCATGTCCAGCCCTCATGCCGGCGATGACGAATTCGCATTTTCCCGGAGACGAAGAGGCTCTTACCATCCCGCGGAGAGCGGGACGCGACGACAGGGAGGCGATGCCATGGCCCGACTAGAGACAATCGCAGTGAAGACCTACCTCGACAGCCCTCGGGGACCGAGACCCATGAGCATCCCGATCGTCCAATCGGTCACCTTCGAGGCGCCTTCCAGCGTGGAGCTGGGGAGGGCCTTCAGGAACAGCTCGGAGCAGGTCTATCAGCGGTTCGGCCACCCGACCAGTAACGCAGCCGGCGAGAAGATCGCCGCCTTGGAAGGCGCCGAGGCTGGACTGGTTTTCGGCTCGGGGATGGGGGCGATCTCGACCACGCTGATGGCCCTCATTGGCGGCAACGGGACTCATGTCGTCGCTCAGCGGCAGATCTTCGCTCAGACCTTCACCTTTCTCGACGAGACCCTGCGGCAGTTCGGGGTGGACACGACCTTCGTCGACGTCCGCAACGAAGCCGAGCTGCTGGCCGCCTTCAGGGGCGGCACCAGGCTGCTCTACATCGAGAGCCCATCGAACCCGCTGCTCACCATCGTCGACATCCGCAGGGCCGCCGCGATCGCCCATCAGCACAACGCGCTGCTGGTGGTCGATTCCACCTTTGCCAGCCCGTTTCTCCAGAACCCGATCGCGCTCGGCGCCGACCTGGTTCTGCACTCCGCCACCAAGTTTCTCGGCGGCCATTCCGACGTGATGTGCGGTGCCCTGGCCGGGTCCGCGGCGCTGATAAGAAAGGTCGGGAAGATGCAGGTGCTGCTCGGCACCGTGCTCGATCCCCATGCGGCCTGGCTGCTCTTGCGCGGCATCAAGACCCTGGGAGTGCGGGTGCGGCAGCAGGCCGCAAATGCTCTCACGCTGGCCAAGCTGCTGCGACGGCATGATGCCGTGGAATCGGTCGAGTATCCCTGGCTCGAGAGCAGCGAGGGGTTCCCCATCGCCTCGCGTCAGATGCGCGGTGGAGGCGGGGTCTTGACCTTCAGCCTGAGGGGAGGGGTCGAGGCGGCGCACCGCTTTGCCGACGCGTTACGGGTGATCGCCACCGCCACCAGCCTGGGAGGCGTCGAGTCGCTGATCGAGATCCCCGCCGACCTGGATTTCAGCCCGGAGGAATTGGGCGAATCGGCGGTGGAAACCGGCATTCCCCCGAGCCTGGTGCGCCTGTCGGTCGGCATCGAGGACCTCGACGACCTGGTTGCCGACGTCGAGCGCGGCCTCGCCGCGTGCACCGCGGTTTCACTCAGTGCCGGCTGACCTGGCACAGCGGCTGGGAGCTTGGCTGGCGAAACACGCATCGGATATGAATGCCTTCGCCTCCGCGCTGGTGGCGATCAGATCCGAGAACCCGCCGGGCAATGCCTATGGGGAGTGCCGGGATCGCATCGTCGAGGAGCTGCTTCGAGCCGGGTGCGAGCCCCGGGTCATGGCGCTGGAGTCCGCGGACGGCGCGGCCGGCGATGCGATCCAGACCTTCCACGGAAACCCCGGGCCCACCGTCTATTTCCACGGTCATTACGACGTCGTGCCCGGGTTCAACGCCGCCCAATTCACTCCCACGGTAATCGGTGGCAAGCTGTTCGGCCGCGGCTCCGCCGACATGAAGGGCGGGCTGGCGCTGATGCTCTATGCCCTCCGAGCCCTCAAGGAGTGCGGCATCGAGCTCGGTGGGCGCGTAGGCCTGACCTTCGTGCCCGATGAAGAGACCGGAGGAGCCCGTGGAAGCCGGCTGCTGGCGGAACAGGGCGCCCTGGGCAACGATGCAATCGCCATGTTCAGTCCGGAGCCGACCGGTGGAGTCATCTGGAACGCCTCGCGAGGCGCACTATCACTCCGGATAACGATCACCGGCCGTTCGGCTCACGTGGGAGAGCATTACCGCGGCGCGAGCGCCTTCGAGGCGATGCTGCGGATCTGCGATCGCCTGCGCCTGTTGCGCAAGCAGATCGAAACCCGGCGCACCGGCTTTGCCATCGTTCCGGAGGAGGCGCGGAGCTCGGTATTGCTGCTAGGCGGCACAGTGAGCGGCGGCACCAATTTCAATACCGTCCCCGAGTCCTGCACTTTCACCGTGGATCGCCGCACCAATCCCGAGGAATCGCTGGAGCAGGAGGAGCAGGCGTTGCTCGACGTGATCCTCGCCGAGCCGTCGCCGGGAATCACCGTCTCGGTGGAAACCCTTCAGCGGGCGCTCGCTTCCGCGTCGGACGCCGCCACCGCGCCCGCCCGGGCCCTGGCGGCAAGCGCGAAAGCAGTGCTGGGAGATTCCCCACGTATGGAGCTGTGTCCCGGCCTGCTGGAGACCCGGTTCTACTCCGAGCGAGCCGTACCGGCGTTCGCCTTTGGGCCGGGGCTGCTGTCGGTGGCGCACGGCCCCAATGAATACGTCGACCTCGATCTCCTCAGCCGATTCGCCCTGGTCTACGCGTTGACGGCCTGCGATCTCCTCCAGGCCTAACCGGGATATGCCATGATCGACGCCATACCGACTGCCGTGGTCTTCGATGCCTGCCTCCGGGTAAGCTGCCCGGTGCGGATTGCTCCCCCGGGGATCAAGCCGCTCAACCCCGCCTGGTTGATCTCCGGGCCGGTGAGACCGGCTCAACACTACGGGAGCGTGGACATCTTCCTGGAGGCGATCGATTCGGCGCGGGCCTCGGACGTCCTGGTGATCGACAACCAGCACCGCACCGATGAGGCGTGCGTCGGCGATTTGGTCACGCTCGAAGCCAAGCTCGCGTCTCTCCAGGGAATCGTGATCTGGGGCTGCCACCGTGACTCGGCCGAGCTGCTCGGGTTGGACCTGCCGGTCTTCAGCTACGGTGCGGTTCCTCCCGGCCCTACCCGTCTCGATCAGCGCCTTCCTGACGCCCTCCGACGCGCGCGGTTCGGGGACTTCGAGGTCGCTGCCGATGACTGGGTTGTGGGAGACGCCGACGGCGTGCTGTTTCTGCCGCAGGGTCGCCGGCCCGAAGTATTCGAGACGGCGCAACAGATCTGGACCACCGAGCGCGGCCAGGCCTCCCGGGCTGTGGCAGGCGTGTCACTACGGGATCAGTTCCACTGGCGTGAGTATTTGCGCAGGCGCGAAGCAGAGCCGGGCTACACCTTTCGCACCCATCTGAGAAGGCTGAGCCGGAGCATCGAGGAGTAGCGGCTTGACAAACCCTCGGCGCGCGCCGTAGCTTCGCTCCATGGTCCTCGAGCACAGCTACTGCTTCTTTTACTTTACCCCCGCCGGCGCGGCGCGAAGCCCGTCCGGTGTCGGTAGCGCAGTGTAGCGCCCGACCGGACCCCTTCGATGCCCCGCCGGATTTGCCGGCGGGGTTTTTTGTTTTCTACCAGGGAGTACACCTATGCGTGTCGCCATCCAGGGCACCCACGGTTCCTTCAGCGAGGCCGCGGCGAAAAGGCGCTGGCCCGATCTGGTCACGGTCCCGTGCCGCGAAGCCAAGGATGTGGTGGCCGCGGTGCGAGAGGGACAGGCGGAAGCCGGCTGCCTGCCGATCGAGAACTCCCTGATCGGCTCGGTCACCACCACCTACGACCTCCTCGAAGAGGCCTTCGGTGACGGCACCCTCCGTCTCACCCATGAGATCCTGTACCCGGTCCACCACACCCTGATGGCCGTGCCCGGAGCGTCCCTGGGCGACATCAAGCGGGTGCTCTCCCATCCCGTGGCGCTGGGGCAGTGCCGGGTGTGGCTCTCGGAGCACCTGCCGGACGTTGAACTGGTGAGCGCATGGGATACCGCCGGTAGCGCCGAGATCGTGGCCGCGGAAGGCAACCCGAGCCTGGCGGCGATCGCGGCCCGCCACGCGGCCGACGCGCACGGACTGGTGCCGCTGGCCGAGCGGATCGAGGACGACCCGACCAACCAGACCCGGTTTCTCACTTTCACCCGCTCCGATGCGACAGCGCTCCCGCCCGGCAACGCGGGGGAGACCCGTTACAAGACATCGGTGATCGTCCTGATCGACCACAAGCCCGGCATGTTGGCGCTCACCCTCCAGGCCTTCGGCGTGAGAGGAGTGAACCTCATGGCGCTCCAGTCCCGCCCGGAACGGTCGGCGCCATGGACCTACCGGTTCTACGTGGACGTGGACGGATCGGCGAGCGACCCCCGACTGGCGGAGGCGCTGGAGGAGGTGGAGGCGCTCGCCGTCAGAGTCGTCGTGCTGGGGAGCTACGAGGCCTGGGTCGAGGGCTCCCGCCTCTCCGCGCCGCCGCCCACCCCGGCGCACCACACCAGGAAGCCGGACATCCCACTGGTGGACCGCCGGCGGGTGCCCGAGGGAAGCCGGATCGAGGTCCGTGACCTGGTGTTCGGCGGTGAGGAGCCGGTGCTCATCGCCGGCCCCTGCTCGGTGGAGAGCGAGGCGATGATCCTGGAGACCGCGAGCGCGATCGCCCGGGTGGGCGGTGACATGCTGCGCGGCGGCGCCTACAAGCCCAGGACCTCGCCCTACGACTTCCAGGGCCTGGGAGTGAAGGGTCTCCGCTACCTGGCCGAAGCCCGCGAGCGCACCGGCCTCCCCGTAGTCACCGAGGTATTGAGCTGGGAAGAGGTAGCCGTCGTCGCCCACTTTGCCGACATGCTCCAGGTCGGCGCCCGGAACATGCAGAACTTCACCCTGCTCCGTGCGGCCAGCCGGAGCGGCAAGCCGATTCTGCTCAAGCGGGGAGCGGGGGCGACCATCGAGGAGTGGCTGATGGCGGCCGAATACATTCTGGCCGAGGGAAACCCCAACGTGGTGCTCTGCGAGCGAGGTATTCGCACCTTCGAGCGGGCCACCCGGCACACCCTCGACCTCAACGCCGTGGTGATGGTCCGGGAACGCACCCACCTGCCGGTGATCGTGGATCCGAGCCACGCGGCAGGTCTTCGGTCGCTGGTAGTGCCACTGGGGCTCGGCTCCCTCGCCGCCGGCGCCTGCGGCCTACTGGTGGAGGTGCACCCGGATCCGGACCGCGCGATGAGCGACGGGGCCCAGAGCCTGAACATCCCGATGTTCGCGGAGCTGGCCGAAAAGGTTCATGGCGAGAGCAAGCGAGCAGTAGCGATAACAGCATGAGCGAAAGCGAGGGACCCGGCTGTTGGGCGCGTCACACCCTTACAGCCAGATCCCTCGCTTCTTCTCGGGACGACAGTGTGGTCCCACCACTCTGTCCCCGCCACTGCTAGTCGCTTCGCTGACCTACGGAATCGTGGTGCTGCGGCGCCCCACGAACAGCCGATACAGCAACAACAGCAGGATCGCTCCGATCACGGAGGCTATGATTCCGGGGCCCTGACCTGGATCGGTATACCAGCCTAGCGCCCGTCCCAGGAAACCAGCCAGCAGCGCGCCGGCCACGCCCAGTAACATGGTGATAATGAACCCGCCCGGGTCCTTCCCAGGCATCAGCAGCTTCGCGATCGCTCCGACGACCAACCCAATGATCAAGGTCCACAGGAATCCCATATCGCCTCCAAGGTGGGGCCGAAGATATAGCTAAGACCCTGGCGGACATCTGTGAGCGGGCGCACACCGGTAGCCAGTGCTACGGGCGGGTGGGCCGCCCTATGGGTCCCGGTCAGCCGGAAGGCTGGCGCTCAGCGTTTCGCGCTTCCGGTTCCTGAGGATGTCCAGCTTGAAGGTTTCGCCCCTCTCGTAGCTGCGCAAGATCCGGAGCAGGTGGGAGGGTCCGGCCGGCTTCCGGCCGTCCACGGCGGTGACCACGTCGCCCCCCTTGAGGCCCAGCCCGCCTTCCTTCGGCGCGCTCACCACCAGGACCCCCTCCGAAGTGCCGAAATACTGGCCCAGGTCAGGGTTGAGCGGGGCCAGCTCCAACTGCCCCAGGGGGAAAGACGAGAGGTATTCGAGGTGGTGGGGATGGGGAACGTCGAACCGCTCGAAGAAGTCACCCGCCGGCATGCGGGGGTCGTCTTCCCCCCGACGGAAAAACCTCATGTCGAACGGCCTGCCCGGCGCCCCCCGCCGGAAGACGAAATCGGGCTCGTCCTCGGTCACCACCGAAACCGTACGCCGGTCCTTCCCCCGGCGATACTCGATCGCGACGGTGTCCTCCGGGGCCAGCCGCGCCGCCAGCTCGATCAGCCGAAGCCCGGGGAGCGACTGCCGCTTGTCGGCCTCCGCGGTTGCCCCCCGGAGCACCGACTTGCCGTCTACCTTGGTGATGATGTCCCCCGACTTGATGCCGGCCGTGGCCGCCGGTCCGCCCGGGGTCACCGCGTCCACGTACGCTCCGATCGAGTCGGACTCCCGGGCCTGGAGGTTGACCTTGATGCCCAGCCGAGCCCGGCGGTTCATCACGATGCGCATCAACCGGTCGGGGCCACGTTCGACGCGGACGTCTACCGACTCGGGAGGGAGCGGCTGCCGGTCGGGCTGCTGGGCCGGTGCGTTTCGGGGCCCGAGGGCGGTGGCGATGAGGGTGCCGACAATGGTCAGAATGCGCATGAGGAGTTCCTCCCGAGCCTTAAAGCCCCGCGTTGCTCGCGCGGGTGACGTGAACATCTACCAGGGCATCCAACAGCCCGACCCGCTCCCGCCAGAGGCGGACCAGCTGACTGTCCCGCGCCTGCCGCTCCAGCAACTCGGCCACTTCCAGCTCCCGGTCCACCCGGGCGATCCGGTCTTCCAGCTCCTGGGCAAAGCGGGCGGTCCGGCCATCGAGGACCCGGCTCTCAGGATTGAAGCGGTCCAGTGCGCTCTCCAGCGCCTGCGACCGCTCCATTGCCCGAGCCAACTCCTGGGTGTCGGCTGACGCGTTGCCACCGATCACTCCTCCCAGTGCCACCGCCAGCGCGACCGACGCGGCGGCGGCCAGCCCGGCCAGCCCCGCCGAGCGAGTGCGGCGCGACCGCCGCTCCGCCCGGACCTGATCGGCCACCAGGGGCCAGCGGTCCCGCGGCGGCCGGAGCGAGGGCAATGCCTTGAGCCGGGCCACCCGCTGGTGCAGCCGATCCAGCTCGGCCCGGCACTGGGGGCATTGGGCCAGATGTTCCTGGGCCGCCGTGTCCCCCGGCTCCAGCCCGGGCTCCCGGAGGCTGACCAATGCCTCCAAGCTCAGATGATTCATGACGCCACCTCCTCGCCGAGCCAGCGCCGCAGCCGCGCGTGGGCCCGCGCGAGCTGCGACTTGGAGAAACTGGGTGTCTTGCCCATCATCTCGGCGATCTCTTCATGGGTGTAGCCTTCCACGTCGTGCAGCCAGACCACCGCCCGCGATGTTTCCGGCAGCCGTTCCAGCGCCGCCTCGAGGTCCATTCGCAGGTGAGTGTCCTCCCGGCGATGCCCCATCACTTCGTCCTGGAGCTCTTCGGTCTCGCGGTACTTGTTTCGCCGCAGCCGCATCAACGCCTTGCTGGACGCGATGGTCCGGATCCAGCCCCACAAGCTGCCTTCCTCCCGGTACCGCCCGATGCTGCGGCAGACCTCGAAAAAGGTCTCCTGCAGCACGTCTTCGGCATCCTCGGTGGTACGGCAGATCCGCCGGGCCAGGTTGTAGACCGGCACCTCGAAAGCGCGGTAGAGAGTCTCCAGAGCCGCGAGATCCCCAGCCTTGGCGCGGGCGACGATCGTCTCGGCGTTCGCTAGGAGGTACGAGTCCATCAGCAGTGTCCCGGGCATGACTTCCTAAAGATGCGGGGTGGGCGGAAATGGTTGCAGGGTACCGAGAACGGCTATCAGCTATCAGCTATCAGCTATCGGTCCGTGGGAACGGAAGCTCGGTTCTCAAGGCTGATAGCCGATAGCCGATAGCGGATAGCCCGGTTTCCCCTATAATCCCAAGCATGACTTCCCCTCCGGCTACCTGGCTGCACCACCTCGAAGACGAAGCCGACGCCGCCTTCCTTTACCGGGAGCTGGCCCGGGCCGAACCCGACCCGGGCAAGTCGGACATCTACCAGCGGCTTGCGGGGGTGGAGGACCGCCATGTCGAGATGTGGCGGAAGCTCCTGGCGGAGAACGGCCACCCCGTCCCGGTGCCGCAGCCGTCGCGGGCGGCCCGGATCCGCGCCTGGCTGGCCCGGCGCCTGGGCAGCCGGGTGCTGCTCCCCATGCTGCTGGAGGAGGAGGGGCGAGAGGTCAAAGGCTACCTGAACCTCTATCGCGCCTCTCCTGAAGGGGCGGTCGCGCCCACGGCGCTCCGGCTGGCCAAGGAGTCCAAGGAGCACGCGGAGACGCTGGCGCAGATGAGCGGCAGCCCGGGCGAGCCCTGGCACAAGACCGGCGCCGGCGGGTTCCTCCGCAACGTGGTGTACGGCTTCAATGACGGACTTACTGCCAACTTCGGCCTGTTGGCGGGGATGATCGGCGCCCAGAGCGACCTCAGTGTCGCCGGGCATGCGGTGGTGGTGGCGGGGCTGGCGGGCATGGTGGCCGACGCGCTCTCGATGGGATCGTCAGGATACCTGGCGGCCAAGAGCGAGCGGGAGGTGTTCGACCACGAGATCGCGATGGAGAAGGAGGAGATCCGGCTGATGCCGGAGCTGGAGCAGGAGGAGCTGAGCCTGCTCTATCAGGCGAAGGGCATTCCTTCCCGCCAGGCCGACACGCTGGCCGCCCAGCTCATGCGGGACCCCGAGCGGGCGCTGGAAGAAAAGGTCCGCGAGGAGCTCAAGATCGGGGAGGCGAGCTCCACGCCTTTGCGCGAGGCCTGGATCACCGGCGTGGCCACGGCGTTCGGCGCCTTCATTCCGGTCGCCCCGCTGCTGGTGGACACCGGCCCGGGGGCGATCTGGACCTCGTTCGTGCTCGCGATGGTCTCCCACTTTGCCGTGGGCGCCGCGCGGAGCGTCTTCACCGGCCGGGGAATTCTCCGCAGCGGGATGGACATGTTTCTCGTAGGCCTCGGCGTGGCGGGCGTGGGGTATTTTGTGGGGGAATGGATTGTGAAGCTTCTGTAGACGCTATCGGCTATCAGCTATCCTCGGAGAGCTTCGAGCCAATAGCTCCTAGCGGATAGCGGATAGCTGATAGCCGATAGCCTCTCACACCATCTGCCCGAACGTCACCATGTTGCCGCCCGGCTCGCGCACCCCAATCTCCTCCGCACCGTAGAACGTCCGTCTCCGAGGCAGCACCGGAGTCACCCCGTCGAGCGCGCGTTCGAGCGCGTTGATGTCACTCACCTCTATGTAAAGCTGGGTTCCTCCGGCCGGCGCATCGGCCAAGGCCGGGATGTCCTTGCGCACGCTCTCCCGGCTCTGGTACATCACCTCGACCCCGTCTTTCTGGAGAATCACGAAGCCGAGCTTGTCGCCTTCGGGTATTTCGGTGGCCTTGGTGAAACCGAGCCGGTCGACCCAGAACGGAAGGCAGGGTTCGATCGCGGGGACGATGAGTACCGGGGATAGCTTGCGGATACTGACCTTCGACACGTGAGCCTCCTTGCGCTCGGGATGACAGCTGTGTTGGTGGGATCAGGATACGCGAGTGGTGAGACGGGCGCTTGGAGATTTGGAACCAGCCCAGCGGGTGGGAGTGAGCCCGGTGAGCGATCGAAATTCGGTCACGAGATGTGACTGATCGTAGTAGCCCAGCTCCGCCGCCAGCGCCGCCCAGTTCAAGCGACCCGGGCCGACAGCGCGCAGCACCGCCTTGAGCCGCATCACCCGGGAGAACGTCTTGGGCGAAACCCCGACGTAAGTCGCGAAGCGCCGGGCGAGATGCTGGCGGGACACACCGAGCGAGGCGGCGAGCTGAGCCACGTCCACTCGCCCGGCCGCGGCCATGATGGATTCGACGGCAGCGCGAAGGTCGGCGGGCACTCCCGCGGTGCGGGGCAATCGCCCTACCAACACTTCCGCTAGACGGGAAACCGCAGATTCCGACCCGACCACCGACCCCACGTAATCCGCAACACCGGTCCGGTCCGACCAGATGGCGTCGAGCGGCGCCCGATCGTCGGTGAGCTCCACCGCCGGCACCTGGAGGAATGCCGTCGCCATGCCGGGCTTGAAGCGCACGCCCAGCATGGCGGTGTGAGGGCCGGGCGGCACCACCAGCGCACTGGTCATGGTTCCGACCACGAACGCCTCATCGGGAGTGAAGATGATATCGAGGCAGCCGTCGGGAAACACTCGGTAAGGCGACGCCGAATCTTGCGGCCCGGCAGCGTTCCGGATCCAGAAGCACTCGACGAACGAAGCGAGCACCGGTGGGGGCGGGAGCTCCCTCACTGCACGAACACCTCCTCCCAGCTGAACACCTCGGGCGACCGCGGATCCACGTGCAGCCGCAGCCAGTCGGCGTCGTCCTCGAGGCTGCTATCCACGATGATCTGGGTGACGTTGGACCGCGGCGTCGTGCCATAGAGCGAGAACCACTCCACCCCCTCATCGACGCGGTAGTCGTGGCTATCTCCGCTCAGGAGCAGCACCGGCCCGTCGAAGTCCACGGCGAGCTGGGCCAGCCGCTGCACGAAGTCGGTGTGACCGGAGAACGAGACGCCGCCGGCCAGGCGACTGAGCGGGTTCCACAGATCGGCCTGGAAGAACAGTACGATCCCCGCTGAGCCCTGCTCGTGGGCGACGCCGAACGCATGCTCGAGCCATTCGAGGTTCGCCGCGATCCGGGCGGCCACCTCGGCCTGGCGCGCTACGGCCTGGTCGGCCGTCTCGCTCGCGCCGAACCAGGGCTCGAGGCCGTTGTTCGAGCCGACGATGTGCAGCGCGGCGAAGGTCACGCGCGATTGTACCCAGAGCTGGTTCTCCGGGTAGCCCGCCTGTGCCTCAACAGCCATGCCTCCCCCGCCAAGGGCACGGCCTGGGACCGGAAAGAAGAGCTGCCGCAACTTCGCGAGCCGCTCGAGCGGGTTGTAGGCGCCGTTGTCGGCGCGATGGCAATCGGTCCACTCGTTGTCGCCGATAGCGTAGACCAGCGGGTCGGCGAAGCGCCCGAACTGCGTGGCGACGAAGCCGAGAATCGCATCGGAACAGAGGTCGCTGCCCGACTTGATGTCGCCGACATGCACGACGACGCGTACCGTGGGATCGGCATTGATCGCGTCCACGAATCCTGGGAATTGCGCCCGCGCCGTGTTCGTCGTATGGCACGTCACCGATGACAGCGAGATCGGATGGAATCATTGAGGAGGCAGGCGGGCTGGTGGGCTCGGCGCAAGCTGCGGCAAGCAGGGCCAGGATCCCGACGGCAGAGTGTCGTTGCATTGAGGAATGTGACCTTAGTCTGCTTTACGCGCGGAGTGTCGTCAAGTGAGCGCTTGCCTCAGCAGCCTCAGCCGGCGCCTCGGCCAGCAGCCGACGCACCCGCGGGATCACCTCGCGCCCGTAGAGCTCGATGCTCCTCAGCATCTTCTCGTGCCCCAACGTGCCGTTGCTGTACTTGAGATCGAAGCGCGACGCGCCGAGGGCGCGCACCGTCGCGGCGATCTTCCGCGCGACCGTCTCCGGCGAGCCGACGTACAGCGAGCCCGCGGCAACCTCCCGATCGAACTCTGCCCGGCTGGTCGGGCCCCAGCCCCGCTCGGCGCCGATCCGGTTCCGCATGACCTGGTACGGCGGCCACAGCTCCTCGCGCGCCTGGGCATCGGTCTCCGCCACGTGCCCCGGCGAGTGGACTCCGACCGGCAGCGGCTCCGAGCCGAGCTGGGCGAGAGCCCGGTGGTAGAGCTCGACGTAGGTCGCGAAGCGCCGGGGGTCCCCGCCGATGATGGCGAGCGTCAGCGGAAAGCGGTAGCGCGCCGCGCGCACCACCGACTCCGGGCTACCGCCGACCCCCACCCAGGTCCTGAGCGGCGGATGCTCGACCGGCGGGAAAACCCGGACCCCGTCGAGCGGCGGGCGGACCGTGCCCTTCCACCGGACCGGCTCGCCTTTGCGGTCGGCGTCCCGGATCGCCGCGAAAATCGCGAGCTTCTCCTCGAAGAGGTCGTCGTAGTCGTCGAGCGAGTAGCCGAAGAGCGGAAACGACTCGGTGAACGAGCCGCGGCCGAGGATCACCTCGGCACGGCCGCCCGACACGGCATCGAGGGTGGAGAAACGCTGGTAGACGCGAACCGGGTCGTCGGTGCTCAGTACAGTGACGGCGGTGCCGAGCCGGATCCGCTCGGTGCGGCCGGCGATCGCGCCGAGCACGACCTCCGGTGCGCTGATGGCGAAGTCCGAGCGGTGGTGCTCGCCGACGCCGAAGGCGTCCACCCCCACCCGATCCGCCAACTCTGCCTCGGCGACGACGTCCCGGAGCACCTGGGCATGGGACTTTGGGCGGCCGTCGGCGTCGACGGTGATGTCGCCGAAGGTGTTGAGACCTAGCTCGATGTCTGACATGGCGAGGTAACCGATGGGCAGACCCCAGGGTTCCGGGGGGTTAAGGCCAGAGCCAGGCCGCGCCGCGGACGCCGCTCGAGTCGCCGTGGACGTTGGGGAGGACCTTGGTCAGAACGGTGTCGGAAAAGACGTAGCGGGGCAACCGGGCGGAGACCGCCGACGGCAGATCGGGCAGGTTGGACATTCCGCCGCCGAGGACGATGGCGTCGGGGTCCAGCACGTTGATGACGGTAGCCAGGGCGCGGGCGAGGCGGTCCTCGTACCGGCGCAGAGCCTGGAGTGCGTGGGGTTCGGCGGCGGCCGCCGGCGCGGACGATGTCCTGGCTCGAGCGCTGGGCGCCGCTGAGACGCGCGTAGTCGAGCTCGAAGCCGGGACCCGACAGAAAAGTCTCGATGCAACCGGACTTTCCGCAGTAGCACCGAGGCGCGACCGCGCGCTCCTCGTCGGTCATCCAGGGGAGCGGATTGTGCCCCCACTCGCCGGCGATCTGGTTGGGGCCGTCGTGGATCCGCTGCCGGATCGCGATGCCCCCGCCGACGCCGGTGCCGAGGATCACGCCGAACACTGTCTCGAAGCCGCGGCCGGCGCCGTCGATGGCTTCGGAGAGGGTGAAGCAGTTGGCGTCGTTGGCGACGCGCACCGGCCGGGAGAGGCGAGCCTCGAGATCGGCCAGCAGCGGCCTCCCGATGAGCCAGGTGGAGTTGGCGTTCTTGACCAGTCCGGTGCTGTGGCTCACCACGCCGGGTATCCCGACGCCGACGGTACCGCTCTGTCCCGTCTCTCCCTCGATCTCGGCGACGAGGCGGGTGATCGCGTCGAGGGTGCCGGCGTAGTCGCGCGGGGTCGCAATGCGGCGCCGGACGGTCACGAGAGTGTCCGCGTCGAGCGCGATGGCTTCGGTCTTGGTGCCGCCCAGATCAATGCCGATCTGCATCGATTTCCTGTCGCCTGCGTTGGCTAAGGCTTGCACGGCAGCGAGTCCCATTCGATGGTAGCGACATTGCGAAACAGCCGATAGCTTCGAATCTTCAATCTGAGACTAGGGGATGCTGCGATGAAATGGGCTCCCACCACATGGGTTGCGACGGGTACAGCGGCGCTGGCCCTGGTTGTTGTCGGCTCGACTGCCGCAGCGCAGTCATCCGACCGTCCCGTGTGGGCCGACAGCTTCGTAGTGACCGTGCCCGGACCAACGTACGGGAAAGGTGGATTGTCCCGCGCCATCTATGGCCGGCACTACCGCGATCTCTGGACTACACCCATCCGGGTGCCGGTCCTCAGCCTTGCCCGATTCGCCGGGGGCCTGACGCCTCTTCAAGCGCACGCGGGCAGCCAAACCAAATCGCTACGGCTCAAAGGCGCCGACGGACGCGAGTATCAGTTCCGCTCGGTCGACAAGGATCCAACCGCGTCGCTGGCGCCGGCGTTGCAGGGCTCCGCGTATGCGAGGGCGCTTCGGGACGGGGTGAGCGCATCCTTTCCGGCGGCTGCCGTGGTGGCGAGCGGGCTACTCGAGTCGACCGGCGTCCTCCACGTAAAACCAGACCCTGGCCCTGATGCCGGACGATCCGAGGCTGGGGGAATTCCGAGCCGACTTCAAAGGTGTCCTCGGAATGATCGAGGAGCGGCCCGCGGAGGGTGCCGACGAAACCGGCCCGTACGGTGGACCGCGCAAGGTCATCTCACCGACCCGCGCCTTTGCGCTGTTCGATGCCAGCCCCAATAACCGAGTCGATGCTCGTGCATTTCTCCGTGCCCGGCTCGTGGACATCGTCATTGGAGATCGCGACCGGCACCGCGACCAGTTCCGCTGGGCGGCGTACTCCGACCAACCCCCGATCCTGTGGCAGCCAATCTCGCGTGACCATGACGAGGCGTTCGTACAGCTCGATGGTCTCGCCCTGGACATCAGCCGGCTCTACTACCAACCCCTGGTCGAGTTCCAGGCCGACTACCCGAAGCACGATCGTCTCAACTGGCATGCCCGTGAGGTAGACCGTCGGTTCCTGGTCGAGCTGAGTCGTAAGACCTGGGACTCGGTGGCGACGGAGGTCCAGCGCGCGCTCACCGACGCCGCCATCGAAGACGCGGCCCGACGCATGCCACCCGAGATGTACTCGATCGGCGGGGAGCGGCTGGCGAGTGTGCTGCAACAGCGGCGGGACGGCCTCGTGCGGGAGGCCCTGAGCTACTATGCCTTTCTCTCACACCAAGTGGAGATCCACGCGACCAATGCCGACGAGGTCGCGGAGATCACCAGGGTAGATGACCACTCCCTTGACGTCGTGATCCGCGCCCGAGCCGATAGCCAGCCGTACTTCGAGCGTCGATTCGATGATCGCGAAACCAAGGAGATCCGGCTGGGTATGTGGGACGGAGACGACCGGATCACCCTGCTCGGCAGCCCGTCCCCCAAGATCAAGGTCCGGGTCATCGGCGGACCGGGGAATGATGTGTTCGTGGATTCGACCCGTACCGGCGGGGTGAAGTTCTACGACGATAAGGGCACCAACTCCGCCGAGGGGAGCCGCCACAACGGCATCAATACGCGACCTCATCAGGAATGGGTGGGCAGCGATAAAGACCGCTATCCACCGCGCGAGTGGGGTACCTGGTGGCGTCCGCTGCCCTGGTTCGCGGTCAACAGCGATCTAGGGGTGTTCGTCGGGGCCGGCTTTCTCCGCACCGGGTATGGCTTCCGCCGAACCCCCTACTCGTCCAATGTCCGCGCGAGATTCGGCTACGCCACGGGGGCCCAGGCGATTCGGGCAGACGTGGACGGGGAGTTTCATGGGGAGAACGTGTCGCGGTTCTGGCAGCTTCACCTCCTGGCCTCCGGCATCGAGATACTTCGCTATTACGGCCAGGGAAACGATACCGATCCGGGCAGCAGCGACTTCCATCGGGTCCACCAGCAGGTGTTTTCGGTCGAGCCCACGCTGGTGATGCCGATGGGGCCGATCTTCAGGGTGAGTGCCGGCCTTTCCGGCCGGTGGTCTCACACCGGCGAGAACGAGGGCCGGTTTATCGCGACTCTGCGAGACACCCTCCTTGGCGCTCGTGACTTCGGGCAGTTGGGCGCCCGCCTCGCCCTCGAGCTCGACAGCCGCGACCGGCTCAGCAACCCGTTGCACGGGATCCACCTCGTCGTGGCGGGCCGAATCCAGCCGGCTGTCTGGGACGTCCCCAGCACATTCGGATCCGGAGAGGCCGAGGCGACGACCTTTCTGTCCGCGCCGATCGCGGGAACCCCGACGCTCGCGCTTCGGGCCGGCGGCCGGAAAGTGTGGGGCCGCTACCCGTTCCACGAATCGGCCTTCCTCGGCGGCAACACCAACCTGCGGGGGTATCACAGCAACCGGTTTGCGGGTGATGCCAGCCTGTACGGCTCGGTAGAGTTCCGAATCACTGCTGGAGTCAGTCGCTTCGCCCTCCCAGCGCTCTGGGGGATCTTCGGAAACGTCGACGCGGGCCGGGTCTATGTAGACGGGGATTCGCCAGGCGGCTGGCACAGCGGGGCGGGCGGCGGGGTCTGGTTGGCGTTTCTCGATCGAGCCAACGCGGCGTCGGTGGGCATCACCTTCACCGACGAAGGATCGTTGCTACGAGCTGGTGTCGGCTTAGGCTTCTGAAGGCGCTGTCGGGTTACTCAATTTCACTTCAGGAAGCCGGCGTATTTTCGCGTCTGCGAATGGCCTGGCGCCTTCGGCGCCACCACCTCCCGCCACGTGGCCGCCACAGCGAAGGGATCGGCGCCAGACAGACCCGGGGAATGAGCCGCGCTTCCGCGCGCGCGTCGGACACCGGGAAGTAGAGATCGGTCTGCACCGGCATGTAGAGCACCCGGGCTCGGATCGAGCCGAGTGCCCGCTCGAGACTTCCGTTGAACCCCGGAGTGGCGCCTACGTCGTGCGCCTGCCAGGTCTGGGCCTGGAGGATGAGGTCGTTGGCGTCGGGCCCGGCAAAGAGGCTGTCGGAGAAATAGCTCACCACCGACTCGTAGCTGTCGCCCGGCGGCCAGGTAGGACCCTTCCACAGCTCGTCATGCCACCACTGCTGCGAGGTGAGCCAGCCGGCCCAGATCAGGCCAAAAAGCTGGATGCCCTGTTTCGGCGGCGCCGTGTAGTCTCCATTCCGGAATGCCGTGTCACCCTGGATCGCGGCGATCTCCGCCGCGAGCCGGACTCTGCCGTGAGGCCAGCATCGGCCCGTCCCGGCCAGCGCGACGATGCGGTCGCTGAAGTCGGGATAGCTCACCGCCCACTGGAACGCCTGCTCGGCCCCCATGGAGAACCCGATGATCGCCGCCAGATGGGTGATATGCAGCTCGTCCACCAGGAGCCGATGCACCGCCTCGACGTTGTCGCGAATGCTCGCGCGAGGGAAGCGGGGACCGTGATGGGGCTCCGGCGTGTTGCTGGGCGAGGACGAATGCCCGTTGCCGAACATCTCGGTCGCGACCAGGAAGTAGCGCGTGGTGTCCAGGGCCAGGCCGGGCCCGATGAGCCAGTCGTTGTCGTGATGGTCCGCCATGTAGCTGGACGGAAGCAGGATGACGTTGTCCTTCCGGGCGTTGAGCCTGCCGTACGTGCCGTAGCTCACCACCGTATTCGGCAGTGTGGTCCCGTCTTCGTACCTGAAGCTCGCCATGACGAAGCGATGATGCGCGGCGTGGTCGGTCGGGGCAGTCTGCGCGGCCGAGGTGCCGGAGGGGGCCAGCGCGAGAAGCAGGCCAAGGTACAGCCGAGCAGAGGGATAGGGATCGGTCATGGGGCTCCCCAAGACTGTCCCCGGGACGGGCTCTCCGCCAGCGGGGGCGCAGGGGCGTTACGTTACTCGGTATTGAGCGACACCGGTATAGGAGACTCGATGACCAACACCTGGGAACAGGACGTCCGGGCACGTGAGGAGGAGAACCGCCTCGCCTTTCTCACCGCGGATCTCGCGGCGCTCGACCGGCTGTGGACCGACGACTTCCTCGTCAATTCGCCACTTAACTTCGTGAACGACAAGGCCCGGACGCTGGCGCTGCTGGAGGCCGGCCGCATACGGCACGCGTCGCTGGCGTCCGAGATCGAGCATATGACCCGCCACGGTGACGTCGTGGTCGTGATGGGAAGCGATCGGGTAACCGATCCGCCGGACGGCACGATCACGCACCGGCGCTTTACTAACCTCTGGCGGCTCGAGGGCGGCGTGTGGCGCTGCTTCGCCCGGCACGCGAACGAGGTCTCGCGGGAGCCCGCCCCTCGCAGCATGGTGGCCGCTGGGGTCAATTCAGAAAGCTGAAGAACCATGGAACGGCCGCACCTGCGGCCAGGAGGACACGATGGCGACCAATGAATGAACTGGACCGGTTTCGCACGGTGTGGAACATGGAAGCCGGGCTCACGACCAAATTGCTCGAAGCGCTCCCGACCGACCAGTACGACTTCCGGCCCGACCCGGGCGGCCGCTCGCTCGGCGAGATGGCGTGGCACCTGAGCGAGATCGAGGGCTATATCAGCTACGGAATCGCCAAAGGCGCGGTAACCTTTCAGGAGGCGCCCCCGAACCTCCAACGTCCGCGGGAAGTGCGGCTGCTGGCACCCGGGTATCGCCGGGTACATGAGGAAGCAGTGGCGCGGCTGGCCGACCTGGCCGAGACGCAGCTCGACCGGGAAATCCCGTTTGCCGACCGGCGAATGCCGCTCCGGGACATTCTCTGGGGCACGCTACTGATGCACGAGATCCATCATCGCGGGCAGCTCTCCCTGCTCTGCCGGTTGGCGGGTGGCACGCCGCCGGGAATTTACGGGCCGAACCGGGAGGAGATGGCAGCGATGCGGGAGCGGATGCAGACAGCGAAAGTCTAGGAATCACATGATCACCGCCGACTTAATCAGCCGCATCGGGCTCTTCTCCAAGCTCCCCGAAGACGAACGCGCCTCGCTGGCTGCCCGCGCCGCCGATATTCACTTGCGGAAAGACGAATGGCTCGTGGTCGAGGGCCAGGCGCCCAACTTCTACGGGCTGATCGAGGGCAGCATCGATGTCCTCAAGGACGTCGCCGGCCGGGAAGAGCGGATCTTCACCTATGGCCCGGGCGATTCGTTCGGCGAGGTGCCGCTGTTGCTGGGAGCCCCGGTCTTCGCCAACCTCCGTGCGGCCGAGCCCTGCCGCCTGCTCCGGCTCGAGGGGACGGAGTTCCTGCAACTGGTGAGTCAGTGTCAGGTACTGAGCTCCCAAGTCACCAAGACCCTGGTGGCTCGGGTGAGTCACATCAGTCAGTTCCGGGCCGAGCACCCGGCCGTGGCGGCCACGGTCATCGGGCACGCCCACGACCCGGCCTGCTATGACTTACGCAACTTCCTTTCTCGGAACCGGGTGCCGTTCGAGTGGCAGGAGCCGGGCAACGGATCACAGGTCACGGCCACGGTCCAACTCGCCGACGGCACGCGGCTGGAGAACCCCACTGTCCGCCGTCTGGCCGAGGCGCTCGGGTTCCAGACCCAACCCAAGCACCAGGCCTACGACGTGGTGATCGCAGGAGGCGGAGCGGCCGGGCTGGCAGCCGCGGTCTACGGCGCCTCCGAGGGGCTCAGGACGGTCTTGCTCGAGCGCGACGTCCTGGGCGGCCAGGCGGGCTCGTCCTCCCGGATCGAGAACTACCTCGGTTTTCCCAATGGCCTGAGCGGCGACGAGCTGAGTGAGCGCGCCAAGCGTCAGGCGCTCCGGTTCGGCGCCGAGCTGGTGGTTACCCGAACAGTCGCTCGGCTGGAGCCGGGCGCCCCCCAGTCCGGGGAGCCGGCTCACACCATCGTGCTGGACGACGAGAGCCAGATCGCAGCAGGCGCTGTGGTCCTGGCAACCGGCGTCGACTGGCGCCGGCTCTCGGTGCCGGGAATCGAGCGACTGGTCGGCCACGGGGTCCACTACGGCGGCGCGCCGAGCGAGGCGCTGCTGCTGCAGGGCCGCACCGTGCACATAGTGGGCGGCGGCAACTCCGCCGGGCAGGCGGCGATGCGCTTCGCGGAGTACGCGGACTCGGTGACGATGCTGGTGCGGGGACGGAAGCTCGCCGCGAGCATGTCGCAGTACCTGGTCGATCGGCTCTACCGGCAGGACAACATCAAGGTGGAGACCGAGGTCGAAGTCACTGGAGTGGAGGGACACGATACCCTGGAGGCCATCGAGGTCACATCGGGCCAGGGTCGGCGCCGGGAGCGACGGCCCAGCGACGCCCTCTTCGTCATGATCGGAGGCGAGCCGCAGACAGCGTGGCTGCCCCCACTGGTGATCCGGGATCAGTGGGGCTTCGTCTGTACCGGGCGCGACGTCATGGACCTGCTGCGCGAGTGTCCGCTGGATCCCTGGCCGCTGCAGCGGGATCCGTATCTCCTGGAGACCAGTGTGCCCGGCATCTTCGCCGCCGGCGACGTTCGTCACGGCTCCATCAAGCGATGCGCGGCCGCCGTGGGCGAGGGGAGCATGGCGATCTCGGTCATCCACCAGTATCTGGCCGAGCACGAGGCACGCGACCGGAGAACCGAGGAGGTACGGACCTGAAGCGAGACCTCGACGCGGCCACCGGCTACCAGGAGCTGTTGGTCCCCGCGCTGATGGAGGAATGGGCGCCGCGGGTGGCCGAGGCGGCCGGGATTCGCCCGGGTGACCGAGTGCTCGACGTCGCCTGCGGCACCGGTGTGCTCACCCGCGAAGCTGCCCGCCGGGCAGGACCCGAAGGTGCGGTCACCGGGCTCGACCTGAGTCCGGAGATGCTCGAGGTGGCGGAGCGCCTGAGCCCGGAGTTGCGATGGCAGCAGGGCAGCGCCGACGCACTACCGTTCGCGGGCCAATCGTTCGATGCGGTCGTGAGCCAGTTCGGGCTGATGTTCTTCCCCGATCAAGTCGCGGCACTGCGGGAGATGACGCGGGTGCTGGTCCCCGGCGGGCGACTCGCGGTGGCGGTCTGGGGCTCGCTCGATGACACCCCGGCCTATGCGGCGGAGACGGAGCTGGTGGAACGTCTCGCCGGCAAAGCGGCCGGTGACGCGCTGCGGGCGCCGTTCGTGCTGGGAGACCCGAAGCGGATGGCCCAGCTCTGCGCCGCGGCGGGAATCAAAGGAGCCCGCGTCGCCCTGCAGCCGGGGCGAGGGCGGTTCCCCAACATCCGGACCATGGTCGAGGTGGACGTGCGGGACTGGCTTCACATCGTCGGTATCACGTTGGACGAAGACCTGATCGAGACCATTCTCCGGGAGTCGGAGACCGCGTTGCGGCCGTTCGTCACGGTGGACGCCAGCGGCGTCGGGTTCGATTCGCCCGCGGTGCTGGCGACCGCTACGCGGTAAGGAAGGAGGACACGAGCACCAATGAACGAACTGGACCGGTTTCGCACGGTGTGGAACATGGAAGCCGGACTCACGACCAAATTGCTCGAAGCGCTCCCGATCGATCAGTACGACTTCCGGCCCGACCCGGGCGGCCGCTCGCTCGGCGAGATGGCGTGGCACCTGAGCGAGATCGAGGGCTATATCAGCTACGGAATCGCCAAAGGCGCGGTAACCTTTCAGGAGGCGCCTCCGAACCTCCAACGTCCGCGGGAAGTGCGGCTGCTGGCACCCGGGTATCGCCGGGTACATGAGGAAGCAGTGACGCGGCTGGCGGACTTGGCCGAGACTCAGCTCGACCGGGAAATCCCGTTTGCCGACCGGCGAATGCCGCTCCGGGACATTCTCTGGGGCACGATACTGATGCACGAGATCCATCATCGCGGGCAGCTCTCCCTGCTCTGCCGGTTGGCGGGTGGCACGCCGCCGGGAATTTACGGGCCGAACCGAGAGGAGATGGCAGCGATGCGGGAACGGATGCAGACAGCGAAAGTCTAGGAATCACATGATCACCGCCGACTTAATCAGCCGCATCGGGCTCTTCTCCAAGCTCCCCGAAGACGAACGCGCCTCGCTGGCTGCCCGCGCCGCCGATATTCACTTGCGGAAAGACGAATGGCTCGTGGTCGAGGGCCAGGCGCCCAACTTCTACGGGATGATCGAGGGCAGCATCGATGTCCTCAAGGACGTCGCCGGCCGGGAAGAGCGGATCTTCACCTATGGCCCGGGCGATTCGTTTGGCGAGGTGCCGCTGTTGCTGGGAGCCCCGGTCTTCGCCAACCTCCGTGCGGCCGAGCCCTGCCGCCTGCTCCGGCTCGAGGGGACGGAGTTCTTGCAACTGGTGAGTCAGTGTCAGGTACTGAGCTCCCAAGTCACCAAGACCCTGGTGGCTCGGGTGAGTCACATCAGTCAGTTCCGGGCCGAGCACCCGGCCGTGGCGGCCACGGTCATCGGGCACGCCCACGACCCGGCCTGCTATGACTTACGCAACTTCCTTTCTCGGAACCGGGTGCCGTTCGAGTGGCAGGAGCCGGGCAACGGATCACAGGTCACGGCCACGGTCCAACTCGCCGACGGCACGCGGCTGGAGAACCCCACTGTCCGCCGTCTGGCCGAGGCGCTCGGGTTCCAGACCCGACCCAAGCACCAGGCCTACGACGTGGTGATCGCAGGAGGCGGAGCCGCCGGGCTGGCAGCCGCGGTCTACGGCGCGTCCGAGGGGCTCAGGACGGTCTTGCTCGAGCGCGACGTCCTGGGTGGCCAGGCGGGGTCGTCCTCCCGGATCGAGAACTACCTCGGCTTTCCCAATGGCCTCAGCGGCGACGAGCTGAGTGAGCGCGCCAAGCGTCAGGCGCTCCGGTTCGGCGCCGAGCTGGTGGTTACCCGAACAGTCGCTCGAATGGAGCCGGGCGCCCCCCAGTCCGGGGAGCCGGCTCACACCATCGTGCTGGACGACGAGAGCCAGATCGCAGCAGGCGCTGTGGTCCTGGCAACCGGCGTCGACTGGCGCCGGCTCTCGGTGCCGGGAATCGAGCGACTGGTCGGCCACGGGGTCCACTACGGCGGCGCGCCGAGCGAGGCGCTGCTGCTGCAGGGCCGCACCGTGCACATAGTGGGCGGCGGCAACTCCGCCGGGCAGGCGGCGATGCGCTTCGCGGAGTACGCGGACTCGGTGACGATGCTGGTGCGGGGACGGAAGCTCGCCGCGAGCATGTCGCAGTACCTGGTCGATCGGCTCTACCGGCAGGACAACATCAAGGTGGAGACCGAGGTCGAAGTCACTGGAGTGGAGGGACACGATACCCTGGAGGCCATCGAGGTCACATCGGTCCAGGGTCGGCGCCGGGAGCGACGGCCCAGCGACGCCCTCTTCATCATGATCGGAGGCGAGCCGCAGACGGCGTGGCTCCCCCCACCGGTGATACGGGATCAGTGGGGCTTCATCTGTACCGGGCGCGACGTCATGGACCTGCTGCGCGAGTGTCCGCTGGATCCCTGGCCGCTGCAGCGGGATCCGTATCTCCTGGAGACCAGCGTGCCCGGCATCTTCGCCGCCGGCGACGTCCGTCACGGCTCCATCAAGCGGTGTGCGGCCGCCGTGGGCGAGGGGAGCATGGCGATCTCGATGATCCACCAGCATCTGGCCGAGCTCGATGCACGCGATCAGAGAACCCTGGAGGTCCGGACCTGAAGCGAGACCTCGACGCGGCCACCGGCTACCAGGAGCTGCTGGTTCCGGCGCTGATGGAGGAATGGGCGCCGCGGGTCGGCTGAGGCGGCCGGGATTCGCCCGGGTAACCGAGTGCTCGACGTCGCCTGCGGCACCGGTGTGCTCACCCGCGAAGCTGCCCGCCGGGCAGGACCCGAAGGTGCGGTCACCGGGCTCGACCTGAGTCCGGAGATGCTCGAGGTGGCGGAGCGCCTGAGCCCGGAGTTGCGATGGCAGCAGGGCAGCGCCGACGCACTACCGTTCGCGGGCCAATCGTTCGATGCGGTCGTGAGCCAGTTCGGGCTGATGTTCTTCCCCGATCAAGTCGCGGCACTGCGGGAGATGACGCGGGTGCTGGTCCCCGGCGGGCGACTCGCGGTGGCGGTCTGGGGCTCGCTCGATGACACCCCGGCCTATGCGGCGGAGACGGAGCTGGTGGAACGTCTCGCCGGCAAAGCGGCCGGTGACGCGCTGCGGGCGCCGTTCGTGCTGGGAGACCCGAAGCGGATGGCCCAGCTCTGCGCCGCGGCGGGAATCAAAGGAGCCCGCGTCGCCCTGCAGCCGGGGCGAGGGCGGTTCCCCAACATCCGGACCATGGTCGAGGTGGACGTGCGGGACTGGCTTCACATAGTCGGTATCACGTTGGACGAAGACCTGATCGAGACCATTCTCCGGGAGTCGGAGACCGCGTTGCGGCCGTTCGTCACGGTGGACGGCAGCGGCGTCGGGTTCGATTCGCCCGCGGTGCTTGCGACCGCTACGCGGTAAGGAACAACCGAGCGGTCGTCGCGCGAGTGAACCGGAGATCGCACCGGTCCAAGGGAGAATTCCGATGAAAGTCTTTGCTTTACTCGTCAGGCCGGCATGCCTACTACTGGTGTGGCTTTCCTTCTCCAGTGGCATCGCTCAAGCCCAACAGGAACGCTCCCGCTTCATCAACCCGCCCGGTCTGACGAAACCGACCGGCTACACTCACGTCGTGGTGACGTCCGATGGGCGGACCGCCTACATCGCGGGCCAGGTCGCGTTCGACAGCGCCGGCCAGGTCGTCGGTGGAAGCGACTTCAAGGCGCAGGCGGAGCAAGTTTTCAAGAACCTTCGCCGTGCGCTGACCAGTGTGGGAGCGTCGTTCGAGGACGTGCTGAAAACCACCACCTACATCACGAACCTCGAGAACCTCCCTGCCCTACGCGAGGCGCGCGGGCGGTACTTCAACTCGGCCCGTCCACCGGCGAACACCCTGATTCCGGTGGCGACGCTGGCCCGTCCGGAGTTGTTGCTCGAGATCGAGGCTGTCGTCGAGCTGCAGCCGCCCGTGGTCCGCCACACACGCTGACAGCCCAGAGGCTCCGCACCGCGCTCGTCACCGGAGGCAACCGCGGGATCGGTCCTGTTACATGTCTTCGACCGGCCGCACCTCGGACTCCCCCTCAAACGCCGGCCAGTGGACCCGGTGCAGCTCCATGAAGTCCCGGGCGACCTTCAGCGCCTCCTCCCGCGAGGCCACCTCGACCATGGCGTAGCCACCGATGACTTCCTTGGTGTCGGCGAATGGTCCATCGGTCACTGACAGCTTTCCGCCTCTCGAGCGAATCCGGAAGCCCTCGGACGAGGGCCTGAGCCCGCCCGTGTCCTTCAGGACGCCGCTCTTGAAGGACTCGCTGACGAACTCGCCCATGGCGTCCATCAACGCCTGGGGGATAGGCTCCGACCGGTAACGTTCGGCGCTTTTGATAAACATCAGGTACTTCATGGGTTCGGTCTCCAGTAAGGGTGTATGCCAGCCGCGGAACCTAGAGGGTTGTCCGCGGCCTTTGCATACCAGTCGATCGAGGGCCGCCGAAATCGACATCCGGTGATTAACATCGATCGACGTCGGCCGTGATGGTCCTGAATCGGTTAAAGTTCAGCTTCCGGCTGGACCGGGACCAACGAGTAGGGAGGATCCATGATTCCGAAGATCGTCTACTGGAGCAGCACCGCAATTGTTGCCGTGGCGCTTCTGGGTGCGCTTACCTATTTGACCGGCAGTGAGCAGGTGGTCGCCGGATTCGCCAAATCCGGCTACCCGCAGCACCTCCGGATAGTTCTTGGATTCGCCAAGCCGGCTGCCGCAATCGTCCTGCTGGCGCCCGGGCTTGCTCTGCTGAAGGAATGGGCCTACGCGGGCGCAACCTTCGCGTTGGTCATGGCGACCATCGCGGCCTACTCGATCGGGGATGGCGTGCAGGCATGGGGCATGCCGCTGGTCCTCCTGGCACTGCTGGCCGTGTCCTATGTAACCAGGCCTTCAAGCCGTCGGGTACGAAGGCACGACGCCGGTGGCGAGTGATGTGAGAGCCCTATAACGGCCGCGGGGCCGCCCGCCAGTCGTTTGACAGATCGGGTATCGTTTCAGATATTGGGCACCCGACTATTGGGCACTCGACATAGGCACAACTGGCGAAAGCCAGCGCCGCAAAGCTACAGGACCTGGGATCGCCGAGCCGCCATTGGGTAGCTCGGCGATTGCGTTTTCCCACATTGAGGAGGGGACCATGACTGCAACCAGTACCATGCAACAACGCAGCGAGCGGGCAGCTGACAAGACTGCGATTCGTCCGTTTCAGGTGAAAGTTCGGGACGCGGACCTCACCGAATTGCGCAGGCGCATAGAGGCGACAAGGTGGCCTGACCGAGAACCGGATGCATCGCAAGGCGTGCAGCTCGCGACGATGCAGAAACTCGCCCGCTATTGGGCGACAGAGTACGACTGGCGCAAGGTCGAGGCGAGGCTGAACGCGCTACCGCAGTTCATGACCGAGATCGATGGGGTCGACATTCATTTCATTCACGTTCGTTCGAAGCACGAAGACGCGTTGCCGCTCATCGTCTCGCACGGATGGCCCGGCTCCGTCATCGAGCAGCTGAAGATCATCGATCCCCTGACCAATCCCACGGCGCATGGCGGCAAGGCATCGGACGCTTTCCATGTGGTGATTCCGAACATGCCGGGCTACGGGTTTTCAGGGAAGCCGACCACGACCGGCTGGGACCCCGTGCGTATCGCACGTGCCTGGATCGCGCTGATGAAGCGGCTCGGATACAAGCGCTTTGTCGCCCAAGGCGGCGATTGGGGTGGCGTTGTGGTTGATATGATGGCGGTAGAAGGCGCCCCGGAATTGATCGGGATTCACACCAATATGCCCGGCGCTGTTCCAGCCGACGTGTGGAAGGCGGTCGCCGCCGGCGGCCCGGTGCCATCCGATCTGTCCGACGAGGAAAGAGAGCAGGTTCGAGAAGCTGAAAGGCTGGTTTGCGAAGGAAGTGGCCTACGCTCTCCAGATGGGGCTCCGTCCACAGACGCTCTACGGAATTGCGGATTCGCCCATAGGCCTGGCCGCCTGGATGATCGACCACGACCTGCTGAGTTACCAGGCTATCTCGCGCCTGTTCGTCGATGGCACGCCCTATGGCGCTATGACGCGAGACGATGTCCTCGACAACATCACGCTCACCTGGTTGACGACCACGGGGATTTCTTCGGGACGGCTCTATTGGGAGAACAAGTTGCCGTTCTTCGACCCGAAAGGCGTCTCCATCCCGGTAGCCGTGAGCGTGTTTCCTGACGAGATCGATGCAGTTCCGCGCAGTTGGGCCGAACGGGCGTATCCCAAGCTCATCCACTACAACCAGCTCGATAAGGGTGGGCACTTCGCAGCGTGGGAACAGCCGAAGCTCTTGGTGGAAGAGCTGCGCACAGGGCTCAAGTCGTTGCGCTAGTTCAAAGGTCGCGCGGTGGATGGCGCGCCGGACGTGCGCGTCATCCGCCATTGCGAACCCCCGCTTCGCGCCGCATACTGCCCAGGACCCTCCGTCGGCATGTGACCCCGCGATCGTGGACCAATGGATCCTCTCTCAACCTTTCGTGAGCGCTTCGGCGCGCCTCGGGCGCTCGTCGGGATGCTGCATGTCGGCCCTCTTCCAGGGACGCCGACGGCGCGTGATTCAATCGACAGGCTGATCGAACAGACGGTCGCCGAGGCAAGGATCTATCGCGACGCGGGGTTTACCGCGCTCGCCCTCGAGAACATGTACGACCGTCCATATCTGAAAGGCGGGGTCGGTCCCGAAGTCACCGCCGCCATGACCGCGCTGGCGCGCGAAGTCAAACGCGAGACCGGCCTGGTGCTCGGCATACAGGTGCTTGCCGCCGCGAATCGCGAGGCCCTGGCTGTTGCTCTCGCCTGCGGCGCGGAGTTCATCCGGGTCGAGGGTTTCGTCTTTGCCCACGTGGCGGACGAGGGTGTCGTGGAATCGTGCGCGGGTGAGCTGCTGCGCTATCGCCGCGCGATCGGTGCCGATCGGGTGTTGGTGTTCGCCGATATCAAGAAGAAGCACAGCGCACACGCCATTACCGGCGATGTGTCGCTGGTCGAAACCGCCAGGGCCGCCGAGCTCTTCCTCGCGGACGGGGTCGTCGTGACGGGTCCGGCCAGCGGTGAGGAGGCCTCGCCCGAGGACGTGCGCGACACCGCACGAGCCGTGGGTCTCCCGGTGATTGTCGGCTCGGGAGTCTCGGTCCAGAACCTGGCGCGCTTTGCCGACGCGCACGGATTCATCGTGGGGTCGTCGCTGAAGCAGGGAGGGATCTGGAACAACCCCCTCGATCGCACGGCGGTGGAGTCGATGGCGAGGGCCTTCGCTCGGCTCACGTAGCGACCGTGCCGCCCCCGCCCTCCCTCGTCCTTCTCGGGAACCTCCTCGTTGACGACCTCGTCCTTCCCGACGGCAGCACCAGCATGGGTCAGCCTGGCGGCGCCATCATGTACGGGGCCTTGGGCGCGGCGCTGTGGGGGACCCGCGTGGGGTGTGTCAGCCTGGTCGGCACCGACTACCCCGTCACGATGCTGGACGCACTGGAAAAGCGCTGTGTCGACCTGACCGGCGTACATCGGCTCCCTGGACCTGGCGTGCGCACCTGGCTCCTCTACGAGGGCCACCTGCGACGCTTGATCCATCGCCTGGGTTGCCCGACGCACGAACAGGTGTCACCCGGACCCGAGCACATCCCCCGCGCCTGGCACTCGGCACCCGCATTCCACCTCGCTCCGATGCCGTTCCCGGCGCAGCGCCGACTGCTGGCGTCTCTGACGGTCGAACCAAACCGCTTCGTGTCGGTCGATCCGCACCTGCCGATTACCCATGAGACGCTGGAGGACTGGCGGCAAGCCCTGACCGAGGTCGACGCTTTTTTTCCGAGCGAGGACGAGTTGCTCCTCGAAGAGACTCAGGTCGACCCAGAGCGGGTGCTTCCCCGGCTGGCAACCGGCCGTCTCCGGTTCATCGTGTTCAAGCAGGCCGCGAGAGGCGGCGTACTGTACGACGCCCGCGAAGACCGCTTTCATCGGTGGCTCGGCCGAGCATCGAAGGTCGTCGATCCCACTGGCGCCGGCGATGCCTTTGCGGCGGGCTTTGTCTCGGCGCACCTCGAGGGTCTTTCGGTCGACGCCTGCCTGGACCGAGGCGCCGTCAGCGCGAGTCTCGCCATCGAAGGTCTGGGAGCGGCGTCGTTGCTCGAGGCGACGAGGAGAGCGTGACGGCTCCGTACGTCTGCGCGGACGAGATCGCCGATGCCATTGCCCGAGGCCGGCCCGTGGTCGCGCTCGAGACCACGGTGGTCACGCACGGGTTGCCCCATCCCGACGGGGTCGGCGCCGCGCTCGCGCTGGAAAATGAGATCCGGCAAGGCGGTGCCACCCCCGCCACGATCGGGATCCTGAGGGGAGCCGTCCGGGTCGGGCTCACTCATGCCGAACTGAACGAGCTGGCGACGACTCCCGACGTCGTCAAAGTGAACCTCAGCAACCTGGCGGCCACCGTCGCCGCTGGTCGGCCCGGCGCGACCACGGTGGCCGCCACCATGTTCGCCGCGCACGCCACGGGAATCAGAGTCTTCGCGACGGGTGGCATTGGCGGGGTTCATCGGGATGCCGGCATCAGCGGTGACGTCTCGGCGGACCTCACGGCCCTGTCGCGCATTCCGATCGCCGTGGTGTGCGCGGGTGCCAAGGCGATCCTGGATCTGCCTCGGACGGTGGAAATGCTGGAGACGCTCGGCGTCCCCGTGTTCGGGTTGCAGACGAACGAGTTTCCCGCGTTCTATCGCCGATCCAGCGGGCTCTCCGTGGACAGCCGGATGGACACGATCGAGGAGCTGGCTTCGGCGTTGCGCACGCACCTGGCCCTTGGCCTCGGAACCGGCGTGCTGATCGCCAACCCCATTCCCGCCTCCGCTGAACTGCCGGCCGATATTTACGAGCAGGCGCTCGAGACCGCCCTGTCCGATGCCGCAAGGCAGGACCTGCGGGGCCGTGAGGTCACACCATTCCTGCTGGAACGTCTCAGGGCACTGAGCGGGGGGGAGAGCGTCCGGGCGAATCTCGCCCTGCTGACGAATAACGCCCGTGTCGCAGCGCAGCTCGCGAGGGCCCTCGCGCAGTCGGGCTGAAGGTCAATTCTCCCGGCGGACCGCTTGGTGCGGCACCTGGTGGCCGGGGAGGACGTAGGTTCGCCCGTCGGGCGAGAAGACGGGATGCTGCCTCGCGGCCATGTAGTTCTCGACGCTGCTCGCCATCTCCATCGAGAAGTCGAAGGCCGTGGTCGCGGTGTCCCCGAACGTCTGGAACGGCGTGCCGGGAGCCAGGTTCTGCCAGAACTTCGCATTGGCCGGACTGTCGCAGGCCGACGAGGAGGGCGGCACCGAGCTGGCGCCGGGAAACTGCGCGGTCATGTGGCATGACATGCACGCGGACCTGGGATTGTCGAGTGGGCCGGAGAGCCGGCCGTGACACCCGAGGTGCTCGAACATCTTGGTCTGCAGAATCCTCGACTCCCGAAGCGTGGAGTCGCGCGAGCCCGAAGTCAGCTGGGGATCGTTGCCCCACATGAGACCCAGTGGCGTCATCTTTTCCCACACCGATCCGCCCGGCGCGGCCTTGTCATACACGAAAGTCCCGAACACCCATTGGGTGACCGGCGCCCGCGGGTCCTTGATCGCCACATCCATCTGGATGAGCCGCACCGGCTGCACCGCTCGGGCACACGGAAGGGTGTCGCACGCGGGGTCGGCGTAGATGTTCGCCTGCCAGACGTAGGTTCCCTGCACCTCGGGAACGTCGGTCGAGTCGGCGGTGGTGAACAGCAGCTTCGCGATGGTGGCCCCCGGCGCGAAGCGGGCGGCGCTCATGGTCGGCCCCTTGGCCGGATCGGGCCACACCTGACCCAGGGTGTACGCCGCGATCGGGTTGTACATCGCCTTGGCCCAGGTGAAGTGCTTGGTGGCCTGGTTGGGATCGAGGTAATGCGGCTGCGAGGGGAATTCCATCGTCAGCCCGTGCATGAACTCGCGGCCCCGGCCGCCGTAGTCGCGCCAGGGCATGTGATACCAGGTTCGCACCGGATTCCGCTGGACGGTCCAGTCGAGTGTGTTCCCGGCCGAGTCGGTGCCGCGGTCGATGTTCCCCTGGTAGACGTACTCGCGCACCTTCATGAGGTACTGCTGCGGGTCCTTCATGAAGTCGATGTCCAGGAACGGTGGCCGCTCCTGGGACAGGGTGTCCGGATAGCTCTGGCTCAACTGAAACACCGGGCCGGTCCAGTTCTGAGGCGGCCCGAAGCTCGGGTTGAAGCTGGGGAATCCGGCCGGCGTCTCCTTGGCCTCAACGGCGGCCCCCGCCGGCGCGCGTGGGCGCTCTGTTCCGCAGGCGTTTCCCATCAGGATCAGAACTGCCGCCACGAGCATTCCTTTGCGGTACCCGAGCATAGAACCTCCTCAGCTCAGAGCCGGTCCAGCTAATCTCCGAAACCGAGCCTCACCCCGCAGGGGATCCCAGACCGGGTTCACCTTCAAAAAGGCGAGGTACGCGTCGCGCTGCTCGAAGGCCTTCTCCAACCAGTCGAGAGCGCGGGTCTTGTCGCCCATGCCGGTATAGATCAACGCTGCGAGTGAAGGCGCGAGGTCGCGATTGCGCTCCAGCACCCTGAGCTGCCGCCGCGCATCGTCGCCCCGCCCCGCCACGGCGTAGACGTGGCCCAAGGTAGCCAGCAGGTAAGGCAGGTCGCCAGAAAGGGCCCTGGCCCGCTCCAGCTCCGCGATGGCCTCCGGATACCGCTTCATCTGCTCGTAGGCCAGTCCCAGGTGGTAATGCACCGGCCCGAACGAGGGCCACAGGCGCACGGTCGAGGTCTCTTGCCGGACTGCAGCCTCGTATCGCCGGCCCAGGTAGAGAACCCAACCGGTGTTGACGCTGATTAAGAGAGACAGCGGGTCCAGCGTGGCGGCCCGCCGCATGGCTGCGATGGCTTCCTCCTGCCGCCCCCGGGTGGCCAGGAAGAGCCCGTACCAGTGTTCCGCCTCGGCGGCGTTGGGGTTGAGCGCGAGCGCGTTACGGAACTCCCGCTCCGCGCCGGCCCAGTCCCAGTCGTATCTCCAGTGGATGATGCCCAGCGAAGTGTGGGCCTCCGCCAGGCTGCTGTTCAGTTGCAGGGCCCGCAGCGCTGCCGACTTGGCCCGGGGGTAGGCCTCCGCTGCGGGCAGCGGGTCGCTGCCGACCCAGGACAAGAAGATGTAGCAGTCGGCGAGACCTGCGTAGGCCGGTGCGTGGGTGGAGTCGGCCTGGAGCGCCTGCTCGAAGAACTTGATGGCCCGCTCCACTTCGGGCTGGGTCTGCCGCTCCCAGTGATACCGGCCCTTGAAGTAGGCTACCTGCGCCGCTGGGTTCAGCCTGGCCCGGGGCGTCGCCAGGCGCAGCGTGTCGGAGGGGACCAGCGTGACCTCCAACTGTTGCGCGACGTCTTGGGCCACCTCGCGATGGAGGTCTAGGACGTCCGACATCTCGCGGTCGTAGGTCCTGGTCCACAGCTCGCGCTCGGGGTGGGCCCGAAACAGGGTCACGGTAATCCGCACCCGGCCGCCCGAGCGGAGCACGGATCCCTCGACGATGCCGTCCACCCCCAGGCGAGCCCCGATGGTCGGGAGGGAAAGCGTCGTTCCCTTGAGCGCCATCACCGAGGTCCGCGAGATCACCTGCAGCGACGGAATCCGGGACAGACTCGCGATCATCGACTGGTGCATGCCTTCGACGAAGTAGTCCTGGGCATCGTCGTGCATGAGGTTTTCGAGCGGCAGCACCGCGACCGACTCGATCGGATCATCCCTGCCGGCGAGGAGGCGGGCCGCACCCCAGACCGCGGATGCGATCAGCACCAGGCCGGCGAGGATCCACGCGGCGCGGCGCCGCCTGACGGTGCGAGCGACGCCGACGAGGGTCGCGCCGGCCTTGGTCGGACCGGCCGTCACCGGGGGCGCTTCTTGGCCGGCGGCCGCGACCAGATCCTCGACCAGCGCCGCCGCGGTTGGATAGCGATCGGCCGGCGCCCGGGCGAGCGCCTTCCGCGCCACTCGCTCCACGCCCTCAGGCACCGTCTCGCGCACCATCCGAATGGAAGGGATCGCGGCCGACAGTTTCTTGGCGGTGACCGCCTGGGCGTTGGGTCCGACGAACGGGGGCTCGCCGGTGAGCAGCTCGAAGAGGACGCAGCCGAGGGAGTAGAGATCGGTTCGCTGGTCGAGATCGCTCTCGCCGCTGGCCTGCTCGGGACTCATGTATTGCGGCGTCCCGATGGCCATCCCCGTCTCGGTGAGACGGTCACCCAGCGAATCGGCGATGGCCCGGGCGACACCGAAATCCCCGATGACCGCGTGGCCGTCGGACAGCAGGATGTTCTCCGGCTTGATGTCGCGATGAACCAAGCCTTGGCGGTGGGCGTGTCCCAGGCCCTCGGCGATCTCCCGGACGATCCGGACCGCCTCCCCCACTGGGAGCTGGCGCTCGCGGAGCAGGCGGTGGCGGAGCGTCTCGCCCTCGATATAGGGCATGACGTAGTACAGCACCCCATCGGCCTCGCCGGAATCGTAGATGGACAGGATGTGGGGATGGCTGAGGCCGGCGGCGATCTGGATTTCTCTTAGGAAGCGCTCTGGGCCGACCGCTATGGCAAAATCGGGGCGCAGCAGTTTGATCGCGACCATCCGCTGGTGCCGGAGGTCGCGGGCAAGAAACACGGTCGCCATGCCGCCCCGTCCGAGCTCCCGCACGATCGTATAGCGGCCGGCCAGGGCCGCGCCGAGCCGCTCGAGCACGTCGCTCATAGCTGAGGATCGCGTAGAAGAGCCAGGGGGAAGCTCCGCGACAGCAATGTTTCACGGCGCGTTGCCGGAGCAGGAGAGCTTGTAGGGTAAGGCTTCAATTGTAACCCGATGAAGCGGAGCCGCCAGCGGCGGTGTACGCCAGCCGCCAGGGTTTACGCAGCCGGGCCGTGCCCGCCTGACCGTCTGACCGCCTGCACCCACGTGTGTCCCGGTGCCGAGTCGTACCGCCACTTCTGGTAGACGAAGAAGAGAGCCACCAGCACCAGGGCGACGCCGGCACCGATCAGCGAGACGACGAGAGTCCGCTTCTCCCGAAGCAGTGCCCCGACGAGCATGGCCACGCCGACTCCGGCCACGATGCTGTTGAGGAAGGCGACCATGCTCGCGGTGGTGGTGATGAGGCCCATGGAGGGTCCCAATCGGAGCGCGGGCCAGTCCTGGTTCTCGGGCCACCGGCCGGACTCGGGGGAGAAGTGCTCGGCCGCCTCGGGGGTAAGCGTCCGATAGTATTGCCGGATACGGGCGATGCCGTTCAGATAGAGAATCCCCTCGAGGTTGCTATCCACCAGCCGGACGGCGGTGAACAGGCCGAGGATGAAGAGCGCGGGAAGCACGATGGCGACGAAGGGCACGAATAGCTCGGGTGTCCGGGAGGCGAATCCCAGCGCCACCAGCGAGCTCGATAGGGAGAAGAGGTAGAGGGATGCCCGGGTGCCCACCTCGCTGGTGTTGCCGCTCAGCGCGCTCTGGAGCACGAAATGCTCCGTGGTCAGCGCCGAGATGAGTGCCGATGGTGGGTCCTTCTCATTCATGCAGACGCTCCTTGCCTGGCCCGTGATCGACAGGATGGAACTCGAGATCGAGCAACACCTGCCGCTCTCGAAAGGCGATGCTTATCGGCTGGCGGGCTCAAACAACTCAACAGGATTGCCGTCAGGATCTTCCACCTGAATCTGCTTGCCGCCGGGACCGACCTCCATCTCATTGCGAAAGCGCACTGCTTGATTTTTGAGTTCACCAATGCGTGCGGGCAAGTCCCTCACTTCAAGGACCACCCGGTTCCATCCTCCGGGCTCCTGCTGACCACCATCAGGCATCGGCCGAGAGCCGGACGCCCCCGGACCACTGAGGATCAGCTTGAGATCGCCGATTGAAACCTGTCCGAAAGCGGGCAGGTTCTGCAGGTCCAGCTTGAAGCCCAGTACTTGGGTATAGAAGGCAATCGAGCGCTGAACATCCTTGACCTGGTATCTGACGCCCCAAAGTCCTAGCACGAAAGACTGTTTCTCTAGTGAAGCCATCGAGGTTTCCCTCCGTCCGGTTGGCTCACCTGGTGCCGTACTCGTCGTTGCGGCGGAACCAGATTCCCGTCTCGTTACGCCCTCGTGGCGCCCGGTCGAGCCACTGGTACATGCCCCAGAGCCCGTCCACCCCACGCGCAAAGGCCGAGTAGGTGTGGTAGACGACCCCGTCCTCGAGGGCGAACGCGCTCATCCCCGGCTGTTCCCGCATGAACGTCGCCCAGTCGGTACCGGCGCCCGCCGCAAACTCGGCGAGCGGCCCCTCCTTCCCGGCCTCCAGGCGGGACCTGACGTCTTCGGTACGATAGTTGTACTCGACGCGGCCCGAGCGCTGCTGCTCCTCCGTGACGGAAGTATTGAAGTCGTAGTTGAAGTCGCTTCCGAACGACGAGGCCCACGGAAAGCTCCAACCCAACCGGCGCTTGTAGGCCTGCAGCTTGGCGAGCGGAGCCCGGGAGACCGCCCAGAGCATCACGTCATGGTTGGCCAGGTGTACCACGAACCCGTTGAAGCCATCCGCAATGGATGAGCAGGCCGGACACCCTGCCTTGTAGTCGGGCCCGAACATGAAGTGGTAGACCAGGAGCTGCGAGCGCCCTCGGAAGAGGTCCGCCAGCGAGGCGTTGCCCTCGTCGGTGTCGAACCGATAATCCTGGTCGATCCGGACCCACGGTAGCTCCCGCCGCCGCTGTGCCAGCTCGTCGCCGCGGCGGGTGAGCTCCTTCTCCGCCTGGAGCAGCTCGAGCCGCGCTGAGAGCCACTCATCGCGTGTCCCGGTCTTGTGCTTCGTCATCAGCTTCTCTCCTCCCCCCTCGGATGTCGTTCAGCGTGTCCGTCCTTCGGTCCAGATAGATTTAGTGCCGACCGTCGAACAGTGCGAGTGCAATTATGGACTACCCCCACGAGTTCATTCCCTTCTCCGCCATCCCTCGCGCCGGTGTGCCGCTGCTTCAGCATGTAGTGGACACCTACGCGTCCGAGACCAACAAGACCGCCGGCGTCTGGACCGAACTGGCCGACGATCAGCTCGAGTTCCGCCCCCACCCGAGCAGCAGCTCGATTCGCCAGATTCTGGTGCACCAGCTCCTGTCGGAGCGTCGCTTCTTCGCCGAGTTTCTCGGGTTCGCCGAACCCGCGGTCGAGAGCCTGTTGCCGCCGGGCGACTCCCCGGGTGTGTCGGCCTATGTCGAGCGCCTGGTTGTGCTTGCCCGGCCACGGCTCGCGCCACTCGCGGCTGGAGACGAGGCGTATTGGGTCCAGGAGGTGCCGTTCTTCGACGTGCGGCGGGAGCGCATCTGGGTATTCTGGCGACGAGTGCTTCACTCGGCTCATCATCGAGCGCAGGTAGGGGACTGTCTTCGACTGCTGTCCCATCGGGTGCCGCCCACCTACGGTCCGACCGCCGATGTCACTTGGCGGGGCGCGGATCCCACCACGACGCTGGGCGCCGCGCGACGCCAAGGACGATGACGACTCCTTTGACAGTCCGGGGATCACGAGTCAGATTGGCTTGATACCCAGGAGCGTGCGATGCACAGGAGCCGGAGCGGTGTCGCGGTGGCCCTTCTGCTGGTGGTGGCCGGCGGAGGCTGGAGTGTGGTCGAGGCACAAGACGGCGGGGACGACCCGTGCGCCCTGCTCACCCGAGAGGAAATGGCCGCCGTGTCGGCCGACGTGCCGACGAAGCCGCGTCCCAGGACGCACAAATTCCCGTATGGGGGGCTGGTCAGCATGACCTGCACCTACAACACCCAGTACAACAAGCTGGGGGCGGACGTCACAGTGGAGCGGGGCCGGACTCCTGATGGGATGAAGGAGTACCTCAAGACTCTGATGGGCACGGCTCGGCAGACCAGCGGGTCGGCGATGCAGCCGGTCTCGGGCTATGGCGACCAGGCGCACTGGGGCCAGATCAACGAGTCCAGCGGCATGCTGCATGTCATCAAGGGCACCGATGTGCTCTCCATCCGCACTTACGGCAAGGGTCCTGGCGCGGGGACTCTGGAGAAGACCAAGGAGCTGATGGCGATCGTGTATCCTCGCTTCACCAAACTGCCGGCGTACGTCCCGCCGGCGGAGGAGTCAGAGTAAGTCCGGTTCGGCGGACTCCGCGCTACTCACCCCTGAGCGACTCCATCGGATCCACCCGCGACGCCCGCCGCGCCGGCAAGTACGCCGCGAGCAACCCCACGAGCACCATCCCGCCCGCCACTGCGGCGAACGTCACCGGATCGAGCGCCCCGACCCCGAACAAGAGACTCCGCAGCGCCCGAGTTGACGCCGCCGCCGCCATGAGCCCCAGCACCACCCCGACCACCAGCACCCGCGCCCCCTGCCCCACCACCATCCGCTGCACCCGGGCCGCCTGCGCGCCGAGCGCCATGCGCACCCCGATCTCCCGGGTCCGCTCGGCGACGATGTAGGAGAGCACCCCGTACTGCCCCACGGTGCCCAGGATGACCGCGAGCAGCGAGATCACCCCCAGCGTCAGCATGGTGAACGCGAGCGGCAGCCGGGTCTCGGCGGCGAGCCCCTCCATGGTGAACGTCCGATACATCGGCGCCCCGGGCGCCACCTCCCGCACCAGCGCGCGGATCTCGGTCGCGATCGTCTCCGCCCGCGGCGTCTTCACCACATACGCCGGCGAGGAGACCTGCCATTCCGCGGGCGGCTGGCCGACGAGCGGATAGTAGACCGCCGGCGGCGCCGGATCCCGGAAGTTGTCCTGCATCACGTCGTCCACCACGCCGATGACGGTCTCCCAGGCGTCCACGTCCTCCCGCTTGAGCCGCCGCCCGATCGCCGACTGTCCCGGCCACAGCAGGCTCGCCGCCGACCGGTTGACGATCACGTAGCCCGGATTGTTCAGCTGCTCCGCCGGGGTGAACACGCGGCCCTCGAGCAGCCGGATCCCCATGGTCGAGAAGTAGTCGCCGGTGACGGAGTTGAAGCCCAGCCGCACGCTGCCGTCGCTCTGGCCCGCCCGCTCGGCCGGCACGAACCGCAGCTCTTCGTAGTCTTCGTTGAGCGGCACGTGATCCACGATCCCCACCGACTGGACGCCCGGCAGACTGCTCCAGCCGCTCCTTGAACGCCGAGATGGAATCGGGCGAACGAGGCGGCGTCCTTCAGATGCTCGCCCTCGGGCGCGATCTGGAAGGTGAAGATGTCGCGGGTGTCGTACCCCGGGTCCACGTTCCGCATCTTCTGGAAGCTGCGGAAGCAGCAGCGCCGACCCGGTGAGCAGCACGAGCGCGAGCGCCGTCTGCGCCACCACCAGCCCGTCCCGTGCCCAGTGCCGCCGCGCGGTGGACCCGCGGCTGCCGTCGCGCAGCCGGTCGAGACTCGGCTCCGACGCGCGCAGCGCCGGCAGCACGCCGCAGAGGAGCGCCGCGAGCGCCGAGACGAGGCCGGTGAAGAGGAGCGTGCTCCACCGCACCTCGACGTCGCCGATGCGGGGCACGTCGGGCGGCACGAATCGCAGGTAGATGCGGGACGCTGACCCAGGCCAGCACCATCGCGACCGCGCCCGCGAGCAGGGCGACGACCATCGCCTCGGTGATCTGCGAGCGGAAGAGCTGCAGCCGCGCGGCGCCGATCGCGCGGCGGACGGCCAGCTCCCGCTGCCGCCGCTCGGCTCGGACCAGGAACAGATTGCCCACGTTGGCGCAGGCGATGAGCAACACGACCGCCACCGACCCGAACAGGATCCAGAGCGGGCCTGCCACCCGTCCCACCAGCTGCGCCTCCAGCGGGCGCACCACCGGCCGGTGCTTGCTGATCAGCTCGGCATAGCCGGGCGACCCGCCGAACCGCTCCGGCAGTCGCTGCGCCAGCGGCCCCAGCTCCCGCTCGAGGTCGCGAATCGTGACTCCCGGCCGCAACCGACCGACCAGCGGCATGCCGAATCGTCCCGGCTCGACCTCTTCCGGACGCACGTACCGCGGGAAACCAGAGGGTGACCGCTTCCCTCGGGAAGCGGAACTCCGGACCCATCACGCCGATCACCGTGCGCTCCTGCCCCCCGATGTAGTAGGAGCGCCCGATCACGGCGGTGTCGCCGCCGAACCAGGTCATCCAGAGGTCGTGGCTGAGGAGTGCGACCCGGTCCTCGTCTTCGGGAAGCGGCAGGCGGCCGAGGTCGGGCGCCACCCCCAGTATCGGGAACAGGGACGAGGTGGAGAAGGCCATCCGCACCCGCTCGGCGCGGTCGCCGACCCGCAAGGTGTTGGTGAAGTCGGTGTACGGCGCGATCCCCTCGAGCAGCTTCGACTGTTCCTGGTACTGAAGGAAGAATTCCAGCGACAGCTCGAACTCGTTCGGCAGGTCCGTCCCGGGCGCGGTGCCGGTGATGTGCACCAGCCGTTCCGGCTCGGGGAACGGCAGCGGCCGGAGCAGCACCGCATCCACGATGCTGAAGATCCCCGCGTTCACTCCAAGCGCGAGCCCCAGCGTTCCGATCGTGACGATGGTAAACCCCGGCGAGCGCCACAGGGCGCGTACCGCCTGGCGCAGGTCCTGGATCCATCCGTCTCGCAACCAGCGCATGACTTCTCCTCCCCCGCTCCGCGGGGCTGTTCTGAACCAAGGTCTCCAGTGCTCCGCGAGCGCGGCGCCGACCAGGTCGGCGATCTCCGGCCCCGAACCGCGTACGGAAGCGGGAGGGAAACAGTTGCAGGAGGAAGCTCAGCAACCGGGTCACGGCCGAGCCGTCCCGGAGGCGCTTCACGGCACAGCGTGGAGGGGGCCGCCGGCCAGGGCGAGCAGGACGCGGTACTCGGGGATGCTCATGGGTGAGACAGCGGAAAACGGTGTGGAGTTGCGTGCCGGCGACCGCGGTGGAATCCACCGTCCTTCTGCCGCGAGGCTCTCAACCGATTCCGCGATGGACTGCTCCTGACGCCGCCCACATTCCAGCGAGCCGTCACTTACTGTCACGTTCAAGTGACGGCCGAAACCCTCGCCGGCGCCCGGTCGTCCGGACCCTGTAGCACGGAATCACATCGCAATTTGCCAACAGGGTGAAAGGATCAGAGCATGGTGGTCAAGAAATTCATTCCCGCCGTGGTTACCGGTCTGTTACTGAGCGCTGCAGTAGGTGCGGCGCCGGCGGCCGCGCAGCAGCAGACGTCGCTGGCCACGGACAGCAGCTTTGTTCAGATGGCGAGCAGCCTTGCACTGCTTCAGGTGAAGCTGGGGAAGCTGGCGGAGAAGAAGGGCTCCAGCACAGCTGTCGTGGAGTTCGGCAAGCAGATGGTGACCGACTACTCGAAGTCGAAGGAACAGCTTGCGGCAGCGGCGAAGCAGGCGGCTTTCCCCGCCCCGGTCCTGCTGAGACAGCACCAGGTCATCGCCGACCGATTCAATGGAATGAGCCGTTCTTCCTTCGACAAGGCGTACTTGGCCGAAATAGTGAAGTACCATCGTGAAGAGGTGCAGTTGTTCCAGCAGGAATCCGAGGGCGGAAGGGTGCAGTCGTTGAAGCAGTTGGCTTCGAGCATGCTGCCCGAGCTGGAGCAGCGTCTGACCCTGGCCACGCAAACAGCCGGGTCGGGCGGGGCGGACGTCACCGGATCGAGCCCGGCAGCGGGTCAGGGATCCGGCGGTAACTAGGGACCGACTCGTTATTCCGGAGCGGATCGATTTGAACCGCCGCCGCCAGTCGCGACTGCCGGCGGCGGTTTCCATTGCAGTAATGGTGAAAGACGGCTTGACCACGCCCGCTTGATAATGGCTTGACGGGGCGGTGATACAATCTCCGCCCAGTGGACATTCCAGCGAGGCTCCATGGTCATGAACTCATCGATATTGACGAAGCCGGTTGTGGGTCACGCCCGCCGGCTGACTTTACCTACAGCGCTAGGCCTCTCCGTTATCGGCTGCTTGAGGGAGACACCGCTCGAGCCAGACGGACAGCCCCCACCACCGGCCGCGAGCCTCGCCGTTGCCGCCACCACGGTCGGCAACATCACCGACCTCGGCACCCTGGGCAGCAACTTCAGCGTCGCCACGGACATCAACGCCAGCGGACTCATCGTCGGCTACAGCCCGACCAGCTCGGGGGCGAGCCATGCCTTTTCCTGGCAAAACGGAACTATGAGGGACCTGGGAACGCTGGGCGGCACCACTAGTGCAGGATACGGAGTCAACGACGCCGGCCAAATCGTGGGCGAGAGCTTACTCCCGGTGCAGTGCGCGGGCGGTTTCCTCTGGCAAAACGGATCGATGAGCGACCTGGGTAGGTTGCCAGGAGGCTGCCGCAGCCAGGGCTCCGCAATCAACCTGAGCGGCCAGATCGTGGGGTTCAGTTATGAGGACCGGAACGGAGATGGAAATACTCGCCAGCGGCCGGTCATCTGGGAAAACGGCACGCCGCGTGATCTTGGCTCATCACCCGACATCGATGGGGAGGCCAACGATATCAATCGCGATGGCCAAGTGGTGGGCCAGTTCGGCAACCACGCAGCGCTGTGGCAGAGCGGTGTAATGCACGATCTAGGCACCCTCGGTGGCGTCTTCAGTGAGGCGCACGCCATCAACGCTGCCGGGGACATTGCCGGAGGCGCTCACATATCCGGCAACACCCAGCATGCGGTCATATGGCGCGACGGCAGGATCAAGGATTTGGGCACGCTGGGTGGCTCCAACAGCAGTGCGGCCGATATCAACGACAACGGCCAGGTGGTCGGATGGAGCAACACCGCCAGCGGAGAGCAGCACGCGTTCGTCTGGCAGAACGGGCTGATGACGGATCTGGGCACCCTCGCCGGTTTTTCGGCCGGAGCTAGTGCCATCAACCAGGACGGCCAAATTGTGGGGCAGAGCGAAACAGCCGACCGATCGGTGCACGGCGTGCGCTGGACCATACCCACTAGCGACTACTGGTCGTCCCGGAAACAGCTGCCGTCGGCTCGCCGAGATTACGCCATGGCAACAGCTGGTGGTCGTCTCTATGCCATCGGTGGTCTGGCGAGCCTGGCTAGCCCGATACGCGCGGTGCAAAGCTACAATCCAACCTCCAATACCTGGAGCTTGGGGGCCCCTCTACCCGCCGCACGCTACAACGGCAACGGAGCGGCGACCATCTCCGGCACGATCTACGTGGCTGGTGGCCGGGACGCAGCCGGGATGCTCACCAGGACCCTCTACGCATACCAGACCAGCACGAATAGCTGGAGCAGGAGGGCGAACCAGCCGGTCTTGAGTGGCTGCGGCGGGTCGTCCGTGATCGCCGGCAAGCTCTACGTCTTCACCGGCTGCACCCGCTCGAGCTCCGGACAAGAGGTGGCCGCAGGGCTGCTGCATCGCTACGATCCCAGCATTAACTCCTGGACTCTACTCCGTTCAGCTCCAGCCGTGCACATCCAGCCGGCGGTGGGCTCAATCAATGGCAAGCTCCATGTGGTCGGCGGTAGCGGCAATGACAGTGTGGCCGTTGGTCGCCTGGACGTGTATGACCCTGCGACGAACACCTGGACGACCCGCGCGACGATGCCGACCGCGCGAGTCGGTGCGGCCGCTGCAGTAGTCGCGGGCAAGCTCTACGTAGTCGGCGGGCGCAATCGGACGACGTATTTGAATACGGTCGAAGTTTACGATCCGGTGACGAATTCCTGGTCGAGAAAGGCGGCCATGCCGGCTGCACGGGCGGGATTGGGCGCAGGCGCAATCAACAATCTGATCTATGCCGTCGGAGGTCGTTACAACACTATCCTGCTCAAGGCTATGGAGCGCTATACCCCCTGATCAAACTCTCGTTCCTTACGCGGCTAGAGAATCCCCAACGCCAGGGTGGCGAACCCGAGAAACGTGAGGAACCCCATCACGTCCGTCACCGTGGTGAGAATGATCGACGACGCCGCGGCCGGATCCTGTCCCATGAGGGTGAGCGCCATCGGGACCGAGGCGCCGGCCAGGCCGGCCACGATCATCGAGCACACCATCGAGACTCCCATGACGGCGGCAAGACCGGCGGAATCGCTCCAGAGGTAGACGCCGAGGGCGGTGACGGCCGCGACCGCGACCCCGTTGACCGCGCCCACCACCAGCTCTTTCCCGCCCACCCGGGCCCAGTGCCGCACCCGGATCTCCCGCAGCGCCAGCCCCCGCATGGTGACGGCGAGCGCCTGCGCGCCGGTGTTGCCGGATTGGCCCGCCACAACGGGGAGCAGCACCGCGAGCGCGGTGAACTGCGCGATGGTGTGCTCGAACAATCCCACCACCGCGGCGGCCAGGAACGCGGTCGCCAGGTTGATCTGGAGCCAGGGCAGCCGCTTCCGCACCGCGAAGGAAGGCCGCGAGAGGGCGCGCTCGTCGGGGCTCACGCCCACCATGGTCTGGATGTCGGCGGAGGCCGCCTCCTGAGTGGCCGCCACCAGCTCGCCGTGGTGGATCACGCCGAGCAGCCGGTCGCCCAGATCCACCACGGGAACGCTGGTCACCTGGCCCGATTCGGCGATCGCCGCCACGTCCTCCCGCGGGGTCATCGCCTCCACCCGGACCGGCCGGGTGGCCCGGATGGACTCGAGCCGGGTCCCGGGCTCGGCCAGGGCGAGATCGGGGAGTCCGATCGCGCCGGTGAGCCGGCCCTCCTCGTCCACCAGGAAGACGTCCTGGATCCTCTGGTCCCTCCGGCTGCGGAGCCGGGTCAGCGCTTCCCGCGCGGTGGTATGGGCCCGGAACGTCATGATCCTCGGGTCCATGAACCCGCCGGCGACGTCCGGCGGATACTTCATGAGCTCGCTGAGCTCCTTGGCGAGCGCGGGGTCGAGCAGCGCCACCAGGCGCTGCCGCCTCTCCTCGTCCAGCCGCGACAGCAGGGTGACGGCCGTCGCCGGATCCAGCGCCGCCACGATCGCCGGTGCCACGGCGTCGCTCACCAGGGCGAGCGCCTCCGCGGCCGTCTCGCCCGGCATCCGGCGCAGCAGCTCGGCCGCGAGCGCCGGCTCCTGCCGCTCCAGCAGGGCCGCGACCTCCTCCGGCGCGAGCGGCTCCACCGCGTGCGCGGCTTCGTCGGGGTAGAGGCGGATGAAGTCCCGCGCCAGCGACCGGACCATGGGGGAGTCAGTGGGCATCGGTGGTTCCCGATTCTTTCGCTGAGGATTGAGAGGGCAGCACGGCCGCGGCGACGCGAGGGAACATGCCGGCGAGCCCGGCCCAGTAGAGCTCCGACAGGCCCACCAGCGTCGCGAGCACCGACTCGCTCCTGGCCCGGAGGCCCAGCTCCGCCTCCAGCCGCCGCACCGCCATGTGGCGGATCGCGCCGACCAGGCGTCCCTGGCCGTCCACCACGGGGAGCACGTCCAGGTTCTGCCAGGCGGGGTGAGCGGCGAGGGTGACGAAGCCGGTGTCGGCCTCGAGGCGGATGGGGTTCCTCCGCATGGCCGCGGCCAGCGTGTCCTCGGGCCGGGCCGACATCAGCTCCGGCATGTCGAGCACGCCCACCAGCGTCTGATCCCGGGCCACCACGTAGAGGTAGTAGAGCAAGTGCCCGCCGCGTCCCCGCAACTGCTCCACCGCTTGGGCGACGGTGAGGTCTTCCGGCAGGGCCAGCGCGAGCGGATCGGCCAGGGCTCCGGCGGTGTGGGCGCCGAAGGCGAGCAGCCGCCGAAGCGGCACCTCCATGGTGACCGGCAGACGGGCGAGCACCGCGTCGCGCCGGCTGGGCTCGAGCCGGTGCATCACCGAGACGGCCGCGTCGAGGGGCAGCTCGCCCACGATCTCCGCGAGCCGCTCCACCGGCATGGCGGCGGCGCAGCCCGCCGCGGAGGCGGGCGCCATCAGGCGCAGGATTCCCGCCACCATGGGGACCGGCACCTCGTCCAGGAGCGCTGCGGCCTCGTCCGGCGTGGCCCGCTCCAGCAGCCGGGCCGCGTCGTCGGGGTGCGCCTCCATGAAGTCCAGCGCCAGGCGCTCGTCGGGCTGCACGGCTAGCGCTCGGTCACGAGCACGGAGACCTCTTCGCTGAACTGCTTGGCGGGCACCAGAACCCGTCCCTGCGGCGTGTCCAGGAAGACCGCGGTCGGGGTGGTCTGGACGATCTTGCCCTCGATCCCGCCGATCCGCACCAGTTGGCCGATCCGGTACGCCTGGGCGACGTAGTACGACGCGATGATGCTGCTCACCGCGGTGCGCGCGCCCAGCCCGAAGGCCAGCCCGGCGCCCGCGAGCGTGGTGCCGACGACGATGGCGACGATCACGATGAGCACCTGCGCCTCGATCCCGACCTGCTCCAGCGCCACCACGACCGCGATCAGGATGACCGTCCACTGCGCCAGGCTGCCGACCGCGGTCCCGAAGTCCACGCCGGCGGACGCCGCGGTGCGGTTGACCAGGCCGCGGACCAGGCTGCCGACGATGATGCCGGCGAAGATCACCACCAGCGCCGCGAGCACGTTGGGCAGGTAGTAGGCGACCCGGTTGAGCGCGCCGGTGACCACCGGCAGGCCCAGGGTCTCCAGCGCGGCGGCCACGAAGAAGAGCAGGACCAGCCAGTAGGCGAACCCGCCGATCACGGCCGGCACCTGGGTCGCCACGCCGCTGCTCACGATGGCCCCGCGGAGCGAGGGCCGCCCGCCCAGACGGGTGAGGACGGCGGTGACGGCGCGGGATGCGAGGAAGCGGGCCAGGCGGGCGAGCAGCCAGCCGACGAGCGTGAGGAGCGCCGCACTCAAGAGGGTTGGAGCGAATGCGAGCAACTGGCGCGCGACCTGGGCGAAGCCGGAGAACCAATCCTGGGTCGGTGTCATAGCGTCTCCGAAAGCGGCAACGGGAGGGACGGTGGCATGCACTCGACATAAGCGGTTTCGTCAGCGATGCGTCAAGCGCAGTAGCTGATCAGTACCCTTCCTGAAGCAGCTTGGCCAGCTCCACCCGCACCTCCTCACTCTCCGCTTTCATCTCGGGCTCGGGGTTGGGCCGAAGCATCAACCAGTGCTGATACGCCCGAATAGCGCCCGCCGTGTCCCCGGTGAGCGCGGCGAGTCGCCCCTCCTCGCGCAGGAAGGTGGACTGATACCACTGCCACTCGGGCGAAATCGCCATCCCGCCGGCGTATCGCCTTGAGTGCAAGGCCAAGGTCGCCCTCTGCCTCCGCCACCCGAGCGACTACCAGGTTCCCCGGTATCGAATTCACGAGAGTGTAGGTTCGGGCCGCCTGGTCGGCCTCCGCCAGCTTGGCCCGGGCATCCGGGAGTCGGAGCGCGCTGGAGCGCATTGCCTCGAGCAGGGTAGCACAGAGGGTCGCGTACTGAGTGAAGCTGATCGAATCGTCGGAAGAGAGGCCGATGAGGACTGTCCCGCGAAGGCGCCGGACGGCTGCCGGCACCTCAGCGAAGTCGGCGTGACCGGCCCGCCAGATCGCGCCAACGCAACGCTCTCTAAGCTGCTCCCTGCCTGGGGCGCCCCGCCGAGCCGCACCAGCAGCGCGCAGCTCCAATCGGCGGGCGGCTTCGGCCGTTCCGCTGGTGTCCTGCTCCCAAAACAGCGCGTCCAGGAGCCGGCTGATCAAACCCTCGGTGGAACTGCTGTCCTGATGAAGGGTGCGGCGGGCCTCGCGCGGCCGCCCTCCGTTCAATAACTCCACTGCATACGAGCCCGGGACCTCGTCGGACCCTTGAGCCTCGAAACCTCGGGTGGCGAGCCGGGTGGCGCGGAGCCAATCCTCCGATCCAATGCCGCTGGTGCTGATAAACTGATGGATCCTCATGAACGTATCAGGATCGATGCGCGCCGAATCGGCCCAGAAGGCGCGCCGCGCCGAGTCGCCCAGCGCCACCGCTCGGTGCCAGCGCAGCTCCCAGGCGCTGCCGCCAAGCGAGTCCGCCGATAGCCCGAGACGTACCAGCCGGAGCACCGCGGCGGTGTCGCCCTTCATCTGGGCCAGAGCCACCATATGAAGCAGCGGCTCCGCAAAGATGGGGGAGCGTTCCGGCGCCAGGGAATCCGAGCCGTTGGCCGAGTCCAGGGCCCAGCCCCGCCGGAATGCCTGTTCCGCCACGTCGTACCAATTCTCTACCCCCACCGTCCGTCCGTTGTGGAAGTAGGCGTCGCCCAGCCAGTACCAGACCTCCGGGCGCTCGGGGAAGGCGGCCGCTGCCGCCTGCCACCGCTGGAGATATTCCGGGCCAGTGGGAAACCGACCGGTCCAGGCATCCAGCAAGGCACGGTCGCCGCTGCTGAGCCGGCTCTGACCGGCCTGCGCCAGTCGTACACCCCGGTCGGCATCCTCGGCTCCGGGCAACCACCGGGACACGTGCACCATCTCGAAGGCCGCCAGCGCGAAGCTGGAGTCGTACGTGGTCGCATCCCGGTAGTGGCGGAAGGCTTCGTCCAGCCGACCCTTCCGAAACGCGGCTCGGCCGGCGAGAAAGGCGTGGATGGCCGGAAGAGACGAGCTGGTAACCAAGAGCCGGGAGACATCGATTCCGGCTTCGACAGTCAGGAGGCGTGCTGCGAGACGATCCACCAGAAGAGAGAGACTGTCCAGCGGACCCTCGACGATGGCGCTGGCCACGGTCTGGCCTTGGGGGGCTCGGCGCAGCGAAGCCGAGAGCGTGATGTGGCCCGACCTGCCGACCACGCTCCCCTCGATCAGGCGTCCGGCACCGACCCGGCGGGCGAGCTGGAGCGCAGCGTCCGACCCGATCTTGGAGCCGTCGGGTCCCGCCACCTGACCCCAGATGCTCAGCACGGTACCCGGGTCAGCCGGGCGAACCCCTGCTTCGGAACCAAGCTTGGCGGCCAGGAGCTCCACCAGGCCCTCGCGCAGATAGACCAGGGAGGAGTCGGCCGAGGCAACCCGGAAAGGAGCGATCGCTATCAGCGCGGGATCCAGGTTGATCGACCGGCTGGTTCTCGCGCGGGCCAGGAGCCCGGCGGCGAGAGCCAGCGCTCCTCCCCCGGCAAGCGCGAGATAGACCAGTCGCCGACCAGGAAAATTTGTTGGAGTGACGCTCGTCGAGGCGTCGCGTAGGGCGTCGGCGAATGCGCGCGCGGTGGGAAACCGATCTGCCGGTACTTTCGCGAGCGCACGGGTCACCACTCTCTCGAGTGCTGGTCCGATCGTGGGGCGCAGGGTCCGGAGCCTGGGGACCGGATCCACTGCGTGGCGGGCCATGATGGCTTGCGCGGTGGGCCCGGTGAAGGGCGGTTGGCCCGCCAGCATCTCATACAGCACGCAACCCAGTGCGTAGATATCGGTCCGCCCATCCAGCCGCCCAGAGCCGGTCCCCTGCTCCGGGCTCATGTAGCTCGGCGTTCCCAGCGCCAGGCCGGTCTCGGTCAGCCGCTCTCCTCCAGCGGCGTCGATGGCCCGGGCGATCCCGAAGTCCGCGACCTGGGCATTTCCTTCAGACAGCAGAATGTTCTCCGGCTTTATGTCACGGTGGACGATCCCCTGCTGGTGAGCATGGTCGAGTGCCTCGGCCACCTGGCTGGCCACCCTGATTGCTTCGTCCACCGGCAGTTGGGGCTCCGCCCGGAGTCGCTCGCGCAAAGACATTCCCGCGACGTAAGGCATGGTGTAGAACAGCACCGGCTGCGTGCCGCCGAGCTGGACGGCACCGGAATCGTAGAGTGGAAGGATGTGGGGATGGGTGAGCCGGGCGGCGATCGCGATCTCCCGCGCGAAGCGCTCCGTTCCCAGTACTCCGGAGACCTCGGGGCGAATCACTTTGAGCGCCACCGGCCGATTGTGCTGGCGATCGTTGGCCAGGTACACCGTGGCCATGCCGCCACGGCCGAGCTCGCGCTCGATGCGATAGCGATCGGGCAGAGCAAACTGTAGCTCGGGAGCTGAATGGGTCAGCCGCGCCGCCGACGGGAGGGATACCTCAAGCTATTCGGGGCCGACATAGCCGACTAGGTCTGTACAGCATCCGCGCTTTGGACCATGCGCGAGTGGCCGATCAGTAGCTGATCAGTACCCCTTTTCGGACACAGGTGCGATCCTCGACCTGGCGCAGGAGAAAGTCCGCCAGATCGGCCCGGGAAATCGTCGGGAAGCCGGTGAGCTTCAGCCGTTCACCGACACGGTAGCGGCCGGTTCTGGGCCCGTTGGTGAGGCCGGTGGGATACACCAGGGTCCAGTCGAGCTCGCTGCGCCGTAGGAGCTCTTCGCCGGCTGCCTTGTCGGCATACACCACCCGCAGCAGCGTGCGGATGAAGATCCGGGGCAGGATCGGCGTGTCTCTCCAGGTGTCTCCCAGACCGAATGCGGAGGTGAAGACCAGCCGTCCAACCCGCTGGCGCCGCATGGCCTCGAGGATCCGGGGAACGCTCCGGGCAATGAACCCGCGGGGCCTGAAGGATTTCCCGATGCCAAGCGCGCTGATGACGACCTCCTGACTCCGGACAGCGTCGTCCAGGGCTCCGCCGTCGCTGGTCACATCTCCTACGATCAGGCGCAACCGCTCGGACCGAGTGGTCATCCGCTCGGGCCGGCGAACGAACGCCGTTACTTCATGGCCCTGCTGCAACCCCTGTGAGACAACTTCTCGACCGGTGGCGCCGGTGGCCCCGAGGACCAGAATCTTCCTACTGGGCATGTGCCGGTTCCCTCCTTCCAAAAATACCCTCGGAGTTG
>CAWEWK010000012.1:0-14597 GCA_963812755.1 uncultured Gemmatimonadales bacterium | reverse complement strand
GCCGAAGAGCGGAGATACTCCCCAGAGGCTCAGCGTGAGCCAGAGGGCGAACCCTCTGGTGCGGTACTCGGTCCTTGCCAAAAACCCCCCAGTGGATAGGATCTCCGGTTCGGCGACTTTGACTACGGACCCCGGGCAGAGGCGATTCCCATGCGAAGCTTCCGGTTACTCTCCAGCCTCCCCGCTGCCGGTCTGCTCCTGACGGCCCTGGCCTCAACCGCCGGCGGTCAGACAGGAGGCATCCCGACCATCAGTGGGCGCACATTCACAAGCGGCAGCGCCAAAGTGATTGTACGTGGGGCCGTCCAGATCGACCAGGAGGTGGCGATCAACCCTCAGGCCAGTTTCGGGGACGGTGAGATGACTTGGCTCCAGTTCGGCGTCTCCGGCGCCGAGTCACCCAACGTGCTGATCACCTACCAGCCATCAGAGGTCGGGATCACCGTGGGCCGAGGAAAGTTCATCGCCACCGCGGGTGTCGCGTTGGGCGAAAAGCCCCAATGCTCAGGCAAGACCGATGTGACCGGTACTTTGGTATCGGGCCACTACACCTGCGCCGGGATAGTCTCTCACGACGCCGCTACCAGCAAGATGGGGAAGGTCGACATCGAGATCCAGTTCACCGCAAAGTCTTAGGCGAGGCTGAAGTTCATTCGCCCGAGGGCCGCAACCGCACCTCCGACAACACCGGCGCCTTGAGGAGCGCCTCCGCGAATGCCATTGCCGTAGCGAATCGATCTTCCGGTCGCTTGGCCAGCGCACGTTCGATCGCCAGCTCGACCGATGCCGGCACCGCCGGGCATAGGGTTCGGAGCGGCGGCACCGGATCCTTCGCATGGCGCGCCAGAATGGCCTGTGAGGTTCGGCCGGTGAACGGCGGCTCGCCGCCCAGCATCTCGTACAGCACACAACCCAGACTGTAGATGTCGCTTCTTCCATCCAGTGGGGCCCCTGGAACTCCCTGCTCGGGACTCATGTAACCCGGCGTGCCGAGCGTGACGCCGGACTTGGAGAGTCGCTCGCCGCCAGCGGACTCCAGTGCCCGGGCGATGCCGAAGTCCGCCACGAGGGCGTGGCCCGATTGAATCAGGATATTCTCCGGCTTGATGTCTCGATGCACCACGCCGCGCTGGTGGGCGTAGCCGAGCGCACCAGCGACTTCCGACGCCAGCCGGACCGCCTCTGGGACCGACAGCTGAACCTCTCGCCGTAACCGGTCGCGCAGCGAATCGCCTTCAACATGCGGCATGACATAAAAGAGCAACTGCCCCTGACTGCTGGGTGGGAACTCGCCCGAGTCGTACAGCTGCAGGATGTGTGGGTGATTCAACTTGGACGCAATCTCGATTTCCCGGTGAAACCGCTTGGCCATCACCGTCCGTGCGAGCTCCGGCTTGAGGAGCTTGAGCGCGACCGGCCGATCGAGCTTCCGGTCGCGGGCGAGGTACACCACCGCCACCGATCCCTGCCCCAACTGGCGTTCCATGACATAGCGCTCGGCGGCCTCGGATCCCGGCTTGTCACCGGTTTTCGGCTCACTCTCCCGGGCACGCTCGATAAAGGAAGCCAGGTCGGTGGCCGGTGCCGTGCCCAGCTCTCGCCTGACCAGCGCCTCGAACTCGCGGGCGTACCTGGTGGCCTCGGCCACGTCACCGGCCGACACCAACGCGCGGATCAACCCGAGCGCCGTCCTCTCACTCAGCGGCTCCAACACCAAGAGTCGCCGCCAGCAATCGATCTCGAGGGTGTGCTGTCCTAGGCGGGCCGCTTCCTTCGCGGTTTGGGATAGGGCCCGGGCGTGTTCGGCCGCCAGGCGGGACCGCTCCTGCTCACTCCACTCCTCGAAACCCGGTGAGTCCACGAGAAAGAACCCGTCGAGATAGGGGCCTCGGTAGATCGCGAGCGCATCGGTCCGGTGGTCGCGGGTGAGGGCTCGCTCGAACTCCCACACATCGCTCGACACGATGCTGGGGTTAAGCCGAAGCGGATCGGTGCCGAGAAAGATCTCGTCGTCGGTTTGACGGCGGATGGCGTGCAACACTTGGTGAAGGGCATGACGGGCCCCGTCGGTGGCGCTCTCGGGCCACAGCGCGGCCAGCAGCTTGTCGCGCCGAATACCGCGATCGCCGGCCGACGCCACCAGGGCGAGCAGCCCTAGACGGAACGGCTGAGTCACGACCGGGGTGCCGCTCGCGTCGATCAGCCGCAGTGCACCGAAGGTTTCCAGTCGCAGCATGGAGGTTCGAATGGCGGGCCGCTGAGGGATGGCTGAGGGTGTCGCGGTAACGTAGGTGCACCATCGGGGGACAGCAAGCCGGCGTTGGGCGCACGATGCATGCTTGCGCTCCGGGGCATGGGGGCTGCATCGTGGGTCGTCCCCCCGAGTAAACGGGTCGAGGCAAGCCCATGACACCAAGATTCGCGGTTTGGCTCTTCGTCTGGTCGGCTCTCCAGATCGTGACGGCGGCTGCCTTGGCCGCTCAGGGAGTGACCGACGCCGCGGTCGAGGGCACCGTCCTCCAGGCCGACAGCACCCCAGTGGTTGACGCGACGGTGTCCGTCACCAACTCGGCGACCGGGGAGCGGTGGGCGACGGTCACCCGGACCAATGGCCGGTTCCTTCTCGATCACCTCTCGGTGGGTGGGCCTTACCGGGTGGACGTCCGGGCCATCGGGTTCTCCCCGGCTAGTCGGAACGAAATCTTCCTGGCGCTGAGCCAGCGGCTCACGCTCGACGTCGACCTGGTGCCCGTCACCCTGCAATTGGAGGAGCTGACGGTCCGGGGCGAGGTGGACTCACGCATCAACGCGTCCCGCACCGGGCCTGCCCAAACCATCTCGGATACCCTCATCACCCGGCTGCCGAACCTGGGGCGCGACCTCTTCGCGCCGATCATGTTATCTCCTCAGGTGTCACTCACTCCCAACGGATTCTCCGTCGCGGGCGCAAACGACCGGCTCAACGACGTCCAGCTCGACGGCATAACGACCAGCGACCTCAAGGGTAATTCTCGTGAAGGGGGACTGGTTCCCCTTCCGATTGAAGCGATCGAGGAAGTTCAGCTGAACGTTGCCCCGTTCGACGTGCGAATCGGGAACTTTGCCGGAGGGCAGGTCAACGCGGTCAGCAAGTCGGGGACCAACCAGTGGCAGGGCTCTGTCTTCGGCTACTACGACTCCCCGTCGCTGGCCGGCACCAATCCCGACGGCACCCGGACAGATCCCTACAGCCGCAAAGAGGCCGGCCTGACGCTGGGTGGACCTCTCTTCCGGGATCGGTTGGCGGCGTTCGTCAGCATCAGCGGCCTGCAGCAGCCGAGCTTCATCTACCTGAACCCGGGCACCGATACGACCGGTGGTGCCGACTCGGTCGGAACGGGCATCCGCCATGCGACCATGGTGCGTTTTCAGGAGATTCTGGGCGGCTACGGCGTACAACCCGGCACGTTTGAGACCGACCGTTTCCGGTTCACCAAGCGGACGATTTTCGGCAAGCTCACGGCGCAGCTCGGGCTCAACAGCCGTCTGGAGATCTCGCACGACTACGTCTACCAGAACGGTCACGTTCCGTACACCTGCTGCTTCAACGCCGGGTTGTCCTCCAACGCCGAAGAGGACCCCGTCCGCAACCATATCACCAACATCAACTGGACGACCGCCTTCAACGCCGCCTGGAGCAACGAGCTGATCGTTGGACGCAATGCGAGCCGGCATCGCTGCATTCCCAATGCAAACTTCCCGACCATCATGGTCGAGGCCGACGCCGGCAGCATCGTCGCGGGTACTCAGGAAGTGTGCCGGGGTCAAGTCAACGGTCAATCCATCCTGGAGATGACCGACAACGTCGGATTCACGACCGGGACCCATCATTTCACGTTCGGCACGCACAACGAACGGGTGCGGGTGTACGACGATGAGACCGGGCTGCTCAACAGCGTGGGCCGCTGGCATTTCGCCAGCCTGGACTCCCTGCAGCAAGGTCTACCCGATGCCTATTTCCGCGATGTCCCGGGCCCGCTCATGCCGGAGGGAGGATTTCCGGATTTTCATGCTGTGCAGCTAGGCCTGTATGTCCAGGACCAATGGTCTCCCACACCACGACTGACAGTGACCGGGGGCCTGAGGATGGACGTGCCGTTTCTTCCAACCAATCCGCGGCAGAACGTCGAGCTCCTCGACGCACTGGGGATCAATACCGAGCGTACCCCAAGCGGCCATGTACTGTGGAGCCCTAGGCTGGGAGTGAATTACGATCTGACAGGCAAAGAAACCACCTACCTGAGGGGTGGAGTCGGGCTGTTCGAAGGGCGGCCTCTGTATGGCTGGCTGGAGGAAGCGTACATCGGGACCGGGCTGCAACGGCTCTTCCTCGAATGCTTCGAAGACGAGGTTCCCGCGTTCACGATGGGTCCCGACCAACCCACCCAGTGTGGCAGCGGAGACTTTGCCACGCCATTTATTACGGCCTTCGACCCTGAGTTCCAGTATCCCCAGAATCTCAGAGCCTCGATCGGGGCCGACCATCGGCTGCCGTGGGGCGTGGTCGGAACCATGGATCTGGTCTACACTCGGGGCGTCCATCAGTTCGCCGTTCACGATGCCAACCTGCTGCCCTCCAGCACCGTGGCGATCGGAGAAGGCGGGCGCCCCCTGTACGGCACGGTCGACCCCGACGGGGTGGGTCAGCCGAATCGGAGGAGCGAGGCCTTCGACCAGGTCGCGCTGATCACGAACGGCTCCGGCGACCGTGCCTATTCCCTCGCCTTCCAGCTCCAGAAGCGATTCTCCAACGGGAATGAGCTGCTCGCCGCCTACACCTACACCCACGCCACCAATCGGCAGGACACACCTGCGGTGGGCTCGTTCGACAACCTGTGGACCACAGCCCTGGACGGCACCTGGGAGAGCCGGAACCGTCGCACGTCTCTATACAGCCATCCCCACACCGTGCGCCTGGCAGGCACGTTCAATCTTCCATTCGACATACGACTGGGTCTCCTGTACTTCGGCGAGTCGGGGGATCCGTTCACCTACATGGTGAGCGGAGATGCCAACGGGGACGGCTTTGGCAACCTGGGATTCGACAACAATGATCCCATCTATGTTCCCAGAGACCCGGGCGACATCGATCTGGTAAACCCGGAAGATCCCAGCATGCCCGCGGCGGCGGAGCACTACGCCGGCCTGGAGGAATTCATTCAGTCCGACGCCTGCCTTCGCACCCAACGGGGCCGGGTGGTTCGGCGGAACAGTTGTCGGGACGCGTTTTGGGGTGAGCTGGATGCGAAGCTCTCCAAAATCGCGCCCATCGCTCGGGGCCACACGATGGAGCTCTCCGCGGACATCTTCAATGTGCCGAACTTCCTGGACCGCAATTGGGGACGGAAGTACGCCATGGAAGGGTTTGAGCTGCTTCGGCTGGTCGGTTACGACGAGGTGAAAGGTCGCGGAATATACATCTTCACCCCGCCTAGAAGGCACGAATTTCAGGTGGAACCAACTCGATGGCTGGTGCGGCTCAACGCCAAGTACAATTTCTGATCGCTGTTCTAGCGACGCGTATGCTCGCCCACCAGCGCCGCGAGCTCCTGTCTGACCTGTTGCACCTCCGGCTGGAGCCGGGGCTCCGCGTCGGCCCGAATACGGAGGTACCGCTGATAGGCCGTCACGGCCCCAGCGGTATCTCCGGCTTCGGCGGCGATTCGCCCCTCTTCACGATGGTAGGTGACATAGATGGGCTGAAGCTCGTTGCGATCGCGACGCCGGATCGCGGTGAGCGCCTCGCGGTATTCATCCCGGTCCTCGTGGAGCCGAGCCGAGATGAGATTGCCCAGGACGGGTATCCAGGTCGATTCGACCGTCGGATCGGTGAGCATCGAGTCGAGCGAGCGTAGACGCTCGGCCGCCCGTGGCGGTCGGTCGCTCGCCGCCAGGTGTGCCGCCAGGATGATGGCGTAGGCCTGGGCCACTGGGCCCACAACTGCTGTGTCGGAATGCCTTACACCGGCCCGCTCGAGATCGGCCAGCGCCCGGCGCGCGACCAGCAACCGGCCGGTTGCGAGAGCGTACTCGCCGGCCACGAATCGGTCGAGGCAGCAGTCACCCCCCAAGGGAACACCCACCTGTCGCTCGAGCGCCGCCGCGGGCTCGACTGCCGCCGCGGAATCGCCACCGGCAAAGAGCGCTTGCACTACCCGTGAGGCATTCCGGCCCGCGCCAAGCCAGAAGTCGGGCATCGGAAGTGCGCCCGCCCGGCCACGCACGACCGCTGCGTTGTACTGAAGCTGAAGCAGGTTGCCCTGCTGTCGCTCGGTGGGCGCGTTCGCCAGGGACTGTCTGAGGAGGAGATCCAGGTCGCTCGAGCCCAGCCCCTCGTGCACGAACGCGCTCATCACCGACCAGAGCCCGTTCTGAGTCCAGCCGTTGGCCCGCGTCGTCACCATGCTGTCCTTGAGGGCCGCCCTTCGCGCTGCAACCGTGTCGCCGAAGAAGGCGGCTGCCTCCCATTGGGTGGACACACTGGCCGGGGAGACACTGTCGACGGCGAGGAGAGTCGGCATGCCCTCGCGGACCGCACCCGTATCGCGGAGCACGGCCGCCATGTGGAGATAGGGGAGGAGGTATCGCTTCGCCCCCGGATCCAGCTTCAGCGCCCGGCCATATGCAGTCTTGGTCCGCGGGAGCGCCTCGCTCATGCTCAACCGCACGCCGGAGCCACTGAGTGCGGTGCCGTAGAAGTACCAGGCTTCGGGATCGTCGGGGGCCATATGGGTGAGCCCCTCGGCCAAGCCGAGATCGGTCTGGGGGTTCTTGGGCTCGGGATAGTTGGGCCCCAGGAGCCATTCCAACTTCGCGCGGTCCCGAGGTGAGAGCCGGTCGCGCAGCTTCCAGGCGAGCTGCGCCTCGGCGCTGTTCCGGTCGTACTCGCCCTCGAGATTGGCTCGCACCGCGCCCAGCGCCGCGAGGGCGAAGCCCGAGTCCGCCGCCAATGCCGTCTTGAAGCGCTCGTAGGAGACGTAGGCATCGTTATTCCGGAGTAGTACCTGACCGTCGAGGTAGGCGACGAGGGCGGGGCGGGGTACAGCGGTCAGCGCCCCCAGTCTTTCCTCCGGCTCGCCCGCGGCGAGCGAGAGCAGCCGGGCAGAGAGCTGGTCCACCATCGGGGTAAGACTGTCGGCGGAGCCCTCCACCGCCGCCCTCGCACCCACGCGGCCTCCCGGCACGTCCACCAGCACCGCGGACAGGGTAAGTCGCCGGCCGCTGCCCACCACTTCGCCCTGCACCAGACGGCCGGCGCCGAGTCCGGCGGCAGCGGTCAAGGCTGCGGATTCGGTGAGGTCCCCGCCTCCCGCCGCGCGGCGCCAGGCGCCAAGTGAGGTGCGCGGGTCGGCTGGCTGAAGGACGGCCGTGCCGGCGAGCTTGGTAGCGAGGAGGTCCACCATTCCTTCCCGCAAAAACGCCAATGACGAGTCCGCCGAGGCAACCCGGAACGGCGCGACCGCGACGACCGCAGGATCTACGGTGGGAGGCGTCGCGTTGCTCGACCGCGCCTTGGTCGCCCAGACCAGAGCCAGCGCCGCGGCGCTCACAGCCACCGCGCTTCCCCCGAGCAGCACCCGACGCCGCCTGCTGGTGCCGTGAACGGGGGTGAGCCGGGTGACGGTCTCGTGCGTGGTGCTCGCCTCGGGATCGGTGAGCGCGGTGGCAAAGGCGCGGGCCGTGGGGTAGCGATCGGCCGGCACCTTGGCTAGCGCGCGATTCACCACTCGAGCCAGTGCGGGTCCAACGGTAGAACGCACCGTGCGAATCGAGGGCACCGGATCCACGGCATGACGCGCCATCACCGCCTGGGCATTGGGACCGGTGAAGGGCGGCTGCCCCGCGAGCATCTCGTAGAGCACGCAGCCAAGCGCGTAGATGTCGGTGCGGGCGTCCAGGCGGCCGGCGGTGCCCTGCTCCGGGCTCATGTAAGCCGGGGTGCCGAGCGCGAGACCGGTTTCGGTGAGCCGCGGGCCGGCGGCGGCATCCAGGGCCCGCGCAATGCCGAAGTCGGCCACCAGCGCGTTTCCGTTGTTGAGAAGGATGTTCTCGGGCTTGATGTCGCGATGGATGATGCCCTGCCCGTGGGCATGGTCCAGCGCCTCCGCCACCTGCCGGGCAATCGCCACCGCCTCCTCCACCGGGAGCTGGGGCTCCGCATCGAGCCGCTGCCGGAGCGACTCCCCGGTGACATAGGGCATGATGTAGAAGGGAACGGCTCGGCCGCCCGGCGTGTCGATGGTGCCCGAGTCGTAGAGCGGGAGCACGTGCGTGTGGTTGAGCTTCGCGGCGATGGAGATCTCGCGGGCGAACCGGTCGGCCCCGAGCACGCCGGAGACGTCCTGGCGGAGCACCTTGAGCGCCACCGGCCGGTCGTGCCGGAGGTCGCGGGCGAGGTACACGGTGGCCATGCCGCCCCGGCCGAGCTCGCGCTCGATCTGGTAGCGTCCGGCCAGGGTGGCCTGGAGCACAGGAAGTGGAAGGGTCAGGCAGGTGTCCAGCGGAAGACTGCTGGAAGCTACCGGGAGGGTCGGAGGGCAGCCAGTTCCGCCCGGACTTGCCGCAGTTGTGGCTGGAGCCTCGGCTCGGCGTCGGCGCGGATGCGGAGATAGCGCTCGTAGGCGCGGATCGCACTGGCGGTGTCCCCCGCCAGGGCGGCGATCCGGCCTTCCTCTCGGTGGTAGGTCACGATGATCGGCCAGAACAACGACTCGTCACGCCGGCGGAGCGCTGCGAGCGCCTCGGCATATTCCCGTCGCGTCGCGTGCAGCCGCGCCGAGATCAGGTTGCCGTAGAGCGGCCCATATCCCCAATTGGCGCCCTGGTTCGCCAGCACCGAATCGAGCTGCCGCAGAAGGTCCGGGACAGAGGGCGAGGCTTCGCGCGCGGCGAGCTGCGTCTTCAGGATGAGCGGCCACACCCGCAGCTCGCCATTCCCCGCCCTCGGGTCGGTCTGCGCTCTTGCGTATCGTTGTATGTCGACCAGAGCTTGGCGTGCGGTGGAGACCCGTCCTCCCGCCAGCGCCGACTGGGCGGCCATGAACCGGAGGAGGCAACACCCGCCTGTGATCCGTGAGCCGACCTGCCGCTCGAGCGCCGCGGCGGCTGGAGCGGCGGCCACCGGATCGGCGTCGGCGAAGAGGGCATCACTGACGCGCTCGAAGTGACCCAGCTCCCCGGTAAACCATGTGGGCATTCCGTCGGCGCGGCCCCTCATGACCGCTATACGGATCGGGATGCCGGCCAGGGTGGCCCGCTGATCGCCGGTGGCGGCGATGGCCTGCGATCGCCGTACCACCAGCTCGGCATCGCTCAGTCCCCGGCCCGATCCCAGGTAGTAGAGCAGCATCTGCCAGACCGGGCCGAGGTCCCAGTCTGCCCGGGTGGACACCATGCTGTCGCTGAGCGCGGCACGGCGGGAGGCGAGCGTATCGCCGAGCTGTGCCGCCACCAGCCATTGCACCATCACGCTTCTCGGTGAGACCGAATCCAGCCGCAGGTACAGCCCGAGACTCCGCCGGGCAAACGCGGTATCGCCGAGTTGGGCGGCCCAGCCGGCAGCGTTGAAGACCACCAGGCCGTTGGTGCTGTCGAGCGCCACGGCCCGGTGGTAGGCGGCCCGACATTGTCCGTCGAGCTCCGAGTCGCCACGCTTGGGATCGCAATGAACTATGCCGTAGAAGTTCCAGGCGTCCGCGTTGTCGGGGTCGACCCGTAGCAGGCGGTCCACCGCCACACGCATGGCGGTCAGGCTGCGGGGGTGGTCCAACAACGCCTCGGCGTAGGCGTGGTCCTTGGTCGACAGGCGGTCACGATACCGCCAGGCGAGCTGCGCATAGCGCGTCTCGGGATCGATAGCCCCGAGCTCTATCGCCGCGCGAACGGCCCCGACTCCGGCCAGCGCGAGGGTCGAGTCCACCGCGAGCGCCTCTTCAAATTTCCGGCGAGCAGCATCGAGGTCGTACCGTCGCAAGAGTGCCCAACCGTCGAGGTAGGCGCGGAGTGCGGCCGCCGGCGTGGAGCTGAGCGCCGGCAGCCGCTCCTGCGGCTGGCCCGCGGCCCGGACGAGGAGGCGGGCCGCAAGCTGGTCAACCAGGGGAGTAAGACTGTCGACGGAGCCTTCCAAGGTGACGCTAGCTACCTCCTTCCCGTCGGACATCCGGCGGAGCCTGGCCGAGAGAGTGGTCCGCGTGGCAGTGCTCACGACCTCGCCTTGTACTACTTGTCCCGCGCCGACCGCTCGAGCCATCGCCTGGCCCGCCTCCGCATCACCCGCGCTCCCACCGACATCATGCCAGGCCTTGAGGACCGTGCGACTGTCCACCGGCTGGACGGCGATGGTGCCGCCCAGCTTGGTCGTGAGGAGATCGACGATCCCTTCGCGCAAGTAGGCCAGCGCGGGATCGCTGGAGGAGACCCGAAACGGTGCCACGGCGACGGCCGCGGGGTCGAGCGGAACGGTGGGCGTACGTCTCTCGCGGCTCATCAGCGCCAATGCCCCCACTGTCGTCAACAGCGCGGCGACGCCGGAGAGCACCAGTAAGCGGCGACGCGCGGGCGCGTACCTCGTGGCGCCAGACGCGGGCGCCTCATCGGTGCGTTCGGTCTCGGGCGCGGCGAGCGCGGCGGCGAAGGCCCGCGCGGTGGGGTAGCGGTCCGCCGGGGCCTTCGCCAGCGCGCGGCGGACCACGCGCGCGAGGCCAGCCCCTGTCTCCGGTCGCAGGGTGCGCAGGCTGGGCACCCGGTCCATGGCGTGCCGCGCGAGGATCGCCTGGGCCGTGGGGCCGGTGAACGGCGGCTCGCCCGCGAGCATCTCGTAGAGCACGCAGCCCAATGCGTAGATATCCGCCCGCCCATCCAGTCGGGTGGTGCCGGTCGCCTGCTCAGGGCTCATGTAGGCCGGCGTGCCGAGTGCCAGGCCGGTCTGGGTCAGCCGCTCGCCGGCCGCGTCGGCCGCGCGCGCGATGCCGAAGTCCGCCACCAGGGCTGTGTCATCGGCGAGCAGGATGTTCTCCGGCTTGATGTCCCGGTGAATGATCCCCTGCAGGTGAGCATGGTCCAGCGCGTCGGCCACCTGCCGGGTGATGGCGATCGCCTCTTCGATAGAAAGCTGGGATTCCTCGTTCAGCTTGGCCCGCAGCGGCCGCCCGGCGACATAGGGCATGGTATAGAAGAGGACCGGCACCCCATCGGCTCCGACGAGGGTGCCGGAGTCGTGGATCGGCAGGATATGCGGATGCTGAAGCCGCCTGGCGATGGCGATCTCGCGGGCGAACCGCTCCGCACCCACCACGCCGGAGAGCTCGGGCCGGAGCACCTTGAGGGCGACCACGCGGTCTTCCTGGAGATCCGTGGCGAGGTAGACCGTCGCCATGCCGCCCCGGCCGAGCTCGCGCTCGATCTGGTAGCGTCCGGCCAGGGTGGCCTGGAGCAGAGGAAGTGGAAGCGTCAGGCAGGTGTCCAGCGGAAGACTGCTGGAAACTACCGGGAGGCTCGCAGGGCGGCCAGTTCCGCCCGGACTTGCTGCAGTTGTGGCTGGAGCCTCGGCTCGGGGTCGGCCCGGATCCGGAGATAGCGCTCGTAAGCCCGGATGGCGCCGGCCGTGTCGCCGGCTTCGGCGGCGATGCGGCCTTCGTCCCGGTGATAACTGACGACCTCGGGATAGACCCAGTCCCCGAAACGCCTCCGAATGGCCCTGAGCGCCGCGGCGTAGTCTCCGCGTTGCTCGAACAGCCGCGCGGCGATCAGGTTGCCGTAAAGCAAGGACCCATCCATGTAGTCCCGCCAGTCGGTCAGCGTGGAATCCAGCCGGCGGAGCTCCGTGGCGGCCGACGCGGACCGCTCCCGCGCCGCGATCTGCGCGGAGACGATGAGGGCCCACATGTGGTCCTCATCGACCCCGGGGCGCGCGAACCTTGCCATGTCCCGGAGCGCTCGACGCGCCACCGCCAGCCGGCCGGACTCGAGCGCCGCTTGGGCCGCGGCGAACTGGTGGACGCAGCATCCCGCCGACATGGGCGAGCCTAGTTGCTGCTCCAACGCCCTCGCGGCCGGTCCGGCGGGCGCGGGGTCGCCATCAGCGAAGAGCGCAGCGAGGACCAGATCGTACTTCCGGTACTCGTCACTCGACCACGAAATCGGGGGGAGACCGGTTGATCGGCCGCGGGCGACCTCCAGCCGGTGCTCAACCATCTCCCCGGAGGCGCGCGGGTCCCCCGTCGGCGTGATGGCCAGGCTCCGGCGCAATGCGGCTTGCACGTCGGCGAAGCCGTAACCCTCGCTCAGGGAGTGCGCCACCATCTGCCACATAGAGCCCACCTGTTCGGCGCCGGTGGAGACCATGCTGTCGCTGAGTGCGAGCCGATGAGCCTCGGCCGTATCGCCCAGCATATTCGCCGAGGACCACTGCAAGAACAGGCTGTGTGGTGAGGTCGAATCCAGCCGCGCGAACTGCCGGATCGCCCGTCGGAGGGTGGCGGTATCGCCGATGAGCCGGCTCTGCTCGACTACCACCCCGACCATCGGAACACTGAGGGAATCCAGCTCCAGCGCGCGGCGGATGGCCGAGCGGCAACGAGCTACGTTCTGAGAATCGCTTCGGTTGAAGCACGCGTAGATGGCATACCCGAACCAAGTGTCCGCGTTCCCCGGGCTCATTCTGCTTGCCAGCTCGGCGGCCTCCAGATACTCGCGCGGCGTGCTCCCCTGGGGATACCGGGGCCCGACCATGCCGGTGAGATACGCCCGATCGCCCGGTGTAAGCCGGTCGCGAAGGCGCCAGGCCAGCTTGATGGTGGGATCCTCACGATCCCAGCTGTCATTAACGGCGGCCCGAGTATAGCCCAGTGCGCCGAGAGCGAAGGACGAGTCCGCTGCGACCGCTGCCTCGAAGCGGGCGCGCGCGTCGCGGCCCTGATTGCGGCGCAGCAGGGCCCAGCCATCGAGGTAGGCTCGCAACGCTTGAGGAGTCGTCGCGGCGAGGGCTGGCAGCCGTTCCTCCGGCTGGCCGGCGGCGCGCGCCAGCAGCCGGGCGGCGAGCTGATCGATCAGCGGGGTCAGACTATCGCTCGGCCCCTCAACGGTGACGCGGGCGGTTTCCTTGTTATCGGACACCTGGCGGAGCGAGGCCGACAAGGTGGTCCGCGCGCCGGTGCTCACCAGCTCGCCTTGCACCAGATGCCCGGCACCGACGTCGCGGGCCATCGCGCGGCCGTCCGAGTCAGCTCCGCTATCGAGCTTGCGCCAGGCGTTGAGCACCGTGCGGCTGTCAACCGGCCGGACGGCAATGCTCCCGCCCAGCTTGGTGGCGAGGAGATCCACGATGCCTTCACGCAGGTAAGCCAGAGTCGGATCGCTGGAGGAAACCCGGAACGGCGCGACGGCGATTGCCGCGGAATCGAGTGGAGGCGGCGGCGTTCGTCTTGTGCGCGCTCATGACCGCCACGGCGCCGATTGCCAGCGACGAGGACGACCGCAGCGAGCGCCAGCCAACGCTTGAGCCATGACCCACGTGCGGGCGCAGCAGTCTCATCGGTCAGCTCGGTGTCGGGCGCAGCCAGCGCGTCGGCAAAGGCCCGCGCCGTGGGATAACGGTCGGCCGGCGCCTTCGCGAGCGCCCTCCGCACCACGCGCGACAGCCCGCCCGACCGTTGGGCGCATCGTGCGTAGGCTGGGCACCCGGTCCATCGCGTGCCGCGCCAGCACCGCCTGCGCCGTGGGGCCGGTGAACGGCGGCTCGCCCGCCAGCATCTCGTACAGCACACAGCCCAGCGCATACACGTCGGCCCGGCCATCCAGCCGCGCCGAGCCGGTCGCCTGCTCCGGGCTCATGTAGGCCGGGGTCCCCAGCGCCAGTCCCGTCTCGGTCAGCCGCTCGCCCGGCCGCATCCAGCGCCCGGGCGATCCCGAAGTCCGCCACCAGTGCGCCGGCCTCGGCCAGGAGGATGTTCTCCGGCTTGATGTCGCGATGGACGATGCCCTGCTGGTGGGCGTGGTCCAGCGCCTCGGCCACCTGCCGGGCGATCGTCACCGCCTCCTCGACGGGAAGCTGCGGCTCGTCGTCCAGCCGGTCGCGCAGCGACTTGCCCGCGACGTACGGCATGGCATAGAACAGCACCGGCGGGCCGTTGCGTCGGGGAGCGTGCCCGACTCGTGGATCGGCAGGATATGAGGATGGCGGAGCCGCGCGGCGATGGCGACCTCGCGGGCGAACCGCTCGGCCCCGACCGCATCGGAGAGCTCGGGCCGGAGCACCTTGAGGGCGACCTGCGGTCCTGTTGGAGATCCCGGGCGAGATAGACCGTCGCCATCCCGCCGCGGCCGAGCTCGCGCTCGATCCGGTAGCGGCCGGCGAGGGCTGAAGGCAAATCAGGTGAAGTAGCGATCAGTGAGATCACCTGCGGCAGGGATGCTCGAAGCTACCCTCGACCCGCAACCTGCTCCAGGGTGGCCAGTTCGGCCCGACCCGGTGGGGAGCGAAATCTTGTTGCCCCGGAAGTCCCCCTGACGCCACCCGTTTGGCCCGTGGTTCCCTGACGCCCCGCCGTCATCAGCGCGCC
>CAWEWK010000011.1:0-96325 GCA_963812755.1 uncultured Gemmatimonadales bacterium | reverse complement strand
TTTGCCGGCGGCAGCCCAAAGCTGCCAAGCCCCGCGAATCTAACGGGTTGAGCCGCTAAGTCAACCCTACCAAACACACCATTTCCACAGCTCTCCGTCCCCTTCCGGCCGGAACTGGCGCGTTCCAGGTTAGACCACCTGCCTGAGGCGGCCATGAGCCGGCATTTCCCGATATTCCTCGCCCTGTTCTTCTCGCTGCCTACAACCAGTCCCAGGTTCCCGGATCGGAGCACGCCACCGCCCGGTCCGATGGGGACCATCGCCGCGAACGACAACCGATACCCGGCCGGCCGGCTCGAACGAAACGTGCTCACCCTACGGCTGACGGTGCAGTGGCCATCGCACTAGAGTCGAATGGTAGGGTTCACATAAGCTCGTACCATGTAACTGGCACCGCCCTGTATTACTCCACCTGCAATGTCGATTGCACGGTGTCTTGGAACTGGAGCCACGCGGCACTGGACGGTGCCAACTCGCAGGTTGGGCAGTTCAGTTCGCTGGCGGTTCGCAACGGGGGTTGTACGTCAGCTACTATGATAGGACAAGCACCGCCCTCAGGTGGTTGAGGCGGACATCGTTGGCTTTACCCTGAACTCAGCTCGGTACGCCGACCGGCCGGCCGCCTTCGGCCTTCTCCAGCAGCCGGTCTGGCCACTGTTGCAGCCGCGCCCCCGCCTCGAAGGTGCTTTGGGCAAATTCGAGAAGCGCTGCCCGAGGATCGGGCAACGTCCGGACGTCATCGTACATCAGCAGGAACTCGCCCAGCTTGTCATCATAACCAGCGGCGGGGGGTCGCACCGGTTGCCCCCGAAACCCCGCCGGCTCGGGGAAGGCATAGGAATAGAAGGCTGCCCCGGAAATACCCGCGCCAGGCCAGAACCCCAGGCTGGATAATTCCGCGTTGTAGGCAAGCCGGGTGATGAGATCCGCACCTGGCTTGGGTGTGGCCGGCCGCCCCGAGAACCGAGTCACCGCCAGGTCGAAGCTCCCCCAGAAGAAATGGACCGGGCTGCACTTCCCGGTGAACCGTGACCGGAATTCCTCGAATACCGTATCCACTCTGCGGAGCACCTGGAAGAACCGCTGGGCCTGAGCTGGATCGTAGGTGCGATGCTGGGTGTCCCGATCGAAGGGGATCGGGTCGGGCACTTCGCACGGCACCGGCCAGATCCGAATCTTCAGACCGAGTTCCTGCAAGGTGGACATCACCTCGAGATAGAAGTCCCGGACCGGGCCACCCAGCGGGATCTGCCGGGTCTGGCCCTCGCAGGTACGGAGCACCAGGCAGTGCTGGAAGAAATCGAACTCCAGCTCGAAGGTGCTCTGGCCGTACGGAATGGGTGAAGTCGTGAGACCATGCGCGGTGAGGTAGAGCGGCACCTGCCACCACTGGTTGGTCATCGGGCTCTGCTTGAGCCGCACTTTCCCGACCACTTGGCTGTACATGTGCAGCGTGGCGTAGGTATCTCGCCACTCGTCCAGGGGCAGCGCCGGCCAGCTCGTTGGGGTACTCATGGGTTCACGCCCGTGGCGCCGGCTCGAACATCATCTCATCCACGTAACACCAGCCCCAATCCTCGCCCGGCTCGAAGCTGCGGATGATCGGGTGATGGGTGGAATGAAAGTGCTTGGTGGCGTGCTTGCCCGGCGAGTTGTCGCAACAGCCCACATGGCCGCAGGTGAGGCACAGCCGCAGGTGGACCCAGCGGCCGCCGTCGCGCAGGCATTCCTCGCACCCGGCCGGGGTTAGGGGCGACGGGTTATGGACTTGATCGAGGTGGTTGCAGTGTCTTGGCATTGATAGACCCTCCTCGAGTCAAGCTAGTGCCGTAGGAGTGAAGGGTGAGAGTGAACGGTGAAGGGGCCTTCAGCCATGGCCCCTTCACCCTTCACCCTTTACACAATCGCAAAAACCCTGCTCAGAGCCGACAGGAGCCCAGCCCGAGCGCAAAAAAACAGGGCGCTCCGAACAAGCGCCCCGGTATCGTCTGACTGTGAGCCCCTACTCGCTTACCAGCGATAGTGAGCAAACGCCCGGTTGGCCTCGGCCATCCGGTGGGTGTCTTCCTTCTTCTTTATTGTATTGCCCTCGCCCTTGGACGCCAGCACCAGCTCGGCGGCCAAGCGCTCGGACATGGTCTTCTCGGTGCGGGCCCGGGAGAAGGAGATCAGCCAGCGCATGGCCAACGCGGTCCGCCGGTCGGGCCGGACTTCCACCGGAACCTGGAGTGACGCGCCACCCACCCGGCGGCTCTTCACCTCGAGTGTGGGCTTGGCGTTGTTGACGGCCTGCTTGAAGACCGATACGCCGGGCTGCCCGGTGCGCTCTTCGATGAGATCCATGGCGGAATAGAAGATCCCTTCCGCCACGCTCTTCTTGCCCTTGAACATCAGGTTGTTGACGAACTTGGAGACCGTCTGGCTGTCGTAGCGAGGATCCGGCGGCACCGGCCGCTTGATCGCCTTGTTGCGCCGGCTCACTTGGCGCCCCCCTTGGCTCCGCCACCGGCCCCGGCGCCCTTGGGTCGCTTGGCACCGTACTTGGAGCGGCTCTGCCGCCGATCGTTGACGCCGGCCGAGTCCAAGGTGCCACGCACGATGTGATAGCGCACGCCCGGGAGGTCCTTCACCCGGCCGCCGCGAATCAGCACGATGGAGTGTTCCTGGAGATTGTGACCTTCGCCCGGAATGTACGCCGTGACCTCGAAGCCGTTGGTGAGCCGCACGCGGGCGACCTTACGCAACGCCGAGTTCGGCTTCTTCGGTGTGGTGGTGTAGACCCTGGTGCAGACGCCCCGCTTCTGCGGATTGGATCGGAGTGCCGGGGCCTTGTCTTTAGCTTCGACGTCTTTCCGGCCGCGCCGGATGAGCTGATTGATAGTCGGCATAACCCTGAGCTTGGGAAACTGGAACTGGCCCATTCCGGGCGCAGACCGACAAACGTAGACGGGAAAAGCGCTTGGGTCAAGCGCGAGGGGGCTCAGGACTAGCCCATAGAATAGCCACTGACAGTGTTTGCACCACCTCGCTTTTTGCCCCCGCGCTGGCTTTTTGAAAGGAGGAGATCAGCGGAACCATCCTAATTACAAACAGTTAGCAACCTGCCTCTGAGCGGCCCCGTCCTTGCCCCTCCAATCCCCACCGGGCTTTCCGCCCACGCTTCACCGTCCTCGTTGGAGTCCGCGTGAATCTGCACCGCCCCGTTTCTCTCGTCGTGCTGATGGCTGGTTGCATCACGCTGGCGGTAAAGGCCCAGGATTCGAAGGATCCCTGGAAGTCATACTCCGAGGTGACTCGCAACAGCGAGGTCGGCAGCGGCATCTTCACGGTCTACTATAAGCGCGACAACATCTATCTCTCGCTCAGCCCCAACCAGCTCGATCGCGACTATCTCCTGGTGACTCAGATCTCCCGCGGGATCGGGGAGCTGGGACTGGACGGCGGGGCGTCCATCCGCTCCGACCTTATCCGCTTCCATCGGGAAAACGACCAGATCGAGCTGTGGGTCGTGAACCCTCACTTTGCAGCGGCTCCCGGTTCGCCCATGGCGCGGACGGTCGAGTATTCCTTCGGCCACTCGGTTGCTCAGTCCTTCCCCATCGCGACGGTTCGTGACACCAGCGAGATCCTCTTCGACGTCGCCCCCTTCCTGCTCTCCGATTGGGCCGACATCGGCGGCGTGCTTCAGGCGGCCGTAGTCCAGCGAAAGCTCAACGCCACCGTCACCTTCGACGAGAAGCGCTCCAGCCTGCAGGAGCTGCACCTTTTTCCGGGCAACCTCGAGGCTGACGTCCGGCTCACATTTCAGAGCCCGCGCAGCCTGGCCCTGGAAACCGTCCCGGATTCACGCTGGATCCCGATCGGGATCCACTACTCCCTGCTGGAGCTCCCGGCCACCCCAATGCGGGCCCGCTTGGCCGATGACCGGGTAGGCTATTTCATCTCCGCCATCAAGGATTTCTCCCGTGATACCGCGGAGAGCTTCTTTGTCCGCTACATCAATCGCTGGCGGCTGGAAAAGAAAGACCCGGCGGCGGCGCTGAGCGAGCCGGTTCGCCCGATCACGTTTTACATCGATCGCACCGTGCCGGTGGAATGGCGGCCCTATGTTCGGGCCGGCATCCTCGAGTGGAACAAGGCGTTCGAGGAAGCCGGCATCCGCAACGCGGTCGAGGCACTCGATGCGCCCGACGACAGTGCCTGGAGCGCGGCCGATGCCCGGTACTCCACCGTCCGCTGGACCGCGACCAACCGCTCGGTGTACGCCATCGGACCCACCAGCGTAGACCCGCGCACCGGCGAGATCCTCAACGCCGACATCCTGGTGTCGGCCTCCTGGATTCAGACCTGGCGGGGCGAATCGGGAGAGTACGTGACCCCGATGGCCGCGGCCCAGTCAATCGCGTTGGAGGATTCGCTGGCCGCGACGGACGGATCGGTTCTGCGGTGCAGTTACGGCGAAGGCCTCATCCGGCACGGCACCCTGGTTCGCACCTTGTTCGCCAGCCGCGCCGGTGCCGATCACGAAGAGCTCACCCGCGACTACATCGGGCAGGCGCTCAAGGCGCTCGTCATGCACGAGGTGGGACACACGCTGGGCCTCCGACACAACTTCCGCGGTTCCGCGGGTGCCAGCGCGGCCCAACTCGCCGACCGCCGGTTCACCGCCGAGAACGGGATGGGTGTCTCGGTGATGGACTACAGTCCCCCGGCGTTGGCGCAGGATCCCAGCCGCCAGGGTCACTACTACGCACCTACCGTCGGCAGCTACGATCGCTGGGCCGTCACCTACGGCTACGCCGACGTTGGTCCATTCAATGATCCGGCCCGGAGCCCGCTGCACACCGAATCGGTGCCGGGCGGGGGCGAGCCCACAGCGGCCTGGACCCCGGAGGCCGAGCTCAATGGCCTGAGGATCATCGCCTCGGAGTCAGCCGATCCGGCTCACCTCTACGGCACCGACGAAGACGCCGGCTTCGGAAGCTACGGGCTCGACCCCACCGTCTCCCGCTACGACCAGACCGACGACCCGCTGGGATGGGCGCGCGATCGGGTATACCTGATCGATGGGCTGTTCGACTCGTTGGAGACCCGGGTGGTCGCGCCTGGCCAGGGCTATGGCCGTCTGCGCCGGGCCTTCACCGACCTCCTCACCGATCGCTGGTACGCGCTGCTGGTCACCACCAAGTATCTGGGTGGCGCTACGACCGCGCGCGATCATCGGGGCGATCCCTCGGCCCGTCCCGCCCTGGTTACGGTACCGGCGGACCGGCAGCGCGAGGCGCTCACCCTGCTTGCGGAGTCGGGATTCGGAGAGCAGGCCTACCGTTTCTCGCCTGCGCTACTGAATCGGTTGGGACCCGACCGCTGGATGCACTGGGGTGCCACCCCGTCGGCCGGCGGGCGAATCGACTTTCCCCTTCATGACTGGGCCCTGACTCAACAGAGCTCGCTGCTCGGTCAGCTGCTCGACCCGGCCGTTCTGTCCCGGATACGTGACGCCGAGCTGCGCGCGACCGAAGGCGAGCAGACCCTGGGAATCCCGGAGCTCTTCACCACCCTGACCGCCGCCATCTGGGCGGAGACCGGCGTGGGAACTCGGGTAGGTGGAGGAAAGCCGCTTCCGGTGCGCAACATCGGATCGGTGCGACGTGACCTTCAAAGGCTCCACCTCAACAGCCTCATCCGCATGATGGTGAGCCCGGCCCCAGGCACTCCGGAGGACGCCCGCACTCTGGCTCGCGCCACGCTGGTGGACCTCGGTGGCCAATTGGATCGTGCGCTCGCCACCTCGCGCCCCGGCCCGGACGCGTACACCCGCGCGCACCTCCAGGATTCACGGGAGCGGATCGGACAGGCCCTGAACGCGCAGATGATTCAGACCACCTCGATGGGACGGTGAGTCAGAGATGCTCCTGATCTACTCCACCGATCCGTCGCCGCTGGTGCAGGTGAGCGTGTACCTGGTAGGAGTCCTATTGGGGCACGCGTTGCTCACCGCCCCCGAGGAGTGGCAGCGCGCCTGGGAAACGGTTCGCGCGGTCATTCGCCGGGATCGCACCGACCGAAGGATTTAACCGGACAGCTCCCCCGTTATCATTCCTCCCCATGTCAGGGGAGCCTCTTCCTCTCCAGGTCCGCGGACTCCGCAAGGCCTACTCCGATGTTGTCGCCGTGGACGGTCTCGATCTCGAGGTCCGTGCCGGCGAGTGTTTCGGTTTGCTGGGGCCCAACGGTGCCGGAAAGACCACCACGATCGAGATCTGCGAAGGGCTCACCACTCCCGACGCCGGTGAGGTCGTAGTGCTGGGCCGCCGGTGGGGCCGTGACGACCGGGAGCTCCGCCAGCTGCTCGGCATTTCCCTCCAGGAGACCCAGCTCTCCGAGAAACTGACTGTCGCCGAAACGGTCCGGCTCTTTCGCAGTTTCTATCCCCGCGGACCTAGCGCTGAAGCGGTGATCGAGATGGTCCAGCTCCAGGAGAAGGCCGGCAGCCGGGTAGGCCAGCTTTCCGGCGGGCAGAAGCAAAGGCTGGCATTGGCCTGCGCTCTGGTCGGCGACCCGGAGCTTCTCTTCCTGGACGAGCCTACCACCGGGCTCGACCCCCAATCCCGCCGTCAACTCTGGGAGCTGATCGAGGGGTTCAAGGCCCGCGGCCGTTCAATCCTGCTCACAACCCACTATATGGAAGAGGCCGAGCAACTCTGCGAGCGGGTGGCGATCGTGGACCACGGGAGGGTAATCGCCCTGGGGACGCCGCGCGACCTGATCGCCTCACTCCAGGCAGAGCACGTCCTGGAGTTCGCGGTGAGTGAAGGAACCCTCGAGGAGGCTCTGCTCGGCCGGCTCGACGGTGTGCGGGCCGCCAGCCGGGAGGACGGCCGGTACCATCTACAGGTTGCCGAACTGCATCGCACCATGCCCGCCCTTCTGAGCGAGCTTCGCCGGCAAGGGATGCAGCTCACCGAGCTTCGCACCCATTCCGCGACACTGGAGGACGTGTTCGTGTCACTCACCGGACGGCATCTGCGCGATGAGTGAGGGCCGGAAGTGGACCGAGAGCTCGCTGGTCCAGCTCACCCTGATGCGCTTCCGCGAGTTTATCCGGGAGCCGGAAGCGGTGTTCTGGGTCTTCATCTTTCCGATTCTCCTGGCCGCCGGGCTGGGGATCGCCTTTCGGAACCAGCCGCTCCAGCGGACTGCGGTCATCGTGGTCGGAGGCTCGGCCGAGGCCGACCGTCTGGTGGCCGCGCTCCGGAGCGATTCCAGCCTGTCGGTCCGGGTGGCCGATGACACGATCGCCCACCGGGAGCTGGTCACGGGACGCGCTGCTCTGGTTGTAGTTCCCACCGGAGTCGGAAAAGTGGAGTACCGCTTCGATCCCGACCGTCCTGAATCCCAGCTTGCCCGGCTCCAGGTCGATGATGCCGTGCAACGGGCTCACGGACGACGCGATCCGATGCCGGTGGGCGAGCGGCCCGTTACCGAGCCCGGAGCACGCTATATCGACTTCGTGGTGCCCGGCCTCCTGGGTATGAACCTGATGGGAAGCGGGATCTGGGGACTGGGGTTCGCCATCGTGGACGCCCGCCGGAAACGGCTGCTCAAGCGGCTGATAGCCACACCGATGTCGAAACCCCAGTATCTCGCCTCCTTCATGCTCTCCCGCCTCACCATGCTGGTGCTCGAGGTGGGAATCCTGCTGGGCTTCGCGGCCCTGGTCTTCGGAGTGCCGGTGCGGGGTTCAATCGGGTCACTCGCGGCCGTCTGTTTGATCTCCGCGCTGTCCTTCTCTGCGCTGGGGCTTCTGATCGCATCCCGGGCACGGACCATTGAGGCCGCATCGGGACTGATGAACCTGGTCATGCTCCCGATGTGGATCTTTTCCGGCGTATTCTTTTCATCCTCTCGTTTTCCCGATGCGGTGCAGCCGTTGATCCAGGCGCTGCCGCTCACAGCCGTCAACGATGCTCTACGCGCCAACATGCTGGAAGGAGCGGGCTGGGCGACGCTAGGGCCGGAGTTGGCCATCGTTTCCGCTTGGCTGGTGTTGAGCTTCGTGCTGGCGCTTCGCTTATTCCGGTGGAAGTAACAGATAGTGGCGTCGGATCGTCTCGCTTTGTAACGTGGTTGGGGGGTCCGGCCGGATCCCCTGAGGGTTCTACGACCACATCACGAGGCTGTCCATGCGTCCATGCGCGAAACTACAGGCGTTTGCGGCCGCGGCTCTGCTCCTTGCCGCCGCCTGTACCGATCAGAATGAACCCGCCGCCCCGAATGACCAGCCCGACCTCCTCTCTCCAGCCGTCCGCCAAGGTCCCGCCGACAATCCCAACGCACTCGCACGCGGAGTTCGGGGCTTCGGCGGCTTTTTCTATGATGCGCAGGGAGTGCCGTCGATGTACCTGAAGGACGCCGCCGAGCGGGGCAACGCCGAGCGTGCCTTGGCACCCTATCTCCAGGCGCGAGGCCTCGCCCCTTCCAAGATCAGGGTACGGCCTGGCGAGTTCGCATGGGCTGAGCTGGAAGGCTGGCAGGCCCGGGCCACGCCGGAGGCGCTGGCCGTGGCGGGCGCCATCTTCGTGGACGCCGACGAAGCGAGCAACAAGGTGCGGATCGGAGTGGAGCGGGGTGGGAGCGGGCGGATACGTGCCGCGTTGCAGCGGCTCGGGCTTCCAGCATCCGCGGTCATCGTCGAGGAGACCGAGCCGATTCGGTTCGCCGTGGCCGATCCCAAGCCAAGGGCCAAGCCGGGCAGCGGGCCCAGCCTTCAGGGGTTGGTGCGGCCGATCATCGGCGGGGTGCAGATCAATTTCCCGGGCTTTCTCTGCACGTTGGGTTTCAATGCGACCGCCGGCGGGCAGAGCTCGTTCATCACCAATTCCCACTGCACCAACATCCAGGGTGGGGTACAGAACACCCAGTACTGGCAGCCGCTCCAGAGCGTGGACGGAACAGTGATCGCGGTCGAGGTAGCGGATCCCAACTACCTCACCGGTGGACAGTGTCCCGCGGGCCGAAGGTGCCGGTTCAGCGATGCGTCCCGCGCCCAGTACAATACCGGGATCAACTTTACCATCGGCCGCATCGCCCGGACCTCGTCGCCGCGGCGCAACTCACTCACCATCGCTGGGAACTTCGTTATCACCGGTGAACTAGGCAGCGCGACGGTGGGACAGACGGTCAACAAGGTAGGGACGCACTACTGGATGGTCCCAGGGGCCGATCACCAATGTGTGCATGAACACCAATGTCTCCGGTACGAGATATCACCCAGTTCTGCCAGAATTTCGTCAGTGCGACCGTCGGCTCCGGGGACAGCGGCTCGCCGGTGTTTTCCATCGGCAGCGGAGATAATGTGACGCTGAAGGGAATCCTCTGGGGCGGCAGCGGGTCCAGCTCCTTCGTGTACAGCCCAATCAATCAGGTGGAGCAGGAGTTAGGAGCGTTGACCACGCAGTGATGTTCTCGCTATTGCTGCTGTCCGGCGTGCTCCTGGGGGACTCGATGAAATTCCAGGTAGTCGTGCCGGACAGCGCCCGGGTTGGTGAGCCGGTGCGCATCGTGCTCCGGCTCAGCAACACCGGCAACCGTCCCATCACTCTTTATCTCCAGGGAAGACCGGTCGCCTTCGACGTCACCATTCGTCGCAGAGATGGGAGTGTCGTCTGGCGGCGCCTCGAGGGCCAGGTGGTGTCCGCGATCCTCGCCGTGCAGGAGTTGGAGCCCGGTGCCGTGCTCGAGTTCGAGGAGCACTGGCGGCAGCTATCCAATGATGGAAAACCGGTTTCGCCCGGCGAGTACAGCGTGACGGGCGCACTACCTACGGACGCGCCTTCCCCCCTCGAGACCGCTCCCGCTTCCTTCCGAATCGTCCCTTAGACCGGCCCGCGAGTGCATCAGGCCCGCTGCGCCACGGGGCGGCCGAACTTCTGGGTGGCGTAACCCACGATGAGGCCGACGATAGCGCCCGGAATCATGATCTCCCAGAAGTACTGCTTGCCGGTATTGGGGTCGGTGCCCAGGGCGATGGGCAAGGCGAGGAGAGCAGAGATCAAGATGCCGGCGAGAATGCCCGCGGCCAGGTGGTTGACTTTCCGAGCCACGAGACCGATCAGGATTCCGGCCACCAGTCCCTTTCCGGTGGAGCCCGCCACGATGCTCATAATCTGCGGCTTCACCTCGGGTGCCGAGATGAGCGCGGTAAGACCGTCGAGCGCGCCCAGAGCGCCACCCAGTACCAGACCGAGTACAGGCTTGTTCACCGCATCCTCCATGAAGGGGTGAGTATCACGACCGGGCTGCACCTATCATTACCCATCCCCGCGGGGTCCTTTAGAAGCCCCGTATGGCCAGGAAGAGCAGCCGGATAGTCAGGTAGGTCAGCACCAGAATGATCGCCGTCTGGTACTTGCGGAATATTCGGCCGGCCCGCTCGCCCAACGTTTCCCGATGGGCCTGCACCCGCTCTCCATCCAGGAAGCGAGCCACCTCAGCCGCCAACTCCTCCGCGGTGGCATAGCGATCGGCCGGCTCGGCGGCCAACGCCCGGGTCCAGATGGCGGCAAGTGGCCGCGCTGGCCGCTCGCTGCCTTCCCGGCTCGCCAACGCCCGAAGGATCGCCCCCAAGGCGTACACGTCGGTTCGCCCGTCGATCAGGTCATGTTGACCCCGAGCCTGCTCCGGCGCCATGAATCCCGCCGTCCCCAGCACCGTACCTGGCGCCGTATCCGCAGTTGCGACCTCGCCTGAGCCGGGCGTCGGTTTACCGAAATCTTCGTCGTCCGGCGAGCGCAGCACCCGGGCGATTCCCCAGTCGAGCAACAGGACTTCGCCGAACTGACCCACCATGATGTTCGAGGGCTTGAGATCCCGGTGCACCACGCCGTGCGCATGAGCAAAGCCTACCGCCTCGCAGATCCTGAGAAAGAGCCGCAACCGGTCGGAGAGCGGCGCCGGTCGCGCCCAACGCTCCAAGCGCTCGCCTCGCACCAGCTTCATCACGTAGAACACGCGGCCGTCGGCCAGGATTCCAACGTCGTGCACCGGAACGATTCCAGGATGCTCCAGGCGGGCCAGAATTCTGGCCTCCCGCTCCAGGCGCGCGGCCGCGCTGGGATCGGCGAGGTCGGCGCGCAGAACCTTGAGCGCGACGTCGCGGTTCAGCGAGCCGTCGTGCGCCCGGTACACGGTGCCCATGCCTCCCTGCCCCACCAGCTCGTGGACCTGGTAGCGCCCACTCGCTGCGTCGGGTTCGCGCAACACCCGTTGGAGGTGATTCAGCGCCTCGTCGGGAATCGTCACCGCACCCGTCCACCAAAGAGCGATTCGGCCTCGGCCCTGAACTCCGCGTCGCTTCCGGACAGCAGTCGGACCCGCTCCAGTACCAAGCGCCGGAGCTCCCGGCGTGCCCAGGCAAGATGGTTGGTCACTTGAGTTACCGGGAGCTCGAACTCCGTGGCCAGGTCGAGATAGCTGGGGCGCTCCTCGTCGCTCATGGGCTCCAGGTCGTGCCGCTCGAACAGCCGGAAGCGGACCGCCTTCGGCGTCCCCCTGCTGGCATCGCGCAGCTCCGCCACCGCCGAGGCGAACAGGCTGCGAACCCACTCCCGGTCGAACCACTCGTCGGCATCCACCTCCGTACTGTCGGCTTGGGATAGGGCGAGCTCACGCTCCGCCTGGGTGATGTCGACCGAGGCACTGGGACCCCCGCCGCGTTTCAGCCGGTGCTGATCTCGCAAGGCGTTGGCGGCGAACCGATCCAGGCAGGTGCGGAGAAAGGTGCGGAACCGCGCCCGCTCAGGATCGTAGCTGTCGAAAAAGCTGCGCTCGATGGCGCGGGCAAAGAAGTCCTGAGCCAGGTCTTCCGCGTCCGCGGGCTGGGACCGCCACTTGATTCGGAGCCGAGCGTACACCGGACGCCAATAGACCGAGACCAGGACGTCGAACGCGGCTCGGCGCACGTCCGGGTCGTCCTGGCGGGCGGCGAGAATGACAGACATGCGGGTGGGGGGATAGCCGGCGTTGGGTACCGAGGTCTCAGGCATGCTGGAATCTGAAGGTCAGTTATCGGTCCAGCCAGCGAGGATTCGGCGCTACGGTGGCGCAGGAACACCGCGGTCGGATGAGAGCCTCGGGCAGCCGGTGCAGTCGGACCCGTCCGTGGGTAGAAAGCCTAACGCCAACAACGACTTACGGCTGGGGCCGTGACTCGGCGACGGCCCCTGGTGACCCTGGCGCAATTCATGCTTGATGTAACCAGCCGCCCGAAGCAGTTGCAAACTATTCCCTTCCGCACATCTTAATTGCACGCCCTTGGATCGAGCTGGATCATGATTCTCATCGAACTCGACACCGGTACCGAGGAGTTGTTCAAGTCCCCGGAGGAGTTGGCAGCGGCCATTCGCCGGGGCGCCATCGGCCCGAAGTCGCGGATCTACCACCGCGGCTCGGCACGCTGGCTGCCTATTACCGTGCACCCGGAATTCAGAAAGGTTGCAGCCGAGCGGGCCAACCAGCCACTGCCGCCCCTTAAGCGGAAGCAATGGACCTTCTTCGCGGCCAATGGGCAGGACGAGCAGCCGGTTGAAGAGGTACAGGCCACGCTTCCGAGTCCGGTCTCCGAGACGGTCGAGGAACCCGCCCGACCGCGGTGGCGCAGAGTGCTCGGCAAGGTGTTCGGGAACGGTCGAGCTCCGAAGACCGCCTAAGCCGTCCGCGTTGACAGTACTGTACGGCGTCCGGGTAACCCGGACGCCGGTTTGTTTTCCGATCGGCATGGTTGTGGATTGACTGGCTCGGCTCCCGACTACATGTTCTCCGGGCCAGAACGTCCTTAGCTGCTTACTGGAGGGAGATCCATGTTGAAACGAACGCTCAACGTGCTTGCTGCATACTCTGTGATATCGATTGCCGGCCTGCAGTTCGCGGCCGCCCAGGCGCCTCAAGCGCCTAAGCCAGGGCCCGAGCATGCGAAGCTTGGTTACTTCGTGGGGAAATGGAAGGCGGAAGGTGAGGCAAAGCCAGGCCCGATGGGCCCTGGAGGAAAGATTACCTCGACCGATACCTGCGAGTGGTTCGAAGGGGGCTTTAGTGTGATTTGTCGCTCGGAAGGGACCACACCGATGGGCCCAACCAAGAACATCGGGATTCTTGGCTATAGTGCGGAGGAGAAGGTCTACACCTATTACGGGGTAGACAACTCGGGCATGACGATGTCGAGCGTCCCCAAGGGTACCAAACAGGGCGACACCTGGAGCTACACCGACGAGAGCACCATGGGCGGGCAGAAGGTGAAGTCGCGAGTGACGATCAAGGAAGTCTCGCCTAAGGAGTACACCTTCTCGATGGAATTCCAGGGACCGGATGGGAAGTGGTTCCAGGCGATGACGAGTAAGAACACGAAACTGCAGTAGAAACACCGAGCAATAAGAAGCGCCCGGAAGACATTTCCGGGCGCCTCTTTACCGCCCGCTCGCGCCATGCGACGCGCTGACCAGTCGCTGCGCTCGGGCGAGGGCGCGCTCGGCCGCGGAGATCCGGCCGGTATCTACCGGGCTAACCAACCCCCGAGCCTTGAGATCCGACCAGATTTCGAAGCTCCGGCGATGTCGGTCCAACGCCGCGGCCCGGTAGTCCTGCGCGACTGGCCGCGGCGTCCTGACGAGACAGAGTCTCGTAGGCGTCACCCATATCGGTCCAGGCCGCGGCGATGAATGCCCGCGGAAATGCATGGTCCGGCTCCACCGAGATCGCCTGGGCGAAGGCGGTGGTGTTCCCGCACTCCGCCGCCGCGTCCGGCCGGCCCAGGCTCGCAAGACTCTTGCAGATCCGGCCCTGGTCCTCCAAGACCGCTAGTCGGCTGAATAGACTGGCCGTGTCGACGCGCAGCTCCTTCCTGTGCTTCTGCAGCGCGCTCCTCAGGTACCCGAGCGCTTCTTCGTGCCGGCCCAGCGCGGCAAGCGCCTCGCCGACCCGGCAGCGATTGAACGAGCCGGTAGAGTCCTCGGCCAGGCCTTCACGGTGGAGGGCAAGTGACTCCTGCCAGCGGCCCATCCGGCCGAGCACGGTCGCCTCGTAGTATCGTGCGCTGGAAGCCAGCTCCGCGTAGGTGGCGTTGTCCGGGAACTCTCGAGTGAGCTCGCGGCGCAAGGCGCGGCTCCGTCGGTGGCTTGCCAGCGCTCCGACCAGGTCGCCCGATTCGGACTGCGCGTCGGCCAGGTACCCGTAGCTGACCGACAGGGCGTGCCGCACGCCGGGGCGGCGGCGCTCGGACTCAGGTGCGGCTTCGAACTGCTCCACGTCCGCCCGGTGATACTCCAGTGCTTGGGAGATTTTCCCCTCTTCCAGCGAGATCTGCCCCAAAAGGTTGTTGGCAGCGCTCAATTGCAGACGCAGGTCGGTATCAGTCGGCGCGGCCGCGACCAGCGGGTCGAGCAGCGCGCGACCGCGATGGGCGTTGCGCAATCCGGCCGCGACGTCGCCCCGGCCCCACACGACTCTGCCATAGGCCAGCGCGGTGTGGGCGACTTGTCGACGGAGTCGTGCGTTACTGCTGTCGGTCCGGAGCAGTGATTCGAGAATGGCAAGCGCTTTCTCGTAGCTCCGTGCTGCTCCCTCCGTGTCACCCAGGCTGCCGGGCTCCCCGCCCTGCAGGTCGCCGATTCGCTGGTACCCGCCGGCCAGCTCCCGCTGAAGCGAAGGGTCCTCGCTCGATTCCCGGGTCAGACCATCGAGGTAGCCGATTGCGTCGCGGACCATTCGTTCTCGTACCGGCCTGGCACCACGCAAATCACGAATCGCATCGTGGTAGTCGAAGAGCAGCGCGTTGGCCAGCTTTCGGACGTCGGCGAAGCGGCGCTCCGCACGAGCCTGGGCCGCACGCGCCTCGCGCGCCTGATAGGCGGTTGCCGCAGTGCCGGCCACGAGGGCCAGCGCCAGCAGTACTCCGGCGGCTACCGGGACCTTGTTCCGCCGCACGAACTTGTCGGCTCGGTATCGGAAGGTGTCCGGGCGAGCCCGCACCGGCAGGCCCTCCAGGTGTCTCCGCACGTCGCCCGCGAACTGTTCGACCGACTGGTAGCGGCGGGCCGGCTCTTTGCGCAGTGCTGTGAGCACGATGGTATCGAGGTCGCCCCGCAGCCGGCGCCGCACCTTTTCGGTGCCGCCAACAGCACTGGGCCGCTCCGGGTCGGTCGTCCGGACCGCCTCGACCACATCGAGCGGCGCGCGGCTCCGAGGGCGATACGGGGATCGCCCGGTGAGCAGTTCGTACAGCACCACCCCGAGGGAATAGACGTCGCTGGCGGTAGTGGCGTGCCGTCCTTCGACCTGCTCCGGACTGGCATATTCCGGGGTCAGCAGCCGCATCCCCGTTACGGTGGACGTTGCCTCGTCGCCGCTGTCGTGCAGCACCTTCGCGATGCCGAAGTCGAGCAGCTTCGGCACTCCGTCCGATGTCACCAGGATGTTGAGCGGCTTGATGTCCCGATGCACCACCAGGTGCTGGTGGGCGTAGGCCACGGCGCCACAAACCTGAAGGAAGAGACGAAGCCGATCCTCCACCGAGAGTTGGCGCCGATCGACCCAGGCGTCGATCGGCTCGCCCTCGATGTATTCCATGGCAAAGAAGGGCGTGCCCTGGTCGGTACTTCCACCGTCGAGCAAACGGGCGATGTTGGGATGGTCCAGCGAGGCGAGGATTTGTCGCTCGGACCGAAAGCGGGCGAGCACCTGCTCGGTGTCCATGCCGCGCTTGATGAGCTTGAGCGCCACCCGGTGTTCGTACTGGCCATCCGCGCGCTCGGCGAGATAGACCGCACCCATCCCTCCCCGCCCGATCTCTCGAACCACCCGATAGGGTCCGACCAGACGCCCGGCCCAATCGGTCTCGGCCCCGACCCTGGCGCGTGCGGTCGCGATGGCGGGTGACAGAATGAAATCGCCAGAGCGGTCGTGCGCCGCGAGGAGCCGCTCGACCTCGGCCCTGAGCTCGGGATCGTCGCCGCAGCTCCGCTGCAGGAAGGCATCACGCTCGTTTTCGGCGAGCGACATCGCCGCATGAAACAGCTCTTCGCATCGCCGAAACCGATCGCTGTTCATTCTTCCGACCCCTCGATCGCATCGTAGAGCCAGGCACGGGCGAACGCCGATTCCCGCTCGACGGTGGCGCCGGAGATCCCAAGCACCTCGGCGCTCTCCTCGATCGTGAGGCCTCCGAAGAACCTCGTGGACCAGAGCGGTGGGCTGGAGGTATGGCCGGTGGCCGCGAGGCGGCCCCGGTCCAGCAGCCACTGGGTGATGGCGCCCTTGGGCGAGGGAGGTTCGTCGGGCATGGGAGATGGAGTCGGGTTCGCCCGGCAGGAGACCGAGGCGGATGAGGGGATTGTACGCCCGAATTGGGCGTTCCTCAATGCCCGCGAGCCCCTGCGGAGGGCCGCCCGTCCGGTGGGGCGGTCCGCCCATGTGCCCAAGGCGGGGACGAGCCGGCGCCTCGCATCCCGTGAGGCGGCTGTCGCGGGTATCGGGCGTTACCGATGGCAGAGGACTCGGCCGACTGCGCCGACCGTCCGGATGCCCTACCCCGCCCCCCGAGGCTACTCCTATGTCGTCGCGCCACCGCCACACCCCCGCGGCCCTGGTGCTCATCCTCCTGGCCGCCTGCGGCCTGGAGCAACCGTCCGTCCCCAGCGCGCCACCAGTCGAGCCGCCCGACCTCCGTGCGATCGCCATTCCGCTCACGATCGAAGTCGCAACCGGACGTATCACCGTGGGCAGCAGCGGGGCGCGGACCCCGCAGGCACAGGCCGTCGGGCCCTCGTTCTCGCTGATCGGGAGCGAGGCAGTGACACTGCATGCCACGAACTGCACCTTCACACCCATCTCCAACAACACCAAGCAGAAGCGGTGCACCTTCGATCTGGCGATCGAGAACCGGCTCCAGATCACCGACCTAGTCACACCGACGACCTTCCCGCGACCCCCACAGGGCACGACCGGAGTGGTGGTGTTCCCCTACTCCGCCGCCTCACTCGGCGTGCCCGGGGGCTCGGCGGTACCCAATTCGGCATGGGACAACGCGCCGGCCAACTTCTTCAACGATTTCAGCGGCTGCGTGAGCGGCAAGGCGAGCGATTGCTATCGCTGGGAGAGCTTCGCGGGGCCGCTGTACGCCGGTGAGACCAGCGCCGCGCGGGCAGTGGGCTTCGACGTGGACAAGGCGGCGCAATCGGTGAGCGCCTACATCGTGGTCGCCGCCGATCTGCGGGACAACCCGCCTGAGACGGTCACCCTCCTGCCCGAGGGCCCGCTCTGCGGCTGGGTTACGAAGGTGGACGTTCCCTTTGGAGGGCCAGTGACGGCCACGAACCCTACGATCCTGCAAATCTCATCGTACCCGTCGAGCATGACCTCGACCGGTGCTCGCCGCTCGTTCTGCAGCTTCGGCCTCTCCGGGACCGTCCCTTCGGGGGTCACCATTCTGGGGGGTACCCTGAGGCTGTACGTGAACCACCTGGAAGGCGAGCCCGAGCGCATCGCCCCGCTGGTCGTCGACCATCTCGATTTCGGCACGAGCTTGACTGACGACGATTTCGACGTGACACCCCTCTCTGCCAACATCGGGACCTTGCCGTCGGACGAGGCGGATGTCTGGGTGACGCTCGCGGTGGACGCCGCCGTGAAGGCAGATTGGAACGCGGGGCGTGGCCGCTCCCAGTTCCGAATGCATTTCGCCAAGGAAGGGGATGACGCCCCCGTTTACGGCTCGATCTACTTCCGTGGCCCCGACAACAAGGACGCGCCCACGCTGACGATCAGGTACCGGCGGCCGTAACCGGCCCGTCATGCCCCGACGGGCGAAGCGCCCGGGAGCGCGATGCTCCCGGGCGCTTGGTCCCTCGAAACCGATCGCTGTTCATTCTTCCGACCCCTCGATCGCATCGTAGAGCCAGGCACGGGCGAACGCCCATTCCCGCTCGACGGTGGCGCCCGAGACCTCCAGCACCTCGGCTATCTCCTCGGTCGTGAGTCCTCCGAAGAACTTGAGCTCGACCACCCGGCTCTTACGCTCATCGAGCTCCGCCAGCCGCTGTAGTGCGTCTTCGAGTGCGATCAACTCGACGTCGGGCCGCCCAGAGGGCGACTCGACCAGGCTCAGCGAGACCCGTTCCGGGTTGGCACCCCGCTTCCGGGCGGACCGGTCGCGGGCGTGGTTCACCAGGATGCGCCGCATCATGCTGGCCGCGACGCCAAGGAACTGCGCCCGGTTGCGCCAGTCGACCCGTCGCTGGTCTACCAGGCGGAGATAGGCCTCGTGTACCAGAGCGGTGGGCTGAAGGGTGTGACCGGTGGCTTCCCGCCGCAGGTAATGAGAGGCGAGGCGATGCAGCTCCTGGTAGACCACCGGGAGCATCTGATCGAGGCCCTGCTTGTCGTTCCTGCTCCAATCCAGCAGCCACTGGGTAATGGCGCCCTTGGAGGAGGCGGGATCGTCGGTCATGCGAGTCGGAGACGGGTCGGAGTAGCCTGCCCGGAGGCTCGAGGCGGATGAGGGATTGTACGCCCGAAAAGGGCGTTCCTCAATGGCGAATGCCCAGTTCGACAGCTCGGCTCCAACTCCGGAGGTATGTCGTGAGAATGCAATCATGGCCCGGTCTGACCGTGGCGACGGCAGGAATGCTGATGTCCCTGGCAGGCGCCGGCCTCGCCGCGCAGGACAGCACCCAGGTGACCCGTATCTGCATGGCCCCCGCCAGTGTCGAGGCGAGCAGCGGCAGCGCGACAGCCGCCAGCGATGCCGCTCGGGAGACGTTCACCAGCTATCTGGCCGGCCCGTCGCTGCGGCCCGAGCCGCTGAAAGCCCGACTCGCCTCGCAGGCAAAGGAGGAAGCCAAGCAGGCCGGTTGCCCCTACCTGCTCCTCACCACCATCAAGCACGTGCAGAAGCGCTCGGGCGGTGGGCTGCTGGGCCGAATGGCGGCTGGAGCGGCACAGCAGGGTGCTTGGGAGGCCGGGGCTGCGAGCGGGTCGACTGTCGGACGGATCGCCGGGCAGGCGGCGTACGGCGCTGCGGGCCAGGCGGCTCACAACTATGCCGTCACCATTCACAACAAGGACGAGCTGACCCTCGGGTACCGGCTGGAGACGGGGGATGGCAAGGTGCTGGTCGAGAAGCGCGACAAGCAAAAGGCCACGCAGGACGGAGAAGACCTGCTCAGTCCGATGGTCGAGAAGGCGGCCGAGGAGATCGTCGCGGCGGCCAAGGGCAGAGCCAGCTGAACAGTGCGGGCGGGTAGAAAAGGCGATCGGGAGCAGTGCAAGCGCTGCTCCCGATTTTAGTGCCACGCTTCTCGCGCGGTCCGCATCACTTCTCTGCCCCCACGAGGCAGTCGGGGATGCCGTATGCGATGATCGGAGTCGCGGCTTGCACGGGGGAGCACTTGTAATTGGGGCCCGCACGGACCGTCCCCTTGCCGGAAGGCAATGAACCCGCCTCTACATTCGGCACACCCGACGGATTGCTCAGCTGCAAGAACCCACCACCGCTCGAACCGACCGTCAAGTTCGCGACTGGCCCAGCTGTGTTGGAAATCTGAAGCAAGCCGCCGGGCGTCTCGGTCGCCTGGGTAAGGACGGCGACCGGCCGGCTTCCGCGACCGAAGACCTGGACGAGCCCCCGTCCATCGCCGGACACGCTCATCTCAGCAAGCGGTTGTGACGCGGAGTTGGCCACCATCACCGCCCCGGCACCGCGCACCCCACCGAGGAGGGCCGCGGTCGGCTTGCCTGCCGCGCTCATGACGGCCACCCCGCCCGCCCCACCGTTCTGAGCATCCGCCCCGAGCTTCACAAGGGGCTGCCCTGCACTGTTCGAAACGACAACCTCGCCCGCGAAATTCGCAGAGTCAGGCTTGATGTCTATCACACGACTTCCACCTCGCCAAATTGTAAAGCGGCCCCCGTCGTCATCACCTCTAGTGAAGCCCACCAGATCCTTACCCTTCGAGTCGGTCACGACGACCTTCCCTATGCTCATCCCCGCCCGAAGAGCGCCTTGCGGGTCACTAACCGTGACCTGGCCGGCGACCGGCAACGCTGCGACTGCCACCTCTAAGGCCCCGCCCCCCGAGAGCCAGACAGACCCGCCGTTGTTCTCTGCGATCCTCGCAATGCTCACCGGCACACTGCGATCATGCTGCACCGAGACTCGAAGCATAGGCTTTCCGTCCGGTCCAATGACATCGAAGGGAGCGGTTATTTGAGTGGTGTTACCAGCCCCACGCCGTACCAGACTCTCGAGGGCGCGCAAACGCTGCTCGACATCCGGTGGTACCCCGCCGGTTGCCTGTGCCGACAGGGTCCAAGTAGCCGCGATGACAAGGGGGGCGCCCAACCATGGACTCATCCCCCGCGGGCGTTGCCGATCTGGTGTTCGTGTCATGGGGTCCTCGCTGACGGGTGTCGACGGCACCACTGAGTGGGCATCCCACCTCCAAGAACGCCCCGTCGAGCCAATGGCCCCCTCACGACCGAACGCCTACCCCGCGGTGAGGGAGGTTGCAGGCGAACCGGGCGTTGAGATCAACGGCACCCGACAAGGGAGCCGACACCCTCACTCGTTCGGCAGGAGGTGCGGTGTTCCGTTCGGGATTCAGCATCCTGGCTTTTTCGACTTTGTCGAGCGTGGGAGCACTGCTCTCGCAGCAGCCCGCTCTGCCACTCCCGCTCGCGCAGGGCTCCACTGTGGTTCAGACCCTCTGGACGCCGGATACCGAGAGGGAGTCGTTCCTCACCGCCCAAGAAGTCTCCCCGAGAGGGACCAAGTGGACGTGGAACTTGTTTGAAGTGCATACCCAGGGCGACACACTGAAGGAGGAGCTGGCGTTTGTGGAAGGTGCGGCCGATGTGGCTGACGCCTTCCGTCTCCGCAGCTTCCATGCGAAGCAAGGTTCCATCGAGCACCCCGGGTACACCATGATGGCCGTATCCCGCGCCGTGTACCGCCGCCTGCGTGCCACCGGTGCGGACAGCTTCCAAGTGATGGAGCTGGCGCCTCCGTCCGGTGCGGGCATCGGCGGACAGATGCTGGAGGGCCTGCTCGGCAGAAGGAACTGGGTTCCGGTGAGATGGCGCGGCACCCTCTTAGTAGCCGATCCCACACCGGCTCCATTCTCGCTCCTGGTGAACGGCCGGCGCACTGAGGTGTCGGCCTTGCACCTCCGGGGCAACTTCACCGCCAAAGGTCGCCGCTTCGAGCCCCAGATCTGGATTCTTGCCGACAGCACCTATCCCCTGCTGCTCAAGTGGATTGGCCACTCCTCCCAGCCGACCAACGTGCTTCAGACCGTCAGGGTGGACTTCCCCCTCGCTGAGGCGGGGGGCTCCGGGCCTGCCGGCCATGGCGGCGGAGAGCTCGAGGCCACGCTCAAGGAGGAATGTCGAGTGGAGCTGCCCGGGATCTACTTCGCCTTCAACAGCGCCGTGCTCGATCCCGCGTCCGATCGCACGATTGGCGTGCTCGCCGAGGTGCTGGCCAAACATCCGGACTGGAGCGGCACGATCGAAGGCCATACGGACAGCGTCGGCACCGTGGCCGCCAACAAGACGCTCTCGGAGCGTCGCGCCGCGGCGGTGCGGACCCGATTGGTGGATGTCCACAAGCTGGACGAAGCCCGGCTCGGAATCGCGGGCTACGGCAGCTCGCAACCGCGCGAGACCAACACGACTATCGAAGGCCGAGCTCGAAACCGTCGGGTGGAGGTGGTACGCAAATGCGCCGGCTGATCGCCCTGGCAGCGCTCTGCGCTTGCAGCGGGCCCGAAACGGGTGAGAAGGATGTTCCCGCAGAAGGGACGAAACAGACCTCGCCGGCAGCGGCCGCCCAAAGCGCGGTCCCCCAGTGGCCCTCCGATCCATGCGGGTGGATTCCCACCACAGAAGTCGAGGCCATAGTGGGCAAACTCGCCGGTCCGCCGCGAAGGCACGAAGGTGGCTGCCTTTATCCTCTCGTGCCACCTCCGCCCGATGCCGAGACCCTCCGGCGGCAGGAAGTGGCTCGCAAGCTCCAGGAGCTCGCAAAGAAATTCGGCGGCTCCGACCTTCCGCCGGACCGACGGCCTACGGAGCCTGCCATCATCCTGGACGTAGACCTGAGTCGCGATGTCAGCGAGCAGGCAGCCGCCGCGGGCGAGAGCATCGCGGCCAGCTGGGCCGGGATGAGACTCGACTCGGCCGGCGCGTCGAACGGGTGGGATTACGGCAGGTCTCCGATTGTGATCGGGCTGCCCGGATTTTTCGGGCGAACCGGCGAGCTCAGCGTGATGGTCCAGATGCAAGCCATCGCCGTCGATGACGAGAAGACGGCTGCCCTTGCCGCTCGGGTGCGCGACCTGGTGCCCGATCACCCCTTCCGTGCACCGGAATCCGATGGTATGGCCGGCGGCCCCTCCGGCCGCGACCCCTGCATGCTCCTCACACCTGCCGAGGCAGCCGAAGTGCTTGGTCCGTTGGTGGCGCCGCCGTATCGAACCAGAGAAGACTCCCCGTTCGTCGATCCGAATGGCCAGAGCTGCGCCTACTACACCGCCGGGCACAGGGTCCTGTCGCTCACGCCGCAGTGGTCGTATGGACAGTCTACGATGGAAGCAGTTCGGGTGGTCGGTGGACTCGCAGGCCGGGTTCTGCCGGGAGGCGACCCCGAAGCTGCCGACACGATAGAAGGTCCGTGGGACGAGGTCGCCTCGATGCCGATGACGTCGAGTCTCGCGTTTCTCAAGGGCGACCGCTCGCTCGAGGTCTCTTTTGGTACCTCTTCGACCGATGCAGCCGGCGCCATCCGCCTCGCCAAAATCGCACTGGAGCGACTGGCGACGGCGCGGCCCCGTTGAGGCACCGACGATGGCCCTCCGACGATGACCCCCGTGCCTTCGTGGTTCCTGTACTTCGCCGTCGCGACCACAGCCGCCGTGATGCCGGCGACCTGGCTGCTCGGCCGTCTGAGCGCCTGGCGCCGACTGGCGGAGCGATACCCAGCCGTTACCGGCGACCCCGGCCAACAGCGGATTGAATGCGCGTTCCTCGTGGTCGGCCGAGCGACCTACAGTCACATGGCCCGGCTCACAGCTGATTCCACGCACATCCACGTCTCCATGGGCGTGCATTTGCGTCCCGGCTCTCCGACTTTCAGCGCCCCCTGGTCAGACCTAACCGCTGTCCCCGACGTGTGGCGCGGGTTGTTGCCGCCAACTTCGGTGGTGCGCCTCAGGTTCACGCGCGATCCACAGGTCCGGTTCCTTATCCGTCCCCGAGGAGCTGAGGAGCTCGTGGCGGCAAGTAACGGGCGGCTGGTGGTGGCCGAAAGTACTCGGCCTGAGGGTTGAGAGGGTGAAAACGGGCGTTATCCACTGTCCCACACACTGGAGAGGCCGCCATGTCATATCCATCTGCCATCCGCTTTCGACCTGTCGTAGGGTCCATCGCAAGACTTGTCTTCCTGCTGCTCCCCCTGGTCGCCTGCCGGGGTGAGGCCCAGAGCAATGGCTCGAGTGCAGCGGCGAGGCCCAAAGCCACGAAACCAATCCCCGAGTACCGGCTCACGGCACCGGTGATTCGCAAGGTCTCCGCTATCATGCGCGAGTGGAATCCCGTCGGCGGACTGGGCGCCCTCATGTTCGGGGGCGACCTCGGCATGCCCAAAGAGCAATTCGAGGCGCTACCGGACAGCGCACAATCGAGGATTATTGGCGAGAACATGGTTCGAGCCGACGCGCGGGAGAAGGAAGGGCGGAAGCAGATCGAGGGATTGCTGGTCGGCAGCCTCGCGGATCGGGCCGCGGCGGCAGAGCGCATCCCAGCCCTCAAGGCTGCGATGGCCAAGGCCGGCCTTTCCCCCAGCGACTTCGTCGCCGCGTTCAACGCGTACAATTTCGCGATGAATCAGGTGGACACCGAGGAGAGCTTCCCTGATGCCGCGGGTCCGCTGCAGCCAGGTGTCCGGAAGGACAACGTCGATCTGATCCGGCCCCTGGCGAAGAGCGAAGATCTCTGGAGTTACCTCGGAGGCTAACGACCCATGAAGAAGCTTGCGATCGGCTGCGGGCTCGTGCTCGTCGCGGCCCTGCTGGCGGGATCTATCGGCTCCTACATGGCCGTGCGGAGGGTGCAGTCTGCGGTGAGCGGCTTCTCCGGCCTTCGGACCATCCCTGAGCTCAATCGCTCGGTGAAAAACCAGGAACCCTATACGCCGCCCGGCTCCGGCGAGCTCACCGAGCCGCAGCTTACGCGGCTGCTCCGAGTGCAAGAGGCCGTGCGCACCCGCCTCGGGGAGCGGGTCAAGGAGATCGGGGAAAAGTACGAGAAGTTCCTGCGGGACGACCACGTCGCCACCGCGGCGGACGCGCCGGCGCTGGTAGCGGCCTACTCCGATTTGGCCAAGGCGCTGGTCGACGGCAAACGCGCGCAGGTGGAAGCTCTCAACCAGGTCGGGCTCTCTCTCGCGGAGTACCGCTGGATCCGGACCCAGGCGTACGGAGCAGCCAAGATCCCGCTGATGGACTTCGAGCGGCTGATCGAGGACGTGCAGAGCGGCCGGGAACCGACGCAGGCGAGCATGGTCCCGCCCCAGCCGCAGGGCTCGTCGGCCACCCAAGCGCAGGTGGCGCCGCACCGCCAGGCGCTGGAGCGCTACGCCGCGCTCGCCTATTTCGGACTATAGCAAAACAGCAGGGGCACTAACTTTTAGGCATGTGCCTGATTCTGCTCGCCTGGGACTCTCACCCGGACTATTCGCTCATCGTCGCGGCCAATCGGGACGAGTTCTACGATCGGCCGAGCGCTCCAGCAGACTTCTGGGCTGACGCTCCCTCCATCCTGGGAGGGAGAGACTTACGGGCAGGAGGAACCTGGCTGGGTATTGACCGGCGGGGGCGTTTCGCGGCGGTGACCAATTACCGGCAGGGCCAGCGCGAGCCGGCTGCGCAGCATTCCCGGGGCCGCTTGGTCAGCGATTTCCTCACGATGGAGCTTCAGCCCCGGGCATACATCGAGCAGGTCGAGCAAGCGGCCGACCGGTACAACGGCTTCAACCTGATCGTCGGCGACGGTCGGGAGCTGCACTACTTCTCCAACCGCGAAGGCGTACCGCGACCGCTGAATCCCGGAGTGTATGGACTCAGCAACCACCTGCTCGATTCGCCCTGGCCCAAGGTGACATCGGGCAAAACCGCGCTCCGTGCGTTGGTACAGCGAGGCGGCCCAGGGTTGGTCAACGACCTCTTCACCTCGCTTTCCGACCGGAGCCAACCGGCAGACCACCTGCTGCCCGAGACCGGCATCAGTCGCGAGTGGGAACGGCTGCTGTCCGCTGCTTTCATCTCCTCGGACGGATATGGCACCCGCTCGTCCACGGTCGTGCTCGTCGGCCGCGACGGCCGGGTGGTCTTCGCCGAGCGAAGCTTCGGACCTCGCGGGGATTCAGGTGAGGAGGTCCGCTTCGAATTCGCACTCACTGGGTAGTTGGCTCGGGAGCCTCCGCGGCCAGCCGCTTCAGCGCCGGCCCGACCAGCCGGATCGCCCCCGTGGCGTCGGTAGAGGACAGACTATAGCCGATGCTCAAGGCGTCGGACCCTTTGAGGAAAATGAGGTCCCCGGTCAGGCTCACCACGGCGTCATCCCACTGGCCCTCCAGGGTGTCGGCTACGATATCGAATACGTCCGCCACCTGACTCACTATGCCGCCGACCATGCGTTCGGCCTTGAGCACGGTCTTTCCGTAGGTCCATTCGGGCGTGACAATCAGGACCCGATGCCCCGGCGTGAAGTAGGCGCAGCTCTTTCCCGCCGGATCGGCCAGGGGAGACCCCTCGTGGCTTCGGTACGGGTCCACGGCGAGCTGCCCCAGCACCGGCTCCGCCTCGGCGCGGGTGAGAACGCTGCAGGGGTCCCGCCCGGTAGGGTTGTTCCCAGGGCGACCGGCGAGCGGGTGCGCGAACGGCAGGTCCGGGATGCGATGTCGCACCCGGTCCGCCATAGCCAGCAGGGTGTCTCCCGGAATACCTAGAGCCCTTTTTTCGACGGTGATGGTAATGTGGCCGGTCCGGCCGGTGAATCTCGACCGTATTGGACGTCGAGAGCCGACGGCATCCCAGCCGTCCGGAGCCGCGGGAGCACCTTCCGGATTGGTCAGCGCGGGACCGGTCAGGTTTACCTCGACGAAGAGGCTCGGCCTGGGAAAGTAGAGGTCGAGATACCGGGAATCCGCTCCCGATGCTTCCAGCTGTCGCCGCCTCGTCCAGTCCGGCGTCGAGGAATCGATCGGGAAGGAGTACAAGCACCCCTTTTCCTTGTGCTCCGGCCGGCCAACGACCCGGCCCACGATCCGCTCGATCTCGGTCTTGGGCACCAGGTCGCACGCGTCGGGCAGGTTTGCGGTGCCTACCGCGACCGGCGCAGGCCGAGCCTTCGCCGGTGTGGCGGTGCTCGGTCCACCGCCACCTTCCGAGCTCGCCTTAACCCCACTATCGGAGCCACAGGACCACGCGGCCGAGAGGGCCGCCGCCAACGACAACGTTGCGATGCGCATAGTCAGGCCCATGAATCCTCCGGCCGGCAGTGGGTTCATGGGTAACGCACGACTCCTCGGTGAAAGGCCTCAGCGCGCGTACATCCAGGGTGCCCCGGCTACCGCGCCTCGACAGCAAGTGAGGCTGAGACGGTCGATCCCGGGCGTTGGTATAAACCGGCTCCCAACTCCTGGAGGCGCTGCATGCGGCACAAATCGATGGTGGCCCTCATGACCTCGTGCATCCTGCTCGCCGGTTGCCGCGAGCGACCAACCGGGGCGCAGCGCAATGGGGGTTCGGCCCGGATCGTGAGACTCGACGAGCTCACCGAGGCTGAGAAGCGGTACGGTCACTCGGCGAAGCCGAGCACCGCGGTTACCTACCAGCCCGACGTCGTCATGCCGTCGGCAGGCGCCGAGGCCATCCGCGGCGTGAGTCCTGATGGGCTGGTCTGGACCATTGACCCGAACTCGAAAGGGGCGGAGGCTATCCAACCCGGCAAAGTGCTGCTCCTGACCAGCCGCGCTGCGGGCCGGGTACTCGGCGTTCAGAAGACAACCGACGGGCTTCAGGTCGTGCTCGGTCCTGTCGAAATCACCGAAGTGGTCCGTGAGGGGCGGTTTTCCTTGAAGCAGCCCTTGGATCTGGACCAGGCCCTCTCGTTCACGGTGCCGGAGGTGTTCGATCCTGTAGTGCCCGTCCCTCCCATCGTAACCAGCTTGGCGGACCAGTCATTCCCGTCCTTTGCCGCAATGCCCTCGTGCGGCTCGCGATCGCACTCGGGTGGAACGATTCACCTGGCTGCGTATCGGCAGGGGTGTGAACCCCGAGGAATGGCTATCAACCGCGTCGGGGTCAGCCAAGGGATGGTACACCGATTCACGATGACGCCGCTCGTAGGAGCTAAGGGGATCGGAGTCAGGATCGCGTCCGACCAGAGCGGCGTTCACTTCCTGGGAGAAGCGGTTCTCTACCTCAAGACGCCGAGTCTGTACTTCGATCTCGACATCAAAGGGGGCAAGATCGTCGTCTGTGAGGTCCAGCTGGAGGGCGTGGGTGGACTGATGATGACGTTCGAGGCAGGATCTCCGACACCGAGGTCCGCCAATATCAGCGAGACGCGCTTTGCGCCGGTCGATTTTTCCATTCCAGTGGCTGGAATGGGCGTGCCCTTCGCTGTGAACGTGCGTCAGAAGTTCCGGCTACAGTCGGCGTTTACCTCGACCGGCACGCTCAAGGCTCGCGCATACTATTCCCTCAAAGGAGGATTGCGGGCCGGGTACCGTGATGGAAAGTGGAGCATGGGCGGCCCGACCGGCGTCACGCCGGTGGAGAGTCTCGACCACCTGCTGTTCTCGACCCAGGGTGTGGCCCTCGGAGTCACCGGCATGGTCATGACACACCAGGCCAGTGTGATGGTCGGAATCGGCGCGTTCGGCTTTCTAACCGGGCCGTACGGATTCCTCAACTCCTCGGTGACGGTGACGCGAGGCTCAGACGCCGGGATCCTGCGAGGGCCTACCGCCTGCAAGCAGGCGACGTTGGCGATGGGAGTGGGTGCCGGCGTCGGCTACATGATTCCGGAGCCGGTCACCGGCGCAATCAATTCGATGCTCCGCGCGCTCAATATCCGAGAGGAGATCAAGAGCTCCGGAGGTTTGGAAACCAAGCCGGTGATCATCGTCGACATCGGCAGGTACCATCCGTCTCTCGATGCCTGTCGAGGCGAAGGGCAGTAATGAGGCATCAGTCGCTGGTTCGGGGCGTTGCTCAGGGTGCGCACCCGCGCTGGCCTGCCTACCCATACCAGGAGCTGAACTATGGAAACCACCGCCCCGGCATCCGCAGCGGCCTTGACCGCGGCCGAGGACAAGACCGTCGCGATCCTCAGCTACATCACCATCATTGGCTTCATCGCTGCGATCATCATGCACCAGAACCACAAGACTCAGCTCGGGGCCTTCCACCTCCGGCAGATGCTCGGAATGGCCCTGACTGCCACGGCAGGGGCCGTTTTCGCGGTGGTTCCCATTCTGGGCTGGATCGTCTGGGCGCTGGTGGTCATCGGTCTGTTCTTCCTCTGGATTTTTGGCCTCCTCTCCGCGATCAAGGGTCACATGCGGCCGGTTCCCCTTCTTGGCGAGCACTACCAGAAGTGGTTCGCAGGCGTGTTCGCCTGACGCGGGCGTGATAGGAGAACGCTATGGACTTCGTGCCCGAAGGTCTCCGACCGTTCGCCGCGCTCCTTCCCTTCGTGTTGTTCATCATCGTGCTCACGTTGAGGCTGCGGTATGGGCGGAAGGCCGGGCCCAGCCGCCTGGCCGGGCTTTACCCGGCGGTCGAGCCGGCGCCCGGCACCCCCATGCGGATGGACCGGGCGATCTTCGGCCGAGGCTACTTCTCGATGGCCTGGGTGAGGATCGGCGCCGACCGCGAGCGTCTGCACGTCCGCGTGCTGAACTCGCTGCAGGGCGGCGGCTCGTTCAGCGTGCCGCTTGACGACGTGAGCGCCACCCCCGACCGGTACGGTTGGATGGCCCTCACGCCCGACACGGTCCGGCTGCGTTTCGCCCGCGCGCCGGAGGAGTTGATGATGATCTTCCCCCGCGACTTCGCGAGGCTGGCCGAGGCGAGCGGCGGACGGCTCCGGCTCGAGGCAGCACCGGCCGGGATGCACTACCCAGTGGACGCTCCCGGCGGAGTCGGCTAAGCCTAACGGAGCTTCGACACCACCAGCTTGGCGAGCGCTTCGACTCGCGGCCGGACCTTCTCGACCGGCTCCTCGCCGTTCGCCTCCAGCGCCACCGCGACGGTCTGCTGTCCAACTGCCGCGACCACGACGGCGTGCCTGCCCGCGTACTTGTTGCGCGGCTTTTCATACATCAGGTATGCGCGGTCGCCGATCCCGCTCAGCGGAGTTCTTGGTTGGGCATCCTGGTTCCAGCTCTTGAGGAAGGCGTTCCAGTTCGCTTCGGACTTGCTCCCCGAGAAGAGATAGATGATACCCCCGCTGTACTGGCATCCCGACCCGCTGGTCACCTGCACCACCTCGGGCTCAGTCCAGAACTTCACCATTGGATCCTCGGACAGTTTCTTCACCTCGTCATGGCTGACCAGCCCGCAGACATCCGGCGCGCCGGGCTCGGTCCCGCGATTCGCCTGGGATTGCGCCGCCAGCGGCGCCCATAGGGCGCAGGCCGAGCTGGCGACGAACCCGAGGATGCACGGTCGCAGCGTGTTGCACATGGTTGCCTCCGATAGAACGATGGCGGTCAGGTGGGTTTCCCGGCGCATGGCCGGGCGGCTCACCTTGTCAACGCCCGAGCCGGCCGGAGACCGCCTCATCGCCGGGTCCTCGACCATCCCGGAGCACCCAAAAACACGAAGCGCCCGGGATCGCTCCCGGGCGCTTCGCCATCCATCAGCTGATAGCCGATAGCCGATAGCGTTCTACTCCTCCTCCGCCATCAACGCCGCCGCGGTCAACTGCGGCTGCGGCACCGGCTCCTCCACCCGCGGCGGCGGAGGCTCGTACCCTTCCGGCGGCTCGATGTCGATCTCGGCATAGCGGTAAATGCCTGAGCCAGCAGGAATTAGGTGCCCGATGATGATGTTCTCCTTGAGGCCCAGGAGATCGTCCTTGGCCCCCCGGATCGCCGCATCGGTGAGCACCCGGGTGGTCTCCTGGAACGACGCCGCCGAGATGAACGACTGGGTCGTAAGACTTGCCTTGGTGATCCCCAGCAGTACCGGCTCGGCTTGCGCCGGCTCGCCCTTCCGCTTCTGGACCCGCTCGTTATCGTCCCGGAAGGTGAGCCGGTCCACCGTCTCCCCTTCGAGGAAGTCAGTGTCGCCCGGTTCGGTGACCCGCACCTTCTGAAGCATCTGCCGCACGATGACGCCGATGTGCTTGTCGCTGATGCGCACGCCCTGAAGCCGGTAGACCTCCTGCACCTCGTTGAGCAGGTACTCCTGTACCGCTCGCGGACCCTTGATGAGCAGGATGTCGTGCGGGTTCACCGGACCCTCGGTCAGGCGGTCGCCCGCGCGGACCCGGTCACCCTCGTGGACCCGGAGGTGCTTGCCGGCCGGTACCTCGTACAGCTGAGGCTCGACGCCTTCCTCCGCCTGGCCATCGGTCTCCGGATAGACGTAGATCTCGCGCTTGCCGCGCTTGATCTCGCCGAACTTCACCACCCCATCGACCTCGGAAATCGTGGCCGGATCCTTGGGCCGCCGAGCTTCGAACAGCTCCGCGATCCGGGGCAGACCACCGGTGATGTCCCGGGTCTTGTACGCCTGCCGCGGAATCTTGGTGACCGTGATGCCCTTGGTGACCTTGACCGGCGCGGAGAGGAAGACGGTCTTGTCCTTGCTCTCCTTCTTGGTCTTGCTGGGCCAGGCCTCGTTGATCGGCCGCTCCTCCACGTGGAACCGGGTGCTCCACGGGTTGGCGCCCTCGGGGATCTCCATCGCCCGGCTGACCTGGTCGGTGGGCGAGCCCAGGATGACCCGGCTTCCCTCCGCCAGGGTGTACTCCTGGGGGTCCTTCCGGTTGCTGGAGTAGACCAGCACGCTCGGGTGCAGCTCCCGATCCGGATCGGCCATGACTACCAGGCTGCGCAGACCGGTGCCTTCGTCGAGCTCCTCGCGGAGCGTAACGCCCGGTACCAGGTCCTTCCAGCGAAGCTCGCCGTCGGCCTTGATGATGCTGGGATCGTTGTAAGGGTCCCAGGTGTAGAGGATGGTCGCCCGGCGCTCGTTGTCTCCCTTCGTCACCAGGTCGCCTTCCTTCACTGCCAGCAGTGCGCCCTCGGGAACCGGATAGCGGTTGAGGATCCGCTTGGGATCCTTGGGATCCACCACCAGAATCCCTTCCTTGCTCTCGTCCGAGGCCGACTCGTCCTCCCGGGTGAGCACGACCCGGGTTACACCGGTGCTGCCGTCCTCGAACTCGACCGACACATCGGCCCACTCGAGGCCCTCGGTGTACTTCACCTTGCCGTCGAGCCGGGCTCGCCGCTCCGCCTCTTCGGCGATACGGCTGGAGGTTCCGCCGATGTGGAAGGTCCGCAGCGTCAGCTGGGTACCAGGCTCGCCGATCGATTGCGCGGCCAGAATGCCCACTGCCTCGCCCATGTCCACCATGTCCATGGTGGCCAGGTTGCGGCCGTAGCACATCCGGCAGATGCCGCGCCGGGCCTCGCAGGTGAGGACCGAGCGGATCTTGACCTTCTCGATTCCGGCATCGTCGATCGCGTTCGCTACGTCCTCGTCGATCAGCTTGCCGGCCTCGACCAGGAGCTTCTGGTCGCCATCCTCATCCAGCTCATGCGGGTCGAACACATCCTCGCTGGCCACGCTCCCCAGAATGCGCTCGCGCAGCGGCTCGATGATGTCCTCGCCCTCCTTGAGCGACGAGACGTCGAGACCCAGGATCGTTCCGCAGTCCTCTTCGGTGACCGTGACGTCCTGCGCCACGTCCACCAGACGGCGGGTGAGGTACCCCGCGTCCGCGGTCTTCAGCGCGGTGTCGGCCAGACCCTTCCGAGCGCCGTGGGTGGAGATGAAGTACTCCAGCACGGTAAGCCCTTCCCGGAAGTTCGACTTGATCGGGCTCTCGATGATCTCGCCGATGCCGCCGGTGAGCTTCTTCTGGGGCTTGGCCATCAGACCGCGCATACCGGCCAGCTGCCGGATCTGGTCGCGCGAGCCGCGGCTGCCGGAGTCGAACATCATGAACACCGGGTTGAACCCGCCGCGGGATACCCGCATCGAGTTGATCATCGCCTCGGCCACGTCGTTGTTGGCGTGGGTCCAGGCGTCGATCACCTTGTTGTACCGCTCGCCGAAGGTGATCTGGCCGGTGTTGTAGGCCCGCTGGAACCGTTTGACCCTGGCATCCGCCTCGGTCAGCAGCTCGGCCTTCTCCGCCGGGATCTCCAGGTCCTCGATTCCGATGCTCACACCGCCCATGGTGGCGAAGCGGAACCCGAAATCCTTGAGTCGGTCGAGGAAGGTGACCGTGTCGGCCAAGCCCGCCCGCCGGTAGCTCTGAAGCACCAGCTCCGAGAGGTTCTTCTTCTTCATCAGGTCGTCGCGGAAGCCCAGCTCCGCGACCACCCGCCGCGGCAGGATGCTGTTGAAGAGCACCCGGCCGACGGTCGTCCGCAGCCAGCGGGGGCGCCGGGCATCGGGATCTTCGGTCTCCGGCGGCGGCACGTACCAGAAGTGAATGGCGGAGTGGTACCCCACACTCCCGTTGAGCAGCGCCATCTCCAGCTCGGCCAGGCTGCCGAAGAACTTGGCGTTCTTCCACAGCCGATTCTTGGTCTCCTCGCCCTTGCCGCTGCCGGCCTTGCGCAGCTCCTCCTCGAACCCGGCGGGAAGCTTGGTGAGGAAGTAGCTGCCCAGCACCATGTCCTGCGACGGCTCGGCCACTGGACGGCCGTCCGAGGGCTTGAGGACGTTGTTCGAGGAGATCATCAGGAGGCGGGCCTCCAGCTGAGCCTCGAACGAGAGCGGCACGTGCACCGCCATCTGGTCGCCGTCGAAGTCCGCGTTAAACGCGGCGCACACCAGCGGGTGGATCCGGATGGCCTTTCCTTCCACCAGCACCGGCTCGAACGCCTGGATGCCCAGACGGTGCAGCGTCGGCGCCCGGTTGAGCAGCACCGGGTGGTCCTGGATGATCTCTTCCAGGATCTCGTACACCTCGGGGCTCTCCCGCTCGACGATCTTCTTGGCCCGCTTGACCGTCTCGGCGATACCCTTCTCCACCAGCTTGTGAATGATGAAGGGCTTGAACAGCTCCACCGCCATCGCCTTGGGCAGGCCGCACTGGTGCAGCCGAAGCTCCGGGCCCACCACGATCACCGAGCGGCCGGAGTAGTCGACCCGCTTGCCCAGCAGGTTCTGCCGGAAGCGGCCCTGCTTGCCTTTGAGCATGTCGCTGAGGCTCTTGAGCGGACGCTTGCCCCGGCCCCGGATCGCCTTGGAGCGGCGGCCGTTGTCGAACAGCGCGTCCACCGCCTCCTGGAGCATCCGCTTCTCGTTCCGGAGAATGACCTCCGGCGCCTTGTGCTGGATCAGCTTGGTGAGCCGGTTGTTCCGGTTGATCACCCGGCGATACAGGTCGTTCAGGTCGGACGTGGCGAAGCGCCCACCGTCCAGCGGCACCAGCGGTCGCAGGTCGGGCGGAATGACCGGGATCACGTCCAGGATCATCCAGGCCGGGTTGTTGGGAAGGTCTCCCGAGTCACCCGAGCTCAGGAACGCGTCCACGATCTTGAGCCGCTTGAGCATCTGCTTCTTGCGGTGCTGGCTGGTCTCGGTGGCCACCCCGGCGCGGAGCTCGTCCGCCAGCTGGCGCACGTCGATCCGGCCCAGCAGCTCGCGCACCGCCGGCGCCCCGATGTCAGCCCGGAAGGCGCCGTCACCCTCTTCCCGGGCTTTGGCCCGGAGGGTGAGATACTCCTCCTCATCGAGGAGCTGATTGGCCTCGACCTCCTGCTGCCCCGGCTCGATCACGATGTAGCTGGAGTAGTAGATGACCCGCTCCAGATCCCTCAGGGTGATGTTGATCAGGTTCCCCATCGGCGACGGAAGCGTCTTGAAGAACCAGATGTGCGCGACCGGAACGCTGAGCTCGATGTGGCCCATGCGCTCGCGCCGGACCTTGCTGAGGGTCACCTCGACCCCGCACCGGTCGCAGATCACGCCGCGATAGCGGATCCGCTTGTACTTGCCGCAATGGCACTCCCAGTCCTTGACCGGACCGAAGATCCGCTCGCAGAAGAGGCCGTCCTTCTCCGGCTTGAACGACCGGTAATTGATCGTCTCCGGCTTGGTGACCTCGCCCCAGGACCACCAGGTGCGCTGCCCCTGGAGCTCCAGGCGCTCACGCTCCTTCTGGTCGCGGGGACCCCGGATTTCCTCCGGGCTCGCGATGCGGATGCTGATATAGTCGAAGCTCGAGCTCTTGGGCTCGCGCCCGCTGCGAAAATCAATCATGAGTCCCTCTTATTCGTCGCCGGCTTCGGTGGTGCCGAGCGTGACCTTCAGGCCGAGCGCCTGGAGTTCCTTCACGAGCACGTTGAACGACTCGGGGATCCCCGGCTCGGGGAGGTTCTGACCCTTCACAATGGCCTCGTACACCTTGCTACGGCCGTTCACGTCGTCGGACTTGACGGTGAGCATCTCCTGTAGCACGTGGGCGGCGCCGTAGGCCTCCAGCGCCCAGACTTCCATCTCGCCGAACCGCTGGCCGCCGAACTGCGCCTTACCGGCCAACGGCTGCTGCGTGACCAGCGAATATGGCCCGATCGACCGGGCGTGAATCTTGTCATCGACCAGGTGGCTCAGCTTGAGCATGTAGATCGAGCCGACCGTCACCTCTCCCTCGAAGTGCTGCCCGGTGCGGCCGTCCCGGAGCTGCGCCTTACCGGCCGGGGTGAGTCCCGCGGTCCGCAACAGCTCGTCCGCGGCGGCATCGATGTCCGACTCCCCCTTGGGCCCCAGCAATCCCGCCAGGGCCTGCTTCCCGGCGGCTTCCAGCGCTTCAGCAGCGTCGGACGGTGTGGACTTCTCCAGCTCCTTGAGGGTCTTGGCGAACGCCTTCCCATCCTTGCCCAGATCGTCCCGCTCCGACTGCGCCCGGTGGAATTCTATTTCCTGACGCCGCTGGGCCAGCTCGCGCTCGCCCAGCTCCCGCGCCGCGTCGACCAGGAACTGGCGAACGGCGTGGAAGCACTCGCGGGTTTCAGCCGATGCATTGCGGGCGCCCAGCATCCCGACACCGGCTTCCACCAGCGTGGTGTGCTCGCCCTTGGGTGCCACCTTCTTGAGATCCGCCACCATCCGGGTGATCGCGGCCGGCGAGATCTCCGGCGCGGGGGAGCGAAGCTGGAGGCTCTCCGCCGCCCACTTGAACCCGGCGAGCCGGAGCAACACGCCGATCTCACCCTCGTCGGCGCCGCGGAACACCGGCGTCTTGGCCTCGAAGCCCAGCAGCCTGGCGCACCAGCCCAGGTGGGTCTCCAGGATCTGGCCCACATTCATCCGGCTGGGCACGCCCAGTGGATTGAGGACGATGTCCACCGGGGTACCGTCCGGCAGGAACGGCATGTCCTCTTCCGGCACGATCCGGGCGACGATGCCCTTGTTGCCGTGCCGGCCGGCCATTTTGTCGCCCACCGAGATCTTCCGCTTCTCGGCGATGTACACCTTGACCAGCTGGATGACGCCCGGAGGCAGCTCGTCCGGCTGGAGGATCTTGTCGATCTGGTCTTCCGCTTTCTCCTCGACCTTGGCCCGCTCCCGCGCGGCCATGTCGATGGTGGACCGGATCCGCTCGTTGGCCGCGCGGTTGGCAACCCGTAGGGTCTTGAGGTCTACGTCGCCCAGATCGATTTCCTTGAGCTGCCCGGCAGTCAGCTTGGAGCCGGAGGGGAGAAACTCTTCCACCGTGCCGGCCTTCAGCATCAACGCGATCTCCTGCCCGGCGAGCAGATGGGTCAACTCCTCGAGCATGACGGTGTTGATGCGGGCCTTCTCGTCGTTCTCGATCCGGCGCACCTCGCCGATCCGCTCGCCGCGATCCTTCTCGACCACCTGATCCTCGATCCGGCTGAAGATCTTGACGTCGATGACCACGCCGGCCATGCCGGGTGGAACCTTGAGCGAGCTGTCCTTCACGTCCTTGGCCTTCTCGCCGAAGATCGCGGTCAGCAGCTTCTCTTCAGGAGATAGCTCGGTTTCACCTTTGGGGGTGATCTTGCCGACCAGGATGTCGCCCGGCTTGACGTGGGCGCCGATCCGCACGATGCCCCGCTCGTCCAGATCCACCACGCTCTCGTCGGAGACGTTGGGGATCTCTCGAGTGATCTCCTCCTGGCCCCGCTTGGTATCGCGGACGTGCAGCTCGAGCTCCTGGATGTGGATCGACGAGTACACGTCGTCCTTCACCAGCCGCTCGCTCAGCACGATGGCGTCCTCGAAGTTGTGGCCGTACCAGGGCATGAACGCCACCAGCACGTTGCTCCCCAGGGCCAGCTCACCACCCTCGGTGGCCGCGCCGTCGGCGACGATCTCGCCGGCCTTGACCTGCTGGCCCAGCTGGACCAGCGGACGCTGGTTGATGGCGGTGTCCTGGTTGGTACGCCAGAACTTCTTGACCCGGTACCGGTCGTGCTGGTGCAGCCGCGCCAGGGGCTGCTCGGCCGGAGCGCCGCCGTTGCCGCCGGCGTCCACGATGATTTCGTCGGCCGTCACCCGAGTGACGGTACCGGTCCGCCGGGCGCTGATCACTGCGCCGGAGTCGCGCGCCACCTTCTCCTCCAGCCCGGTGCCGACCAACGGCGACTGGGGGAAGAGCAAGGGAACGCTCTGGCGCTGCATGTTGGAGCCCATGAGCGCCCGGTTGGCGTCGTCGTGCTCCAGGAACGGAATCAACGCCGCGGCGATGGATACCAGCTGCTCCGGCGCCACGTCCATGAAGTCGATCCGTTCCGGCGGAAGCAGCGGGTAGTCGTCGCCCTTGCGGCACAACACCAACTGCTCGGCAAATGACCCATCGGGGTTGAGCACCGCGTTGGCCTGGGCGACGGTGTAGTCCTCCTCGTCGCTGGCCGAGAGCCAGCGAATCTCGTCGGTCACCTTGCCCTGGTTCACCACCCGGTACGGGGTCTCGATGAAGCCGAGATCATTGATCCGGGCGTAGGTCGAGAGGCTGGTGATCAGGCCGATGTTGGGGCCTTCCGGTGTCTCGATGGGGCACATCCGCCCGTACTGCGAGTAGTGCACGTCGCGAACTTCGAACCCGGCCCGCTCGCGGGTGAGTCCGCCCGGACCCAGTGCCGAAAGCCGCCGCTTGTTGGTCAGCTCGGCCAGCGGGTTGGTCTGGTCCATGAACTGAGACAACTGGGACGAGCCGAAGAACGCCTGGATCACGGCGCTGACCGTCCGCGCGTTCACCAGATCGTCGAGCGAGATCTTCTCCGGATCGGAGTTGATGCTCATCCGCTCCTTGACCAGCCGCGCCATGCGCGAGAGGCCGACCGAGAACTGATTGGCGATCAGCTCACCCACCGAGCGGATCCGGCGGTTACCCAGATGGTCGATATCGTCGGTGAATCCCCGGCCGTCGTGCAGGTCGATCAGGTAGCGGATGATCGCGACGAAATCGTCCTCGGTGAGGACCGTGTGATTGGGATCGGTCTTCAGCTTGAGCCGCTGGTTGATCTTGTAGCGGCCCACCCGGCCCAGGTCGTAGCGCTTGGGGTTGAAGAACAGCTTCTGGAGCTGCTGCCGCGCGGTCTCCAGGTTGGGCGCGTCGCCCGGCCGGAGCAGGGCGTAGATCTGCTCCAGGGCCTCGGCCTCGCTGTGGGTCGGGTCCTTGGCCAGGGTGTTCTTGATGAGCGGCGACTCCGAGCGCCCGGCAGGGAGCAGCACCTCGACCTTATGGACCCCTGCCTTGATCAACTTCTTCCGCAGCGCGTCGGTGAGCTCGGCGCCCGACTCGGCGATGACCTCGCCGGTCTCGGGGTCGGCGGCGTCGAACGCCAGCACATGGTTATGCCGGTCCCGGGTGGTGGTCGGCTGCTCCTCCTCCCGGACGTCCAGGGCGGTGTATCCCGCGAACACGGTGACGCTCTTCACGCCCTTGTGCCGCATCTCGTTGAGCCGCTCCTGGGTCAGCTCGTCGCCCACCGCCGCCAGGGGCTCGCCCCGGGGATCCTCGGGGTTCGGGACGTCGACCGCGAGCAAGGAGCCCAGGACCTCACGCTTCTCCTGCCGGCCTTCCAACTTGCCGGTGATGTTCAGCTCCTTGGTGGCAAAGAAGAGCTTCAGGATGTCGGCGTTGGTCCCGTGGCCGAAGGCGCGCAGCAGCGCCGTGGCCGGGAACTTCTTCTTCTTGTCGATGTGGACGTAGATCACGTCGTGGATGTCGATGGTGAACTCGACCCACGACCCCCGGAAGGGGATGATCCTGGCCGAGAACAGCCGCTGCCCGTTGGGGTGGGTGTCCTCCTCGAAGACCACGCCCGGCGAGCGGTGCAGCTGGCTCACCACTACCCGCTCGGCCCCGTTGATCACGAACGTCCCGAGAGGGGTCATGATGGGGAGCTCCCCCAGGTAGACCTCCTTCTCGATGGCGTTCTTGAGCCGCTTCTGACCCTCGACCTCCTCGTAGACGTCGAGGCGGAGCTTCGCCTTGAGCGGGGCGGCGTAGGTCATGTCGCGCTCGATGCACTCCTCGACCGCGTACTTGGCCTCGCCCAGCGAGTAGCCGAGGAACTCGAGCTTGTACTTCTCGTTCACGTCCGTGATCGGGAAGAGATCGCGGAAGACGCGCTCCAGCGAGACGTCCTGGCGGGCCCCGTGCACGTCGTCGGGGACCAGCAGCGTCTGGAAGGCGGCGGTCTGGATGTCGAGGAGGTGCGGCATCGGCATGCCACCCTCCCGCTTACTGAACGTGATTACCGATCGATTCTGAGTCATCAGTGGCTCACTCTCACGCAACACAAATGGCCCCAACGCGGATCCCCCGCCGGAAGACGGGGTTACCTACGGGGCTCGGCAGATTCAGGAACGTCCGAGAGCGTCGAGCGTGCATTCGTCTCGCTGTTGTAGGTTGAAGCGGCCCGGATCCTTGACCGGGCCGCGGTGTGCGTCCCGGCTCGGGATATAGCGCTTCGCGCTACTTCAGCTCGACGACCGCGCCCTGCTCTTCCAGCTTCTTCTTGATTTCTTCGGCCTCCGCCTTGGAAATCCCCTCCTTGATGGTGCTGGGGGTACTGTCCACGGCATCTTTAGCTTCCTTCAGGCCCAGGCTGGTAATCTCCCGGACCACCTTGATAACCTGGATTTTCTTGGCGCCGCCCTCTTTGAGTACCACGGCGAACTCGGTCTTCTCTTCCGCCGGGGCCGCCGCGGCCGCCGCGCCGGCGCCACCACCCGCCGCCGCGGCCGGAGCCGCCGCCGCGATAGTGACGTTGAACTTGGTCTTGAACCCCTCGATCAGCTCCGCCAGCTCGACGACGGTCTTGTTGCCGATCGCCTCGAGGATCTCTTCGTTACTCAGCGTGGTGGTGGCCATGGTGGTGATCTCTCTCCGTCCGGTTAAGAAGCAGCACTACGCTGCGCGCGAAGCGCCTCGAGGGCGCCAACCATTTGATACAGCATTCCATTCATCACGCCGGCGAACTGAGCCAGCGGCGCCTGCATGTAGCCGGCCAGCTGGGACAGCAGGACTTCTCTGGGCGGCAGATCGGCCAGGCGCTTGACCTGGTCGGCCGTCACCGGCTTGCCGTCCACCAGCCCGATCTTGATCGCCGGCTTCTCGAACTCCTTGGCGAAGGTGGTCAGCACCTTGGCCGCGGCGAGCGGGTCGGGTCCGGAGAGGACCAGGCCGGTGGGGCCGGAGAGGTGCTCGTCCAGCGCGTGGACCCCGTTGGCCGCAAAGGCACGCTGGGCCAGCGTGTTCTTGACCACGACGTAGGTGACTCCGGCGGCCCGCAGCCGGCGCCGGAACTCGGTCATCCGGAGCACGTTCAGCCCGCTGAAGTCGGTCACGTAGACGTTGGGAGACCCCTTCAACAACTGGGTCAGGCTCTCCACCGTCTCCTGGCGCTGAGTCTTGCTCATCGGTACCCCGCCGTCTCCAGCCGCACGCCCGGGCCCATGGTGCTCGATACGGTCGCCGAGCGGATGTAGACGCCCTTGGCCGCCGAAGGCTTGGCCCGGACAATGGTGTCCATGAAGGCCTGAACGTTGTCGGCCAGCTGGGCCGGGGAGAACGACACCTTCCCGACCGGGGCGTGCACGTTACCGGTCTTGTCCACCCGGAACTCGATCTTGCCGGCCTTGATCTCCCGAACCGCCTTGGCGACGTCCATGGTAACGGTGCCGGCCTTGGGGTTGGGCATCAATCCGCGGGGACCCAATACCCGGCCCAACTGGCCCAGCTGGCCCATGACGTCCGGAGTGGCCACGATGACGTCGCAGTCCAGCCAGCCGTCCTTGATCTTCTGGATGTACTCGGTGCCCACGAAGTCGGCGCCGGCCGCCTCGGCCTCACGAACCCGCTCGCCCTGGGTTACTACCAACACCCGAACCGGCTTTCCGGTTCCGTGAGGCAACACGACCGTTCCCCGCACCACCTGGTCGGCGTGGCGAGGGTCGACGCCCAGCCGGACGGCGACGTCCACCGTCTCATCGAACTTGGCGTAGGCCGTGCCCTTGACCAGGGCGACTGCCTCCGGGATCGGGTACTCCCTGGTGCGATCGACCCGGGCCACTGCGGTCTCGAACTTCTTCCCGTGCGCGGCCATTAGTCCACCACCTCCAGCCCCATCGACCGGGCGGTCCCGGCGATCATCCGCATGGCGCTGTCGAGGTCGGCGGCGTTGAGATCGGCCATTTTGATCTCGGCGATCTTCTTGACCTGTGCCTTGGTCACCTTCCCGACCTTGGTACGGTTGGGCTGCCCGCTGCCCTTCTCGATGCCGGCCTCCTTTAACAGGAGGTTCGGCGCGGGCGGGGTCTTGGTGATGAAGGTGAAGGTACGATCGGCGAAGATCGTCACCACCACCGGGATCACCATGCCGCTCTGACTCTGGGTCCTGGCGTTGAACTGTTTTACGAACTCCATGATGTTCACGCCATGGGGGCCCAGGGCGGTGCCCACCGGAGGCGCGGGAGTAGCCGCGCCGGCGGGGCACTGCAGCTTCACTACCGCCTGGATCTTCTTTGCCATGTTGCTCCTCTAATAGCGCGCGCCCGAAGGCGGCTGCCGCGATGGTCCGCGCGGTCGCGGTACTGCTCTGCCTTCTAGTGACCTCGGAGCTGGAGGTAATCCAACTCCACCGCCGTCGGGCGACCGAACAAGCTCACCGTCACCCGCACCTTACCCTTGTCGGCCAGCACCTCTTCGACCGTGCCGCTGAAATCGGAGAATGGCCCCTCGGTGATCTCGACCACCTGGCCCACCATGAAGGGGATCTCCTCCTTGGGCTCCGACTCCGCCACCGACTCGGCGATGCCCAGCAGGCGGTTCACCTCTTCTTGCCGCAGCGGCTGCGGCATCTTGCCGGTGCCGACGAACTTGATCACACCCTGAATACTGTTGACCACGTGGAGCGCCTCCTGGCTCATGCCCATTTCCACCAGGACGTAGCCGGGGTAGAGCTTCCGCTCCACGTTGATCTTCTTGCCGTTCTTGATCTCGATCACTTCCTGCACCGGCACCAGCGCCTGGCGGATGAGCTTCTGCTCCGCCGAGCGGGGGTCGTCCTCGATCCGCCTCTGAAGGAGGTTGCGGACCTTGTTCTCGTGACCGGCCGTCGTCTGGATCGCGTACCAGCGGTATTCCATGAGTCCTTACCGCGCGAGCCGCGCGATCCCCTCGACCAGCAGCACCTGGAGCAGCCAGTCCATGAGCCCGATCGTGATCCCCAGGACGATCGAGAGCACGATGATCATCCGGGTGGCCTTGATCAGCTCGTCGCGGGTGGGCCAGGTAACCTTCCTCAGCTCGTCTCGGACGGCCGTGAGAAAGCCCCTGGTGCGGTCGAACCACCCCACCAGCCGATTGGATGACTGTTGAGCGACCTGCACCCGGTCCATGATTACTTGGACTCTTTATGGACGCGGTGGGTATCGCAGCGGGGACAGTACTTCCGCCGCTCCACCCGCTCCGGGTGCTTCCGCTTGTTCTTGTCCGTAAAAAAGTTACGGCTTTTGCACTCGGTGCATTCCAACGTGATCTTGTCTCGAGGCATTGGCTCGCTTTGCTCGCGCTATAGGCTATCGGCTATCAGCTATTTCAAGATCTTGGTGACCACTCCGGCGCCCACCGTCCGCCCACCCTCCCGGATGGCAAACCGCAGCCCCTCGTCCATCGCGATCGGGGTGATCAGCTCGATCGTCATCTGCACGTTGTCCCCCGGCATCACCATCTCCACCCCCGCCGGCAGCTCCACACTCCCCGTCACGTCCGTGGTCCGGAAGTAAAACTGCGGCCGGTACCCCTTGAAGAACGGCGTGTGCCGACCCCCCTCTTCCTTGGTCAACACATACACCTCCGCCTCGAAGTGGGTGTGCGGCGTGATCGATCCCGGCTTCGCCAGCACCATCCCCCGCTCGATCTCGGTCTTCTCCACCCCCCGCAGCAGCAGCCCCACGTTGTCCCCCGCCTCCCCCTGATCCAGCAGCTTGCGGAACATCTCCACCCCGGTCACCACCGTCTTCTTCGTGCTGTTGAACCCCACCACCGCCACCTCCTCCGACACCTTCACCACCCCCCGCTCGATCCGCCCCGTCGCCACCGTCCCCCGCCCGGTGATCGAGAACACGTCCTCCACCGGCATCAGGAACGGCTTGTCGATCTCCCGCTTGGGCTGCGGGATGTAGCTGTCCAGCGCGTCCAGCAGCTCCTGGATCACCTTCCCCTGCTCGCTGTTGGGGTCGCCGCTCTCCAGCGCCTTCAACGCGCTCCCCTTGATGATCGGCGTGTCGTCCCCCGGGAAGTCGTAGCTCGAGAGCAGCTCCCGCACCTCCAGCTCCACCAGCTCCAGCAGCTCCGGGTCGTCCACCATGTCCACCTTGTTCATGAACACCACGATGTAGGGCACGTTCACCTGCTTGGCCAGCAGGATGTGCTCCCGGGTCTGCGGCATCGGCCCGTCCGCCGCCGACACCACCAGGATCGCCCCATCCATCTGCGCCGCCCCGGTGATCATGTTCTTCACATAGTCCGCGTGCCCCGGGCAGTCCACGTGCGCGTAGTGCCGCTTGGCACTCTCGTACTCCACGTGCGCCGTCGCGATCGTGATCCCCCGCTCCCGCTCCTCCGGCGCCTTGTCGATCTGGTCGTACGCCGTGAACTGGGCCAGCCCCTTCTTCGCCTGGATCGCCGTGATCGCCGCCGTCAGCGTCGTCTTCCCGTGGTCCACGTGCCCGATCGTCCCCACGTTCACATGCGGCTTGGTCCGCTCGAATTTGGCTTTGGCCATGTCCTGTCGTATCCGGTTTAAGTGCGTCTTCTTAGAGCTATCGGCTATCCGCTATCGGCTTTCATTCGTGAGGCAAGCCTCCGCTGCCACGGACCGATAGCCGATAGCGGATAGCCGATAGCGTTTTCAAGCTCGCGACCGGGATCGAACCGGTGACCTCATCCTTACCAAGGATGCGCTCTACCGACTGAGCTACGCGAGCAACGTCTCCGTCGGTCCTGCGATCCCTCGTCTAAAGCGGGCGACGGGACTCGAACCCGCGACCCTCAGCTTGGAAGGCTGATGCTCTACCAACTGAGCTACACCCGCATAAACTGCGAGTGCTGAGTGAGAAAGTGCCGAGTGCTGAGTGGGTGCCGAGTCCAAAGTGCCGAGGAGCGCCTTGCCGCTCGCCACTTTTCACCCACTCAGCACTCAGCACTTTCCACTCAGCACTCTCCCCAATGGTGGGGGTAGGATTCGAACCTACGTAGGGCGTGAGCCCGGCAGATTTACAGTCTGCTACCATTAGCCACTCGGTCACCCCACCGAGCCCGCGACTCCACCCTCATCTGAGACAGAACCCCGCCCGGAGGAAGCGGGGTCCCGTGCATCGTTTCGGGTGTCGGCACCACCGAGCTGACGAGGGGAATCGAACCCCTAACCTGCTGATTACAAATCAGCTGCTCTGCCAATTGAGCTACGTCAGCCTAGAACAGGCCGAACCAAGACAGACTTGTATGATAGAGAGCGAGTTAGGTCAAGTCAATGGGTTGGCATACGTTTGGCGTAGGGGTGGCTGATTTCTGTCGCTCCGGAGGGTCCCCAGCCTACGCCCCAGCCGGCGCCGCCCCACTCCGGACCACCTCCAGGGACCCGTCCCGGTTGTCCCGCACCTCCCACCCGGCCGCCCGCAGCAGCTCCCGGATGCGATCCGCCTCGGCAAAGTTGCGCCGGCGCTTTTCCGCGGCCCGGACGGCCGCCCATCGGACCGCCCATTCCTCGGCGCCGGCCGGGTCCGGTGGGGCCACCTGGGGAGGCCGAACCGGTATCCCGTCCTCCTCTGCCACGAGGTCCTCCGCGCCCACGGCCAGAGTCCGGGCCGCCGAGGCCACATCCAGGACGCTGTCCGCCAGCGCCCAAGCGTCATGCACGGCGGGGCCGGGGCGGCGGCCGTCATCCAGCAGACGATTCCCTTCCCTGACGAAGTCGAAGAGCGCCGCCACCGCGCGGGGAGCGTTCAGATCGTCATCCAGGGCGGCGGCGAACTCGGCCCGAAAACGCTCGGCGCTCGCCAGCATCTCCGGATCCTCGGCCGGGGCCTTGCCCATCTTGCGAAGCCGGTCCCGAAATGTGGCCAGCCGGGCCGACCCTTCTCGCGCTGCCGCCAGCGCTTCGTCGGCCCAGTCGAGCTCCTGCCGGTAGTGAGTCCCGAATAGCAGCAGGCGGACGGCCCCGGCATCCACGCCCTGCTCCTTGAGGTCGCGGGCAGTCAGGATGTTGCCGTACCGCTTGGACATCTTGGTTCCCTCAACCTTCAAGAACTGTCCGTGCAGCCAGAACCGGGCGAACTGGTCCCGGCCGGTATAGGCACAGCTCTGGGCGATCTCGTCCTCATGATGCGGGAAGATCAGGTCCACCCCACCAGCGTGCATATCCAGGACATCAGTGTTCCAGTGGCGGCGGAGGAGCTCCAGCGCCATCGCCGAACACTCGATGTGCCAGCCGGGACGGCCCTCACCAAACGGGGCCTCCCACGCAGCCCCTACTTGCTTATCCACCGGCTCGGCGGCCTTCCAGAGCACGAAGTCGCGCGCGTCCTCCTTGGCGTACTCATCCGCCCGCACCCGCTCGCTCGCTCCCGCGCGCAGCTCTCGCCGGTCCAGCTGCGACAGCCTCCCATAAGCAGGGAACTTCGAAATGGCGAAGTAGACCGATCCATCCTCCGCGCGGTACGCGATCCCTTTGGCCAGCAACCCTTCTATCAGCCGAATCATGGCGCCGATGTATTGGGTGGCGCGGGGATACTCGTGAGCCGGCCGAATCCGCAGATAGTCTCGATCCTCGAAGAACGCGCGGGCAAAGGGCTCGACGTGCTCTCGGAGTGACACCTTCCGTTCGGCGGCGGCCTTGATCGTCCTGTCGTCCACATCGGTCAGATTCATGACATGGAACACCTCGTAGCCACTGGCCTCCAGCCACCGGCGCAAGAGATCCTCGAACAGGAAGGTCCGGAAGTTTCCGATGTGGGCGTAGTTGTAGACGGTAGGACCGCAGGTGTAGAGCGAAACCCGGCCCGCCTGCAACGGCTCGAAAGGTTCCACCCTGCGGGTGAGCGTGTTGTGGAGCCGGAGGGTCATCCGCCCGCCGCGCCGGCCGCCGCAGCGATCGAGCCCTCCGGCGGCATGCCCTCGACCCGCACGTGCACCTTGCGCTGCGGGTACGGGATATCGATCCGCTCTCTATCGAAGCGCTTCTTGAGACGCCGGCGAAACTCCCGCGCGGCATTCCACTGCGAACCCGGCTGGGTGCGGATCAGGCTCCGGATGACGACGGCGCTGTCGCCTAGCGCCTCCACGCCGGGCACCTCTACTGGTCCATCGAGCTGGGTTCCCCAGGTCTTGTCGGTCGAGAACTGGGCCGCCTCGTCTCGCACCACGGCGAGGGCCCGATCCACATCCTCGTCGTAGCCGACGCCTACGTCCACCACCGCGCGGGACCAACCTCGAGTCATGTTGCTCACGACTTTGATCTCGCTGTTGGGGATCACGTGCATGGTTCCTTGGAGGTCGCGCAGCACCACCACTCGAAGGGTCATCTTCTCGACCACGCCGCTCTTTCCTGCGGCCTCGATCACGTCGCCGATGGCGAACTGATTCTCGAACAGGATGAAGAATCCTGAGATCACGTCCTTCACCAGGCTCTGGGCTCCGAAGGAGACGGCGAGCCCCAAGATTCCGGCACCGGCGAGGATGGGCCCGATGTCGATGAAAATGTTGAACGTGAGCAGGAGTGCGATGACCAGGATGAGTATCCGGCCGACGCTGCGCAGCAGCTGCGATATGGTCTGGCCCCGCCGTTCGCGCAGCGTGGTGACCGAGTCGTCGCCGTCATCCACGGCCTGTTCGATGCGGCGGGCCGCCAGACGAACCACCCGGTAGGCCAACCAGGCAAGGATCCAGATCCCGACGATTCTCACGCCGGTCCGGGCCAGTACCTCGGCGTCGATCCGGAGGATTTCGGCGAGACGTCGAAGCACGTCTTCGACGTTGGCCAGAATTGCCAGTCTAAGCTCGGACATGGGCGAGAGTTGGGGTCACCGCCCTAACCTAGAGGCGGCGGCGGCGGCGCGTCAACCGGAGAATGCGTGGTATTCGATCCGCGATCCGAGAACCCGAACCTTCTCGCCTGCGCAGAGTGACAGCGCCTCCTCGGCCGAGCCCAGACCGATAGGCACCGTGATGGTGTGACCGTTCTGGTGTAGCGCGGGGTAGAGCGCTCGAAGCTGATCGGGTGGCGGGAGATATGGCGTGCCCAGCACGATCTGAAGCACCCGGCAGCGAATCAGCCGGGTGCTCTCCAGGACCACCATCCCCTGGTCCCAGACTGCCACGCATTGGCAGTGGTGCAGCAGAAAGCCGAGGTCGGAGGCAATGAGGAGAAGGCGGCCAGGGCGGCTGCCGATCCGGGCTCGACACGGGTTCCTGCAATCCCGTACCCATGCACCCAGCAGCTCGCCAGGTTGGGCGAGGCTTATGAGCCGGCGGAGTTGAACCGTGGAGCGGAGGGGAGCGGGCGATCCCGGGAACATGCCCCCACGATCGCCCCCCCTGGTCTGACGCCGTCATCATTCCCACGCGGGGCTGACCGAATCGACGCTAGAGGGCCCGCCGGGCCTGGAGGTACCGGTTCCGCTCGTCCGCTACTGCGTTGACCAGCGGAGCGGGGTCGAACCGAACCGGGTCGGTGACCGGCAGGCCGGTGTCCTGCGCTGCCTGATCGCAGGCTCGCCGCGCCTCGACGTCGCTCAAATCGTAGGTGTTGAGCGAGATCCCGATCACCTTGGTCGGATGCACCGCCGAGCCGGTGGTTTCGTAGAGCCTGATGTATTCGGTGAGTGGTGGAATCCGCAGCCAGGCCGCCTCGCGGTAGTCGCCGATGTATTCCCGGCTGGACTGATGACAGAGAATCAAGGCGTCGGGGCAGGCACCGTGGAGCAGGCCGAGCGTTACGCCGGAATAGCCGGGGTGGTTGATGCTTCCCTGCCCCTCGACCAGGACCACGTCGGCGTTCTTGCTTCCTTCCACCACCAGCCGCTCCGCCGCGCCCGCGATGAAATCGGCGATCACCGCGTCGACCGCGATCCCCCAACCCTCGATCATGATTCCGGTTTGCCCGGTGGCGACGAATCGGGTGCGAATGCCCCGGTCGGTGAGGCGCCGGACCAGTTGAAGCTGAGCCGTCATCTTCCCGACGTTGCAGTCGGTGCCTACGGTGAGCACCACCAGGGGATCCACCGTTTTGGCCAATCCGGAGGCGATGGGCAGGTCGGCCGGCGGCCGCCGGAGATCGAGGATCTTGCGGCCTCGGACCCTGGCGCGCTCAGCCAGCATGGGATCATCGCCCAGGAACGTGTGCAGCCCGCTCCAGAGATCGCAGCCGTGGTCCAGCGCTTCGGCCAGCCATTCGCGCCATTCCATCGGGAGCCGCCCGCCTTGGGGGGCGATCCCGACCAGTACGGCCGTGGGCCCCAGCGCCAGCCCTTCCTTCATAGTGCCGACTACCGGCATCGAGCCGCCGAAGCCAAGAACCTCTCCGACCGTGCTACCGGCGTGCTGGCGGTCGAGCACACCTACCGTGCGGTCGGGGAGGTACCGGATGACAGAGTTGGCCGTCTTGGACGTCATCGGCCCGAACTCGCCATCGGCGATGATGAAAAAGCGAGGTTGGGTCATCGTTCGGTCAGTGAGGGTCCGACCGAGATTAACACCGACTCGGCGGGATGCAACGGGTCCGAGGACCCGTTGCTTAACGACTCTGCCCGGTATCTCCTTCCTCCAGCACCTCCGCGTCGTGAACGTCCTCGTTGCCCCGGTTGAGCTGCTTGGCCTGAGCCGTCCCGCCGGCGGCCAGCAGTCCCATTTTTACCTTGAGCTCGATCAGCTGTTGGTCCGAGCTTCCCTTGTACTCCAGCTGCTCGAACTGGTGGATAAGCCGGTCGCCCGAAAACTCCTCCTGGATTTCCGCGGCAGCGATCGCTTTGCGTTCGGTAGCCTCGATCTTTTCGGCCATCCGCTCGAAGGACTCGAAGGCGCTCTTGTCCGACATCCCGGACATGGTCTCCTGAATCCGCTGCTGCGCCTCGGCTCGCTTGGCCCGAGCGACCAGGATGTTCTTTTTCCGCTTGGCCTCTTCGATCTTGTCGTTGAGCTGCCGCAGCGAAAGCTTGAGCGCGTCGGTCTCGGCCTTGTGCTTGAGCCAGGTCTCGTGCAGCTGCTGGGCGCCCTGCAAATGCTCGTTGTAGCGGCCCAGCGCCTGCTTGGCCAGATCGTCGCGTCCTTCCTGCACCGCGAGCATGGCCCGGCGCTCCCAATCCTCGGCCTGCTTCTTCAGCCCCTCGGCGTCGGATTGAAGCTTCTTCTCATCGGCAATGGCCGAGGCGACCTGTTGTTTGGCCTTGGCCAGCTGAGTCTTCATGTCGACGATCAGCTGGTTGAGCATCTTCTCGGGATTTTCCGCCCGCGAGATCAGGTCGTTGATGTTCGACCGCAGCAGGGTCGAAAGGCGGTCAAAGAGTCCCATGGCGCTTCACCTTTCCCGATAAGACGCGAGGGCGCCGAGGTGGGAGGCCAGCGCCAGGGTGATCGAATCGAAGCTCGCCTCGAATTCGCTGTAGTCGAGGTTTTCCAGCTCCAGCGTGTCGGTCAGGAGGACGTGGTTGCCCTCCACCCCGTATGAGCCATGCACCAGCTCGCGGGCGTTGTATTCGAGGAGCTGGCGGAACAGCTCGCTGCGGCGCGGCTCGCTGTCGGGAAGCTCCATCACCCGGACCCGCAGGATCACCACCGGCGGTGCGAAGTGCACCACCGCCTCGGCATCGTCCGGGGTGCGCGCCAGCCAGGTGTTGGCATCCAGCTCGGTAACCTTGAGGCTGCCGCCCTCAAGCCGGTCGAGCCACGACTGAATGTCTTCTCGGGTAATCATGGATGCGTCCCTCCGGACAGCTGTTCCGCCTCTCGGCCTTGCGCGAGGAGACGCTCGGCGAAATCTAATCGTTCCTCCACTTCGGCCAACCGGGTCTGCACCGCCTGCAATTCGACCATGAGGGCCTCGTCGGAGCCCGCCTGCTGCCGGCCCCGCAACCGATCCGCCAACGCCTTGGCCACCGGGCCGTTAAAGATCTTCACCAGCCCGAAGATCAGCGCGCCGAAGGCGATTGCGTCAAAGGGTGACATTGTGAACTCCTCCTCATCCTTGGAGCCGGGCCGGCGACGGATCGTCCTGCGGCCGAATCAGCAGCCGCTCGGCGAAATCCAGCCGCTCCTCCGCCTCGGCCAACCGATTTCGCAGATCATCTACTTCGGCCGTCATCCGCGCGCGCATCTCCTCGATCTCGGCCACGGCGTCGGCCGGCTCCGAACGACCGCCGATCCGCCGGGCGACCGCCGCGCCGATCGGACCGAACAGCAGGCCGACCGCTGCGGCTCCGATGGCGAGAAACATCGCAAGCTCGCCCGCTCCGGTCACCGACCACTCTCTTCGGTAGGAGCGCCGAGGCGAGCCGGTTGCTGGGCCTGGGCCAGGAGCCGTTCCGCGAAGTCGAGCCGTTCTTCAAGCTCGGCAACCCTGGTCTGAATCAGGTCCACCTCGGACAGCCGGTGGTGGACCTGCGCCAACTCCTCCCGGAGCGCAGGATCAGCGGCGCCCTTCCCTTCGAGTCGGCGGGCCAATGCTCGCATGATAGGCCACAGGATGACGGTTGCGGCAATCAGGCTGCACACCACGATCATGACGATCGCGGGAGGACCGAATTCATTCATCCAGATGACGTTGGGGTCGAAAGGCGGCCCCGGCGGGGTCGGAGCCTGCAGCATCATTCGCCGGGCCCTCCCTTAGTCACTTGGGCTCGGTCCTGCTGACTGGCGAGCAGCCGTTCGGTGAAATCGACCCGCTCATGCAGCTCGGACACTTCCTGCCGCAAGGCATCCACTTCCGCCAAGAGCTCGGGGTCCATCACCGGATGGGCACCTTTCGAGCGGATCCGGTCGGCGAGCGCCTTACCCACGGGGCTGATCGACAGGAGGAAGCAAGTGCCGCCGCCGAAGATGAAGATGATCGCGAGAATGCCTTCCATGTCCATGCCTTAGTCTCCCTAAGCCAGCCCCTACGGGCGGCCCGCAGCGGATGTTTCACTGCGAAACGCCTGGGGGCTGACCGGAAGCGGCAAGAGGAAAGGGGAATGCGCGACGGCCTTCAGACCAGCTCCACCGCCTCGATCGCGCCGAGGGAGACCGCAATCTCGGTATCGTCGCTGCCCGCCGGGCGAAGGTAGACCTCGTGGGCCGTGACGTGGGTGTCCACGCTCATGGGAATCCCGACGACTTCGGTTTGCGCCGTCGTCGTGATGCGGACGACTTGCTCGTGTCCGCCGGCGTAGCCCAGTAGAGCGACGATGTCCTCGTAGGTCATGCGCTCCTCCCGTGGGGGTAGAATCCTAATGTATGGCCGGAGCGCCCCCGTCGCCATGCGATCAGTGGCTGGCCGCTCGCTGGCCGGCTGGCTCGGTGGCTGCGGGTGCCATCAGGTTCCGGTCGAGATACCGCGTGATCAGCTCGAAGAGATGGGCCTGGGTGTTTTTCCCCTGACAGATGCAGTGGGTTCGGTTGGGATATTCCATCATCTCGAAAGGCTTGTTGGCGGCGACCAACGCGTTGATCAGGATCTCACTGTTTTGGAAGTGCACGTTGTCGTCGCCGCTGCCGTGCACCAACAACAGGTTGCCCCGCATGCCTTTCACGTAGGTCAACGGTGAGCCCCGATCGTACCCCTCCCGGTTGTCGCCGATCAGACCGTTGAAGCGCTCGGTATAGACGTTGTCGTAAAGGGCCCAGTGGGTCACCGGCGAAACCGCAACCGCCGTGCGGTAGATCTCGGGATGTTGGAACAGCACGTTCAAGCCCATGAAGGCGCCGTAGCTCCAGCCCCAGATCCCGATGCGCGAGGTGTCCACGTAGGGACGTTGCACGAGGGCCCGGGCGGCGGTGACTTGGTCCCGGGTTTCCAGCACTCCCAGCTGCCCATAGATCGCCTTCCGCCAGCGGCGTCCCAGCGGCGCCGGAGTGCCCCGGTTATCGACGATCGCGACCAGGTAGCCCTTCTGAGTGAGCATGGTGTGCCAGAGCCAGTATTCCGGCAAGCCCCAGGCATCCTCGACCTCGGTCTTACCGGGGCCGCCGTAGAGGAAGAAGAGCAATGGATACTTCCGGGTGGAGTCGAAATCGATCGGCTTCATGAGCAGGCCCGGCATCTTGAGCCCGTCTTCGGTGGGGATGGACAGCCACTCGGTTTCCCCGCGGCGAAGGGCCGCGACGCGCCCTCTGAGTGCGGCGTTGTCCTCGAGACCGCGAATGGTCTGGTTTCCCGGCAGGCGGACCAGCCGGATCAACGGTGGATTGCCCAGGCTGGAATAGGTCTCGATCGCGTAGCGGTAGTCGGGGGCGATGTCATAGGCGTGGTTGCCGGGCTCCTTGGCGGGCGAGATTCGCTCCGCTACGCCCTTTCCGTTCAGCCGGGCCCGGTAGAGGTACCGCTGGGTCGGGTTGTCGAGGGAAGCGACGAAATAGATCCAACCACCCTTCTCGTCGATACCCTTCACATCGATGACGTCGTAGTCGCCCTTGGTCACCAGCCGGGTCGATTTTCCGTCACGAGAAACGACGTACAGGTGGTTCCAGCCGTCCCGCTCGCTGAGCCAGGTGAAGCTTTTGCCGCCGCCGAGCCACACCAGATCGTTGACCACGTCGACCCAGGTGCTGTCCCGCTCGGTGAGCACGGCGCGAACCCGCCCGGTCCTCACGTCGCCCAGGAACACCTCCATCAAGTTCTGGGGCCGGTTGAGCCGCTGGAGCACGACTTCGTCCGATCCGCCAGCCCATTCCATCCGGGGGATGTAGTGCTCCCGCGGATCTCCCTCGATCTCCAGCCATCGGGTCTCTCCTCCCGCCGCGCTCACGATGCCGATCCTGGCGGCCGAGTTGGCCTCGCCCACCTTGGGATACTGCACCGGGATCACCTTGGAGTAGAGCGAATCGGTGTTGTCGATCAGGTTGAAATCTTTCACCCGGTCGGCGTTCAGCTGCCAATAGGCGATGCTTCTCCCATCGGGACTCCAACGCCATCCGTCGGCGTCGCTGTCCATCAGCTCTTCTTCGTACACCCAGTCGAAGGTCCCATTGATCACGGTGCGCGACCCGTCGGTGGTCAGCGCTGTGATGGCACCGGTCGAGAGGTCCTCGACGTACAGATTGTTTTCCCGCACGTAGGCCACCCGGCGCCCCTCGGGTGCGAACTTCGCGAACATCAACGTCGAAGGCTTGGCTTCCTTGCCGCCGAGCTGGCGGAGCCGGCCGGAGGCCCGATCCAGCACCCAATAGTCTCCCCGGGTGTTGAGCCGCCAGACCGGTCTGGTATTGGTGAAGACGAGGAGCATCTTCCCATCGGGTGACCAACTGTAGTCTTCCACCGGGAGCGCATCGCTCTCGCCTTGGGGCACCAGCTGACGGGCTGGGATCATGACCTCCCGCGTGCCTCGTTCGACATCGTAGCGCACGATGTCGTCACCCTCCCCGGCCGGCGAGGGCTCCAGGGTGGTGTACGCGGTCCCGTCGCCCAACCACCGAGCCGGGCCAAAGGGCCTGAGTGCGAACTCCCCGGAGCCGTAGATTCGGCGGACAGTGAGCAGCGAGGAATCCGCCTGCTGGGCTGCCGCGGGTGACGACCAGAGCGAAGAGCCGAGCAGGACGCCAAGAGTCAGGTGACGGATCACGGTGAGTCCAGGTAAATGTGAACCAGAGGCCGGGGAGACACGGCAATACTTCGGTTAGGACGCCGTATGGGTTTCACCCCTGGGTGCCGAGGGCCTTCCTGAGAAACCGGCCGGTGTAGCTGGCCTCGATAGTGGCAACCTCTTCGGGCGTTCCCTCGGCCACCACCTGGCCGCCCCGGTCGCCCCCTTCGGGGCCCAGGTCGACGATCCAGTCTGCGGTCTTGATGACATCGAGGTTGTGCTCGATGACCACAACGCTATTGCCCTTGTCTACCAGGCGATGGAGCACGTCGAGCAGGAGACGGACGTCCTCGAAGTGGAGGCCGGTGGTGGGCTCGTCGAGGATGTAGAGCGTGCGGCCGGTATCGCGCTTGGCCAGCTCGGTGGCCAGCTTGACCCGCTGCGCTTCACCTCCCGACAGGGTCGTGGCCGCCTGCCCCAGATGGATGTATCCCAACCCCACGTCGTTCAGCAGCTCGAGCTTCTCGGCGATACGCCGCTGGTTGCTGAAGAAGTCCATGGCATCGGCCACGGTGAGGTCGAGGACGTCGGCGATGCTCCTCCCCTTGTAACGCACCTCGAGAGTCTCTCGGTTGTAACGCCGCCCCTTACAGACCTCGCAAGGGACATAGACGTCGGGGAGAAAGTGCATCTCGATCTTGACCAGGCCGTCGCCCTGGCAGGCCTCGCAGCGCCCGCCCTTGACGTTGAAGGAGAATCGGCCGGGACCGTATCCGCGCAGCTTGGCGTCGGGAAGTTGGGTGAACAGCTCCCGAATCGGCGTGAAGAGGCCGGTGTAGGTCGCGGGGTTGGAGCGCGGGGTACGGCCGATCGGGCTCTGATCGATGTCGATCACCTTGTCGATCCGATCGAGCCCCTCGATCCGGTCGTGGGCCCCGGGCACCACCTTGGCGCGATAGAAATGCCGGGCCAACGCCTGATAGAGAATGTCGGTTACCAGAGTGGACTTGCCGGAGCCGGAGACCCCGGTGACCGCGACGAAGAGGCCCAGCGGAATGTCGGCGGTGAGGTTTCTCAGGTTGTTGGCCCGCGCGCCCACGATGCGGAGTCGGTGCTTGGATGCGGCCTGGCGTCGTCCGGGTGGGACCGGCACCCGTAGCTCGCGGCGCAGATATCGTCCGGTGAGCGACGTGGGATGCCCGCGGATGTCGTCCACCGAGCCTTCCGCCACCACTTCACCGCCGAACCGCCCGGCCCGGGGGCCCAGGTCGATCACGTGGTCGGCCGCCTCGATGGTGTCGGCGTCGTGCTCCACCACGATCACGGTGTTCCCCAGATCCCGAAGACCGCGCAGGGTGCCGAGCAACCGCTCGTTGTCCCGCTGGTGAAGTCCGATACTGGGCTCGTCCAGGATGTACAGCACGCCCACCAGACGAGAGCCGATCTGGGTGGCCAGCCGGATCCGCTGGGTCTCGCCGCCCGAGAGCGAAGTCGCCGCTCGTCCCAGGGTCAGGTAGTCCAGGCCCACGTCGCGCAGGAAGCGGAGCCGGTCACCGACCTCCTTGAGGATCGGGCCGGCGATGTCGGGATCGAGCCCCGCCCGCCCTTCACCGCGAAGCGGGATGCTTTCGAAGAACTCCACCGCCCGCTCGACCGGTAGATCGACCACGTCACCGATGCTGCGGCCGTGGACCAGGACCGCGAGGCTCTCGGCCTTGAGCCGCTTTCCCCCGCAGGTCTGGCAGGGCTGCTCGATCATGAACTCCTCCAGCCCCACCCGGACGGCGTCGCTGCTGGATTCGCGGTACCGCCGCTCCACATTTCGCAGCACGCCTTCCCACTCGCTCTCGAACTCACCCCGACCTCGCGCGCCATCGGTCTGAAACCGAAACTTGCCGGGTGCGCCGTGCAGGATGGCGTGCCGGGCGGACTCGCTGTGATCGGCCCAGGGCGCGTTCAGCTCGAATTTGAATGCCTTGGCCAGGGTGGGCAGAACGACCTTGCGGATATACCCGGTCGGCTCGCCCCAGGGGAGAATGACACCCTCGAGAATCGAGATGCTGGGATCGCCCAATACCAGCTCCGCATTCACCTCGCGCCGAGTCCCGACCCCGTGACAGTCGGGGCAGGCGCCGAACGGCGAGTTGAAGGAAAACTGCCGCGGCTCCAGCTCAGGAAGCGACAGACCGCACACCGGACAGGCGAATCGCTCGGAGAACACCCGGGACTCCCCCGCCCCACTCCCCCGCTGTCCGTCTCCGCGCCTACCCGCTTGCCCGTCGTGTCGAACCACTTCCACCACGCCGTCCGCCGTCTTCAGCGCGGTCTCGATCGAGTCGTTCAGCCGGGAACGGTCGGTGGAACGCACCACCAGGCGGTCGACCACCACCGCGATATCGTGATTCTGCCGGCGATTGAGAGAAGGCACCGAGCCGAGGTCGTGGGTCTCTCCGTCCACCCGTACTCGGACGAACCCACGCTTGCGGACGTCCTCGAACAGATCTCGGAATTCTCCCTTGCGTCCTCGGACCATCGGGGCGAGCACCTCGATCCTGGTTTCCTCCGGCCAGGAGAGGACAGCGTCGGTGATCTGACTGGCGCTCTGCCGGGTGACCGGAGTACCGTCGTTGGGACAATGGGGAACCCCGACCCGGGCCCACAACAGTCGCAAGTAGTCGTAGATCTCGGTGACGGTACCCACGGTCGATCGCGGGTTCTGGCCGGTGGATTTCTGCTCGATCGAGATGGCCGGCGACAAACCCTCGATGGCATCGACCTCGGGCTTCTCCATGAGCCCGAGGAACTGGCGGGCGTAGGCCGACAGCGACTCCACGTAACGCCGCTGGCCTTCGGCATAAATGGTGTCGAACGCGAGCGACGACTTCCCCGAACCGGAGAGACCGGTGATCACGGTGAGCCGGTTTCGGGGAATGGCGACTGAGATGTTCTTGAGGTTGTGTTCGCGGGCGCCGCGGACGACCAGAAATTCCTGAGCCATAGCCCCGAAAAGTACCCGAAGCTTCCGTCGGGGGTCAACGGGTTCCGGTTTCCGCGGCCGGCTTCTACCATATTGAGGCCCTCATGACCGAATCACCCTTCGAGTCTCAGACCGGATCCGCGCGAGCCATCGCCCCGGCCGAGCAGCGGTTGGAGCAGGCAGACCGCCTGGCGGCGGGCGACTTGCCGGCCAACGCCGTGCCCCTATTCCGGGAGCTGCTGGCCAGCCTGCCCGACCATGTCGAGGCTCGGCTGCACCTCGCCCGGCTGTTGGATCGTCTGGAGGAAGCCGGAGAGGCGGTGGCGGTGCTGTCGGAAGGGCTGAGTCGCACACCCGACCAGACCCAGTTTTTGGTGCTTCGCGGCGCCATTTACGGCCGACTTCGGCACTATCGGGAGGCGGAGGCGGACCTGCGGCGGGTGCTGCGGCTGCACCCCTCACACGCGCCCGCGGAGTTCGAGCTGGGTCTGCTGCTCTGGCGGCGCGGGCTGGTGGCCGACGCGGCCGCGCACTTCCACCGATCGCTCGAGTTTCAACCTGGAAACGCGCGCACCTATTACTACCTGGCTGACGCCTTGAGTCAGACCGGCGACCTGGCCGGGGCTCATGCCGCCCTGGAACGGGCGTTGCAGGTGGACCCCAACGACCCCAAGGCCTACCACCTGATCGGGCGGGTCCTGGATCGCATGGGCCGCCCCGATGACGCGCGCGAGATGTACCAGCGCGCCCGGGAGCTGAGCGGCACGTGATTCGGGTGGTCATTGCCGATCTGGCGACAATCGAGGTAGACGCAGTGCTCCGGGCCACCGACGAGCGGTTGGGCGCAATCTCCCCGGAAGGCGTTCGGCTGGATGAGGCGGGCGGGGAGCGATTCGCGGAGCAGCGACGCCTGAGCACCGAGTTGGAGGCGGGCGCGGCCGTCGTCACCGGCGCCGGCGCCTTGCCGGCGCGTTTCGTGGTGCACGTGGTGATCCGCGATCCACTCAAGCGGAGTGGCCGGGAGATGGTTCGCCGCGCCCTGGTATCGGCATGGCAGAGGGCCGGCGACTGGGGGCTCACCACTCTGGCTGCACCCTTGGTGGGTGCCGATGCCGGGCAGCTGAGCAGCCAGGAGGCCGCCGCGCTGCTGGTCGAGACCTTCCCGAAGGACGGCTCCCCCGATTCACCGCTGGAGCTCCACATCGTAGTGGCAACGGAGGAGGAGCGGGACATGGTCGAGGCCATCGTTCGGAGGGGCGCGTGATCCGGCTGACCGATCTGACTAAGCGCTACGGCAAGTTCACCGCGGTAGACGGCATTCAGCTCCAGGTGCCGCGGGGTGAGCTGTTCGGGTTGCTGGGCCCCAACGGCGCCGGCAAGACAACCACGCTTCGCATGATCGCCGGCCTGCTCCGGCCAACGACCGGAAAAGTCTACGTCGCCGGTATCGATATCCAACAACGGCCATTGGAAGCCAAGGCACGCCTCGGCTTCATTCCCGACCGGCCCTTCGTGTACGACAAGCTCACCGGTGGGGAGTTTCTGCGATTCGCCGCGGCGCTCTACGGGCAGGATGGCGCCGGAGTGGAGCGCCGGATCGATGAGCTGCTCGAGGTGTTCGACCTGACGCCATGGAAGGACGAGCTGACCGAGTCGTACAGTCACGGCATGCGGCAGAAGCTGATCATCTCCGGAGCCATGGTGCACCGCCCCGATGTGATCGTGGTGGATGAGCCGATGGTGGGCCTCGACCCCAAGAGCGCTCGGGTGCTCAAGGACCTCTTCCGCCAGTTCGTGGATCGCGGTGGCACCGTCATGATGAGCACGCATACGCTGGAGGTCGCCGAGGTCATGTGCGACCACATCGCCATCGTTCACCGGGGCCGGATCGCCGCGCAGGGTACCATGACCGAGCTGCGGCAGCAGACCGCGTCGGAAGGCATGAGTCTGGAGGATCTGTTCCTCAAGCTCACCGGAGGATTGCGGGACCACCAGCTGGACGCCGTGCTCGAAGGCTGATGTGACCGGCTCGCGCTCGCAGCCGGGTCTCTGGACCATTCTCACGCCCAAATGGCGGGGGATTCTCACCCGCCTGCGGCAAGGTCGCCACGGCTCGCACGCCAAGGCGTTGCTGCTCATCATCACCGGCGGGGCTTTCTGGGCCGCGGTATTCGGGATCGCCTTTCGGGTGCTGCGCTACATCCGCGGGGTGGAGGACATCGGCAGTGTACTCCCGGCCAAGTTGCTCGGGGTGATCTTCCTCGTCTTTCTCTCGATTCTCCTCCTCTCCAACCTCATCACCGCCCTTTCCACTTTCTTCCTCGCCAAGGACCTGGATTATCTGGTGGCGGCGCCCGATCGCATGGCCGCGTCTGTACCTGACGAAGCTGGGTGAAACGGTGGTGCACTCCTCCTGGATGGTTGCGTTGCTGGCCATCCCCATCTTCACCGCCTACGGGCTGGTGTATTCGGGGGGCGTGCTGTTTCCTCTGGTCGCCATCGCGGCCTTCCTGCCTCTCCTGCTCCTGCCCGCGGTCGCCGGAACGATGATCACCATGATGCTGGTCAACGTTTTTCCGGCCCGTCGCACGCGCGAGCTGCTGGGCCTGATCGCGCTCGGTGCGGTGGCGCTCGGTGTCATGCTGCTGCGCTTCATGCGACCGGAGCAGCTCGCCCGCCCCGAGGGGTTCCAGAACTTCGTGGACTACCTGGCCGTGCTGCAGACACCAACCAGCCCAGTGCTGCCCAACGAGTGGGCAGCGGACATGATCATGAACTGGTTGCGGCGGGTGGCCGATCCCTGGCCGGTCGTGCGGCTGTGGGTGGCGTCGGCGATCTCGATCGGGCTTGGGGCATGGGTTCACAAGCGGCTGTTCTATTCGGGCTATTCCAAGGCGCAGGAGGGGGCGGAGCGAAGAATCCGGCGGCCACTCAGGCCCGCGGTCATGTGGGGCCTTCAGACGCTTCCGCCATCCAAGCGGGAGTTCATGCTCAAGGACCTTCGGCTGTTCTTCCGGGATAACACCCAGTGGAGCCAACTCATCCTGCTGGCGGTATTGCTGATGATCTACATCTTCAACATCAAGACCCTCCCGATCCATACCGGAGACAAGGTCCCTTTCATCCTGGTCACCGTCATTTCCTTTCTCAATTTGGGATTGGCCGGCTTCGTCCTGGCTGCCGTCGCGGCCCGCTTCATTTTTCCGGGCATCTCGCTCGAAGGCCGCCAGATGTGGCTGCTGCGGTCCAGCCCACTGGACCCCGGCGCAATGCTGTGGAGCAAGTATTGGATCGGCACCGTTCCACTGCTGGTGCTGGCGCTTGCCATCACGACCCTGACCAATTGGCTGCTCCACGTCGACGGATTCATGATGGCAATAGGGCTCGGCACCATCGTGCTCTACACTCTCGCCGCCAGCGCCCTGGCGCTTACCTTCGGAGTGTTCTACCCCCAGTTCGGCACTGAGAACGCGGCCCAGATTCCCACCAGTTATGGTGGGGTGGTGTACATGATGACCAGCCTGACTCTGCTCGCCCTGGTCATCATGATCGAGGCCGTCCCGGTGATCGGCCACTTGCGCGCCTGGCAGCGCGGCCAGCCCGTGGGACCCAGCCTGGAGCTGGTGGTAGCCGGTGCCCTGGTTTGTCTCATCCTGGTGACCGCCACCATTCTGCCGCTCCGACTAAGCGTGCGGAGGTTGGAGAGGATGGAATGGTGAGGAAGCTCCCCACCATGCCAATCCTTGTTGACCTCTTCAGCGACACCGTCACCCGCCCCACTCCGGCGATGCGCCGGGCAATGGCGGAGGCCGAGGTGGGTGACGAACAGCAGCGGGAAGACCCCACCGTGAACCGGTTGCAGGACCTGGTCGCCGAACTCCTGGGAAAGGAGGCGGCGCTGTTCCTGCCTTCGGGCACGATGTGCAATCAGATCGCCTTCGCGGTGCACTGCCGCGCGGGAGACGAGATCCTGCTGCACGAGCTGGCGCATCCCCTGCTCTACGAAGCGGGCGGCGCGGCGGCCATGGTGGGAGCGGTGCTGCGGCCGTTACCCGGCCCTCGCGGACGGTTCTCCGCCGAGCAGGTGCGCCGGGCGGTTCGGCCGGCGGTGCATTACATGCCGCGCACTCGGGTGGTCTCGATCGAGCAAACCGCCAATATCGTGGGAGGCGTCTGCTGGCCGCTTGCCGAGGTCGAGGCGGTTTGCGTGGCGGCGAGGGAAGCGGGACTCGTGTGCCACATGGACGGCGCCCGGCTGCTCAACGCCGTGGTGAGCACCGGCGTGGCCGCGAAGTCGTTCGCCGCCCCGTTCGACACGGTATGGATCGACCTCACCAAGGGGCTGGGCGCTCCGGTCGGGGCGGTGCTGGCCGGCTCCCATGATTTCATCGAGCAAGCCTGGATCTACAAGCAGCGGTTTGGAGGCGCGATGCGTCAGGCCGGGATCATCGCCGCCGGCGGCATCTATGCACTTCAGCACCATGTTGAGCGGCTGGCCGAAGACCACGACCGGGCGCGCCGGCTGGCCCAAGGACTGGCCGAGCAGAAAGGCATCGCGCTGGATGCGGCGAAGGTAGATACCAATATTGTGATCTTCGAAGTGCAGAAGGCCGGGCTCGATGGTGAGGGCTTTGCGGAGCGCACGCTCTCGTCGCATGGTGTGCGCTTCAGCGTGATCGGACCCACCACGGTACGGGCGGTAACCCACCTGGACGTTCCCCCCGATGGAATCGACCGGGCCCTCGCCGCCGCCCGGGCGGCACTCGCGGGGTGAGCACCGCGCGGTCGCTTGCGCCGGCTCCCAGCCGACGCGAATGTTCGACCCCATCTCTACTCAACAGGTCATCGCATGCGCCGGCCCCTTTTCCTTCTGCTTGGCTTCCTGCTCGCCTGCCGCGCCGAGTCACGCCCTGACCTCCTACAGACCGGTAAGTGGGTGGACCTGAGTCACGACTTCTCGTCCGAAACGATCTATTGGCCAACTGCCAAGCCGTTCGCCCTGGAAGTGGTTTCCGCTCAACGCACCCCGGCCGGCTACTACTACGCCGCCAACAATTTCTCGGCGGCGGAGCACGGGGGCACCCATCTGGACGCTCCGGTGCACTTCGCCGAGGGGAGGCACTCCACCGATCAGATTCCGCTCGAGCAGCTGGCCGCACCGGCGGTGGTGGTGGATGTGGCACGGCAGGCCGATGCGAATCGGGACTACCTGGTGGATGTAGCGGCGCTGGAGGGGTGGGAGAAAACCCACGGCAGGATTACGTCGGACGTCATCGTCCTCATCAGAACCGGCTGGGACCGCCGGTGGCCCGACAAGGAGCGCTATCTCGGTACCGCGAAGACCGGGCCCGAGGGCGTGGCCCAGTTGCACTTTCCCGGCATCGATTCAGCCGCGGCGGTGTGGCTGGCGGGTCGGAAGATCAAAGCGGTCGGTATCGACACACCCAGTATCGATTTCGGGCAGTCGACCAGCTACCCGACTCATCGGACGTTGTTCGCCCAGAACATTCCCGCCTTCGAAAATGTTGCCCACCTCGATTCACTGCCGGCCACCGGCAGCTTGGTGATCGCGCTCCCGATGAAGATCCGGGGCGGTAGCGGCGGCCCGCTCCGTATCGTGGCGGTAGCACCGAAGCGCTAGCCCTTGTCATCCCAAGCAGCGCATTTCCCGTCCCTCACCGCATAAACCTGGTACCTATCGAAAATCCCGCAGGTCCTACCTTGGGCTCGCCGTCGATCCCTGCGCGGCCGTCAGCGCGAGTGACCCAGCCAAGGAGGATCCATGTCCCGCCCCCGCCCAACTCGCACTGTCGCGTTCGTAATGCTGGCCGCTCTGAGTGGGTGCAGCGATCGCACCAGTCCCGACCCTGCACCGGACCAGGTCGCCGACCGGCCCGGCCTGGCCCAGGCCATTCACCCCTCCGATCCCGGCCGAGGCGGCCGCGAGCGAATGGCTCGCCGGCTCGCGCTGTCCCTCGCCAATCCGCAGTTCCGGAGCGGAGTCAAAGCCGCACTGGACGGCTCGCGGGTGCGGGAGCACAAGGTGCACTTCCAGCACTACCTCACGGCCGCCGATCGAAAGGTGCTGAAGCAGGTGGCTCGGCTGACCCGAGAGGCGGAGAGCGAGGTCGAGGCCGACGCGAAGTCCGCCATTCCGCTCGAGCTCTACCTGCCGGTCCCGGATCACCGCGCGGCCTGGACTGGTGACGACCGGATTCTGGTGGCCACGGCAACTCAAGACCATGAGGCCCCGGTCGCCTTCGACACTCGCGGTGAGCGATTCATCCTGGATCCGGAAACTGCTCCGGCCACTCCAGTCCTGGCTCTAGTCCCGGTGGAAACCGATTTCGGCACCGGGGCGGGCATCGCCGAGCTCAAGACCGATCCGCCCCCTCCGCCTCCTCCACCGCCGCCGCCTCCCACTCCTCCAACCGGGCTATACATGACCTATGCCCATATCGTGGACGATTTTGAAGGTTGGTTGAAGGGCAGCCCAGAGTTTGAGACCCACCTGTTGGGCCAAGCCGGAGCGTCGGATTCGCTCACCAGCTACTCCTGCGCGGGGGAGCAGGCCTCCGGGTACTACAGGTACAACCAGGATGGGAACGATTGGTCGGGCAACGTGCTGCTGATCAGCCAGGCCCAGATCAACAATTACAAGTCGGCACACCCCAATCAGAACATGCGGGTCTTCGTGGTGGAGGATGACGATACCTCGTGCATCATCAAGGTGGACCCGGCCGGCTTCCGGAACCTGGTCACGGTGGTCGAACAGGCCTACCCGCTCCTGGCCGGCGGCAAGGACAGCAGCGGGATCTTCTCCGGAGGCTTTCAGAAGGTCTGGAAGCGGGCCAACGCCCTCCAGAAGATCTTCAAAGCGATCGCGTCGCTAATCAATACCAAAGACGAGATGGTGGGCAACGCCGTCGAGAGTGCTGTCGTCGGCGTTGCTTACCCCGGAGCCAACTGGGTCATCAAGGGCTCCAACAACGCCACCAACGGGTGGATCAACGTCGTGATGCGTTAGCAATCGACCCGGATTGCGGGGGACGCACTCGTCCCCCGCGTCCGCCGGCGGAGTAATCATGCGAGTTCATGCGCTGAGGCTGATCGTGCTCCTTTGGCCGATCCCACTTGCTGCCCAGGTCGGAGGCCCAAGCGGCCGTTGGGTCATCGCACTCGGTGCCGACGTCACCAGGTTCTCCGGTGGAGTACGGGACACCGCTGCGACGAGCGAAACGAGCGTCACCCTGCGCCCAAACGGGCGCCCCGGTATTCGGGTCACGCTGGCCCGGGACTTCGGGCCTTGGGAAGCCGGGTTGGAAGTGGGCTGGGCCAGCGGGCACGCGGTGGGCAGCAACGATATCGTCTCGATCGAGGATCGGACCTCCAGTTTCAATCGTTACCGTATCGCTCCCTCGGCGGGAGCCCGCGTTCTCCGGGTTGGAGCCGGAAATGTCGAGCTGGCCGGTGGACCAACGTTTGATCGCTGGACCTCAGACGGAGAGGATCGTTGGCGGATCGGCGGCCAAGCGAGAGTCGCGCTCCGTCTCCCACTCGGCCCCGCCGAATTCGAAAACCGGCTGACCTTTGGAGTCTCCGGGAGTCCTATTACCAGGGATGATGTGGGTGAGGACTTCGAGTCAGGCAGTCTGCGGTTTCTCTCCTTTGGAGCCGGCGTGCGGTTACGACTCTGAACCACCAACCCGATGGAGCCCTAGGCTGCAACCTGGGTTCCGCATCCGTCGCAGAACCTGCTACCCGGCACGATGGCAGCCCCACAGCTGGTACACCTCCCGGCAGCAGCGAGCCGGCGGCCGCACTCGGAGCAGAACACCGCATCCGGCTCGGGACGTGGGCCGCACGACGAGCAGGCCGGAGCTCCCGGTAGGGTCGAGCCCGCAGCAAAGCGAAGCACTCGGACTCGAGCGGCAACCATGGCTTCGACGTCGTCGGCCGCTCCGGCCGTCTCCGACCGGAGAGCCTCGATCGCCGCGGAGGTGTACTTCGTCTTGAGGAGCTGGTAATCCGATTCCGAGAGCTTCCCGGTCTCCCGGTCGAACTCGATCTCCTTGAGCGCGGCCAGGGCGATGCCCTTGGGTGTCTCCTCCGGATCGAGCGGCTCTTCCAGTCTCGTGGGCACGCGACCGGGCAGGAGCAGCGGCTGGAGCACCAACCAGAGTCCGGCCAACCCGAGCAGCGCCGCCGCCACCGCCTCGACCAGCAACATCAATCCTCGACCTCGGACAGCTCCCGGCGCAGCCGCTCCAGCTCCTCAGGGGTGGCGTTCGAGGCAACCGTCGATCCCGTTGCGGGAGGCGCCGACCCGGCTGCGACCGCCATCCTCCGCCGCGAAATCACCGCGATCAGACCGGCACCCGCCGCCAGAATCGCCGCGCCGGGCAACAGGTAGCCAACCCAGTTGAACCCTTGCGGTCGCGGAGCCATCAACGCCTTCTCACCGTACTTGGCGACGAAGGCGTCGAGAATCTCCTGAGCGGTCTTGCCGCTCTCCCGGAGAGCCAGCACCTCCCGGTGAAGCGCCGGCGAATAGGTACAAGAGAAATCGGTGGTCCGGCAGGTGAAGACATCGAGGGTGCAGCCGCAGTTGCAGGCCAGTCGCTGCTCGATGGCCTGCACCTCCGCTTCGTTTTCTCTCGGGTCCGTCGGCGTGCGAGGCCGGCCCGCGGCGCCCGGGTCCCGCAGGGTCCCCATCCGGCCCCGCCCGGCAAGAGAGTCCTGCATCTCGCTTGCGACGAGCGCGGAGGGGAAGGCCACCGCCGCACCCATCACCCGAAGGAATTTCCGGCGAGAGGTCACTGGTTTCCCGCCCCGACTAAGGTCACCTCGTACCCCGTCGTTGCCCGGCGCGGACCGCTGACCATCGGCCCGCCACCGGGCCACATGGTGACGATCCCGCCGAAGACCAGGACGAAACCGCCGAACCAGACCCACCAGACCAGAGGATTGAGGTTGAACCGATATACCGCTTCCTCGGTGCCGTCCACCGAGCCGGCGAATACGATGTACAGATCCTCCTGAAGCCCGCTCCGGATCCCCACCTCGGTCGAGGGCTCGAAGGTGGGTCGCTTGAAGCTGTCCACGTGCTGCCGCTTCTCGGAGGTCATGAGGCCGGCGGGCTTTCCATCCCGGGTGACTTCGATGGTCGCCGCCGTGACGATGCGGTTCAGGGCCTCGTACTGGGAGATGCCCATGTGCGTGAGCCGGTATCGGTGGCCGAACGGGCTGGCCAGCTCCACTGATTCGCCCGGCTTGAGCGTGGCCTCCATCTCCCGGCGAAAGGCCATGCCGGAGAAGGCGACGAAGTAGATCAAGATCCCGGCATGAACCAGGTAGCCGCCATAACGCCTCCGGTTGCGCGCTACCAATCGGCCCAACGCCAGCCAGGTGGACTCACCGTGCATCCGCCGGCGGGCCCGCACTCCGCGATGGAACTCCTGGACAATGGTCCCGGCGACAAACCCCGCCAGCCCCAGCGCGATCAACGCGTAGAAGTCGCGGACGCCGGCGGCCAGCAGCACCGCCAGGGTGAAGGCTCCGGAGAGCAGTGGACCGGTGAACTGCCGCTTGAGGTTGGCGGGGGATGCCTTGCGCCATGCGATCAACGGGCCGATCCCGGTGAGCCCCAACAGCAGGAGCCCCAGTGGCACGTTCACCCGATTGAAGAACGGTGGCCCCACCGTGATCTTACTGCCCCGCACCAGCTCCGAGAGAATCGGAAACAGCGTCCCCCACAGCACCGAAAATGCGATCCCTACCAGGAGCAGGTTGTTGAAGAGGAACGCCGCCTCGCGGCTCAGCATCGATTCCAGCTCCACGTCGGCCCGAAGCTGGGGCCAGCGGATGTAGAGCAGGGTAAACGACAGAATGGCGGCGACCACGAGGAAAGCGAGAAAGAAGTACCCCACGTTCGACTGGGTGAAGCTGTGGACGCTGGCGATGACCCCCGAGCGGGTGATGAAGGTGCCGAAGATGCTCAGCAGGAACGTGCCGATGATCAGCGCCAGGTTCCATCGCTTGAGCATGCCCCGTTTTTCCTGAATCATGACCGAGTGGAGAAACGCGGTCATGGTGAGCCAGGGCAGCAGGCTTGCGTTCTCCACCGGGTCCCAGGCCCAGTACCCGCCCCAGCCCAGCTCGACGTAGGCCCACCACATCCCGAGGGTGATCCCGATGGACAGGAATAGCCAGCTCACCAGGGTCCACTTGCGGATGGCGTGGATCCAGCCGGTGTCCAGCCGTCCCGACAGCAACGCGGCGACCGCAAAGGCGAACGGAATGGTGATGCTGATGTAACCCAGGTAGAGCATGGGAGGATGGATCACCATCCCGACGTTCTGGAGCTGGGGATTGAGCCCCCTGCCATCCGCCGGGGTGAATGCCAAACGTTCGAACGGGCTCGATCCAAAGAGCATCACGCTGACGAAGAACACTGTGACCGCGGAGGTGACGCCCGCCACGTACGGCATCAGATGGGCGTAGCGCCTCGGGCTGAGGACCTGGGCGATGCTGGCGAAGAGCGACAGCACCACGGCCCAGAAGAGCAACGACCCCTTCTGCCCGGCCCAGAAGGCCGAGACGATGTAATAGGAAGGCAGGTTCCGGCTGGTGTACCCGGCCACGTACTCGATGTTGAAGTCGTGGCTGATCAGTCCCTTCCACAGCGCCAGCGAAGCGACCACCAGGCAGGCGAAGACGGCGTAGACCGCCCGAATCACTGTGGCGGCCAGCTCGGGCCGGTCTCGCCAGCGTCCGGAGAACGCAACCGCCACGCACCAGAGGCCGAGGAGAAAGGCGGCCCACAGCGCGAACTGTCCCAACAATGTCATGACGAGATCTCAGGCCTTGGGGACTGCCTCATAGCGGGAACCGCACTTGGCGAGGACGTCGGTGGCGCGGATGACTCCGTCGTGGCCCAGTCTTCCTTCCACAATTACCTCGATGTCGTCGGCATCGGTGAAAGTGTCCGGCACCAGGCCGCGGTAGGTGACAGGATAGCTCTTCACCCCATCCGAGACTTGGAAGGCGATCGTGCGGGTGGCGGCATCGCGCCGGACCGAGCCGGGGACCACTTTGGCGCCCACCTTGAAGCCCACGTTTTCGACGAAGGTCGAATCGGCGGCGGTCTTGGCGGCCAGCTCCGTGGGCGTCAGAAAGTAGACCCCGGTCTGCTTGACGCCTTCGGCGATGAGCAGCCCCACGCTGCCGACGATCACCCCAGCGCCCAGCAGGAACTTGTGACCAGCCTTCATGTCGACTCCGGAAGAGGACCACCTGGCAGCGAAAGTTCCTTCTCCCTGGGTCCAGATTCAAGTCCCGCCACGGCCTGACCGAGCCCAACCCAGGGCAGCATCCACCGCCCGCTGCCACTCGGCGCGGAGCCGGCGCCGCTCCGCCGCGCCCAGAGCGGGCTCGAACCGGTGGAACCGCCGCCCGGACAGGAACTGCTCGGTGCTCTCCCACACACCCATCGCCAGACCGGCCAGTCCCGCAGCGCCCAACGCCGTGGTCTCGATCATGTCCGGGCGCTCCACCGGGATACCCAACACGTCGGACTGGAACTGCATCAACCAATCATTGGCCGCGGCGCCGCCGTCGACCCGCAGGGCGGAAATCTCGAGTCCCTCGGGGCCGGCCATTGCGGTCAAGAGGTCCGCGCTGCTGAACCCAATCGCCTCCAATGCGGCGCGGGCCAGATGGGCTCGACCGGTGCCCCGGGTAATGCCGGTGATGGTCCCCCGAGCATCGGGCTCCCAGTGCGGAGTTCCCAATCCGACAAACGCGGGCACGAAATACACCCCGCCGGTATCGGCGACGCTCCGAGCTAGCGCCTCGGTCTCGCTCGCCTGGCTGATGAGCCCGAGACCGTCCCGGAGCCACTGCACCGCGGCGCCCGCGATGAATACGCTACCCTCCAGCGCATACGCCGGTTCGCCTCGGGGACCACAGGCGGCCGTGGCCAGAACGCCTTTGCCAGGGCGGGGCAGCTGGTCTCCCCGATACACCAGCAGAAACGCACCGGTGCCATAGGTGTTCTTGGCCAGGCCGACCCGGCAGCAACCCTGCCCGAAGAGTGCCGCCTGCTGGTCACCGGCCAGTCCGGCGATCGGCACGGCATATCCCAGCAGCTCCGAGTCGGTCTCGGCGATGATCCCGGCAGAGGGGACGATCGCCGGCAGAACCTCGACCGGCACGCCGAACAGTTGGAGCAGATCCGGGTCCCAGCCGCGAGTGTGCAGATTGTAGAGCAGGGTTCGAGACGCGTTGGTGTGATCGCTCACGTGGGCCCGTCCCCCGCTGAGCCGCGCCACCAGCCAACTCTCCACCGTACCGGCGGCAAGCTCACCTCGCCCGGCTCGGCGGCGGAGATCGGGATCGCGGAGCAGCCACTCCAGCTTAGTTGCCGAGAAGTAGGGATCGGCGACCAGTCCGGTGCGTTCCCGAAGCAAGCCTTCCTTGCCGTTCCGGCGCAGTTCGAGGCAGCGCGGGGTGGTGCGCCGGTCCTGCCAGACGATCGCGCGGGCCACCGGGGCAAGGGTCCGGCGATCCCAGAGCACCACGGTCTCGCGCTGGTTGGTGATGCCGAGTCCGGCCGGCCGCTCTCCCGCCTCCCGTAGTGCCTCGGCCATCGCCGCTACCGAGACCCGGAAGATCTCGTCGGCGTCGTGCTCCACCCAACCGGGTTGAGGGAAGTGCTGGGTGAACTCCCGGTAGCCGCGGCCGAGCACGCTTCCGTCCTGGTGAACCACCAGCGCGGTGGAGCCGGTGGTGCCCTGGTCCAGAGCGAGGATCGAGGGCATTCAGTCGATCACCCGGCCGACCTCGTGGGGAGGAACCACACCGCGGTCGGTTACGATCGCAGTGATGAGGTCGGCGGGAGTCACGTCGAAGGCGGGATTCCAGACTGCGGCCCCGGCCGGGGCCGCTGCGAGTCCGCGCCAACTCGCCACTTCCTCGGCGCTGCGCTCTTCGATCGGGATGTGAACCCCGTCCGGGGTCGCGGGATCGATGGTCGAAGTCGGTGCGGCGACGTAGAAGGGAACGCTGTGGGCCCGCGCGGCGAGGGCCAGGCCGTAGGTGCCAATTTTGTTGGCCACATCGCCGTTGGCGGCGATGCGATCGGCCCCGACCAGTACTGCCGTGACATCGCCCTGCCGCAGGCGGCTGGCCGCCATCCCATCTGCGATCAGGGTGTAGGGAACTCCGGCTCGTCCCAGCTCCCACGCCGTCAGGCGGCTGCCCTGCAGTAGGGGCCGGGTCTCATCCACGATCACCCGAACCGGTCGCCCCGCGGCATGCAGGGTATAGATCGGGGCGAGCGCGGTGCCTATCCCTCCAGTCGCGAGCGCACCGGCATTGCAATGGGTGAGCACCAGCGCCGAAGCATCACCGATCAGCTCGGCGCCAAGCGCGCCGATGCGGGCGCACATCGCGCGGTCTTCGTCCCAGATCGCGTCGGCCTCGGCCCGCATCGCGCTGGCCACATCCTCACCAGCCGCCAAAGCCCGTTCCGCCCGCCGCTCCATTCGCCGTAAAGCCCAGTGCAGGTTCACCGCGGTCGGCCGGGTGGCCGCCAGCAGAGCAACCGCCTCGCGAACTCTCCGAAGCACACTGTGCCCTGCCCCACCGCCGTGCTGCCCCGCTGCAACCGCCACGCCCATCGCCGCCGCGATCCCGATCAACGGCGCCCCCCGCACCCGCAGCGAGCGGATCGCCTCGGCAATGGCCGGAACGTCGCGTAGCTCCAGATAGCGCTCCTCCTGGGGGAGGAGCGTCTGGTCCAGAAGGCGAATGCCGTTACCGGACGTCCAGGCGATCGGTGTGGGAATCGACATGGCGATAAGATATCCTCACGGCGGGCAAGGTGAACGATTATTCTTGTGGCCATGGCCTTCACCACTCTGCTGTACGACGTGGCCAACGGGATCGCCCGGGTCACCATCAATCGCCCCGACAAGCTCAATGCCCTGAACGGTGCCGTGATCGCGGAGTTGGGCGAGGCAACCGCCCACATCGAAGGCGATCCCGGTGTTCGGGCTGTGATCCTGACCGGCGCGGGGCCCAAGGCATTCGCTGCCGGCGCCGACATCGGTGAGATCGCGGGTCAAGGTGCGATCGAAGGTAAGGCGCGTTCGCTGGCCGGGCAGGCGGTATTCCGGCGGCTGGAGCGCTGTGGCAAGCCGGTGATCGCGGCCGTGAATGGCTTCGCGCTGGGTGGCGGGTGCGAGCTCGCCATGGCCTGTCACCTCCGGGTGGCGAGCGAGCAGGCCAAGTTCGGGCAGCCGGAGGTCAAGCTGGGAATCGCTCCCGGGTACGGCGGCACCGTACGCCTCGCCCGGCTGGTCGGCAAGGGGCGGGCCCTCGAGCTCCTACTGACCGGGGCGATGATCGACGCCCAGGAAGCGTACCGAATCGGCCTGGTGAACCGGGTGGTTCCGGCCGACCGGCTGCTGACGGAATCCGAGCAACTGGTGCGAGCCATCCTGGAGAACGGTCCCCTTGCCCTGCGCGCTTGTCTCGAGGCGGTCGATGCGGGGCTCGATTTGAGGATCGACGATGCCCTGCTGCTCGAGGCCAACCTGTTCGGGCTGCTGAGCGGCACGGCGGACATGCGGGAAGGAACCAAGGCGTTTCTCGAGAAGCGGAAGCCGGAGTTCAAGGGGCAGTGAGCTATCGGCTATCAGCTATCCGCTATCAGCTTCGACCCTTCAGCCAAGGCTTTGAGCCGATAGCCGATAGCTGATAGCTGATAGCCCTCTCGGCCTGCATTTACCTGCCCCACCCGACTATTTTTCCCTGATGTTCCCCCGGGTCATTTGCTGGGTCGGAGTCGCACTGCTGATCGCCGCGTGCGACGAACGTGAGCGCCTGACCTTCCCCAGCACTGACCCGGGCGATGAGGTCGGACCGGTGACGACCATCGACCATCCCGCAGGGGATTCGGTGATCACCGAAGGCGACCTGGTGGTCCTGACCGGCCGTACGGTCGACGCCAGCGGAGTGGATACGGTGTACTTCCTGCTCCAGGGAAGCAACCAAAGTTTTCTCCCGTTCGCGGCAGGCGGGGACGACACCGTGACCTTCGGCTTGCCCATCTCGACCATCGGGCTCAGCAATGCGACCGTCACCGTCGAGATCTTCGGGGTCGATATCGAAGGGCACCCGGGCGGACCGGTGAGCCGGCGACTCTCCATCGAGTAGTGCGGCTCCGCCATCTGGTCGCTCGTGGCTTCCGCAATCTCGCGGACCTGGAGTGCGAGCCGCCTCCCCAAGGCGTAGCGCTCCTCGGCGCCAACGCGCAAGGCAAGACCAACCTTCTCGAGGCGGTGTACTACCCGGTGCTGTTCCGGTCGCTCCGGGGGGCGGTGGACCAGGAGGTTGCCCGGTTCGGCGGACCCGGATTCCACCTCGAAGCAACCTACGCTGGCGGCGCGATCGAGGCGGTGTGCGCCACCTACCACAGCGGCTCGCGGCGGAAACGGATTTCGGTGAATGGAGAAGAGACCCGACGTCTCACCGACGCCGTGGGTGGCTGCCTCGCGGTAGCGTTCGTTCCGGCGGACGTGGGATTGGCCTCGGGGCCGGCCGCGGTGCGTCGCCAGTACCTCGATCGGGTGCTGTCGCTGGCCGACCGGCGCTATCTGAAGACGCTGACCCGGTACCGGGCCGCGCTGGCCCAGCGCAATAGCGCTCTGCGTCAGGGCCGGATGGAGCTCGCGGCGGCCTTCGACGGCCCGCTCGGCACCGCGGGAGCGGAGATCGTGGCTGGCCGGGAGCGGTGGGTCGCCGGCATCAGTGAGCGGTTCGCCGCGGAGTTTCAGGGCCTGGGTGAAAGCGGGGCGGCGACGATCGCATACCGCAGCACCGATGGATTGGCGACCGCGTCCGCCTGGCCCGGAGCACTAGAGGCCGCGCGGGCGCAGGACGGTGCCCGGCGCATGACCACCGTCGGTCCTCATCGAGACGATCTGGTATTGGACATCGGCGGCAGGGCGCTCCGGGACTACGGCTCCACCGGGCAGCAGCGCTGTGCGGCGATCACGCTCAAGCTGATGGAGATCGAGACCCTGCGAGAGGCGCGCGGCACCGAGCCGACCCTCCTCCTGGACGACGTCTTCGCCGAGCTCGATCGCGAACGGCAACGCCGGCTGGCGGCTCGGCTGATCGGCTCGGCAGACCGGCAGGTGTTCCTCACCGCGCCGCGGCAGGACGAGTTGCCGGAGGAGATCGGGCTTCCGGTGTGGGAGATCCGGAAGGGGCGAGTGACGAGGGCCTAGTGCCTGGCCACTCGGGAATCATGACCGACTCTCGCCCCAGCACTCTCGCCGAAGCCCTGGCATCGTACCTGAAGACCTCGGGCTTTGCCAAGCGCCTCCAGCAAGCGGGGATCATCGAGGCATGGGGAGAGCTGGTGGGACCGCAGATCGCCGCGGTCACCGCACCGGAGTCGGTCACCCCTGACGGGATCCTCCGGGTCCGGGTCGCTACCGCGGCCTGGGCCAACGAGCTGAGCATGATGACCCCCCGAATCCTGGCCCGGCTCAATGCCGGCCGCTCGGGGCGGGTGAAGGAAATCCGCTGGGTGCCCGGTCCCCTGGACCGGCCCCGGCCCTGAACGAAGGAGACTATGGCCAAGAACGAAGCCGCCCTGCTAGTGGGCCAGCCGGAGTACAAAGCCGAAGCGATCCAGGTGCTCAAGGGCCTGGAGGCAGTGCGCAAGCGTCCCGGGATGTACATCGGGTCGACCAGCGAAAACGGCCTGCATCACCTGGTGTACGAGGTGGTCGACAACTCGATCGACGAGGCGCTGGCGGGACACTGCGACGAGATCAGCGTCACCATCCACGCCGACAACTCCATCACGGTGTCGGACAACGGGCGCGGTATCCCGGTGGACGTGCACCCCACGGAGAAGAAGCCGGCGGTCGAGGTGGCGCTGACCATGCTGCACGCGGGCGGCAAGTTCGACAAGAACACCTACAAGGTGTCCGGCGGGCTCCACGGGGTGGGTGTCTCGGTGGTCAACGCACTCTCCGAGCGGCTCGAGGTGGTCGTCGATCGCGACGGGAGCCGCTATCGGATGGGCTTCGTGCGGGGCAAGACGGTGCGCAAGCTGGAGGTCCTGGGGAAGGCGCGGGGTACCGGTACCACGGTCCGCTTCAAGCCGGACCCCGAGATCTTCACCGTCCTGGAGTTTCACTATTCCACCTTGGCTGACCGTCTGCGCCAGCTCTCCTTTCTCAACAAAGGCGTGACCATCGCGATCAAGGACGAGCGGGAACAGCCGGCCAAGACGGAGACGTTCTTCGCCAAGGGCGGCCTGATCCAGTTCGTCGAGTGGCTCAACCGGAACAAAAAGCCGCTCCACGCCAAGCCGATCTCGTTCAGCGCAGCGAAGGACGACGTGGAGGTGGATCTTGCCTTACAGTACGAGGACGGGTACAACGAAAACACCTTTACCTTCGTGAACAACATCAACACCCACGAGGGCGGTACCCACCTTACCGGGCTCAAGTCGGCGCTGACCCGGACCATCAACGACGTCGCCAAGCGGCGGGAGTTCCTCAAGAAGGAGGGATTCACCCTTTCCGGCGAGGACGTTCGCGAAGGGCTCACCTGCGTACTCCACGTCAAGGTGCGGGAGCCGCAGTTCGAGGGACAGACCAAGACCAAGCTGGGCAACTCCGAGGTGGAAGGGATCGTCAAGGCGGTGGTCAACGAGCACCTGGGGAGTTACCTAGAGGAGCACCCGCCGGTCGCGCGGAACATCATCGAGAAGGCGGTGAGCGCGGCACGCGCCAGGGAGGCTGCCCGCAAGGCCCGCGACCTGGTCCGCAAGAAGTCGGGCTTGGAAAACGCGGTGCTTCCGGGCAAGCTGGCCGACTGCTCGATCGACGACCCGGCCCACTCGGAGATCTACCTGGTGGAGGGCGATTCCGCGGGCGGCAGCGCCAAGCAGGGGCGCGACCGCTCCTTCCAGGCGATTCTCCCGCTCCGGGGCAAGATTCTCAACGTGGAGAAGGCCCGGATCGACAAGATCCTGAGTAACGAGGAGATCCGCGCCATGATCACGGCGATCGGGACCGGCGTCCGGGAGGACTTCAAGCTGGAGGACGCCCGTTATCACAAGATCATCCTGATGACCGATGCCGACGTGGACGGCGCTCACATCCGGACCCTGCTGCTCACCTTCTTCTTCCGGCAAATGCAGGAGCTGATCGACGCCGGCTACGTCTACATCGCCCAGCCACCCCTCTACCGCGTCGCCAAGGGCAAGGAAGAGTTCTGGGCCTACGCCGAGGCCGAGCGGGACGAGTATACCAAGAGGCTGCAGGGCGGCGACGGCAAGGGCAACATCAACATCCAGCGGTACAAGGGCCTGGGCGAGATGAACCCGGACCAGTTGTGGAAGACCACGATGGATCCGGCCACCCGGACCATCCTCCGGGTCACCATGGAGGATGCGGTCGAGGCCTCGAAGCTGTTCGACGAGTTGATGGGAGACGAGGTGGAGCCGCGGCGGCAGTTCATCGAGCGGAACGCCAAGTACGTGAGCAATCTGGACGTCTAGAACTCCGGATGTCGGACCCGACAATGAACGAGGCGGGCGCCGCCACGGCGCCCGCCTCGTCTTTTCATCCGAGCGCAGTGTATCGCATAGATCTCTCGCATCGCGAGCCGTTCGACTGGGATGCTCTCCTCGGCTATCTGGCCCGGCGGGCAATCCCTGGAGTCGAAGCCGTCACCGGCGGGCGTTACTGGCGAACTGTTCGGCTCCACGGTCGCGAGGGCTATCTCGTAGTCGGTTGGGTGAGCGGCGCGCTTCGGGCCGAGCTGTCCGCCCAACTCGCTCCGGTTCGAGATTCGCTGCTGCCGCGCCTGCGCCGGCTGTTCGACCTGGACGCCAACCTGCAGATAGTCAGCGAGCATTTGTCGAGAGATGGCAGGCTTGCGCCGCTCGTCGCGCGACGGCCGGGATTGAGGTTGCCGGGCGCGGTGGACGGCTTCGAGCTTGCCCTCCGCGCGGTGCTGGGCCAACAAGTGACCGTAGCAGGAGCGAGCACCCTCGCCGGTCGCCTCGCGAGACTCCTAGGTGAGCCATTGACGGATGGGCCAGCGGCACTCACCCGTTTGCCCGTAACACCCGAGCGGCTGGCGGAGGCGAGCTTGGAGTCTATCGGTGGAATCGGATTGCCGCGCCGCCGGGCGGAGTGCATCGTTTCGCTGGCGCGTGTCGTGGCCTCGGGTGAGCTGCCCGAACTCTCGGGCGAAATCCCGAGCCCTGATCCCGTCGAGTTCGAGCGAAAGCTGGCGGCCTTGCCCGGCATTGGCGCCTGGACGGCCTCGTACGTGGCCATGCGGGCCCTGCACTGGCGGGACGCGTTTCCCGAGGGCGACATCGGACTGCGCAGGGCCATGGGTGGTATATCGCCCGCGCGGCTACGTCTCGCCGCCGAAACCTGGCGGCCGTGGCGTGCGTATGCCGCCATGCATCTCTGGACCAGGCACACCCCATGAGCCAACAGGACCAGGCAAACAGCTTCCATCGGCTGCACCAGCGAGACGCCGGCAACATTCTCGTCCTTCCCAACGCCTGGGACGCCATGAGTGCTCGCCTGATCGAGATGGCAGGCGCACGCGCCATTGCGACCACGAGCGCAGGTCTGTCTTGGGCACTGGGACGGCCGGATGGGCACGGTCTCACCCGGGACTCGATGATCGAGGCGGCGCGCCGGATCGTAGCGTCGGTTCGGGTTCCCGGTCACGGTGGACGCCGAGCGAGGCTATGGTCGAGGTACTCCGGACGACGCCGCGGAGACGGCGCGTCGAGTGATCGACGCCGGGGCGGTGGGCATCAATCTCGAAGACGGGCTGGGGCCAGGAACCCAGGGCATAGCGGAGGTGGGGCAACACGCCGAGCGATTGGCCGCCGCACGGGCAGCCGCCGATGCCGAAGGCGTGCGCCTGTTCATCAACGCTCGGGTCGACGTCTACTACCGGCAAGATCGGCGTGGAGAGCGAGCGATTCGACGACACGGTAGGTCGCGCCCGGGCCTACATTGCAGCAGGCGCCGACGGCATTTTTGTGCTCGGCGTGAGCGATGCCTCCACGATCAGCCGCCTCGCCGGACGCGATCCCGGCGCCTCTCAATGTCCTAGCCGAGCCGGGAGCGCCGAACATTGCCGAGCTTCGTGACCTCGGTGTGGCGCGGGCGAGTCTGGGCCCGAGAATCGCACAGTCGGTGATGGCCCACATCCGGCACGCCGCAACCGAGATACTCGATCAGGGGACCTACGAAGCGTTGCGCGGTGGGATGCCGTTTCCCGAAGCCAACGGGCTGTTTAAAGCAGCGGGGTGATGAGCCCCGTGGCGATGAGCACCACGCCCCAAACCAGATCCAGGTTCACCCAAAGCCTGCCTAACAGCCGCAAGCCGAGTGTTCGATAGACCAGCAGCCCGACCGCGCCAGTCGCCAGGAGATAGCCCAGGGTGTGGACCAGGCTCACCACCAGACCCGTCTCGCCCATCAACTCGAGGCCAGACAGATAAGACGCATGGGTGGGGTGAAGATCGCCCGCGCCCTGGTCTGCCCCAACGCCGAGGCTGAAAGGCACCACCATGAGCCCGGCTCCATGGCTCGAAGCCATCAGCAGCGACCAGGCGACAAGATCGCCAGGGCCCACCCGCATGCCCACCCATCGCGGATGCCGCCCGCGGGCCAGCCGCCAAGCTCCGAAGCCGACCAACATCGCCGCCACCAGCCAGCGCAACTGGGTCAACGGAACCAGTTGCCCCAGCACCATGGCACCAAGCAACGCCGCCCCGACCGCGAGCGCGTGCCCCAGCGCCAGCGGTGGCAGTGAGCGCCACACCGCATTCGCCCGCTGCTCCTGGATCCCCAGAGCGACCGCAAAGAGCCACCCCATCCCCGGATTGAGGCCGTGCCACAAGCCAAGGAGCAATACGGCAGCCCAGGTCCAGACCGGTCCCTCGCTCATGAGAAGCAGAACGAATCCGAGGAGGCATCGCCGCCCTGGAGGCGAATCTGGTGCGCCCGAGTCCCGGGCTCGAACTCCAGGAAGAACTTCGGATCCCAGGTCATCCCGCCATTGGCCCCCACGTCGAGTTTCACCATCCAGCTCCGGAGCCCATCAGGGTAGAACTGGTCGTCCCAGGAGGAGTACAGCCCGTTGGTGAAATACACCCGGCGCCCATCGCGGCTCAGCTCCACCATCTGGGGCCCGCCATTCAGCCGCTCGCCCGGCCGCGCTTGATGCTCGGCCCGACCCACAATGCCGCCGATTCGCACCGAGGCCAACAGCCGGGGGTTGAAAGGATCGGCCACGTCGTACTGACGGAGCTCGCCGGTCCCCCAGCACGAGACGTAGAGCAACCGGTCGTCCAGGGAGAGGTTGATGTCGCTCACCAGTGGCGGGACCGCCTTGAATCCTTGCAGCAGAGGAGGCAAGTCAGCCGGATCGGCCGGTTCAGCCGGGATCTCGATCACCTTCCGGGTCTTCCACTCGCCGGTGCCGTTGCCGTTCTTGCGATCGAGATACCATAGCCAAATCGACGAGGAGAGATTCTCCAGCGACACCACGACGCCGGCAAACCCGTAGGCCTTGGCCGGATCGTGGGCCGGACGCAGCTCCAGCGCAATCTGCTGGGTGGACCCGAGGTCCAGTGTCTTGAGGTGGCGGCGGCCGCGCAGGTCCCACACGTGGAGCTGATGGCCGTATTTGGCACCCAGCAGCAGCTCCGGATTCAAACCGTCCCGGATCATGTTGGGTGTGCCCCACTCACTGGTGATCATCGTGTCGTGACCCAGGTGCCACCAGAAGTCGTAAGCCAGCTCTTGAGGGCCCCGCTCCTGCTCCCACGGACCGATCACGTCAAAGGTCTCGTGGTCCAGCAGGAAGATTCCTCCGGGAGGGCCCCCGTCGGGCGCGCCCAGAGCGCTGAGGTAGATACCGTCGGTGCCGCAGTGGGTGGTGTGAATACCCGAATAGCCCGCCCGCTTCGCCACCGTCTCGGGTTCGATCACTTTTACGATGCTGGGCCGCGCGGGATCCGGCTTGGTGTCCAGAATGTGGATCCGGGAGGAGTTGAGCCCGGGGACGATGAGGTACCGCCGCTCCACATGCGGATGGGGTGCGTAGGGACAAAGGCACGAGCTACACGCGTTCCACCCGAAGTGATGCAGCTCGTCACCCGGGTTCGGCATCTCGACGGAGGCGATCAACTTGCCGTAAGCCTTCGAGCCCGGCCGCACGTCGACCACCCCAAGAGCGTCGGGACGCTGGTGGGTCGGATCCAGCGTGACGACGTAGGCCAGGGTCTCCGGCGGTGCCTCCATGGCATGCTTGGGGGATGGATAGAACGTGGGATCAGGTCGCCAGCGAGGCATGGCAGCCTCCAGTAAGTGAACCGTAAGCTACGGCTGTGATCGAAGTGCAGACCCCTGGGACGAGTTGAGTGAACGGTAGAGCCAGGCGCGAGCCTTCACCCAATCGCGCCGCACCGTTCGCTCCGAGATGCCCAGCACGGCGGCGATGTCTTTCTCCTCCATGCCGCCGAAGAACCGGCATTCCACGATCTGTCGCTGGCGGGGATCCAACTGCTCCAGCGCCCGGTCGAGTGACAGCAGGTCGTCGGCGGGAAACTCGACCGCCTGGTCACCGTCGGAGAGGGTGGCATCCGCGATCCCGCCGCCGCGTTTGTCCGCCTTGCGACGTCGGGCACAATCCACCAGCACCTGGCGCATGGCGCGCGCGGCGATCGCCAGGAAGTGCGGCCGGTCGGTGGCGCCCATCCAACCACCCCCAAGCAGCTTGAGGTAGGCCTCGTGCACCAGGGCCGTGGTCTGCAGCGTTTGAGCGCCGTGCTCCCGCGCCAGCTGGCGGTGAGCCAGCTTCAGGAGCTCGTCATATACCAGCGGCACCAGCCGATCGAGCGCGTTGGAATCGCCCGCGACCGCCGCGCGCAACAGCTGGGTGACTTCCCCCTGACCTACCGTTCGATCGACGCTCATGCTCAATGATAGGCTAAAGTCTTACCGGCGGTTTCGGCCTCGCGGCTCCCGGACCCCAGTCATCCCCCGGCACCTCATCCTCGGGGCGCCGGTCGAGATCCAGGTCTCGCACTTCGCGTTCTGCCTCTTCCAACTCTTCCCGATCGATGGCGTCATCCTCACCGACCAGTCGCGGCCCGGGATACTGCCGGCGGCCCCGAACCAGCCACACGATCACCGCTGCCACCAGGGCCATGGCGACCAACAATCCCTCGGTCAGACCACCGATCAGCGGCATGCCGTCGCGCCTCAGGCGAGCGACTCGACTCCGCCGGCGGTGATCCGATGAGAGACCAGCGGGGTGCGCCGTCCCTCGTCGCCGATCACGATCGCGTCGGATAGCGCCGCAAGGCCGAGCGCGATCCCGCTCTCGTCGCGAGCGAAGACCGATGCAATCGGCTCTCCGCCACGCACCGGATCGCCCGGCTTGACCGTGAGTACGAATCCCACCGAATGGTCGATCTGATCCTCAATGGTCCGCCGCCCACCACCCAGCTCCAGGATTCCCCGGCCCAGCCGGCGGGGCTCGATCCGGCTCACCACCCCGGACCGGGGCGACCGAAACACTTCGACCGCTCCTGCCTGGGGCAACAACCCTGGATCCTCGATGACTGCGGGATTGCCTCCCTGGGCCTCGATGATCCGGGCGAAGGTTTCCACCGCCCGGCCGGACGTGACCGATTCCTTCAGCCGTCGCAACGCGTCGCTGCGATTCGGGGCGGCGCCCACCAGGACCAGCATCTCCACCCCCAGGGCGTAGGTCACCTCCATGAGATCATCCGGGCCGTTGCCCCGCAACCCCGCGATGGATTCCTCCACCTCCAGCGAGTGGCCGCAGGCTCGGCCCAACGGCCGGTCCATCGCGGTGAGCAGTGCCACGGTCGGGCAACCCCGCGCCTCGCCCAGACCGATCATGGTCCTGGCCAGCTCGGCCGCCCGCTCGGTCTGGGGCATGAAGGCGCCGCTGCCGGTCTTGACGTCGAGCACCAACCCGTTGAGCCCCTCCGCCAGCTTCTTGGACATGATGCTCGCGGCGATGAGCGGGATGCTCTCGACCGTTCCGGTGACGTCTCGCAAGGCATAGAGCCGCTTGTCCGCGGGCGCTATTTCGGGGGTCTGGCCCAGCATGGCGCAGCCGATGAGCTCCACCTGAGCCTTGGCCTGCTCCAGCGTGAGGCCGGTCCGAAAGCCGGGAATGGCCTCGAGCTTGTCCAGGGTACCACCGGTGTGACCCAAGCCCCGACCGGACATCATGGGAACCGCAATGCCGCAGCTCGCTACCATCGGAGCCAGCAGCAGTGAAACCTTGTCTCCTACCCCGCCGGTCGAGTGCTTGTCCACTCGGGGAAGGGGGAAGCCGTCGAAGCGCAGCCGGTCCCCGCTGGCGATCATCGCGTCGGTGAGGGCGGCCAGTTCCTCCGGGGTGAGCCCCCGAAACAGCACCGCCATCAGGAGGGCCGACATCTGGTAGTCCGGCACCCGTCCGGCCGTGTATTCCGCGATGAGGCCGGCCCATTCGTCGGGGGCAAGAGCGTGGCCGTCGCGCTTGTGCTGGATCAGAGAGGGGATCACCATTCGGGTGTGCTCACACGGTTCCTCGGTTGCTGGGGTCTCCTCTGGATCGCAGCGCGCGCTGCTCCGCTTGCCGCGCAGTCCGCCGCCGATCACGTGTTGATGGGAACCCACGCGACCCAGTCCCACGACCTGGCTACCGGCCTGGCTCATTTCGAGGCAGCCATCGACCTCGACTCTCTGAGCTACGAGGCGAATTGGCGCGCCGCCATCGCCCTCATCGACCTGGGCGAGCAGATCCCCGACAGCGTCAAAAGCTCCGAACGGGACTCGCTCTACGCCAGAGCCGAGCGCCTTGCCCGGCGAGCGGTGGCGGCCGACTCGATGGGAGCCGACGGTCACTTTGCCCTTGCCGCCGCCATCGGACAGGCCTCACTCACCATGGGGAAGAAGGCACGAATCCGGCGCGCCACGATCATTCGGGACGAGGCGCTCCGGACCATCGCGCTCAATCCGAGGCACGACGGCGCGTATCACATTCTCGGCCGGTGGAACGCGGAGATCATGCGGCTATCCGGGTTCAGCCGCTTCTTCGCCAAGAGCTTCCTCGGAGCCGGCATCTTCAAGCAGGCATCGTGGGAGGAAGCCATCGCCAACCTGGAGCGGGCGGTCGAGCTGGACCCGGGGCGGCTGTATCACCGGCTGGAGCTGGCCCAGGTCTATGTCGACCGGAAGCGCTACCCCGATGCCCGCCGGGAGCTGGCCCGAGTGAGAGCGGGACCCAGGCGAGAGATCATGGACTCGATATACCAGCGCGAGGCCACGACCCTGGAGGCAAAAATCGCCAACAAACGCCCGTGATCGTCCGGCGCGCGCTCAGCCCTAGAGGACGTCCTTGGCTCGTTCCGCCACGCGATCCAGCTGAGCCTCGATCTGCCGCCGCCGGCGAAGCAGCTCGCGCTTGGTTTTGCCGCCCGCCTGATCGAGCCCCTTCCCCGCATTCTCCCGCAACTGCTGCAGCCGACGGGTGAGCCGCTGCCTGGTACGATCGCCCCGGTCGGGGGCAAAGAGGAGCGCGATGCCGGCGCCGAGAATTGCGCCAAACACGAGACCGGCCGCGAACCCCGGCGCACTCTGCTCCTCGGATGTCTCCTGGTTTTCCTGCTCGTCGCCCGCCATGCGGTACCTCCGCTCCGGATAACCGATTCCCTGCCTGCAACCTACTGAACCCGAAGGAGGCGTCAACCATCATGACAGCACAGACTTTTGACAGCCGGCCGCGCAGCTTCCTTCACCGCTTTCGCGCGGCGCCCGGAGCCTTATAATCAGCTAGGGCGGATCCGGCTTGGGCGGTCTCCGACGGCGGCCGTCCGGCGCACCCATTACCTTGGACACACCATGACCACGGCTGCACTCGGGATCGACGAAGTCGAACGGCTACAAGCCCGCCTCAACGCACTGGAGCAGGAGCGCAAGCACCTGCTGGCGGTGATCGAGATCTTGCAAGAGATCGGCGGAAGCCTTCACTTCGCGGACATCGTCCGGTCGGTCACCCTGCGGCTGGGCGAGACCTTCGGCCTGGACCGGTGCTCCATCTTTCTCGCGGAGCGAGACGGCAAGAGCGTACGGCTGGTGGCCAGCTACGAAGATCCTACCATCCGGAATTACGTGGTGGACCTGGAGCGCTATCCCGAGCTCCGCCGGGCGTTGCAGACCGGGGAAACCGTGTTCATCGCCGACGCGGCCACCGACCCATCGCTGACCCCGGCTCGCGGCGCGCTGGCGGCCCGCCGGGTCAAGACCATCACTGCCATTCCGATTTCATGGCGCGGCTCCGCCATCGGGGCGATTCTGCTTCGCACCTTCCGGGACGGACCCAACTTCTCGGCGGCCGACCTCCAGTTCTGCCAGGTGGTGGCTAACCTCACCGCCAAAGCCTTGCGCAATGCGCACCGCTTCGAACGCTTGCGCCAGCGCCGGGGCGAGGGCGGCTCCCTGCGGCGGCGGGAGCGGGAGCAGGCGGCATTGTTGGGGTTCGTCCGGCAGCTGCTGGCGGCGTATTCTCGCCGGGAACAGGACGATGATGACGATCTCGCCAGTGGCGGATCGGCGGAGATCGAGCGTCTGGTTGGGGTGGCGCGGGCGGTACTCGGCCAGGAGGCAGCCTCGCGGTGACCCGGGCGGCCGAGCAGGCGGCCTCCCTTCGGCAGCAAATCGAGCGCGCCAATCACGCCTACTACGTACTCGACGCACCGGAGATCTCCGACGCCGAGTTCGACCGCCTGTTCCGCGAGCTGCAAGCGCTGGAAGAAGCCCACCCCGAGCTGCGCTCCCCAGACAGCCCTACCCAACGAGTCGGCGCGCCGGTCGCCAGCGCGCTCGCGAAGTACACCCACCGCAGGCCGATGCTTTCGCTGGCCAATGCATTCGATCCTGAGGAGCTGGCCGCCTGGGAGGAGCGGAACGCCCGCTTGGCCCCCGAGGTCAAGGGCGCCGGCTACACCACCGAGATCAAGATCGACGGTGCCGCCATCAGCCTGACCTACGAGGACGGCCGGTTCACCGTCGGGGCCACCAGGGGCAACGGGGTGATCGGAGAAAACATCACCGCGAATCTGCGGACCATCGCCGACATCCCGCTGACGCTCAAGGGCGAGGGATGGCCCCGGTTGATGGAGGTGCGAGGCGAAGTGTACCTGCCGTACGTCGGGTTCAAGCGAGTGAATGCGGAGCGGGAGCGGTTGGGCGAGCCGCTCTTCGCCAACCCGCGCAACGCGGCGGCCGGCGGCCTCCGGCAGCTGGACCCGGCACTCACCCGCCGCAGACGACTGCGCATGTTCGCCTTCGCGGTGGAGGCGGTGGAGGGTCGGATCCCGGTGCGCACCCACCGGGAGGAGCTGAACCTGCTGGAAGGCTGGGGCTTCCAGGTCGAGCCCCATCGTGAGCATTTCGATTCGCTGGAGGGGGTGCAAGAGCGAATCGCCGCCTTCGAGCAGCTGATACCCCAGCTGCCGTTCCAGGCCGACGGGGTGGTCGTGAAAGTCGATCGGCTGGCGTTGCATGGTGAGCTGGGCGTGGTGGGCGGCCGGGAGCCGCGCTGGGCCATTGCCCGGAAGTTCGCGCCTGAGGTCGCGGTCACCCGGCTCAAGGACATCCTGATCAACGTGGGGCGCACCGGAGCGCTCAACCCCTACGCGTCCCTGGAGCCGGTGGAAATCACCGGGGTGACGGTGACGAGCGCGACCATGCACAACGAGGATCTGATCGCAGAGAAGGACATTCGGATCGGCGATTGGGTCGAAGTGATTCGGGCGGGCGAGGTGATTCCCCAGGTGGTCCGCCCGCTGCCGGATCGGCGCACTGGGGAGGAGCGGCCTTTCGTGATGCCGGAGCAGTGCCCGCGCTGCGGCACGCCGGTCGAGCGGCCCGCCGATGAAGCCATGCGCTACTGCCCCAATGTCTCCTGCCCCGGACGCATCCTGGAGGGGATCGTCCACTACGCCTCCCGGGGCGCAATGGACATCAGAGGACTGGGCTACGAGCGGGTGCGCCAGTTGTTGGAAAGCGGGCTCATCGCCAATGTGGCCGACCTGTACTTTCTCACTACCGACCAACTCATCGAATTAGACCGGTTCGCCCAACAGTCGGCGGATCAGTTGGTGGCCGCGATCGCGGCCAGCAAGGCGCAGCCGCTCTCGAACCTCCTGTTCGGACTGGGGATCCGGCACGTGGGCAACACCGTGGCGCAGTTGCTCGCGCGCCGATTCGGAAGCATGGACGTGCTCCTCGCCGCGTCGGCAGCAGAGATCAACGAGGTGCCGGGGATCGGCCAGGCCATCGCCGAGGCAGTGACCGGATTCCTGGCGGAGGATCGGAACCAGCGCCTGATTGGCCGGCTTCGCGAGGCGGGCCTCAACTTCCTCGAGCCCCGCGCCGCCGGCTCGGATGGAGCGCTGGCGGGAAAGACCTACGTCCTCACCGGCACGCTGCCCACCCTCTCGCGCACCCAGGCGACCGAGCTCATCGAGTCTGCCGGCGGCCGGGTAGCCGGAAGCGTGAGCAAGAAAACCGATGCCGTCGTGGCCGGAGAGGAAGCCGGCGGGAAGCTGGACAAGGCCAAATCGTTGGGAGTGGAAATCATCGATGAGGCAGAGCTCTTGCGTCGGCTTGGCCGCACGATCTAAGATGCAGCACCTCTCAACCGACCGGCCATGACGACCCAGCATAATCACTCGCACCACGGTGGGCTCCGGCTCGGCCGGCGCGTCATCCATCAGCTCCGTGCATCGCTCGAGCGCGACACCGGACTCCAAGCATCGACCTACCTCCAGGAAGCCGGATTCGCCGGGGGAGAGGAGCTGTACGGGGAGTTCTGTGACTGGCTGGTCGCCACTCGGGGAGTAGAGCGGCCCGCCGATCTGGACGAGCAATTCCTCAACGAAGTGCTGTCGGAGTTCTTCAAGGAACAAGGCTGGGGCGCGCTGGAGTCCACCTCGCTGAGCCCGGCGGTGCTGGCGCTGGATTCCAAGGAGTGGGCCGAGGCGACCGACGACGGGCGGGGAGAGTTCCCGTCGTGCCACCTCACCTGCGGACTCCTGGCCGATTTCTTGGGCCGGCTGTCCGATGGTCTGGTGGCGGTGATGGAGGTGGAGTGCCGCTCCCGGGGAGATGCCCGCTGCCGCTTCCTCGCGGGCTCCCCGGAAACCCTCAGTGCGATTTACGACCGCATGGCTCAGGGCAGCGGCTACGCCCAGGCCCTGGGCCTCAATTCGAGCTCTTGATCAGCCGCACTTCACCCGACCCGGTCTCGATCGCGATTCTGCCTTGACCATCCCCGATCTTGCCGACCAGGTGATCGCTGGCGTGACGGGTCACCTGTAGCGGGAAGTCGGTCTCAACATCCCCGCTGGAGGTCTCGATCTCGACCTCGGCGCCGAGCGAGGCCGGGGCCGCAATGGCCACGTCGCCGGAGCCGGTCTCCACATTCAGCGAGCGGATCGGGCCCCGGAGATCGGCAGTGACCGCGCCACTGCCGGTCTCGAAGTTGAGTCGCGGGGCGGTCAGTCCAGAGAGCCGGATGTCGCCCGAGCCGGTGTCGATCGAGATCTCGGAGGCCTGCATGCCAGTGCCGGTGACATCGCCGGACCCGGTGTCCACCGAGAGGGTGTTTCCCTTGAACTTCGACACCTCGACCATCCCGGACCCGGTATCGACCGAAAGATTGCCTTCCACCTGAGTCACTTGCACCGAGCCGGACCCGACGTCTATGGTCAGGTCGCCGGTGATGCCACTGGCGGACACCGGCGCGCTGTGAGCATCGACCGACAGCCGGCCGTTCAGGTTGGTCAGGGACACCTTGCCGACCGCGAGATAGATCTCCAGGCTTCGACCCGGCGGCAGCTTCACCTGAAGGTCGGCGTGAGCCTCGACTCCACTCCCCGACCCGGAAATGCGAACCCGCCGGCCCCAATCCGAGCCGTGCCAGTCGTGGTTCCCGTCGCCAAAGGTCCCGTCGTCCCGAACCCGGAGCTGAGTGGACGAGCCCCGATCCAGCGCGCGATAGACGATGTGGTCCTCGGGATAGAGTATCCGAAGGGTCTCGCGGTCGTCGATTTCGTCCTGGGCCACTTTGAGGCGAGCAGCCCCGCTGCCCCCCCGGGTGACCTGAACTGACACCGAGCCCTGGCCGGGCTCGACCGTGACCTGACCGGCCAGATTGTAGATGGCGACCGAGTCGCCGGAGAGGGTGAATCGCTCGACCTGCTGACCCGCAAGCGTGGCGGGGCAAGCCAGGGCGAGAAAAACGACGAAGCCGCGCATCGTGGCTCTCCTGGGGAGAAGACTAGCGTTTAGACAGGAGCGCGGGCGGAAAGGTTGGAGCGGAAGGATCGCCCTATAGCCGGGCAGCGTAGTCCGGACGCATCACCAGCTCCCCGGCCTGGATGATCTCGCGGTCCCAGGGAAGCACGATGAAGTTGTCGGTCTCGAAGGCGTGGAAGTCGGGGGTGAACTCGCCGGTCTTGAAGGAGACGGCGGACCTTACCTCGGCAGGCTTGAGGGCCCGCACTTCGCTGAGGGCGAGCCGCATGGTGCTACCGGTGTCGCAGGTTTCGTCGACGACCAGCACCCGGCGTCCCCGGATGCTCGACGGCGGGCCGGAGACCAGCACCGGCTGAGAGCCGGCCTCGCGCCGGGTCACCGCCATCGAGCTGAATTCGCACTGCATGATGGAGGCAACCACCACCCCGGGAATCACCCCGGCCTTGGCGATTCCGAGAACGATCTCTGGTTGGTACTCCCGGGCCACCCGTAGCGCGAGGGCCCGACAGATTTCTCCGAAGAAGGGCCAATCGACTTCGAGCACGCCCCGGGGAGTCGGGGTTCGGCGCACGCGGGACCTCCATACGAGACTGTCCCAACCTACCCCTGAACTGTAGCACGAGCAACTGAGTAGGAATCACTCGTCTCGATCTTCGGTCGCGTTGCGGCTGTGTTCGGCAACAACTATCTTAGCGACATTCCAACATGTTGTGCCCGTTTGACTTTGCTTCGGAGATCCCCGCCGCCCCATGAGCTTTTGGCAACGCATGTTCGGTAAGCAGCGCCGCGAGGCTCTGGCACCCCAGCGGCTGGACTACCTGAACGAAGGACTGGCTCTGGAGCGGCAGGGCGACTTCGAGGCCGCCCTCACGTCCTATCGGCTGGCATTTCGGGACAACCCCACCGATTCCCGCATTCTGCTCAACATGGCCATCGCCTTTACCAAGACCGGGCAGCCGGACGAGGCCATTCGACATTACAAGCGGGCACTGGAGCTGGACGATTCCCTGGTGGGCGCCCACTACGGCGTCGCCTTTCTGCTGCTCAAGCGGGGAGACACCCAACAGGCCGCCGAACACCTGCGGGCATTTCTGGCCCGCCCTCCCAAGGGTCCTGACGCCGAGCGCTGGATCCGTCACGCGGAGACCGCGCTCCGCGATATCGCCAGCAGCCCCGCACGGGAGACGCTGTGAGGCGGTGGTTGAGCCTCCTCCCCCTGGCGGCGGTGCTTGGGTGCAGCAATCTGGACGAGGGAGAAGCCGGGATCGTCGCGCTGGAGCTGCTGACTCCAGAGTCCCTCGATCTCGAAATCGGCGAAACCACTCAGCTCACCGCCGTGGCGCTGAATCGCGACGGCGAAGAAGTCGATGTCCCCATCACCTGGCTGACTCCTGACACCACCGTCCTGGTCGACGGCGCCGGACTGGTCACCGCAGTCAGTTCGGGGGTCGGCAGAGTTCAGGCGAGGGCCGGGTCGCTCACCTCCGCGCTGATCGGCTTCAACGTCCTTGCCCCAGCCGACACCCTCATCATCGTGGGCGATTCGATTGTTGCGGTTCCGGCCGTCCCAGGAACTACCAACCCCCTCGTGGTCCGTCTGGAAACTTTCCACCCGCCGGGTCCTCCCGCGCGCTCGGTAACCGCCCGGTGGTGTACGAGATCACCGGTCCCGCCGAAGCCCTTACCAGCGTGCTGCTCCCGGGCGGGGTGATCATCGACACGCTTCTCACTGGAACCGATGGCACCGTGGGCAGCGTGACCCTCTCGCTGGCTACCGGGGCGGTGGCCCCGGAGAGCACGATCGTCCAAGTGCGGGCTTCCCGGACTCGCGGGGCGGTAGTTCCCGGGTCAGGGCAGCGATTCATCGTCCGCTATGAATAGCGCAAGCATCCCGGCAACCCTGAATCAGCTGTATTTCGGCGCTATCGATCGCTACCAGGCCCGCCCGGCGGCGATGCGGTACAAGCGCCAGGGCCGGTGGATGGATCTGAGCTATCGAGAGCTCACCGACCGGGTCCACGATCTCAGCGTGGGCCTGCTCGACCTCGGTGTAAAGCCGGGCGACCGGGTCGCGATTCTCTCGGAGAATCGACCCGAGTGGGCCATGGCCGACTATGCCTGCCTCGCCGCGTGCTGCACCGACGTCCCCATCTACCCCACCCTGCCGGCCAAGCAAGCGGAATATGTCCTGCGCGACTCCGGCGCCGTTGCCATTCTGCTCTCGGGAGCGGCCCAACTGGAGAAGGTCCGCGCGGCGCGCGATCGGCTGCCGGCCTTGACCCACGTGATCGCGTTCGACCGGGAGACGGCGGGACCGGGGGTCCTGGCGTTGGACGACGTGCTCGCCCGCGGGCGCCGGGCGCGCGACCGTTACCCCAATTGGCGCCGCGAGGCGATGGCTACCGGCCCCGACGCCCTGGCGACCCTGATCTATACCTCGGGAACCACCGGTGATCCCAAAGGGGTGATGCTGACCCACGGGAACATCGCCTCCAACGTCACCACCTGTCAGGGACTGTTCGACTTCAACGAGCGGGACGAGTGCCTCTCCTTCCTTCCGCTCTCCCACATCTTCGAGCGGATGTTCGGGCATTATCTGATGTTTCACCGGGGAGCCGTGATCAACTACGCCGAAAGCGTGGACACGGTGCAGGCCGACATGGTGGCCCGCCGTCCCACGGTCATGGCCTCGGTACCCAGGCTCTACGAGAAGATTTACGGCAGGGTGCTGGACACCGTTCGCGCCGCCTCCCCGCTCCGGCGCCGGCTCTTCACCTGGGGCCGGCGAGTGGGCGAGGAGTGGGTGGAGTACACCACCGCGGGCCGCCCGGTGCCTTCCGGTCTTGAGCTGGCACACCGAGTGGCAGACCGGCTGGTCTTCGCCAAGCTGAGACGGCGGACGGGAGGGAAAGTCCGTCTGCTGATCTCCGGAGGAGCCCCACTCTCTCCCGAGATCAACAAGTTCTTCCATGCGGCGGGGCTGCCGATTCTCGAGGGCTACGGTTTGACCGAGACCTCCCCGGTGATGGCGGTCAACACCTTCCGAAACCTGAAATTCGGCACGGTAGGACTGCCGATTCCGGGAGTGGAAATCCGGATCGCGGCTGACGGGGAGATCATCACCCGAGGTCCCAACGTGATGCAGGGCTATTTCGGGAAGCCCGAGGCGACGGCACAGGCCATCGACGCCGAGGGCTGGTTTCACACCGGCGATATCGGGATGCTGGATGCCGATGGCTACCTGCGGATCACCGACCGCAAGAAAGACATCATCGTGACCGCTGGGGGCAAGAACATCGCCCCCCAGCCGATCGAGAATCTGGCCAAGGGGAGCAAGTTCGTCGCCAACGCGGTGATGTTGGGCGACCGGCGGCCCTTCCCCATCATGCTGGTCGTTCCCAACGGTGAGTCACTGAAGGCCTGGGCCGCGCACAAGGGACTGCCCGATGGTGATCTCGAGCGGCTGATCCAGCTGCCCGAGGTTCGCCAGAAAGTAGAGCGGGAGGTCAGGAAGACGTTGCGGGACCTGGCGCAGTATGAGATGCCGAAGAAGTTGCTGCTGCTGAGCCGGGACTTCAGTGTGGAAGCGGGCGAGCTCACTCCCACGCTCAAGGTTCGCCGCCGGATCGTCGAGGACCGGCACCGGGCAGCGATTGAGGAGTTGTACGCGTAGATCTCACCGCCGCCACCCACACCCCACCTGCCGTCCCCTGTAGCTCCAGAAGGTCCGCGGCCGGCTCTCGCCCCTCCCCTACGACTCTGAGACCGGGAAGCACTGCTCGAGCGGCATCGGCCACCCAAAGACCATCGTCCGCGAAGGGCCGGCCCAGCACGACGCCCCGCATCGAGTGGGACTTGAGCGGAAGCCGGTCGCCCCGCAACACGCTCACGCCCCGCTGGTCGATCACCCCGCCGCCGGGGTTCACCGCCACTATCGCGACCCCGGGGTTGAGCCCCTCGACCTCGCGCCAGGCCAGGGCCGGGGCGCCCACCAGGGCGAGATAGCCTCCCGGACCGCTGAGCCCGGCCAACGCGGTAATGGCTTCGCCGTCGAGCGCCGTGTCCGCCGACGGGGAAAACGGCACCCCACCGAAATCCGGGATGCCTTCGCTCAGGGCGAAGGTGCGCCCGCATACCGGGCATCCCAGCTGGCCGGTCCGTACCGAGCGTCCTTCCAACTTGTCGGGCAGCAGGACCAGGAAGCTCTCCGGATGGTCAGCCGGGCAGCGCAGGTGATCGGTGAGCTCTATGAACATCGCTCAGGGCTTGAACACCACCCAGGTAAGCAAGCCCGGCTCCACCGTGACCCGGCGAAACACTTTTTTCCCCCCGATGTCGACCCCGAGCACGTAGGTTCCTGCGGGAACGTCTCCCACCGCGAAGTGCTCCTGGTACAACGGGTGAGGGTGACCCTTGTCGCCATAGGTCTCGGCGAAGGAGAAAGGCGTGTCGATCGGGTCCCGCTTGGTGAGACCGTATACCCGAGCTTGCAGGAGCGGTGCTCCGGAGGAATCGAAAACCTGCCCGGCTACGATGCCGGTTTCCGGCAGCGGCTCCAACCATAGCTCGGGGTTGGTGGTGTAAGGCGGAAAACGCTCCACCGAATCCACGATGGCACCGATCGAGTCGGTGGGGGAAATCGCCAGCTCGAGATGCAGGTGGTCGTTGGTCGCGCGGCCGGTGTTTCCTACCAGAGAAATCACCTGGCCCGCCTTCACCCGGGCCCCGACCTTGGTTCGCAACTGGCTGTTATGGTAATAGATGGAAAAGAGCCGATACCTCTGCCCCTTGGCGCTCACCGTCGGGTCATGCCGTATGGCCACGGTGAGCGCGCCCTTCTCCGCCGGTCCGGCGTAGACCACCCGGCCTGCCGCGGCGGCCATGACCGGCGTCCCGTCGGGATTGTTGAACTCGACCCCCTGATGCTGCTGGAAAAAGCCGCCCATGGTCGAGCCGTAGCGATAGGTCTGATCGATAAACCAGTTGTCCTTGCGATCGATGGGGCGTCGGAGCCAGGCGGTGAGCGGCGCCTTGGGCGGACTGGCATCCCGAGCCGACGGCCGAATGCAGGGCAGCGTGTCGATGGCCGGTCGCAGACCACACTGCGTGCCCCGGAATTGCTGGCGGCCGAGCAGGATGGTGTTGCCGGGAGGAAACGCAGCGGCCGCCAGCGGCGAGGATCCCAGCCCGCAGCAGTGTGTTTCAGGCGCTGATTGCCGCGCAGGGTGGTGACGTTCCAGCCCTGTCGATCGGCGGCCAGCCGCCGGACGTATTCGTTCTGGAGCAGCGCGATCGCGGTATCGGCGGGCCCTTTGGCCGCTGGTCCGGTGCGGTCGACGAGAGCAGTCCAGCGGGCTCCATCATCGGTGGTGATCTGGAGTCCGTCGGCCGTCGCGATCACCGTGGTATCGCCCCGGGTGACGATGCCCCCGGGCGCGACGTACTGCCACTCGGGACCCAGCTGGTCGTAGGTCCAATTCTTCCAAGTGGCGCCACCGTCGAGCGAGAGTCCCCAGCCGTTGCCGATGGTGCCGTACCAGACCTGGCCCCGCGATCCGAAGGCGATGGCCTGGACAAAGTCCATGGAGATCGAGCTGCCGGTCGAATCGTGGCGAATCGATTGCCACTCACTCGCTCCCGCCGGCAGACGATAGATCCCCCGGCCATAGGTACCTACCCACAGCGCCCCGTGCGGGTCCCGGGCCGCGGTGAGGACGTGGACACCCCACCCCGCGCTATCCGGCAACGGAGGCGGGGCGTCCTGCGCGCTGGATGAGACCGGCGCGACGAATGCGAGCACGGTATAGAGCCAGAGTGAGGCTGACGGCATGGTCGTCCGCTGGTTCATAGGTCGATTCGTCGGGAAATGGAGGTGGAGAGACTGTTAGGCCGGCCCGAGCCGCAACCAATCGATGTGGACGTGCGGCGGCCTGGTAGCGACGAAGACGACCGCCTCGGCGACGTCGGCCGGCCGCAGCATTGCGGAGCGGGAAGGAAATCCCTCACGATGGTCCGGATCGAACGAGTCCCAGATCGACGTATCGGTCGGCCCAGGGGAAATCAAAGTCAGGCGCACCCCCCTGCCCCGGTACTCCGCGACCAGCGTTTCGTGCAGCCCTCGCAGGCCGTACTTGCTCGCAGCGTAGGCGGCGTTCTCCGGGAAGCCGAGGTGATCGGCCACACTGCCCATGCTGATGAAGCAGCCCCGTCCCGCGTCGCTCATCCCGGGGAGAAAGGTGCGGGCGAGCGCGAATGCCGCCCTGAGGTTCACCGCCACCTGGCCGTCGAACTCGCTGATCGTAGTGGCCGCCAGCGGCCGGAGCAGGAACCCACCCGCGCTGTTCACCACGATATCCGGCGGCCCCAAGGACTTCAGCACCTGACGACCGAGCTCCTCGACCTCGCCGGCCACGGTGAGATCGCACCGCATTGCCCGAAGCCCGGGCCGCGATCCCGGTTCCATAGTGCGGGCAACTCCTACCACCTGCGCGCCGGCCGCAAGCAGGGCGTCGACCACCGCGGCGCCGATGCCGCGCGACGCCCCGGTCACCAGCGCCACGCGGCCCGCCAGAGCGGTCACTCGAGGCTGTGGCCGCCGTGCGCCAGCCGGAGGAACTCCACCCGCGTCTTGGAGTCGTCGCGGAAGATGCCGCGCAGGGCGCTGGTGACCGTGCGGGAGTTCTGCTTCTCGACACCGCGCATCATCATGCAGAAGTGGGCGGCCTCGATCACCACGCCCACGCCGGCGGGGCCGAGGACATCCATCACCGCGTCGGCGATCTGGTCGGTCAGGCGCTCCTGGACCTGCAGCCGCCGGGCGAACACGTCCACGATCCGGGCCACCTTGGACAGACCCAGGATCTTGCCGTTGGGGACGTAGGCGACGTGGGCCCGGCCGAAGAAGGGGAGCAGATGGTGCTCGCAGAGTGAGTAGAGCTCGATGTCGCGCACCATGATCATGCTTTGGTGGGTCTCGGCGAACACCGCGTCGCCCACCGCGTCGGCGACGGTCATCCGGTAACCCTGGGTGAGCCAGCGCAGTGAGGACTCAACCCGCTCCGGCGTTTTGACCAGGCCCTCGCGATCCGGATCTTCTCCCAGCGCGACGAGGATCTCCCGCACCTTGTCGGCGAAGGGATCCAGTCGGGAGGGCGGCGTCCTAAGCGCCTTCATAGTCGACATAGTTTCTCGGCGTCTCCCAGAGCCGCAGGCGGAGGGCAAGCGGCGCCGGAACCGCCGCGCGGAGCTCCCGCCAGCAGACCAGCGCGATGTTCTCCGAAGTGGGAATGAGGTCCCGGAACCAGGGTACGTCGACGTTGAGATTCTTGTGGTCGAGGTGGCGAAGGAGTCGCTCCTGGGCCAACTCCTTGAGGATGTTCAAATCCATGACATAGCCGGTCTCGGGATCGATTTCGCCCTCGACCGTGAGATCGAGCTCGTAGTTGTGCCCGTGGAAATTCGGATTGTTACATTCCCCGAACGTTTTTCGATTCCACTCATCGGAATATTTCGGATTGTGGACACGATGCGCCGCATTGAAGTGCACGCGCCGCGTCACGCTGCATCGGGACATGAGGACCTTTGGGCTATCGGCTATCGGCTATCGGCTAGTCCATGGGGGACCATCCTGCCGGCGTTTACTCGTGCTAAAGCTTAAAGCCGATAGCCGATAGCCGATAGCCGATAGCCCTGTCAAAACAAACGCCGACCCTTCGCAGATCGGCGTAGCCGGAGCACGGCAACGGAGAGGATTATTGAAGCCCAATGAGAAGAAGCGGCGCCCTCACCTTGACTCTTGTCTTCCCCCGGGGGGCGTGACATCGGCCACGGCATTCGGGCCCATCACTGGACCTGTTGGCTCAATAATGTGGCTCTCCGCTACCGTTGGTGCTAAGATAGGAGTCGGTTCGTGGACCGTCAACCAAGCCGCATGGCAGGTGTGCACTGCGGCTTTCAAGGCTGCGTATGACTCCGACATTGATATTGGCCGTGCTCACTCTCGTGGCATGGGCCGTGCTCACGTTCGCGTCGTCGATCACGGCAGGAGCGATCCACCTGCTGCTCGCGGTGGGCGCCACCCTGCTGGTGCGCTGGTGGGCGTTGCGCGCGTGAGGACACTCTACTCGCAAACAGAACAGGCGAATCACCATACGGCCGGCCCCGAGAGGGCTTTGCCGTCAAGCTCGAAAGCGAGTCTCAGGTAATTGCATAACAACGACTTAAGCCGGACATCCCGATCGCCTCGACCGTCCCCTCCCAAGGGCATAGATCGTGCGGCGGCCGGGCCGCACCTGCGCGGCTCGCGCACGACTCCCGCCCGGGGGGTTACTTCATCCTCTAACGGGGATCGGCCACGGACTCTTGACGTAATGCGACGTATGGACATGCTGGCCGAGCGGACGGAGCCGCTGCTGAGCGCCACCAACGCCGAGCAGCGTACCGGCAGTCAACTCTCCCAGGCGGCGCTGTGGGCCACGCGCGGTCTCAACATCGTCGTGGCCCTGGCAGCCCTCGTCGCTCTCGCCCCGGTTCTCTTCATCATCGGCCTGCTGGTCAAGCTCACCTCACGGGGACCGGTGTTTTACACTCAGGAGCGGGTCGGGCTCGACCGCCGCAGCGTCCGCGACGCATCTCAAAATTGGAGGCGCGGCCAGGATCTCGGGGGCGAGCCTTTCACGATCTACAAGTTCCGAACCATGCGGGTCGACGCCGAGCGGGAGTGCGGTGCGGTGTGGGCCGCCGAGGACGACCCCCGGGTGACGCCGGTCGGCCGGCTGCTGCGCCAGTACCGCCTGGACGAGCTGCCTCAGCTGCTCAACGTGCTGCGGGGCGACATGAACATCGTGGGCCCCCGGCCCGAGCGGCCCACCATCTTCGCCGAGCTGCGGAGCCATATCGCGGAGTATCCCCTGCGCCAGCGGGCCAAGCCGGGGATCACCGGACTGGCCCAGATCAACCATCACTACGACCGCTCGTTGGACGACGTGCGCCGGAAGGTCCACTTCGATCTGGAGTACATTCGCCGCCGGAGCCTGTGGGAGGACCTGCGAATCATGCTCCAGACCATCCCGGTCATTCTCTTCCGCAAGGGCGGCTGGTAGCCCGGACGCACCGCTCGAGTCGGTGCTGTAGCCGGTCCTTTCCGGTCTGTGCCCACACCCGCGACATTGCAGCGCCTCGGCTCCAAGCCGAGGCATACGGCTCCCCGAGCCACCTCAACTAGTTAACCGAGACGAGCAAGCAGATGCCTGAACTCGGGACCATATATAGCGATGGCTCCTACCTCGAATCCAACAAGAGCTGGCACCAGGAGGATTCACCCTACAAAGCCAAGATGGTGCTTGGGGCCATTTCTCGAAACAACA
>CAWEWK010000010.1:0-240615 GCA_963812755.1 uncultured Gemmatimonadales bacterium | reverse complement strand
ACATCGGATCACGTGACGACGGCCAGTCGCCACCTCTGGTCCTCCGAAGACAACGCGTGGAAACCCACTGGGAATCCTCATCCAGGGCGAAAGCCCGGATGCGCGCGGAGCGATACCACCGGAACACTCCGGGTCGGTCGCCCCGCTTTTTCGCTGGTCAGAGACAAGGACGCTATGGCACGGCAGACCCCCCTCGAACGCTATCGTAATATCGGCATCATGGCTCACATCGATGCCGGAAAGACGACTACGACCGAGCGGATCCTCTACTACACGGGCAAGAACTACAAGATCGGTGAGGTCCACGAAGGCGCCGCCACGATGGACTGGATGGAGCAGGAGCAGGAGCGGGGCATCACCATCACCTCCGCCGCCACCACTTGCTTCTGGAACCGGAACGGCACCCTGTACCGGATCAACATCATCGATACCCCGGGTCACGTGGATTTCACGGTCGAGGTCGAGCGCTCGCTTCGGGTGCTGGACGGCGCCGTCACCCTGCTCGACTCGGTGGCTGGTGTCGAGCCTCAGACCGAAACGGTATGGCGGCAGGCCGACCGGTACGGCGTCCCCCGGCTGATCTTCGCCAACAAGATGGACCGGGTCGGGGCCGACTTCGACCGCTGCCTGGCCATGATCCGCGACCGGCTCACCAAGAAGGCCTATCCCATCCAGCTCCCAGTGGGCACCGGCGAGCTCTTCACCGGGCACATCGACGTCCTCCGGCGAGTCGAGGTGGTGTTCGACGACGAGACGTTGGGCAAGAGCTTTACCGAGATGCCGGTTCCCGAGGCCTATCGCGAGCGGGTGGAGCAGGCCCGCCACGAGGTCATCGAGGCAGCGGTGGAGTACGACGAGGAGCTGCTGGAGAAGTACCTCGGCGGCGCCGAGCTCTCCTTCGATGAGATCCAGCGCGCCATCCGGAAGGCCACGACCTCCGGCGCCATCGTGCCGGTCCTGTGCGGCGCCTCCTTCAAGAACAAGGGTGTGCAGGCGCTGCTCGACGCGGTGATCGACTATTTGCCGAGCCCGACCGACATCCCGCCGATCAAGGGCCACCTGCCGCTACACGACGACACCCACATCGAGCGCTGCGCCTCCGATACCGAGCCGTTCTCCGCGCTCGCGTTCAAGATCGCCACCGACCCCTACGTGGGCCGGCTGACCTTCTTCCGGGTGTACTCCGGCTCGCTCAAGTCCGGGAGCTACGTCTACAACAGCACCAAGGACAAGCGCGAGCGGGTAGGCCGGCTGCTTCAGATGCACGCCAACAAGCGAGACGAGATCGAAGAGGTGCTCGCGGGTGACATCGGCGCCGCGATCGGGCTCAAGGAAACTCGCACCGGGGACACCCTGGCCGACGAGGACAAGCCGATCATCCTGGAGGCGATGAAGTTCCCCAACCCGGTGATCGACGTCGCCATCGAGCCCAAGACCAAGGCCGACCAGGACAAGCTAGGCATCGCGTTGCAGAAGCTCCAGGAAGAGGATCCGACCTTCCGGGTGCGGTCGGACCAGGAGACCGGTCAGACCATCATCGCGGGCATGGGCGAGCTGCACCTGGAGATCCTGGTCGACCGGATGAAGCGGGAGTTCAAGGTCGAGGCCAACGTCGGCAAGCCGCAGGTGGCGTTCCGGGAGACCGTCCGCAAAAAGGTGAAGGACGTCGAGGGCAAGTTCATTCGGCAGAGCGGCGGCAAGGGACAATACGGACACGTGGTGATCGATCTCGAGCCGACCGAGCCGGGTGCCGGCTTCGTCTTCGAGGACAAGATCGTCGGCGGCGTCATCCCCCGGGAGTTCATCAAGCCGGTCGAGGCGGGAATCCGCGAGGCGCTGGAGAACGGCGTCCTGGCCGGATACCCCATGGTCGACGTCAAGGCGACGCTCACCTTCGGCAGCTACCACGACGTGGACAGTTCCGAGATGGCGTTCAAGATCGCGGGGTCGATGGCGGTGAAGGAAGCTGCTCGCCAGGCCAGCGCGGTGTTGCTCGAGCCGGTGATGGAGGTCGAGGTAGTGACTCCATCCGACTTCCTGGGCGACGTGATCGGCGATCTCTCCGCCCGCCGGGGCAAGATCGGTGGAATGACCCAACGAGGCGATGCGCAGGTGGTCGCGGCCGACGTGCCGCTGGCCGAGATGTTCGGGTACTCCACCCAGCTTCGCAGCATGACCCAGGGCCGGGCGGTGTACACCATGCAGTTCGATCATTACGAGGAAGTACCGAAGAATATTGCGGAGCAGATTGTGAGCAAAGCGAAGAGCTGACGATCTTCGCTTTGCAGCTATCAGCGATAGCCACTTAACCGGACACCGAGTCATGGCGAAAGCAAAGTTTGAACGGACCAAGCCGCATGTGAACGTGGGGACGATCGGGCACGTGGACCACGGGAAGACGACGCTGACGGCGGCGATCACGGCGATCCAGGCGAAGAAGGGGCTGGCCCAGTTCACGGCGTACGACCAGATCGACAAGGCGCCGGAGGAGCGGGAGCGGGGGATCACGATCGCGACGGCGCACGTGGAGTACGAGAGTGCCAAGCGGCACTACGCGCACGTGGACTGCCCGGGGCACGCGGACTATGTGAAGAACATGATCACCGGGGCGGCGCAGATGGATGGGGCGATCCTGGTGGTGTCGGCGGCGGACGGGCCGATGCCGCAGACCCGGGAGCACATCCTGTTGGCCAAGCAGGTGAACGTGCCCTACATCGTGGTGTTCATGAACAAGGTGGACATGGTGGACGACCCGGAGCTGCTGGAGCTGGTGGAGCTGGAGGTGCGGGAGCTGCTCTCGAGCTACGACTTCCCGGGGGACGACACGCCGATCATCAAGGGGAGCGCGTTGAAGGCGCTGGAGAGCGGCGACCCCAACAGCGAGCAGGGGAAGGTGATCCAGGAGCTGCTGGACGCGCTGGACAGCTACATCCCGCAGCCCAAGCGGGAGATCGACAAGCCGTTCCTGATGCCGGTGGAGGACGTGTTCTCGATCACCGGGCGGGGGACGGTGGCGACGGGGCGGATCGAGCGGGGGGTGGTGAAGGTGTCGGAGGAGGTGGCGGTGGTGGGGTTCAACAGCACGAAGAAGACGGTGGTGACCGGGGTGGAGATGTTCCGCAAGCTGCTGGATCAGGGGGAGGCGGGGGACAACGTGGGGCTGCTGCTGCGGGGGGTGGAGAAGACCGAGATCGAGCGGGGGATGGTGCTGGCGAAGCCGGGATCGATCACGCCGCACACCCACTTCGAGGCGGAGGTGTATGTGTTGACCAAGGAAGAGGGGGGTCGGCACACGCCGTTCTTCAAGGGGTACCGGCCGCAGTTTTACTTCCGGACCACGGACGTGACGGGGAGTGTGGAGCTGCCGGCGGGGGTGGAGATGGTGATGCCGGGGGACAACGTGCAGATGACGATCGAGCTGATCACCCCGATCGCGATGGACGAGGGGCTGCGGTTTGCCATCCGGGAGGGTGGGCGGACGGTGGGCGCCGGAGTCGTCACCAAGATCTTGAAGTAGCCAATAGCCAGACGAGGAACCAATGGCTCAACGAATCCGCATCCGCCTCAAAGCCTTCGACCACGTCGTTCTCGACCAGGCCGCGGCAGACATCGTGCGCACGGCCGAGAAGACCGGGGCGCAGGTCTCCGGGCCGATTCCGCTGCCGGTGAAGACCGAGCGCTGGACGGTGCTCCGGAGTCCGCACATCGACAAGAAGAGCCGGGAGCAGTTCGAGCTGCGCACCCACAAGCGGCTGCTGGACATCAACGACTCGCGGCCCCAGACCATGGACGCGCTTACCAAGCTCGACCTGCCGGCCGGGGTCGACGTCGAGATCAAGGTCGAATAGCGATGACTACCGGACTGATCGGCCGCAAGCTCGGGATGACCCGGGTCTTCGCGGAGGACGGCACCGCGGTGCCGGTGACCGTCATCGAAGCGGGTCCCTGCCGGGTAGTGCAGGTGCGCGATGGCGGGGTACAGCTGGGCTTCGGCGCTCGGCGGAAGCAGCGGACCACTCGGGCGGAGCTGGGCCACGCCAAGAAGGCCGGGCTCGAGGTCGCGCCCCAGGTGCTCCGGGTCTTCGCCCTCAAGGGCGAGGCTCCGGCCGCCGGTGCCGAGGTGAAGGTCGACATCTTCGCGCCCGGGGAGCTGGTGAAGGTGACCGGCACGACCAAGGGCCGTGGGTTCCAAGGCGTGGTCCACCGGCACGGCTTCGGCGGCGGTCCGGCCACCCACGGCAACACCCGGCACCGCAAGCCGGGGTCGATCAGCCCGGGCACCGACCCCTCGCGGGTCATCAAGGGCAAGCGGATGCCGGGTCACATGGGCGCCGCGCGGCACACCGAGCTCGGGCTCACGGTGGTGAAGATCGACTCGGAGCGGAATCTCCTCTTCGTCCGGGGCGCCATTCCCGGCGCCAAGAACGGGATCGTCACCGTGGCGAAGCAGGGAGGGCCCAGCCGCCATGATTGAGGCTCCGCACTACACCCAGGCCGGCGCCAAACGCGACGGCAAGTTCGCGCTCCCGGAGGATTACTTCGACGGCACCGTGAACGAGCCGGTGCTGCATCAGGCGGTGAAGGTGTTCCTGAACAACCAGCGTCAGGGCACCCACGCCACCAAGACCCGCAGCTTCGTCTCCGGCGGGAATCAGAAGCCGTGGAAGCAGAAGGGCACCGGCCGGGCGCGTCAGGGCTCCACTCGCGCGCCCCACTGGCGTGGTGGAGGCATCGTCTTCGGACCGCACCCGCGAGACTACCGCACCGACATTCCGCGCAAGGTCAAGCAGCTCGCGCGCAAGTCGGCGTTCAACGCGCGAGCCCGTGAAGGCGGGCTGCACGTGGTGGAGCGGTTCGCCTTCCGCCGCCCCAAGACCGCCCAGTTGGCCGAGCTGCTGGTCACCCTCGGCGTCGAAGACCGGAAGGTCCTGGTGCTCACGGCCGGGCGAAACGACAACGTCTACTTGAGCGGACGCAACCTGCCCACCGTCGAAGTGATGCCGTACCCCGAGGCGTCGGCCTACGACGTCCTCTGGTCCGAGGCGGTAGTGGTAGAGGAGGGCGCGTTTACCGGAGTGATTCCGGAGCCGTTGCCGGACGAGCCGGACGCGGAGGAAGCTCCCAAGACCAAGCGCGCGGCCAAGCGGCCCGCAGCCGCGAAGCCGGCCAAGGCCAAGCCGGCCAAGAAGGCCGGCCAAGCCGGTCGGCAAAGGCGAAGGCGGCCAAGAAGACCAAGGCCAAGAAGGCCGCGGGAAAGCCGGCCAAGAAGACGGCCCCGAAGAAGAAGGGGAAGAAGTAAATGCCCTCACTGCATCAGGTCGTCGTCCGGCCGGTGGTCACCGAAAAGAGCTCGGCCGCCTATCAGACGCGCAAGGAGTACACCTTCGAGGTGCACCCGGAAGCGAACAAATACCAGATCCGGGATGCGCTGCAGAAGCTGTTCGGGGTGACGGTGACCGACGTTCGCACCATGCAGATGCGGCGGCACCAGGTCACCCGCGGTCGCATCCGGGGCACCACCACCCGGTGGAAGAAGGCGATCGTCACGCTCAAGGACGGCGACTCGATCGCCGTGTTCGAGGGCTGAGATGAGCATCCGGCAATTCCGGCCGATGACGGCCGGCACTCGCTTTCGCTCGGTGTCCGGGTTCGACGAGATCACCCGGACGACACCGGAGAAGTCGTTGCTCGAGCCGGTGAAGAAGACCGGCGGCCGCAACAACCAGGGTCACCTGACTTCGCGCCACCGGGGCGGGGGGCACAAGCGGCAGTACCGCAAGATCGACTTCAAGCGGAACAAGTTCGGGATCCCGGGCCGCGTGTCGGAGATCGAATACGATCCCAACCGCAGCGCTCGGATCGCGCTGATCGTGTATGCCGATGGGGAGAAGCGGTACATTCTGCACCCCAAGGGCCTGACCCAGGGCGACAGCGTCGTGTCGGGCCCGGGCTCCGATACCCGCACCGGCAACGCGCTCCCGCTGGCGGAGATCCCGCTGGGCACCGTGGTGCACAACGTGGAGCTCAAGATCGGCAAGGGTGGCCAGCTGGCGCGGACCGCGGGCTCCAGCGCCCAAGTGGTGGCCAAGGAAGGCGAGTACGTCACCTTGCGGCTTCGCTCCAGCGAGATGCGGCTGATCCACGGCCGCTGCCTCGCCACCATCGGCGAAGTGGGCAACTCGGAGCACGAGCTGCTCTCGGTGGGCAAGGCAGGCAAGAGCCGCTGGCTGGGCAAGCGGCCCAAGGTGCGCGGTGTCGCCATGAACCCGGTCGATCACCCGCTCGGCGGCGGCGAAGGCAAGAGCTCGGGCGGCCGTCCGCCCACGTCGCCCTGGGGCAAGGTAGAAGGCAAGAAGACCCGGCATCGCAAGAAGGCGTCGACCAAGATGATTGTGCGGGGACGGAAGCGGGGGAAGGCAACTCAGTAGCGCTCTCACGGAGTGAGCATGGCACGTAGCGTAAAAAAAGGCCCCTTCGTTCAGGACTCCTTGATGCTCAAGGTCCAGATCCTGAACAGCAAGAACGAGAAGCGGGTGGTCAAGACCTGGAGCCGGGCGAGCACCATCCTGCCTGAGTTCGTGGGCCACACCTTCGCGGTGCACAACGGGAACAAGTTCGTCCCGGTGTACGTCACCGAGAACATGGTGGGACACAAGCTCGGCGAGTTCGCGCCGACCCGCCTCTTCCGCGGCCACAGCGGCAAGCTGGTGGCCGACAAGAAGGCGAAGCCGGAGTAACCATGAGCGGCCATGCGATTCAGCGGCTGGTGCGCCAGTCGCCCAGGAAAATGCGGCTGGTGATCGACCTCATCCGCGGCAAGGACGTGGCGGAGGCCTACGCCATCCTGAAGTTCAACAAGAAGCTCGCGGCCAAGCAGATCGCCAAGACGCTCAAATCGGCGGTGGCCAACGCCGAGCAAAAGGCGTTGCGGGACAACGAGTCGTTCGATCCCGACGCGCTGTTCGTGAAGAAGGCGATCGTCAACGGCGGCCAGCCGCTCAAGCGGTTCACCGCCGCCGCCCAAGGCCGCGCGACACCGATTCGCAAGCGCACCAGCCACGTGGAGATCTACGTGGAGACCAAGGAGAGCGAGTAAATGGGCCAGAAGACGCATCCGATCGGGCTCCGCCTCGGCATCGTCAAGCAGTCCTCCTCCCGGTGGTTCGCCACCAAGGACATGCCGGCGCTGCTCAAGGAAGACGAGCTGGTCCGCAAGTACCTGAAGCAGCGGCTGGGTCACGCGGCCATCGCCCGGATCGACATCGAGCGCAGGCCGGGCAAGGTCACCATCACGGTCCATACCGGACGGCCGGGCGTGGTGATCGGGAAGCGCGGCGCCGAGGTGGACAAGCTGCGCGACGAGCTGGCGCAGCTCACCGGGAAGGACGCCGCGATCAATGTGGAAGAGATCAAGCGGCCCGAGCTGTCGGCCCAGCTGGTCGGCGACAACATCGCCCACCAGCTGACCCAGCGGATCTCGTTCCGCCGCGCCATGAAGCGCGCGGTGCAGAGCGCCATGCGGATGGGAGCCCAGGGCATCAAGGTGCGGGCCGCGGGTCGCTTGGGCGGCGCCGAGATTGCGCGCACCGAAGGCTATCACGAGGGCCGGGTGCCGCTGCACACGCTGCGGGCCGACATCGACTACGCCACCAGCACCGCCAAGACCACCTACGGCACCATCGGGATCAAGGTCTGGATCTTCAAGGGCGAGGTGATCGAGGACGTGGCCGGTCGCACCTATAGCACGGGGGCCTGAGTTCCATGCTTGCGCCCAAGCGAATCAAGTTCCGCAAGCAGTTCAAAGGCCGCACCAAAGGAATCGCCGCCCGGGGCAATACCGTGGCATTCGGCGAGTTCGGGTTGATGAGCCTGGAGCCGGGCTGGGTCACCAACCGGCAGATCGAAGCGTCTCGCGTGGCGATGACCCGCGAGATGAAGCGGGGCGGCAAGGTATGGATCCGGATTTTCCCCGACAAGCCGATCACCAAGAAGCCGGCGGAGACTCGGATGGGGAAGGGGAAGGGTAATCCGGAGGGATGGGTCGCGGTGGTCAAGCCGGGCCGGGTGTTGTACGAGGTCGAGGGCGTTACCGAGGATCTCGCCAAGAAGGCGCTGGGCCTCGCGGCGGCCAAGCTCCCGGTCAGGACCCGGTTCATCCGGCGCGAGGAGATCTAGGCGATGAAGACCACCGAGATCAGAGAGATGTCGCTCGAGGACCTGAAGGCCAAGATCGAAGAGCTGACCACGGAGCGATTCAACCTCCGTTTCCGCTCGGCCACGGAGTCGATCGAGAACCCGATGCGCTTCCGGGCCATCCGGCGCGACATCGCACGCTTGCAGACGATTCTGCGGGAGAGAGAAGTCAATGGCTGAGCAGGCGAGCGCGACCCGCGGACGGCGGAAAGTCCGTACCGGCGTCGTCACAAGTGACAAGATGACCAAGACGGTGACGGTCTCCCTGACCCGGCGCTACGCCCACCCGGTGTACGGGAAGCAGGTCACCCGGACCAAGAAGGTGAAGGCCCGGAACACCGAGGGCAAAGAGGCGGCGAAGGCTGGCGACACGGTACGCATCATGGAGACCCGGCCGCTGGCCAAGACGGTGAGCTGGAGAGTGATGGAAGTCGTGGAGCGGGCGAAGTAGCTCTTAAAGAGGAACCCATGGTCCAGCAAGAAAGCATTCTCCGCATCGCCGACAATTCCGGGGCCCGGCGGGCCCTGGTCATCCGGGTGCTCGGCGGGAGTAAGCGTCGCTACGCCGGCTTGGGCGACACCGTGGTCGTGGCCATCAAGGACGCCATTCCCACCGGCCAGGTGAAGAAGGGTGACGTGGCCAAGGCGGTCATCGTCCGCACGGCCAAGGAGACCCGGCGCAAGGACGGCTCCTACATCCGATTCGACGAAAACGCCGCGGTATTGATCAACGATGCCGGCGAGCCGCGGGCCACCCGCATCTTCGGTCCGGTGGCGCGGGAGCTGCGCGAGAAGCGCTACATGAAGATCGTCTCACTGGCTCCGGAGGTGTTGTAGCATGAAGCCGCTCGTATACAAGAAGGCCAAGCGGATCCGGCGCCCGGCGCCTGTGCGGATGCGGCTGCACATCACCAAGGGTGACACGGTGCAGGTGATCTCGGGCGAGGAAAAAGGCAAGCGGGGGACCGTGCTCCAGGTGTTCCCCAAGACCGGACGGATCAAGATCCAGGGGATCAACATCATCAAGCGCCACCTGCGGGCCACCCCGCAGGCCCAAGGTGGCATCGTGGAGCGAGAGGCGCCGATCCATCACTCCAAGGCGATGCTGATCGATCCCCAGAGCGGCGAGCCCACCCGGGTCCGCCGCCGGATCGATACTGACGGGACCGTGGAGCGGATCGCCGTGAAGTCGGACCAGCCGATTCCAAGGAAGCGGTAACATGGCGGACACGACCGAAAAGGCGCCCAAAGAGAAGGCGCCCAAAGAGAAGACGCCGAAGAAGGCCAGTGCTCCCGCGAAGGGCAAGGACAAGGGGGCGGCAGGCGCGGTGGACCATGATCCCAAGGCGGCGGAGGGCACGCCCCGGCTTCAGGAATACTACCAGAAGACCGTGCGGTCCCGGCTGGCCAAGGAGTTCGGACTCACCAACCCGCACCAGGTGCCGCGGCTGGTGAAGATCGTGCTCAACATCGGCATGGGCGACGCGTCCAAGGCCCCGAAGGCGCTGGAGGCCGCGGTGGAGGAGTTGGGGGCTATTACCGGCCAGAAGGCAGTGGTGACCCGGGCCAAGAAGGCGATCGCGAACTTCGGCCTCCGCGCCGGCATGCCGGTAGGCTGCACCGTGACCCTTCGGGGCGCGCGGATGTACGAGTTCCTCGACCGGTTCATCACCCTGGCGATCCCGCGGATCCGCGACTTCCGCGGGCTCCCCAACCGAAGCTTCGACGGACGGGGGAACTACACCTTCGGGATCAAGGAGCAGATGATCTTCCCGGAAATCGACTTCGACAAGGTCGAGAAGATCCACGGGATGGATATCACCATGGTGACCTCGACCGAGCGCGACGACCTCGCGATGGGGTTGTTACGCGAGCTGGGGTGGCCGTTCAGGGGAGAGACGCCACGGCGCGTGGCGTGAGCCGGCCGATAGCCGATAGCTGATAGCCGATAGCCGACAAGGAGCTACGAGAGTGTACTATGGCCAAAACCGCATGGATTGAGCGCGCCAAGCGCACCCCGAAATTCAAGGTCCGCACCGTACGTCGTTGTCAGCGGTGCGGCCGGTCGCGCGCCGTGCTGCGGAAGTTCGGCCTCTGCCGTATTTGTTTCCGTGAGCTCGCCTTGAGGGGGGAAATCCCGGGCGTGCGCAAGGCTAGCTGGTAAAGGGAACGAGGGAAAATGAGTCTGACAGATCCCGTCGCGGATATGCTGACCCGCATCCGGAACGCCTGCTCGGCGGGGCATCGGCGCGTCGATATGCCGGTGTCCAAGCTGAAGACCGAGGTGGCCCGGCTGCTGCGGGACAACCACTACATCGCGGACTACAAGGTCCTCGATGACGGCGCCCACGGCGTCCTGCGGTTGTACCTGAAGTACCACAACGAGCTGCCGGTCATCCGGGAGCTGCGGCGCGTCTCGACGCCCGGTCTGCGGCGCTACGTGAAGTGCCGCGAGCTGCCCCGGGTCAAGAACGGGCTCGGCATGGCGATCGTCTCGACCCCCAAGGGGTTGATGAGCGACCGCGAGGCACGCACCGCAAACCTGGGCGGCGAGCTGCTCGCCGTGGTCTGGTAGGAGGCGGCATGTCCCGTATCGGCAGGAAGCCGGTGACGCTGCCCAAGGGCGTGGCGGTCGAGCTCCAGGGCAACACCGTCTCGGTAAAGGGTCCCAAGGGCGAGCTGCGGCGCACCCTGCATCCCGAGATGCAGGTGGCGATGGCGGAGGGCCAGGTCACTGTGGCCCGGCCCAGCGACGACAAGCGCCACAAGGCGCTCCACGGACTCTCCCGCACCCTGGTCCAGAACATGGTCGACGGGGTGTCCAAGGGCTTCAGCCGCAGCCTCGAGATCCAGGGCGTCGGCTACAAGGCGGAAGCCAGGCCCTATGGCGTCAACCTCATCGTGGGGTACTCCCACCCAGTGAAGTACGAGGCGCCCAAGGGGATCAAGATCTCGGTGGAGAACAACACGCTGTTGAAGATCGAGGGTGCCGACAAGGAAGTCGTCGGCCAGGTCGCGGCGGAAATTCGCGCCGTGCGTCCGCCGGAGCCCTACAAGGGCAAGGGAATCCGCTATCAGGGTGAGCAAGTCCGCCGCAAGGCCGGCAAGACAGGAGCCAAGTAAGCATGCGTCCGATTCACTCGCCCAAGACTCGCGCTCAGTTGCGCTATCGCCGTCACCTGCGGGTGCGCCGCCGGGTCACGGGAACCGCGGAGCGGCCCCGGCTGGTGGTGTTCCGCTCGCTCAGGCACATCTACGCCCAGCTGGTGAACGACGACACCGGAGCGACGCTGCTGGGGGTGAGCGACAAGAGCGAAGGCATTCAGGCCGAGGGCAGCGGCAAGGTGGTGAAGGGGAAGGCGGTCGGAAAGCTGCTGGCCGGTAAAGCGAAGGAAGCCGGCATCACCCGGGTAGTCTTCGACCGGGCCGGCTATCGTTATCATGGTCGCGTGCAAGCCGTCGCCGACGGCGCTCGCGAAGGCGGATTGGAGCTCTAATGGCGGAACAGACGGCAGGCAGCAACAGCGGTCCGAGCGCTCAGGGCACCGCGGCGGAAACCAGCCCTCCGGCTGAGGCTCCGGCGGCGGTTGAGCGACCCAGCGGCAGTGACCGCCCCCGGGGTCGCGGGGGAAGAGGCGAGCGAGGCGACCGCGGCGGCCGGGGACCCCGGCGCGACCGGGAGCGAGAGCACGCCAGCGACCACGTCGAGAACGTCATCGCGATCAATCGGGTCGCCAAGGTGGTGAAGGGTGGCCGGAGATTCTCCTTCAACGCCCTGGTGGCCGTAGGTGACGGCAAGACCAAGGTGGGGATTGCCACCGGCAAGGCCAACGAGGTGTCGGAGGCGGTGAGGAAAGCCGTGGAAGCCGCCAAGCGGACCATGGTCGAGCTGCCCAAGACCGGATCGACCATTCCGCACGAGGTCGTGGGCCAGCATGGTGCCGGCCGAGTGTTGCTCAAGCCCGCGGCGACCGGAACCGGCGTCATCGCCGGGGGGCCGGTGCGAGCGGTGCTGGAGTGCGCCGGGATCACCGACATCCTGACCAAGAGTCTGGGCTCCACCAATCCGCACAACATGGTGCGGGCCACGATGAACGGGCTTAGTCGGTTGGTTTCGGCCCGCCAGGTGGCGCGGGAGCGCGGAGTGGAGCTGGATCAGATCGCCTACAAGCCGCGGCAGGAGAGCTGACGATGGGCCGTAATCCGGTCGTGGGCCGCCAGGGGCCAGAATATCACGCCGCTGTGGTTCCCCCAGAGGGAGAAGCAGGCCTCATCGCGGTCACCCAAATCCGCTCCGAGATCGGGCATCCGGAGACCATGCGGCGGACCCTCCGCGCCCTTGGCCTGCGGCATCACCAGCAGACCGTCCGGCTCAAGAATACGGCCTCGGTGCGAGGAATGATTTACAAGGTGCGGCATCTCGTAGACGTCACCGCCGCGCAGGAGAGTTGATGGCAAAGACCAAGGTCACCAAAACCGCCGGCCCGCGAGTCGAGCCGATCACCCTGTCCAACCTGCGACCCGCGCCCGGATCGACGACGGCCCGCAGGCGGGTAGGGCGCGGGCCCGGCTCGGGCCTGGGGAAGACCTCGGGCAAGGGTCACAAGGGACATAAGGCTCGGACCGGCGGACAGACCAATCCCGGGTTCGAGGGCGGCCAGATGCCGCTATACCGCCGGCTGCCCAAGCGGGGATTCACCAACCCCTTCCGGATCCCGGCCCAGGCCGTGAACCTGAGGGACCTCAAGAAGGTGAGCACCACCGAGGTCAGCCCTGAGACCCTCTACTCGGCGGGTCTTGTGGCCAAGGTCGACCGTCCCGTGAAGCTGCTGGGCACCGGTGACGCCGACCGGGCCTATACCGTTCGAGGCGTGGCATTTTCCGCGTCGGCGCGCGCGAAGATCGAGGCGGCCGGCGGCACTATCGAGGGGTAATGAGCGCACCGCGCGTCCCCAGTCTGGCCATCGATGAAGAGCTGAAGCGCAAGCTCCTCTTCACCTTCCTTGCCCTGGTCATCTACCGGATCGGCGCCCACATCGCCGCTCCGGGGGTGAACGTCACGGCCCTGGCCGATTTCATCAGGAACTCTGCCGCCGCGGGGTTCTTCGGGTTGTATGACGCCTTGGGTGGCGGCCTGTCGAGGGCGACGGTCTTCGCCCTCGGGATCATGCCCTACATCTCGGCCTCGATCATCTTCCAGCTGGCGGGCGGCGTCGCGCCGACCATCGGCAAGATGCAGAAGGACGAAGAGGGCAAGAAGAAGATCACCCAATGGACCCGGTATCTCACCGTGTTCATTTCGCTGTCCCAGGCGTACACCTTCGCCCTCTTCACCGAGTCGATTCCCGGAGCAGTCACCAACCCCGGGTACGCCTCCCGCCTGATCATGGTGGTGACGCTCACGACCGGTGCCATCTTCGTGATGTGGCTGGGCGAGCAGATCACCGAGCGGGGGATCGGAAACGGGATGAGCCTGCTCATCACCTTCTCGATTCTCGAACGGCTCTGGCCCGGCTCCCTCCAGTTGCTCCAGTTCATCCGCACCGGTGTGGTGAGCTTACCCGGTGTGGTGGTGTTCATGGCGATCCTGGTCGCGGTGGTGGCGGCGGTGGTGGGGATGACCATCGCAGCGCGCCGCATCCCGATTCAGATTCCACGCAAGGTGATGGGCCGGGGCCGGATTCGTGAGGGCCAGAAAACCTTTATCCCCATCCGGCTGATCACCGCGGGGGTGATGCCCATCATCTTTGCCCAGACCATCATCATCGTTCCGGGCACGCTGGCGAGCTTCACCAAGAACCCGGTGCTCCAAGACCTCGCCGGCTTCTTCAATCCGGGCGACCTACCCTACGATCTGACCTTCGCGGTCATGATCCTGCTGTTCAGCTATTTCTATACTTCCATCATCTTTAACTCGGTGGATCTGGCCGAGAATCTGAAGAAGCAGGGCGGATTCATCCCCGGCGTGAAGCCGGGGGCGAGCACGGCGGACTACATCGATTCGGTACTCGCCCGAATCACCCTGCCCGGCGGACTCTTCTTGGCTGGCATCGCGCTTCTGCCCATCCTGGTCTCGAAGTGGCTGAACATTCCCAACACCGGCTTCGGGGGGACTTCCGTCCTGATCGTGGTGGGCGTGCTCCTCGACACCATCGCGCAAGTGGAACAGCACCGCACGCTGCGGAAGTACGATGGCTTCATGAAGACGGGTCGGGTGAAGTTCCGGGGACGGCAGCAGCGGTACATGTGAATCATGAGCTATGGGCTATGAGCTATGGGCTAACGATCACGGCTCATGGCTTATGGCCCATAGCGACTATCAAGGACCGGCTTCGATGGATATCCTGTTGATGGGGCCTCCCGGCGCCGGCAAAGGCACCCAAGGCGCCCGGCTCGCGGAATGGCTGGGGATCCCCAAGTTCGCAACCGGGGACCTGCTGCGGGACGCGGTGAAGCGGGGGACCCCCCTCGGGCGCAAGGCGAAGGCGGTGATGGAAGCGGGGCACCTGGTGAGCGATGACCTCATCCTGGGCGTCATCCGGGACGAGCTGGTCAAGCCCGAGGCTGCCAAAGGCGTCGTCTTCGACGGGGTGGTACGGACCATTCCTCAAGCAGAGGGTATGGAGCGGCTTCTCGCCGAAAGGGGGCGCCGGCTCGACAAGGTGCTGTTCCTCGACGTGACCGACGAGGAAATCCTCTCCCGGCTCGATCGCCGGCGAACGCAAGAGAATCGCGCCGACGACGACCCCGCGGCGGTGGCCACCCGGCTCCGTGCGTATCGGGAGCAGACCGCGCCGGTTCTCGCCTGGTACGAGGATCGGAAGCTGGTTCACCACGTGCCGGCCATCGGCTCGATCGAGGAGATAGCCCAGCGGGTCCGGCATGCCGTCGACAACTAATATGATCACCCTCAAGTCACCCCGGGAAATCGAGGTGATGAGTCGAGCCGGCCTAATCGTCGCCCAGACCCTGGCGCTGATGCGGCGCTTGGTGCGCCCCGGTATGTCGACCGAAGAGCTCGACGAGGCCGCCGAAACGTTCATTCGGAGCCACGACGGCGCGGTGCCGTCGTTCAAGGGCCTCTACGGCTTCCCCAAGACCCTCTGCACCTCGATCGATCAGGAAATCGTGCACGGCATCCCGTCGGCCCGCCGGGTTCTGAACGAAGGGAGCATCGTCAGCGTAGACGTGGGAGTGCAGTTGGAGGGACTCCATGCCGACTCGGCCACGACGCTGGCCGTGGGGCGGATCGCACCGGAGACCGAACGGCTGCTGCAGGTGACCCAGGAATGCCTCGTGGCCGGGATCGCCCAGGCCAAGGTGGGCAACCACGTAGGCGATATCGGGCATGCAGTGCAGGAAGTCGCCGAGGCGGCCGGCTACGGAGTGGTGAAGGAGTTGGTGGGCCATGGTATCGGGGCCCGGTTCCACGAGGAGCCGCAGGTGCCCAACTACGGGAGCCCCAAGCGCGGTCCCCGTCTCTTGGCCGGCATGACGCTCGCCATCGAACCGATGATCACGATGGGCAATCCTACCACCCGGACCCTGGGCGACAAGTGGACGGTGGTCACGGCCGACGGCAGCCTCTCGGCCCACTTCGAGCACACCGTCGCGATCACGTCCAACGGTCCCCGGATCCTCACCGCGGCCTGAGCGACTATCGCACCCGCTCGTTCAGGATCTGCCGCAGCCGCCGTTCCGCCGCCTCCACCCGCTCCAATAAGCTCAACGCCCTCTCCAGCCGGTCCGGGTTCTCGGGGTTGTTGTCCGCGCCTTGAAGGTCGCTGCGAATCGCCCAATAGGCGCTGCGGGCGGCGCCGGCTGCAAGGAATCCGGCGGTTGCCGAGTCGCCCAACGCGCTTGCGAAACCCCGTTCTGCCATAGCAACCGAGAGATCGCCTACTGCGGCCGAATGCTCCAGCAGCTCGAGCTGGATGACTGCCGCGCCGCGCAACGCCGCTTGTTTCGCCTCCACTCTCGCGGCTCGCTCCGCATCGGTGCTCTGGGGCAACGCCAGCGCTCGAGTGAATGTCTCGAGCGCCTCGGAGTCGCGCCTGGCCAGTGAGAGCAGGCGCTGCCTGAGCTCCGCCGCACGGCTTCGGGCCTCGAGGGCCTGGCGATGCACCTCGGCGTATTTCTCCCGCCGGCCGGTGAGTGCGGCCACCATCTCCACCAGCGCTGCGGCGAGTCCCGTCGCAATAGCGGCCGCGGAGCCTCCGGCCGGGTGAATCTGCGGCGCTGCTATAGCCTCGCACCACTCGTCGAGCGAACGGGAATTTGAGGATGATTTGAGCGACACGGGTAGATCCTTTGATAGGTACCGCCAGGCGCTAACGCAGGACGTCGAGGAGCCACGCGTGTATCGCCGGGTTCCCGGCCACGACCGCCGTGTGCTCGATCCCAATGTCGCGGCCGGACAAGTCGGTTACCACGCCGCCCGCTTCGCGAACCAGGAGCACGCCGGCTGCGATGTCCCAGGCCGAAAGCTGCTGCTCCCAGAAGCCGTCAAACCGGCCCTGTGCCACGTCGGCGAGGTCGAGCGCGGCCGAACCGGCCCGGCGGATACCGCTAACCCGTGAGGCGACGCGACTGAACTGCGTCAGGTAGGTGGGGAGCTGGGTAGGGTCTTTGAAGGGAAATCCGGTACCGATGAGGGCGAAACCCGGCGCCTGGATGGTCGAGACGGTGAGTCGCTGCTCCCCGCGCCAGGCACCGCCGCCCCGGGAGGCGGTGTACACCTCTCCCTGAGACACGTGAAGCACCACGCCGGCTTCCAGTCTGCCATCCACCGCCGCCGCGATGGAAATCGCCCAGATAGGGAAGCCATGGAGAAAGTTGGTGGTGCCGTCCAATGGGTCCACGATCCAAACCAAGCCGCTGTCCGCCAGGCTGGGACTCAGCTCCTCTCCCACGATTCGGCTTCCCGGCTCGGCCGCCAGCAGGATCTCCGCGATCATCCGCTCCGCGGTCCGGTCGACCTCGGTCACGAAGTCCCGGCCCCCCTTGGGGGTCCATGCCGCCGGATCGGCCGGCCGCTCGACCGCTCGGAGATAGCCGGCCGCCCGTTCTGCCGCGATCCGGGCCAGGTGCAGTAAGTCTAAGGAAGACACTGTCTTGCGTGCCTCCGGTGAACCCGGTAACTTGCCGGTCATGCCTCGCATATTCTCCGGTATACAGCCGTCCGGCGAGCTCCACATCGGGAACTGGCTGGGTGCGGTACAGAATTGGGTGACGCTGCAGCAGAGCTATGACTGTCTCTTCTGCATCGTGGATTTGCACGCGATCACCGGCAAGTACGAGCGGGAAAGTCTTGCTCAGCGTACCCGGGACATGGCTCTCGGCCTGCTCGCCTGCGGCATCGATCCCGACCGCTCCATACTCTTCGTCCAGTCACACGTATCGGAACACTCGGAGCTTCAGTGGCTGCTCAACACCGTGACGCCGATCGGGGAGCTGGAGCGGATGACGCAGTTCAAAGATAAGGCGCAGCGATTCGAAAGTGTCCCGGCGGGTTTGCTCAACTATCCGGTGCTGATGGCCGCCGACATTCTCCTTTATCGTGCCGATCTAGTTCCGGTGGGCGAGGACCAGATTCAGCACCTGGAGCTGACCCGGGAAGTCGCGCGCAAGTGGAACGCGGAGTTCGCCGGCGGTGAGGAGTACTTCCCGGAGCCTCAACCCATCCTGACGCAGGCCAAGCGGATCATGGGTCTGGATGGCCAGGCCAAGATGTCGAAGAGTCTGGGCAACACGGTTGGATTGCTGGACAGTCCGGAGGAAATTTGGCAGAAGCTCCGGCCGGCCAAGACCGATCCCGCCCGGGTAACCCGCAAAGATCCGGGCAATCCGGAGATATGCAATATCTACCATCTGCACCAACACTTCTCACCTCTGGAGACGGTCGCCAGGGTGGCAGATCTCTGCCGCAGTGCAGGTTGGGGCTGCCTCGACTGTAAGCGCGAGCTGGCCGACAACATGGTCCGGGTACTGGCCCCGATCCGGGAGCGCGCATTGGAATTGCAGGCGGAGCCGGACCGGGTGGACCAGATCCTGGGTGACGGGGCCGCCGCCGCCCGCCGCATGGCATCCCAAACCATGCGCGAGGTGCGGGAGCGGATGGGATTTCTCCAGGCGGGCGGGCGGGTCATGCCCGATTACTTACCCTCCGACCGGTGAGCGTGTGGAAAAAATCATCAAAGCGGCGGTCGAGCGCGGCGCCTCCGACCTTCACATCAAGGCCGGGGACGTCTTCCGAGCCCGGATCAACGGCAAGCTGGTGGCGCTCACCAAGCAGCGGTTGACCCCCGACCAGACCAGGGCGATCGCCCTCAAACTCATCAGCAGCGACGAGGACCGGTCCCGGATCGACCGGTTGCGGGACTTCGACTGCTCGTGGGGAATGCCGGGCGTTGGGCGCTTCCGGGTGAACGTACTCCGCCAGCGCTCCTCTTTCATGATCGTCATGCGGGTGATTCCGTTTACCGTGCCCTCGATCGAGTCGCTCCGCCTGCCCGAGGTGCTCAAGTCGATAGCCGAGTCAGACCGGGGACTCATCCTGGTGACTGGAGTCAGCGGCAGCGGCAAAAGCTCCACCGTGGCGGCGATGGTGCACCATATCAATCGAACGCAGCATAAGCATGTGGTCACCATCGAGAACCCGATCGAATTCCTGCATCGCGATCTCAGCTGCTCCATCACCCAGCGAGAAGTCGGGGTGGACACCGATAGTCTGGCCATCGGCCTCCGCGCTGCCCTGAGGCAGGACCCTGACGTCGTGGTCCTGGGCGAAATGGTCGATGCCGAGGCCATCGACACCGCCATCAAGGGAGCCGAAACCGGGCACCTGGTCCTGGCCTCGTTGCCGACCGCGGATGTGGTGACCACCGTGGAGCGCATCCTCGCGACGCTGCCTCGGGAAGAGCGGGAGATCGGCCGCATGCGATTTGCCGAATCGTTGCGTGCCATCATTTCCCAACAGCTGCTTCCTCAGAAGGACGACAAAGGACGGGTCGCCGCCGTTGAAGTGCTGGTGGCCACGGCAGCCGTGCGTGAGTGTGTCAAGGATCCGAGTCGCACGGCCGAGCTGCGCAAGCACATGGCCGAGGGCCGCAAGCCACTGGGCACCCAGACCTTCGAGCAGCACGTCGACGAGCTGGTGGAAGCCGGGCTCATCACGTCCGAGACCGCCAAGGCCGCGCTGGCGGTGGTTGCGCCGCGAGTCACGTCAACCAAGCGCGGTTCCAAGCAGGCCGCTGCCGGCTGATCTGCTCCCGTGCCGACTCTCGATGAGACCATGCGCCAGGTGCTGGCGCTGCCTCGAGAGGCTGGAACGCCGGCGGCGGAACGAGCCCGCGAGATAGTCGCTGCCCACCTGAGGGCGTTGGGTTACCAGGTCAGACTCCAGCGCTTCGGCTTTCTTCCTTCCGCTCTTCTCGGCTTTCCATTGTTCGGCGCCGGCCTCGGAGGTCTTGGGCTGCTGCTCCTGCCGCTCCTGGTCCTCTCGACCATCCCAAGCTGGGGAGCGTTCCTCGTCTGGCTCACCGGTTGCGCGGCGCTCGCCGCTCTGAGCCTCGGCGTGGCACTCGGGTGGATGGCGCTTCCCGGCGGACGGCGGGAGGACGCCAATCTCATTGCCACCAGGGGCGACCAGCCGGTGCGTCGGTGGCTGGTGGCTCACCTGGATACCAAGGCCCAAGCCCAATCGATGGCCGGTAGGCTGGTGGCGGTCTGGGTGGTCGGCCTGGCGGTGGCCGCGCTCGGCGCACTCGCGATCACCCGGCTGTGGGGCGAGGTTCCTTTACTCGCTGGTACGCTCGGCGTACTGCTTGCTCTGTCCGCCGGCATGCTGGCGGGGCGCGGCAGGCTTCGGGGCGAATCACCCGGCGCACGGGACAACGGCAGCGGGGTCCTGGCGGCCTTGATGGCCGCGCAGCAGTTGGATCGGGCCGACACCGGCATCCTCATCACCGGCGCCGAGGAATTCGGCATGGTGGGCGCCCGAGTGTTCGCGCAGCTCGAGCCGGAGAGCGTACGGCTGTCTACCGTGATAAACCTGGATACCCTGGACGACGAAGGCGACCTCTACCTGGTGAGCCATGACCGGCGGGGCGAGGTCCTGGCCGTCGCCGAGGCGTCCCGCTTCGACCGGCTCGGTCCCGCGGTTCGGCTCCGCCGGCTTCCTCCGGGCATCTTGGTGGACAGCCTTCCGCTGGCCAGAGCCGGTGCCGCGTCGATCACCATCGGACGGTTGACCTGGCGCACACTTCGAATGATCCACACGCCGAACGACACCGCCGACGGTTTCGCACTCGAGACCGCTGAAGCGGTCGGTAGAGCGCTCGCCGCAAATTGACCTTTGGTCGGCGCGCGCATAGTTTTGCCCGAGGATTCAGGAGCCCCGCCACGGGGCTTTTTTCGTTGGTCAATGCGGGGAGTCTACATGTTCAAGGGGAAGACCGCCTGCGTGGTGGTGGTCGGGGCCCAGTGGGGCGACGAGGGCAAAGGCAAACTGGTGGACGTCCTGTCCGAGCGCGCGGACTACGTGGTCCGCTACCAGGGCGGCGCCAATGCCGGCCACACCGTCGTCATCGGTGACACCCAGTTCATCCTTCGGCAGATCCCGTCCGGCATCCTTCACCCCAACGCCATCTGTATCGTGGGCAACGGCGTAGTGCTCGAGCCGGAGAATTTCTTCGCCGAGTTGGATCAGCTGACTGCGCGAGGCATCGACATCACCGGACGGATCTTCGTCTCCGAGCGGGCTCACCTGGTACTTCCGTATCACAAGTTGTTGGACGCGGCCAGCGAAAAGAGCCAGAAACTGGGCACGACGGGGCGGGGCATCGGGCCGGCCTACGAGGACAAGTACGGCCGCCGGGGCATTCGGGTGACCGAGCTTCGGCGTCTCGACTGTGCCCGGGCGTTGCTCACCGATCGGGTGGAGCGTGCCAACCGGCTTCTGGAGATGATGGGAAGCCATGAGCGTGCGTCGTTGGAGCAACACATCGGCCTGCTCGAGCGACTGGCACCGCGGCTGCTTCCCCTCACCACCGACACCGGATTGCTGGTGCATCGCGCCATCGGCGAGGGCAAGCGGGTCCTGCTCGAGGGTGCTCAGGGCGCGCTCCTGGATGTGGACCACGGCACCTATCCCTACGTCACCTCCTCCAACACCACCGCCGGCGGCGCCGCGGTAGGAGCGGGAATCGGTCCGACGGCCATCCATGGAGTGCTGGGAGTGGTCAAGGCGTACACCACGCGGGTGGGCAACGGGCCGCTTCCCACCGAGGCGGGTAGCCCGGACGGCGAACGGCTGCGCGAGCTGGGAGGGGAGTTCGGGGCCGTCACCGGCCGGCCCCGCCGTTGCGGGTGGTTCGACGCGACCGTGGTGCGCTATTCGGCACGGGTGAACGGACTCACCGGATTGGCGGTGACCAAGCTCGACGTGCTCGACTCGTTCGCCGAGATTCCGGTGTGTACCGCCTATCGGCTCGACCAGGACGAATGCCGGGAGATGCCGGCTGAAGTAGAAGACCTGGGCCGGGTCCAACCGACCTATGAGGTGCATGCCGGGTGGCGGCAGTCTACCGGCGGGGCCCGCCGGCTGGCCGACCTACCGCCTGCCGCGAGAGCCTATCTCGACCGGCTCGAGGCACTTTCTGGAGTGCCCGTCCGGTACGTGAGCGTGGGAACCCGTCGCGATCAGATCATCGAAGTATGACGATAGCGGCCGAGTCAACGGACCTCGTAGTGGTCGGCGCCGGCCCATGCGGCCTTGCCGTCGGGGTGGCGGCGAAGCAGGTCGGCATCGGCTGCGTCCTGCTCGACCGGCGCACCATTGTGTCCACCATCGAGCGCTATCCACTGGGTATGACCTTCTTCTCGACCCCGGAGCGGATCGAGATCGGAGGAGTACCCTTCATCGCGAGCCACGAAAAGCCCACCCGGAAGGACGGGCTGATCTACTACCGCCGGGTGGCGGAGCACTTCCAGCTCGACGTCCGTCCCGATGAGGAAGTGGTCGACGTTACTCGGGGGGCCGACGGCGCCTTTCAGGTCGACGTGCGTCGATCCCACGACGCCAAGAATTACCGGGCGCGCGCCATCGTCTTTGCCACGGGCTATTACGACAACCCCAACTACCTGGGCATACCGGGCGAGTCGTTGTCCCATGTCCAGCATTACTTCACCGAAGGCCATCCCTATTGGCGGCGCCGGGTCATCGTCATCGGGGCAGGGAACAGCAGCGTGGATGCGGCGCTCGAGTGCTGGCGGGCCGGCGCGGCGGTGACGCTGGTGCATTTCGGCGAGGGTTTCGACTCGACGGTCAAGGCCTGGGTGCTGCCGGATATCACCAACCGGGTCAAGGAAGGGAGCATCGGGGTGCGCTGGCGCTCTCGAGTCCGCGCCATCACGCCCACCGAAGTGGAAATCGCCTCCCTGGTGACCGGGGGCGTGGAGTGCCTGCCTGCCGACGCCGTGCTGGCCATGACCGGCTACCACGCGGACACGACCCTGCTTCAGCGGCTCGGCGTCCCGGTCGATCCGGCCACCGGCATTCCCGCCCATGACGAGCGCACCATGGCTACTCCGGTTCCCGGCTGCTACCTGGCCGGTGTGATCGCCAGTGGAAATGATGCCAATCGTCTGTTCATCGAGAATGCGCGAGGGCATGGAGAGTTGATTGTGCGGGATATGGTAGGGAAGTAGGGCGATCGGCAGCCCTTCCCCGTCAGGCCGACTGCAACGCTACGCGCTCGTCCCACTTGCCCATCATCTCGATCAGCGCTTCGACCAGGGAGGGATCGAACTCGGAGCCCGATCGTCCTCGGATGTACTCCAGCGCTTGCGCCGATGACCAGGCATCACGGTAGGGGCGTCGGGTGCGCAGTGCGTCGTACACGTCGCACACGTGCACCAGGCGGCTGGCAAAGTGGGCGGGCCTGGGATAGCGGAGCAGAGGATAGCCACGGCCGTCAAGACAGATGTGGTGCTCGTAGGCCACCGCGGCAGCAAGGTCGAGCGGCTCCTTCCCTTCGAGTATCATCCGGGCGCCGTCCACCGGGTGGGCTTCGATGACGCTGCGCTCCTCTGGGGTGAGCTTTCCCGGCTTGTTCAGGATCTCTCGGGGGATTCGAACCTTGCCTAAATCGTGTAGCAGGCCGGCCAGCCCGAAGGCCCGGGTCTCGGACGGGCCGGCCCCCAGGAACTCGCCCAATCCCATCGAGAGGACCGCTACGTTAATCGAATGCGTCGTGGTGTACTGGTCGAACTCCTTGAGCTGGAGCAACGGCAGCACCATGGCCTGGCCGCCGTGCATCGCCAGCGCGAGTGACCGCACAACCCCCTGGGCTTCGACCAACGGCAGATGGCCTCCAGTGGCGACCTCTCCATGCAGCCACCCCACCGCCTCGCACTCTTCGCGCAGCGAGTAGTCGGAGGTTCCGGTCGAGTAGTCTATTTTCGCAATGCTCAGCGGCTCGGCCGGCATGTCCCGGTCGGCCTGGTCGACCCGGACCCGCCCGAACCGAATGGTCGACGGTCCGCCCTGCCAGAGGTCCGGCCGGTCGTCGGGGCGGAGGCCCACGATCCCCGCCACATGGGTGAGAAACCGCTCGAATTGATCCACGCCAATCGGTCCGGTGACCTCGAGTCGTTCGACTCCTCCCTGGGCCAGTCTGGCGCTCCATTCCCAGTTCTCCAGCTCCGGCAACAGGTCGCGGCCGTACATCACCTCATCGGGTAGAAAGGTGAACTCGACCTGGGGCGTATGTTGCTGGAGCTCGGTGAGCTGGTGATAGGCGCCTTCCACCGCCCGGGCGCTCGCCGGATGACCTTCCCCGTAGAGTCCCAGAGTCGAAAGGGCTTGGGATAGTGAGGTGAGGAAGCGAACCGGATCGCTCATGCGAAGCGGACCTGCGCGGCAAGACGGATCTCGGGATCGGGATGGTCCCTTGCCAGCGCGAGGACGCTGGCGACCTGCGGATCACTGCCCCAATGCCGAGCCAGGGTCGCGACCGCGGCGACCACCACCGGCGACTTGGGGCCCAGCCGCCAGCCGAGCAGACTGCGCCGGGCGCCGGCCAGCTCCAACAACCTGGGAAGTACTTGCGGGCCGCTCGCGCGCCCCAGTGCCCGGACCGCCAGCGACCTGAGCTCGGGCGGCCGCCGGGCATTCGCAATGAAGCGCTCGAGCGCCCGATGCGTCTCGGGCGGGCAGGACTCGAGGGCGAAGCGAAGCACCAGACGGGCAATATCGTCATCCGGGTCTTCCAAGCCGTGGCTCATTGCCGACCCGCGATGTTGGGGTAAGTCGAGCAGGAGCTTGTAGGCCTCGCGACGAACCCGCACGTCGGAATGCCGGGCGTAGGAGACGAAGGAGAACCCGGGCGGCCAGGTCCTCAGCTCCCGCAACAGAATCAGGATGTTGCGCTGGACGTACCAGGCAGCCTGGGCTAATCGCTTCGCGGCCGGCTCTGCCACTGGGGGGCCGATCGAGGTCAGCAGCCTCAGTGCTCTGGCGCGGGAGGACTGGTCTGAGGCGGATGCAAGCAGGTCGAGCAACGGCTCGATGGCTAAGGTCCCCAGGCGAGCCGCCAGCCCTTCCACTGCGATCAGGTCGATCTGTGAGGCCGCCAATTCGGTGCGGAGCCGGGCCGGGGTCGCAATGTGCCGCCAGAGCACCTCCGCCGCCGGCACCTCGGGTGCGCTCTGGAGAATCTCGGCCACTCGGCTGAGCCGGCGGTCGAGGAGCAGCGTTTCCAGCGCGGCGAACACCCGAGGACCGGTACAGCCGGCCTCGAGTCCCATCTGAAGCACCGTTTCGGCATCGCACTTCACCCTGTCGGTATCGAGCACCGGATCGCTCGCCGGCTGGCGGACCATCCCATCCAGCACCGCGGTGTACTCGGTGGGATTGGGATCCTCCAGCGACCAGTCGGAGATCAGTTGTTCGACGTTCTTCCGGAGCACCGAGTCCGCCTCGGTGCGAGTGGACCCGGTTCCATGCTCCGCGTGGTGGGCAAACTTGTGCAGCAACCGCAGCAGGTGATGCGAGATACTTTGTCCGGTGGTTGCCGCGGTGGCGCCGAGTACTTCCACCACGGCATCGACCGCCAGCACCTCGGAGGCGACCATGGCAAAGCGCCGCCGCTCGGCGTGGCTGGTGCCTGCCTCGAGCAGGCGGCGGAGAGAGTCGGGATGAAGCGAGGCGATCACTTGAGATACCCGCTCGCGCATCCGCGGCTCCCATGCCGCCGGTCGTCCCGACATCTCGTCCGCCATCTGTCCGAGGTAGTCCAGCACGACTCGGTCGTAGGCCACCTGCCCGACCTGGCCGTCGATCGCTCGGGCCACCAGCAACGGGTCTTCTTCACCGTTTGGCACCAGACCCTCGGAGGCCAGCGCGAGGTTGGCGAGTCCCAGCCAGAGCTCCCCGGCAGGGCCGTTCGAACCGCTCGATGCCGTGGCGGAGTCATCTTCATCCAATAAGAGACGGCTGAGCTCGGGCGCCACGATCTTGAGGTGCGGCCACGCTGCCACGCGGTCGGACCGCATGCCCAGGGGACCGCCGGCCAGCTCGGGATCGGTACTCAGCTCATCCAGCAGCTCGTCCAGCTCACCCAGGGTTACCCCAGCCTCAAACCGCAGAGTGGCGACCCGGTGGCGATGGAGTCGCCGTGCGAGGTCGCTCAGCAACGCGTTCCTGGGATCGGTGGCGACACCAGCGATGATCAGCTGTTGGCGGGCGACACCGATCGCCAGATGGCCACGACTCGCCAGCAGCAGCTCGAGGCGATCCACAAAACGAGCTGCCGAATCCTGGAGGTGGGGGTGCCCGGCAGGGTACATCGCGCGCTTGTGCAGCACGATGGAGAACTCGACCAGGAAATCGGCGAGCTCGCGGGAGAGTGTCGTGACCGGCCGGGGGTGGCTCACGGTGCGCCTGACTGGTGGTATCCGGGCCAGACAGCGCAAGATTTCTGCCCATTGTCACCAATGGTATAAGTAGTTGGTATATAGAGCGATAGGTCTGGCAAGGAGAGCTATGGAGGAAGCCCAAGCCGGGGAAATTGCCCGAAGCTTCCTTGGCGTACCCCGCAGGCCTAAGTTTCCCGCTCCGTAAGTCTCCCCCTGACCTCCACCGACTGAGCCGATGGCCGACACCAGCGTGATGGACAAGCTCGTATCCCTCTGCAAGCGCCGCGGCTTCGTCTTTCAGTCTTCGGAGATCTACGGCGGGCTGGGTTCGGTCTGGGATTACGGCCCGCTCGGAGTCGAGCTCAAGAACAACGTCAAGGGTCGCTGGTGGCAGTCCCTGGTCCACGCTCGCGATGATATCGAGGGGCTCGACGCGGCCATTCTCATGCACCCGCGGGTCTGGGAGGCGAGCGGTCACGTCTCCGGCTTCACCGATCCCCTGGTCGACTGCCGTCATTGTAAGAATCGATTCCGAGCGGACGACCCTCGGATCAAGGGCACCCCAGGCCAGCCCGATGCCCAGTGCCCGGTGTGCGGCAGCAAGGGCACGCTGACCGAGCCGCGGCTTTTCAATCTCATGTTCAAGACCTTCATGGGACCGGTAGAAGAGCAGGCCGCGGTGGTCTATCTCCGGCCGGAAACCGCGCAGGGGATCTACGTCAATTACCTCAACGTGCTCCAGAGCTCGCGGCAGAAGGTGCCCTTCGGCATCGCCCAGATCGGCAAGGCGTTCCGCAACGAGATCACGCCGGGCAATTTCATCTTCCGGACCCGCGAGTTCGAGCAGATGGAGATGCAGTTCTTCGTTCAGCCGGGCACCGACGCCGAGTGGTTCGAGCGCTGGCGCGAGCTGCGGATGCAATGGCACCACGGCCTTGGCCTGACGCCGGCCAAGCTCCAGTGGCACCAGCACGGCCCCGAGGAGCTGGCTCACTACGCTCGCGCGGCGTACGATATCCAATACCAGTTTCCCTTCGGTTGGCAGGAGATCGAGGGCATCCACAACCGGGGTGACTTCGACCTGACCCGGCACCAGGAATACTCCGGCAAGAAGCTGGAGTACTTCGACCAAGCCACCAACCAGCGTTACATCCCCTATGTCGTCGAGACCTCCGCCGGTGCCGACCGGGTCACGCTCACCTTGCTGGTGGACGCCTACCGGGAGGAAGAAGTCGAAGGCGAGACTCGGGTCGTGCTTGGCCTGCATCCCGCGCTGGCACCGATCAAGGCCGGTGTCTTCCCTCTGGTGCGTAAGGATGGTATGCCTGAGCTGGCCACCGAACTGTACCGCGACCTCAAGCGCCATGTCCCTTGCTTCTATGACGACAGTGGCGCCATCGGCCGCCGTTACCGGCGAATGGACGAGGCAGGCACTCCCTTCGGCATCACGATCGACGGCGAAACCACCTCCGGCCGGACCGTCACCATTCGGCATCGGGATACGATGGCTCAGGAGAGGGTGGCGATCGAGCGAGTTGCGGACTATCTGAAGAACGTCTTGAGCGGCTGACCCTTGCCACTGGTCATGCCCCGATGCGGCTTCCCGATTTCGAATCCATGATCTCCCGAATGTGCTCCGACGTCCCTCCGGAGTTTCTCGACGGGGTGGCCGAGGTCGCAGTGTCCCCCCGGGCCGTGCCCCATCCGGACCGGCCGGAGGTGTACACCCTGGGAGAATGCGTCCCGCTGCCGGCCGAGTGTGGGCGCCGGTCTGGAAGGGGTGCAGAGCCTCATCGTGTTGTATCACGGCTCCTTCCTTGCCCTCTCACGGCTTCAGCAGGGCTTCGACTGGCGGAAGGAGGCATGGGAGACGCTCACCCATGAGCTGCGCCATCATCTCGAGTGGCGAGCCCGAGCCCCTGACCTCGAAGAGTTCGACTGGGCGGTCGAACAGAACTTCGCCCGGCAAGACGGCGAGCCCTTCGACCCGGTGTTCTACCTGCAGGGCGAGTCGATCGGCGATGACATCTTTCAGGTGGAGGAGGACGTCTTCCTCGACCTGATCGTGCCGGGGTTGCCGGAACAGGTGAGCTTCGTCTGGCGGTCGCGGGGCTATCGGGCCGCCGTGCCGGAAGACGCCACCCTGCCTTGCTTCCTGGTAGTCGAAGGCGTGGACGACCCTCCCGAAGGGGAGCTGATCCTGGCCCTGCGGCGCAAGCCGACGCTCCGCGGGCTGCTCGTACGGGCGACGGTCTTCCAGGCTTCGGTGAGGGTGGAGCCGGGCTCGGATTATCTTACGGCCATGCCCAACGATCAGAGACCCGGATGAAGCGTGCGGCGCTGCTGGTCGCGATTGCGCTTACGCCGACGGTGCAGGCGCAAACAAGCGATCCCGGCTATCGGGTGGGAGTGGTGAGCGAGTCGGGAGACATCGTTACCTGGCTCCGCCCGACTGCCTCGGGCCTGGAGCAGGAGCGGGTAGTTCCGGTCGGAATCATGCCGACCGATATCGACGGCCCCCATAATTTGGCGGTGGCGCCCGATCAACAGAGCTACTTCGTCACCGTGGCGCATGGCACGCCCTACGGGTCACTGTGGAAGTTGTCTGTCGATGGAGACAGCTTGCTCGGACGGGCTCAGCTGGAACTTTTTCCCACCACCATCGGCCTGACGCCGGACGGGCAGTTCGCCTTCGTGGCCAACTCCGACTTCCATGGCGACCACCCGCGGGAGAACGTCGTGTCGGTGGTCCACGCGCCAACCATGAACAAGATCACCGATCTCCCGGCTTGCGACATGCCCCACGGTGTCAAGCCGAACCATGGAGGCACTCGGGTCTACATCTCCTGCATGCACAGCGACGAGATTCTGGAGCTGGAGGTGGCCACCTTGGCGATCAAGCGGAGAGCGGCCACCGGAACCGGCCACGCCCCGACCCACGCAGCGGCCGCTCCCGGCCCGGCCCACCACGCGGGGACTCCTGGTGCTACCGTGCCACCCGCGCCACTCGCTCAGGGTAAGGAGTGCGCCCCGACGTTCGTCTCGGTTTCGCCCGACGACCGCCGGCTCTACGTCGCCTGTAACTACGGAAACAGTCTCCAGGTGTGGGATGCGGTGGGACTCAGGTTGCTCAAGGAAATTCCGATCGGCAAAGGGGCGTACAACGTGGAGCCGTCGGCCGACGGCAAGCTGGTGATCGTCACCAACAAGAAGGACCAGAGTGTGAGTCTGATCGACGCCGCCTCCCTGGTGGAAGTCGCCCGAGTGCCTACCAGCAAGAAGGTGGTGCACGGGGTGGCCTACTCACCGGATGGTCGCCGGGCGTACATCTCGTGCGAGTCGGTCGGCGCCGATCCCGGCTCGGTCGACGTCATCGACCTCGCCTCCCGGAAGGTGATCGCCAGCGTGGCGGTTCCAGGCCAGCCAACCGGCATCGCGATCCGGTCGCTCCCGCCTACTCCTCTCACCCGCTGAGTCACGTCCATGGTCTACGAGGTCGTCACGTCGCTGGACGGCGCGGAGGTCCTCCGCCGGGCCAAGATCTTCTTCGCCGAGCGGGTTCCGTTGCAGGCCGCCTTTCCCGAGAAGGAAGGGCCGACCTACCTCGTGCTGCGGGGCCAGGGGGGAGAGGAGATCGCGTTCGCCGTGATGCCGGCCCCCGGAGGCATCCGGGTTCGGGCCTCGACCCTGCTGTTCGATCAGCCGGTCGATCGCTTTCTCTCCAGCTTGCCGGTGGTCGAGGAGCCGGTCGCATGAGCCAAACCCTTCCGCTTCGGGTGATGGTGCAGGATGCCTGGGACGCGGTGCTGCTCGATTTACCATCTACGACAGCACTGTCCGAGCTCAAGCGTCGAGCCCTGGAGGCCACCAGAGTCACCCGGGACCCGAACGGCTACGTGCTCAAGTTCCGTGGCGCCGAGCTGGATGACGAGTCCCGTTCGTTGGCCGACGCGGGCCTGGTGGCCAACGGAGCGCTGATCGTGCTCCCGCGGCGGCGGCGGCCGGTGCGGTGAGCTCGAGCGGATGCCCGTCACCGTCTTCACCCATCCCGACTGCCTGCGACACGACCCCGGCGACGATCACCCCGAGACACCCGCCCGCTTGCGAGTCCTGCTCGATCGAGTCCGCGCGCAACCCCGAGTCAGCCTGACCGAAGCCTCGCCCGGCCCCCGCGACGCTCTGCTCACCGTTCACCCCGAGCCCTACCTGGCCGGTCTGGAGGCGATGAGTGCGCGTGGCGGCGGGGCGCTGTTCCTGGACACGGTGCTCAACCGGTCAAGCTGGTCCGCGGTGCTGGGTGCTACCGGTGCAGTTGTGGCAGCGGTAGACCACGCCCATCAGGGTCGTGGCAACAGCTTCGCCGCCATCCGTCCGCCGGGGCATCACGCACTCGCGGCCAAGGGAATGGGGTTCTGTCTGGTCAACAACGTCGTGGTAGCGGCGAGGGCAGCCCAGCGACTCGGCCGCGAGCGGATTCTGATCGTCGATTGGGACGTGCACCACGGCAACGGCACCCAGGCGCTGGTCGAGGCCGACGCCAGCATCCGTTACGTGTCGCTGCACCAGCACCCGTGGTATCCCGGAACCGGCATGGCGGATGAGCGTGGAGTCGGCAACGTCTTCAACGTTCCCCGGGGGCCGGGAAAGCCACCCGCGCTCTACGTAGGCGACCTGTGGTCGGCGATCGGGGCGGCCACCACCGATTGGACGCCGCATCTGGTTCTCATCTCCGCCGGGTTCGACGCAATGGCCGGCGACCCGCTCGGCGGATTCACGCTCGAGCCGGAACACTATGCCGATCTCACCACCAGGCTGCGGGAGCGGCTTCCCTCCGCCCCGATCGTCGGCCTGTTGGAGGGTGGCTACGTGCCTGAGCGCATCGCCGCGGGGGTGCTCGCGCACTTAGCAGCCTTGGAGTAGGTGGGGTGCGTGGTGCGTGGTGAAAACGAGACCATCCCCGTTATAGTACGCAGCGCGACCGATTCCCTGATCCCAACAGACGAGGTCTTCTTGCCCCAGCGTCTCCGGATGGAAGCCGAGTTTCTCGAGCTGAAGACGCGGCACCCATTCATCATCGCGCGCGGGGGACAGAGCGACTATCGGACGGTCTGGGTACGTCTCCGGGACCAAGACGGACACGAAGGGTGGGGTGAAGCGGCGCCGACCCGGTTCTACGGCGAGACGCCGGAGTCGGTGATGTCGGCGCTGAACCAGTACGCCGGGGCCATGCCCGCCGACCCGTTCGACCTGGAGGAAGCGGAGCGGAGCTGGGAGCTCTCGTTGCGGGGCAACCCGTCGGCCCGCTCCGCGCTCTCCGCCGCCCTGCACGACCTGGTTGGCAAGCGGCTTGGGCTGCCGGTCTACCGGCTCTGGGGGCTCGACCCGGCAAAGGCACCTCGCACCACCTTCACCATCGGCCTGGACACTCCGGAGCGGCTCAGGGCTAAGGTCCTCGAGGCGGACGAGTACCCCATCCTCAAGATCAAGCTGGGCACCGATCGCGACGTCGAGATTCTCCGCACCATCCGCGACGCCACCGATAAGGAGCTGCGGGTGGACGCCAATTGCGGCTGGACGGTCAAGCAGGCAATCGCCATGCTCCCGGTGCTCACCGAGTTCGGAGTGACGGTGCTGGAGCAGCCACTGCCGCCCAACGAGCTGGATGGGCTGGCGGCGATCACTCGCCAGGCGAGCATCCCGGTCATCGCAGACGAGAGCTGCCAGACCGTGGTCGACATTCCTCCACTGGTGGGCAAGGTGGATGGGATCAACATCAAACTGGCCAAGTGCGGCAGCCTCCGCGAAGCGCTCCGAATGATCGCGGTCGCACGGGCACACGGCATGATGGTGATGGTTGGCTGCATGATCGAAAGCTCGATCGGCATCACCGCCGCCGCCCATTTTACCCCACTGGTTGACATCGTCGATCTCGACGGCGCGGCCCTTCTCGCCAATGACCCGTTCGTAGGCGCGGAGATCGGCGGTGGCCAGGTGTCGCTGCCTCCCGGGCCGGGGCTCGGCGTCCGGCGGAGATGACCGATCGATTCGCTACCGTCGCGCTTCCCCTTCCAGTCGCATCGCCGTACACCTATCGCATTCCCGAGACGCTGCGCGACCGGATCGTTCCGGGCGCTCGTGTCGTGGTCCCGGTCCGCCGCCGGGAGCTCATCGGCGTCGTTGCCGCGGTGGACGCTCCCGCTCCTGCCGCCGCGACGCGGGAAATTTTTTCGGCGCCCGATCCCGAGCCGGCGATTCCCGAAGAGCTGCTGGCCACGGCGCGGTGGATGGCGCGGATACTACGGCGCGCCTCTGGGGCTGGCCCTCAAGTGCATGCTCCCCGGCGGCATGTGGGGGTCCTCCCGGGTGGTGGCCGTATCGCATCCCGGCCGCCGGATGGGTGGGTTCGCCGGCGAGCTGATGGAGTGGCTGGATCGGCGGGGCGGGGAAGCGGCGGTTTCGACCGCGGCCCGAGCCCTGCGCCGGCCGCTCTGGGAGGTGATCGGCCGCCTTACCAGAACCGGGCGGCTCTCGCTGAAAATCGAGCCACCGGATACTGCCGCGGCGGCCACGACCGAACGGGTCATCGAGCTGGTGGGCGAGCCTGCCACGCTGCTCGACCGGGAGCGCTTGTTCGAGCGCCGGACCAAGCAACGCTTGCTGTACGAGGCCCTGGAGTCGATGGGCGGCAGGGCACCGGCGCGGCATCTCATCGATCAGCTGGGCTTCAGCGAGGCCGTTGTGCGTGGGCTGGTGAAACGGGGCCTGGCTCGGGTGGAACGGGCGGAGCTGCTGCGGGATCCATTTGCCGAGTCCCCGATCTCCCCAACTCCCCAGACCTTGACCCCGCACCAGTCGGAGGCCGTAACGGCAATCGAGTCGCTCGCGGCGGGCGAGAGCGCACTGCTCTTTGGTGTGACCGGAAGCGGCAAGACTCTGGTCTATCTCGAAGCAGTCCGCCGAGCATTGGCGCGGGGGCGCGGAGCCATCGTTCTGGTGCCGGAGATCGGTCTCACCCCGCAGACCGTGAGCCGCCTCCGGGGCGCGTTCGCCGGCGAGATCGCAGTGCTGCACAGCGGTCTATCGGAAGGGGAACGAGCCGACGCCTGGCGGTTGTTGCGCCGGGGCGAGCGGCGAGTCGCGGTCGGTGCCCGCTCCGCGGTCTTCGCGCCGGTAGCTCGACTCGGCGTCATCGTGATCGACGAGGAACACGAGGCGAGCTACAAGAACGGGGAGGCCCCGCGCTACCACACCCGCGAGGTTGCCGCGGTTCGGGCTCGGCTGGAGGGCGCCTCGCTGGTGTTGGGTAGTGCGACCCCTTCGCTGGAGACCATGGTCCGGGTCGGTGACCGGCTCCGGCTGGTCCAGCTCCCGGAGCGGATCGAGGCTCGCCCGCTGCCGCGGGTGGATATCGTCGACCTTCGGGTGGCGCCGAAGGCGGCGGACACCGGCGCACTCGCCTGGTCGGTGGAGTTGGACGAGGCCATCGCGGCCGCGTTGGGCCGGGGAGAGCAGGCCCTCTTGCTGCTCAACCGCCGTGGCTTCGCGGCGTTTCTCCAATGTCCCGACTGCGGTGAGGTTTGGCAGTGTCCCCGCTGCAGCATCTCGCTCACGGTGCACCGGACGCCGGCCACGCTCCGCTGTCACTACTGTGGACACGAGGAGCCGCTGCCCCGTACCTGCCGCGCCTGTGCCAACCCGGTGCAGCAGATGCGGGGGATCGGGACCCAGCAGCTCGAAGGGTTGCTGGTCGAGCGCTATCCCAAGGCACGGATTGCCCGGATGGATCTCGACACCACCAGCACCAAATGGGCCCACCAGCGGATCCTGGGTGCGGTGGAAGCTGGGGAGGTGGATCTCCTGCTCGGTACCCAGATGATCGCCAAGGGTCTGGACTTCCCTAACGTGACCCTGGTAGGAGTGGTCGACGCCGACATCGGACTGTATTTACCCGATTTTCGTTCCGCGGAGCGAACCTTCCAGCTTCTGGCACAGGTGGCGGGTCGAGCGGGGCGGGGGCCCAAGGGCGGGCGCGTCTTGGTGCAGACGCGACACCCGGCCCATCATGCATTGGTGCTGGCGGCGCGTCACGATGCGGTCGGGTTCTTGGAGCAAGAGCGCGCCTTACGGGTGGCGCCGCCTTACCCGCCGGCGACCTCGTTGGTGAACCTGGTCGTGTCGGGCGTGAAGGAACCGGACGTCGGAGCGCGCACCGCGGAGCTGGCCGATTGGTGCCACAGGCTGGTCGATCGCTACAGTCTGCCGGTCGCGGTGCTCGGCCCTGCCCCTTGCCCGCTGGCCCGGATCAAGGACCGGTGGCGCTGGCACGTGTTGTTGAAGGGACCGTCGGAGGAGTTGGGGAAGGTGGTCCGCTACGCAGCCCGGCGGTTGCCTCGGGCCAGCGGGATCCGGGTCGTGATCGATCGGGATCCGGTGTCGTTGTTGTGATCAAGGCTATCGGCTATCAGCTATCGGCTATCAGCCTTGAGCACCGACACTCCGCTTCCACGGACCGATAGCCGATAGCGGATAGCCGATAGCTTACTGCGCCGCCCGGTACCCGATTTCCGCTCCCACATAGACCACTCGACCTGGCGCCGGCTCGAACACTCGCCCTCCCACCCCGTTCAGAGTAACCGATCCGATGTACTGCCGGTCCCACAGGTTGTTGAATCCAAGGAATGGCGCCAGCTGCATGCTGCCCAGGTCTCCGGTCCAGCCTACCCGGAGGTTGGTGACGCCGGCCCCCCAACCGTCCACCCCGACGGCGCCGGAGTTGGCATCGTCGGAGAACAGCGATGAGCTGAGCGTCTGGTCGGCGTCGAGGTAGAAGCCGCTGGACAGCTCGGTCCGCAGTCCAAACCTCCAGTAGTGATCCGGTACGCCGGGTAGTCGGTTACCGTCGAGCGTATCCACTTCGGTCCCGTTGACGATCTTGTAATCGGTGAACCGGTAGTGGGCGTAGGTGTATGCACCGTTCAGGGTCAGCCAGGGCGCCGGCGACACCGACAACCCGATCTCGGCTCCATCGTTGTGAGTCCGTCCGGCATTGCGGAAGAAGGCCCGGCCGCCGACCTCCTGTTGCTGGACGAGGGCGTCGGTGACCCGTCCCAGGAAGACAGCCACCGAATACGTTATCGTCGGCAGCGGTTGTCCCCGCGCGCCGACCTCGTAGTTCACCGCCCGCTGCGGCTTCAGCTGATCGTTGAAGCCGCCGATCCCATCGGGTCGGTTGGCCAGCTCGGTCGTGGTCGGAGTCTCGAACGAGGTCGAGAGATTGACGTAGGGCACAAACCGTTGATCGAAGGACCAGCTCGCCCCCGCATGCCCGCTGAGAGCCGACATCGTGCGGGCGCCGCTGTTGTCCAGTCCATCGGTCAGGTGACGGTCGGCGACGTCGAACCGTACCCAGTCGTAGCGCACACCTCCGCTCAGCAACAACCGCTCGTTGGGGGTCCAGGCCAATTGGGCAAAGGGGCCGAATTCGGTGATCTTCTCCCGTTGGTCGATCAGCACACTGTCGGTCGGTTGACCCGACTCGGAGCGGAGGTTGAGACGATTGTCCCGCATCCGCTGAACATCGGCCCCCGCCGTCAATCGGGGCGATTGGGGCGAGGACCCGAGACGGTAGGCCGCGCTCGCCCGGGCCCCGCCCACCATCCGGCCGATGTCCACAAAGGTCCCCGCCGTGGGCGCGAACGGGCCAGGTGGCGGAGCGGCCAGGGGATTGGACAGATCGCGCAGGAGTCCGAACACCGTCACGTCGTATTCGTTGCCTGCGGCGTCCAAGTGGCGGACGCCGAGGGCCAGTTGTTGCTGCTGAACGTCCTTGTCGGCTCGGCGGTTGATGTTGTTCGCCGCCGCCGAGTCGGGATTGACGATGTACTCGGTCAGGGTGAGCGCTCCGGGATTTTGTGCCCGGGGATCGTCCGCCGCGCTGAAACGCAGGGTCGCGAGGGTGGAGCCGGACACCGTGTAGTCCACGCCCGCCGCGAGCTGCCGGAACTCTGCGGCGCTGTTTTGGCGGAAGCCGTCGGTCTTGAATTGTGAGATCGACAGGGTGCCGCTGACCGGTCCGGAGCGTCCCGAGGTCCAGCTCTGCCACTTATAGAAGTTGTCGTCTGCCGCCTGTCCGCCGCCGCCCTGCACTCGCACCCGTTGGGCGAAGGGGCCGGGCGCGGCCGACTCCGAGCGCAAGGTGATCACTCCGCCGGATGCGTTACCGTATAGGGAAGAGCTGGCTCCCCGGAGTACCTCCGCGCGATCGATGCTGCCGAAATCCACGTTGGTCAGCTGGCTCTGTCCGTCCGGCAAAGTTTGCGGCACGCCATCGAGGAGGATCTTGAGTCCCCGGACCCCGAAGTTGGAGCGGCTGCCGAATCCCCGAATGGAAATCCGCTGATCCAACGAAAAGTTGTAGCGATTGGCGACAACCACACCGGGCAAGTTACTGAGCGCTTCGTCCATTCCGATAGTCTGCTGGCCCCGCTGGATCGCTTTCCGGTCCAGCACGCCGACCGCATAGGGCACCCGGCTCAATGGTTCCTGCGTGCGGGTGACAGTCACATTGATTTCCGGTAGACGGGTCGCCCGCGTGGTGTCGCGTAGCGTGGTGTCGGTCTGGACCGGTTGCTGACCCGCCGCGGCCGCGGCGTGCAGAATCAGAACCAGGATCGGCACAACGATGCGTCGCATGATACACTCCTTAGAGGTACCGAAAGGTAACCCGGCCCGGTGCGGTCACCCGGCGCTTGAATACCCCCCGGCGCTCCTCTAGCTTACCTCCCCCGTATGCCCGAGCACTCCTATGCGTTGCCTGACTTCTCCCGGCCGCCTTTCACCGGGGCGCCGGAGGCCCGGTTCGCTCCGCTTCCGGCCGACGGCGTCTTGCCGGAAGGCTTCTTCTCCACCTCCAACCTCCCGACCTACGTCCAGGTGGGTGGGAAGTGGTTGGCACCGACTCGTCCTCGGATGGATTGTGTCGTGGTCAAACGGGGCCAGACACTGGAGACCATCGAGCCGCGGAGGCTTCGTCGGGGCGACATGATCGCGATGGGCGAGGCGGAGGACGGAAGCGACGGCATCGTGGTGTACGCCGAGGGGTTCCTGGGAGGCGGGCACGGCGCCAACGAGTTCCGCTTTATGTCCACCGAGGTCAGCCGTGAGCGCCCGGTCAACTATGAGGAATTGGCTGCCAGGGTAGGAGAGGAGAAGCGGCGTGGGGGGTACCTGGTCTGGGTCATCGGCCCGGCTCTGGTGCACTCCCGGGCCCGGGCCGACTTCGAGTGGTTCATTCGTAATGGCTACGTCCAGGCGGTGCTCGCCGGCAACGCGGTCGCGGTGCACGACATCGAGGCGGCGATCTTCGGGACCACGCTGGGCATGAGCAACACCGGCCAGCCCACCGAAGGCGGCCATGGGCTCCACATGCGCGCGATCAACCGGGTGCGGGCCGCCGGCTCCATCGAGCGGGCGGTGGAGAGCGGGTTGATCAAGAGCGGGATCATGCACGCGCTGGTGACTCAGCGAATTCCCTACGTCCTGGCCGGCTCGATCCGCGACGACGGACCATTGCCCGGGGTGTACAGTGACGCGCTGGAGGCCCAAGACGCCATGCGGGAGCACACGGTCAAGGCCAGCGGCGCGATCTTCGTCGCCACTGCGCTGCACGCCATCGCCGTGGGCAACATGCTGCCTGCCTTCTTCCTTTGCGACGGGGTGCCGGCTCCGCTGATGACCATCTGTGTGGACCAGACCGAGTTCGTGGTCAACAAATTACGGGACCGGGGCACCCACCAGGCGTACGGTGTGGTGACCAACGCCCAGGATTTCATGCACGTCTTGCGATTCTACACGGAGCGATGGGAGCAGGGGTCGGCGTGAGCCAGCCGGGCGCCGGTCCCGGATGGGCCCGGCTCGCCCAGGCAGTCGCAGAGGTGCTGCCACCTGCCGAGGTGGACGGCGTCTGGCTGTTCAGCCCGATGCGCCACGACGGCCGGGAGTGGGGCACCGCAGTGCTCTCCAGGATCGATGGCGAGCGCCGCCGGATCTACACCGCGCGCTACATGCTGGCCATCAAGGGTAAGGAACGGGGGAAGTTCGAGGCCTCGGTCCAGGAGGTCGGAAGCGGCCCCCTCGAGGCCCTGGCCAAGCTGCTCCAGGAGGCCCAGAAGCGGATCGACGACGAGCACCCGCCCGTCCCGGTGTCGCCCGACACTTGGTTCCCACCGCAGCCCGATGGCGCACCTCAGTAGGGGGGAGGGGGCAGCCCTCCTCGACCGGTTCCGGCGTTATCTCCGCGATCATCATCAGCCGGTGACTCGGCAGCGCGACCTGGTCGCGCAAGTCGTGTTTCAGTCCGACCAGCATCTCTCGGTCGAATCGATCCGCCGGAGCCTGCGAGATCGCGGCGAGCGGGTCGGTATGGCTACGGTCTACCGAACCCTCGAGGTGCTGGTGGAAAGCGGTCTGGTGCGAGGACACGATTTCGGCGAGGGATTCAAGCGGTACGAGCCGATGCTGGCGCAGACCCATCACGAGCACCTGCTGTGCGAGCGGTGCGGACGAGTGGTGGAATTTCAGAATGAGCGACTGGAACGGATGCTGCCCATCATCGCCGACGAGCATGCCTTCCAGCACCTGCGCCACCGGGTGGAGATCCACGGCGTGTGCCGGGACTGCCTGCAGCGGGAGTTGGTGGTGACCGGCGGCCAGCGAGGCGGTGCGGCGGGGCCGACGGATGGGTGAGCCGGCGGCACTTGGCGTTGCGGTGGCGTTTGTCGCCGGTCTCTTGAGTTTCCTCTCCCCCTGCGTGTTGCCGCTGGTGCCGTCCTATATCGGCTTCCTGACCGGCATGACGCTCCCCGAAATGGCGGGACGCCGGCGGCTGGCTCTGGTACACGCGCTCCTGTTCGTCGCCGGCTTCTCCCTCGTATTTGTCTTGCTGGGTGCGAGCGCGACGGCATTGGGCCGGGCCCTCAACATCTACCAGGTCTGGCTCCAGCGCGTTGGCGGAGTGCTCATCATCGCCTTTGGGCTGCTCTGTCTCGGGGTGTTCAAGTGGGATATTCTGAGCTTCGAGCGGCGGGTGCACCTGGAGCGGAAGCCGGTCGGGTTCCTGGGCTCGGTCCTGGTGGGCATGGCCTTCGCCGCTGGGTGGACTCCCTGCATCGGCCCGGTCTTGGGCGGAATCCTGGGCCTGGCTGCAACCTCCAGCGACCTCTCCCGAGGAATGCTGCTCCTCGGGGTCTACTCCGCCGGGCTCGCGGTGCCCTTCCTTATTGCCGCGGTGGCCGTCGAGTCGTTTTTCGGCTGGTTCCAGCGCTTCCGTCGATTTCTCCCCTGGGTGATGCGAGTGAGCGGCGTGCTGCTGATCTTTGTGGGCATCCTGCTCGTGACCGGCGAGTTCACCAGACTTGCGGGATGGCTGCAGGGTTTGACGCCCGAGTTCTTGAAAAAGAGGCTATGAGCCCATAGCCCTCATCTTTCGGTATACCTCACCGCGTAGTCGATCACACAGATCTGCTGGTAACGAGCATGGGGCCCGCAGGCCGCCCCGGCGACCGTGAAGTCGGGGTCGAGCAGATTCTTTCGGTGACCGCGATCGCGCACTCCATCGTCGACGATGAGCTGAAGCACTATCTCCCGAGCGGGGTTGGAGCCGTAGGCGATGTTCTCCGCTACCGAGACATTCCACCGACCATACCGGCTCACCCGCTGCGCCGGACTACTGCCGTCGGCCCCTCGATGCTCCATCAGGCCCGTGGGTCCCTGGTCGCGAACGTGATCCCGCGCGGCGGCGGTCATCCCTTTCGAGAGTCGTAGCGTTCCCATCGGCCCGGTGCTACGGAGCGCGCGGATCGCTTCCCGCACCGCCGCGGCTCCTTCTTCGGTTCGCAGGACCGCTCGGCCCGGCCGGCGCAAGCGCTTGCCCTCGAACTGCGGGAGCATCTCCTCGAGATGCCGGGCGTATCCGGAGGGGTTTCGTCGCACCGCGTTGCTTTCGCCGATCAGATCCCGTGCGAGCTCGGTCCAGTCGGGGGTGATCGGTTGTGTCATCCCGAGCGGAGCGAGGGAACTGCTGAACGGGTCCGGAAGGTTGGTACCCTCGCTCCGCTCGGGATGACATCGAGGGAAGCATCAGGAATGCGATGCAGAACACCTGCAGCCTACGTACCACCGACCTGCTCCTCTTCCAGCTCCTCCTCCAGTTGTTGCCGCCTCAGCAGCTCCCAGTAGCGGCCACCCCGCGCAATCAGCTCCGAGTGGGCGCCCTCTTCCACCACCCGACCTTGGTCCAGAACCAGGATCCAGTCGGCATCCCGTACCGCCGCGAGCCGGTGAGAGACGATGATGCTGGTGCGCCCCTCGAGCGCCCCCCGCAGAGCCGTCAAGATCTTTGCCTCGGTCTGCGCGTCCACCGCGCTCAGCGCGTCATCGAGCACGAACACCGGCGGATCCTGCGCCAGCGCCCGGGCGATGGCGGTTCGCTGCTTCTGCCCCCCTGAGAGATTGATCCCCCGCTCGCCCAGTACCGCGTCGAACCCGCCGGGCACCGCCGGGAGCGCCTCGGAGAGTTGGGACACCTCCGCCACCCGCTGGAGGCGTCCATCATCGGGCGCGCCAAGCAGGATGTTGTCGCGCAGCGTCTCGCCGAACAGGAAAGTTTCCTGGGGAACGAATCCGACGGTCCGGCGCAACTCGCCCAGGTCGAGCTGTCTCACGTCGACGCCGTCGATCCGTACCGAGCCCTGCTCGGGGTCGTACGCTCGAACGATCAGGTCGACCAGCGTGGTCTTGCCGGCGCCGGTTGCTCCCACGATGGCTAATGAGCGGCCCCGTTCGACCCGGAAGGAGACGTCCTGAAGAACCCACCCCCGCTCCACCGCGCCGGGGTAGCGAAACCAGATTCTCTGGAACTCCACCACTCGCCCACCCCGGGCCGGGGGCAAGGGGACCGCTGCCGCTGGGCTGGAGATCGTGGGCCGTTCCCCGAACAACTGGTTGATCCGACCCATCGAGGCCGCCCCCCGCTGCACCAGGCTCACCGCCCATCCCAGGGCGATCATAGGCCACACCAGCATCGCCAGGTAGACCCCGAACGCTACGAACCCGCCGACCGACACTTGTCCTGTCATGACCTGGCGGCCTCCCACATAGAGGACAACCAGGGCGCTCATCCCGCCCAGCATGGTAAGCAACGGAAAGAAGAGGCCCTGTACTCTGGCGAGGCCGAGGTTTCGGGCCATATACTCGTCGCTGAGGCCGCGAAAATGATCGGTCTCCGCCCCCTCCTGCCGGTAGGCCCGTACCACTCGTACCCCCGACAAGTTCTCGTGCGCATGAGTGGTGAGGTCGCTGAACTGGGCCTGAATGGCTTGGGACCTGCGATGAATCATCTGACCCAGTGTTACCATGGCGATCGGGAGGCCGAGGAGGGGCAGCAGGGCCAGTGCCGTCAGGCGGGGGCTGATGGCCATCATGGCGGGTGCAATTAACAGGGCACGGATGGTAGTATCCACTAAATACATGAGAGCCGGACCAGCGACCATTCTCACTGCCAGCAAATCATTCGTAGCGCGGGCCATGATGTCGCCGGTAGGATACCGGTCATAGAATTCCGCCGACATCCGCTGAAGGTGGGCGTAGAGCTGGTCTCGCAGATCGGTTTCGACCCGGCGGCTCCCGCTGTTGAGCAGCTGGCGCATGCCAAATCGCGCAACGCCGCCCAGTAGCGCCACCGCGATGAGCAGGGTCACCGCCACCTGGACCTCATGGAACGGTGCTTGCTGTCGCAGGGCGTCGATTCCGCGTTCCAGGAATCGAGGGCCGAGCGTGGTGAAGAAGTTGGAAATGACTACCAGGGCGAGACCGAACCCATAGGTTCGGTAATACGGCCTGAAGTATGGCAGGAGAGACCGCAGTTCTTTCATATGCTCTGTTGCAATGTCACCGACTGCCGCAACCCGGGCAAGTCACATCATAAGGAGGGAACGATGTCGAGAACGCTTGCCGCAGTCTTGGCACTTGCGGCGATCACCGCCTGCGGGCGTGGCGACCGTCAGGAGGTGGCCTCGGCGGACAGCCTGAGCCGCGACCTCCAGCTTGCTCCGGTGGACTCTACGGCCACGCTCAACCCGAACCCTGCGTCGGACACCGCTGCCGCTGTCGCGCCTACTCCCGAGCCGGAGCCCGCCCCTGCTCCCACTCCCAAGCCCGCGGCTCCCAAGCCGAAGCCCAAGCCCACGCCGAAGCCTGCGGCCCCGGCCCCGAACCCACTCCAGCCCGCCGCTCCGGCCACCCCGGCCCCGGCGCCCGCGCCGGCATCACGAAACCTGGCTGCGGGAGCTACGCTCTCGGTGCTGACCGACGCCGAAATCCGCTCCAATAAGAACAAGGTAGGCGACGAGGTCACCGCCACGGTGGCGAACGACGTGAAGAACTCCGCCGGCGCGGTCGTCATTCCGGCCGGCTCCTTAGTCACCCTCCGGGTGACCGCCATCAAGCCATCGGATAGCAAGAGCGACACCACGGGCACCCTCCAGCTCGACCCGGTTGCGGTGTCCATCAAGGGCTCGTCGTATCCGATCACGGCGTCGATTTCCGGGGTAAAGACCGAGCTGCAGGGACGGGGCACCAATGCCGCCGACCTGGCCAAGCCCGCGGGCGGGGCGGCCGCCGGCGCGATCGTCGGACGAGTGCTGGGCGGCAACAGCAAGGGAGCGATCATCGGTGGAATCATCGGCGGCGCGGTGGGAACCCAGCGCATGATCGAGACCAAGGATCGTGACGTGGTACTGCCCAAAGGCACCACGGTAACCGTGAAGTTGGATCAGGGACTTCAGGTCAGCTGATTGAAGGCTGTGTGCTATGGGCTATGGGCTTCGGCTCAAGGCCCATAGCCCTTAGCCCATAGCCCACTCCTCAATACCCCGCGCCTCCACCTCCCCGCCGCGGATCGCTCACCCCCTGCCAGCCCGTGGGGGTGCGGACGATCGCTTCCACGTCGCCCCAGAAGTCGCCTGGCGCGATGGCGTGACCCCGGCTCCGTAAGCTGTCCAGCGTGGCCGCGGGGAAGCCGTCTTGCTCCACTCGAAGACTGTCCGGAAGGGCCTGATGATGCATCCGCGGCGCGGTCACCGCCTCGGGCAGCGTCATCCGATGGTCGATCACGTTGGAGATGACGTGGTACACCATCGTAATGATGCGGGGCCCTCCGGGAGTTCCTACCACCAGAAACAACTCGCCGCTCGGGTTCAGCACGATGCTGGGGGTCATGGCGGAGAGCATCCGCTTGCCCGGGGCGATCGCGTTGACCTCGCCTTGCACCAACCCATACAGGTTTGGCTTTCCCGGTGCGGTGGCGAAGTCGTCCATTTCATCATTGAGCAGAAAACCGGCACCGGTTACCGTCACCGCGCTGCCATAGCTGTTGTTCAGCGTCGTGGTACAGCTGACCGCGTTGCCTTCCGCATCTACCACCGAATAGTGGGTCGTCGAAGCGCCGCCCCGCACGCTGGGATCGAAGCTCGGCGTCGGCGACGCACGCTCGCCGATGTCTCGCCGCAGCTCGGTGGCGTATTCCTTGGAAAGCAGTCGCTCCAGCGGGTTGCTCACGAAGGCGGGATCGCCCAGATAGGTGTTGCGGTCGGTAAATGCGCGCCGCATTGCTTCGGCCTCGCGATGCAGCAGGGCGGGGGAGCCAAAGGGAGGAAGAGGAGAGTATCCCTCCATGATGTTCAAGATCTCCCCCATGGTCACCCCGCCGGAGGACGCCGGAGGCATGGAGTAGATGGTATAGCTCCGGTAGGGGATCGTGACCGGGTCGCGCCAGATCGCCCGATATCCGGCGAGATCGGCGTGACTGATCAGCCCGCCCCCTCGCTCCATCTCGGCCACTATCAGATCGGCTACCCGGCCCCGGTAAAAGCCGGCCGCCCCGCTGTCACGGATCTGCTCCAGCGTGAACGCCAGATCGGGTTGCCTCAGCGTCGATCCTGGCGCGGGCCGCGCACCCTGAGGGAGGAAACTCGCCCGCGAGGCGGGAAAGAGCACCAGCCGGGCGCTGTCCTCCGCGATCGACTCACTTCGGTACTGGTCGACCTTGAATCCGTCCTTGGCCAACCGAAGGGCGGGCGCGATTACCTCGCTGAAGGGAAGCCGGCCAAATCGCCGGTGCGCCTCGGTCATGCCGGCGACGGCTCCGGGGACCCCCGCAGACAGATGACCGGTGACACTTCGTTCGCTCGGCTCCCCGTCGGGGTCGAGGTACATGTCGCGAGTGGCGCGCGAGGGAGCGGTCTCCCGGTAGTCCAGTGCCTGGACCTTGCCGTCCGCTTGCCGGATGACCATGAAGCCGCCGCCACCGATATTGCCGGCCTCGGGATGCGCCACCGCGAGAGCGAAGCCCACGGCGACTGCAGCGTCGACCGCATTGCCTCCTGCCCGGAGGATGTCCCGACCCACCTCGCTGGCGATCGGGCTGCCCGAAACGACCATTGCGCTGGGCGACTCGGTGATCAGCGCCTTCCCGGTATAACGCCACGTGACTGAGGTGCCCACGGCGGGTTCCGGGCCCACCTTGCCGGGTCGAGGGGTGCATCCGGCGGCGGATCCCAGCAGGAAAAGCAGCAGCAGGCGAATCGACACGAAAACCTCGAGAGCGGGGAAAGCGCCCGGGGAGGTTGCCCCGGACTGTCGACGCGATCTAATTTAGCCCCAGGCTGACGCTTGGATACTCCTACGTCTCTCTCGCGTGGCTGACGACTACCACGACACGCGCCTGACCGAACGGCGCAATCCCCGCAGCTCCACTATCGACACCGCCTCAGCGCTTGAGATCGTCGATCTCATCGGCGCCGAGGACGCGACCGTCCCGGCCGCGGTGGCCCGGGCACGCGAGGAAATTGCCCGAACCATCGACCTCATCGAGACGGCGTTCCGGGCCGGCGGCCGACTGCTCTACGTCGGCGCGGGAACCAGCGGACGGCTTGGCGTGCTGGACGCTGCCGAGTGTCCGCCGACGTTCGGGAGCCCTCCCGAGATGGTGGTGGGCATCATCGCCGGCGGGTTGCCGGCCTTGGTCCGCTCCATCGAAGGGGCGGAGGATGACGTCAACACCGGTCTCGCAGAGATGGATGCTCGACGGGTCGGGGCGCGGGACATTGTCATCGGTATTGCTGCCAGCGGCACGACTCCGTTCGTGCGAGCCGCCCTCTCCCGAGCTCAGACTCTCGGGGCCCGAACTGCCTTGGTCTCTTGCTCGACCCCTCCGCAGTTGCTCCAGGAGACCTGCGACGTCTGTATTACCGTGCTGGTCGGCCCGGAGATCGTGACCGGGTCCACCCGGATGAAGTCCGGCACCGCGACCAAACTGGTGCTCAACACGCTCACCACCGGAGCCATGATCCGGCTGGGCAAGATCTACGGCAACCTGATGGTCGATCTCCGAGCCTGGAACGACAAGCTGATCGACCGTGGGCAACGGATCGTCATGGAGACCACCGGCCTGGGCCGGGACGAGGCTCGCGGCGTGATCCAGGCGGCCGAAGGCAGCGTCAAGACTGCCATCGTCATGGCCCGTCTCGGAGTTTCGCGGGAGGAGGCGGACCGACTCTTGGAGACCCATGCCGGCCGTCTGCGCCCAATCGTCGGAGATCCACCGCCGGTCCGGTCCTCATGAGCGAGCGTCCCGCGCTCGCAGTGGGCCTCATGTCGGGAACCTCGCTCGACGGAATGGACGCCGCGTTGGTCCGGATCGAGGGTCCTACGCATGCCACCCTCCTCGACTTCGTCACCCGCCCCTACACCGACAGCGAGCGCGCCGACCTCCGGGCCGCACTTCAGGGCGCTGCTGCTCCGGCACTCGCCCGGCTGCACGTACGAATCGCCGAATGGGCATCGGAGGCGATCCAATTGTTGTTGGGGCAGGCTCGAGTGTCGGCCTCGGATCTGGCGCTGATCGCGTTTCCGGGTCAGACGATCTGGCACGAGCCGCCCACGGTCACCTGGCAGCTGGGCGAGCCGGCAGTGCTGGCGGAGCGCTTCGGGGTGCGGGTGGTGAGCGGCTTTCGGGCCCGCGACGTGGCGGCCGGAGGGCAGGGGGCGCCCCTGGTCCCCATGGCCGACGTCCTGCTCTTCGCTTCGGCGGATAGTGCGCGTGTGCTGCTCAACCTGGGCGGGATGGCCAACCTGACCTACGTCCCTCGGCGATCCCAGGAAGACGGAGTGCTGGCGTTCGATACCGGCCCCGGCGTCGCGGTCATCGACGGAGTCGCCCGGCTGGTGGATACCCGGCGGTCCTTTGACCGCGACGGTCAGCTCGCCGCGCAAGGCTCGCCGGACGAGAAGGTGCTGGCCGAGCTGCTTGCTAACCCCTTCTTCGCCGAACCGCCGCCCAAGAGCACGGGGCGGGAGCTCTTCGGAGACGACTACGCTCGCGCCCTGCACCAACGGGTGCCCGGAGTCGACGGCGTGGCCACGGCGGTGGAGCTGACCGCCCGGACCGTGGCCCAGGCGGTCGGCCGCTGGATACCGGGCGACGCGGAGATTGTGGCGTCCGGTGGTGGCTGCCATCATCCCGGTCTCATGGCGTCGCTGGCGCGGCACCTGGCTGCATTGCCGGGGAGTCACCCGCTGCGCCGCTTCGATGAGCTCTTCTTCCCCGGTGATGCCAAGGAAGCGGTGGCTTTCGCCCTCCTCGGCTACCTCACGCTTCATGGCCAGCCCGGCAACGTCCCCGCCGCCACCGGCGCAAGCGGGCCACGGGTGCTGGGAGCCGTCACCCCGGCATGACCGCGAATCCCGGACTGCTAATCCTTCCCGCGCTCCGTTGGCGTCCCGAGGGAGGGTTCGCCCACGAGGCGGGCGCCATCGCGGATGCGCTCGACCTTGGAGCGGGCGGCTTCATCATCTTCGGCGGCACGGTCGAGTCGGTGCGGCGGCTGACCTCCGATCTGCTTCGCCGGGCGGAACGGCCGCTGCTGATCGCGTCGGATCTTGAGCGGGGGCCGGGACAACAGGTCACCGGCCTTACCGAGTTTCCACCCCCGATGGCGTTGGCCGCGCTGCACGATCCCGCCGTAGTCCGCTGGGCCGGAGCGGTGACCGCGCAGGAGGCGCGTGCGGTGGGAATAAACTGGGTATTCGCTCCGGTCGCCGATCTCGACGTGCTTCCCGAGAACCCCATCGTGCAGACCCGGGCGTTCGGTGACGACCCCGCTCGGGTGGCCACCAACGTGCGCAACTGGATCGAGGGCTGCCAGAGCGCGGGCGCCCTCGCGTGCGCCAAGCATTTCCCGGGTCATGGGCGCACCGCCGTGGATTCCCACATCGCGCTGCCGGTAGTGTCGGCGGAGGCCGAGACCATTCGCACCAGCGACCTGTATCCCTTCGCGGTGGCGGTGGAGAGCGGAGTGGCTTCGGTCATGACCGCCCACGTCGCCTATCCCTCACTGGATCCATCCGGGCTCCCGGCAACCCTCTCGCGCGAGATCCTGGGTCACCTGCGAAAGCGAATGCGGTTTGACGGCCTGGTGGTGACCGACGCGCTGATCATGGACGGGGCGCTAGTGGGGCGCCGCGAATCCGATGCGGCGGTCGAGGCCATCCAGGCAGGCGTGGACCTTCTGCTCTATCCCAAGGACCCTCGGCGGGTGAAAGAGTCACTGGTCCAGGCTCTCGCAGGGGGAAACCTCGCCTCCAATCGCTTCCAGGAGGCGGTCGGCCGATACCAGCAGGCCCTGGCCACCGCGACCGCACCGACTCCTCCGGTGAGCCGTGGCCCGTTCAATTCGGCCGAGGATCTGGCCGACGCGTTGCTGGATCAGGGCATGCTGAGAGGCAATCCACCACGGCTGACGGGGCCGTTGGATCTCCTGGTGGTCGACGATGACGTCGGTGGCCCGTATCCGCCGTCGCCCAGCGACTGGACTCAGGCGGCGCTGGGTCCCGACCTGGTGGCGCGCTACGGCGGCGGCTCGCGGGTGGTGCTGGCGTTCGCCGAGCCTCGGGCCTGGAAAGGGCGTTCGGGGTTCGGCCCCGACTCCCGCGAGCCGCTGGCGAGCTACGCTCCCGACGCCGATCTCATCGTGCTTTTTGGGCACCCTCGGCTCTTGAAGGAGCTGCCCAGCGACGCTCCAGTTCTGCTCGCGTGGCACCGCCAGCGATTGATGCAGGAGGCCGTGGCGCGGTGGTTAGGAAAGCGAATCGATCGGTCTCTTCCCGGCGTTTCGGATCAACGGTAGCAGCCCGAAAGCAGGTAGCCCGAGCAGGAAGGTGAGCAGGAAGTACGGCGCGTAACCCAGACTCTGCGCCAGGTCGCCGGAGAATTCGCCGGCAATCCATCGAGTCAGCGCCAGAAGCGCCGAGAGCGCCGCGAATTGGCTGGCGGCATAGCGTCGCTCACACACCGACATGAGGAAGGCGAGATAGGCAGCGGTGCCCAGCCCTGCCGCGAAGCTTTCGAAGATCGCCGCGCCAACCACCAGTGTCTTGGACGGGTCGGCCGCGGCGATTCCCCAGTAGACCAGGGCCGATCCCGCTTGAACCAGGCCCAACACCCAAAGCCCGGTGAAAATGCCGTATCGGGTGGTGAACACGCCGCCGGCCGTTGCGCCCGCGATCGTAGCGATCAGGCGACCGGTACTCACCACGGCGCCGATCTCTTCCAGGGTGAGGCCCCGATCCACCCAGAAGGGCCGCATCATCGGCTCGAGCGCGGCGATGTCGAGCTTGAAGATCAGGGCGAAGAGGATCACGGCCCAAATCCCCGGCCGGGTCAACAAGGCGCGGAGCGGCTCCGCCAGGCTGGGTGGGGGACCCGACGGCCGCCCCACCGATGGCAGCAGCAGCGCGCCCACCGTGAGGACGCAGAGCAGGCCAGCCCCGACAGAGAAGCTGTGAGGCCATCCGATTCTTCCCGCCAGCCAGACCAAGAGTCCGCCCGCGGTGAGCATCGCCACTCGATAGAGGGTGATCCGTACCGAGTTGGCGACCCCCAGCTCGCGTGTGGTCGTGGACTGGATGGTGTACGCATCGATCGCGATGTCCTGGGTGGCCGACAGCACCACGATCAGCAGAAGGATGATCCAGAGCTGGACGCTCAAGCGTCCCGCGTCCAGGGTTCCGAGGCTGAAGGTGAGAATGGCGAGGCCGGCCAGGCAGGCCGCGATCCAATACCGCCGGCTGCCGATGCGATCGACCAACGGAGCCCAGAGCCACTTGAGGCTCCAGGCCAACCCGAGCCTCGACAGCCGTCCGATATCACTAAGGCTGGTGCCTTGAGTGCGGAGGTAGATCGGGACTGTCTCGTTCACCAGTCCGAACGGGAACCCCGAGGCGAAGGCGATGACCGCGATCCACGCCAGACGGGTACCGGCGGGGGCGGCGAACACCGCCTCCTGGTCATCACGCCGAGGCTGAGTCACCGGGTCAGAGCCAGAGCGACAGAATCAGTGCGAGGAGCGCCACCAGCGCGGCGACCACCAGCCCGAGCCCGTGGGACTGGGATTGGGCCGCCGCGGGGGGATCGGGCTGTACGACGGGTGCCGCGGCAGGGATGTCAGGAGGCGGCGGCTCCTCCACGGCCGGACCCTCCGGCAATTGATACACCTGATAGCCGACGCCCTCGGCTTCGCCGGGCTCCTCCAATCCATCACCCTCGAAGCGTGCCGCCACTACGGTGATGTTGTCCGGTCCGCCGCGCTGGTTGGCCGAGTCGATCAGTGCCGAACACAGGTCGGCGAGATCGGGATAGTGAACCACCAGTTCGGCGAACTCCTCGCGCCGGACCAAACCGGACAGACCATCGGAGCAGATGATCAAGGTGTCACCCTGACGCAGGCTTTGATGACTGAGGTCCACTTTCACCCGGGGGTCCGGCCCCAGCGCCTGGAGGATGATGTTGCGTCGTTCGCTCTGCTCGGCTTCTTCCTCCGTCAGCTCGCCGGCGTCCACCAGCCGCTGCATCAGCGACTGGTCCTTGGTGAGCTGAATCGCCTCTCCGGCCCGGACCAGGTAAGCTCGGCTGTCGCCGACCTGAGTCAGATAGAGATCGCTGCCGAACACGCCCGCGGCCGTAACCGTGGTCCCCATGCCTCGGACTTCCGGGTGCTCTCGGGCGTAGGCGAAGATCTTCTCGTTGGCGAGCTCGACTGCCTCTCGCAGGCGAAAGGCGAACCGCTCGGCGGAGCCATCGGGATCGTTGGTCCACACGGTGGCCAGATGCCGGAAGATGAGATCGGCCGCCATTTCACTCGCCAGCTCTCCGGCCGCGGCACCGCCCATTCCATCCGCGACCATGAACAGCGAGCCTCGAGGCCCGACCTCGTGACTTCGAACCTCGGGATGCAGGCTGGAGTTACCGGTGCTCAGATCGGCGACGAGGAAGGTGTCTTCGTTATGCTCTCGGGTGCGACCCAGGTCGGTCTTGCCGAACACGGAGACTCGGACGGCGGTGAGGGTCACTCAGTCGATTCCTTCTCAGGATCCAGTCTGCTAGTGGGGAGCGTTCCGAATCTAGAGAGCGCCCCCGCGAGCGTCAACGGACGCTTGGCGTAAGTCATAGCCAACGTGTACCTTGCAGCCATGGACCCAGCCCGACTCGCTCTGCCTACGGTACTGGTCCTCGGGGCTGCCTGCGGAGGCCGGCCAGCCAGCCCGCCCTCGCCCTCTCCCGATGCTGCTCGTGCCACATCCGAAAGTGGCCACGCTCGGCTTCCTGCGGTGCCCAAAGTGGCCGGGCCTCTGGTACTCCGCGTCATGTATCCCACCCCCGACGCGCTGATCCAATTGCGCGACTCGAGCTTTCTATTCGGATCGGCCGGGACCGGCGATGCCGAAGTCACGGTAAACGGTTATCCGGCGCAGGTGTCGCCCAACGGGGCGTGGATCGCCTGGATTCCGTTCCCGCCGGACAGCCTCATGCAATTCACCATCGAAGGTCGAACCGCCACTGAGCACGCACAACTCCTGCTGGCGGTGCGTCGGGCCGGCAGCGCACGGGACCGGTGGGGAGACGCCCTTTGGCTGGACTCGCTCTCCCTCTCGCCGCGCGGGCGAGTCTGGTGGCCCAAGGGTGAATACTTGACGCTTAGCGCCCGCGCCAGCCCCGGCGCGGATGTTCGGCTCAAGCTGCCCGACGGCACAGTGGTGGCGCTCGCCTCTCAGACCCCGGCCGCCGAAGTCCCCGCCGCCGTCCGAGCCTTCGATCGGGACACCAACAATCTTCGCCTGCCACCACGCATCGACCGCTACGGGGGGGTGCTTCGAGGCCGCTCACTCGGGCCCCCGCCCGGACCGGTTCTGCCCGTAAGCCCGTCACCCCCGGCCGTGATGGCCAGCGCCCCGATCGCCTGTCGGACCGGAACATCCTGCAGCGTGGGCGACACGGTTCCCGACGACTCGCTTTGGGCAACGGTGGAAGCGATCCGAGGACTCGATACGCTGCGGGCCCGTTGGCCGCTACAGCTTTCGCTGCTCGACACGCTTCCGGTTCTGGCTCAGCTCGACGACGACACCGTGCGGGCCGGCGACACCGATAGCTTGACCGTGGGTCGAGCGGTGCCGGGCGGGACCTACCACTGGTTCTTTCCAACCGGAACCCGCGCCGAGGTGAGCGGCCGGGTAAATGACGATCTGCGGCTGCACCTCTCCTCTCTCTCCGAGGCGTGGGTGTCTGCGGCCGAGGCCCGGCCGGTAGGGAGCCCCACCGCCGCTCCAGCGGTGGTCGGGTCGGCGACGCTTTCGCGAAGGGACCGGGGAGCCCTCCTGCGAATCCCCATCAGCCGGAGGGTTCCCTATCAGGTAGCTGAATCCGGCCGCTCGCTCGTGGTGCGACTCTACGGCACTGTGGGAGATGTGAACTGGATTCGGTATGGGGCGCCCGACACGCTGGTGAATCGGATCAGTTGGGCACAGGCGGCGGCAGATGAAACCACTCTGACGCTCGAGCTGGGTGTCCCGCTATGGGGGTACCGGATCTGGTGGGATCGGGCGGACTTGATGCTGGAAGTCCGACGGCCCCCAATGATCGATCAGGGTGTTCCATTGAAGAACATCCTGGTGGCCGTGGACCCCGGGCACCCCCCGGCGGGGGCCACCGGCCCAACCGGATTGCGAGAAGCCGAGGCAAACCTCGGCGTCGCCTTGGAGCTGCGGAGATTACTGGAGGCGAATGGTGCGAAGGTCCTCATGACTCGCACCAGCGACGTGCCGATCGATCTGTGGCCCCGGACCAAGTTGGCGGAGCGAAGCGATGCCGACCTCCTGATCTCTATCCATAACAACGCGCTGCCTGACGGGATCAACCCCTTTACCAACAGCGGCAGCAGCGTGTTCTATAATCAGCCTCGAAGCATTCCGCTGGCCCGCGCCATTCAGGCGGCGCTGGTCCGGCGCCTGGGGCTGCGGGACTTGGGGGTCGGTCGGGGAGACCTGGCCTTGGTTCGCGCCACCTGGATGCCCTCGGTGCTGACCGAGGGAATGTTCATGATATTGCCGGAGCAGGAGGCGGCGCTGCGAACGCCGGAAGGGCGGCATCTCTATGCCCTGGCTGTGTATGAGGGGATCCGCGATTTCCTTCAGCAACGGGCCCGGGAGCGATAGCGCCCCTGGTGTGGTCGGGAGGCCAGCCGGGGCGTCTCCTAAAACGAATCCATTCCCAGTCGTAGCCCACGGCGGTGGCCGGGCCGGCGGTGACGACCTTGGATCATCGGAATGAGGACAGTACCGATGTACTCCGCACCAACTTCATCGAACCATAGTCCCCAAAAGGTGGCCGGTCCTCCCCGGCGAGCCCGCTCCCGGCACGGTTGGACATGGGCACTCCTTCTGGCGGCCGCGGCTCCTCTCCAGGCCCAATCCCCTGCCGAACGAGCTGAAATCCAGCGATTCCGAGACTCACTCGCTTCAACCGTCGACTCCTCCGGTCTGCTGGGGCTGGAGAAGCGACTGATCGACGCCACCAAGGCGGAGCGCAACAATGCGCTGATGCACTTGAAGCTCGGATTTCTCTCACTGCGTCTCGGCGACCTCGGCGGGCAGTCCCACTATGATGACGCAGCCTCCGAATTTCAGTGGGCCATCGACCTCCAGCCCACCTGGCCGTATGGCTACTACGGGATGGGGTTCGCGGAGTATGGAGTGGGTGATTCCCAGGTGTCCTTCGTCACCGGGCTCAAGACCATGCTGGGGAAGGATGCGCTCACCCGCTCGGCCGCGGCCTTCGCCAAGTCTGCGGAAGTAGATCCCGGCTTCGCCATGGGCTTGGTCGACCTGGCCAATACAGCGCTGCGGCAACGGGTGAACATCAAGCTCGGGGTGGCGCTGGACGCGCTGCGCCGGGCCGCGACCACCAGCGCGGCGCAGGAGCCCGAGGTCCTCCTGGCGAGAGGCCGGGTGGAACGCGAGGTCGGAGACGGCGATTCCGCGCTGGTGGCGTTCAAGGGATTTCTGGATCGAGGCACCAACCATAGTCTAGGGCAGCTCGAGGTGTCCCGGACGCTGTTCCTGTTGGGTCGGTTCGACGGGATGGCTCCCTACTACGAGGGCGCCGCGTCCGACGACTCGGTGACCGTGGCCAGCTACCGGGCCGATCTCGCGACCATCGCCTCCGACAGTGTGTTGGGAGAGTTCGACCGCCTGTCAGGCGCTCGGCGGGCGGCCTATCTGAAACAGTTCTGGGGAGACCGCGACCGGATCGAGCTTCGGGCCGAAGGCGAAAGGCTGAGGGAACATTATCGGCGACTGTTCTATGCCCGGAAGAATTTCCAGCTCACCGCTCTCAATCGGCACTACGACATCGTGGAGCGTTACCGCTCGGGCAGCCGGGACTTCGACGACCGGGGCGTGATCTACATCCGCCATGGGGAGCCCAGCAGCCGGGCCACCTACGCCGCCCCCGGACTCGACCCCAACGAGTCCTGGCGATACGCTCGCCCCGACGGCGATCTGATCTTTCACTTCATGGCCCGGGAGGACGTGCAGGACTTCAAGCTGGTCGAAAGCCTGTTCGACGTCCTCGGTTTCAGCAACGCCCTCGCCCTGCGAGGCGGTCTGAGCGGATCGGATGGAGATCCGATGGCGCAACAGCTCCTGCTTTCGCGAGAGCAACTATCACCCATCTACGGCCGGTTGCAGGCCGCGGGGCGGATCGCCACCGGCCGGTACCAGACCGAGGAGCGTCAGGTCGGGCAGGAGAGCATCGCCTTAGGCACCACGTCCGATAGCTACGAGCTGCGGTTCGCCAACGAGCTGGATGTGGAGTCGGAGGTGTTGGCCGTTGGCCACGACTCCACCGGAAGCCAGGTGCAGGTGGTCTATGCGATCGCAGGGTCCAGTCTGGAGCCGATGCCGGTAACCCGCGGCTATCTGTACTCGGTGCGGGTGCGCTTCGTGGCCACCAACCGAATCGGACGGGTCGTGGCGGCAATCGACACGACCCGGCACTTCATCGCGCCGGGGCAGGTACCGAACAACGAGCATCTGGTGGGGCGGGTTTCGCTCCCAGTGCCCGCGGGAATGTATGAGTACCGCCTGGCGGTACAGCAGGGCGAGGAGGCCGGTGTCATCTTGCCGAGAGACACCGTGCGGGTAGGCCAACCCACTTCCACTGCGCTGGCACTCAGCGATCTGGTCCTGGGCAACCGCAGCACCAACCTCATGTGGAAACGCACCCCGGAAGACACCGTGGTGTTCAATCCACTCCGCACCTTCAAGCGGAACGAAGACCTGGAGCTCTACTACGAGGTCGAGGGCCTCAGCCAGGGAACGCCCTACACGGTGAGGATCGCGGCCCAAAAGGAAGGCGGAGGCGGTGGGCTGTTCAAGAAGATCTTTGGCGGCGGCTCCGCTGCGATCAGCCTCAAGTTCGAGGAGCAGGCCACTTTCCCGGTCGCGAGCAGTCATCGAAGCCTGAAGCTCGACCGCCTCAAACCCGGCAACTATGTGTTGGAGGTAACCGTCGAGGACGCTGGAGGCCGCAAGGACCGGCGGTTGCAGCAGTTTCAGGTGGTCGACAGTTAGAGACGGCCGGCGGGCGGTAGGAAACTCAAACCCTCCGATGCGTTGGTTACGCACCGGAGGGTTCCTGTTTGTGTCTCCGCGGCCGCTCGACTGTCCCTACAACGGCCACGCCCCCGGCCGCGCGTGGGTCAGCACCAGGAGCGGCTGAACGAGAGTCTCGGCCTTCACCACGGCCTCGACCTGGACCAGGTTCTGGGTGATGCCAGTGCTGGTGTCAAAGGTCGCGATCTGCATCAGCAGGGACGAGAGCGGCCGGTCGATGGGGTCGGCCTTGCTGCCTTCAGCCGCCTCGGCCACGGCGCCGGCTCCAAGGGTGATTCGCGCGTGTCCGAAGAGCCAGAGTGAGCGCCCGTCGAGCGACCGGAGGAGGCGCTCGTTCAGGCTCAGGCTTTCTCCCTGGAGGGTGATGAGGCCGAGGGTAGGACGCTCGCCCTCCCGCCGCGAATGAACGACGAACCCGTAGGTGAACGCCGGGTCCTGCTCCGCCGAGCGGCGTAGGGCAGCCCTGAGCTTCTGCTGGCTGAACGCAATCGTGTGGTAGGGAACCACCTGTGCTCCCGGTGATGGCACGTGAGACCGCGCAGTTTCATGCACGGGGCGTGCCATCCGGGCGGCCGACAGCCGGACCGACGGACGGACGAGTTGGAACGGGCCGCTTCGGCCCGAAACCGGCACTAATCGGACGGGTCACGCTGGGGCAGACCGACAGTCGGTCTGCGGGTCCGCCCGTCTTTCGCAACTCCTCTCGCGATACGCACGGGATCCAGCTTGACTCCCTTCAGCCAATGGATAGCTTGCGCCCATGTTCTGCTCCCGTTGCGGCAGCGAGATCACCGGGAAATCCAAGTTCTGCCCTTCCTGCGGTCTTGATCTGATGGCGACCACCCCGGTGCATGCGATCGCCACCGGAGCGCTCCAGGAGACGGACCTCGTCCGCGAGGCCCTCGCCGCGGAGTACGACATCATCGAGGAGCTGGGGCGGGGTGGGATGGCGATGGTGTATCGCGCGCGGGACCGGCAACTCGAGCGCGAAGTCGCCATCAAGGTTCTACCGTTCTCGCTGGCCTTCGACTCCGAGTTCGTGGAGCGCTTTCAGCGCGAGGCCCGGACCGCCGCGCAGCTCGAGCATCCCAACATCATTGCGATTTACCGGGTCGGTCGGTCCGGACGGGTGATCTACTTCGTGATGAAGTTTCTGCGAGGTGGATCGCTGTCCACCGTGCTCGGCGAGCGGCGCAAGCTCACCCCACCCGAGATCCGCCGGCTGCTGATCGAGGCCGGCAGCGGGTTGGGGTACGCCGCGCAGCGAGGCATCGTCCATCGGGACATCAAGCCCGACAATATCATGTTCGACGAGTTCGGCCAATGCGTGCTCACTGACTTCGGCATCGCGAAGGCCGCGTCGGGACAGCGCCTCACCGGCACCGGGATGTCGATCGGTACGCCGCACTACATGAGTCCGGAGCAGGCGCGGGCCCAGTCCATTGACGGCCGGAGCGACATCTACAGTCTCGGCGTGGTGGCCTACCAGTGTCTCACCGGCACGGTTCCGTATGATGGAGAGGACAGCTTTTCGATCGGGTACAAGCACATCACCGAGCCGGTTCCCACGCCTCAGCTCATCACCGCCGATGAACGCCGGGTGTTCGAAGTGATCAAGCGAATGATGATGAAGGATCCGGCCGACCGATACCAGAGCTGCGAAGAGCTGGTCGCCTCGCTGCAAGGCCAGCCGGTCGCCGCGGCGGGCAGCGTGCGCGCGTCGGTGGCGGCGGCGGTCGGGGTTGGCGGGGGCGGGGGCCTGACCTCTGCTCCCAGCCCGGTGGCGGGTGGGTCCCCACTCATCGTGAGCCAGCCGACCACTCCGATGGATTCGCCGCTGGTCAACCGGCGGGCCACCCCTCGCGAGCGGCGGGACTTGCCCCGGCGCGTAGCCGACCGCTCGGTCGCGATGCGCCGTACCTCCTCATCCTGGGCCTGGCTCTGGGTGGTGTTTGCCGTGCTGGGGGGATCGGGAGGGGCATTCTACTATTACAAGGCCCGCGGGTTCGCGCCGGCGGCGGTAACGCCGGCCGACACGGTGCCGGCTGGCGACAGCGTCCTGCTCGCGGAAGGCGGCGACCCGACTGTATCGAGCCCGACACCGCGTCCCTCGTCAGGGGCGACGGCGCCCACACCTGCGCCGACTCCGCGGTCCTCGTCGGCTGCTCCGCCTCAGCCCGATACCGGACCGGCACAGGATCCGGTGCCGGTGGACAGTGGATCGATCCGGCTGGTGGGTCTGCCGCGAGGCTCGACCGTGCTGATCGATGAACGGCCGGTGAGCGAATCGGTCACCAAGCTTCCGCCTGGTCCACACGCGCTGGCCATCTCCGCTCCCCGATTCAATTTTTACTCCGATACCGTAGTGGTCCGACCCGGGGAGGTCCAGGAGATTACGCCCACTCTGGTCCCGATGGGGGCTCCCTCTCCGGCTCCCGCTGGGAGTGAGTCGCGGGTCAGCCCTCCGCGCCGAGCCGCTACGCGGTGCTCCCCAGGTCCCGGCTACAATGCCGATGGCTCGTGCTTCGACGAGCGCCCCAAGCCGGTGAATCCTCCGTTCGTTCCCCTGCCTCCCGAAGTGACCGGCAATCCACGGCCCTCTCTGCTTTGGGTAAAGGTGTCCGCGGAAGGGCGTACCGTGGACGTGCTGCGGTTGCGGTCCTCGGATGACGTCGGCTTCGAGCGCGCGGTGCGCAACTTCGTCTGGAGCGTCACCTGGCATCCGGCCATCAAGGACGGCGCCCCGGTGGAGGCCTGGACTCAGATGCTGTTCCCTCCCGCAAGAGAGTGATTCACCCTACCGCCTTCATCGCCCCCACCGCCTCGGTGATGGGGGATGTCACCCTCGCCGAAGAGTCGAGCGTGTGGTACGGTGCCGTCCTGCGCGGCGACATGGCTCCTATCATCATCGGGGCCAGGACCAACCTTCAGGACGGGACCGTGGTGCACGTGGATGAAGGAGAGCCGTGCATCGTGGGTGAACGCGTCGGGGTAGGGCACCGGGTCATCCTCCACGGATGCACGGTGGAAGACGAGTGCCTCATCGGGATGGGCAGCGTGCTGCTCAACGGAGTCCGGATCGGCCGGGGCAGCGTGGTCGCCGCCGGGGCCGTGATTCCCGAAGGGATGCAGATTCCTCCCGGCTCGCTGGTGATGGGGGTGCCCGGGCGGATCGTCCGCGCGGTGGATGCGCGGCTGAGCCGGCGGATCGCGGAAACCTGGGCTCATTACGTGGAGCAGGCGCGGGCCCATCGCGCCGGCCGGTTTCCGCTGGTGTCTCCTCACTAGTGTCTCACCACTGATCCGATCGCTGTCGCTTCTTCGCCTGCTGCGGTTTTCCACAGGGCGAACCTGACATTATATTTGTGATGTGGGAAGGGAGATCGCACGCAGTTGCGCGGGTTTTTTGCGCTATTGTGCGGCCTGATGGCTTGACCTACTTTGCGCTTCCGTTTTTGCTGGCTCGGGCTCGCATGGTGTTTGAGGCAGGCGTGGTCGCAGGTGTTGGGCGTGCGCTGTCGTGGTGGCTGACGACCGACGATTCGGGCAGAACAGTCGCCGCATCCTCTTCCAATCCACACAACTCGCGGGGAGCTCCATGAATTCGTCCACGCCACGGGACGCGGTCAATCTTTCGCCCAACGCCATCACGGTCCTGGAAAAGCGGTACCTGGTCAAGGACGAGGCCGGGAAGCCGGTCGAGACACCCAAGGACCTGTTCTGGCGAGTGGCGAGCACCATCGCGGAGGCCGACCGGCATTACGGCGCGCCCCCCCGAGCGGTGGACGCGGTGGCGCGGGAATTCTACGGGATGATGGCCAACCGGCTCTTCGTCCCCAATTCGCCCACGCTGATGAACGCCGGCCGGCCGTTGGGCCAGCTCTCCGCCTGCTTCGTGCTGCCGGTGGACGACGCGCTCTCCAACGGGAAGAGCGGGATCTACGACACCCTCAAGGCCATGGCCCTGGTGCATCAGTCGGGCGGCGGCACCGGCTTCAGCTTCTCCCGGCTCCGGCCCAAGAACGACATCGTCCGCTCCACCATGGGGGTGGCCTCGGGTCCGGTGTCGTTCATGAGCCTGTTCGATGCCTCGACCGACGTGGTGAAGCAGGGCGGCACCCGCCGCGGCGCCAACATGGGCATTCTGCGGGTGGACCATCCCGACATCATGGAGTTCATCACCTGCAAGGACGACACGACCAAGATCACCAACTTCAACATCTCGGTCGCGGTCACCGACGCTTTCATGGCCGCGGTGGAGGCAAACGAGCCGTACAACCTGCTCCATCCCAAGACCGGCAAGGTCACCGGGCAGCTCCAGGCGCGGGAGGTCTGGAACCGGATCATCCGCGGCGCCTGGAAGACCGGCGAGCCCGGGGTCTTCTTCATCGACAAGGCCAATTACTACAATCCGGTTCCCCAGCTCGGCTCCTACGAGGCCACCAATCCCTGCGGCGAGCAACCCCTCCTTCCGTACGACGTCTGCAATCTCGGCTCCATCAACCTCGGCGCCTTCGTACAGAACGGAGAGATCGACTGGAAGCACCTTCGCCAGATCATTCACCTCGCTACTCACTTCCTCGAGAACGTCATCGACGCCAACCAGTATCCGCTCCCCGAGATCACCGAGCTGGCTCAGCGGATCCGACGGATCGGATTGGGCGTCATGGGTCTGGCCGATCTGTTCGTGAAGCTGGGGATCGCGTATGACTCCGAGGAGGGGGTGGCGCTGGGGCGGAAGATCCAGCAGTTCGTGGACCAGGAGTCGAAGGTCGAATCGGAGCGGCTGGCCCGGGAGCGCGGCGTCTTCCCCGAGTGGGAGCGGAGCATCTGGGGCCCCGACGAGAGCTGCACGCGGGGTTCCCAGGGCGAGCGGATCCGCCCGATGCGGCGGCTGCGCAACTGCAACGTCACGACGGTAGCCCCCACCGGCACCATCTCGATCATCGCGGGGTGCAGCTCCGGAATCGAGCCGCTCTTCGCGGTCGCGTTCATGCGCAATCAGGCCGGCGGGCTGATGCCCGACGTGAACGAGGACTTCGTCGCCATCGCCAAGGCCGAGGGATGGTACTCCGAAGACCTGATGCGCCGGATCGCGGAGGCGGGGCACATCGACTTCCCCGAGGTTCCGGCCAAATGGCAGCGAGTGTTCGTCACCGCCAACCACATCAAGCCCGAGTGGCACATCCGGATGCAGGCGGCGTTCCAGGAGTTCAACGACAGCGCCATTTCCAAGACCTGCAACTTCGCCCACGATGCCACCGAGGAGTACGTGGAGGAGATCTACCGGTTGGCCTACTCGCTCAACTGCAAGGGAGTGACGGTCTATCGTGATGGCAGCCGGGATCAGCAGGTGCTCTCTACCGGGGCCACCGCCAAGAAGGTGGTCGAGCAGGTGGGCGGAAAAGAGCTGGCGCCCAAGGAGCCGGCCCGGCGGTCCGATCATGCGGATCTCCACGGTCAGCTGGCAGAGCTCACGGCGGAGAACGAGCGGCTGCGGGGCATGGTGCACGACCTGGAGGCGGAAAACCTGCAACGGCGGCAGAAGCGGTCACGCCCGGAGCTGCTGCGCGGCAATACCCGCCGGCTGGAGACTCCGCTCGGCACCCTGTACGTCACCATCACCGAGGACGACCGGGGGCAGCCGTTCGAGGTCTTCATGAGCCTGGGGAAGGCCGGCGGCGCGCTGATGGCCGACGTGGAAGCGCTGGGGCGGTTGATCAGCCTTGCGTTGCGTTCGGGGATTCCGATGAAGGAGATCTATCGCCAGCTCCGCGGCATCAGCTCCGACCGGGTCATCGGCTTGGGACCGCACAAAGTGCTTTCGGTCCCCGACGCGGTGGGGATCGCCATCGAGCGTTGGATGTCCGAGAAGCAGGGCATTCAGCAGGAGCTGCTACCCGGTGGAGCACCGGCTGGCGAGCCGGCTCCCGTGGCGGCGCCACTGGCCGCATACAGCGGACCCTCGGGTGAGCAGATGGTCTTCGGCGGGATGCAGGAGACGCTCTCCGGCGCTTGTCCCGATTGCGGCTCGCAGTTGGAGTTCGCCGAGGGCTGCATGAAGTGCCACGTGTGCGGATTCAGTGAGTGCGGGTGATCGTGGTCGTCCGCAGATAGCTGAACTCGCGGCAGTTAAACTACGTGGCACCTAACGGGGTGTCGGCTTCGGCCGGCATCCCGTTCTCATTGCCTGAGCACGGAGGCCTAAGATTGAACCTGCTCATCCACGAACCCAATCTGGTGGGTTGCATCCGGCGGGCGGGATGATGTCGTCCGTGGATAGAGAGCTGAGGGCTCTGCGGTCCCTCGCCAGGGCCATGGGCGTGCACTCGCGATACACGGATGGCCTGGGGAAGCGCGTCAGCGTGGCGCCCGAGACGCTGCTGCGCGTTTGCGCTGCACTAGGGGCGCCCATCGAGCGGCCAGGCGATGCTGCCGTTGCGCTGCGGGCTCACCGCGACGGTAAAAGCACCCGGCTGGTGCCGCCGGTCGTCGTCGCGTGGGACGGGGCCTTGAGCCCCATTGCGCGTCCCGGCGGCAGGTCCGTCCGTGCTGAGATCCGGTGCGCCGACGGCGAGGTCGTGCCGCTCATGGCAGCAGGTGGCGAGCTCCAAGCGCCCAGCCTCCTCCCCCCCGGTTACCACCAGCTCACGGTCGACGTCGGAGGGGGAACCGAGGTGAGCACGGTGATCGCCGCGCCGGTGCTTGCGTGGCGCCGGCCGGGGTCGCATCGGAGCTGGGGGGTCGGTAGCCATCTGGCCGCCCTCCGGTCGGCGCGCAGCCGGTCGGTCGGCGACCTGCGGGACCTGGCATCGTTGTGCCGCTGGGTGCGCGAGCAGGGCGGGGACCTGGTCACGGTGCTCCCACTGCTTCCCACCTTCAACACCGAGCCGCCGGAACCCAGCCCGTACGCTCCGGTCAGTCGACTCTTCTGGTCCGAGCTGATCCTCGATCTAGGAGATGCTCACCGGGCATCCGCTTCTCCCGCGGCCCTGGACGTGAAGCAGGCCGATACCGAGGTCCGGGCCGCACTGGCGGCGCAGCCGGGTCCGCTGCGGGCTCAGGTGGATGAGGAGCTGGCGCGGTACGCGCGTTTCCGCGGTGCTCAGGCCAGGCTGGGGAGAAACTGGCGAGACTGGCCTGCCCCGGCCCGAGCTGGCACGCTGGAGCCGGAGCACATCGACGCCGACGAAGAACGCTTCCACCTCGCCGCCCAGACTATGCTGCGTGGGCAGCTTCACGACCTCAGCCAACACCTGGATCGCGATGGCATGCGCCTGGGACTGGACCTGGCGGTGGGCGTCCATCCCGACGGCTACGACCCGTGGTCCCGGCAGGCGCTATTCGCCGAGGGAATGTCGGTAGGTGCTCCTCCCGACCAGGGTTTCCCGAGCGGGCAGGACTGGGGCTTCACCCCGGTCCTTCCCAAGGCATCACGCCAGGAGGGTCACCGATATCTGGCGGCGTCCATCGCCCATCAGACCGGACTCGCCGGACTGCTCCGGGTCGATCACATCATGGCCTGGACTCGCCTCTATTGGATTCCTCACGGGATGGGGCTGCACCAGGGCACCTACGTCTCCTATCCCGCGGAAGAGCTCTTCGCCATCCTCACACTGGAGTCGAACCTCCACCGGTGTGAGGTGGTGGGTGAGAATCTGGGAACCGTTCCACTCGAGATCGACCAGGCGCTCTCGCGCCACCGGATCTGGGGGATGTACCTGGCGGAGTTCCAGGCCTCGGATGGACCGGAAGTCTCGCCCCCGACGGCTGCGAGCATCGCCCTCGTGGGCACGCACGACACCCCTACCTTCGCTGGATGGCTGGCGGGCAACGACATCGCAGAACGGGTTCGCTACGGTCTGCTGGCCGAACCGGCGGTGCCTGGTGTCCGCGAAGAACGAGCGAGGGCCGCGCACTGGCTCGCCGCGCGGCTGCAGAGCCGGGTGGACGAGCCCCAGGCGTTCCTGGCCGAGCTGCTGGTCTGGTTGGGCCGGTCGGAGAGCCCGCTGGTGGTTCCTTGGCTCGAGGATCTCTGGCTGGAGGACCGTGGAGTGAATCTCCCCGGGACGCGGTCTTCGGAGCGTCCCAACTGGCAGCGTCCGATGGGGCGACTGCTGGACGAGATCTTCACCGACCCGCAGGTCGAAGACCTCATTCGCCGCCTCCACCGCGCTCGGCGCCAGGAGTGACCCGGGTGGCGCGCTACGCCGCCAGTGGTGTCGCGGATCACCGCCCGGTGCCGGATGGCTCTCTACCGTGCCGCAACAATCGAGAGGAGCACCTGATGAGCGCAGTGAGGACTGGACGAGCCCCTGCCGCGGCGGCGGGAACCATTGCAATCGGGGACGACCTCAGGGTCAATCGGATGGGCTTCGGTGCCATGCGGCTTACCGGCCGCGGCATCTGGGGTCCGCCCGCCGACCGGCCCGAAGCAATCCGGTTATTACAGCGGGCAACGGCGCTGGGAGTCAACTTTATCGATACCGCCGACTCCTACGGGCCCAACGTCTCGGAGGCATTGATTGCCGAGGCGCTGCACCCTTATCCCCAGGGACTGGTGATCGCCACCAAGGGAGGATTCGAGAGACCCGGCCCGGGCCAGTGGACCACCAACGGCCGCCCCGAGTATCTGCGCCGGCAGCTCGAGGGGAGTCTCCGGCGACTGCGGCTGGACCGCATCGATCTCTACCAGCTCCACCGCATCGACCCGGCGGTGCCGGCGGACGAGCAATTCGAGGCCCTACGGGAGTTCCAGCTGGAGGGGAAAGTTCGTCACGTGGGACTATCCGAGGTGTCGAAGGACGACATCCGGCATGCCCGTGCCGTGCTGCCCATTGCCTCGGTGCAGAACCGATACAATATCGACGATCGACGCTGGGAGGACGTGGTGGACTACTCGGAGCGCGAAGGGCTGGTGTTCATCCCCTGGTTTCCGCTCGCTTCGGGGAAGCTGGACCAGGAAACCGCACTGCAGCGAGTGGCTGCGCGCCGGGGGATCAGCACTTTTCAGGTCGCACTCGCCTGGCTGCTCGCCCGCTCTCCGGCGATGTTGGTCATTCCCGGAACCTCCTCGACCGGGCATCTGGAGGAGAACGTTCACGCCGCGGCAATCCGCCTGTCGCCGGATGAGGTGAAGGAGCTTGGTGGTGGGCCGACAGTCTAGGCTCTAGATTCTGTAAGTCCTCTTCAATCCCCTAAGCGAGGTATCTCATGGCTGAACAGCAGGGCGGAGCGCTCAAGCCGGTCTCGCCGACCCGAGTGGCGGACGAGCTTCGCAAGCTCAGTGACGGCCGGAAGAACGGCGAGTTCGATAAAGACGAATACGAGCATCGCTTTTCCCGGATGATCACTGAGCTGCGCGACCGGCGGATCGACGGCAGCCGGGCTGAGATCCTCGCCACCCTCACGCCGCTCTTCGAGCAGGGCGTCGTCAGTCCCGAGGACTGGCGGCGATTGACTCGGCAGCTCGGACTCGCGTGACCGCTTCACCGACCCACGACCGTTGAAACTCCGCTCTCTGGGTCCTGGCGGGCCGGCCGTCGCCGCCGTGGGCTACGGGGGAATGCACCTCTCCATCCAGGGCCGGCCGCCGGAGGAGCAGGGCATCGAGGTGATTCAGGCGGCGCTGGACAGCGGCGTAACGCTGATCGACACCGCAGACGTCTATTGTCTGGACCAGCGAGACATCGGGCACAACGAACGGTTGATCGCCCAGGCGCTTCGAACCTGGTCGGGCCCGCGGGACCAGATTCTGGTGGCCACGAAGGGGGGCCTGGTCCGGCCCCAGGGCCGCTGGGATAACGATGCCCGTCCGGCCCAGCTCCACGCGGCGTGCGATCGGTCGCTTCGAGCACTGGGAGTCGAGCGGATCGACCTTTACCAGTTGCACGCCCCCGATTCCAGGGTCCCCTTCGAGGATACTATCGGCGCCTTCGCCGAGCTCCGGGCGGCAGGGAAGGTCGCCATGGTCGGCCTGTCCAACGTCTCGGTTGAACAGATCCGCGCGGCCGAGGCGATCGTCCCGATCACCAGTGTGCAGAACCGGTTGAATCCATTTTTTCGGGAAGCGCTCACCGCGGGAGTGGTACGGTATTGCGGCGAGCGGGGCATAGGATTCATCGCCTACAGTCCCACCGGTGGCGGCCGGCTCAACCTCAAGCTGCCCAGCCATCCAGTGCTCCAGCCTATGGCGGCCCGCCTCGGTGTCTCGTCGCATGTGCTGGTCATGGCGTGGGCGTTGGCACAGTCACCGGCAGTCATCGTGATTCCCAGCGCCCGAACCGTGGAACACGCGCGGGACAGTGCTGCAGCGGCCGAGGTGAAGCTCTCAGACGAGGACCTGCGGCAGATTGACCAGGCGGCATTCTCCCGCGCGTAATTGCCAACCTACTGCCACCGCACCAGAGTGGCTCCCACCGTGAATCCCGCTCCCACGGCGACGAACACCAGCAGATCTCCCCTTCGAATCCGACCGGCAAGCAGGACGTCCTCCAGCGCGAGAGGTAGCGTCGCAGCCGTGGTGTTCCCGTACTTGCCGATGACCGACGCCATCCGGTCCGAAGGTACGCTCAAGCGCTCTGCCGTTGCATCGAGAATCCGCTGATTGGCCTGGTGAGGGATGATCATTGCGACGTCGGCGGCGGTAAGGTGATTGCGCTGGAGCAGCACTTCGACGCATTCCGCCATCCGGGAGACGGCAAACTTGAAGACCACCTTGCCATTCTGCTGGAGAAAGTGTTGCCGGCCGGCGACGGTGTCGGGGCTGGCGGGATGCAGGCTTCCCCCCGCCGGCATCTTCAATTCTTCGCGCCCGCTGCCGTCCACCCGGTGGTAGAAGTCGAGAATCCCATAGCCTGGTTCCGCCGGCTCCAGCAGGACGACTCCGGCACCGTCGCCGAAGAGAACGGCGGTCGTGCGGTCGAGCGGGTCGATGATCGCGCTCATGAGATCGGCGCCCACGACGGCCACTCGCCGGTGAGCACCGGAGGCGATCAGTTGTGCCCCGGTGGTGAGGGCGTAGAGGAAACCGGAGCAGGCCGCGGAGAGATCGAAACCCCAGGTGCCTTGCAACCCCAGCTGGTCCTGAATGAGGCACGCGGTAGCGGGGAAGAGCATGTCGGGGGTTACCGTCGCGACGATCAGTGCATCGAGGTCGCCGGAGCCGAGCGCCCGCTGCTGCATCAGCCGCCTCAATGCCTGGGCGCCCATCATCGACGTCGTCTCGCCCGGGGCCGCCTTACGCCTTTCGCGAATGCCGGTACGGGTGACAATCCACTGGTCGGAGGTGTCGAGCGTCTGGGCCAGGTCGGCGTTGGTGACGACCCGTTCGGGGACGTAGCCGGCGACCGCCGTGATGGCGGCGCGCGCCGGTGATACCGCAGGGGTGAGTGGCATGCTCGAATCTCACCGCGGCTCTGATCGCCGCGCAACGGTGGGGCCCGCCGGACCGCTTATATTTCGCCCATGCCGCGCACAGCTCGCCGGACCACCGTCACCACCGTCATCGGCGGGGTTCCAGTAGGATCGGACCACCCCATCGTGGTCCAGTCGATGACCAACACCGACACCGCGGATATCCCGGCCACCGTCGCCCAGGTAGCCGCGCTCGCGAGGGCGGGAAGCGAGCTGGTGCGGGTCACTGTGAACAACGAGGCCGCGGCAGCGGCGGTACCGCACATCGTCGAGCAGCTTCATCGGATGGGGCTCCCGGTGCCGGTCATCGGGGACTTCCACTACAACGGCCACCTCCTGCTGACCCGCCATCCCGCCTGCGCCGCGGCCCTGGCCAAGTATCGAATCAATCCCGGCAATGTGGGAGGGAAGCGCCACGACGAGAACTTCCGGGCCATCATCGAGGTGGCCCTGGCCCACGCCAAGCCGGTTCGCATCGGCGTCAACTGGGGCTCGCTCGACCAGCAGTTACTCACCGAGATGATGGACGCCAACGCCTGCCGGGCCGACCCCCGCGACGCACGGGACGTGACCATGGAGGCCATGGTGGAGAGCGCGCTCCGTTCGGCGGCGCTGGCAGAGGCGGCCGGCATGCCGCACGACCGGATCGTGCTCAGCGCCAAGGTGTCCGGAGTGCAGGATCTGGTGGACGTGTACCGGAGGCTCGCGGCGGCCTGCGACTACCCGCTGCATCTGGGCCTCACCGAGGCGGGCTTGGGCGCCAAGGGCATCATCGCGAGCACCGCCGGGCTCAGCATTCTGCTCCAGGAAGGCATCGGCGACACCATCCGGGTATCGCTCACCCCCGCGCCCGGCGGCGACCGGACCGAGGAGGTCCAGGTCGCCCAGCAGGTGCTTCAGTCGCTCGGGCTGCGAAGCTTCTCGCCTCAGGTGACCAGTTGCCCGGGCTGCGGCCGCACCACCAGCACTTTCTTCCAGCAGATGGCCCAGGAGATCCAGGACTATCTCCGGGAAAAAATGCCGGTCTGGCGAGTGGAGCGGCCGGGAGTGGAGGAGTTAAAGGTCGCGGTGATGGGTTGCGTGGTGAACGGGCCCGGAGAGTCCAAGCATGCCAACATCGGGATCTCGTTGCCGGGAACGTTTGAAGAGCCGAAGGCGCCGGTCTATGTGGACGGGCGCCTTCTGGTGACGTTGAAGGGCGAGGAGATCGTGCCGCAGTTCCTCGAAATCCTGGAGGAATACGTCGCGTCGCACTACGGCGGCGTGACCGGATCCGTGCCTGGTTAGGCCCCCGCAATCAAGCCCGCATCGCCGCCGCGATCACCCCCGGCAGCTTGGTCCAGCTCGCTCTTTCTTCGAAGGCTGTCAGCCGTTGCATCAGTGGGAGCACGGTGCGATGGCTGGGGAAGGACGCGGGCTTGGGCATGCTGGTCACCGGGTGACGGAGAACCACTTTCTCGATTCTCTCCAGCATGGGGGTGTTGTGGACCCATCCGGTCCCGCTCTGAATGTCGGCTGGACTGGATCCGGGGTAGGCGCCCCACGGCGGGGAGGTCAGCGAATAGCTCAGGCCGGCCCACCCATTCACCGCAACGGTACCGTAGCGAAGCTGGGTGATCGCTGTTTCGACCGCCGGGCCAAGGCTCGGGTCGGCCATGGTCTGAGGATGAACCACGATGCTCGCGGTGAGGGTACCCCACAGCCGCTGGTTGGCGAACTCGACCGCACGGGTCAGGAACTCCAGAGGATCGTCGCTCCCCACCGCCACTTCTGAAAGCACCGGACAGAACGGCTCGAAGGCGAATGCAGGCTCCTCAGTATCCTCGTGGTCCAGGTCGGGCAACAGGGTCCAGGGGAGCTCCCCCTCGCCGGCAGAACCGAGCAGGTGCAATTCGGTGCGACCGCGGGTGAGCTTGCGCCACCGCTCATCCGCTCCCGGATAGTATGCCGAGCGCACCGGTGCGGCGGTGAAGATTCGCTCGAGGCCGGCCATGAGACGCTCCCGGCCGCTCCAGCCGCTGGGCGAGAGCACCACCCGGGGGGTGGTGCAAACGCAGGAGGCGTTGGTGATGACTGCGCCGGCGATGGCTTCCGCCTGGAAGCTGAGCTCCTTGTCGCTGTATGGGCCAGGCACCACCAATACCGGCGAGACGTTTCCCAGCTCTGCCGTGACTGGCTTGGTCAGGGCCGGAGTATTCCGGGCTTTCCGAAGCTCCCGCTCGGGCCCGGCGGGGCCCCAGACCATGGCATCGTAGGTCCGGTCCGAGCCCGTCAAGTGCACTTCCGCGATGCCGGGGTGCTGGACGAGGTGCGCGCCTTCTTCGGCGCCGCCATACGCCACCGCCAGAAAGCCGCGCGCGATCGGCTCGGCGAAAGCGGTCTCGATGAACGGGCCGTGATAGGCGTTCACCGGATTCATCTTCAAGAGACAGACCTTGCCTTCGTTGAAGAGTTTGGTGATGACATCCATGGCGGGGATCATCGACATGTTCCCGGCCCCGAGGACCAACACCGGCCCGCTCTCCAGAGGCTCTGACTTGTACCAACGCGCCCGGGAGCGGGTCATCTCCTCTTCAGTCTGCCCGGTTGCCAGATGGACTTCCGTTGTAATTCTCGGAAAGAGCACCCGGTCCACCGGACTCACCGGAAACACTTGCACGGCCAGCCTGCCATCTACAGTCCGGCTCACCGGTCCAATCGGAGTGTTTCCTTTGCGGGCCAGCGCGGTGAGTGCCTCCGCCACGAGGCGCAAATGCCGCACCACGGACCAGGGATTGAACCACTCCTCACCCTCCGCGGAAGTCCCCAGGGCAACCCCCTTGGCAGCGCAGGCGGCGGCCACACTCTCTCGGGCGATCGCCAGATAACCGGCCTGCATGGAGCGGGCGAGTGAGATACGCTCGGGGAGCGACAGTCGAGCAAAGCCTCGGCTGCCGTCCTGGAGCCGCCGGATCATCTGGTCCAGCTGGGGGCGCGAAGTCGTTTGGGCGCGATGGAATGGGTTGGCTGCCGCGACAGTAGCCATTGAGCTCTCCTCGCCGATGAAGCCAGGCGCGAATGAGGCGGATTGATTGCACTCCCTGAAACCGCGCCATACAATAGAGCTTCTTCCTCAGCCGCGGCTCAGAAAATCCTCAGATGAATCGAGCCAGCATTTCCGAACGGTATATCATCGAGCGTGAGATCGGCCAGGGCGGGATGGCCACGGTGTTTCTCGCCCGGGATCTCAAGCACGACCGGCCGGTGGCGCTCAAGGTGTTGCGATCCGACGTGGCCTCCCACCTGGGCCTCGAGCGCTTTCTCCGAGAAATACGGCTCACCGCGCAACTGCACCATCCCCACATCCTGCCGGTCTACGACTCGGGAACCCTGGAGAGCGCCGAGGGGCCATCCGGCCCGTACTACGTCATGCCACTCATCGAGGGCGAATCGCTCCGGCAACGGTTGGAGCGGGAAGGGAAGCTTTCCATAGGCGACGCGGTTCGGATTGCGAAGGAGGTGGCGGAGGCCCTGGACTATGCCCACCGCCGAAACATCCTGCACCGCGATATCAAGCCGGAAAACATCCTTCTGGAGGAGGGCCACGCGCTGGTCACGGACTTCGGTATCGCCCGGGCTCTCGGACTCGCGGGGGATGTGAGTCTGACTCACGCCGGTCTGCTGGTTGGGACTCCGCTGTATATGAGCCCGGAGCAAATGACGGGCGAGCAGGAGTTGGACGGCCGCAGCGATATCTATAGCCTGGCCTGCGTGCTGTTCGAGATGGTGGCGGGAAGGCCTCTGTTCAGGTCCAGGACGGTCCACGGTCTTCTGGCTGAGCGTCTGGACGACGCTTCCCCAAAACTGAGCGATCATGTGGCTGGGGTACCGGCAGCCCTGGACCGAGCGGTCGAGACCGGGTTGCGGCGGTTACCCAGCGGCCGGCCAGCTACCGCCGCGGCATTCGCCGAGCTCATCACTGGGGCGGTGGCTGACACCTCCAAGCGACCCCGTTCTTCCAAGCGAGCCACTCGGGGGTCCCAAGGGTCCATCGCCGTCTTGCCCTTTGTAAACCTCAGCGCCGACCAGGAAAATGAGTACTTCAGCGACGGGATGACCGAGGAAGTCATCAACGCGCTGTCCCAAATTTCCGGCTTGAGGGTGACGGCGCGCAGCTCGGCATTCGTGTTCAAGGGGAAGAGTCTGGACGCGAGATCGATCGGGAAACGACTCAAGGTGCAGCACCTGCTCGAGGGGAGCGTCCGGAAAGTCGGCGACCGGATTCGGATCACCGCCCAGCTGATCGATGCCTCCCAAGGGTACCAGGTATGGTCTCAAGTGTACGATCGAACCCTGGCCGATGTCTTCGCGGTTCAGGACGAGCTCGCCAAGGCCATCGCCACGGCGCTGACCCAACGGGTGGGAGCAGCGAGCGCTCCGCTGGTGGAGCCACCGACGGCGAGTATCGAGGCCTACACTCTGTATCTCAAGGGATGCTATGCCGCCAATCAGCGAACCCAGGAAGGGATCCAAAGCGCGATCGGATTGTTCGAGCAGTCAATCGAGCGGGATCCTAGGTTTGCGCGAGCTCACGCCGGGTTGGCCAGTTGCTGGACCCTGCGCGGGTTCGAGGAATTCGTGGGAGACCTACCCCCGAAGGAAACGATGCCCAAGGCCAAGACCGCTGCACAACTCGCCCTGGAGCTCGAGCCAACGCTCGGCAGTCCCCACTGCTGGCTAGGCGCGGTCAGCTTACTGTATGACTGGGATTGGCTCCGGGCCGAAGCCGAGTTCCGGAAGGCTATGGAACTGGCACCCGAGGACACTGTTTCGCAGGTCTGGTACGCCAACTATCTCGGTGTGATGAGCCGGCACGACGAAGCGCTCGCGATCCTACGGCGCGCGGAGGCCTTGGATCCCATCTCCCTCATCGTTCACCTGGCCGTTGGGCGTGCCCTTACCTTCGCGAATCGGAATGAAGAGGCCCTGCAACACCTGCGGGCCACGGCGGAGATGGAGCCGCGGTATGGGCTCACCCGTGCCTGGATATCCCGGGCGCTCAGCAACATGGAGAGATACGAGGAGGCGCTCATTGAGATTGAAAGCGGCTTGAGCCTCGCTGGACCACTACCGACGCTGCTGGCGGTAGCGGGCTATCTCTACGGACGGTTGGGGAGGGAGCCGGATGCCAGACGAATCATCGACCGGCTTCGGCAGGAGCGGCAGCGGCGTTACTTGTCGCCCATGATCGAGGCTTACGTGCACCTTGGCCTGGACGACATCGATGAGCACTTTCGTCTGGCCGAGCAGGCTATCTCGGAACGATCCGGTTGGCTGGCGTTTACCCGAGTGACACCGGGGTTGGAGCATCCCTACCGACAGGGCCCGCGTTTCCTCGCGTTGTTGGAGAAGATGGGTCTCAATTTCTAGAGTCCTGCCCGTCATTCGGCGAGCGGAGCGCTCCGCTCGGCGTCGCTGATGTCGTCACTCGCCCACTCACTTAGCGACCATTCGCCAGGATTGCCTGCTCGCCGGTAATCGACTTCGATCCGGTCGAGACGACGGTGGGCTTCACCCCGACCCGCCCCAGGAGCGCCTGGTCCGCGCGGGGATGAGAGGGGTCCGCGGCATCCGACCGAGTGCTCGCCTGGGCGATGGTGGCCACGCGTCCGAGCAGGGCCCGGGCTCCTGCCGAGGGCTCATCCCCAGTGGCCGGAAGCAACATCAACCCTGCCACGAAGCCGGCGCCCATCAGGTTGCGAAGTTGAGCTGACATTGTAGTACTCTCCTCTGGAAGTATGACTGCGCTTGCACCGTCAAAAACGTGGTCCTACTATAGGCCGGGCGCGTCATACGGATCTCAGATAATTCTCAGGCATACTCAGGCCATGGCATGCTCCGATTCCGAACGCTGGGTGGGGCGGTAGTCGAACGTGAAGGAGCACCGGCCGGTGGCGTGGCCGGCCAAAAGAAGTCCCTGGCACTCCTGGCCCTGCTCGCCCCCAGCGGAGAGCGGGGCATGAGTCGCGACAAGATCCTGGCCTACCTCTGGCCGGAGACGGAACCGGAGCGAGCCGGCCACCGTCTCACTCAGGTGCTCTACGCCCTACGCCGTTACTGCAACGCCGAGTCGCTGTTCTTGGGCAGCAACGAGCTCCGGCTTAACCCCGAAGTCATCCTCTGCGACGTCCAGGAGTTCTCGGCTGCACGGGGTGCTGGGGATTTGGAGCGCGCCGTGTCGCTCTATGGCGGGCCGTTCCTCGACGGTTTTTTCCTGAGCGGCGCGGCGGAATTCGAGCGGTGGGTGGACAACGAGCGAGCCGGATTGGCGAATCAGCATGCCGAGGCCCTGGAAACCTTGGCTGCCGACGCCGCGGCGCGAGGGGATTCCCGCAGTGCCGCGCAATGGTGGCGTCGTCTGGCGGAGCAGGATCCCTTGAGTTCGAGGGTGACGGTGCACCTCATGTCGGCCCTGGCGGCCGCGGGAAATCGCGCTGCCGCCTTGGAACACGCCCGTGAATACGAGGCACTGGTCCGCGACGAGCTCGGTGCCGCGCCCAATCCCGCCATCGGGGCACTGGCCGCCCAACTTCGGCGGCCCCGGGAACCGCCCATCCGGCAGGGGACTGCCGGGTCCGCGATCACGGTCGCTGTGCTACCCTTCGCCAACCTGAGTTCGGCGGAGAGCAATGGATACTTCGCCGAGGGACTGGGCGATGAGCTGGCCGCGGCCCTCGGCCGAATCGACGGCGTCAGAGTTACCGCGCGCACCTCGGTCCAGATGTTCCGGGGCGTGGAGCTGGACGCCAGGGAGATTGGCCGGCGCCTGGGCGTCGCCGCGCTGATCGAAGGGACCGTCCGTCAGGCCGGAGAGCGGATCAGGCTCCACGTGCGGCTAGTGGACGCCGGGGATGGTCTCGAGCGGTGGTGTGAACGGTTCGATCGACAGGTGGAGGACGTCTTCGCTACCCAGGACGAGCTGACCGCGGCCATCCTGAAAGGAATCGAGATCCCGCTCCGGTCGCTCCACTCCCGCCAGGGCTAGGCTGAAGCCGGCCGACCAGCCTGTTATAATTCCCCGCGCCGTGTCGGGACTGCCGTTCCGGACGTCTCCAGCGTGAACCCCATCATCCAACGCCGAGGTTCGCTGATCCATGCGTGCTTCTGTGCTGCTTCTGACCGCCTTTGCCGTGGCCGCCCCGGTTGCCCTCTCCGCGCAGGGCGCCAAAAGAACGCCGACCGCCATTCTGTCCGGGGGCCCTGAAGCCGGTCGGGTCGCCCCTGACTTCACCCTCCCGTGGGCCAACAAGGACGGCGTGGGTCCGGCCGAGTCACCCTATCAACTCTGGCGGGACCGGGGGAAGGTCGTCGTCATCGCGTTCTATCCCCGCGACTTCACGCCGACCTGCACCGCCCAGTTTCGCAGCTTCGCCGACCAGCACGCGAATCTCTTCGGGCCGGACGTCGTAGTCGTCGGCGTCAGCAGCGATCCAGTGGATACCCATGGCAAATTCGCGGCGAGTCTGGGCCTGCCGTTTCGCCTGCTCAGTGACCCGGATCAGCTCGTCGCCAGGAAATACGGAAGCTACGGCAGCAGCGGCTATCCCCGGCGCACGGTCTACGTGGTTGGTGCCGATGGAAGGGTGAAATACCGCAACATGCACTTCGATCCCGCCAACCCCGAGCACTTCAGCCAGCTCGGATCGGCGGTAGGCACAGCCCGGGGCAGCTGAGCCCCTACAGCACGCATCATCCCGGAGGCAAGCATTTCTTCCCGTCCATTGGCAAGGGCCGGGCTGGCACTGGCACTGAGCCTCGCCGGTCCCACCCTCCCAGCCCAAGAGAGCCGTGAAAAGGACGCCGTGGTGTGGCGGCTCGAGGGGCTCCGCAGCGCCATGTGCATTCAGCTCCTGGTAGACCCCTCGATCGTGAGGGATCAGCTGCCGTCGGAATTCCGCTTGCTCGGCGCCAGTCAGTCCGAGAACCTGCACCCGGCTCTGCGCACTGTGGTAGACAACCAGCCGGATCTTGCCGCTTGGAGCCCTTCCAGCTTCTGCCTCTACTACCTCGACGCGATCGATGCCGGGGCGGTGAGAGTCGAGACCAAGAGCCAGCAGAAGATCACGATGCTCGGCGTGTGGACCGTGGGGGCGATCGAGCTGAACTCGGGGTCCCGTCGGGACGTCGCGCTCCAGCTCATGACCAACAGCGGACGATTGCAACAGGTGGGAGGGAACACCGGGCTGCGGCTGCGGGAGGTCAGCAGCAGCGTCGGCAAGGTGCCGGAGGCCCTGGATGACACGACGAAGGCCGGTGACGACCGCTACCAGCTCAAGGTAGGGAAGACCTTGCTGATCTGGGACGGCCACCCCGCAGCGGACAGCGTCAAAGTCGAGGACGCCGTCTCCTGGGCATGGGTGCTTGGAAGTACCGGCGCCGAGGCCAAGGTGACACTGGCGGCCCCATGGCGGCGCAGCTTGGTGGGGTCATTACGGATTGAGGGAAAGGATGCCTTCGCCCGAGCCCTGAAGGGCTCGCCTACGCGCTTTGTGGGGCCTTTGTACCAGGGTGGAGAAGGGGAGCTGGCGTTCTCCAGATAGCAGTTTTTCAGGCTTTTCCGGCCTCTCCACGCTGTCGACGCCGCCGGGCGCCAAACACCATGTAGAAGATGTTCATAATTCCACTTTCTGAATAATTACAGGGAGGGTAGTGACACTGTCGCCAGGTTGAGATCGCAGTTTGGAACTGTTCGTTAAGTTATTGATTTATCAGTCCCAAACCAACGTTATGTGAAGTGAGTTTGAAGGAGAGACCTCAACCTTTTTCTCTCCCGATCACCCTCCGCAGATATTCACTTAAGCTGGTTTTCCACATGTGGAAAGAGCCATTTAAGGCTGTCAACAGTTGCAGTCAACCCCCTATCTTCCCCCATGGACGTCAATTCCGGCCTGCTCCGCGCCCGGCGAATACTGACCCTCATACCCGGAGTGAATGGGGATGCGGTCTGGTGGGAGAACGGTCGCATCCGGCGCATCGGGAGGGCGGTCGAACTCGAGCAGGAGGCGCCCAGCAGGGTGCCGCGCTGGGACTACCCCCATGCATTGGTGACACCGGGGTTCGTCGATGGCCATACGCACTTCGGTATGTGGTCGCTCAGTCGCAGGCGAGTACAGCTGGTCGGCGCCCGTTCGCGGAGACAAGCACTCGAACGCATCTCGTCCGCGGCGCCGGTGCAGGGTTGGGTCCTGGGACAGGGATGGGACGCCAACTCGTGGGAATCGGCGCCTGACCGCTGGTCGCTCGATGCGGTCCAGAGGCTCCCGGTCTACCTCGATTCGCTCGACGTACACGCGGCGTGGGTCAACAGCGCAGCCCTGGCGCTCGCCGGGATCGACCGGACCACGGCCGATCCCTTCGGCGGGAGAATCGTGCGGGACGCCGAGGGTGAGCCGACCGGTCTTCTGCTGGAGCGTGCGGTGGAGCTGGTCGGCCGGAGATTGCCGGTTCCCCCGCCAGACCAGCTCGACGAGGCGATCCTCCAGGCGCAGGCCGAAGCCCACCGGCTGGGCATCACCGCGATCCATAACGTGGAGGGTGACTCGGCCCTGGAGTCCTTTCGGCGGCTGGAGAGCACGGACCGGCTCCGCCTGCGGGTCCTCTTTCATCCTCCGGTGGAGTCCCTTCGGGAGCTGATTCAACGAGGCGTGCGGAGCGGTGATGGGTCGGACTGGCTGGTGATCGGCGGGGTGAAGCTGTTTCTCGACGGCAGCCTGGGAAGCCGAACCGCGTGGATGCTCGCCCCGTATGAAGGCACCAGCGATCGTGGCATGCCCACCACCGGCGAAGCGGAGGCACGGCACGCGGTGCACACCGCAGCCAGCCACGGGATCGCGGCCACGGTCCACGCGATCGGTGACGCCGCGGTCCGGCGCGCGCTCGACCTGATGACGCCACTCCCCCGGGTCGGAGTGCCGCACCGGATCGAGCACTTCCAGTGCGTCCACCCCGATGATCTCGATCGCGCGGCCCAGGCCGGCCTCGTGGTATCCATGCAGCCGGCGCACCTGCTGACCGACATCCCGCTGGTGGATCGGCACTGGGGCGAGCGGGGCCGCGGTGCGTATGCCTTTCGCAGCCTGCTCCAGCGCCGCACCGCCATGGTCTTCGGGAGCGACGTGCCGGTCGCGTCGATCGATCCTCGCGAAGGAATCTTCGCCGCGGTGAAACGGACCGGACCCGACGGGTACCCGGGCGGTGGTTGGCGCGCGGAGGAGAGGGTGGGGTTCGAGGATGCCGTCACGGCGTATACCGCCGCCGCGGCGGCGGCCGGAGGATCGGGCGACCGCCGCGGGCGGTTGGCGCCAGGCTACGATGCGGACCTTGTCGTCTGGGATGTCGACCCCGCGGTAGAGCGAGACGGCGCTGCCTTCCGTGCGGCGCGGGCTCTCTGCACCATCGTCGGGGGCCTGGTCGTGATGCAGCAGTGACTTGCCGTCATTAAACTCTTCTCATGCCTTCCACCTCCATTCGCCGCACCAAGATCGTCGCAACCCTGGGACCGGCCTGGGAACAGCCGGCGCAGATGGCCGCTCTCCTCGATGCCGGGGTCAACGTGGTGCGGATCAACGCCTCCCACGGCACGCCGGAGGTTCGCGCTCGTTGGATCCGGGATTTGAAGCGGGTGATGGAAGGTCGGCGGGAGGCGGCCGCGATCCTGCTCGATCTTCAGGGCCCCCGGATCCGCGTGGGCACACTGGCCGAGCCGCTCCATCTGGAGGCCGGGCGCCGAGTGGTGTTTGCGCCGGAAGAGGAGGCCCGGCCAGGCGAGATCCCGACTACCTACGACGACATGGCCGGCGACGTCCGCCCGGGCGCTCGGATTCTGCTGGACGACGGACTGCTGTCCCTCGAAGTCAGCGGACTGCACGAGCGGCGGGTCGAGGCCGTGGTGCATTACGGTGGCGAGCTCACCTCCCACAAGGGAATCAACCTGCCCGGTATCGAGGTCAGCGCGCCCGCACTCACCGCGAAGGATCTGGAGGATGTGGAGCACACCGTCGCTCTGGGGGTGGACTATGTGGCGTTGTCGTTCGTGCGCCGGTCGGAGGACATGGAACAGCTGCGGGCGCTGGTGCCGCGGGTGACCAAGCTGGTAGCCAAGATCGAGAAGGACACCGCGCTGCGAAATCTCTGCGGCATCCTCGATGCATCCGATGCGATCATGGTGGCTCGCGGCGATCTCGGCGTGGAGCTGCCCTTCGAAGAAGTCCCCCTGATGCAGAAGCAGATCATCCGCGAGGCCGGGCTGCACGGCAAACCGGTGATCACCGCGACCCAGATGCTGGAATCGATGATCCACGCCCCGCGTCCCACCCGGGCCGAGGCCTCCGATGTCGCCAACGCCATTCTCGACGGGACTGACGCGGTCATGCTCTCGGCCGAAACCGCCATCGGGCGCTACCCGGTGGAGGCGGTGCGGGCTATGGATCGCATCGCCCGGGAAATGGAGGGCCAGCGCCAGGGCCGGGGCGTCACCATCGACGCCGCGTTGGGCCGGCGGACCAGCGATGGAGCCACCTTCCCGCATCACCGGGTGACCCAGAGCGGTCCGATCCGGACCGAGGACGCCATCGCCGTGGCGGTCTGCGCCGCGGCGGAAATGCTGTCGGCGCCGTTGATCGTGTGCTTCACCAGCAGCGGGTTCACCGCGCGGAAGGTGGCCACCTGCCGGCCGTCGGTCCCGATCTTTGCCTCCACTGCAGAGCCGGACACCTATCGCCAGCTCTCGCTGGTGTGGGGCGTCACGCCCGCGCTCACCGAGCACCTGACCGACTACGACGCCATGCTCTCGGTGGCCCGGCAGCAGATTCTCGAGCGCGGGCTCGCCCGACCCGGAGAGCGCGTGGTGGTCACCGCGGGTGTTCCCTTCGACATGCCGGGCACTACCAACCTCCTCAAGATCGAAGCAGTTTAGGGAATGCGGCTCACGTTTCTCGGCACGGGCACGTCCTTCGGCGTGCCCCAGATCGGGTGCGATTGTGCGGTCTGCCGGTCCACCGACCCCCGGGACAAGCGCACCCGCTCGGGCGCGGTCATCGAGGCGGAAGGCTCCACCATCCTGATCGACACCCCGCCGGAGCTGCGGCTTCAGCTCATCGCGGGCGGGTTCAGCCGGATCGACGCGGTAGTCTACACCCACGAACACGCCGACCACATCAACGGGATCGATGATCTGCGGATGTTCTCGGTGCGGCGCAAGCAGGCCCTCCCCATCTTCGGCCCATCCGAGACGCTTCACCGCCTTCAAGTCTCGTTCAACTACATCTTCGACGACGAGATCCCGGCCTACGAGGGGACCTCGAAGCCGACCCTGGAGCTGCACGCGGTCGAGCCGGGGCGGACGGTCGACGTCGCCGGCGTCGAGATGCTCCCGCTGTCCTTCCCTCACGGGCATCTCCGGGTGTTCGGGTACCGCTTCGGTCCGCTGGCCTACATTACCGATGTCAAGGCGATCTCCGAGTCGGAACGTGACCGACTCCGCGGACTCGACGTGTTGGTGCTCAACGCGCTCTGGTGGCGACCCCATCCCACTCACCTCAGTATCGCCGAAGCGATCGAGACCGCTCGCTCCCTGGGCGCCCGCCGCACCTATCTTACCCATCTCACCCACGAGACCGGTCATGCCCAGCTGGCGGCGCAGCTTCCACCGGGCGTAATGCCGGCGTACGACGGGCTCAGCGTGGAGATCACGTGATCCGACTGACCTACGGCCGCATGCTGCAAGACCGGCTGGACGGAGCCCACGGCCTGTCTCGCCCCCGTCTGGAGGAGCTTTCCAGCCGGTTCGGTGCGGTGCACCAGGAAGTGCGGCGCCGCCGCGACGAGGGAGAGTACGGGTTCTACGACCTGGTGAACCAGGGACCCACCGTCCGGCAAATCAAGGCGTTCGCCGAAGGGTTGGGTCAGGCCCACGACCACGTGCTGGTGCTCGGCATAGGCGGTTCCGCGCTCGGCACCAAGGCGCTGCTCAACGCCTTGCGGCCGCCGGCCTGGAACGAATTGGACGACGAGGGTCGGGACTTCTTTCCCCGGCTGACCGTACTGGAGAATGTCGACCCGACCACCGTGGCCGCCGCGCTGCGCCGGATCGATCCTCGCCGGGTGCTGGTCAACGTGATCAGCAAATCGGGGGGCACCGCGGAGACCATGGCCCAGTACCTGGTCGTACGGGCCTGGCTGGAGGACACCCTCGGTGCCGCGGCGTACCGGCACCTGGTATTCACCACCGATCCCGCGCGCGGCGCGCTCCGCGACATTGCGACCCGCGAGGGTGTCGCGACGCTCGATGTTCCACCAGCTGTCGGAGGACGATTCAGCGTACTCTCACCGGTAGGACTGCTCCCCGCGGCGCTGGTGGGGATCGACATCGAAGGGTTGTTGGCTGGTGCGCGGCACGCGCTGGAGCGGTGCGGTTCCGACGAGCTACTTAAGAACCCGGCGGCACTCTACGCCGCGCTCCTCTGGGCCGCGGATCAGGATCTGGGTGCCAAGCTCCACGTGCTGATGCCGTACAGCGACCGCCTGAAGGAGCTGGCCGAATGGTATCGCCAGCTCTGGGCGGAGAGTCTGGGTAAGCGGGTGGATCGGGCAGGGAAGACGGTCAATACCGGACCCACCCCGCTGGCGGCGGTCGGCGCCACCGACCAGCACAGCCAGGTGCAGCTCTTCATGGAAGGCCCCTTCGACAAAGCCATCACCTTTATGGCAGTGGACGAATCAGGGGAGGACGTTCCCATCCCCGTGCGCCCCGACCTTCCGCCTGACCTCGCCTATCTGCCCGGACATACCCTGGGTGAGCTGCTCCGCGCCGAGCTGGAGGCTACGGCGGCTGCCTTGGCCCAGAGGGGAAGGATGAGCTGCACCTTGCGGTTGAGCGATCTTACTGCGGCGACGATCGGCGAGACGATCATGTTTTTCCAGATCGCCACCGGCTATGCCGGCGTCTGGTACGGCATCGATCCTTTCGACCAACCCGGGGTGGAGCTGGGCAAGCGACTCACCTATGCGGCGATGGGACGTCCGGGTTACGAGGCGGAGCGGCAAAAGGCGGTGGCGTTGGAGGAAGCCTGATGCCAACCGGTTTGACCCTCCCCCGACCACGCCCTACCTTTCCCAGGCGCGTCCGCCCCAAGCCTCGAGGAGGAGTTCCCCCGGATGGCTGATCTGACCCAACAAGCGATCGATCTCTACGAAGGCGCCGTCGCGCTGGCCCCCAGCGGCGTGACCGTCGGCGATCCAGCCAAGGTACGGTCCGCCGCCACCGACCGCCTGGTGTGGCAGGCGGTATTCTCCACCGGTGACGAGCGCGAGGCGGCCCGCTGGCTGCTCTGGGAGCTGGGGCAGGCCACCGGTGCTCGCCCGGCATCCATCAACGATCTGTATCTGGCGCGCGGCCGAGGGGAGATCGGGGGCTTTACCGTACCCGCGATGAACGTCCGCGCCATGGCCTATGACACCGCCCGAGCCATTTTCCGCGCCGCCCGGGCCGGCAAGGCAGGCGCCATCATTCTCGAGATTGCTCGGTCGGAAATCGCCTATACCGAGCAGCGGCCGGCGGAGTACGTATCGGTGATGATCGGTGCGGCCCTGCGGGAAGGCTACCGGTTGCCGCTGTTCATTCAGGGTGATCATTGCCAGGTCAATCACAAGAAATTTCAATCCGATCCCGAAGGCGAGATCGGTGAAGTGAAGAAGTTGATCGCCGAGGAGATCGGTGCCGGCTTCTACAACATCGACGTCGACACCTCGACCCTGGTGGATCTGTCCCAGCCGACCCTGGAGGAGCAGCAGCGGAACAACTATGAGCGGGCGGCGGAAATCACCGGCTTCATTCGGGGCGAGGAACCCCAGGGAGTGACGGTTTCGGTCGGGGCGGAGATCGGCGAAGTCGGCATGAAGAACAGCACCGTCGAGGAGCTGCATGCGTTCATGCAGGGATACCAGCGCAGCCTCGCAGCGTTGGGTGCGCTGGAAGGCATCAGCAAGATCTCGGTTCAGACCGGAACCTCGCATGGTGGCGTCGTGCTACCCGACGGGACCATCGCCGACGTGAAGCTCGACCTCCAGGCGCTCGCGGCACTATCCCGGGTTGCCCGGGACCCATACGGTCTCGCTGGAGCCGTGCAGCACGGCGCGAGTACGCTCCCGTCCAACGCCTTCGGCAATTTCCCCCGCATCGAGACCGCCGAGATTCACCTGGCCACCAATTTCCAGAACATCATCTTCGATCACCCCCGGCTCCCGGCCGAGCTGGCGCAGCGGATCCGGGAGTGGCTGGATCAGAATGCAGCTGGCGAGCGGAAGAGCGGGGATACCAACGAGCAGTTCTACTACAAGGCGCGGAAGAAGGCGATCGGGCCGTTCAAGCGGGAGCTCTGGTCCCTTCCCGAAGAGGTGCGCGCCGCCATCGCGGCGGACCTGGAGCGCACCTTCGCGTTTCTCTTCGAGCAGCTGAACGTGAATGGCACCGAGGATCACATCAACCGGTTCGTTCGGGCCCCCATCCAGCACCATGCCGCGCTCAAGCCGGCGCTGGTGGCGGCGGCCGACGATCCTGACGCCGGGGAATAGGAGGACCGCATGGTGCGTCGCAAGGGCGGGAGCGAGGTCGTCTACATCGAGCGGGGCGGAGACGCCTCCGCTAAGTGGCTGTTCTGGGGGGCGGTATTGGGTGCTGGTCTGGCGTTGCTCTATGCGCCCCGCAGCGGCGAGGAGACCCGCCGGGTGCTCCAGCGAAAGCTCTGGAAGTTCCGGGCCATGACCGAGGAGAAACTCGACGAGCTGACCCAGCAGTTCGGAGGGGTCAAGGAGTCGCTCGAGGGACTGGACGACGACGAGGAGGAGGACGAGGAGCTGTTCGGGACGAGCCGGGAGAGCCCGGCCCTGCGCCCCCGCGCGTCGGGGCCAACGGCCCGTGAGGAGCTGGAGCGCCGTCTGGCCGAGACTCGATCCCGCCGGCGGGCCGCGGGAGACTACGAGGAGCCCCCCGCCTGAGCCGCGTTCGTCCCGGCGGGTGGCATCGGTCACTCGCCGGGTTCCTTGGCCGCACGCTTCAGGCCGCCGACGAGAACAACCTGCCGTTCCTGGCCAGCGCCCTGACCTTCGATGCGCTGCTGGCCGCGGTTCCCTTCGTCCTGCTCCTGCTGATTGGGTTAACCCACCTGGCCCAGGCGCTCGCGGCCGAGACCACGGTGGATCCGATTGTCCTGTTCCACCGGTTTTTTCCACCGCATACGTCGGCACCCGGTGAAGATCCCTTCAAGTTGATCGAAGGCCTGCTGGCCGGGATCACCCGGAACCGGGGCCAGATCTCGCTCTACGCCGCTCCCGCGTTCGTCTGGTTCAGCACCCGGCTGTTCGCCGGCGTCCGCACCGCGCTCAACGAGGTCTTCGACATCTCGGCCCGGCCTCAGCCGCGGCGCCACTTTCTCCTCAACCTGCTGTTGGGGAAGGTGCGCGATACCGGCATGGTCATCGCAACCGTCGTCCTCTTTCTGCTGAATACCGCGCTCACCACCGGGCTCGCCGTGATCCAGGCCCGGGGCGCCGAGCGGGTGCCGCAGCTGGCTTTCTTCGTCTCGACCATGGGCCGGCTGCTGTTCGAGCTCCTGGCCTTCGGCTTCTCCTTATCCCTGTTTTACGTGACCTATCGCTACGCCTCGGTCCGGCGACTGCCCTGGAAGACGGCGCTGCTGGCGGCCACCTTCACCGCGTTTCTGTTCGAGGCTGCCAAACGGCTGTACGGGCTCTACCTCGCGAACTTCGCCTCGCTGGAGGGCCAAGCCGGAGACGCCAATATCGGGGCAGCGGTCCTGTTCGTCCTCTGGGTCTACTATACCGCCATCGTGTTCCTGCTCGGTGGGGTGGTGGCGGAGACGTGGGAATTGAGGCGCATGCAGCAGAGACAACGGGCGATTCTGGGATAGTGGCCGCGCGCTCTCGCCACTTCCAATCCCTCTATGCTCCGGATATATTCGAGATGCCTCAGGTCCGAAGGGCGCCGGCGCGTGAACCGCGTCAGGACCTCGCCGGTAGCAGCGCTAAGCGATGTCCGGTGTCGCTTCGGGGTGCCTGAGGCACTTTTCTTTCTTCGCCCCGCTGACTGTCTCTCCCGCGGCCCCGCTGCCCCATGATCGCACTCGCCCGTCGCTACCGACCGAAGCGCTTCGCCGACCTCCTGGTCCAGGACCACGTCGCCGCCGTCCTCCAGGGCGCCGTCGCGCGAGGGAGGGTGGGCCACGGCTACCTCCTCACCGGACCTCGTGGCGTGGGCAAGACCACGGCCGCCCGCATCCTCGCCATGGCGCTCAATTGCCCCAACCGGGGATCCTCGGGCGATCCCTGCGGCGAGTGCGAGAACTGTCTCCGGGTCTGGAACGGCTCCGCGAACCTGGATGTGGTGGAGATCGATGCGGCCAGCAACCGCGGGGTGGATGACGCGCGCGATCTTCGAGAACGGGCGATGTATGCCGCTTCCCAGGAAGGCCGCTTCAAGGTCTACATCGTAGACGAAGCCCACATGCTGACCCGCGAAGCATGGAACGCCTTGCTGAAGATCCTGGAGGAACCCCCGCCGGGCGTAGTCTTCGTCTTCGCCACCACGGAGCCGCAAAAGATCGCCGCGGCCGCGGCCCCGGTGCTTTCGCGGCTCCAGCGCTTCGACTTCCGGCGGATCGGGCCGGCGGTCATTCGGGAGCGGCTTCGCCAGGTGCTCCAGGCGGAGGGGATCGCGGCCGAGGATGATGCGCTGACCCTCATCGCCCGTGCGGCCGACGGTGGCATGCGTGACGCGCTCTCGGTGCTCGACCAGTGCCTCAGCTTCGGCGAGGGCGCCGTCACCGCCGAGCGGGTGCGCGAAGTGCTCGGTCTGGTAGGCGACGAAGCCTTCATCGAGCTGCTCACTTTGGTTGCCGATCGGAAGCCCGCGGGCGTGTTCCCCCTGATCGACCGGCTGTGCAATGCCGGAGCCGATCTGATCGAGTTCATGGGGGCAGCCGGGGAGGCTCTTCGTGCGCTCCTCATGCTCCAGCTCGGCACCGAGCCGGAGGGTCTCACCGAGGCGATGCGCAAGTCGCTGGAGGCACAGCGCGATCGGCTGGAACCGGGAGACGTGCTTCGCATGCTGCGATTGCTGGCCGACTCCGAGACCTCGATGCGGCGGAGTGGTAACGCCAGGCTGATGGTCGAGACCTTGCTGCTCCGGTGGACCATGATGGACCGGATCGTGGACCTGGAACAGGTGCTGGGGGCCAGCCCACGGGTGAGCGGGGCAGTGGGCGGGGCGAGGCAGGGCGCCCCCACCGCGGTAACCGTCGGCGCCGCACCAGTTGTCACCGAGCCACCGGCTCCTCCGCCATCCGCGAGTCCGCCGGTACACCTGCCCCCGGCGCTGGACGCCCTTCGTGAAGGATGGCCGGAGGTGGTGGGACAGGTCCGCGTCGCCAGTCGTTTTCTCGGCGAGGCGCTCGCCGCGGTATCGCCAAGCGCCCTCGAGGCGCCCTGGCTCACGGTATCCCTGATTCAGCCGAACGCGGTCTTTGCCCAGGCGCTTCAGGCTCAGGCCGCGACGGTCGAAGAGGTTTTGGGGCGGGTGACCGGGCAGCCGCTCCGGCTCCGGGTAACCCAGGCGCCGCCTGGCGAATCGTCTGCGCCGAGAACCTCTCGTCCGATCACCGAGGCCTCTCTCAAAGCCGATCGCCTCAAATCCTACAGGGCCAAGGACCCCTCCCTCGACACGGCGGCCGATGCGTTAGATTTGGAGATAGTTGATTGAACGCTATGAGCTATTGGCTACTCGGCTATGCAGCGCCATAGCTCCGAGCCGATAGCCCATAGCCCATAGCCAAGTCGCCTCCTCACAAATACTTTGGCCTCAGCATGGCAGACCTTCAGCAGCTCTTTCAGCTTGGCCAGCAGGTTCAGGGCCGGCTTCAGCAATTGCAGAGCGAGTTGGCCAATCGCACCATCGAGACCACGGCCGGTGGTGGGATGGTGCGGGTGACGGCCGATGGACGGGGCACGGTGCGGTCAGTCGTCATCGACCCGGCAGTCTTTGGCAACCACGACGCCGAGTTTCTGAGCGACCTGGTGCTGGCGGCGGTGGCGGAGGCGCAACGACGGGCGGCCGAGATGCTTCAGGCCGAAATGCGGAAAGTACCGTCGCTGCCCTTCGGCTTGCCTTCCTGACCGGTGGCTGCTATCGAGGAGCTGATCGCGGAGCTGGCCAGGCTACCCGGGATCGGCCGGAAAACCGCTCAGCGTCTCACCTTTCATCTGTTGCAGCAATCTCCCGAACAGGCCGCCCGGCTGGCGTCCGCGCTGGTGGCAGTGGCCGAGAAGGTGCGACCCTGTGAGGAGTGTGGCAACCTCACCGAGGAGCAGCCCTGCGCTATCTGCCGCGATCCGCGGCGGGACGCCGCGCTCCTCTGCGTCGTGGAGGAGCCGTCTACGGTGGCCGTGGTCGATCGGTGTACCGACTTTCGTGGCCGGTACCATGTATTGGGTGGCCGGCTGTCGCCGTTGGACGGGGTCGGCCCCGAGGCATTACGGCTCGACCGGCTGGTTCGGCGGGTCGAAGAGGGGGGTGTCCGCGAGGTCATCCTGGCCACCAACCCCTCGATGGAGGGGGAGGTGACCGCGACCTACATCCAGCAGCTCCTGGCCGGCCGGCCGGTACGGGTCACCCGGCTGGCCCGGGGATTGCCGATGGGAGGCGACCTCGAGTACATCGACGGCGTCACCCTGGCACATGCCCTGGTGGCGCGACAGGAGGTCACCTGATGCGCTCTCGTGGGCTGGTGTTCGTCGGGGGCGTAGCCTTGGGGGTGGCCGCCGGCTGGTTGGCGGCCCAGCAGCGGTTGGCATTTCACCGGCGAGATCTCTTCAACCCCCGCCCGCTCAAGCGGCTCGCCGCCCTGGGCTTTCTGGCGGGAAAGGGCGACGTCGACACCGTGCGCCTGCTCCGCGACTATCTGGCGTGGGAGCGGCAGCCGATGCTGCGCCGGCGGGCCGAGACGATCGTCCGCCGGCTGGAGGCGAATCTGGCATGAGACTGGGCCGATGAGCGGTGCCTCGAGCTGGTCCTTCAGGGAGGAGGATTCCCGTCGGATCCAGGCGATTCTCAGTAGCTTCCTGGGCGAATCCAACGCCCGAACCGCGCTGATCGTGGATCGCACCGGTCAGATGGTCGCGACGGTCGGAGAGGCGCCCGCGTTCGATGCCACCGCCTTCGCCTCCCTCACCGCGGCCGACTTCAGCGCCAACGACCAGTTGGCCCGCATGCTGGGCGAGGCCGAGTTCGGCGCGCTCTTTCATCAAGGAGAGCGGGAGTCGATGTACCTGGCCGATGTTGCCCGGCGGGTCATCCTGGTGGTGTTGTTCGACAACCGGACCACGCTCGGCCTGGTCAAGCTGAGGGTCAAGGGTGCGGTGGGACAGCTCAACCAGGTGTTCACCGACATGTTCGCGCGGGACGGCACTCGCCAGCCGGTGGAGTCGGAGTTTCTGGGCGAGGCGGAAGACGAGATCGACAAACTCTTTGGGGCCTGAGGGGACGCCATCGCATGTCGATGATCAACTACGCCTCGCGCGAGATCAACTGCAAGCTGGTGTACTACGGACCGGGCCTGGGTGGGAAGACCACCAACCTGGAGTTCGTCTACAACAAGGTGGCGCCGGGGGCCCGGGGCAAGATGATCTCCCTGGCCACTGAAACCGAGCGCACCCTGTTCTTCGACTTTCTGCCGGTGGACCTGGGCACCATCCGCGGCTTCAAGGTGAAGTTCCACCTGTACACCGTCCCGGGCCAGGTGTACTACAACGCCTCGCGCAAGCTCATCCTCAAGGGCGTCGACGGCGTCGTCTTCGTGGCCGACAGCCAGATCGAGCGGATGGACGCCAACATCGAGGCGATGCAGAATCTCTACGAGAACATGGCCCAGCACGGCTACGACCTGACCAAGATTCCCTTCGCCATCCAATACAACAAGCGCGATCTCCCCAATGCGGCGCCGATCGCCGAGTTGCAGCAGTCGCTCAACCCGGGATGGCCGGTGGAGGATCCGGCGAAGCAGCGCACGGTACCGGATCCCTATCACGAGTCGGAGTTTCTCACGGCCCAGCAGGACGGCCAGTGGGTGGAACGGGCGCCGTACTTCGAGGCGGTGGCGCTCACCGGCGAAGGGGTGTTCGACACTCTCAAGGCCATCAGCAAGACCGTCGTCAAGACGCTGGGGTAGGCGGCCGCGATGTGGACCCTCCCCAACATCATCACCCTGGTCCGGATCTGCTTCACCCCGGTCATCGCACTGCTGCCGTTTATCGAGGGATACTGGCCCAAGCTGATCGCCTTTCTCATTTTCCTCGCGGCGGCGATCAGCGACGTGTACGACGGTCACCTCGCCCGCACCCGCAATCAGGTTACCGATCTCGGCAAGATGCTGGATCCGATCGCGGACAAGCTGCTGCTGTTCGCGACCCTGATTCCCATCTACTTCATCTCCCGCTGGCGCCACGATCTCTACGACATCCCCATCTGGGGCAGCATCCCGCTCTGGGTGTGCATCCTGCTGATCGGGCGGGAGCTGGCCATGACCGGGTTCCGGTGGTGGGCCAGCCGCCGGGGTGTGGTGATACCGGCCGGCGGGGCGGGGAAGCTCAAGACCACGATCCAGAACATCTTCATCGGTGCGGTGATTCTGTGGTTCGCCTTTCGCGACGCGCGCAAGCCGATGGGATGGGAGAACAGCCGGTACGCCGAGTACTGGAACGAGTTCCACGGCGGATTCGTGGCCGTCGCCCTCGCGGTGGCAACCCTGCTCACGGTCTACTCCTTCGTGCTCTATCTCTATCACAATCGGCACCTGTTCTCGGATCGGTTGCGGTGACGGAATGGCCACAGCCCATAGCTCCATAGCTACTCATGAACCTCGAGCTCGTCACCATCGGCACCGAGCTGCTGCTCGGGTTCACCCTCGACAGCAACGGAGCGGAGATCGCCCGCGCGTTGGGGGCCCAGGGCGTCGAGGTGGTCCGCCGCACCGCAGTTCCCGATCGGGCCCCCGAGATCACCGACGCGGTCCTGGCCGGGCTGCGCCGCACTGGAGCCGTACTCACCACCGGCGGCCTGGGCCCGACCCGGGACGACATCACCAAGAGAGTCGTGGCCCAGCTGTTCGACGCACCGCTCGATTTCGACGAGTCGGTGTGGGCCGATCTGCTGGCCCGCTTCGCTCGGATGCAACGAACCCCGGCGACCAGCAATCGCAGCCAGGCGGAGGTGCCCCGGGGAGCGACCGTGCTCCGCAATCGGTGGGGCACGGCGCCGGGACTGTGGCTCGACGCGCCACTCCCCGTGTTGGACGGCAGACGAGGGCTGGTCATCATGTTGCCGGGTGTTCCTTCCGAGATGCGGAAGCTGCTGGAGCACGAGGTGATCCCTCGGCTGACCGACCAGGGCGGGAAAACCGTCATCCGTTCCCGGCTGGTGCGTACCACCGGCATTCCGGAGTCCACGTTGGCCGAGCGCATGGGCAGACATCGAGCAGGAGATCGCCCCACTGACGCTGGCGTACTTGCCTGGACTCGAGGGAGTCGATCTGCGCCTCAGCGCCTGGGGTCTCGGGCCGGCCGAAGCCGACGCACGGCTCGTCGCTGGTGCGCGCTTGCTGTGCCAGCGGGCCGGCGAGCACGCCTACGGCGAAGATGAAACCGACCTCGCCGCCCTCGTGCTGCAACGCGCGCGCGAGCGCAACCTGCGACTCGGCGTCGCCGAATCGTGTACCGGCGGCTTGGTGGGGGGCCGGCTCACCGAGGTCCCCGGAAGCTCCGACGTATTCGAAGGCGGCGTGATCTGCTATTCCAACAAGCTCAAGACTGAGCTGCTCGGGGTGCCGGCAGCGCTGATTGCTGAGCATGGGGCCGTCAGCGAGCCGGTGGTGCAGGCTATGGCGCAGGGTGTCCGGGAGCGACTCGGCGCCGACCTCGCGGTGGCGGTCACTGGAATCGCCGGGCCGGGCGGAGGCAGTCCCGAGAAGCCGGTGGGCACCGTCTGGATCGCTGTTGCCGACGCAGCCGGCAGTTTGGGGCGGCGTAGCGTCTTCCCCGGCTCCCGGCAGGAGATCCGGGCCCGAGCCGCACAAGCCGCGCTTTTCCTACTCAACCGCCGGCTGGCCGATGGATGAGCTGGCTCAGCGCGAGGCCCGCGCCCGGTTGGCTCCTGCCTTAACCTCGGCCAACTCGGGTAGATCGGCGTCAGCAGCCCGCCAATTGCGCAGCAGCAACCCGTACCATCGCGCGGCGCCTTCGGCGTCCCCGGTTTTGACCGCGGCCCGAGCCCGCCCCAGTAGGGCAGACGATCGGAGCGGGGTGCGCCGCAGGGTCGTATCGTAGGCTGCTGCCGCCTCCGGCGCCCGCTCCAGCTCCAGCAGCAGGTCGGCCAACAGCTCGCGCGCCGGGGGATCGACTGGTGGCCCCACGATGGACAAATCCTCCTCGAGAGTAGCAGCCTCGGTCAGCGCGGCCACCGCCTCGTCGTCTCGACCGTTCACCCTGGCGTCCATCGCGGTCAGTTTGCGCTCGAATGCGCGGACCCCGGGTGGCATCATACCATCATGATGCTGCTTGATGGTGTCGGCTCGTAGGCGGTAACCGGCCAGGCCGGCGGCGACCGTCTCGCGATCACCCAGGGGCATCGCTCCTGCCGCCGCCTGTAGGATGGGCTCCCAGGGCTTGAACACGCCGCCTGCCCGCGTGGAGTCCCGACGCCGCGTCTCCACCACCGTCTGGACGGCCACCATGGTGAGATAGGAGGTCACGTGCCGCGGCGCACTGTCGCGTGCCTCCGCCGGGAACAGTGCGCCGAGCGAATCGCTCAACGCCTTGGCCCGGCCGTAGCGGCCCTGCTGTAAGTAGCCATAGTGCAGCCATGCGGCGGCATGGAGGTCGAGGTCGGAATTGGCCGCCCCTTTTCGCTTAACCCAGGCCTTGGAGGCGGTCCAGGCGGCCTCGTTTGAGGCGACCATGTCATCCCACTGCCCGAGTTGCACGAAGATGTGCGACGGCATGTGGAGCGCATGCTCAGCCTTGGGTGCGATACGAGCGTACTTCCGGGCCACCGGAAGCCCAAGTGGTGCCAACACCGGGTCGTCGTAAGCGTGAATCAGGTAGTGGGTGCCACCGGGATGAGTCGGGTTGCGCCGAAGCACATCCTCCACGATCGCCGCGGCCTGGACCGATTTGCGCAGGTCGACTTTGGGACCCGAGCGAGTAGAAAGAATCGCAAGCGCGTGAAGGCTCGCCGCCTCGAGGTCCGACGGGTAGTCGTCGTGTACCCGAGCCATCGCCCCCTCGTACGCCGCGCGCCGCTCCTTCAACGCACCTTCACCATAGAGTGCTTCTACGGCCTCGAGATACCCCCGCTCGCGCGGGGTCCCCCCGCGAGAGATCCGGCGCTCCGGCGTGTCGCCCAGTCGGGCCAGCACCGCACGGGCGGCAGTAGAGTCATGTTCACCCCACAGCGGATGGTCATAGCTGAGGGTCTCTCCCCAATAGGCCATCGCGAAGCCGGAGTCGACCGTTTGGGCTTCCCGGAATGCCTCGGCAGCGTCGTCATACTCGAAGCTGTGCAGCAGGGCGAGCCCGCGGATGAAGGCTCGCTGCGCCGCCCGCGCGCCCGAGTTGGGAAAGCTGACCGAGCCCAGCCCGCCCGTCTGACTGTGTCCCGGAAATGGCTGGGCGATTGCGATAGCGAGGAGAACCAGGACGGTGCGCGAGTGCCGGGGCATGCATGCCTCCGGATGAGTGTGCGTGTGTGTGAGAACTCAGTATATACCGCGGCCCCGCTTCTCGCCTGCCACTCTGACCCCACCCCCAGCTACGCCGCTCGCTATTATCTTTGGGGTAACCTTCGGCTTCAGGTGAGTACCCAAAGTGACTGACAATTCAAGATATAGACCAGGCCGTAAGGCCGAGTCGGATCCCATTCATACTCCCGGCGGCATGGCCGGTCCTGCCGCCGCGACCGGTCGCAGTGCGGATGGCGCCGACCTGGCGTCCACCGACATGTCGGCCGAACCTTCCTCCCGGGACGACGATACCCAGTCAGCCTTTGGCGAACGCGGCAGCGCGCTGCCGGTCGAGCCCCAGGAAGAAGCGATTCGCCGCCTCGAGTCCCAGCTCGAGGAAATGCGGGATCGCCAGCTCCGCCTCGCCGCGGAGTTCGACAACTACCGCAAGCGCACGTCCAGAGAGCGGGCCGAGCTGACCGACCGCGCGCAAGCCAGTTTCGTGGGCAAGCTGCTTGACGTGCTCGACGATCTCGACCGGCTGGGGGCCAGCGACATCGAGGCCACGCCCCCCGCAATCCTACGCGAAGGTGTCGCCGCAGTCGACCGGAAGCTGTGGAAGCAGCTTCAAGATGCCGGTGTGGAGCGAATCGATCCGGTGGGTGAGCCGTTCGACCCCAGCGTCCACGAGGCCGTTTCCACCGTGCCTCCGGTCAAACCATCGCAGGACAACACAGTGAGCGCCACCTTCCAGACCGGGTATCGCTTCAAGGGGGCCCTGGTGAGACCCGCGCGGGTGCAGGTCTACTCCGCTCAGGGACACTGACGTGGCGGCAAAGGACTTCTATCAGGTCCTTGGGGTGCCCGACTCGGCCGGCCAGGAGGACATCAAGAAGGCCTATCGCCGGCTGGCGAAGCAGTACCATCCTGACGCCAATCCCAGCAATCCTGTCTGCTGCCGAGCGCTTCAAGGAAATCTCGGAGGCGCACGCAGTGCTCTCCGATGCCGAAAAGCGCAAGCAGTACGACCAGATGCGGCGGCTGGGCGCGTTCGACGGCATGCCCGGGCGCCAACGAGCTGGAGCCCGAGCCGGCGGCATGGACAGGGGCGGCGGCGAGGCGGCGGATTTTGACTTCGCCGATTTCGGCGGGCTGGGAGACATCTTTTCCTCGATCTTCGGACGGGGCCGGCGGGACGAGGCGGCTGCCCCGGAGATGCTCGAGGCGATGGTTGAGGTGCCCTTCCGGGTGGCGATGCTGGGCGGCAAAGTGCCGGTCACCTTGGCAATGAACGAAACCTGCGCCACCTGCAAAGGCAGCGGCGGCGCTCCCGGCGCCACCTGGTCGACTTGCCCGGAGTGCAACGGACGAGGAACCATTTCTTTCGGGCAGGGCGGCTTTGCGGTGAATCGTCCCTGTCCCCAGTGCCGGGGACGAGGCCGCATTCCGTCACAGCCGTGCCCGACCTGTCACGGCGCCGGCGAGGTTCGCACCGAGCGCCGGGTGATGATCACGGTTCCACCGGCGACCGAGACGGGGTCCCGGGTTCGCCTGCGAGGTCAAGGTCAGGCCCCACGTCCGGGCGCACCGCCGGGCGACCTGGTGATCACCTTTCAGGTGCAGCCCGACCGTTTCTTCCGGCGCGAAGGCCTCGACATCATCTGCGAGGTCACGATCAACCTGATCCAGGCGGTCCTCGGCACCCGGCTCCGAGTGCGCACATTGGACGGCAAGAAGGTGGTCCTTCGGATCCCGCCGGGCACCCAGCCGGGACGGAAGTTCCGAATCAAGGGACAGGGATTGGAGAAAGGCGGCCGTAAGGGCGATCAGTTGGTGGCGGTGCAGGTGAGCGTGCCGTCGGATCTGACACCCGAGGAACAGGCGTTGATGAGGCAGTTTGCGGAGTCTAAAGGGTTGCCGTTCTGACCCCCTCGATCAACGCTCGATGGGTCGCTCTCTCGGGCTCTCCTTCCGCCGGTCTCCGCTGCTGGTAGCTGCCATCCGGCCCCAACTCCCAAGCCTGCCGGTTGTCCTGCCACATGAAGAGCAACAGATCACGGATCTGCTGCCGGTGAGCCGGGTCGTCGATCGGGGCGACCGCCTCGATGCGCCGCTCCAGGTTGCGTGGCATCCAGTCGGCTGAGCCGATGTAGACCTCCTCCTGCCCACCATTGAGGAAGTAGAACGCCCGTGAGTGCTCCAGGAACCGGCCCACGATACTGATCACCCGAGTGGTATCGCTGATTCCCGGGAGCCCCGGCCGCAGACAGCAGATTCCCCGAACGATCAGGTCGATCGCCACCCCGGCGCGAGACGCCTCGTACAGCGCCGCAATGATATCGGGGTCCACCAGTGCGTTCATCTTGGCCAGGATTCGAGCCGGCCGGCCGGCGCGACGGTGGGCCACCTCCCGCTTGATCATTTCCAGAAAGCGCTCGCGCATCCCGCGGGGAGCGACCACCAGCTTGCGATAGCCCGACGGCGAGGCGAATCCGGTCAACACGTTGAAGAGATCGGTCAGGTCCGCGCCCAGCTGGGGGTCGTCGCTGAGCAGGCCAAAGTCGGTATAGAGCCTGGCGGTCTTGGGGTTGTAGTTCCCGGTTCCGATGTGAACGTAGCGACGAATCGCGTCTCCCTCGCGCCTGACGACCAGCATCACCTTGGCGTGGGTCTTGAGCCCGGCCACACCGTAGCTCACGTGGACCCCCACGTCTTCCAGCCGCTGGGCCCAGATGATGTTGTTCTCCTCGTCGAACCGGGCCTGAAGCTCGATCAGGACCGCGACCTGTTTGCCCCGTTCGGCTGCCTGAGCCAGCAGCCGGGCGATGCTCGAATCGCCACCGGTCCGGTAGAGCGTGAGCTTGATCGCCAGCACGTCCGGATCTTCCGCCGCGGCCTGTATGAAGCGCTCGACCGAGGTGGCAAAGCTGTCGTAGGGATGATGCAGCAGCAGGTCGCCCTCGCGGATCACGTCGAAAATGTTCCGGTTGGCCGCCAACCGCGGATGGGTACCGGGATGGAAGACGGGATCGCGGAGCGGTGGAACGTCGAGCAACGCGAGAGTCATCAGGTCGGCGGTGTCCATCAAGCCGAGCACCTCGTAGAGATCATCGGCCGTCAATGGCCGGGCCGGCGGCTCCTGCTGCTCGCTGAATTCCGCGAGCAGTAGTTGTCTCAGCGAGGCCGGCATCGAGGCGTGGGCCTCGATCCGCACCACCTCGGCGAACCGCCGGTTGCGGACCTCTTCCTGGATGAGCGCGAGCAAGTCGTCGGCCTCGTCGCCGTTGTCGATCTGGAGATCGGTATTTCGAGTGATGCGGAAGGTGTACCAACCCAGGATCTCCACTCCGGGAAAGAGCGACTCGAGGTTGGCCCCGATGACCTCCTCCAGGGGCACGAAGCTGTTCGGCGTGGTGAGCGGCACCCAGCGAGGCAAGATCTTGGGGACCTTCACCCGGGCGAATCGCTCCTCCCCGTCCGCGCCCCGGAGGACCACCGCCAACGACAAGCTGAGATTGGAGATGTAGGGAAAGGGATGGCCAGGATCTACCGCCAGCGGGGTGAGGACCGGAAAGACATTGGACTGGAAATAGGCATCGAGGTGATCCCGGTCTGCCCGGGGAAGCTCGGAGATGTCCAGCTGCACCCTTACCCCGGCCTCCGTCAGCGACGGCAACACGTCGTCCATCAAGCAGTCGCGGTGTTGCCGGCAGAGATCTCGAACGACGGCCGAGATGCTGCGAAGCTGGTCCTCGGGGGTCATCCCGTCCGCGGTTCGCTCCACGATCCCGGCGGCAAGCTGCTGCTTGAGGCCCGCCACGCGGACCTGGAAAAATTCGTCCAGATTGCTGCTGAAAATTCCCAGAAACTTGAGCCGCTCCAGGAGGGGTGTCCGCGGATCGACTGCCTCGTGCAGCACCCGCCGATTGAATTCCAACCAGGAGAGCTCGCGGTTGAGGTAGAGCGAGAGGTCTCGGAGATCGGCCGGTGCGGCAGGGGCGACGGTATCGACGGAGAGGGTCACAGGGGATAATCTAGGCGCCGAACCCGCGGCCGGGAGCGGTGTGTAACAGGTGCGTAACGACGGGCCGGATCAGTGCTCCGCGGGGCCGGAAAAAAACAGGGACAAAATCATGCTTACCACGCCGACCACGAGTCCGCCCCAGAAGGCGGCCCAGAAACCGCTCACGGAGAAGCCGAGATTCCAAGAGGAAGAAAGCCAGCCGGTGATCAGCAACATGAGGGCGTTGATGACCAGCGAAAACAGTCCCAGGGTCAAGACGATCAGCGGGCAGGTGAGCACCGTCAGCATCGGCCTCACCAGGCTGTTGACGATGCCGAAGACGGCCGCAACCAGAAACAGCTGAAGCAGGCCGCCGGTAAAGCTCAGCCCGGGCAGGAAGTACGCAGCAACCCAAAGTGCGGCAGCGTTGAAAATCCAGTGCAGCAGGACCGAGCGCATCGGACGATCCCCGCCTCAGGTGATTACGCCACCACCCAGAACCCGTCCCCCAGTTCCGTAGAGCACGCCCGACTGTCCGGGGGTGATCGCCCGGAGCGGCGCGCTCAGCGTCAGTTCCACGGTCTTATCGTCGCGCGAGGCGACGATAGCCGGCGCTCCGGCCGCGCGATGCCGGATCTGCACTTCGCAGTGCTCGCCGACCGCCAACGGCTCGGCCAACCAGTTGATCTCCTCCAGGCGCACGCGGCGCCCGCCCAGCTCATCCGCGCTTCCCACCACGACCTCCCGCCGTTCCGGATGGATCGCGACCACATAGCGGGGCTGATCTTGGCCACCCGGCAATCCTCTTCGCTGCCCGATGGTGTAGCGGGCGTAGCCACGATGCTCGCCGACGACTTCCCCCGAGGTCGTGACCAGCGGGCCGGGTGCCAATGCCGGAGCATCAGCCGGGAGGTGGCGCTCCAGGACTCCCACGTAATTGTCGTCGGGCACGAAGCAGATCTCGACCGACTCCGGCTTGTTCGCGGTCACCAGCCCCAGCCGCCGTGCGATCGCGCGAGTCTCCGCCTTGGACATCTGCCCGACCGGAGTAAGCATTCGGGCCACGACTTGTCGATCGATGCCCCAGAGGAAGTAGCTCTGGTCCTTGGCCCGATCCTGCCCGCGGTAGAGCGCGCCCTCGCGGGCGACCGCGTAATGCCCGGTGGCGATGTAGTCGCACTCGAGGGCATCGGCGTGGGCCAGGAGGTCGCGGAACTTGGTGAACGAGTTGCACCGCACGCAGGGGATGGGAGTACGCCCACGGCTGTACTCGCTCACGAAATTCTGGATCACGTGCAGGTTGAACCGATCCTCCAGGTTCAGCACGTAGTGCGGAATACCCAGCGCGTGGGCCACGTCTCTCGCGTCATTGATGGAGTCCAGCGAGCAGCAGGGACGGTCCGGCACCGAGTCGCCGTAGCAGAACAGCTTCATGGTGGCGCCGACCACGTCGTACCCCTGATCCACCAGGCGGGCCGCGGCTACCGAGCTGTCCACCCCGCCCGACATCGCCACCAGCACCCGCCGGCTCACTGCGCCACCTCGGCCGAGCCAAGTGACGTGGAGCCGGCGGCGTTCGGCGGGGCATCGGCCCGACGATGGTCGCGACCCAGAATGCCGGCCAGCTTCCGCACCTTGGCCACCACCGCGGGCATCACCTCCGCCACCCGCTCGATGTCGGCCCCCGTGCTTTGGTGGCCCAGGCTGAAGCGAATCGCCCCCAGCGCGAGCTCGCGAGAAATGCCCATGGCGATGAGGACGTGAGACGCCTCCACTGACCCGGTGGAACAGGCGGACCCGCTCGAAGCGGCCACACCGGCCAGATCCAGGTGCATGAGGAGCGCCTCACTGTCCGCTCCCGACACCGCGACGTTGAGCACGTGGGGAGCCCGCTCGCTGGATTCGGCGATGACCACGAGTTCGGGCACACCGGCCTTGAGTCGTGCCGCCAGCTCATCGCGCAAGAGCCGGAGCCTGGGTGACTCCTCTGCCTGTTCCTGCGCGGCAAGGAGCGCCGCCCGCCCCAGCGCCACGGCGCCCGCCACGTTCTCGGTACCCGGCCGGATGCCGTACTGCTGCCCGCCTCCGTGGATGATTGCCTCGATCGCCTTCCGGTCGCGCACGATCAATGCGCCGATGCCCTTGGGCGCGCCGATCTTGTGTCCCGAGATCGTCAGCAAAGGGCACGGAAGCTCGCGCACCGAAAGTGGCAGCTTGCCAAAGGCCTGAACCGCATCGGTATGGAAGGTGACGCCGGCTTCGTGGCATCGGCCGGCGATCTCCGGAAGCCGCTGGATGACCCCGACCTCGTTGTTCACCCACATGACGGACACCACCGCCGGGCGCTCCTGGAGCGCCCGGTCGAGCTGGTCCAGATCGAGGTGGCCGTCGCGGTTCACCGGCAGGATGACCTCCCGGCCGCCGAGATGGCAGACGGCATGGGCCGCGGCCAGAATGGCCTTGTGCTCGATCGCGCTCACCGCCGCGCACATGTTTGCACCGCGCTCGCGAGCCGCCAGCGCGGCCCCCACGATGCCCAGATTGTCGGCCTCGGTTCCACCCGAGGTAAACACCACCTGGTTCGGCTCGGCCCCCACCGCGTGGGCTATCTCTTTCCGGGCCTGCTCGATACCGGCCCGGGCGGTGCGCCCGTATCGGTGGGAGCTCGAAGGGTTTCCGAACGCCTGGTCGGTGAGATAGGGCAACATCGCCTCCAACACCTCGGGACGAACCGGCGTGGTGGCGGCGTGGTCGAGATAGACTGGCGGGTGCATGAGGGGAAAAGTAAGGGGGCTGCAAGCTATCGGCTATCAGCTATCGGCTATCCGCAACTAGAGATCGGGCTTCGGTCCCCAAACCAGGTGCCAGCGATCCGTGCAAGTAGCGGGTAGCCGATAGCCGATAGCTGATAGCTTCCCTTCACATACTCTGCACCCCCAACCCCACGACATCGTCCACTGCCATGGTCTCGTGGGTGTAGAAGGGCTCGCCGTACCGGGTCCGGATCAGGGAGCCGTAGTGGGCGTTCTGGGTTTCGACCAGGGAGTAGAGGTCCTGGCCGGTGGGAAAGATCTCGCCCGCCGCAGTGGCGCCGTCGAACTGGCTGGCATAGCAGCGGATCGCTGCCAACTTGCGGTCGAATTGCGCGCTGATATCCACCACGAACGTCGGCTTGAGTGGGTCTTCGCGATAGGACAGCGCGTAGAGAATCTTGTGAGGCCGGTGAGGGGCGCCTGGCGCGGGATACTTGGCGAGCCCCGAGAGATAGCAGGCGTCGCGGCCGAGCTCCGCGGTCAGCCGGTGGTCCGGGTGCCGTCCTACCGGAAAAGGCAGGATCACCACTCGAGGCGCGAAGTGGCGGATGTGTTCTACCAACGTCCGCCGAGTGTCGTCGTTGTTCTGGATGTGCGCGTCGGGGAATCCGGCATTGCGCCGCTCGACGACGCCCAGAATCTTCGCGGCCCTAGCCGCCTCCTCCGCGCGGAGCTCGGCGCTCCCCCGGCTTCCCGACTCGCCCGCGGTCAAATCGAGAATCGCGGTCCGATGCCCGGCATCGCCCGCCTTGAGCAGGGTCCCAGCGCAGGTGAGCTCGACGTCGTCTCGATGGGCGGCGATGGCGAGGATCTCGATGGCCATGGGAGTCCAGGTAAGCTTGCGCCATTATCTCTTGACCCACTTGATCAACAATACCGCCCCCCATGCTGCCGCCGCCACCGGAACCACGATTCCCAAAGACGCGATGACACCGGCGAGCAATCCCACGAAATTGCGCCAGGCCTGGCGGAACGCGTCGGCGATGGGACTGCCGCCGGGAGGCGAGACCAGGGGCGGCGGCTCGTGTACCGTCACCGACAACGTGCTCATCGCGGCCCGAGTACGCAGGTACCGGAGCCGTCCGTCCAGTCGCTCGATCTCTTCCCGGACCCGGGCCAGCTCGCGCTCGACCTCGAGTACGTCCTTGAGCTTTCCGGTCCGGCTGCCCAGCAGCTCGATGAGCCGTTCTTCCAGCCGGCGTCCGTTGGCGGCGCGTGCCGTGAGGTCCACGAACTCCTCGCCCACGTCCTCCGCGGTCACGTTGATGTATTCCACCCGGCCCAGCGGACGGAGCCCTGCCGTGAGGTCATCAAACCGCTCGGCCGGCGTCTTGATCTCGAGGGTAGCCTGCCGCAACTGCTCCCGGCCCGCCTGAAGCGCGGTGTTGGCGATGTAGCCACCGAGTCGCTGAGCCAGTCGGCGAACCTCGGTGATGGCGGGCTCCAGCGAATCCACCTGGATGCTGGCGTTGCCGGTCCTGACGATCATGGCCGGTGTGGTCGCATCGAGTGGTCGGGCGGCCGCTGGGGAGCGAGCCACCTCCTCCGACTGCTCGCGGTCGCTCGCCACGGCGGGTGAGGTCGGCGCGTAGTTGCTCAAGGCGGCTTCAGCGGTTCGGCCGCCCGCGGCCTTGCCTTCGGCCGGCGCGTCCTTCGGTGCTTCCGTCCTGCACGCCCACACTCCGGCCTGCAACAGGCCGACGATCATCAGCCAGGTGGCTCTCATCCGTCCTCCTTGGGGAGTCCGGGAGATGCGATTGGAGGGTGGGGTTGCACACGAGGCTATGGACAGCTATCGGCTATGGCGCTATCAGCTATCGGCTCATGACCTTTTAGCAGTCCGAAGCCGATAGCTGATAGCCGATAGCCTCTCTTACTCGTGCCTCAACGCCTCCACCGGGTCCATCCGGGCCGCGCGGTTGGCCGGGTAGAGCCCGAAAAGCAGCCCGATCCCGATGCTGACCCCGCAAGCGAGCAGGGCACTCCAGAGGGGAACTGCGGAGTCGATCGACATCGCATACTTGAGCGCCTCGCCCGCCACCAGTCCCACCGCGATACCCAGCAGTCCTCCCAACAGGGTCAGCGTCGCCGCTTCGACCAGGAACTGCCAGAGAATTTCGCCTCGGGTGGCGCCGATCGCCTTGCGGAGCCCGATCTCCCGGGTGCGATCGGTCACCGAAACCATCATGATTGCCATGACGCCGATGCCGCCCACCATGAGAGCCACGCTGGACAGCGCGACCATGGCCAGGAAGAAGTAGTTGGTGAACCTCCCCAGGACGTCGAGGATCTGGTCCTGGGTGACCAGGTCGAAGGTATTGGGAGTCTCGGGCCGGAGATTGCGAGTTCGCCGGAGCGCTGCCGTAACCGCGTCCTTGGCCAGAGGGATCGGAACGCCGGCCTTGGCCTTGGCGGCGATGAAGAGGTCGTAAGTCTCGTTATAGCGAAACTTCTCCCGGGCGGTCAGGAAGGGAATGGCGCCGGCGTTCTGCTGGCCCGGAGGTTCGAAGATGTTGGCCGGCTTCTGATAGATGCCGATGACTCGCAGCGGCTGGCCGTTGGCTCGGACGACTTGGCCGATGGGATCCAGTTGGCCGAACAGGCGGTCGGCCGCTTGCTCTTCGAGCACGATCACGTTCTCTCCGGTCAGCTCCGCCCGGGTGAAGAGCCGGCCCCGGAGCAGCGTGCCGCCCAGGATCTCCATGAACTGGTCGTCGCCGGCGTAAACGATCATCGTCTGGGTTCTGATCCCGGCCACCTCCAGCCGGGCGAAGATCTGCAGCCAGAGTTGGGCGTAGGCGATCTCGGGCACAGTCCGCACCGCTCTCGCGTCAGTGGCCGACAGGATCGGCCTGATGCGCAGCTCGTAAGGCAGCCGGTCAGGATCCAGAGGGGTTTGGGTGAAGAAGCGGAGGATGTAGAAGACCTGCGGTCCGGCCACCTCGATGGCGTTGAACAATTGGGTCCGGATGCCCTGCACCATGGAGGCCACCGTCATTACCGTGGCCACTCCGATCACCACGCCGAGGACGGTGAGGGCCGAGCGCAGCTTATTGGCGCGCATGGCGCCGAGGGCGATCAGGATTCCTTCCAGCAGATTGGGAACGTGGAGCCGCACCGGTGCTCCTACTCCGCCCGGAGCGCGTTGATCGGGTCCAACCGCGCCGCCCGGGTGGCCGGGTATACCCCGAACAACACTCCGGCGCCGGCACCCAGCGCCATCGCAATCCCCACCGACCACAGCGTCACTCGTGCAGGCAAGGGACTCACCGTCGCCACCAACGTCGCAGCGCCCCAGCCCACCAGTACCCCGACGACTCCGCCCAAGGACGCGAGCGCGACCGCCTCCACCAGGAACTGCCGGCGAATGTCCCGCCGGGTTGCTCCTACCGACTTCCGAATCCCGATCTCGTGCACCCGTTCGTTCACCGTCATGAGCATGATGTTCATGATCACGATGCCACCCACGACGATCCCGATGCAGACCACGGCGGGAATGGCGGTAAAGAGGATGCGGGTGAGGTTCCGCCAGAAGGACACCAGGGCGCTCGCCTTGTCCACCGTGAAGTCGTTCGGCTCGCCCGGTCGAAGCCGGTGGGCCAGCCGCATGGCCTCCTCCGCCCTCGCCATGGCGCCGTCGATCGCCTCAGCATTCCCCATCTTCACCGAAACCACCGTGGTCTTCCGCCGGCCGTACATCGACTCGAAGGTGCTGAACGGCAGCAGCACGAAGGTGTCGAAGGATTGGCCCAGGACCCGACCCTTCTTGGCGATCACCCCCTTTACCTGGACTTCGCTCCCGGCGACACGAACCTTGTGTCCGACCGCCATCGCCGGGTCATCGAACAGTCGATCGGCGACGTCGTAGCCCAGAATCACGACCGCGCGTCGCTCGCGCACGTCCGGGTCGGCGAGCGGCTCCCCCACGGCGAAGCGGTAGTCCTGCACCACCTGGTAGGGCGGGGTGACCCCGAAAACGACCACGTTCTCTACCAGCCGGTTGCGGAAGCTGACCGTGCTGACCGGGGTCGGCCATCCCGACTGCAGCGACACCGCCTGCGCGTCGGGCACTGCCCGCTGAACCACCTCGGCGTCCCGGACCGTGATGAGCGGCCGTTTGTTGATGGCCCGCACCTCGGCGTCGTCCATCAGGCCCACGTTGATCGGCGTGCGCCGCACCTGAAAGGCGTTGGTGCCGATCAGCGCGCCGGTGATGTTCTCCCGGACGTAGGCGTTCATGCCCTGGATGATGGCCACCACCATGACCAGAAAGGCGACGCTGACGATGATGCCGAGCAGAGTGAAGAAGGAGCGGAGCTTGCTGGACCAGATGGCCTGGATTGCCAGGCGTAGGGCCTCGGAGAGCGGCATGGGAGGATAATGTAGCCGGATTAGCGCTCCCGCCGCAGTGGAGGGAGACTACTCGTACCGCAGCGCCTCTACCGGGTCCAGCCTCGATGCCTTGCTCGCTGGATAGAGACCAAAGAGCACGCCCGTCAAAATCGACGCCACCACGGCCGCGATCACCGAGGCCAGGGGCACCGCCGCCGGAATCGGCGAGAAGGACCGGATAGCCCAGGCGATGAGCGCGCCGACGGCCATCCCGATGAGGCAGCCGACCAACGTGAGGGTGGCCGCTTCGACCAGGAACTGAAACATGATCTCACCTCGCGTGGCACCCAGCGCCTTGCGGACCCCGATCTCCCGGGTCCGCTCGGTGACCGAGATCATCATGATGGCCACCACCCCGACGCCGCCGACCATCAAGCCCACGCTGGAGAGGGCGATCATGGCGACGAAGAATCCGGCGGTCACCTGGTTGAACGCGTCGAGCACCCGGTCCTGGGTCACCAGGGCAAAGTTGTTCTCCTCCGCGGGATGCAGCCCTCGCTTGCTGCGAAGGGCCGCCGTTACCTCGTCCTGCGCCTTCGCCACGGTCGCCGACTCGGTGGGCACGACCGCGATCTCCAGCCACCCCCGCCAGTAGTCCGCCACCTTGGTGAACGTGGTGTGCGGTATCGCCAGCCGCGGCTCGTCGGCGTTGCCGAACAGGGACGCGGCTTCCGCGTGCATCCCGACCACGTCGAACGGCTGTCCGAAGACCTTGATCCGCTTTCCAACCGGGTCCAGCCCGGGAAAGAGCGACTCCGCCAGCTTGTCGTTGATCACGGCCACCCGAGCGCCGGCGGCGTACTCCACCGGGGTAAAGTTGCGGCCGGCCAGGATTTCGCCGCCGTTCACCTGGGGCCAGGTGGGACTGAACCCGGCCACGTCCACGCTGTGGAGGCTCACGTCGCCGGAGCTCACCGGACCCGAGGCATACTCGCCGATGTTCACCTCCCGGACGCCCGGCAAGGCTCGGATCAGCTCGGCCTCGTCCACGGTGAGCTCCGGCATCCTTCGCCAGGGTGACAGCTCGTCGGAGCCATCGGACACCTCCAGACCGCCCGAGAAGTAGCGGAAGACATAAAACGTCTTGGGGCCGGCCGATTCCAGGATGGCGGTGATGCTCCGGTTGATCCCGGTGATGGCCGAGCCCATCGCGATCACCACCGTCACTCCGATCGCGACGCCGAGAATGGTCAGCGTGGCGCGAACCTTATTGGACCGCAGGGAATCGATGGCGATCGCGGCGCCTTCCAGCATGCGGGACAGCGCGGCGAGGGGACGCAAAGCGCTCATTCAGCCCTCAACGCCACGATCGGGTCCAAGCGTGACGCCCGACTCGCCGGGTACACGCCGGCGATGATCCCGACCGTCACGCCCAGGACCACCCCCAGCGTCACCGACCAGGGGGCCACCGACGCGGGCAGCGGGGTCAACGCCTTCACCACGAATGCCAGCACGATCCCGAATCCGATACCTAGAACGGCCCCGGCGGCGGAAAGAGTGGCGGACTCCACCACGAACTGCGCCAGGATATCGCGCCGCCGGGCTCCCAGGGCCTTGCGGATGCCGATCTCGCGGGTGCGCTCGCTGACCGCCATGAGCATGATGTTCATGATCACGATCCCGCCCACCACTAGAGAAATCGCGACCAGACCGGGGAGGGCGAGAAACAGAATTCGGGAGATCTTCTGCCATGTGCCCAGCGCGCCTTCCGCGGTCTGAAAGGCGAAATTGTTCTCTTGCCATGGCTTGAGTTGCCGGCGGCTGCGCATGATCGCCTCCGCCTCTCCCATGGCCTGCTGCATCTGGGTGGGGTCGGAAGTCTGCACGATCAGGGCGTCCAGGATGTTGATGGGACAGATGAGCCGCCGTCCAGGAGCGCTGAACGGCATGACCGCGAACTTGTCGAGCGAGAGCCCGAACAAGGTCCCTTGCTCCGCGACCACGCCGATGATGCGATAGGGCAGCCCGCCGATCTGCACCACCTTGCCCATGGGGTCCACCCCCGGCAACAGCTTCCGCGCCAGCTCGTTGCCCACCACCACCACCGGCAGCCCGGTGCGGACTTCCTGGGCGGTGAAGGCCCTCCCCGCGGTCAGCTCGTAGTTGCGGATCCGGAAGTAGCTCTCCTCGCTGCCGACCAGGTTGATGTCCTTGGCGACCTTCCCGTTGTGGTATACCGACACCCGGTCCTCGCAGAACTTTGCGAAGACGGCGGGCGTCCTGATCCGCTCGCGCACGTAGTCGGCGTCGGCGTAGGTGATGCGCGGCCGGCGCCGCCAAGCCAGCCACACGTCGTCCGGCACGTTGCCGGTCACGATGTTCAGTCGCTGCCGCAGCTCGAAGGTATTGGCGCCGACCAGGGTGTTGGCGAAGCGGTCGACCATGTAGCGGTTCATCCCCTGCACGATGGAGACGACCGCGATGAGGAAGGTGACCCCGATCAGCACCCCGATGAGCGAGAAGAAGCTCTTGAGCTTCTGCGCCCGGATGGTGCGGAGGGCGAGACGGATGGCTTCGAGCAGGGGCATGCTATCAAGCCGATAGCGGATAGCCGATAGCCGATAGCGCTTGCTTCGTATCACTCTCCACCCGACCATCGCGCAAAACAACGACTCGTTGGGCGTGGCGGGCGATGTCGGCCTCGTGGGTCACCATGATCACCGTCTGGCCGGCGGCATGGAGATCCGCGAACACACCCATGATCTCTTCGCTGGTCACGCTGTCGAGGTTGCCGGTAGGCTCGTCGGCCAGCAGGATGCTGGGCCGGTTGACCAGGGCACGAGCGATCGCCACCCGTTGGCGCTGGCCGCCCGACAGCTCGTTGGGCCGGTGGTCCATACGGTGGCCCAGGCCCACCCGCTCCAGCGCCTCGACGGCCCGCTCCCGCCGCTCCCGCCCCCGCGTGCCGGAGTAGACCAGCGGCAGCTCGACGTTGTGCAGGGCGGTGGCCCGGGGGAGCAGATTGAAGGTTTGGAACACGAAGCCGATTTCCCGGTTGCGGACCCTGGCCAGCTCGTCGTCGCTGAGCCGAGACACCTCCTGGCCGTTGAGCCAGTACTCGCCCCCGGTCGGCGTATCGAGACAGCCCAGCAGATTCATCATGGTAGACTTGCCCGACCCCGACGGTCCCATGATGGCCATATACTCGTTGCGGCCGATGTCCAGCGTCACGTCCCGGAGAGCGAGAATGCGCTCGTCGCCCATCCGGTACTCCCGGCTCAGCTCCCGAATTCGGATGATGGCGCTCATGACTCCGCCGTTTCCTGCTTGGTGGTATCCGCCGGGCTGACCCGGTCCCCGTCCTTCAAGTCGCGGATCGCCTGATAGGTGCCGGCGACGATGGTCTCTCCTTCGCGCACTCCTTCCGTCACCTCGAAGAACTCGTCGCCGGCGATGCCGACCTTGACCGGCCGGAAGCTTGCGACGTTGTCGCTCACGATGAACACTCCCTCCGCTTCCTTGTTCCGCGGCCGGCGGCGAGTGGTGTCGATCATCGGCGCCGGCTCCTCCGTTTCCACGGCGATGCGCTCGTGGTCACGCACCGTGAGCGCGATGATCGGAACACTGAGCACGTGATCTCGGGTATCGGTCACGATCCTGGCGGTACAGCTCAGGTCGGGCCGGATGTCCTGCGGCGGATTCTTCAGCGTGATCTCCACGTCGAAGTCCACCGCCCGGTCGGTAGACCCGGAGGCCGTCTCCGTGGGCGTGAGCTTGGCGCTGTGACTCACCTCGGTTACCCGGCCCAGAAAGGTGGTGTCGGGATACGCGTCCACCGTCACTTCGACCGAGTCGCTCATCGCCAGGCGAACCACGTCGGTTTCGTCTACTTGCACCTTGGCGAGAATCACCGAGAGATCGGCTACCGTCATGAGCAAACCGGTTTCCCGAGAAAAGGTGCCGGGCACGGCGACCTCGCCCTCCTCCACGGCCAGCCGGACCACGCGGCCGCTGATAGGGGAGACCAGCCGGGTCTTCGAGAGATTGTCCCGCGCCGCCTGCAGACTGGCGCGAGACTCGTTCAACTGGGCCTGGGTCGACTGGAACGTCGCCTCGGCCACCTCGTACGCAGTCTGCGCCTGCTCCGCCGTTTCCCTGGCGATCAGGTTGGGCCCGAGGTTGGTGAGCTGACGGGCACGACCCCAGGCACGTTCCGCCTGGTCCCGGTTCGCCCGGCTCTGGGCCAGCGTCGCTTGGGTGCTGGCCACCACCGCCTCCGCTCGGGTGACCGCTGCCTGGTATTCCGCTGGGTCGATCTGGATCAGAAACTGTCCCTTGGTGACCCGGTCGCCCTCGCGCACCGCGATCTTGATGATCCGTCCGGTGATATCGGCGCTGATGTCAACCTTGGTCTTGGCCTCGATCTTCCCGCTGGCAGTGACCGCGCTTACCAGGTCGCGCCGGGACACCCGTTCCATACGGACCTCGGTGCCCGCCTTCTTCTTCTGGTCGATCCGGTAGGCGATGAAGCCGCCGGCCGCGAGCGCTACCACCAGGATACCCAGCCCGATCTTCATCCCACGCGACATGTTGGTTCCTTGTTAGCGAAGAGTGCGACCCACCGCGGCTTCCAGCGCGGCGATCGCCTTGTGGTAGTCGTACACTGCATTCACGTAGTCACCCTCGGCTTGCTGCACTGAATTCTGCGCGTCGGACACTTCGAGCGAGGTGCCGGCGCCCAACCGGTAGCGATCCTGCGCCAGCCGGAGCTGGTCTCGCGCCGCCTCCCGGTTCGCGGCCTGCACCGGGATCGCCTGGTAAGACGTCTGGAGGCCGAGATACCGGGCGTGCACATCGCTCCGCACCTGGAGCCGGCGGGCCCGCACGTCCTCGTCGGCATCCTGCTCCTGGGCCCGGGCTTGAGACAGTCGGAGCGAGCGACCGAAGTTGGTGAAGATCGGCAGCGAGAGTCTGAGGTTGGCCTGGAACGGCTGCCCCGTATAATGAAAAGGAAAGACGTCATTGTCGTTGCGAATCTGCTGGGCTACCGGGTCGAGCAGCGCATTGCCGGTGGGGTCAAGTCCGGCCGAGCCGTTACAGTCAGGCGTCTCTCCACCCAGCGAGAGCGCCGAGCGCACCGAGTTGTTGTACTGACAATCGGCCACCTGTGCCTGCGCCTCGCCCAGAGTCTGATCCAGCAACAACTGGTCGTTGGTGAATTCCTGGGTAAAGCCGCTCCATCCGGCTTGCAGCGACAGCGTGGGGAGGAATTCCGACTTCGCGGCCCGCACACCCCAGGTGGCGGCGTCTTGGCGTGCGCGCAGCGAGCGAAGGTTCGGATTCTTCTGATCGGCCATCGACAACAGCTCCTGCAGCTGAAACTCGGGTGCGGCAACGGGGAAGGAGTCGGTGAGCGCGATCTGCTCGACCGCGACCGGGGGCTCGACCCCCATTCGGCGGAGCAGGTCCAGCTTCGCCTCGTTGTCGGTCTGAACCGCTCGGAGCAGTGCCACGTCGGACTGGCCCTTCGCGACCTCCGCCTGGCGCACGTCCAGCAAGGTGGCCTGGCCTACCTGGTATCGGGCCTTGGCCAGGGTAAGGAAGTCGGCATTGCGCACCACTTGCTGCCGAGCCACGTCCACCTGGGCCGCAGCTTGGAGAGCATTGAGGTATTGGGTGGAGATTTCCGCACGCAGCGCGATGTCGGCTCCCGAAATGTCTTCGTCGGTGGCGCGCTGGAGCGCCTTCTGCTGTCCCGGGCCCGACAAGACTCGACCGTCCAGCTGCCACTGGAGCCCGAGGCTGTACCCTGAGGTCATGAACGCTGAGGTTGGGCGAACGAACCCGCCACCGAAGTTGGATTCGCCCGACCCGGTATAGCCCAGGTCGCCCGAGGCGTTCACTGAAGGGAGAAAGTTGGCGTAGGCGTTTCGCACGCCCCACTTGGCCGGTCCGGCGTCGTTCAACGTCTGGCGATACGCCGGGCTGTTGGCCTGTGCCTGCTTGAGCGCCTCCGCCAGCGATAGCGTCGCCGTTGCAGCGGGACGAGCCGCCACGTTCGTATCCGGGCGAACGGTCGTGTCAGGCCGTTGGACCGTTGTCGTGTCCTGTGCCTCGCCTGTCAGGGGAGCAAGGCAGGTGAGGACGAAGACTCCCAACCACAGTTTCATTGATCGAGCCCTTTGTAGTGTGGGACGTGACCGGCGCCAATACGGCTGCACCGCCGCCCAGGTTTCAGGTTGCGACAAAGGCCGCCTTCGAGACTGATAGCAAAGGACTTGGGGTGGGGAGACTACTCCGCTCGTGTTACCACAATGCCCTGGCCGGGCAGCTCCAATCGCTGGAGCCGTCCCTCGCCGTCGGTGAGCAGCGTCCCGCCGATGTCGCCGCTCAGAGCGACCCTGATGTTGCCGCCCTCGCCTCCCTCCCGCTTGGCGACGAACGAAGCTCGTTTGCCGGTGCGAGGGTAGATGGCGGTGAGGGGACGTCCGGCCGGAGTCGACAGCAAGGCGACGACGGCGAACAGCGAATGAACGCCCTCGTCCAGCAGGACGACGTCCGGTCCACCCGGCAGCTCGCGACCGGACTCGGAGCCCTTGGCCACGGTGCGGACAATGAGCCGGGCACCCGATCCGGCGGCAAGGATGACCGTGGTACCGGCGGGACTCTCCACGTCCAGCTGAAACTTCGCGATGGCAAATTCGGGGGTGAGCTCGAGCGAGCCGCTGAGATGGGTCGTCGGCGAGACGGCTGGATAGCGGGCGGAGGCCAGCAGCGATGTGCCTGGGCCTCCACCCGCCCGGCGGAGGGTGAATTCCTCCCGGCCTGTTTCCCGGCCGCTCTGTTGGACGACAAGCTTGGTCTCCAGCGCCTGCTGGGCCGCTGCCGAGACCCCCTGAAGCATCCCTACTGGAAGTAGAAGCGCGAGGGCGCGCATGTGGGCTCCGCTCAACCTCGGGTCCGGTCCAGGCACATGCTGACCCGGTCGAGAATGAATGTATACAGGCGCTCACCCTTTTGGGCGGAGGCCAGACTGGGATAACCGATCGATCCGGGCGAGCCGGTGGGCAGCCGGCGACTGTGGCCCGGCCGATACCTCGCCAGGGCCTGGGGAGTGGGCGCAAAATCCTGAGCCAGGTCCATTCGCACCACCTCCGGCGCAATGAAAAGCATGAGTGAGGTGTCCAACTCGCCGCCTTGTACCGGTGCACCCGGTCGGTCGAGTAGCTCCCCGAAATCGAGGCTGAAGATGTCAACTACCTGTACCGTGGCAGTCTCGGTCCGGATCGTGCTCAGGGCCTCGAGGTGAGCCTCGCTCCCTTGAGCCGTGAGGACCATGAATTCCTGAACGCCTGCCCCGTCCTCCCACGATTCGATAAGTTCGTTCATGAAACGGTGTAACGTCCTCCGGCGCAGCGCGGCTCCTCCCGGAAAGGGGCGGGATTGGGTGTGTACTCCGTATTCGACGGTTGGGGCCCGCAAGATTCCGAACCTGATCGACAGGTCGTCAGCCAGTCGCTCCACCACGATCGTGTCGCAGCCGAGCGGCAAATGGGGGCCGTGCTGTTCGGTGGTGCCTACCGGCACCAGGATGGTCGGTCGCTCCAGTAGGCGCTCGCGCACCGACCCCGGGCTCATCTCCTTCATTCTCCAGGGGCATCCGGATTGAGTCATCGTCCGCGGTCGTGGGTTCTGGTAGGGTTGGTGGCCGGTGTTGCCGCCGCGGAGTGGCTGCGACAACCGGAGTCCTTCTGGGCCGGGCTGGGCGCGATCGCTTTTCTCGCGGGAGTCGTCGGCCTCTATCCCTTCCGAGGATGGCGGCGGCTGGGACTCGTCACGGTTCTGCTGGGTCTCGCCATCTCGCTCGGCGTCGCCCACCGGCAGCTTCGCGCCATCGAGACTCAGTGGCCCGATCAGCGTGAGCGGCGAGTCCAGGCGGCGTCTCAGCGGCTGGCTGGGGATCTTCACGCCGCGTATCACAGCGCCGAGCGCCTGGCCCAGGCCGCCATCGAAACCTCACCCACCGATCGCCGGTCGGCACTCGACGTCCTCGACCGGCTCATTCCGGAGCGCGGACCCGAGACCAGCGTGGTGGTACTCGACCGGCGAGGGCTGCCCTGGGCTTGGGCCGGACGCCACCGGCTTCCGCCCCGTGCCGAGGGCGATTCGATCGGGTCCCGGGCGACTGGATATTACGTCGTGCTCGAGGCGCGGCGCCACTCGAGCGATGGCCGCACCGCGATTGCGGGAGTGCTCATCTGGGCCCACCCCGCGGTGCCCGATCGATCTCGCAGCCTGGCCGAGCTGTTTCGGGAGCGAACCGAAGTCGGGCTCACCGTCTATCCCGCCGGCACCGCGCCGGACAGCATCGACGTTTTCGACTACGAGGAGCCGACCACCGCAGGACCCCGGCTGCTCTTCAGCGTCCAGCCGGTGCCGCCGGTGCAGGGCACCGCGAGGGAGCTGGTGTTCGAGCGCTGGTCCCGGGTAGTCACCTGGCTGGTGCTGCTGCTCGTGGCTCTGGGCCTGAGCCTGACCGACCGCCCCCCGGACCGCCTCATCCTGCTCTCGGTGCTCTTGTGGCTCGCCGTCCGTGCCCCGATCGGCCCCTCCCTCGGCCTCCAGCCGCTCTTCTCTCCGGCGACGTTCTTTCGAGCGCTTTTCGGGCCGCTCTCGACCTCGGCCGGGGTGCTGGCGATGGCGGGCACCCTGCTCACCATAGCCGGAGTATGGCTGTGGCGAAGGCGGCTGCGCCGGCGATGGTACGGGATGGCCATCGGCGGCATCCTGCTGCTGGCCTCGCCTTATCTCATCAGTGACCTGGGGCGGGGAATCACTCCGCCGGCCGACGGCGTTTCGATCGGACTGTGGCTCACCTGGCAGTTGGCACTCCTGGTCTCGGTCTCCGCGCTGATCGTTCCCGCCGCGGCGCTGTTCCGCGGCGATGGCCCGGAGGGCTCCGCTTCCTGGCACATCGTGGCCGGTGTCGCGATCGCCTTTGTGGCCGCCATTATCGGCGTGCTGGTCTGGAGCCCCCGAGGTGGCTGGCCCAACTGGTACACCTTTCTCTGGACCCCGGCGCTCTTACTGGTCACGCTGCCGGCTCCCCGCTGGGCGGCGATCAGCGGCATCGCGCTGGTGGCCGGCAGCTCCGCCGCACTGGTCACCTGGGGTACGGAGTTGTCTGGGCGGCTCCAGGTAGCGCAACGCGACATCGCGCGGCTGGGCACCGAGCCCGATCCGCTGGCAGTGCCACTACTGGAGCGTTTCGGCGAGCAGGTGCGGCGGGCGCCGCCGCCCACGACGGCCTCGGAGATGTACGCACTCTGGCACGGATCGGCGCTGGGCCACCAGGGATATCCCACTCACCTCGCGTTGTGGTCGACCAGCGGCGCGATTCAAGATGAGCTGACGCTGGATTCTCTCGACCTGCCGCCGTCGCTGCTCTCCAGCATGGTGGTCGGCTTTGCCGCAAGCGACACCCAACGGGTGGTGCCGTTGGCCCGGATCCCGGGCATCCATTACGTGAACCTCATCCGGGTGAGCCCGGAGGAGGTGATGACGGCTTCGGTGGGCCCCCGATCCGAGCTGGTACTCACCGGCCGGGTGGGCCGGCTGTTGGATCCTGGAGGGCTCGAGTCGCCACTCTATCGGCTCACCCTGTCGCCCCCTGCCGATTCGTCTGCGCCGACCCCACAGCCCCGGTGGGAGCGGGATGGCTGGGTGCTACGCAACGCGTACCCGCTCACGCTGCCGGGAGGAAACCGAACTGTCCACGCCCTGTTGGACCTGCGTGGTCCGCTGCCGCTCTTCGTCCGTGGTGTCCTGGTAGTTCTGCTCGACGCGGCGGTGCTCGCGTTGCTGTGGTTCCTCGCCGAGCTGGTTGCCGGGGCTCGAGCTCCCCGGCCGCGCTGGCGCAGCCTGAGTCGTTCGTTCCGCATCCGATTGGCGGCCACCCTCGCGCTGTTCTTCATCCTGCCCGCCGTCGGCTTTGCTGCCTGGTCATTCGCCCGGCTGGCCGAAGAGGTGCGTCGGGGCCGGGACCTGCTCATCACTCAGACGCTGCGCGACGCGGTGCTCACCGGCGGTGGAGCGCTGCGGAGCGGCGGCGCCGCCACCGAGGAGCGACTGCGAGAGCTGAGCCGGCGTATCGATGCGGACCTCGGGCTCTATCAGGCGGGGGTGCTGCAAGGCACCAGCACACCGGTCCTGGAAGACCTGGGTGTCATGCCGCAGCTCATGGATCCCACCGCCTACGAGTCATTGGCCCTCGACGGAGAATTGGAAGTGACTCGGGGAGGTTCGATCCCCCAATTGGCCGAACGCGTGGGTTATCGGGTGGTGCAGCCCGGGCCGCCCGACGCCATAGGCGTGCTCGCCACGCCCCAGCTGGCGGACGACCCCTCGCTCGCGGGCAGGCAATTGGATCTTGCGCTGGTGTTGTTGTTGGCGACCCTGGTCGGAGTGGCGGCGGCCCTCGCGGGTGCGGGCCGAGCCTCGCGGGCGCTCTCCCGTCCGGTGGCCGAGTTGCGACGCTCGGCGTTGGCGTTGGGCAAGGGTCAGACGATGCCGCCGCACTCGGAAAGTCAGCCGCTGGAATTCGAGCCGGTGTTCGGAGCCTTCGAGCGGATGGCGGCGGATATCCGTTCCAGCCAGAGCGCGCTGGAGGAAGCCCGGCGCCGGACCGCGGCGGTGCTGGCCACCGTGGCTACCGGGGTGGTGGGACTCGACCCCAACGGAAGGGTGCTCATAGCCAACCGCCAGGCGGTGGATCTCATCGGGGGGCGGCTCCAGGAGGGAGACTCTTTCCTGGAGCAGCTGGGACCCGACTGGGCGCCGCTGGTCTCGGTGGTGGAAGGCTTCCTGGAGGACCGCGGTGCCGACTCGACCGCGGAGCTGGACATCAACGGCCGCCGGCTCTCGCTTCAGCTCGCGTCGCTCGACCCCCACGTGCGCGGCGTGGTGATCGCGCTCAACGATGTGACCGATGTAAGCCGGGCCGAGCGGGTGCTCGCCTGGGGCGAAATGGCCCGCCAGGTGGCCCACGAGATCAAGAACCCGCTGACTCCCATGCGCCTGGGGCTCCAGCATCTCCAGCGGGTGTACCGGGATCGAAGGCCGGAATTCGACCGGACCCTGGACGACACTGCCGAGCGGATGCTGGCCGAGATCGACCGGCTGGACACCATTGCCCGGGCGTTCAGCCGTTTCGCGGCGCCGGCGGGCGACCACCAGCCGCTGGATCGGATCGATCTGACTGCGGCGGTAGGAGAGGTGGTGCAGCTCTATCGATTGGCGGAGGAGGGATATGAGGTTCGGCTCGCTGCCGAGCCCGGTTCGTTCGGCGCGGCGCGAGCCGACGAGGTCAAGGAGGTCGTGGTCAACCTGCTGGAGAACGCGCGCAACGCCGGTGCGCGGGTCGTCGAGGTGACGGTCGCGCCGGGGTGCATTCGTGTGGCCGATGATGGATCGGGGATTTCACCGGAGCTGCTTCCGAGAATCTTCGAGCCCCGGTTTTCGACTACCACCAGTGGCTCGGGTCTCGGCCTGGCGATCGTGCGGCGGCTGGTGGAGAGCTGGGGTGGGCAGATCGAGGTGGAGAGCAGGGCAGGGAGAGGCACGACGATTACCGTCTACCTCTCCGCGTAGGGCGCGCCGCGCTGCGCCCGGTTCTAACGCGTCTGACCCGCTACCTGCGCCGCAACGGCGGCGGTGAGTACATCCTGCTGGGTATGCGCCTTCCGGAGCACGCGTAGCGCCGCCTGGAGCTGGCGGTCGGCCTTGGCCTGGCGCCGCACCACCGATTCGGTCCCGAACAACTCCCGACTGATCTCGTAGCCCAGTTGCTCGTCGACGTAGGACGCCGCGGCATCGAAGGTTTCCCGGCTCAGCGGAACCTTGTCCTCCTGGAGCCGCTGAAAGAGGGCTTCTCTCATCGCCGGCGTAATCTGGAAGGTCTCGTCACTGACCGCTCCGCTGCCCCGCAGCTCGGCGACGTAGCCGGTCAATACCGTGCGGAACTGGTCGAGGTCTTCACCCAGCGCGGTGTGGAGCACTCGTTCCCCATCCGAGCGGAGCGAGGAGCGCACCATGAGGTCAGGAAGGATTCCGCTGGCATCCGGAATCGGCCGGCCGGCATCGCTACGGAAGATCTGCGGCGCCAGCGCCGGAGTGCGGTTGGCCTGACCTCCCACGGCATCAGGGCGTGGCCGCTGCACGGTGCGACCGCTGGGGGTATACCACCGGGCGGTAGTCAGCTTGATCGCGACTTCATCGCCGAGAGGGTAGGTGGTCTGGAGCACGCCTTTTCCGTATGAAGGCGTGCCCACGATCACCGCTCGGTCGTGGTCCTGCAGCGCTCCCGCGATCAGCTCGGCCGAGCTGGCGGTGCCCCGGTTCACCAGCAGCGCTACGCGAAGGCTGTCCCACCCGGCCGGCGAGGAGGCCACATAGGTCCTCGAGTGGCGGGCGGTGCGACCGGTGGAGACGGCCACGGTATCCCCCAGCTCCAGGAAGAGACTCGACACCTTGACGCCCTCGCGGATCAACCCTCCGGGATTGGACCGCAGGTCGAGCACCAACGACTTCATCCCTTCGCCGATCATCCGGTCGACCACGGCCTGGAGCTCCTGCGACGCACCCTGGCTCAGGCGGTGGAGCACCACATAGCCGACCCGTCCCTCGAGCAGTACTCCGGAAGAGGCGGCGGGAACATGCACCGCGGTTCGGGTCAGGCGGCGCACCTCCGCCCGGTCCGATCCGCGCGGCCGCACGATCACGGTTACGGTCGGGCGGCTTCCACCTCGCAACGCCTCATCCACCTTGCGTGGCGACCATCCCCGAGTGCTCCGGCCGTCAATGCTCAGGATCTCATCTCCCGGCCCAATCCCGCTGCTTGCCTTCCACTCCAGGCCGGACTCAGTGGGCCCCTCGGGAGCCACGTCAACCTCGGTTCCGGTCATCTGCCGCTGGTACTCGCGGTAGCTCTCCTTGATCAGCAGCTCGGCATAGGGATCCTGCAGCGACCCAACCAGGGCGGTGGCGGCGCGCTGGTAGAGATCCCCCTCGGCCAGCGAATCGATGTAATGCCGGTTGATGGCTGCGACGACGTCTTCGAACAGGCGGGCTTGCTGGTAGACCCCCCCTTCCGCCGCGGGGCGGGGCCGGAGCAGCCAGCCGCCGCTGACGAAGGAGATTGCCACGATGGATGCGAGCGCGATCCACCGCGCTCGGGGGAAGGTCCGCTTCATGAGCTGTTGCTCCCGCAGTTTGCGAGATGACCCGCCGGATGCGTCCTAAGTAGTTGGGAAGGCTCGCTAGACAGTGTCACGGCAGAAGTTGCAGCAAAACGGGGGCCGGGTGGTGCCCACCCGGGAGGTCTTAGTGGCCCTGGGGGTTCCCCGGATCGGCTGTGAGGGTCGAATCCCGGAACACCGGCGCGGAGGCCAGGTGGCAGCCCCGAACGAACATTTCGGTCGGATGGCTGCCCCGCTGGAGCAGCGAGTGCAACATCTCATGGCGTACCAACCACTCCTCGCCCAGTGCATTGGCGGGAAGATAGATCCGGTTGCCTTCCCGGACCCACCAGCCGTGGGCCACGTCCTTGCCCAACGAGATTCCCCCCGAGGGAGTGTCTACCGCGTAGAAGGTAACCCGAGACATGTCGCCTTTGACCCCGGCACAGGACTCGGTCTCGGCCCACCACCCGGCGTAGAGATCGAGCGTGGGGACCACCCAGGCCCGCTCCACCGGAGCGACAGGGGCGCCGCCAACCCGCGGCATGGCGCAGGCGGCAACCGAAACCAGGAGTAGGGCGCACCAAGAGAGGGGACGCATCGAGCGACTCTGCCGAACCTTTCTTCCCCGTCGTGACCGGGGAACCGCGGGATTGAGATGGCGCGCGCGGGAGCCGGGTACCGCCCGCGACGCCGGGAAGCTCTACCTTGCCGTGGCCTCGACCCGGTGGCTTCCCATGCTAGCCCGGATCCGCTCTGCCGCCGTCCTCGGCATCGACGCCTATCCGGTCGATGTGGAGGTGGACATCAGCAACGGGTTGCCCTCGTTCTCCACCGTCGGCCTCCCGCAGGGAGCGGTGAAGGAGGGAAGGGAACGGGTCAGCGCCGCATTGGCCAACGCCGGGTTCTCGTTCCCGCTCCGCAGAATCACTGTGAACTTGGCCCCCGCGGACATACGCAAGGATGGTTCCGCGTTCGACCTGCCGATCGCTCTCGGCCTCCTGGTGGCCAGCGGGCAGCTCCCGATCAGCGATCTCCGCGACACGCTGGTCCTGGGCGAAGTCGGCCTCGAGGGCGACCTTCGCCCGGTGCGCGGCGCGCTCTCCATGGCCCTCGCCGCCCGTACGGCCGGATGCCGGACCCTGCTGCTGCCCTGCGACAACGTTTCCGAGGCTGCCGTCGTGGAGGGGCTACAAGTCCTCGGAGCCCGCACTCTGCATGAGGTCTGCGTCCACCTGACCGGCGAATGTCCCCTTCCGGCTACGACCGTGGACCTGACTGCCCTCATGGCGGAACGGGTGCACGATGCGGTGGATTTCGCGGATGTCCGGAGCCAGGCCGCCGCCAAGCGAGCGCTCGAGGTCGCGGCAGCGGGTGCTCACAACATTCTGCTCATCGGACCGCCTGGAGCCGGCAAGACCATGCTCGCCCGCCGGTTGCCCACCATCCTTCCTTCCATGAGCCTCGACGAGGCGCTGGAAACCACCAAGATCCACAGCGTCGCCGGAACTCTGGCGTCGGGCCGGTCGCTCTGCGCCGTTCGACCATTCCGGGCGCCGCACCATACCATCAGCGATGCGGGCCTCATCGGCGGAGGCTCCAACCCGCGCCCGGGAGAGGTCAGCCTGGCCCACGGTGGAGTGCTGTTCCTCGATGAGCTGCCCGAGTTCCGCCGAAACGTCCTCGAGGTGCTGCGCCAGCCTCTGGAGGACGGCATCGTATCGCTGGGCCGGGCGGCGGTGAGTCTCACCTATCCGGCTCGGGTGATGCTCGCGGCGGCGATGAACCCCTGTCCCTGCGGGCATTACGGGGACCCGGTTCACCCCTGCCGCTGCGGCCCGCTCGATGTCGAGCGCTATCGCTCCCGGGTGTCGGGGCCACTGCTGGACCGGATCGACATTCACCTGGAGGTGCCCGCCGTCGCCTACCGAGACTTGGTTGGCGCTCGGTCGGAGGAGCCCAGCCTTGCCATCCGTGAACGGGTGGAGCGGGCGCGCCGGCTCCAGCGGGAGCGGTTCCGGGGCCAACCAGGGGTGCACGCCAACGCCCACATGACTGCGCGGGATCTCAGGCGCCACTGCCGACTGTCTGATGCGGTCGAAACCCTGCTCCGCGATGCGGTCAACCGGCTGGGGCTATCGGCCCGGGCCTATCACCGAGTGCTCAAGATCGCGCGCACTATCGCCGATCTCGACGAGGCCGGCGAGCTGCTGCCGGCGCACGTAACCGAAGCCATCCAGTATCGCAGTCTGGACCGAAAGAGGGCCGCGGCGTAGCGGGTTTCGAATCGGTTGATGCGGTCGTCGGAATTTGTATCAGGGTACAGCCCGGCACAACTCCCCAGGTTGGAGCCGGCGGCCGGTGACAAGGAGGACTCTCGGGGTGTCCATCTGGTTAGGCGGCTCCGGTCAACCAAGGCTCTGGAGGATCCGATGTGGAACGCGAGGATTCCCCCGTTCGCTCTCACCGCGTGGATGCTGGCCTCGTGCCAGCAGGGCGGCTCGACCACTCCACGCCCCACCGGCGACGATCAGGGTGAGAGCGGCGGTCTGGCCGGTCTCTACGTGCTGCGGAGCCTGGCCGGCAGCCCGCCGCCCGTAGTCGGCAACCTGGCGGCCAACCTGGTCGTCATCGGCGACACCATCCGGCTCGGGTCCGGCGGCAGCGGCATCGAGAGAGGGGTCGAGCTGGCCATCGATGAGACGCTGCCCGAGGGGGAGATCAAGCGCCGCTACGCCCGGGAGTTCAGCTATCGGCGCTCAGGGAGTCGGATCGAAGTCGACTTTGCCTGCCCAACCGACGCACTGATTCTGTGTATTGCTCCGCCGCATTTCGTGGGCAGGCTCACAGCGGAAGGGCTGGAGTTCACCTACTCGGTGCTCTATCGGACGCCGCTGGTGTACGAGCGGGTGGGAAACTAGGGGCTCGACACCAACTACTCCAACCTGATGGAATCTCCGCGGCAAACTTCACCTCCCTGCGACACCGACGCGTAGAGGCCAACGCTCGCCTTGTTGTGCTGAACCGCGGTGCGCAGGATACCCGGATCCTTCGGCAGGTCTCCCTGGGACAGAGTGGTCATCACGCAGCGGCCGCAGGGGCGGGTGATGCTCAGGCGCACGGCGTTCCCGATGGCGAGCGTCGCACCGACCCAACCATTCTCGACGAAGTCCCTCACCCCGCGGGTGTCCACGACGATATTCGGCCGGAATCGGCGAACCTCGAAACGACCCTGAGGATACAACTCGCTGAGCCGATCGAGGGTGGCAGTGGTGAGGAGATGAACGACGGCGGCATCGAAAAACGTTCCTTCCGGCAGAGTGAAGTCGGTGACGGTGTCTCGGTAATCCAGGCCCGCCATGTCCGGCCAGTACTCCTCGGCCCGGGGCGTTCGGTTGGCGCGCTCGGTTCCGTCGAGGGTCACGTCGCGGTGGAGCGCCTGGGAGAGGACCTGGCTCACGTCGCGCTGCTCGCTGGTGACCACCGCACCATCCGGCAGGGTAATCCGGACCGGCGGCAGCTTGGCGCCGGGGCTCGGTTCGTTGACAAAGACGGCGTGACACTCGAACAGCTGCGGCCACTTCCGGGGGTTCTTCGCGGTGGCGACTTTTCCATCGGCGCGGTCCACCAAGGCATACGCGCGATCTCCCAGCAGGCCACGTCCCGTCACCGTGGCCACGCTCAGCTCCTCTCCCATCATGGACTTCACGGGATAGCGCCAGAGCGAGGCGACCGTACCCAGAGGCTCTGCACCTCCAGTCATTCGTCGAGTCCCGGCCGCCGGCGTCGCTCCTGCTTGGTGGCCGACCGGCGCCGCTTTGCCTCCAGCCGCGCCGCCTTTGCCGCCCGACTCGGTTTGGTCCGTTTCCGAGCCTTCGGAATTATCAGCCCCGCCGCGACGACCTCCCGTAATCGCTCGGTCACTTCCTCCCGGTTGCGCAACTGGCTGCGGGACCCGCTCGACACCAACCTCAGCCGCCCACCGGAGTCGAGCCGCGAAGCCAGTCGAGTGAGCAGTCGAGTCCGCTGCTCGTCGGTGAGCGAGGGCGAACCGGCCACGTCCCACGACACCTCCACCCGAGTGGAGGACGTGTTCACGTGCTGACCCCCCGGCCCGCCGGAGCGCGAGGCGCGGTAGTCCAGCTCATCCAGCGGCAGGCTCAAGGCTGGGGTGATCTCGAGATAGCCGGCCATGTCGCCAAAGGTACTCATACCGAGTTCTTACTTCTCACTTCTCACCATTTTACGTTACTGCGCTATGGCGAACCTGGAGCTGCTGCGCAATCACTTGCTGGACCTGGGCCGGGTGCTGCTCGGCTACTCCGGCGGGGTCGACTCCGCTCTGTTGGCGGTGGTCGGCCGGCAGACGCTGGGACGCGATCGATTTCTCGCCGTGATCGGGCGGAGCGCTTCCTATCCCGAGGTCCAGTGGCGCGGGGCGGTGGAGCTGGCCGAGCGCTTCGACGTGCCGCTGCTCGACATCGAGACGCGGGAGCTGGGCGATCCGCGCTATCTCGCCAACCCGACCAATCGCTGCTTCTTCTGCAAGTCCGAGCTGTGGTCCCGGTTAGAGGAGGTGGCCCGGGATCGCGGCTTTGACGTGGTGATCGACGGGACCAATGCGGACGATCTGAGAGAGCATCGGCCCGGACTTCAGGCATCGATCGACCACGGCGTGCGCTCGCCGTTGGCAGAGCTGGGATGGAGCAAGTCGGCGATCCGTGCGGCGTCGCGCGCGCTTGGGCTGCCCACCTGGGACGCTCCCGCGGCACCCTGCCTCTCGAGCCGGGTAGTGTATGGGTTGGAAATCACCCCCGAGCGCTTGCGGCAGGTTGAAGCGGCAGAGGCGTACCTCCGCACGGTAGGCGTGACCGGTGACCTTCGGGTTCGGCACCACGGGAGCACGGCGCGGATCGAGGCTGCCCCGGATCAGTTGCCCCGCTTGCGCGCCATTTGGGAAACCGTCGCACCGGTCTTCATCGGGTTCGGGTTCTCCGGGGTAGAGCTGGACCCCGAAGGTTATCGACGTGGCAGTCTCTTGGCGGTGGCGTCTTTGCCGGGCGCCTGATGCGATTGTTCGCCGCGGTTCCGGTTCCAGAGCCTGCCCGCGGTCAGATCCTCGGACTCCTGGCGCAGCTCCGGGCCACCGGCTGGCCGGTGCGGTGGGTGCGCGATGAGGGGCTCCACCTCACGCTCAAGTTTTTCGGCGAGGTGGCTCCGGAACGACTCGAGGTGATCGAGGAAGCGATGCGCTTCGCGGCACGGGGAACCGGGGAGCTACCGCTTCAGCTGGATGAGCTGGGCTCGTTTCCAGGTGGCTCACGCCCGCGGGTGCTCTGGATCGGATTTGCCACGCCGCCCGCTTTGGAGCTGCTCCAGGACCGGCTGGAGCGCGGCTGCGAGGCGATCGGGTTTCCACCTGAAGGGGCGCCGTTCCGGCCCCACGTTACCCTGGGACGGGTGCGCGAGGGCCAGAAGCTCCCGCCCGGCGGAATGAAGGAATTCAGCGATGCCTACGAGCGGGTGGCCTGCCTGGCGTCGGAGCTGGCGCTTTACGAGAGCGTGCTCACTACGGGAGGGCCGCACTACGACGCCCGCCTCACGCTGAACCTCGGCGCCTGATGGGTTGGGTGACCGCTCCCTTCAAGCTGCTCGTGATGCTCGGCTTGATCGCGGCGCTCGCGCTGGGGTGGCTTTATCGGGACCGGGTCCTGCGGGAAGGTCGCCGGCTGATAGGCGGTGCTCCGTCGGTCGCTCCCGCCGAGGCCACCGGACGCCCGGGGGCTCGGGCTCTCCGGTCGGCCCGCTCGAAGATCGACTCACTGAATGGCTGGCGCGCCGACTCAGTGGTGTTGACGGCGGCGGAAATGGCATCTCTCGTGGGCAGCGGAATGGATCCCATGGTGCGAGGACAGCTCGATTCGCTGGAGGTGCGGCTGCTCGATGGCGAGATCGCCGTGAAAGGAAGACTGCGCACCGGCAGACTGCCCAAGGAGCTGGTGGGACCGCTGGCGGTAGCGCTGCGGGAGACCGAGCCGGTGGAGGCCGCCGGCCCGGTCCGGGTGCTCGGGGCCGGCAAAGGCGAGTGGGCGGTACGCTCCTTTCGGCTGCGAGACTTTCCGGTGCCGGCCGACGTCGTGCCCAAGCTGGTCTCCCGGGCGCTGGGCGATTCCACCAGGGAGGCGATCCCGCTGCGGGTGCCGGCAGGAGTTCGCGACATCAGAATCCGGCCGGCCGGCGCCACCTTGTACGGAGCACCCCGCCCATGAGTCATCGGGTTCTCATCGTCGACGACGAAGCCGGCATCCGCCAGGCACTCAAGCAGGTTCTCGAGTATGAGGATCTCGAGGTGCGGGTCGCCGCCTCGGGCGGAGAAGCGATCACCCTGTACTCCGAGTTCCGCCCGCACCTGGTCTTCCTCGACGTGAAAATGGCGGGGTTGGACGGCTTGGAGACCCTGACTCGATTGCGCGATCTCGACAGCAGGGCTCAGATCGTGATGATCTCGGGCCACGGCACCATCGCCACCGCGGTGGAGGCCACTCAGCGCGGCGCGTTCGACTTCCTGGAAAAGCCGCTGGATACCGACCGCCTGCTGCTGACGGTCCGCAACGCGCTGGCTCACGCTGAGCTGGTGGGGGAAAATGCCCGGCTCAAGGAGGCACACGAGAGCCGCTACACCATGGTGGGCAATAGCCCCGCGCTGCACTCGGTACGAGAGCTGATCGCCAAGGTCGGTCCCACCGCGGCCCGCGTGCTCATCACCGGGGAGAACGGCACCGGTAAGGAGCTGGTGGCCCGGGCGCTTTACGAGACATCGCCCCGGCGGGAGCAGGCATTCGTGGAGGTAAACTGTGCCGCCATTCCGTCCGAGCTGATCGAAAGCGAGCTGTTCGGGCATATGAAAGGGTCGTTTACCGGTGCCTTCGCCGATCGGGCCGGCAAGTTCGAGCAGGCGGACGGCGGTACTCTCTTCCTGGACGAAGTGGGCGACATGTCGCTCTCGGCTCAGGCCAAGCTGCTCCGGGTGCTTCAGGAAGGCGTGGTCACCAGAATTGGGGGATCGAAGTCCATTCAAGTAGACGTCCGAGTGTTGGCCGCCACCAACAAGGACCTCGAGTCCGAGATCGGGGAGGGGCGATTCCGGGAGGACCTCCTCTACCGTCTGAACGTGGTCCCGATCGAGGTCCCGCCGTTGCGCGACCGGCTGGAGGACGTGCCCGCGTTGGTGGCGTACTTCGCCGAAGGGCTGTCCGCCGGAGCCGGAGTGCCGGGAAAGGCATTCGCCGAAGATGCGATCCGCCGACTTCAGGCACGCCAGTGGCCCGGCAACATTCGGGAGCTGAGGAACGCGGTGGAGCGGGCGCTGATCCTGGCCTCGGGCAAGATGGTGACCGCTGCCGACATCGACCGCCTGCTCCCGGCGGGAGACGGAGGGGCGGGGCTGGCGACGACGGCCGGAGGCAGTCCCACGTTCGAGACCTTCAAGCAGGAAGCGGAGAAGAATTTCCTGGCCCAGCAGCTTCGCGAACACGACTGGAACGTCTCCGAGACCGCGCGGGCGCTGAAGATGCCGCGATCGAACCTGTACAAGAAGATCGAACGATACGGTTTGACCCGGGAGTCGTCATGACGGGGCCGCGCGATTGGGACAAGGAGATGGCCGAGATCGATAAGGTCATCGAGCGGAGCAGCGGGGTGGCGGGGCAGCGAGGCGTTCCCGACAAGCCGGGCGGCGCCCGGCCGGCGACGCGCACCGAGCCCTCGGCTCCTGCGACACGGCGGTCGGTCGCGCTCACCTGGCTCTGGGCCGCTCTCTCCGTCGCCTTGGCGCTCGCGTTGCTGGTGTGGCCCTACGACAAGGCGTGCGGGATCCGTCTCGCCTTCTATCTCGGCGCGGCCGCGATGACCGCTGTGGTCGGGCTACTAGGTAGTGCGGCAGCATGGAGCAACCGGCGAGTGCTGGCCCACGTGATCTCGCTGCTGGTCGTCGCCTGGGCCGCGGTGATGGCCGCTCGCGAGGTCTTGCCCCGTATCGGATACGCGAAGGAAGCAGCGACCTGGAGCTGCCCCACCCCAACGACCTCGTAAACGACTTTAACCTGTAGAGGCTATGGCCAAGACTTTCAAGAACTTAGTGGGCGGCAAATGGGTCGCCCCGGCGACCGGTGCCCACTTCGAGAACCGGAACCCGGCGGATACCGGGGACCTCATCGGCCGGTTTCCCGACTCCGACCGGCGCGACGTCGACGCCGCGGTGCGGTCGGCCAAGCGGGGCTTCGCGCTCTGGTCACGCACGCCGGCTCCGGCGCGGGGTGACGTGCTGCGCCGGGTCGGTGATCTGCTGGTGGAGCGGAAGGAAACCATCGCCGACGCCATGACTCGCGAAATGGGCAAGGTCCTGGCCGAGACTCGAGGTGACGTGCAGGAGGGGATCGACACCGCCTACTACGCCGCCACCGAGGGGCGCAGGTTGTTCGGCCAGGTGGTTCCCTCGGAGCTGCGCTCCAAGTGGGCGATGAGCTACCGGCGGCCGATCGGCGTGGTCGGGTTGATCACCCCATTCAACTTTCCTATGGCGATTCCGACCTGGAAAATGTTTCCCGCCTTGCTCTGCGGGAACTCGGTGATCATCAAGCCGTCGGAGGACGTGCCCCACACGGTCCACCTTCTGGTGGAGATTCTCCTCGAAGCCGGGCTCCCACCCGAAGTGGTGCAACTGGTCCATGGTCGGGGAGAGACGGTGGGGAAGGCGTTGGTGGAACATCCCGAGGTCCCGGTCATCTCGTTCACCGGCTCGACCGAGACCGGCGCCATCATCGGGGAAACCTGCGGCCGGATGCACAAGCGGCTCTCGCTGGAGATGGGTGGCAAGAACGCGATGATCGTCATGGACGATGCCGATCTCGACCTGGCACTCGAGGGCGTGCTCTGGGGCGCCTTCGGAACCACTGGCCAACGCTGCACTGCCACCAGCCGTCTGATCCTGCATCGCAAGGTGCACGATCGGTTCCTCCGGCGACTCGCGGATGCGGCCGAGGGGCTCCGGCTGGGCGACGGCCGCACGGCGAAGACCGACGTGGGGCCGCTGATTCACGAGGCGGCACGGGAGAAGGTCGAGCGTTACGTGGAGATCGGGAAAGAGGAGGGCGCCGAGCTGGTGACCGGAGGCAAGGTTCCCGGCGGGCGGCTCGGCAGCGGTTGGTTCTATCGCCCGACCGTCTTTAGCGGGGTCCGGCCCGGCAGCCGGCTGGAGCAGGAAGAAATTTTCGGCCCGGTGCTGAGCGTGGTACGAGTCGGCTCCTTCGATGAGGCGGTGAAGGTCAACAACGACGTGCGCTACGGGCTCTCCAGCTCCATCTACACCGGGGACGTGGATCTCGCCTTCCGTGCACTGCAGGAGCTGGACAACGGCATCACCTACGTCAACGCCCCGACCATCGGTGCCGAGGCTCATCTTCCCTTCGGCGGCGTCAAGGCGACGGGGAACGGGCACCGCGAGGGCGGCTGGGAAGTCTACGAGTTCTATTCCGAGACGAAGGTGTGCTACGTCGATTACTCGGGCAGGCTCCAGCGGGCGCAGATTGATACGTACGACGTGTAGAAGGCTACCGGCTATCAGCTATCAGCTGGAAAGTGTGACGGGGGTCACTTCAGTAAGCTGATAGCTGATAGCCGATAGCCGATAGCCAAGTTACCAATTGCGCTCCGCATTCCCGGCGAGTAAGGTTCGTGAAGCATTCCTTCCGTTATCGCAGGTTCTTCGAGGTCGAATCGCATGCGTCCAATGCAGGTTGGTTCGGGCAAGCGCGGGCCTTCGTTCGATGAAGGTTCGTTGGACCAATATCTCCGAGAGATCAGCAAGTATCCTCTGATCCCTCAGGAAGAAGAAGTGAACCTCGCCCAGCGCATCCGCACGGGCGATGGTGAGGCCTTGGACAAACTGGTTCGGAGCAACCTGCGCTTCGTCGTATCGGTTGCCAAGAAGTACCAGAACCAGGGCGTCTCGCTCGCGGATCTGATCAACGAAGGCAACCTCGGTCTCATTCGGGCGGCCCATAAGTTCGACGAGACCAAGGGCATCAAGTTCATTTCCTATGCCGTATGGTGGATCCGTCAGGCCATCCTGCAGGCGCTGGCGGAGCAGAGCCGCATCGTGCGGGTGCCGCTCAATCGGGCCGGCACGCTCCATCGCATCGGCAAGCGCTCATCGGCCCTCCTCCAGGAGCTGGGCCGCGAGCCCACTCCGTCCGAGATCGCCGAGGGCATGGACATCTCGATGGAAGAGGTACAGAAGACCCTCTCTATCTCGCAGAACCACCTCTCGCTCGATGCCCCTCTCACTCCGGGCGAGGACAACAAGCTTCTCGATTATCTCCCCGACACCCAGAACCCCGGCCCCGACTCCGAGACCTTCGAGCACGCACTCACCGAGTCGATCGAGGAAGTCCTCTCCACCCTCAAAGAGCGGGAGGCCAAGATTCTCCGGCTCTATTTCGGCCTCGACGGCCCAGAGCCGATGACTCTGGAGGAGATCGGTAGCCTCCTCGGGATTACCCGCGAGCGCGTCCGCCAAATCAAGGAGAAGGCGCTGAGCCGCTTACGGCATGTGAGCCGGGCCCGGGCGCTGGAGAGTTTTTTGGCATAGCCTTCATCCCCACTCACCCGCATCATGGCTTCAACCGCTTCCTTCGACGTTTCCACCGGCGCCGATCTCCAGGAGGTCGACAACGCCGTCAATCAGGCGCTCAAGGAGATCGCTCAGCGCTACGACTTCAAGGGGACTCATTGCACCATCGAGTTCGACCGGGCCAAGGCGGAAATCCGGCTCAGCGCCGACGACGAGTTCCGGATGGACGCCCTGCTCGATGTCCTCCAAACCCGGATGATCAAGCGGGGCGTGCCGGTCAAGAACCTCAAGATCGGTGATCCGATCCCCGGGACCGGACAATCGGTCCGCCGGACGGTGAGCTTGACTCAGGGGATTCCTCAGGACGCGGCCAAGAAGATCGTGAAGGCGGTGAAGGACGGCGGCTTCAAGAAGACCCAGGCCTCCATTCAAGGCGATGAGGTTCGGGTGACCAGCCCGTCCAAAGACGAGCTTCAGGCGGTCATCGCGGCGCTCCGCGCACAGGACTTCGGGATCGAGCTCAAGTTTGGCAATTACCGCGGCTGATACATCCCCGCGTCGATTGGGGTCCGCGGCATGGATCGCGGTGGCCCTGGTCGCCGGGGGTATCGTCGTGGCAGTGGCGGGCAGTTGTGCTCCGGCAGCAGCGCCCGGTGCCCCGCCGGTGGAACCCACTGCGCCGGAATCCCTCGACCCCGAAATCCGGATAGGGCTTGCGGTCGGCGCGGCCGCGGCCAACCTGGGTGGCGGCGGGGCGCTGAGCGTCACCGATCCTTCAGGCTCCCACCTGGCAGAGATCGGCGCGGGAGAAGTATGGCGCGTCGGCATCGCGGGTACCGGCCTGGTGGTGACCGCGCCCACCGGAGGATCCTCTACGCCCGCCGAGGCCCTGGCGGTGACAGGCGCCTCGCCCAGTGATCCGGTACGTCTGAATGGCCGCGCCTACCGGGGCATCGTCGAAGTGTTGCGCGACCGTACCGGGATCACCCTGGTGAATCGGCTCGGCATGGAGTCCTACCTGTTGGGCGTGGTCTCGGCCGAGATGGGTCGGCGCAGTCTGGTAGAGCAGGAAGCGTTGCGGGCGCAGGCAGTGGTGTCACGCACCTACGCGATGCGGAACCTTCGACGTTGGGCCGCCCAAGGATTCGATTTGTACGCGACCGTGGCCGACCAGGCGTACGGCGGGGTGGCCAGCGAGACGCCGGAAGGGGCCGAAGCAGTCCTCGCCACCCGGGGTCAGGTGCTGACCTACGGCGGCGCGCCGATCGACGCGTTCTTCTATTCCACATGCGGCGGCCGCACGGCGGAGGGAACCGAAGTATTCCGTGCGGCCAACCGTCCATATCTCCGCTCGCTGCCCGACGTGGCGGACGATGGGACGGCGTATTGCAGCACCTCCCCTCGCTTCCGCTGGCGGGAGGAGTGGACCGGCGAGGCGCTCCGGGGCACTCTTCGACGCACGCTGCCGGCCACGATGGGTATGTCCGGTGACCGCATTGGAGAGGTCCGCGATGTACGGATCACCCAGCGAACCGGGTCCGGCCGGGTGGGCCAACTGACCATCGGACTGGTCCCCTCGCCGGTCATCGTGAACGGCCCGGCGGTGCGCCAGGTGCTGCGCCCGGTCAACGGCGAGTTGCTGCGGAGCAGCGCCTTCGACCTGACCGTGACCGGTGATGGCCGCCGGGTGACCCGATTGGTGGCCAATGGGGGAGGCGCCGGACACGGAGTAGGGTTCTGCCAGTGGGGTGCGGTTGGCCGGTCCCGAGCGGGCCAGAGCCATGAGCGGATTCTCGAGGCCTACTATCCGGGCGTAACCTTAGAGCGACGTTACTGAGGGGAGGGAGGGAGCCGAATGACCACCAGCCGGGCCACCAGCGACCGCCTCCGAATCGGGATTGTAGGGGGCGGAGCGATCACCCAGGTCGCCCATCTCCCGGTCCTGAAGAAGCTCAAGAACATCGAGGTGCAGGCGATCTGCGACACCGACTTACCCAAGGCCCGGGCCCTCGCCAATCGCTTCGGAGTGAAGGACGCCTTCGATGATATTGAGGAGCTGCTGCGCTACGAGACGCTCGACGCCGTGGTCATCTGCTCGCCCAACCACCTGCACGAATCGCACATCCTGGCGGCGCTCTCCGCCGACCTTCACGTCCTGGTGGAAAAGCCGCTCACGATGTCGGCGGCGAGTGCACAACGCATCATCCGCGGCGTGGAGAAGCGGAACCGCGTCGTCATGGTGGGAATGAACCACCGCTACCGTCCGGATGTGCAGATCGTTCGCAGCTTCGTTCAGAGCGGAGAGCTGGGAACCATCGAGAGCGTGAGGGGAAGCTGGCACATCTTCCGTCCGGGCCGGGCGCAGCTGGGCTGGCGGCAGCGGCGGGATCAGGCCGGGGGCGGCGCCATGCTCGACCTGGGTCTCTCGATCCTGGACATGGGCCTCTGGCTGGGCGGCAATCCCACGCCGATCCGGGTCAGCGCGAGTATGGATGCCACCGGCCGCGACCGCGCGGTCGAGCAGTCGGGCAGCGCCTTCGTGGTCTGCGAGGGCGGGATGTCGCTCTTCGTCGACGTGACCTGGCATCACCTCGGCGGGGGTGAGCGGTTCGGTGTGGGACTCCGAGGCACCAAAGGCACGGGGGCGATCAATCCGCTCACCGTGTGGAAGGAGCTGCACGGAGTTCCGGTCGACGTCTCGCCCACCGGCTCGGTGAGCCGGGAGAACGTCTTTACCGCCTCCTATCGGGCGGAGTGGGCGCATTTCGAGGCCGCGGTAGCCGGCGAGGCGAAGGTCCCTTCGCTCCAGGAGCATCTCGTCCTTCACAAGACGGTGGATGCGATCTATCGGGCCGCGCAGGATGGCCACGATGTAGAGCCGTGAGCGGAGGGGTAGTGCGCCGAGCGCTTTGGATGCTCCTCCTCGGAGCGCTTCCCCTCGGCGACATCGGCGCCCAAGCAGCCCCTCGCCCATCCCGCGGTGCCGCTGATCAGTCACTCACCGTCTATCTCATGACCATGGGCCCCGGCCGCCGGGTGTGGGAGCGGTTCGGGCACAACGCGATTTGGATTCACGATCCCGCGGCAGGTACCGACGAAGCGTACAACTACGGTCTCTTCGACTTCCGGCAACAGAACTTCCTGCTCCGGTTCATCCGGGGGCAGATGTGGTACTGGATGGAGGGATTTCCCGCCGAGCCGTATGCCAACACCTACGTGCGGGACAACCGATCGGTGTGGGTCCAGGAGCTGGATCTGCCTCCCGCCGCCAGGCTCGAGCTTCAGAAGTTCCTTCGCTGGAACGAGCGGCCGGAGAACCGGTTCTATCACTACGACTACTACCGGGACAACTGCTCCACTCGGGTGCGGGACGCGATCGATCGAGTGATCGGCGGGCGCATCAAGGCAGCTACCGAGCACCTCCCCACCGGTACTACCTATCGCTTCCACACCCAGCGGCTGACGGCCAACGATCCGCTGATCTTCACCGGGCTGCTGCTGGGGCTGGGACAAGGCGTGGACCGGCCGATTTCGGCGTGGGAAGAGATGTTCCTGCCGCTCAAGGTGCGAGAGCATCTGCGTCGGGTCACCATCGCGGGTCCTGATGGATCGCCGGTGCCGCTGGTGAAGTCGGAGCGGACGCTCTTCGAGTCGACCGCACCCGTGCCACCGGAGACGCCTCCCAATTGGTGGGCCGGCTACCTGGTCGTGGGCCTCGCCATCGGACTGGCGGCGCTGGGGCTATCCGGCCGGGTCGGCCGCTGGCGCCGCGCCGGCCCCGCTTTAGGACTCTTGATCGCTGGCTGGTCGCTGTTGGTTGGGCTGGGTGGGCTGGTGCTCGCCGGGCTCTGGGCGTTCACCGACCATGTGATGGCCTACCGGAACGAGAATCTGTTCCAGGTGAATCCGGTCGCGCTGTTCCTGGCCCTATTGGTACCGCTGGCTCTGTGGCGCGGGAAGTGGGGTGCGGCGGTCGGGGTCGCGGCCTTGCTGGCAATGCTCTCTGCGCTGGGTCTCGCGCTCAAGCTGCTGCCGGCGTTCCACCAGGTGAACGGTCCGGTGATCGCGCTCGCTTTGCCGGCGCACCTGGGCATCGCACTTGGACTCCGGCGTTTGTCATCCTACTATCTGACCCGTTGAAGTCCGGCACTGGCCTCGGGAAATCCCGGAGCGGTCGTCAGCGCCTTCTGGTAGAGCTCACGCGCCTTCCCTTTATCACCTTGACTCTCGAGCAGCAGGGCTCGGCTGTAATCGGCGATTGCCTCGGTGGGCACCACGGCCGGGCCGGTGGCGGCAGGGTAGGGCGGGAGATGCACCGCGGCCACGATTTTCTCGCTCACGTTCCGGATGATCGCCGACAGCTCCGCCCGGTCCTGCATCTTGGCGTCGTTGGACACTACCTCGAGAATTTCACCGCTCTGGGTGTCCACCACCCGGGCATTCACCCTGAACTTGCCGTAGAAGTCGGCGAAGCTCCCGGTCACGGCGTAGCGCGCCCCGCCGTCCTTGCCGATCTGCGCCGCCGTGGCGGCATCCACCCGCTGGCCCGGGCCCACTGATTGAGCCGCCATCGCCCGAGCTAGGCGCGACGGGTCGATCGCCTGGACCCCGGGATGACGATCCAGGGTGCCGGCCAGCATCGAGGGTATGCCGAGCTCGAGGGCCTGGAAGATTTCCTTGTCCTGGCCGTAAGAGCCGGCGTTCTCGAACGGAAGCAGGGCAAAGCTGGCCCGTCCACCTTGGGCCTCTGCCACACCGCTCATCGTGGCGGCAAGGAGCCACAAGCCGCCCAGTGTCCGTCGCATGAATCCTCCTCTCAAAGCGCGACCTGCATTCCTTCAGCCGCGGCGTCCACTTGCAGGGCCGGCGCGACTCCTCGGGCATATCCCCGAGTTTGCTCCAGGAGACGGTCGAGCGCATCGTCATCGTGCTCCGGCTCATGATGAAATAGCAGGAGCCGCCGGCACCCTGCCTCCGCCGCGAGATCCACCGCCTGGCCTGGAGTCGAATGTCCCCAGCCGGCCCGGGCTTGAATGATCTGATCCGAGTACATCGCGTCGTGGATCAAGGTGTCGGTGCCCTGGAGAAAGGCGACCAAACGCGTGCGCCAGTCCTTTGGTACCGGATAGCTACCGCCAGCTCCCAGCTCATTGTCCGTGAGATACGCAATTTCCCGGCCGCCCTCGGCCGGTGCCACCCGGAAGCCGAGGGTGGTGCCGGGGTGCCGGAGACGGAAAGCTCGAACGTTGAAATCGGAAACGGACAACTCTCCCTCACCAATCTCGACGACTTGCAGGCTGGCTGCCAACGCCGCGAGCGGAACCGGAAAGACCATCGGGTCCATTTGCCGCCGCAGGATCTCCTCCAGCCGAACGCCTTCCTGCGCCGCTCCGTAGATGTGGAAGGAGTTGCCTCTTTCGCTGAGAGGCTTGAAGAACGGGAGCCCCTGGATGTGATCCCAATGGGTATGCGACAGCAGAATGTCGGCTGCCAGCGCTCCATCCCGCCGCTGCATAAGCTCGTGCCCGAGCGGGCGAAGACCGCTCCCCGCGTCGAGGATGATCAAGCGCCGATCTGGTCCGGCGATACTGATGCACGCGGTGTTGCCGCCGTAGCGAGCCGTCTGTGGCCCTGGGGTCGGAATCGAGCCTCGCGTGCCCCAGAACGTCAGAGTGTACCGCACACCTGTCGCCCGGTGGGGTGAAGCATCATGCTGGAATCTCTTGCCGCGCCGGAACGTCCGGCAACGGTCACGGTCACGAGATGCTGGTGAAAGTCCTCACGCGCGGCGCGCGGCCAGCATGAGCGAGTGGCGGTCCTTGAGGGTAATGTCCTTGCGGGTCACCGAGATGATGCCCCGTTCCACCAGGTTGCGCATGGTGCGGGAGACTGTCTCGCGGCTGGAGCCGATCATCTGGGCGATGGTGTGATGGGTGAGCTTCCGGGTGATCCGGTCTCCCCCCTCGTCTTCCGCCATTCTCAGCAGGAGGTGAGCAACCCGGCCGTTGACGTCCAGCAGAACCAGGCTGCCGATCTTCTCGTCCGCGCGTCGCAGCCGTCGGGAGATCTCCTTCAGCAGCGAGATGGCGACTTCGGGCGAGTTGCGCAACCGGGCGTGAAAGTCCTCCCGCCGGAGAACCAGGAGGCTGGAGTCTTCCATAGCGATCACGTGAGCCGAGCGGGGCTCTTCGTCGATGACGGCCATTTCGCCGAAGAAGGTTCCCTCTCCCAGCACCGAGAGAATGACTTCTCTCCCGTCCTCCGCGATCAGCACCACCTTCACCTGTCCGGCGGCCACCAGAAAGAGCGCATCCCCCGGGTCGTCCTCGAAGACGATGACGCTACCCTTGGGATAGCTGCGCTCGCGGGTGAGGTCGGCGAAGGCAGACAGGTCGGCCTCCCCCAGGGCGGAAAACAGGGGGACTTTGCGCAGGACCTCGATTGGCGACATGGGCACGTCAGCCCCTCGGAAAGCGGAAATTGTTGGGGGTAGGTTAGTTGCGGCCAGGGAGGCTGTCAATTCGACGGGCGTCGATGGCGCCGCCCGCCGTCCCCTACCATCCGGCGCAAAACCCATCTAAAATTAGGGGCTTAGCCACTCCCAGGAGCCCCACGTGAAGCCGGACCTGCATCCCCAGTACCGCAAGCTCACCGCCGTGTGTGCCTGCGGCAATTCGTTCGAGACTCGTTCCACCGCGGCATCGATCCACGTCGAGGTCTGCGCCCAGTGCCATCCGTACTTCACGGGCAAGCAGCGTCTGGTGGACACCGCCGGCCGGGTCGATCGGTTCCGCCGCAGGTATCAGAGCGAGCCGGCCGCCGCAGCGCCCAAGAGTTAAGCCGTGGAGGCCCGACTCCGCCAGGCGCTGCAGCGGGCGGAGGAGGTCGGTCACGCACTCGCCGACCCGGAGACCACCCGGGATCCCGAACAGTTGAAGGCGTTGGGCCGCGAACACACCCGGCTCGCTCCGCTGGTTCGCCTGGCGGAGCGGCTGGCCCGGCTGGAGCGGGACCTGGGTCAGGCTCGGGAACTGGCCGACGAGGCCGACCCGGAGCTGGCCGCACTGGCTCGGGCCGACATGGCCCGGCTTCCCGCCGAGATCTCCTCCCTCGCCGAAGAGCTGCACCAGCTTCTGCTCCCCCGCGATCCGCACGACGACCGCGACGCAATCATGGAAATCCGGGCCGGTACCGGGGGCGATGAGGCAGCGCTCTTCGCGGCCGATCTCTTCCGTATGTACCAGCGCTACAGCGAGCGCCATGGTCTGCGGTGGGAGCCGATCTCCCTGAGTGATGGAGCCCTGGGCGGCCTCAAGGAAGCGATCGTAGCGGTCCGGGGCAACGAGGCCTACGGCCTCCTGCGCCGCGAGTCCGGAGTCCATCGGGTCCAGCGGGTTCCGGCCACCGAAACCCAGGGTCGGATTCATACCTCCGCCGCCACCGTGGCAGTGCTGCCGGAGGCGGAAGAGGTGGACATCAAGCTGGAGCCGCAGGATCTCAAGATCGACGTGTTCCGCTCCTCCGGCCCCGGCGGCCAGAGCGTGAATACCACCGACAGCGCGGTGCGGATCACCCATCTCCCCACCGGCGTGGTGGTCAGCCAACAAGACCAGAAATCTCAGCTTCAGAACAAGATCAAGGCGATGGAGGTGCTCCGCGCCCGGCTCCTCGACCGGATGATCGCGGAGCAGGAGGCAGCGCGCGCCCGGGATCGCCGGTCGATGGTCGGTACCGGTGACCGCTCGGCCAAGATCAGGACTTACAACTTCCCCCAGAGCAGGGTGACCGATCACCGCATCAATCTTTCGGTCCACAACCTCGCCGAGGTTCTCAACGGCCAGTTGGACGGATTGGTGGATGCCCTGCGGATGGCGAGCAGGCAGGAGATGGATGCCGTCTGAGATCGGGGAATCACGGCGGGCCCTACTAGCGGAGGGCACCGCCGCGCTGCGCGCCGCTGGGGTGCCGAATCCCAGGAGGGAGGCCCTGCGGCTGTGGGAGGAGCTCACTGGAGAGAGCTCGGCGGCTCGGGTTCTCCGGCTCGAACAATCGGCTGTTGGCTCCTCGGTCGCGGCGTTTCGATCGGGCGTCGCCCGCCGGGTGGTGGGAGAGCCGTTGGCTCATGTGACGGGAACGATCGGGTTTCGCCATCTCACCCTCGGCATCGATCGCCGCGCGCTGATCCCGCGGCCGGAGACCGAGGGCCTAGTCGATGTGCTGCTGTCCCGAGTGAGGGAAGGCCGGGTGGCGGACGTGGGTACCGGGAGCGGCTGTCTGGCTCTTTCCCTCGCCACCGAGGGTCGCTTCTCCCTGGTGGCCGGCGTGGAACTCATGGCGGGGGCGCTCGAGCTTGCGCGGGAGAACCAGGCCCGGGTCGGCGCGCCGGTGCAGCTGCTGCGGGGTGATCTCTGCGCCCCGCTCGGCCCCGGCAGTTTCGACGCGCTCATCTCCAATCCCCCCTATCTTACAGCCAGGGAGTACGATGCCCTGGACTCCACGGTGCGAGACTGGGAGCCCAAGGCGGCCCTGGTGAGTGGACCCGATGGGCTGGATGCCACGGGTCGGCTGCTGGAGCAGGGCCGCGGCGTACTTCGGGAGGGCGGATGGATCGCCCTGGAGGTCGATTGTACTCGGGCGGCGGATGGTGCTCGCCGGGCCACGGCGCTCGGCTGGACCGAGGTCGCCATTCACGCAGACCTTTTCGGTCGCGAGCGCTATCTGCTCGCGCGAAGGAGCAGCACACCGTGATTTGGGACAAGGCGCTGGACCTCGGCCGCCAGATCGGCCAGTCGGCGGAATATCAGGCCCTGCGGCGCGCGGAAGCTTCCCTGCGTGAAGACAAGGATACCGTCGCCAAACTCGATCAGATTCAGACCCTGGCGCGGAAGGTGGATCAGATCGTCTCTCAGGGACAGATGCCGGATCCGGCGACGGCGGAGGCGTACGAGAGTGCGGTGCGCGAGCTCGAGACCAGTACGGTGGGCCAGGCCTACGTCGTCGCCCGGGCGAACTTCGAGAAGCTGATGTCGCGAGTGAATCAGCAGATCAGCGAAGGCATGGAGAAGGGAGCAACCAGCAGCATCATCACGCTCGGATGAGCCACCGCGGCGTCTTCGTGGTGCTGGAAGGTCCCGAGGGCTCGGGCAAGTCCACCCTGATGCAGGCGGTGGCGGAACGGATGCGGGAGGTCGGGGTCGATCCCGTCGTGGTGCGAGAGCCGGGCGGGACCAGGGCGGCCGAAATTGCCCGCCAGGCCTTGCTCGATCCCGAGCATCACCTGGGCCCCATGGCGGAGCTGTTTTTTTTTCTGGCCGCGCGAGCCGACCTGGTGCAGACCGTCATCCGGCCGGCGCTGAACCAGGGACGGGTGGTGTTGTCCGACCGATTTGTCCTGTCCACCGAGGCGTACCAGATGGTAGGGCGGGGGCTCCCGGCGGAAGTAGTGCTCCCGGCCAACCGGGCCGCCGCGGATGGGCTGGAGCCGGACCTCACCCTCATTCTCGACCTCCCCCCTGATGTTGGACAGGCGCGACAGGTTGCGGCCGGCAAGCGACTCGACCGGCTGGATCGCGAGACCGCGGAGTTCCACCGGCGGGTCATCGCCTACTATCTAGCGGTTGGGGGCGAAGCGGTGCGACATTTGGATGGGTGCCTTCCGCCGGACCGGCTCTTGCAGGTTGCCTGGTCGGCGGTGGTAGAGGCGGCCCCGGAAACCTTCGGGGCCCCATCGAGTTGAGTTGACAACTCCGGGGTGGAACCGCACCCCGGATATTCTGCTGGAGCGGAGGTAGGTATGAGGCAGCGGTGGGGAGTGATCGGGCTGGTGGCGGTGATCTCGTTCTTGAGCGGCGGGTGGTTTCTCCAGCGCGGAGTAGCCAGCGGAGGCAACGTCTATCAGCAGGCCCGCCTGTTCGACGACGTCCTCGGTCACGTCAGCGCGTACTTCGTGGATTCGCTGGGCGAGACCGACCTTTACCAGAAGGCCACCACGGGCATGCTGGAGCAGCTCGAGGATCCCTACTCGGTCCTTCTCACCGGCGACGATTACAAGGCGCTCACCGAACAGACCTCCGGCAACTACGCAGGATTGGGCATCCAGATCGACGTGCGCGATGGCTGGATTACGGTCGTGGCGCCGCTTCCGGAAACTCCGGCGGAGCGGGCCGGCGTCGAAACCGGTGATCAGATCATCGAGGTCGATGGGAAGGCCACCGAGGGTTGGAAAAATGATCAGGCGGTAAAGGCGCTGCGCGGCGCGCCCGGAAGCAAGGTCACCATCACGATTCACCGCTCAGGCATCCCCGAGCCGATCAAGTTCAATCTCACCCGGGCCCAGATCCACATCCGTTCGGTGCCGCCGGGCACGCTGTTCGATGCCGGCGTGGGATACATCTCCCTCAACCCGGTGAGCGAAACCTCGGCCGAGGAGCTGCGCCAGGAAATCACCGGCATGAAGGCCAAGGGGATGAAGTCCCTGATTCTCGACCTGCGCTACAATCCCGGCGGGCTGTTGGATCAGGGAGTGGAAGTATCCGATCTCTTCCTCAACGCCAAGCAGGAGATCGTCTCCACTCGCGGCCGCGCTCGTGGGTCCACCAAGCAGTTCTTCGACGACGCCCGGCAAGCCTGGCCCGAGCTGCCCATCGTGGTACTGGTCAATGACGGCACGGCCAGCGCTGCCGAAATCATCGCTGGGGCGCTTCAGGATCACGACCGCGCGGTGGTGGTGGGGTCTCCCACCTTCGGCAAGGGGCTGGTTCAGACTCTCTTTCCCTTGGGCGAAGGGGTGGCCCTCAAGCTGACCACTGCACGGTGGTTCACTCCCAGCGGCCGCACCATCCAACGACTCGCCAAGAGCGAGGAAGCCCAGGCCGAGCAGGCCGCGCTCGCCGGGGTCGACACCGTGGTCGACGCCAAGGAAGCGGAAGCCACGAGTGACTCCGCCCTCAAGGAGCGACCGATCTTCCGCACCGATGCCGGCCGCCCGGTTCGTGGCGGGGGTGGTATCGTTCCCGACATCGTCATTCGCTCCGACACATTGACGGACCCGGAGCGGGAGTTTGCCAAGGAGTTGGGCACTCATCTTCCCGAGTACCGCGACGCCATGACCACACTGGCGCTCGAGGCCAAGACCAACCGGAGCGTCTCGGCGGAAAACTTCAGAGTCACGCCGGCGATGCGCCAGCAAGTGTATGAGCGGCTCCGCAGCAAGGGAGTGGACATGCCGCCGCAGGTCTTCAACGGCGCCGGCAGGCTGATCGACGATCAGCTCGGTTACGAGATCGCCCGCTATGTGTTCGGACGGCCCGCCGAGTTCCGCCGCAAGGCGGGCGATGACCGCCAGATGCAGACCGCGCTGAGTCTCCTACGCAAGGCGCAAAGTCCCAAGGAGCTGCTCAGCCTGGCCGCGACCAGCCGTACGGTCCCCGCCCGGAACTGAGCCCCGACTTGCCGGCACCGCGAGCCCGGCCCGCCGTCATGCGGTGGCCGGGCTCTCGCATTCCCGGCTGGTACGTAGGCGCGTGATCGTGTCTCGCCCCAGGGTAGCCATCCTCGGCGCCGGACGGATGGGCCAGGGTCTCGGATTGGGGCTGCACGGTCGCGGATACGACGTGACCCTCGTGGCCCGAACCAGGCATCCGGTTATCGCGCCGCTGGTAGTCCACCAGGGAGAGCGTGCCGACGCGATCCGCCCGGTTGAGCTGGTCCTGCTGGCGGTGCCCGACGATGCCGTGGGGCCGGTAGCGGCCGAGTTGGCATCGGAGGGCGCCGTGGGCGCCGGGCACGTAGTTCTGCACGTTTCCGGCCTCCTCGACCGAAAAGCGCTTGCTCCGCTGGACCCGAGCGGAGCGGGGTTAGGTTCCTTTCATCCGCTCCAGACCATCGCCGACCCGGCCAGCGCGCCGGACCGTTTCGCCGGGGCCTACGCCGGGATCGAGGGAGACGAGCGCGCCCTTGCCGCCGGCGAGCGTCTGGCGGCTGCACTTCGAATGCACACGGTGCGGTTGGCTCCGGGAGCCAAACCGGCCTACCATGCCGGTGCGGTGGCGGCGGCAAACTACACTGTTGCCTTGGCCGGGTTGGCCCAACGCTTGGCGCAGTCCGCCGGAATTCCGGCACCGGCATCGTCAAGAATGTTCCTCCCGCTGCTCCGCGGGGCGGTGGCCAACCTGGAGCTGGGTCCCGCCGCCGCGCTCACCGGGCCGGTGCGGCGAGGGGACGTGCGAACGATTCGGGCTCATCTGGCGGCCCTCGGACCGGACGACCGGGAGCTGTATCGGTGGTTGGGACTGGCCGCGCTCCAATTGGCACGGGAGGCGGGACTCAATCCCTCGGCAGCGGACGAAGTAGAAAAGGCGTTGCGAGAGTAGATTTTCGAAACTTTTCCCCCGGAATTCCCTTAGAGAGTAACGTGCCCCTACCGAGGCTCTCTCCCATGCATCGACGCTTCACCGCTCCGTTGTTGATCACGCTCGTTGCCTGCTTCACGGGGGGATGGTTCCTCCAACAGCGGGCGGGCCTCGGAAATGACGTCTACCAGCAGGCTCGTCTCTTCGAGAAGGTGCTGGCGCACGTGCGGGATTATCACGTGGACTCTTTGGCCGAGGCGGACCTCTACCTTCGCGCCAGCCAGGGAATGCTGAAGGAGCTGCACGACCCGTACGCGGCGCTGTTGATGGGCAAGGATTGGCAGAAGCATCTGGAGCGGACCACAGGTGACTACGTCGGCATCGGTCTTCAGGTCGATGCCCGGAATGGCTGGATCACCGTGGTCTCCCCCATGCAGGGGACCCCGGCGGAGCGGGCGGGGATCCGGACCGGAGATCTGCTCGTCGAAGTGAACGGAAAATCCGCCGCAGACTGGACCCTCGACCAGGCAGTGCAGGCCCTCCGTGGTGAGGTGGGGAGCCCCATCGACCTCGCGCTGCGACGGGAGGGAGCTTCCGAGCCGTTGCGCTTCCAGTTGGTGCGGGAACGGATTCACCAGCGCGCGGTACCGCCCGGCATTCTTCTGCGGGAAGGTGTCGGATACCTCAGCATGAGCATGGTGCGGGAGAATGCCGCCGAGGAGCTGGAACAGGAAGTGACCCGGCTGATCACCGCCGGCATGCGGTCGCTGGTGCTCGACGTGCGCTCCAACCCAGGGGGCTTGAGAGACGAGGCGGTCCGAACGGCCGATCTCTTCCTCGATCCCATGCAGGAGATCCTGGTGAGCCGGGGTCGCGCGCCGGGGGACAACCACCGTTGGGGCGACTACCGGCCCCAGCGCTGGCGCAACCTCCCCATCGTAATCCTGGTCAACGAGGGAACCGCCAGCGCCGCGGAGATCATTGCGGGTGCGCTGCAGGATCACGACCGGGCACTCTTGGTGGGGGACACCACCTACGGGAAGGGGATCGTGCAGACTGTCTTTCCGTTGGGTGCGGATCTGGCGCTACGGATGACCACCGCCCGGTGGTTCACTCCCAGCGGCCGCTCGATCCAGGGCGCGCTGCTGGACAGCGTGATGGGGGCCGATCATGTCGAGGGCCGGCGGGCCGACTTTCGGTCCGACGGCGGGCGACCGCTCAATGCCGGCAACGGGCTGGTCCCCGACGTGATTCTTCGTCCCGACACGCTCTCCACCGCGGAGGCGGCGTTCGCCCAGGCGGTGGGACCCCAGATCGCGGTCTTCCGCGACGCTATCAATGCCTATGCCTTCGAGCTGCGCCGCAACCGGAGAATCACTGCGGAGGACTTCGAGGTCACCGTGGAAATGCGGACCGAGATCCAGCACCGGCTCCAGGCTCGCGGCCTGGTCATTCCCGACAGCGTCTTTGCGGGCGGAGGGCGCGTGGTGCAGGAACAGCTGGGATACGAGATCGCCCGCTACGTCTTCGGACCGACCGCGGAACGCCGGCGCCGAGTGGCGGGGGATCCTCAGGTGCAGCGGGCGGTGCAGCTGCTCCAGGGCACCCCGACACCCCAGGCGCTACTGGGCATGGCGTCTCCGGCGGCGCGAGCTCACTGATCCACTACCCGTACCCCGGCGGGCACCTCGAAGGTGAAGGCCTTGTCCGGAACCGGTTGGTTTACCCGCAGGCGCGAGAGGCTCAGGGTCCGGATGGCGCCGCCGCGCTCGGTGATTTCCAGCCGGCGGGGCAGGCCGTCCTCCCGGTCCAGCCAGAGGATGGCCCTCTCGAACGGAAGATCGGGAACCGCGGGCACCAGCTCCACAACGTCCATCATGCGACCGTTGAGCTCCTCGCTTTTCAGCAAGGAAGTCTGATAGCGCTCGGCCGGACGATCCAGCAACCAGGCCAGGATGTTGTAGCCGTAGACCGGGCCTCCGCTGGGTACGGCAAGCCGTATGACCTGTCCCGGCACGGTGCTCGGGGTGTAGACCCACACGTGCTTCCCGTCGATCACGATGGCTTCACCGGGAGGCTCGGTGAACCGCATGGCGAACTTATCGGGGCCCGTCTGGACCAGCGTTCCTCGACTCTCCGAGCTGTCGATCATCGGGTTGTCGATCAACTGCACGAAATCGGCTCGCATGCTGCTGAGCGAGCGATAGACTCTCGCGGAGCGCCCTATGATCGATTGGGCGTTCTGCGCGCTCAAGGGCGGGGCCAGCAACAGACCGAGTAACAGTACCTGCCACCTCATCCGCGAACCTCCGCCGGCTCGGCCACCCGCCGCCCGATGGCTTCGGCGATGAGCCGCGCCTCCTTCATCATGCGCTCGAACTGCTCGGGGTAGAGACTCTGCGCGCCGTCGGAGAGGGCCCGATCGGGGTTGGGGTGCACCTCGACCAGGAGGCCGTCGGCGCCCGCGGCCACCGCGGCCCGGGCCATTGAAGTCACCATGTCGCGGTGGCCGGTACCGTGGCTGGGATCGGCCACAATGGGCAGATGCGACAGTCCATGGACCACCGGGATGGCGCTGAGATCGAACAGATTGCGGGTGGCGGGATCGAAGCCCCGGACGCCGCGCTCACACAGCATCACCTGAGAATTACCCTCCGCCAGCAGATACTCCGCCGACAGCAGGAGTTCCTGAATCGTGGCCGAAAGTCCTCGCTTCAGCAGCACCGGCTTCCCGGCGCGACCGGCTCGTTTGAGCAGCGAGTAGTTCTGCATGTTCCGGGCCCCGATCTGGATGATGTCGGCCACTTCGGCCACCTGATCGAGTCCTTCCGCGTCCATGGCCTCGGTCACAATCAGGAGACCGGTTTCTTCCCTGGCCCGGGCGAGCAGATCGAGCCCCGGACGGCCCAGCCCCTGAAATGAATACGGCGAGCTCCTGGGCTTGAACGCGCCGGCTCGCAATACCGTGGCGCCGGCTTCGCGCACTGCCCGTGCGGCCGTGATGATCTGCCGCTCGCTCTCGACCGAGCAGGGTCCGGCCATGACGACCACCTCGTCGCCGCCGACCGTGAGCCCACCCGGGAGCCGGATGATGGTGGACTCGGCCTTCCACTCCCGAGACACCTGCTTGTAGGGCTTGGTGACGTGGATGATTTCCTGCACGCCTGGCAAGGCCGCCAAGCGGGAGCCATCCACTCTGCCGTCGTTCCCCACCAGACCCACCGTCACCCGTTGCTTCCCCGGCATCGGACGGGCCTGGTAGCCCATCTCCTCGATGACGGCGACGACGCGTTGGATGTCGTCTTCCGGCGCTCCATGCCGCATCACGATCAGCATTCAATCGCTCCGCTCATCGCCACCACTCACACATGCTCTCTCTCCCCCAACCGCACGCCCACGATCGTCGACACCCCCGGCTCCTGCATAGTGACCCCGTACACCGCGTCCGCGGCCTGCATGGTCCGCGGATTGTGGGTGATGACCAGGAACTGGGTGTCGCTCTTGAACTCGTCCAACAGCCGGGTAAAGCGGCCGACGTTGGCATCGTCCAGCGGCGCGTCCACCTCGTCCATCAGACAGAACGGACTGGGCTTGGTGAGATAGATGCTGAAGAGCAGCGAGACCGCCACCAGGGTGCGCTCGCCGGAGGAGAGCAGATGAATCCGCTGGGTCCGCTTGCCCCGGGGCGCCGCGTGAATGTCGATCTCGCTCTCCAGCGGATCGTCGGGGTTGGCCAGGCGCAGCTCACACTCGCCGCCGCCGAACAGGGTGTGGAACACCTTGGCGAAGTTCGCCTGCACCGCCGTGAAGGTCTCCACAAACATGGTCCGGGCCGTACCGTCGATTTCGCGGATCGCCTGGATCAGGGCCTGCCGGGCTCCGACCAGGTCGTCGCGCTGAGAGGTAAGAAACTCGTGCCGCTTTACTTCTTCCGCGTGCTCCTCGACCGCCAAAGGGTTCACCGGTCCGATCGCGTCCAGCGCGGCCACGATGCGGGCCGATTCGGCCTCCAGGGTCTCCAGGTCGAGGTCGAGCAGGGAAGCGCCCTCCATCAGCTGCTCGAACGGTCGCTTCCATTCCGCCTCCACCCGCTCGAGGATGCTTCGCCGCGAGCCCGCGGTCTCGGTGAGCCGGACCTGAAGGGTGTGACTCTCCTCGGTCGCCGCGTCTACCGCCTGGCGGGTCTCCGCCACCTCGCGCTCTGCGGTGGCGAGGGTCGCCTCCGCGACCGCCAACCCACCCTCCGCGTCGGCGCTGGCCGCCTCCAGCTCGTGCTGGGCCACCTTCCTCTCGGCCCGCATCTCCCGCCACTCGGCCTGCTGCTTGATGAGTGCGGCCGTGTCGGTCTCCAACTGGGTAAGCTCCTGGCTCAGCACTTTCGCGCCGGCTTCGGCTTCCGCGCGCATCTCGGCCGCGCGCCCGAGACGTTCCTCCGCCGAATGAAGGCCGCCGGCAACCTGGGCTTCTCGCACTTGCCAGTGGACCCGCTGCTCCCGAGCGACCTCCTGCTCGCTTTCCAGTTCACCCAGGAGCGCGCGACCGGCACCCAACTCCTCGTCCAGCCGGCCGCGGGCCAATTCGCCGGCCACCAGCTCGGCATCGATCTCACGCATGCGCTTATCGGCGGCGGTGAGGCGGTCAGTAACCCGGGTGAGCTGAATCTCCGAGTCGGCGGCCTCCCGGGCGAGATTCGCCACCAGGCGCAGAACGTCCTCCCGCACAGTGGCCGCCTGGCGTTCCGCCTCTCGGGCCTGCTCCGCCGCCGCCGTGGCGGCGGCCAGGGAGCGCTCCAGCCCGGCCAGGTGCTCGATCGTCGCGTCGACCACCGCGGCGGCCGCGGCGACGGTCTCCTCGGCTCGGGCGACCTCCTGGATCAGCGAGGCCAGCTCGGCGCGACGCCGGAGCGGCCCGGTGGGAGCGCCTGCTCCCGAGAGGAAGATGGCGCCGCTCGCCCGGCGCAGGACCAGTCCCGACGCATCCAGCACTTCGGAGCCGGCGAGGGCGGCCCGGACCCAGCCGATCGCTGGCGCTTCGGCTCGTAAGCGGTCGTCGAGCGGCATCTCCTCGGAGGCGGTGAGCGGGCCGGGGTCGAGCGGCAGCAACACCAGCGCGCCGGGTTGCTGCTCGCCATGCCAGGCCTGCACCGCGCGAACGGTCTCCCGGTCCCGCACCAGCACGGCGTGCATCCAGTCGCCCAGCAATCGTTCGGCCAGCTCGGCGTGGTCCCGCCCGGTGCTCACGAAGTCGCTCAGCGGTCCCAGCACGCCGCCGTTGAATCGCTCGCGCGCGGCGAGCAGCGCCGAGGCAGCAGGGGCGAGCCCCACCCGGTCGCGCTCCAGCTCCTCCAGGGCATGCCGGCGCGCCGCGAGCTGTGCCAGCGCTTCCTCCGCCTGCCGCCGGTCGGCTCGGGTCATGGCCTCGCGCTCCCGGGTCTCCGCCACCAGATGTCGCGCGCGCTCCGCCTCCGAGGCCGATCGCTTGGCTTCGTGGCCGAGAAATCCCGCGCGTTCCACGGCATGGTCGCGGCGGCGCTCCGCACTGGACAACTCGACCCTGAGGCTGGACTGGTGAGACGCGGCTTGGGTCACGCGTTCCCGCAATGCCGCCAGCTCACCTTCGAGCGCGGCGCGCTCACCCTCCAACGAGCGCAGCGTCTGGGCCCGATCCTGGAGCTCCTGCTCCCGCTGCCGCACCAATCCGCGCTGCTCGGCCAGGCGGCGCCGCACCTGATCTTCGGCGGCGGCTCGTCCATCCAGCTCGGCACGGATCTGCTGGTGTTCCTCCGATGCCGCGTCGCGGTCGGCGGTCGCGCCATCCTGATCGGTTAGGGCCTGCTGTGCCCGGAGCTCGAGGTGGGTTCTCTCCTCCGCGGCCCGCAGCCGGCGGGCGCCGGCGTTGGCCACCCGTTCGGCCGCGACCGCAAGATCTCCATCCAGTTTGCCCAGCTCGACCCGCACACCGGCCAGCCGGGCGGCAATGTCTGCGCGCTGTGACTCCGCGGCGGTGCGCGCGCGGGCGGCTTCCTCCCGTTTCCGCTCCGATTCGATCAGCCGTCGACGCGAGGCGGGCAGCAGCTCGCCCAGATCGGCGTAGCGGGCCTCCATGCCGGCCGCCTCTTCGGCAAGACGGTCCAGCAGACGCCGAGCAAGGGTGAGCTGGACCGCGTACTTCTCCTCGGTGAGCTTGCCGTGGCGCTCGGCCTTTCCCCGCTGGCGCGCCAGACTCCGGATCTGGGACTGTACTTCGGCTATCAAGTCTTCCACCCGCTGGAGGTCGACCGCGGTCTCCTCCAGCCGCCGCTCGGTGCTGTGCTTGCGATCGCGGTAGAGCCCGATCCCCGCGGCCTCCTCGAACAGGGAACGGCGCTCATCGGCCCGGTCGGACAGGAGCAGGTCGATCATCTTGGCCTCGATCACCACACCGGCGTCGCTGCCAAGGCCCGTGCCCCGGAGAAGATCCTGGATGTCCCGCAGGCGGACCGGAGAGCCGTTGAGCAGGTAGTCGCTTTGGCCGGAGCGGGAGAGCCGGCGGGTCACCACCACTTCGCGGTAGGCGATCGGCAGGTCACCGTCGGTGTTGTCGAAGTACAGCGATACCTCGGTCACGTTGACCGGACGGCGCGCGGCGGCTCCCTGAAAGATCACGTCCTCCATCTTGCCGCCACGGAGCAGACGGGCCGACTGCTCCCCCAACACCCAGCGAACCGCGTCGGAGACGTTCGACTTACCGCAGCCGTTGGGCCCCACGATGGCGGTGACGCCCTGCTCGAAGGTGAGATCGACGGTATCCGCGAAGGACTTGAAGCCGGAGAGCTCCAGCCGGGTCAGCTTCATGGGCGTTCCTGTCTTAGGGCGTGGAACGGGTGGTGCTACTGTGCCGTGACGATGAAGGACGGCATGCCGATCTTCCGGCCGGTCGATTCCGCCTGCTCGCGGGTGGCGTAAGGGCCGAGCACCACGCGGAAGGCCTCGTCGCTGCGCTTCGGCTCGAGTACCGAAGCCGGGAGTCCGGCGCCGCGCAGCTTCTGGGACAGCTCGTTGGCCCAGGCGGGATTCTGGGAGCTGCTCACCTGAAGGAAGACCGTCGCTCCCGGAGCCGCGCTATCGGCCGAAGCCAGGGCGGCCGAATCGGCTTCGACGGTGGGCTCGCTCTCCTGCCCCGGATGCCAGGCCAGGGGGAGCCAGCGGTCGGCGGCGCCACCCTCCACCCGACCCCGTTGGGGGAAGCCCTTGGTGCCGAGGTCCAGGGCGACCAGGTCGCCGCCCCGCCGAGTGAGCATGGTGTTGGGCGCCACCAGGGCAGGCAAATCATCTTCCCACGCGGCCGCGGCAACGCCGGCATAGCGCGCGCTGCCGACGTCGATGACCCACACCGAATCGCCCACCTCGGGACGAGCCAGCAGCCACTGGCCGTAGAGATCCTGCCGCAGCTCGGACGGGATGCCCGGCAGCTCGATCTCGCCCAACTCCGTCCCGCTGAAGCGATCGATCACCAGCAGCTCGTCGGTTTCCCTCGCCACGTACAGCCGGTGACCCGAGGGCGAAAAGAGGACCGCACGGGCGTGTCCCGTGACCGGAATCGAGCGATGCTCTTTCTTCCCTTGAGTCTCGTAGATCACCACTGCACTGTCGGCAGCCACCGCGACAAGGTCGCCCCAGAGGCTGGCGGCGATCTTTCCCCCGGGCACCGGCAGCGAGGCTGGTGCTTGGTCCGAGCCCAGCAGCTCGAGGGCCGGTTTCTTGCCGCCCAGCCAAGCGATGAGGCTTCCGCCCATGGTGCCGTGAAGCTCGGTGGGGGTACCCTGGAGCTTCGAGCGGAAACGCAGCGGTGCCCGGCGCACGAACCGGGTGATGACGCTGCCGGTGTCCACGGCATAGAGGGCGCCGTCGGGGCCCAGGGCGGCTTGGCGCACTTGCTCGAGGTAGGAGCGTACCCGGCGGGTTTCCAGGTCGAGCGCCACGACGTTGCGTTTCCGGTCCTGAATGAAGACCATCCCCTGCTCGGGATCGGCTCCGATGGTTCGGTGTAAGGGGGGGAGTTTGTCCTCGGTTTTCCAAGCCGACAGCTCGAGCGTGGGCACCCGGTAGAGCAGGGGCACGCCTCCGTCGTTCGGGATCCGCAGCACCGTCGCGGTAGGGACGCCACGGCCGCCTGGAGGGAGGTCGCCCAGGGCGAGCTCCGACTCCCGGCCGCACGACAACGCGCCCACCGAGATGAGGAGGAGGACAGGAAGTTGTTTCACAGTGGAAAGATAGCCAAAGAGGAGTCAGAAGAGCTATGGGCCAGGGAGGTGAAGGGTGAACGGGTGAAGGGTGAAAACGCGGCTTCACCTCCTCACCCTTCACCCTCCACCCTTAGAAGGTCGGTCCCAGGCTAAAGGTCCAAAGCCCCTTCACTGCCTTGCGCTCCTGCGGGATCGAGTAGTCCAGCCGGGCGACCGCAAACCCGAAGAGGTTGGTGCGGAGCGAGAAGCCCAGGGTCTTGAGCGGGGTCCGCACCCGGATGGGATCGTCGCCCGCCTCGCGCCGCCACTTCAAGGTGCTCAGATCATCCCACGCCAATCCGATGTCGTAGAAGATCGCCGCCTCCAGGGGCGGGACCGCCGCCGGTACGCCGAACGAAGGATTCAGGATGGGGAAGCGCAGCTCCAGCGAGCCGATGCCGATCTGGGTTCCCACCAGGCGGTCGAGCTCGGCGCAGCCGGTCTCGGAGGAGGGATCGTTCGCGCTGAGGCATTCATTCCGCCGGTAGGAGCCGGAGGTGTTTCCCCGGATCAGGTCGGTGCTTCCGGCAAAGATCCGGAACTCACGGGCGTCGCGGCCGATCCGCCCGAAGTACAGCACCCTGGACGCTATCACGATAGGACCCAGTACCCGGTCGTAGCGACGGTAGTCGGCGGTCACCTGGGAGAAGCGCCAGTCGCCGAGTGTCTGGGCAAACTCCACCCGGTAGCGCCGGCCGTAGAACGGTCCCACGTAGCCGAACAGCGAATTGTCGAAAACCAGGGCGGTGGACGGCTGAAGGTAGTTCACCCCCGCCAGGTTCTCGGTCTCCAGGAAGGCATCGGCAGTCGCGACGCCCGAGATCGGGTCGTAGGGCTCCTTGATCTGGAGGATCGCGTCGTCCACGTTGGCGAAACGGATGCCGGTCTCGATGCGCTGGAACCGGCTGACGGGATAATAGGCCGAGCCGAACGCGGACCGCACCACCAGCCGCCGGATGTTGGTGATGAACGTGTTCTCCGACGCGGACGGGGTGCCGACCTCGATCTGGCTGGGCTCGAGGAAGTAATAGGGATCCTGCGATAGCCCCGCGACCCAGTTGATCCTCCGGCTCAAGTTGGCGTATGCCGCCAGAATCTGGGCCTCGCTGATGCGGCCGTTGACGTAGCCGGCAAAGATCATCTGGTGGTTGCCCAGGATGTCGCTCAGCGAAATGGCCGAGCCCCCAAAGAAGCCCCGGCCGAAGTTATCGCGGGCGTAGCCGATCGATGGGCGGGCCACGTAGTCGGGGGAAAACCGTACCCGGTAGTCCTTGAGCGTGAACTCGCTGGTGTCGGGCAGGCTGTATTTGGCCGAGTCCAGCAGGGCCGCGATCGACACCGGTTGCGACAGTTGGGTGGTATCGCCGGTCCGGGCAACATCGCTGGAGGTGCGGAAGCCCTGGGGAGTCCGGTAAATCGACCCGCCTTCGCCGAGCTGCGCGCGCACCTCCTTGCTGGCCTGGAGGGTGCGGGTAGTATCGATCGGCGGCGTGGCCACCCGGGCCAGGATTCCGATGCTGTCCACTGCTTGGGGCTGATACCGTCCCCGCTTGAGGGCACGAGGGTTGGCAATGGTGTACACGTCGTACTTGCCATCCTCGAAGTACACGAAGGCCAGGCGGTCGGCCTGCTGGGCCCAGGAAAGGACCGGTGACAGCGGCGTGATGCCCTGGGCGCCGGTATAGAAGTCGGTGAGCTGGTAGACCCCTTTGTCCGCGAGATCGTAGAGGTACACGTTGCTGACCCCGTTCCGATCCGAGACGAAGGCGATGGAACCGCCGTCCGGGCCCCATTGCGGACTCACGTTCTTCCCCTGGTCCATCTGCTCCAGCGGCTGGACGGTTCCCGAGGTCAAATCGTAGAGCGCGATCCGGAAGTTTCCGATCGACAGATCCTTGAAGTCGGTTGCCGGGCCGCGATCGGTCGCGAAGGCGATGCTCGTGCCGTCGGGCGACCAGACCGGGTGGAGATCGGCGTACTTGTCCTCGGTGAGCCGGCGCAGGCCGCTGCCGTCGCGGTTCACGATAAAGAGGTCGCTGAGACCGCCGTCGTACCCGGTGAACACCAACTGCTTCCCGTCGGGACTCCACGACGGCGTGATGACCCCGCTCAACTTCAGCTGAATCCGCTTGACCTCCTTGTTGCGCTTCACGTCGACGATGATGATGTCGTCGCGGGGCCCCCGTTTGGCCGCAAAGGCGAGGAACTTCCCATCGGGCGACCAGTTCGCCTGCGAGTTGATGAAGCGGTAGGTCTCGTAGTTGCTGCTGATCCCCGACTTGAGGATCCGCCGCTCGACCTTGCCGGTGGAGCCGTCGGCCAGAAAGAGATCGACCGAGTAGAAGTCCTTTTCGCTGAAGTAGGCGACCTGGGACCCGTCGGGCGAGAGCGCGGGCGCAAGGTGCAGGGTGCCGTCACTGCGTTTCTCGGTCAACAGCTCACTGGCCACCGCCCGAGCTCTGGCTCGGGCACCGATCTCCGGGAGGTAGCGCTTCTGCACCGCGTCGCGCCACTGGTCTGACAACTGAGGCAGGGTCAGTCCCACGGTCCGGCGGAATGCCGCCTCGACCCCGCCCGCAAGGGTGGCCTTGAGGATGGCGCCCACCGCCTCATCACCCCAGCGCTCCCCGATATAGGACCAGAGCGCATGGCCAAAGCGGTAAGGGAAATACTTGTACGGGTCGACCGTCATCTGCTCGATGCTGGGGAGGTCTCCTTCCAGCGCGGCGTCGCGCAGCCACATCGCGGTCTCGGCGTTGATCGGACCCAACGAGAGATATTCCGCCATGCCTTCCGCGAACCAGAGCGGCGGTGCGATCGCGATCAGGGTGGCGATGCCGGCGCCGGCGCGGCCGCGAGACCAGACGTCGTACTGGAACTGGTGCGCCATCTCGTGGGTGAGCACGTGCTCGAAGTCGGCGTAGGAACCACTGAAGGGCATCACCGCGCGATTGCGGGCGAAGTCGGTGACGCCGCCGGTGCCTTCACCCCCGACCTCGGTTGCGTTGGTCTGCATGAAGTCGGAGTGCGACGCGTACAGAATGATCGGCTTCCGCTCGCGGAACTCGTGGTTCAGCACCTTGGAGAGGCGGGCGTAGGAGCGCTCGGCCATCCGAGCGGCATCCATCGACGCCACCCGCTCCCGCTCGTAGAAGTACACGTCGAAGTGCTCGGTCTGGATGACCTTGAAATGGAAGTTGGTGTACTGGACCTTGTTTCGACCGAAGTACTGCGCAGAGACCAGACCCGGCAGTCCCAGGAGCAGCAGGAGCAACGCCGGCGCGGTGCGTCGAACCATGGGAACCTCAGTTAAGAGCTTGTGCACTACCACCACCTGCCGCGCTCGGAATGACGAGCGCTTCCCTAAGTAGAACCAATCAGCAGTTCCGGTGCATCATCCCAGAGACGCTCCAGCTGATAGAACGACCGAGTCTCCGGATGGAACAAGTGGATCACGAAATCGACGAAGTCCAGGAGCACCCATCGTCCGCTGGTGAGGCCTTCCACGTGGTGGGTGTGGTGGCCTCGTCGATCCAGCTTCTCGATGACCGATTCGGCGATGCCCCGAACATGTGCATCCGAGGTGCCGGATGCGATCACGAAATAGTCGGTGGCGTCGGTGAGTCCCCGCAAATCGAGTACCACGAGTTGATTGCCCTTCAAGTCCTGTATGGCGTCCAGGGCCAGGCGGAGCGCCTCGGGAGGCGTCGTCACCGGCCGTTCCTTGCCCGCATGAATCCTCATCCCTGTGCCCCCGCGGCAGTGCCGTCGGGGCGGGCGGGGGTGCCATCCTCGACTTGATAAAATATGGCCCAGGCTCCGGCGCCCACGTGAGTCGCGAGCACCCCGGTGGCCAGGGTGACGAAACAATCCCGTGGCCGGTAGGCCGCCACCAATGCGGTGCGTACCCGCTCGGCGATCTCCGGCGCCTCGACATGGGCCACTCCGAATCGGACCACGTGGGGCCGCGGCGTGAGCCGCTTCTCCAGCAGGGCCAGCACCCGGGGAATCAGGTTCTCCCGTCCGCGCACCCGGTCCAGCGGAATCACCCTCCCGCCGGCGTCGAGCGAGAGGATCGGCTTCACGTCCAGCATCCCGGCGATCCACGCCTTCCCCCGAGACACCCGGCCCGACCGGAGCAGATTGTCGTACCGGTCGACGGTGAGCAGCATGCCGGCATTGGGCTCGCAGCCGCTCCAGCTCGCCGGCAATCGCCGCCCCGGGCCACCCCGATTCGGCCAGCTCCGCTCCGCGCAAGGCCAGCATTCCGACCCCTAGAGAGGCCGATCTGCTGTCCACCAGGCGGACACCGGTGAGTCCCGCCGCCTTCACCGCCGCCTGGGCCGAGGCGAAGGTGCCGGACAAGGCCGAAGCCAGAAGCACGGCGACCACCTCGTCGGCCTCGGCGCGGGCATCGCGCAGCACCCGGACGAAGTCGGCCGGGGTGGGTTGGGAGGTGGTGGGCAGATCCCGAGCCTCCCGCATTCGCCGGTAAAACTCCTCCGGCTTGAGCTCCACCCGGTCGCGGAAGGTCCTGTCGCCGAAGACCACCTGGAGGGGAACCAGGGCGATCCGATGGCGATCGAGCACCTGATCCGCGAGGTCGGCCGAGCTGTCGGTTACCACAGCCACGGGCCGACGCTCGGTGTGCGACAGGCGGCGATGCTGCACCCGCATGTCATCGGCCTTGGTGGTCTCGACCCGGCCCCACCGGGTCGCATAGCTAAAGACGGCCTCGGGGCTGTCGGTGTGCACATGAATCTTGAGGATGTCCGCCATCACCGCGACCACCACCGAGCCGCCGAAGAGATGCATCGCGCTGCGGACTTCATTGGCCGCGGGAAGGTGCTCACCCCGCACCAGCACCTCGGTGCAGTACTGAAAGTCTCGCTCGGCGGCGACCTCGATCTGGGCCGCCGGAATCGCGGCCACGAAGTCAACCCCGGAATCGGCCACCGGGAGAATCGGATCGCCCTCGATGTAGCGGACCACTCCTTCCAGCATACGAACGAAGCCCTTGCCCCCGGCGTCAACCACGCCGGCTTCCTTCAGCACCGCCAGCAACTCCGGGGTTCGGGCGAGGGCGATCTCTCCTTCCTCGAGCAGCCGGCGCATGAACTCGCCGACGTCGGCCGATTCGGCAGCTGCCCGCTCCGCGGCGGCGGCGGCTTCCCTCGCGACCGTGAGGATGGTTCCCTCGCGGGGGTCGTCCAGCGATTCGTAGAGCCGATCCGAGCCACGGCGCACCGCGGCGGCGACGTCGGTGGCGGTGGCGGTTTTCCGGTCTCCCAGCGCTTCGGCGAAGCCGAGGAGAAAATGGGCCAGCATCATGCCCGAATTTCCCCGAGCCCCCAGCACCGCCGCCCGGGCCATGGTGTTGGCGGTCTCCGGAAGCGGCGCGTCGCCGAGCGCCCGGAGGGCGTCGGCGACGGAGCGGAGCGTCAAGCTGAAGTTGGTACCGGTATCGCCGTCGGGGACCGGGAAAACGTTGATCCGGTTGATCTCGTCTCGCCCCGCCGCTACCCAGTCGGCAGCAGCGAAAAGCGAGCGCGCCAGCCGGGGACCGTCGACATAGGCGATGCCGACGCTCATGAGCCGAGCGTCACTCCGCGACGACCGAGACGCGTAGCTCCGCATGGACCTCGGGGTGTACCCTGACGCTCACCGTGTGATGGCCCAGGGTCTTGATGGGATGCTCCAGCTCGATCCGGCGCTTGTCGACCGTGTGCCCTTCGCGGGCCAACGCGTCGGCGATGTCCTGCGGCGTGATCGATCCGAACAGCTTGCCTTCCTCACCGGCCTTGCCCGACAGCGTGACGGTGACCCCGTTGAGCGTAGCCGCTACCCGCTCGGCCTCGGTCCGCTCGGCCTGGCCCCGCGTCGTCTTCGCCTTGCTCTCCGCGGCGATCCGCTTCTTGTTGCCCTCGGTGGCCTCGAAGGCCAGTCCCTGGGGCAGAAGGTAGTTCCGGGCATAGCCCGGCTTCACCCGCACCAGCTCACCCGCCTTCCCCAGGGTTCGCACGTCTTCCCGCAGGATCACTTCCATCATGAATCAGCCTCCGGTGGCCGGCGTCGCGAGCCGACGCCGGAAATCTAGCCAGGTGTCTGCGAGGCCGAGCAGCGTCAGCCCGCCTACGACGAACGGCAACAGAAACATCGCGATCAGGGTGAGCACCGCCATGACCGAGGTGGGCACTTTGGCGGCCCCGGTGGCGAAGACCGCGAGTCCCCGAATCGCATAGAGTACTGCCCACACCAGCATCAGATTGGCTCCTGCCAACCGCCAGACTTCGGAAACCGGTTGGAGATACAACGCCAGACCAAGGACCCACCCCCAGACCAGTTGGTCACTGAAGTCGAAGGCAGGGAAGGGTGCCTGCGGCGTGCCGAGCGGGCGCGCCGAAATTCGATGGTACCAGGCCCAGGCCAGCCGCAGCCCGCCGATCGCCGCCAACACCAGAAGGGCGGGGTAGAGAGTGGACACCGTGTCCAGCATGGCGGACATCTGATCCAACAACTCCTTGGAGGTTCCTCGCTCGGCCCACTGGGTCCGAAGGGCGTCTCGAAGGGGCGTGAGTTCGACGCCCACCGCGCTCCGAAGCGTTCCCCATCCGATACCGAAGTGCCACATCCATGCAGCCAGGGCCGCGGCGGCAACGCCGGTGGCGACCAGTGCCCGGGAAAAGCGCCACGAGGGCCGCCACAACGTAAGGGTCACGAAGGCGCCGGTGACCAAGACGCTCCCGGCCCGGGCCACCTGGGACCCCAACCCGCCGCCGTGCATCAGCCAGACGGCCGACCAGGCGGCGAGACCGGCCAGCCACGCCCATTCGCGCAGCGTTCCCGGCCGAGAGAGCAACAGCAGCCCGACCAGCGGCCCCAGCAAGAAGACCGGTGGGGCCACCAAGAGGTAGGCAGCAAACAACAGCACTGCCGGCCAACCAGCCTGTCCATCCGCCCGGCTTCCGGTCTTTCCGTGTGGACTCAGCCTACGAACCCCTTGATGTACGGCAACAACGCGAGCTGGCGGGCTCGCTTGATGGCGGTGCTGAGCTGCCGCTGATGCCGGGCGCAGGTGCCGGAGAGCCGGCTGGGCAGGATCTTGCCCCGCTCGGTCAGGAAGCGTGAGAGGGTGCGCTCGTCCTTGAAATCCACCACCCGCACGCCCGACTCGCAGATGGCGCAGGTCTTCTGAGGCCGCCTCATTCCTCGTCCTCCTCTTCACTCTTGCTGGCGGTGACCGGGACCGGCTGGGCACCCTCGTTCACCACAACCAGGAACCGGAGCACGCCTTCGTCCAGCTTGATCGCACGTTCGAATTCAGGCAGCGCCGTGGCCTCGGCATCGAACTTGGCGATGACGTAGTAGCCGGTCTCGTGCTTCTTGATGGGATAGGCGAGCGTCCGCTTGCCCCAGTGGCTTATCTGGGGTGCTTCGACACCGGGTTGCTGGATGAGGGAGTGAAAGCGCGCGAGGCGCTCATTGATGGCGGCCTCTTCGAGCGCACTGTCGAAGATATAGACCACCTCGTACTGACGGGCCATGACACCTTCCTTCGGTCTGAGTCGCCCCGGGCCTGGTGTGGGCGCCGGGGAGGATGAATTGTGAGCGGGGCAATATAGCGGAGCAGGGGGGCCTCCGGCCAGGCTGGCATATATTTCCGATCATGCACCTCCTCTCCATTCAACTCGGCACTCCGCGCACCGTCGGGACCCCCCACGCCCCGGACCCGATGGAGCGCGCCTTCACCAGCGCTATCTGGAAGGAGCCGGTGGCAGGTCCGGTGTGGGCCGGCGTGCTCGGGCTTCGGGGCGACGCCGTGGCCGACACCAAGGTTCACGGTGGCCCCGATCAAGCGATCCTGATGTACGCCGGCACCCATTATCCGCTCTGGCGGGCGGAGTGGGGCCGGAGCGACGTGGGGCCCGGCGCTTTCGGGGAAAATCTCACCGTGTCCGGGATGACCGAGGAATCCGCCTGCATCGGAGACGTGCTCGAGATCGGCGAGGCAAGGCTCCAAGTCTCCCATCCCCGCCAGCCCTGCGGCACGCTCGCGCGGCGGCATCAAGTGCGCGACATGATCGCGGTGGTGCACCGCAATGGCCGGAGCGGGTGGTATCTGCGGGTGCTGCAGGAGGGACTGCTCGAGGCCGGCCAGCCGATTCGACTGGCCGATCGCCCCCATCCCGAGTGGAGCGTACGGCGTGCCGCGCTGGCCATGCGCCATCGAAACGACAACCACGAGGAAGCCCGAGGCCTGGCGCGGTGTGACGCCTTGTCCGCCGGGTGGCGAGAGCGCCTGAGTAACGTCGGGTGAATCAGCCGAGGATCAGGTACTGAACCGAAACAGCATGACATCCCCGTCCCGGACGACATATTCCTTGCCTTCGGCCCGGGCAAGACCCTGCTCCCGCGCCGCCTTCCATCCGCCCACCCTCACGAAGTCGTCGTAGCCCACCGTCTCCGCTCGGATAAAGCCCTTCTCGAAGTCGGAGTGGATCACCCCGGCCGCGACCGGAGCCTTGTCCCCCCGATGGATGGTCCAGGCCCGGACTTCTTTTTCGCCGGCGGTGAAGTAGCTCTGGAGCCCCAGCAGGTGATAGGCCGCGTGGGCGAGGCGATCGAGGCCGGACTCGGTGAGCCCCAAAGAGTGGAGAAATTCGCCACGGTCCTCCGGGGCCAGCTCCGCCAGCTCGGCCTCGACCTTGGCTGAGAAGGTGACCACCTCGGCTGTTTCGTGATCGCGCTGAAGCGCGGCGTGGAGGGCGTCGACCTGAGGATTGCCGGCCGCGATCTCGTGCTCCGCGACGTTGGCCGCGTACAGCACCGGCTTGGAGGTGAGCAGGTTGAAGGACCGGTAGGCGGGGCCTTCTTCCTCGCTGGGCACCACCACTCGTGCGGCACGACCCGCCGCCAACGCGTCGCGCACTGCCTCCAGGACGCGCTGCTCCACCTTCGATTGAGGATCTCCCGACTTCGCGGCCCGCGCAGTCTTGTCCAGCCGCTTCTCCACGCTCGCGAGATCGGCGAGGCCCAGCTCGATATTGATGACCTCCCGATCCCGCACCGAGTCTACCGAGCCCATGACGTGCTGCACGTCGGGATCCTCGAAGCAGCGGACCACGTGAACGATCGCGTCCACCTCGCGGATATTGGCCAGGAACTGATTCCCCAGGCCTTCGCCTTCACTGGCCCCTTTGACCAGCCCCGCGATGTCCACGAACTCCACCACCGCCGGGATGGTGCGCTCGGGGCTCACGATGGTGGTCAACGCGTCGAGCCGAGGATCGGGCACCTGCACGATCCCGGTATTGGGCTCGATCGTGGCAAAGGGATAATTCGCCACCAGCGCCTTGGCTGAGGTGAGCGCGTTGAACAACGTCGACTTGCCAACATTGGGAAGGCCCACGATTCCTAGTCTCAGCACTGGGATCTCTGGCTTTTTACCACCGAGGCACGAAGGGCACGAAGGGACACGAAGAAAGACAACAAAGAATGTGGTGGGGGAGGCTTCGTGTTCCTTCGTGCCTCCGTGGTAAGAGAGCATTGGAGCTCATCGGTTGAACCGAGTCATCGCCTGCTCGATCCCGCTCTCCAGCCAGCTTTCAACCGCTTCCGCCATGGGATCGAGCAGCGCGGACAGGATCTCGGACTCCTCGGGAAGGAACTCGGCGAGCACGAAATCGGAGAGATCCTCGAGCGCCGGCGGAACCGGGCCGACTCCGATACGCAGTCGGGCGTAGTCCTGCCGCTGGAGCGCGCCCTCGACGCTCTTGAGGCCGTTGTGCCCGCCGGCGGAACCGGCGCCTCGGAGGCGGTACTTGCCGACGGGAAGCGCGACGTCATCCACCAGGATCAAGAGGTCCTGGCTGGGGTCGAACTCGGGGTGGGCTCGAAGCGACGCCAGTGCTGCGCCGCTCCGGTTCATGTAGGTCTGCGGCTTGAGTACCTGGATGGCATGACCTTCCCAGGCGCCTTCCGCCACTCGGGCGCGATCGCCGCGGCGCGGCGGGCCGATGCGCCAGCGCGCGATCAGGTGGTCCGCCAAGCGAAACCCGGCGTTGTGCCGGGTTTCGGAGTACTCCGGGCCGGGGTTGCCCAGCCCAACGATGGCGCGCAGGACTCACCCCTTCTGCTTGGCTTCGCCTTTACCCTCAGGCTTACCCTTACCCTCGCCCTCGCCTTCGCCCTCGCCCTCAGCCTCGGCCTTCGGCTTCCGGATCAGTTCCGGCTCGGCCACCACGGCCTCCTCCACCGGTGCGGGCGCTTCCTCGGTCCGCGGCGCGACCACGGTGCAGACCGGGGTGTCGGGGTCGTTGAGGATCCGACCCTTCTGAAGGGTGATGTCCCGCACGAAGAGCGAGTGCCCGATGGTGAGCGCGGTGACGTCCAGCTCGATGTGCTCCGGGATGTCGGCGGGGAGCACCTCGATCTCCAGCTCGCGGAGCGAGTGGTCGAGCACGCCGCCGAAATTGCGCACGCCGTCAGGAATACCCACCAGGTGTACCGGCACTTCCAGGGTCACCTGCTCGTGCGCCTGAATCTCATACAAGTCGAGGTGCAGGATTTCGGCGGGACGCAGCGAGTCGCGCTGGATCTCGCGGATCAGGGCCTTCACCGGAGGGCGGCCATCGACCTCGACGTCCAGGACGGTGGTGGCGGCGCTGATGCCGACCAGCATCTTGTTCAGCGCCAGAGTGTCCATCACGACGGCCTCGGGGGTCCGCCCGTGTCCGTAAATCACTCCGGGCACCTTGCCCTGGCGCCGTAGCGTGCGCGCCGCTCCCTTGCCGGTCTGGGTGCGAGTGGAGGCTTGAAGATTGGCTTGCTGGGCCATAAGACATCCTAGGCTATTGGCTATCGACTATTCGCTATCGGAAGCTATCAGCTATCAGCTATCAGCCGCAAGCTATGGGCTTCTCGAGAATTGCCGATAGCCGATAGCTGATAGCCGATAGCCTTTCAATCAAACAACGAGCTCACCGACTGATCGCTATGGGTATATCCGATTGCCTTGGCCAGCAGGCCGGCGATCGAGAGCACCTTCAGTCGATCAAACACACGCTCGCGCGGGATGGCGATCGTGTTGGTCACCGCCACTTCCTTCACCGGCGAGGCCATCAGTCGCTCGACGGCCGGCCCCGAGAGGAGGGCGTGGGTGGCACAGCAATACACGTCTCCGGCTCCCAGCCGCTTCAACGCGTTGACCGCCTCCGCCATGGTGCCGGCGGTATCGATCATATCGTCCGGGATGAGGCAGTCTTTCCCGGTAACGTCTCCGACCACATTGAGAACCTCGGCCACGTTGGCCGAAGGACGCCGCTTGTCGATGATCGCTAGCGAGGCGTTGAGCCGCTTGGCAAAGCCCCGGGCCATCTTGGCCGAACCGACGTCGGGAGCCACCACGACCGGATCGCGCAGGACCTTCTGCCGGTAGTGATTGACCAGGATCGGCGCCGCGTACAGGTGATCGACCGGCAGGTCGAAGAAGCCCTGAAGCTGATGCTGATGGAAGTCCATGGCGAGCACCCGGTCGGCTCCGGCCATCGACACCATGTTGGCCATCAACTTGGCGCTGATCGCAACCCTCGGCTGGTCCTTCCGGTCCTGGCGGGCGTAGCCGAAATAGGGAATGACCGCCGTGACCCGCGCCGCGCTGGCCCGCTTGGCCGCGTCCATCAGGAGCAGCAGCTCCATGGTGTTCTCGGCCGGCGGATTGGTGGGCTGGACGATGTAGACGTCCCGACCCCGCACGTTTTCGTCGATCTTGACGAACAACTCACCGTCGGCGAAGCGCCGGAGCGTGACCTGGCAGAGCGGCTGCCCCAAGTGGGCGGCCACCTCTTCGGCAAGGGGACGGTTGGCCGACCCGCTCAGCAGCAGCATCTGGCTGCGCGACAGCGACAGGTCCGTCATGATCAGAGCCCGCAAACCTAGTCAGGGTCCGCATCTGGCGTCAACGGCGGGGAAGCGCGCTAGATTGCACGGTCACCCGCGACAGGAGGCGATGCATCCACGCACACTCTATGGTTTCCGCGCCACAAGTGTCGAAAAGCCGCACGCCCCATCAAGTCTCAGTCAGTCCAGACAGTAGGACCTTGTGACACAAGTCATTGCAATTTTTGGCGATGTATGGATTGTTGACGACCAGCAGGTGGCACGGGACTGGCACCTGCCCCCGACCGGACGGCCGAGCGGCCGCTCCGATATCCTCTCTTCCTATAAAGCCTTGGGCACGGGAATATGACCATGGGATTCCGGCGAACGACAGCGGTCCTGCTAGGGAGCCTGCTTGCGGCGGCGTGCGGTGGCGACGGCGACGGCGGCGGTGGCGGCCCGACCGGAGGACCGACTGCGAACTTCGAACCTCCCGTCTGTACCGATCTTTCGTGCGTATTCACCGACGCGAGCACCCCGCCGACCGGTGGATCGATCACGTCACGTAACTGGACTTTCGAAAACGGAACTCCGGCTTCATCCCCCGATCCGAATCCGACCGTCACCTTCCCCGCCGGTACCCACACGGTGATGCTCACCGTGACCGACAATGATGGTGACACCGACGACTTTTCCCGCGAAGTGACGGTTACGGCACCGGCTCCCGGCGGCCCGACCGCCGGCTTCACGGTCACCTGCAACGGCCTCGATTGCTCCTTCACCGACACCAGCGTGCCGGCCGGGAGCCTGACGTACGACTGGGATTTCGGCGACGCCACGCCGCATTCGAACACCCAGAACCCGAGCCACAGCTACGATGTCGATGTGCCGACCGATTTCACGGTCACGCTGACCGTCACCGACGGCGCAAGTGAGACGATCCACCGTTAGCCAGGGTATCCGGGTGTCGCCACCTGCCAATTTGCAGTGTCTCAGTGGCGGCACGCTGGTGGACTGCACTCTCGACATAACGTCGAAGGCGACCCTGACGGCGCAGATCACGGGCCATGACTGCGAGCTGACCGGAAACCGGCTCCGCATCATCTCGCCGGTCAGCCAGACCATCTTCTTCAACGGCTGCAACGCGCCGCTCAACCAGCCGATCACGATTACCGGTCCCAACCCGGACGGCTCCTTCAACGCGGGCACGCAGATCCAGATGCAGTTCACCCAGGGAGTTGGTGATCCCGAGGATCCGGCGGTAGGAGCGCCCGGGATCGAGCTGGACGGGACGTTCCCCTCCTGGACGCTCGGCATCGACGATGGCGGGAATCCGGGAGGCCCGGGTGAGCCTGACTTCACCGACATCGTCGTCTCGGTGACGGCGACGACGGTTCCGTAGTAATCGCCTAACGATTCCAAGGGGCTGTACCTCCGCCGAGCTTCACCGCTCGGCGGATGGCCCCCGGGCCGCGCCGAATCCGCGGGGTGCAGTACTCACTCGAGTAGGAGCGTATGAAACCGACTCACTGGCGTTCGCTTGGATTGATCCTGGCCGGGGCCGTCGTAGCCGCCGGCTGCGGCAAGGACTCGAACGGACCCGGTGGGGAAAATGCCGCCCCTACCGCCGCGTTCACCTGGTCGTGTACCGACCTGGCCTGCACCTTCACCGACGGCAGCAGCGACACCGATGGTAGCGTGGAAACCGTACGACTGGGAGTTCGGCGACGGCGACGGCGCCTCGGCCAAGAATCCGAGCCACGCCTACCAGGCGGGCAACAGCTTCACCGTGACTCTTACCGTAACCGATAACGACGGCGGCGACGGCACGACCTCGAAGACCGTGCAGGTGTTCGCGCCCCAGTCGGGGAACGGCGCTCCGGTCGCCGATTTCGAGGTGAGCTGCTCCTCGCAGGACTGCACCTTCGACAATCAGAGCACCGACATCGACGGCAACATCACCACCTGGGCCTGGGAGTTCGGTGACGGTGAGACCAGCTCGGCGCAGAACCCGCCGGCGCACCACTACGATGTCACCGGCCTGACTTCCATCACCGCCAGGCTGACGGTGACCGACGCCGACGGGCTGACCAGCAGCAAGACCCAGCAGTTCACCGTGTCGCCTCCGGCCACCCTGCAGTGCGAGAGCGCGCCCGGTACCGGCCAGTTCGCTTCCTGCGACCTGGTGTTGCTCGAAGCGGCGTCGGTCAGCGTCAAGCTCGAAGCCCGCTCGTGCGACGTGCACGGCGACACCTTCCAGATCACCGAGCCGGTGGCGGTGACCCTGTTGAGTGATGGATGCTATACCCCTGCGGTGGGTGAATCGTTCGACCTGGCCGGCGGCACCGTGTTCGCGGCCGGAACCCATGTCAAGGCTCAGATGGTTTCGGGGGCAACCAACCAGATCACCGCCCCGTCGCTGCACGTCACCGGTGCCTACCCGACCTGGACCCTGTCATTCGACGACGGTGTCGGCGGCCCGGGAGAGCCCGACTTCAACGACCTGGTGATTACGCTTACTGCCCATCCCGACTAATCGGGGACGGCCGACAGTCCAGCACCGCCGGGCAGCTTGCTGTCCGGCGGTGCTGTTTTCTTGAGGGGCTCTGAGGGCCGCACTCGCTCCAACGCCTGAAGGGTTTCCACCGCGCAACGACGCCAGGTGAAATCCCGGCTCCGTACCCGGCCGGCGGCGACCAACTCAGTCCGCAGGGTCCTGTCGTCGAGAACCCGGCGGATGCCCTCGGCGATGCTTTCCACCTCCTCCGGGTTCACCAGCACGGCTGAGCCCTCCGCCAGCTCCTTGGTGCCGTAGCGGTCGGCGGTGACGACCGGACATCCCGACGCCATGGCCTCGAGCACCGGCAATCCGCAGGACTCGAAAAGCGAGGGCAGAAGCAGCGCGTCGGCGAGGGCGTAGAAACCGGCGAGATCCTCCTGTGGGATCCAGCCGGGGCGGCGGACCCAGTCGCCGATGCCGAGCGACTCGGGCTCCTCGAGCTCCCGCTCGGAGAGAAAGCGGTTTTCCCCGCCGGCAACTACCAGCGGGATCCCGCGCTCCGGGCCAACCCGGGCGTAGGCCTGCACCAGGCGTGCGAAGTTCTTGGGCGGGTAGATCGCGCCGGCGTAGAGCAGAAATCGGTGGGGCAGGGAGTACTTCGTCTTGATTTCGCGCAACCGGGAGTCGGCCAGCGGCCGGCGAAAGACATCATCGACCCCGGAGTACACGGTGACGACCTTCTCGGCGGGGACGTTAAGGTACTGCATGACATGACGTCTCGTAACCTCCGAAACGGCAATAATTTCGTCAGCCTTCGCCGCATAGCGGGGAACTAGAAATCGGTGGCTCAGGCGATCCACGAAGCGGGAGGCCCAGGGCATCACGTACCAGTCGAGCCCGTGGCAAACCCAGACCGACCGGCAGCCCGCATTGAGGGGGATGGAATACTTGGGGTTGAACAGGAGGTCGATGCCGTGGCGCCGGACCGCTCGAGGGACCGCGATCTGGTCCCAGCCGAGAAACGTCCGGGCCGGGAGGGCGACTTCCTCTACCTGGGGATCGCCGGCGTAGGTGCCGAGGAGCGCCGGATTTCTATAGAGAAGAACGAACTGATGTCCGCTGCGGAGGGCAAGCATGGCCTCGAGGAGCTTGCTGGTATAGACCCGGACCCCGCCCATGTGCTGGTCGTAGTGCCGGAGCATAACGCCGATTCGCAAGAGCTTCTCTCCCGTGAGGCTGTGGTGAGTAAGCTATAATCTTTGATGTCTGGAGCCGCATTGAGGAGGGATTGGCCCTGGAGGATTCGAACCTCCATTAACGGATCCAAAGTCCGCTGTCCTGCCATTGGACGAAGGGCCAGTGCGCAAGAACGTAAACCCCCTGATGGGCACCCGTAAACGGCGATCGTCCTCGTCAGGTAACCGGGGACGGCGAGAGTGGTAACCGAGGTGAGGACGCCGTGCCGCGTCCCAGCCGCATCCGGGCATCGTCGCGATCGCCCTCGGAACGGTAGACCGCGAAGAGGGTGGAGCCCGAGCCGCTCATCCGACACACCAGCGGCCGGGTGGCCGCCAACGCCTCGAAGGCCGCCCGATCTCGGGGTGTCGCCCGAATACCACCGACTCGAAGTCGTTGCCCGCCAGCCGTCCCACATCGCCCCAACGCGAGAGGGCGTCGAGATCGAGCGCCACGGCGCCGCGCCGCCCGGCCGAATGCCGGGCGGCGTCGACCCAGCCGTAAGCCTCCGCGGTGGAGACTGGTCGAGCCGGCGTAAGCAGCAGCGCCGAGGCCGGCGGCAACGGGGGGAGCTGGAGCAGACGTTCGCCCCGCCCCCAGCCGAGCGCCAGCGGAGCGCCGCTCAGGAAGAAAGGGACGTCGGAGCCGAGCCGAGCCGCGAACTGCAGCAGCTCGTGCCGGGGAACCGCATTTCCGGCGAGCTGGTTGACGCCCAGCAGAGTGGCCGCCGCGTCGCTGGAGCCGCCGCCGAGCCCTGACTGAACCGGTATCCGCTTGGTGAGCGTGAGATGGACGGCGAATCGTTCTCCCGGTCGCAGCCAGTACCATGCCCGCTGCTTTGACGGCAAGATTGCCGTTCCGGCGGTCCCAGGTCGGCACCGAGTACCTCTATCGTGACCCCGCGCCCTTCCCGCCGCTCGGCCCGGAGCTGGTCCGCCAGACTCACCAGGCAGAAGAGCGTCTCCAGCCCGTGATAGCCATCGGTTTCCTGGGACAGCACTCGGAGAAAGAGATTGATCTTGGCGGGTGCGGTCCGGTCGACGACGTCGCTCATCAGTGGGGCTGACGGAGGTCGCGCAGCGCCACCGGTGTTCTCGCCAGCGACCAGGCTCCGAGCAGGATGATCGGCAAGAACGTGGTGGCGTGATAGGTAATGGCGTAGGAGGACGCGACGGCGTTAGGGATGCCGTAGATCGCGAGCCCGGCAACGATGGCAGCCTCGAACTGTCCCACGAAGCCGGGAGTGAGCTGCACCGAGATGCCGAAGATGAGCACTCCCTGAAGCAGCAGTGCGCCGGCGAACCCGACGTCGATGCCGAAGCCGGCGAAGAGAATGTAGAAAGAGAAGGCGTTCACCAGCCAGAGCACCAGCGACCAGATGACTACCCCGGCCAGCCGAGTCGGGGAACGCAGCACCGCGAGCCCCTGACGTACGCCCTCGATGAGTCCCACCAGCCGGTCCGCAACCCCGTGGGGAAGCGATCGCCGCACTATCCGTTCGGCGGCCAGGGGAAAAGCCACCACCAGTATCGCCGCCACGAGGGCCGCCGCGCCCATAGCACCCGCGGCCCGGGCCGCGCGGGCGATGGGGACGCCGCCCACCGCTACATCGGCCGGAAGATCGGATGCCAGGAGCGCCGCGGTCAGGAGCGCCACGACCGCCAGACCGTCGAAGATCCGTTCCACCGCGATGGAAGAGAGCGCGGCGGTGAATCGCACCCGGGCAAGCCGTACTGCAGCGAAGGTCCGCACCAGCTCGCCGGCCCGGAAGGGCAGAATGTTGTTGGCCATGAACCCGATGGCGACGGCGTGCCAGAGCGGAGCGAGGGGCAGGGCTCCGCCCTCGGCGTCACGCAGCAGCAGGCGCCATCGGAACAGCCGGATCAGGTAGGTCGAAGTGGCGATGAGGACGGCGAGGACGAGCGGCGCGGGGCGGGCGTTGGCGATCTGATGGCCGATCTCGTCCAACTGAACGCCGCGGAGCGACCACACCAGCAGCGCGGCCGAGATCGCGATACCGGCCAGCGCCGGCAGAAACCGCCGCGCCGGGCCGGGACGGGAGCTGGCCTCAGGACTCGACAAGCGCGAGCGGGACGAGGTCCAGTAGCTCCTGGAGAAGGGGCCGGATGGCGGCGAGGTCCTCGGGACGGGCCAACGCGGCCGCCAAGTCGCGGCGTATGGCGTCGGCGCGTTCCAGTGCCGCGCGACCCCTGTAGCAGAGCACTTCGATCGCGACCGGTTCGTCGGACTGCAGGGGGACGGCTCCGGCGGCGCTTCGTTGCAGCAGTCCGTCGAGTGAAGGAGTGACCGGAGCCGGCCCGCGCTCCCGCTGGAGTCGCTCGTAGGTCGCGAAGCTCGCCTCCAGTCCTCCTGGGGCGCCGGTGGCGGTGGGCGCCAAACTCTCGATCGGTACCACGTCGGAATCGGTGTCGTAAGCCAGAGACTCGATGGGAACCACGTCGGCCTCATCCGGCGTAGGAACCTCTGCGCCCAGCTCGTTGCCGGTTCGGACGCCGTCCAGCCGGTGGGCAACGTCGAGGAGCCGGCGGGAGACCTGCATCCGGTCGTCGGCGTCGGCGACGGAGCGGAGCAGCTCACCCGCTTCCCGAAGGCAGCGCACCAGTGCGTCGGTGGCACGAGATGCGACGCCGGCGGCGAGAGCCTCCCGGGTAGCCCGGGCGAACACGGTAAGCCCGCCGGACACCGGATCAGAGCCGGGCGGCCCCGCCATCCGTAGCGTCCCGAGGAGATGATAGAGCCGGAGATCCCGCTCGGTGGCGGAACGCGACCGGCCGATCAGCTCCGCGATCTGACAGAGATGCTCGCCGTGACTGACCAGCTCCAGCGGGCCGAGCGGCGCAGGGGAGGCGAACTGTGGCTTGGTCGCGGGCGGAGTGACCGGCGCCGGATCGCCCTCGAAGTACAGGGCTTCAATCGAAACGACGTCGTGCTCCACGGCAAAGGCCCGGAGCAGCAGGTCGGTGAAGCGGCGGGCTTCTTCGGCATCGGAATCGGGTCGGCCATGCTCGGCGATGTCGCGAGATATCCGGGTGAGGGCGGCCGCCGCCGCGCCCATGACCTCGTCCACTCCGGGAGGCGGCGCGAAGAGCCGGGTTAAGTCACCGATCGCCAGCTCGATTCCATCCAGGATTTCCGGCAAGGGAACCAGCTCCCCCAGCTCGGCCAATCCGCGCAACGACTGCATCCGGCGAATCACCGTGTAGAGTGGCTCTCGATCGCCGGGAGAGGCGTGCAGCGCCCGCGCGGCGCGATCGAGCGCGCTGGCAATCAGGGCGCCTTCGCGGGCCACAAAGGCCCGGACCCCGGTGTTGAGCTCCGCCTGGGCCCCGCGGCGCTCGCCCTGCTCACCGCTGGGGCGGCCGGCCAGAGACTCCAGTCCCAGCCCCAGCCGAGCGGCCCGCGCCGTATCGGTATCGTTCCATTCGCGCACCCGCCGGACGAGGGCCCGGAACTCCTCGACCGACTGAGCCAGAGCTTCCTGGGTTCCGGCATCCCACTCGCGCCGGTGCTCCCGCATCGCCCGGGCGACCGCCTCGAGCCCCGCCGCGGCGCGGGCGATCGGCTGCTGCCCGGCCATCAGGGCCGAACCTCGGAGGACGCGGCTAGCCCGGAGGAACTCGTCCGGAGAAGGACTCTCCGGACGGTCCACCAGGGATTCGAGCCGGTCGAGGCACTCGGTGGCCTCGAGGGCAAAGAAGTCGACGGTCGCGAGCGGGTTGGTCATTAGATAATCGCTATGGGCTATCGGCTATCGGCTAAAGGTCTTGGACAGAGCCTTAGTGAATGTAGCGGATAGCAGATAGCCGATAGCCTAAAGTTATTAGTTTCCCACACCCTTCACCAACTTCCGCATTTCCTCCACTGCCTCTCGCATCCCGACCATGATCGCCCGGCTCATGACGCTGTGTCCGATATTGAGCTCCTCGATTTCCGGTATGCGTGCCACCGGGACGACGTTCTGATAGGTGAGTCCATGCCCCGCGTGCACGAAGAGTCCCATGTCTTTGGCATGGCGTGCGGCGCGACGGAGCTCCTCGAGAGCGTCGTCGCCGGCGCGCCAGGTGTGGGCATAGCGGCCGGTGTGCAGCTCGATGGCCGGCACGCCCAGATCCTTGGCGGCATCGAGGGCCGCGAGCTCGGGGTCGATGAACAGGCTCACTCGTGCGCCGGCCTCATCCAGCCGGCGGATCGTCTCCCGGAGTCGGGGAGTGGGGCGGCTCAGATCCAGCCCGCCCTCGGTGGTGATCTCTTCCCGCTTCTCCGGCACCAGCGTGGCCTGATAGGGCTGCAGGCGGCAGGCCAGGGCAACCACGTCGGGGCTGGTGGCGAGCTCCAGGTTGAGCACCCGGACTGCCCGGGCCAAACCTTCCACGTCGTGGTCCTGAATGTGCCGTCGGTCCTCCCGAAGGTGGACCGTAATCCCGTCGGCCCCGGCCGCCTCGCAGAGGGCCGCGGCCTGCAGCGGGTCGGGCTCGTCGGTACGCCGCGCTTGGCGTAGGGTGGCCACGTGGTCGATGTTGATGTAGAGCCGCACGGCCATCATTGCTCCAGGGGTGGCAGCGGTTTAAGTTCGCAGGCTAACACATTTCCAGTGAGAGACTTGTGAGCAAGCAACTGTGGTTGGGTGCCTGCCTTCTGCTGGCCGGATGCAGTGCCGGCGCCGCTCCGGCCAAGGTCGAGCCGGCCAACTCGGCAAGGGGCGCGGTCGACCGGTTCATGGAGGCAGTGGCCGACAGCAATCTCGCTCAGATGGGCAACCTCTGGGGCACGGCCGCGGGTCCGGCGGCTAAGACCAACCAGCCCAACGACTGGGAGCGCCGGATCGCCATCATGCGAGCCTACCTGCAGAATGAGAGTCACCGGGTGGTATCGGACGCCCCCGACGGAAGCGAGACCCGCCATGCGGTCTCGGTCGAGTTACGCCGCCAGCTCTGCACCTGGGTAGTTCCCTTCACCGTCATCAAGACCGGCAATGGTACCTGGCTGGTCAATCAGGTCGAGCTCACGGCGGCCGGTAATCCTGCGCGCCCATGCGTCCCGGGTGGGGACAGCACCAAGCAGCAGTAATGATCGGGAACCCGGGGAACCGCCGGTTGTTATCTTATTCGGTCAGCTCAAGCAGGATCCCCCCCGTCGCCTTGGGGTGAATGAAAGCGATGCGACGTCCGGCAGTACCGGTGCGGGGAACTTCGTCGACCAGGCGATAACCGGCGGCACGGCACGCCTCGAGCGCCGCCGATAGATCGGGCACCCGGTAGCAGATGTGATGGATGCCGGGACCACGCTTGGCGAGGAATCGGGCAATAGGGCTTTCCGGGTCCAGTGGAGCGAGGAGCTCCACCTCGGATTCGCCGAACGGCAGCGCCACGATGGTAGCGCCGTCGGCTACCTCGGGCGGATGAGGCTCGAGGCCGAGGACGTCCCGATAGAAGGCCACCGCGGCGTCGAGGTCGGAAACGGCGACGCCCACATGAGCGATCCGGGGGCGATCAGACACGCGATCCCTCCGACTCAGTTATGGTCGAGACGGCAACAACACAGGAGAATAACATCATGGCCGCGACGAACACCTCAACTGTCCACGTCACCGATGCCTCGTTCAGCAGCGAGATCGAGCAGGCCAACGGACTCGTGCTGGTCGACTTCTGGGCTTCGTGGTGTGGACCGTGTATGGTCGTGGCTCCGATACTCGATCAGCTGGCCGGAGAGTACGTCGGCCGAGCCAAGGTGGCCAAGGTCGACGTCGATGCCAATCAGCGGACCGCGATGCGGTTCAACGTCCGCTCGATCCCCAGTATCCTGTTCTTCAAGAACGGGCAGCATGTGGATACCGTGATCGGGGCAGTTCCCAAGGCCACGCTGGAAGGGAAGATCAAGCAGCACCTGGTGTAAGACGGCCACTCTTTACGTCGTCGCCACTCCGCTCGGCAACCTCGGCGATCTTTCGAGCCGGGCGGAGGAGGTACTGCGCCGGGTGCCGGTTGTGGCCGCCGAGGACACCCGGCGGACTCGGGGCCTGCTCACCCACCTCGGTGCCAATCCCGCCGTCATCAGCTTTCACGCCCACTCCGACCGGCGCCGGCTCGAGACCCTGCTGGAGATTCTGGGCGACGGCCGCGATGTGGCCCTGGTGTCGGACGCCGGCACACCGGTGGTCAGCGATCCCGGTACCGATCTCGTAGCCGCCGCTCGCGATGCGGGATTCCCGGTCGTTCCCATTCCAGGCCCCTCTGCCGTCGCGACCGCGCTGTCCGCTGCCGGCCTTCCCGGTGACCGCTACCTCTTTCTCGGCTTCATCCCTCGTAAGGGCAGTGAGCGCGCCCGGCTGATCGCCCGTGCGGCTGGGGAAGAGTGGAGCGTCGTCCTATTCGAAGCCCCGACCCGATTGGTGGCGTTGCTTCGCGATCTCGCGGCTGCCGCCGGTGGTGAGCGCGTGGCCGTCGTCGCCCGGGAGCTGACCAAGCTGCATGAGGAAATCCGCCGCGGGACCTTGGCCGAGCTCGCGGATTATTATTCGGAATCGGCCCCCCGGGGGGAGCTGACCGTCGTGGTCCAGGGCACCGGAGGACCGGCTGCCGCACCCGAGCGGACGGAGGAGGCGGTGGAGCAAGCGACCGCAATGTTGGCCGAGGGTCTCACCCGGCGCGAGGTCGCCCGGCGGCTGACCGAGACGTTGGGGATGTCCCGCAACGACGCCTATCGCCTGGTGACCGGATTGCCGTGACGGTCCGCCTCGTCCTGCTGGCCGCCCTGGCCGGCGCGATGGTACCGCCGCGCGCGCCGGTCATGACCATCGGCCGCCTGCATTACGACGGCGGCGGCGATTGGTACGCCAATCCGTCGAGCCTTCCCAACCTCCTCACCGCCATCCGCTCGCGTACCGGCCTTCGGGTGGAATCTAAGGAAAAGGTCGTCACCTTTGCCGACGACGATCTGTGGAGCGTCCCCTACATTTACATGACGGGGCACGGCAACGTGCGCTGGAGCGATGCCGATCTCACGACCCTCAGGCAGTATCTGCAGCAGGGTGGATTTCTCCACGCCGATGACAACTACGGCATGGATGCGTCGGTCCGGCGCGAGCTGGGCCGGCTGTTTCCCGATCATCAGTTGGTCGAGGTTCCGCTGGACCACCCGGTATACCACCTGGTGTACGACTTCCCCAAGGGCATTCCCAAGATCCACCAGCACGACGGCAAGCCGGCTCAAGGGTTCGGCATCTTTCTCGACGGGCGGCTCGCCGTCTACTACTCGTATCAGAGCGATCTGGGCGATGGCTGGGAGGACCCCGAAGTTCACCACGATCCGCCGGAGAAGCGCGAGGCGGCGCTCCGGATGGGTGTGAACCTCTTCGCCTATGCGGTAGGAAACGGCGGATGACCGCGGTCGCGACTCGAGAGGCACTTCAGCGGTTGTCCCGCCCGCTCCGGATCCGGGCCCGGCTGGGTTGGATCGCCCTGGGACTGGGCACGAGCGCGCTGGTCTTGGGCACCGCGGCGTGGCTGGTGCGGCTGCAATGGCTCACAGCACCCTACTGGGTCCTCGCAGCATGGGGCGCCGCTTTGGTGGCGCTTGGCGCATTGCTCTTCCTGGCCTGGAGTGCGCTTGCGAGACTGACGCCCGGACGAGTGGCGCGGCAACTGGAGGAGCAGGGCGCCTGGAGGCAAGGCACGCTCACTTCGTTGCTCGACAGCGCCGCGCCCGGCACCAGCGCGTCCCTGTTCGGCATGGCGGACCGGGTTCTGGCGGGAGAGCTGACGGAGCGCGGGCAGGAGGCGGTGAAGCCCATTGCCGCGCCGGTTCGTTCTCTGGTGTTGCTGGGTGGCGCATTGCTGCTTGCAGGCCTCGGTGCCTTTACCACGGCCGGTCCGGTGAAGGGCGTGGCAGCTGCGCTCTGGCATCCGGGAAAGGCGTGGGACGCGACGGTGGCGCCGGTGCGGATCCACGCGGCGCGGGAAATCGTCGACCGGGGAGACTCGGTCGAGTTTCGGGTCGAGGCGATCGGCCGGCGCACGGCGACGCTCTGGTTGCGGACGCCGGGTGAGCCATGGCGACCCCGCGGCGTCCGGCTCGACACTCTGGGACAAGCCACCGTCAGCTCGGGCCCGATGCAAACCGACGTGTACGCCCGGGTCACCGGGGGCAGCCGCGCCTCCGACACGGTGCTGGTGCGAGTTCGGCTTCCCGTCTTTCTCGGCTCGATTACGGTCACTGCTCATTATCCCGGGTATCTCGATCTCGAGTCGGAGCCGGTCCCTACCGACGGCGATACCCTCATACTCCCCGCCGGCACCAGGCTGGAGACTCGAGGCGAAGCGACCGCTCCTCTGACCGGTGCCGTCTGGGCGGCGGGAGAGAAGGAGCAAACGTTGAGCGTGAAGGGTGGCCGATTCTCCGGGAGCTTCGTGCCGGTGGGCGCGGCAGAATACCGCCTGATCTTGACGACCAACGACGGCGCGCCCTTGGCCGGTGACAGCGTGAGCCTGCCGGTCCGGGTTGTGGCCGACAGCATTCCCCAGGTGGAGATCCCGGTGCCCGGTGCAGATACCATCGCGCCGCTCAGCTTACAAGTCCCGCTGGTGGTGGATGTTCGTGACGATCATGGGATCACCGGGGTCGCCATCCAGAGCCGCAGAATCAGCCGGCTGGGCGTGGTCGACTCGGCACGCCGGGAGAGCCTACCGGTACCGCCCGAGCGGCCCGACCGGGCCATCCTCACCCGCACGCTGGACCTGAACCGGCGCGGCCTCTTGCCGGGCGACACCGTCCGCTACCACGCGATTGCGACCGACAACACGCCTCAGCGGCAAGCCGGACGGTCGCGCGAATACGTGCTTCGGCTGCCGACCATGAGCGAGGTGCGCGCCGCGCAGCGCCAGGCCAGCGATGCCGTGGGGGCACAGCTGGACTCCATCGCCGCAGCCGGCAGGAGGGTCGAGCGCCAGACCGAGGATCTTGCTCAGGAGCAGCCACGGCCGGGCGGATCGGGCGAGAAGCACGGAGAGTCACTCTCCTTCGAGCAATCCAAGCGGGCGGAGGGGGTCGCCAAGTCGCAGGAAGAGCTGGTGCGTCAGGCCGAGGCACTGAAGGGGGCGCTCGAGGCACTGGAGCGAAGCGCCAAAGCCGCAGGCATCGGCGATTCCTCGTGGCAGCGGCAGTTGGCAGAGATCCGAGAACAACTCGAGCGGGCCCTCTCACCCGAGCTGCGGGAGCGGTTGGCGGCACTTCAGAATGCGCTCAAGCAATTGGATGCCGAGCAGGCAAAGGAAGCGTTGGAGCGATTGGCCGAGGCGCAGAAGGAGCTGCGGGAGGCGCTGGAGCGGAGTCGGGAGCTGTTCCGCCGCGCGGCGTTGGAGGGCGATCTCGCGAATCTCTCCCAAGAATCCAAAGAGCTATCCCAGGAACAGCGCGAGTGGAACACTCAGGTGAATTCCCTGGACAGCGCTCGCGCCGCCGAGGCTGAGCGGCAACTGGCCGAACGGGCAAACTCGCTCTCCACGGCGCTGGAGCGAGTGGCGGAACAGATGGGCGAGCAGGAAAGACAACAGCGGATGGAGGCCGCGGCTCAACAGGCCGGGAAGGCCACTCGGCAGATGCGGCAGGCCTCGGGTTCGGCCGGGCAGGGAAAGCGCCAGCAGGCCAGGCGCCAAGGTGAAGAAGCATCCCGATTGCTCGATCCACTGGGCGAGCAGTTACAGCAGGAGCGCGTCGGGATGCAGAGCGCGTGGCGGGAGGAGGTCGTCCAGGCCATCGATCGCGCGCTGGCCGAGACCAGCCGGTTGGCCGAGCGTCAGCTCGGAGTTCAAGAGGAGCTCAAGGGTGGAGCCGAGCCCACCAGCTCACTGCGCGCGGAGCAGGGGGCGATCGAGGAAGGAGTGGAACGGGTCCTCGAGCAGGTGAGGAAGGCGTCCGGCAAGAACGCACTGGTACCCCCGCAGATCGGCGCAGCGCTCGGTAGTGCCCAGGTCCAGATGCAGAAGACTCGTGAAGCGCTCTCCACGGCTACCCCCAACGCCAGGGAAGGCGCCGAGCAAGCCGGTGGGGCAGTGGACGGGTTGAACGCGGCGGCCTACCAGCTGCTCCGGGCTCGCGGGGAAGTGTCCGGATCGGCCTCGGGGTCGGGTCTGGCGGAAGCGCTGCAGCGAATGGCGGAACTGGCCAAGGAACAGGGTGGACTGGGTAAGCAAGGTGCCGGTCTGTTGCCGATGGCGGGGGCGGGCGCGATTCGAGAGCAGCTCCGGCGGCTGGGTGCTCAGCAGCGGAGGCTATCGGAGGAGCTTCAGAAGTTGAAGGCGGGGGGCGATCTGCCGGGTGCGGGCGAGATGGCCGACGAAGCCAAGGACCTTGCCCGTCGGCTGGAAGGCGGACGACTGGACCGCCAGGTGGTCGAGCGGCAGGAGCGGCTGTTCCGGCGGATGCTGGACGCGGGCCGCACCCTCCAGGGCCGGGAGGAAGACGAGCAGAAAGAGCGCCAGAGCACCGCCGCGACCGATGACAGCGTGCACCTCCCGCCGGCGCTGCGGGCTCGCCTGATGGACGACGAAGGACGCCCCAGGGTGCCAACCTGGGAGGAATTGCAGCGTCTGTCGCCGGAGGAACGGCGGCTGGTGGTAGATTACTTCCGGCGGCTCTCCCAGTCGTCTTCGAGGTAATCATGGCCGTCCGCGCGCCCCTTCGGCTGTTGCCGTTTCTGCTCGTTTTGTGCGCCTCCCCGGTTGCGGGAGTCGCGCAACACGAGCCGATGTCGCGCGCGTTCGACCAGGAGCGGCGCGGCGATTACGCGGCAGCGGCGGCGGCGTATCAATCGGTGCTCGCCTCCCATCCCGGCGACGCCGCGGCGCTGCTGGGTCTCGAGCGAGTGCTCCTTCCGCTCAATCGCAGCGCCGACATCCTTCCACTAGTTCGCTCAGCCCTCTCGGCCAATCCGACCAGCGCACCGATCCATGGCGTGGCACTCCGCGCCTGGGCCGCGGCGGAGCAGCCCGACAGCATGCGGGCGGCGGCGGAGCGCTGGGCTCGATCATCGCCGAACGACGAAGGGCCCTATCGCGAATGGGGAGCCGCGGCCCTGGGTCGTCGGGACCGGGCCGGCGCACTGGAGGCCTATACCCGCGGCAGGCAAAGATTGGGACGACCCGACGCACTGGCGGCGGAGATGGCGCAGCTCGCTACCGCGGACGGCAACTACGTCCTGGCGTTGCGGGAATGGCTGCCGGCCGTGCGTCGTCTGCCGGGGTATCGGGTGACCGTGGTGGCCGCGCTGAGTCAGGCTTCCCCTGGGGTGCAGCCGGAATTGCTCCGGATCTTGAGCCGGGAGAATGATCTGGTCGCGCGGCGGCTGGAGGCCGAGCTGCGGGCTCGCTGGGGCGATCCACTCGGCGGCCTCCGAACCTTGGAGGCCGCGCTTCCCGCGGACCGCATGGCCGCGATCGAGGCGCTTCGCGGACTGGCGGATCAACTTCGTGGCCAGCGCACCCAGGAGGCGCTGTCAGCGCAGGGCAAGATCCTCGAGGCCATAGCGGCGCGGAGCCCGGAACCGCAGAGCTCGAGAGTGCGGTTGGAGGCGGCGCAAGCCTACTCCGCCGCGGGAGAGCGAGAAGCGGCTCGCCGGATGCTGACCGGGCTGGCGGTGGATCGCTCGGCCCCCGGTGCGGTTTCTTCCGGCGCTGCGGCCGCATTGGTCTCGGTGCTGATCGACGAAGGAAAGCTGGAGGAGGCGCGCCGGCGGCTGGCCGACCTAGGCCCCACGCTAGCGGCCGATGAATACGGTGAGCTGCGGCGGCGCCTGGTGCTGGGTTGGATCCGGGCCGGGGAGCTGGCACGGGCGGACTCGCTGCTCGGGGCCGACAGCACCATCGAAGGACTGGCCCTGTCCGGCCGAATCCACCTCTATCACGGGGACATTCGCGGCGCCATCGAGCGGTTCAAGGCGGCGGGTCCCTATGCCGGCGACCGAGCGGAGGCGACCCGTAGAACCGCGCTCCTGGCACTGCTGCAGCCCATCGAAGCCGATACGTTGCCGTCGCTCGGTACGGCCCTACTTCAGCTGGAGCGGGGAGACACGGCCGCCGCGATGCGGGGCCTGGAGGGAGTGGCCGAGAAGCTGGACCCGGACGCGGGCGGGGCGGAGCTACAACTTCTGGCTGCGCGACTCGCCGTAGCGCTCCGCAAACCGGCGGAAGCGGAGCGGCTCTTCCGCGCGGCGGCGGCGGCCCAGGCGAAGGCGGCCGCGCCGGCGGCGGAGCTGGGCCTGGCTCAGCTGCTGCTGGAACAACAGCGAGAGCGCGAAGCGGTCGCCCAATTGGAGCACCTGATCCTTACCTACCCAGAGAGCGCGATGGTGCCCCAAGCCCGACGGGTGTTGGATCAGGCTCGCGGAGCGGTGCCCCGGACATGAAGCGGCGCGAGTTCATCACCCGGGCCGGCGCCGGAGTCGCCGCGCTCACGCCGCTCGGCTCGCGGCTGCGATTCCCCGCGGCCGCGCCCTGGCTGCTGGTTCCCATGGACGACTCCCAATCCGACCACCTCAAGGCCTACGGGCTGGCCTACCGGGTATTGGAGCGGGGCGGGCGGGCGGAGTGGTTTCTCAATTATCGCAGCGGCTCCTTCCTATTGCCGTCCGACGCGGCCACGGCGCGCGACGCCGCGCTGGCCGGGATTACCACCGAGCCGCTGGATGACGGACAGCTGGTGCAGATCCGCGGTCAGCTTCAGGGCGGCAACATGGATGCGGTGCCGCTGGAGAAGGCACCCAAGGTCGCGGTCTACGCTCCGCCCAACGCGCCCCCCTGGGACGACGCGGTGACGATGGCGTTGAACTACGCGGGCATCAAGTTCGAGAAAATCTGGGACCCGGAAGTCATGGGCAGTCAACTCAAGACCTACGACTGGTTGCACCTGCACCACGAGGACTTTACCGGACAGTACTCCAAGTTCTTCCTCAACTACGCGGGAGCTCCCTGGCTGGTGGAGATGGTCGACCGGAACCGCGCGACGGCGCGATCGCTGGGTTTTTCCTCGGTGCCGGCAGAAAAGCGCGCGGTGGCCGTGGCGATCGCGCGGTACGTGGAGCGCGGCGGGTTTCTCTTCGCCATGTGCACCGCCACCGAGACTCTCGATCTGGCACTCGCTGCCGATGGGGTGGACATCGCGGCGTCGTATGCCGACGGCACCCCCATGGCACCGGACGCCTCCGCCCGGATGCGGTGGGATGAAGCGTTCGCCTTCCACAATGCCCGGCTGGAGCTCAGTCCGACCACGCCGGTCTATTCCGACATCGACGGGCATCAGGTCAACTCACCCGACCGGCGGCAGCCACTGGGCTCGTTCACTCTGTTCAACTTCAGCGCCAAGATCGACCCGGTCGCTACCATGCTGGTTCAGAATCACCGGCAGGTGATTCCGGACTTCTACGGCCTCACGACATCCTTCACCCGGAAGACTCTCAAGCCCAGCGTCACCGTGCTGGGCGAAGAGCCCGGCGCGCCCTGGGTCAAGTACGTGCACGGCGAGCGGGGCCAGGGCACCTGGACCTTCTTCGGGGGTCACGATCCGGAGGACCCTCAACACCAGATCGGCGATGTGCCCACCGACCTTTCCCTGCATCCGCACTCACCCGGCTATCGGCTGATCCTCAACAACGTGCTTTTCCCGGCGGCGAAGAAGAAAGAACTGAAGACGTGACAACGCAGGACCGCATCGCCCCGGGGGTCCGGGCCTACCTGGCCGCGGAGATCGCGGCCGCGGAGGGCCGCGAAGTCTCCTTCGTGGCCGCCGTGGATCGCGATGGGGTGATCACCGGTGCCCGGGTGGTCGCCCGGGGCACGGTCGAGATGGTGCTCGCCCTTCCCGGTGCGGCCCAACGGGGCGAGATGCTGCTGCACAATCATCCCGGCGGCCGGCTCGACCCGTCCGGCGCCGATCTCAACGTCGCGGCACGGCTGCACGACGGCGGCGTGGGCTTTGGCATCATCGACAATGGCGCGACAGAACTCTACGTCGTCGTCGAGGTGCCGAAGGATCGTCCGGTGGTTCGGATCGATCCGTTCGATGTGGTGGAAACCCTGAGCGAGCACGGTCCGGTTGCCGCGCAGCTGGGACAGTACGAGGACCGCCGCAGTCAGCGTGACATGGCGGCTTACGTCGCCGACGGGTACAACGATGGCGGGGTAATGCTGCTGGAGGCGGGAACCGGAGTGGGAAAGTCGTTCGCCTACCTGGTGCCGGCGCTGGCCTGGGCGCGGGTCAACGGTGAGCGGACCGTCGTCAGCACCAACACCATCAATCTCCAGGAACAGTTGGTCGGCAAGGACCTTCCGCTGCTCCGGCGGGCGCTCGCCACCGAGGACTACACGCCCAGCTTCGCGCTGCTCAAAGGGTGGCGGAATTATCTCTGCCTCGCCCGGATGCACTTGGCGGTCTCCGCCCAACGCACTCTGCTGGAGCAGGACAAGCTCGACGAGCTGCTCGGCATCGCGGAATGGGCCGGGCACACCGCCGACGGCACCCTCAGCGATCTTCCGGTGACACCCAGCCCCGAAGTCTGGGATGAAGTGAGCGCCGAGCCCGATCTCTGCACCCGGCTCAAGTGTCCCCACTTCGACCGCTGCTTCCTGTTCCGCGCCCGTCGGCGGGCCGCGGAGGCGGATGTGGTAGTGGTAAACCATCACCTGCTCGCGGCCGACCTCTCGGTGCGCCAGGCCCAGGACAACTGGGAGGAAGCGGCGGTCCTCCCGCCTTACCGCCGGCTGGTGTTGGATGAGGCCCACCATCTCGAGGAAGTGGCCGCGAGCCATCTCGGTATTCAGGTGACCAGCCGGGCGGTTCGCAGGCTGCTCAACCGCTTCGAGCGGAACGGACGCGGGCTGGCGCCGACCCTGGCGCAGGAGCTGGTCAGCCAGGGAGATCTCCAGAGCCGGGCCAGCCTCGACCTCTTGAACCAACGATTGCTTCCCGCCCTGGCGGACGCGCGTCGAAGCAGCGACGCGCTGTTTGTGCGGCTCCACCAGAGGCTGGAAGGGCTGCCGGTGGCCCAGCTCCGGCTGGATGACGACTTCGCCGCCGATCCGATCTGGGACCAAGGGCTGACCCTGGACCTCGACGCGACCCTGCTGGGCTTCCGTGCGCTGTGGGAGACGGTCGAGATCATCGCGGACCGGTTGAGCCAAGCTCAGGAGACTGAGCGCCGGGGACCGATACTCCAGGAGCTGCGGGGCGTGCTTCGGCGGTTGGAATCGCTCTCCGACGGCCTCAATCGCGCGTTGCGGCCCGCCGGCGGCGGTCCTCCGACTGTGCGCTGGATGGAGCGCACCCAGCGGGGGCAGCAGGTGAGTCTGTCCGCGGTGCCGCTGGATCTGGCGCCGCTGCTGCGCCAACTGCTGTTTGACCGGCTGGATACGGTCGTCCTGACCAGTGCCACCCTGGCGGCCGGCGGTGACTTCGGGTTTCTGGAATCGCGGTTGGGGTTGGCGGGCGAAGACACGCCGGTGACGGTGCGGGAAGCGCTGCCCTCGCCCTTCGACTACCCGTCGCAGTGTGTCTTCGGCATTCCGGATGACTTGCCCGGGCCGCGGGATGATGAGTACGCCCACGCGGCCGCCGTCGTGCAAGTGGTTACCGATCTGGCGTACGCCTCGGATGGCGGAATGTTCGTGCTGTTCACCAGTCACGCTTCGCTCCGCCGCGCGGCCCACGAGCTGCGCCTGGTGCTGGGGACTCGATGGCCCATGCTGGTGCAGGGGGAGTCCCCCCGAGACGTGTTGTTGCGCCGTTTTCGCGAGGCCGAGAATGCGATTCTGCTGGGCACCGATTCGTTCTGGGAGGGCGTGGATGTACCGGGCCGCGCGCTCCGCACCCTGATTCTCAACAAGCTACCTTTCAAGGTTCCCTCCGAGCCGTTAACCGCCGCTCGGTTGGAGCGATTGGCGGAGGAGGGGCTCGACGGCTTCATGAACTACCTCCTGCCGCACGCCGCGCTCAAGCTGAAGCAAGGATTCGGCCGCCTGATCCGCAGCCGTCAGGACATGGGAGTCGTGGTGCTGCTCGACAGCCGGGTGGTCACCAAACGCTATGGCCCGATGCTTCTGGGTGGACTGCCCCGGGCCGACCGGGTGATCGGGAGCTGGAGCCAGGTGCGCACCAGGTGTGAGGACTTTTTCGCCCGGCAGGGCATCGGGGCCATTGTATGATCCCGGTTCGACCCTCGAAGATCATCGGCATCGGCCGCAACTACGCCGCCCACGCCAAGGAGCTGGGAAACGAGATGCCGGCGGAGCCGATCATCTTCTTCAAGCCCCCCACCTCGCTGATCGGCACCGGTGACACCATCCTGCTGCCGGGTGTCTCTCAAAGAGTGGAGTTCGAGGCGGAGATCGGCGTGGTGATCGGCGCGCGCTTGCGCCAGGTGAGCCCGGAGGAGGCCGAGCGGGGCATCGCCGGCTACCTGCCGGTGAACGACGTCACCTGCCGTGATCTGCAGAAGACCGACGGGCAGTGGGGACGGGCCAAGGGGTTCGATACCTTCTGTCCGGTCGGTCCCAAGGTGGGAAACGGGCTGGACTGGCGAAAGCTGGAGATCGTGTGCCGGGTCAATGGCAAAGAGCGCCAGCGTGCCCGGGCGACGGAGATGCATTTCCCGATCCCCGAGGTGGTGTCGTTCTTGAGCGGCATCATGACGCTCGAACCGGGCGATCTCATCGCCACCGGCACGCCGTCCGGCACCGCCCCCTTGAGCCACGGCGATGTGGTCGAGGTCGAGATTCCCGGTGTCGGCGTGGTTTCCAACCCCGTACGTCGTAGCGACAACCGATGATCGAGTTCAGCAAACGCCTGCACGCGCTCCCTGGCTATCCGCTGGCCGAGATTCCCACGATCAAGCGACGCCTGATCGAGGCCGGGGTCGATGTGATCGATTTGGGCGCAGGTGACAACGACACCCCGCCGCCGGCGATCGCGGTGGACGCCATGACCGAGGCGCTGCGGGACCCGGCGCTCAGCAAGTACGGCTTCCAGCAGGGGCTGCCCGCCTTTCGCCAGTCGGCGGCCCGGTGGATCGACCGGCGGTTCGGCATTCGCTTCGATCCGGCCACCGAAACCCTGCCGCTCATCGGCTCGAAGGAGGGACTGTCCCATCTTCCCATGGCGGTGGTGAACCCGGGTGACGCCACCATCGTCCCCGAGCCGGGATACCAGGCCTACCTCGGCGGCTCGCTGCTGGCGGGAGCGGAGCCGTACATCGCGCCACTGCGCCGGGAGAACGGGTTCCTGCTCGCGCTGGATCAGGTGCCGGAATCGGTGCTCCGGCGGGCCAAGGTGGTTTTCGTCAACTACCCCAACAACCCGACCGCCGCGGTAGCCAGCCTGGAGTACCTGGAGAAGATCGTCGCAATCTGCCGCCGGCACGGGATCCTCCTGGCCTACGACAACGCTTACTGCGATCTCACCTTCGACGGCTATCGGGCGCCGAGCATCTTCGAGATACCGGGAGCGCGGGAGGTGGCGCTGGAGTTCTTCTCCCTGTCGAAGAGCTTCTCCATGACCGGTTGGCGGCTCGGTTTCGTCGCGGGACGGTCCGAGCTGATCGGGGCGCTCACTCGAGTGAAGTCGTATGTCGATACCGGGCCGTTCCTGGCCGTGCAGAAGGCCGGCGCCGCGGCCCTCGATCAGGCGGAGGAGTTGGTGCGGCCGATTCGGGCGGAGCTGGAACGGCGGCGTGACGCGGCAGTGGCGGCGCTTCGGACAGCGGGATTTGCGCTGGAAGCTCCCAAAGCGGCAATGTATCTCTGGGTGGCGTTGCCGGCCGGTGTTCCTTCGGCGCCGTTCGCCAAGCGCGCGCTGGAGACAACCGGCGCTCTCGTGCTGCCTGGAAGTGCGTTCGGGCCGGCGGGTGAGGGCTTCTTCCGAATCGCGCTCACGGTGGGGCCCGACCGACTCCAAGCGGCAGCGGAGCGGTTAGGACGCACCCTGGCCACGATTCCTCGGGAGGAACTTGCGACCGCCACCTAACCTCACGCTCCAACGTCGGAGGCGCCGGCCCTGGCTTGCCCTGGCGGCGAGCGTGCTGGTGCACGTCCTGGTGGCGCTCTTCGGCTGGGTGGAAGGTTGGGTGCCGACCCTGCCGCATCGGCCGCCGCAGATCATCGTGCTGGCGCCGGCGCAGGGGCCGGAGACGGTGGAGATGCGGTATCAGACGGGGAGACGGGCGGACGGACGGGTGGGCAGGGAGCGTCCCGCGGAGCGGCTCACCGGCGTGCCGGTGGCACCGATTCGTCCCGAGGCACCGCGGCCACAGGTCCCGGCGATCCTGCAGCCGGCAGAGCCGCGGCCCCCACTGGATACGGGAAGTGTCGTGTTACCGCCCCGGCGCCCCGCGACCATCGGGCTCATCAGGCCGGGACTCGGTGAAGGCCGGCTCTGGGTGCGGCCGCTGCCTTTGCCACCGAAGGAATTGGCCCAGCGGCTCAGCAAGAAGCATGTGCAGCTGGTCGATAGCGCGGTGACCGCGATCGTACAGGGCTACCTCGATTCGATCGCCGCGGAGCCCACGGCGCGCAACGTGGCGCTGCCCAGCTGGACCACGGAAGTGGCGGGGAAGAAGTTCGGCCTCGATTCCAAGAATATCTACATCGCGGGCCTCAAGATCCCGGCCGCGGTACTGGCGCTGTTGCCCATTCCGGCCGGAAACATCGATCAGAACAAGGCCTATAACCACCTGATGGACATGCGTGCCGATCTCCAGTATGCGGCTCAGCGGTCGGCGAATCTGGATGAATTCAAGCTGATGATCAGGGAGATGCGGGCACGCAAGGAACGGGAGCGAGAATTCGAGCGCAACCAACGTACGGCGCCGGCCGGAAAGCAAGAGCCGGAGGCTACGCCGGATCAGACACCTCAAGATGAGAAGCCGCAGGCCTATCCTTAGGCAAGCGAGTGGGCGGGATGAAACTGGTTGACACCGAAGAGACCATCGTGTTGGTCACCGGATCCTCTATCACGGCGGAGGAGCGGGACCGGCCGCTAGCGTACTTGCTGAAGACCGAGATCGACCTCCGCGGGGCAGGGCACGCCTACCGGCGCGCAGTGGTAGTAGCCGATCTCTGGTACCTGGAGAACCGGATCTTCCATCTCAACCCTACAATTGCGATCGGCGGTCCGGGGGTCAACGGCGTGTCGGAGGAGTTCTCCTCGCTGCTTCCCACCGTGTACAGCAGGGACGAGCAGGTGTTCGTGCAAGCCGATTTCGACGCCGAGGTCAAGCGGGCGACTCTCTGGGGGGTCAACGCCGCTGCCACCGCATCGGCGGTGGAGATTTTTACCACCCAAGGCTATCTGGACGATCTGCTGGGAAGAATCTGGCGGTTTCGGGCTGGGGTGTTCGTGTAGAGGGCATTGGCCACTAAAGCCCGAGCAAATCCGCCAGCGCTCGGTCCACCACCTCCGACGTCTCTCCATCGATGATCCGGCGCAGGATGTCGACTGCCTCGAGCGGCAGGCTCTCGGGGTGCACCCGGTCTCGCTGGTAGCGCACGATGTGGCCCAGCGGGATCGGGGCCACCCGCGGCTCACCCTCCCCCGGTTCCTGCTCCACTGATGCCTCATAGGAGGAACCGGGTACACTCGCGGCCCAGGGCTCCTCCGGCTCCTCCTCGTCGCTGTCGGGGAGGGGAACCATGGCGTAGAGCTGGCACTGAAGTCCCGGTGAGCCGAGACGGGCGACGAGGACGACCTGGACCGGTTGATCGAAGATCCGGTATTCCCGGATCTGGGCCCAGGCCTCCGGTGGTATGACCGACCGAGCCACCAGACGGCCGTTCCGGTAACTCCCCATGCAGACCATGCCATCGGGAATTCGCTCGTCGTCCACCAAGCTCACCGTGAGCTGCACCGGATTCTCGGTGGCTGCGATCGCGGCGGGGGCCGGCGGCTGGGGCTCGTCGGCGGGCTCAGGGGGCTCGGACGTCATTGAGAATCAGTAGGCGGGATGACGTGGATGGGCAAGCTCGCGGGCTAGGGATCGGGTGGCCGGATCTCGCCGTCGGGGCCGATCGATGCCGCCGCGGCGCCGAAATCCTCGGCCGAAAGCCGTCGCACCAGAGTGAGCGCGGCTCCAGCGGGGTCCGGACCCGGGCCTTGGCCGGGCCACTGGAGCATGGGGACGAGGCGAGCCCGGCGCAGCTCGCGGTTGGGCTTGAACTCCAACTGGAGCACTCCGGTTATTCCGAGCGGTCCTTCGAGGTTGAAGCCGCGGTAGGTGACGAAGTTCCCCAACGAGTACACGATGACCTTGCCCTTGTAAAACTCGATTCCTCGCAGCACATGGGGGCCGTGGCCGATGACCGCATCCGCGCCGGCGTCGATCATCTCCCGAGCCCAGCGGCGAAGCTCGCCCCGCGGCTCCATTCCCAACGACTCCGCTGCCTCTGGAACGTGGAGCGCCTTGATCCCCTCCGCTCCACCGTGAAAGGTCACTACCAGGAGATCGACCAGGGGCCGTACCGAATCGATCACCGACACACTCCGGGAGATGTCCAGCAGGTCATAGGCATGGGGATAGGTGCTGAATCCCACCAGGCCGACGGTGGTAAGGCTGTCGCTTCGCCGGACGCTGTCGATCGCGATAGTTCCCAGCGCGCCGTAGACGGTGAGGCCGAGACCGCGCAACAGCCCCTCGGTCGATGCTCGCCCCTCCGGCCCGAAATCGTTGGCGTGGTTGTTGGCCAGGTTGAGATGGGTAAACCCTGCCTCCCGCAGCCGGGGGGCGAGTAGGGTAGGAGTAAGGAAGGCGTAGCACAGTCGCGGAGGATCGGGGCGGCGGGACCGCGGGGCGATTCGCTTGCGGCGGCGCGCAAGCTTCAGCGAATCAGGGTTCGGCGCCATTCCCACCCGTCTTCCTTCCTTCTCGCACTTGTAGGTCACGCCCGAGTCGCCCAACACCCCTTCGAAGTTGCCGACCACGAGGTCGCCGGTGAGAGCGGAGCGGGCGGAGTCGAGAAGGCCGCGACCGCTGTCGGGCGGGACGCCGCCCGGGAGGGTAAGTGTCCCCAGGTTGATGTCGCCCACGAACGCGAGGCGCACCGGAGCGTAGAGGCGCGCCGGAGCCGGTGCCGGGGGGAACACCTGCGCCGGAGGTTCCGGCGCCGGGTCGCGCGAGCGTGTCGGGGGCGGGTCGAGGAGCCGCCGGCGGGGTTGTCGCCCGGGCGCAGGCGCCGAGCGCTGCGAGCGCGATCCAGCCGGCGGCGCCGCGGATCACGCCGCTTGCCCGCCTCCGCTCCACCGGTGGGCGACGTCTTTGAGTCGCGCGAGCGCGCGCTCCCGTCCCACCACGGCCAGCAGCTCGTTTACCGGCTCGGAAACCGTCGAGCCGGTGAGAGCCACCCGGATCGGCTGGAGCGCGTCACCCAACTTCAGGCCGTGGGCCTCCGCTTCCTTCTTCAGGACTTCCAGCAACGGCTCCGGCTTCCACTGCGCCGGCTGGAGCTGCTCCAGCGCCGCCGAGGCGTAGGTCAGATTGGTCGAGAACCCCGCACCCATCTTCCGGATCAGCGCCTCGCCCTTGGAATCCAGCGTGGCCCGGCTGGGCTCCAGCCGGACGGCGACCTGTTCGGCGACGTGAATGATGGTACGAGAGCGTGCCTTGACCGAATCGATCAGGGGCCGCAGGTCGCGTCCCTCGTCTGAAACACCCGTGCGCTCGAGCTGGCGGCGGACCGGCGCGAGCAGCTCATCGGCCGGCAGCGCCGACAGATACTGGCCGTTCATCCATTCCAGCTTGGTGGTGTCGAACACCGCGGCTTTCTTCTGGATTCCCTCCAGGGTGAACAGCGCAATCATCTCCTCTTCGGCAAGGATTTCCCGATCGCCCCCGGGCGACCACCCGAGCAGCGCGAGGAAATTCCGCATCGCGGCAGGAAGAATTCCGTGCTCCTGGTAGTCGCCCACCGCGGTAGCGCCGTGGCGCTTGGACAGCTTCTTCCCATCAGGGCCCAGGATCATGGGTACGTGGGCAAAGACCGGGAGCTCGTGTCCCAGCGCGCGATAGAGCGCGATCTGCTTCGGGGTGTTGGAGATGTGGTCGTCGCCCCGAATCACGTGGGTGATTCCCATCGCGATGTCGTCGCTCACCACGGCGAGATTGTAGATGGCGGTGTTGTCGCTCCGGAGGATCACGAAGTCATCCAGGTCGCGGCCCTGAAAGCTGATCCGGCCATGGACCGCGTCGTCCCAGGCGATCTCCTCGTCCTGCACCAGGAACCGGATGGTGGACGGCATGCCGGCTTGGCGGCGGGCCTCGACCTCGGCCGGAGCCAACCCGTAGCAGTGGCGGTTATAGCGGAAGGCGGCGCCGGCCGCCTCCGCCTGGGCGCGCTGAGCCTCCAGCTCTTCCCGGGTGCAGAAACAGCGATACGCCCGTCCTGCGGCCAGGAGTCGCTCCGCATCGGCCTTGTGCTGGGGACCGTACTCCCCCTGGAAGTAGGGACCCTCGTCCCAAGTGATGCCCAGCCAGGAGAGCCCGTCGAGAATGACTTTGGTATGCTCTTCGGTGCTCCGCTCGCGGTCGGTGTCCTCGATCCGCAACACCAGAGTGCCCCCGGTATGGCGGGCGAAGAGCCAATTGAAGAGGGCGGTGCGGGCCCCACCTACGTGAAGGTATCCGGTGGGGCTGGGGGCGAAGCGGACGCGAATCATAGAGAGGGTACGGAGCGGGAGGGATTCGAACCCTCGATAGGGGTTTATCCCCTATGCCGGTTTAGCAAACCGGTGCCTTCAGCCACTCGGCCACCACTCCAGCTTGTTATGCGGGAACAATTTACACATTACTCGGACCAAATCACAACCCCTTGATTACAACATTTTCTCAGACATCATGCCGTTTCGGCGCGCTTCCTGGTCCCTGTACCGTTCAAAGTTAGCTTCCGCATTGTGAATCCATCTTTGCCCATCCAGGGGGAAGTTGCCCGACACGCTCGATCGGGTACTCAATCTGGTATGCAGGTTGTCGTCAACAAGAAACTGAAATGTAGGAGCCCAGTCCCGGATGGCCGCGGATATCGACTTCTTCCCATCATCCAGGACCGGACAGTACTCAGAAATGTCCGCGATCCAGTAGGTAGGTTCTCCGACCTTATTGTGGGCCCAGTCCACTCTCTTACAGTAGGCTTCGGCTGCAATGTCTTGCTCATCTCGAAGTGCACCACCGCCAAGTGGCAGAACGTGAAACTCAATAGCGCCTTCAACCGGATGCCTATCAACTCGCACTGCGATGTAGTAACGACCGGGCCGGTTAAGCGTCACCGGAATTACCCGGTAATCTCCCCGCTGCGGTGGTCGCCGGTGGCTCGCCAACGCAGACTGTGACCTAGGGGTTAGGGGACGACGCCTGAGTCAGTAGTCCCCGGCTGCGGCAGGGCTCGTCGCGCCGATTATCGGCCAGAAACCATCAAGATTTGAACTGATTCCTCGCTCAAGTTCTGCCACCTTCGGGCGATCCCAGGCCGGATTGTCACGGCGTCCCCGGTCCGAAGCTCGTGTCGCCGTTCGACAGCACCCTCGCGCCGTTCGTGGTCGGCAAGCGTTAGGACGACGGTTCCAGCCAGTACCAACGCAAACTCCTCCCTATTGGATGAGTACGGTCGAGTGCCACTGGTCCCACCAGCTGCCAAGGTCAAGAGCACCGGCTCCAGACGACTCCCCAGTCCCGCGGTTCCCAACCCCTCAATCTTTGCCTTTGACCACTCGCTGTTGAGCGTCACGCGGGCATCTGCCCGAGTTACCGCCGGCCACGCATCCGCGGGATTCGCCCCGTCGAAAATCTGCCCCATGGTCACGCCGAGGGCTGCCGCGATCCGCTCCATCGAGGCAATGGAAGGTGAGGCTTGGCCGTTCTCCACCTGCGACAAGAAGCTGGCAGAGAAGCCGGTCTTCTCGGCGAGCGCCCGGAGTGAGAGTTGTGCGACGCCCCGAAGGTGACGCAGGGTCTCTCCCAGATTCGCTTCACTCATCTCGTGATCGGCACTAGATTGCCCGTTAAGTTATACTGGACACAACGTAAAGCCCAGCAGGATAGGTATCGTCTAGATGCGCGGAGCGGCGCCGGAATCCTATAGCCCTAGGCAGCAAGTATAAGAACAACCCACACTCATGGCGGCTTTTGGTCATGAGCTAGCCCATTGTTCATGAACGAATTGCGCAATGCTATCCCAAATAACTGGCCGCCCCGGAACCGGATCGCGGCCGCTGTCAGACTGATGGGCAAGGTGATCCGGCACCCGGACCGTGCGGTGCTACGAATGGTGCTCTGGTCACGAGTGGCGTTGCCGGGTGCACGGGTGGAGCGCAGGCGACTCGTTACCTGGGTGGCAGAGCAGTTCGGAGTAGACGCGGAACATCTCTCGGCCGAATACTTCGCTTCGGACTTCCACCACTGGTACGCCGCCCGCCGGCGAGAGTTGCGGCAGCTGGGAGGGCCACAGCGGCTGGGGACTTCGGCGGACCTCACCCTCGAAGCACTTTATCTCATTGTGCGTGCGGCTAGGCCGCGCGTTGTCGTCGAAACCGGCGTGCTCTATGGTGCGTCCAGCGCCCATATACTCGCCGCACTCGCCCGCAATGGGGACGGCGTGCTTTACAGCATTGACTTGCCGCATGAGCCCCACGAGCCCCCGCATGATTTTCTCGTGCCGGATGAGCTCCGCGGCCGCTGGGCCCTAGTCGTGGGTGACAGCCGGTGCGAACTCCCAGCCCTTCTCCGCCGGCTCTCTGCAATTGACCTCTTTTACCACGACAGTTTGCACACCTTCCAACATATGACTTGGGAGTATCAGGCCGCGCTCCCCCACCTGACAATGCGCGGCATCTTGTCGTCCCATGACGTCAAAGTTGCCCACAGCGTGCGCGAAATCTTTGGTCGCAACGCGTTCCCAGCCTTCTGTGACGATCATGGTCTACCATGGTGGACGTTCCGGAACAGCGGATTCGCCTTCAGGACGTTAGGTATGGATAAGAAAGGGTGAGGTGATGCGTCCCACTACAATGGCCGACCAGCTCGGCGGATACTCGCCTTTCGCGAGTCAAGCCCGGTTCTCGATGTGGGAGGAGGATGCCTCGGGCCTGAGGACAGGAGACTGGTCATCTCGCCCATGGCTTGGAGAAAAATCTCAGCGGTGGCCAGTATATGGCTGAGTCAGGCTCGGTGCCTCTCAACCCCGATGAGGCAATGGTTCGCGCCACCACCGGCGCGAAGCGGCGCACGCCCAGTTGGCGGGTGATGAAGCGCTACCTTACGCCTAGTTTCATGGTGCGGTGGGTCTACTGGAGGCGCTTCCGCACGCTGGTGAGCGGGCGAGCCGAGGTCGAACTTTCGCCGAATGCCCGTTGGGGCCCGGGCTGCGTCATCTCCTCCTTCGTGAAAATCAAGATAACCGGCCCCTTTCATATGGGTCGCGGTGTTCAGATCGCTTGCGGCTGCTTCCTTGGCGCCTCGCGTGAGGGCCTATTCATCGGCGACGATACGCTGATCGGTCCTAACTGCTCCATTCTGACCTCGACGCTCAATTACGAACGTGTCGGTGTCCCGCTTAAGGATCAGGGCACCACACCCCGGCGGACCACGATTGGTGATCGGGTGTGGATCGGCGCGAACTCCGTTGTCCTGCCGGGAAGCAAGATCGGCGACGACGCCATCGTCTCGGTAGGCTCCGTCGTCTCGGGCGAGGTGCCGCCGCGGAGCATCGTATTAGGCAACCCCGCCAAGGTCATCTTCACCCGCCGCTGAGCACCCGACCCGACAAACCCATGCGCGATTCAGAGTTAATGGCGGTGGCGGACGGCGGCCTGCGCGAGGTCGCCGCGGCGGTCCCAATGGGGAGCAGGTGGTCACGCTATCAGGTGGGGTCTCGCGCGCTCGACAGCCTCGACCGCGCGGCTATTCCCGACTCGGTGGTTGCCCGGGTGGCGCTCGTGGGCTCCTTCACGTTAGAGCCGTTTATCCCCTTCCTCCGAGTGGAGGGCGCCCGGTCAGGGCTCTGGATAGAGCCGTATCTTGCGCCCTATGGTCAGTATCTGCAGGAGCTGCTCGATCCCCACTCTGGTCTCTACCAGTTCCAGCCCCACGCCACGTTCGTGGCGATAGACGCGGACGTGCTTTGGAACCAGCGCTGGAGCGGCTCCGCGCCGCCCGCGAGCGAGGCCGTGGTGGGCCAGCTCCTGAAACCGCTGTTTGCCGGGCTCGAATGCATCGAACAGCGGGGCTCGGGCATCGTCGTGGTGAATGACTTCATACTGCCGCGCCGGAGCACCGAAGGCGTGAACGCCTTTCGCAGTAAGGGCACGTTCGTGCACACTGTGGCGCACGCGAACAAGCAGCTCCGGATGCGGCTAGCGCAGCGCAACCATACGTACCTGTTCCCACTCGCCGACGCCGTAGCGCAGCATGGCCGCACTCGCGCCTTCAACTGGCGCACGCATTACCGCGGGCACGTCACCTGGTCGGACGAGTTCATGGCCGTTGTGGCGAGCCGCTACACTGGGTTTGCCCTCGCCGCGCGAGGCAAGGCCACCAAGTGTATCCTGCTCGATCTCGACAACACGCTCTGGGGCGGCGTGGTGGGCGAGGACGGGCCCCACGGGATCACGCTTGGCCCGGACACACCGGGACGTGAATTCCAGGATTTCCAGCGTGAGCTACTCAATCTGCAGCGGCAGGGAATCCTTCTCGCCGTATGCAGCAAGAACAACGAGGCCGAGGCAATCGCAGTGCTGCGGGATCACCCGCACATGATAATCCGCGAGCATCACCTCGCAGCCCACCGAATCAACTGGCAGGACAAGGCGACCAACGTCCGCTCGCTCGCCCGCGAGCTCAACCTCGGGCTCGACCACATGCTGCTCATCGATGACAGCCCGCACGAGCGCCAGTGGGTCCGCGGGCAGCTCCCCGGCCTGGTCGTGCCCGACATGCCTGAGGACGCGTCCCTGTACGCTGATTGGATCGGGGCGCTGCCCTCGCTCGTGGTGCTGCAGCAGACCGTGGAGGACCTGCTTCGCACCGACCAGTATCGCCAGGGTCGCGTCCGCGAAGAGTTCCGGCAGGCGGTAGGCTCGGTCGAGGACTTCCTCCGGGGCCTCGACCTCCGGGTCGAGATCGACTCCCTGACCGACGGGACGGTCACGAGGGTTGCCCAGCTCCTGGCCAAGACGAACCAGTTCAATCTTACCACCCGGCGGCATGACGAGACGGCTCTCCGGCGCGAGGTGGAGCGGGGACGGTGGCTGGTTTACACCATGCGGGTCGTCGACCGGTTCGGAGATTTCGGACTGGTCGGCGTCGCGATCGCGGTGCTGGGCTCGCGCACCTGGCACCTCGACAGCTTCCTGCTGAGCTGCCGAGTAATCGGGAAGTCGGTCGAGTCCGCCCTCCTCGCTGCCGTGGCCTCCAGCGCCCGGGCCGCCGGCGCCGAGAGGCTTGCGGCCGAGTACCTCGATTCGGGCCGTAACCAGGTAGCAGCTCATTTCCTGACTCGGCACGGGTTTGTACAGCTCGCCGATGGAACTTTCGAGCGTTCCCTCTCGGATGGTGGGCCATCGTGGCCGGAGTGGATCGCGGACGTCTCCACCCAGCCCGCGGCGGGCTCCGATCCTACAGCATCGGCAACTGACGCCGAGAGTCGGAGTGAGCCCTCATGACGCGCGAGGAGATTGAATCCCGGGTGCGGGAGGTGCTGGTCCGGACCACGGGTGCCGAGCCAGCCTCGGTCGGGCCGGGATTCCACCAGGAGTCGTCGGCGGGCTGGACGTCTCTGAGTCATCTAATGCTGGTGTCGGAGCTCGAGTCCGAGTTCGGAGTGACGTTCGCTGGTAGCGAAGTCCTAAAGCTGGTGAGCTGGGAACGAATCGTGGGCGCGCTGGCCGACCGGCTCGCGGATGGCCGGTGAGGGAGGGGTTGCGACCTTCGAGGGCGTAGGGCTCGACTTGGAGGATCCGGCCGCTCTGGATCGGTTCGACCCCGCGGCGCTTCAGCGCATGCTCGGGCGCTGGTTCGATGCGCGCGAGCGTCAGTGGTGTCTTAGTCAGCCCGCACTTGGCCCTGCTATGGTGGTGGGCATCTGCTGCAAAGAAGCGGTCTACAAGGCGCTAGGAGGTAGAGTTCCGAGCCTGCGGGAAATCCACTGGCGACCGGCATCGGCGGGGTACCCGGGAAGCGCATACACGGACGATGTGTCCGACATCGCTCCCGAAATCGTGGTCGCTTGGACAGTGGTGCCTGAGGGCATCGTTGCCGTCGCACTCGCAGAGGGATGGTGATAACAAGATAAGTCCGCGACAGCTGCCGGGTGACGACCTCTCCGCCCTAGGGAGGCTCCGTTAAATCATTGAAGGGGCGCCGACAACGGGTCGCATACACGATCCGTCCCATCGTGTCGCCAACCCAAAGCCCAAGGGGAAGTAACAGCCCTCAGACAGCCATCTCAGACGGAGGAGCGGGGAAACCGCTCGGGGTGCTCTCGAAACCCCCTAGACGTGGTGCTGTCCTGGACCGTGATGAGTGTGTACTACCGCGTGACCTCGTCCCCGAGCAATGAGCCACCAATTCACCGGGAAGGCGGCCACACCGGCGATGATCAGCGAGGAGGCCAAGCTGGCCCAGAAGAGCGCACTGCCCAGGCCCGCCTCCATAGCTCCGGGAATCACGACCATGATTGCATTGTCTACGATCTCCATGACGGTGATCGACACGGTGTCAGCCGCCAGCGCCAGCTTTGCCGCCGCCGCCACGGCAAGCCCGGAACGCAACAATGGCCGCATGGTAAGCGCATAGCCGAAGCCAAAGGCGAGCACCACCGAGATGGCCACCGTCGCCGGGTTGCTCCAGCGCAGTGCGGTGCCGACCACCATCCCCACCACTTCCCCAATCGCACAGCCAGTCAGACAGTGGACCGTCGAACTGAAGGCCGTTCGCGCCAGAGATGGGACGGCAGGCTCTCCGTGTCCATCGTGTTGCATGGGGACTCCGGTATGGATCAATGCTGCTCGTGATGCATCTCGGGGTCAGTCATATGAGCGCCCTCCAGCAGTCCGGGCCGCACCCGCAGGAAGACGGCTACGCCCATCGGTGTGCGGCTACCATACACGTTGCGCAACGCCCTGGGTATCAGGTTTATCGCCCCCCGCGCGCCCAGCCCAAACGTCGCGCCGCGGTATCCGGCAAATTCCCGGATGTACCCCAACGACGCGCTACCAATGTCGAACTCCTCGGCACTCAGGGGACCGGCCAGCGACAGCTCTTCTCCGCTCTTGCGGACGTACTCCACCCGACCGAACACGCTGTTCGCCGCGTCGAGTTGAAGGTTCGACTCGGCCATGATGCTGTGCTCCCATGATCCCTCGAGCCCCGACGGCTCCACATGTTTGTTGGCGCCGTAAACCAACGCTGATGCCCATTCACCCTGACGCCCCAATCTCACGGTGTGGAGAATCGAGGCACCAAGGCGGTGCTGGTTCTCGTCGGGGCGCAACGCCTCGGGTCTCTTGAGATAGCCATAGCTCGCGCTTGCGGCCCAATGGGGCGTCGGATTGATCGAGAGCCGGGCTCCGTAGGAGTCGAGCGAATGAAAGTCGAAGTCGTACCGCTCCTCATCCGGCTCCCGGCCGTTGAACACGGTGCCTTCGAGCTTGACTTGCTTGGTGAATATCCCCGCCGTGAGCACCCCATACGTGATGTGGGTGGCGTCAGTCCAGTGGTGGGCGAGCGGCGCGAAGGGATCGTTCAACGCAGACGGCCGGTGCATGTAGGCCACGGGGCCGATTCCCGGCTCACCCACGGGCGCGACGTAAATCATGGCCCCTACGCGACGGCTGATGGCCCGCTCGTAAAGTGCCGACAGCTCCATGAACAGGTCGTGGGGATGCTGCCGGTCGTGCAGCGGCTGGCCTCGGAAGGTCTCACCACTCTGGAGCAACAGGGGGTAACCACGGGCACCGATGGTCCAGGGCTCGGCGCTGGCCATGCCGTGGAGGTGAAGGGTCCCGCCGCCAACCTGGCGCATTGCCATCAGCATGCCCCAGTTGATGCTCCCCAGCTGATCGGCTCCGCGGGGCCCGCCCTGGTGGTCGTATTGCAGGAAGGCGTCACCGTGGACCATGAGCATCCAGGAACCGGCCATGAAATGCCAGGCCCGCATCGCCGACGCATCAGGCAGCCAGGCGGTGCCGGAGCCCATACGGGTCATAGGGATTCCAAACGGGCGCGCCGGCATCATGCGGGGGACGGAGTCCATTGCCCCGGAGGCGGCCACGGCCATGGAATCCCCCGGCGGTTGGTGGTGCCCCGCGTGCGGTTTCTCCTGGGCGAGCAGCGGCAGCACCGGCAGGAGGACCACCGCGAGCACGGTCGTCTTGGCAGCTAACATCATTGATTCTCCCAGATCCCCCAACCACTTGCGGCCCAGGCCGGGGACCGTCATCGTTTCGCACGCGACTTGCAATGCGGTCCAGCCATGAACCATTCACCAGTCCCCTCACACCCTGATCCCACTCGACCGCCGCCCGGGGGATACACCGTGCTGGTGGTCGATGACGAGGAAAGCGTGCGGCAGCTCGCCTGCCGGATGCTCACCTGGACCGGATTCCAGGCCCTGGAAGCGAGACATGGACGAGAAGCCCTGGCCACCATCGAGGAGCACGCCGGACCAATCCACATCGTAGTCACCGACGTCAAGATGCCAGGCATGAGCGGCCCGGAGCTGGGCCGGGAGGTCGAGCGGCTGTGGCCGGGGAAGCCGGTTCTGTATATGTCGGGATTTGCCTCGGAAGTCCTGGCGGGTGGCCTGCTCCAGCCGGGAGACCCCTTCCTACCCAAGCCTTTTACCCAGGACGCCCTGGTAGCCAAGATCCGCGGGCTACTCCACGCCCCTAACGCGCGTAAGTGACTGTAGGGCAGTCGCATCGGATGGGGCGCCAACTCGGCACCCCAATTGTTGCGGCACCTCGGCAGGTCCGCCCGGGTTCGGGGGGATCTGCCGTTGCCTCAAGGCCCTCCCGGAGCCCCGGAAGCGGCATGGATGTTGAACTTAGGAGGGATTCCTGAACGAGGCACCCACAGGTATTTTGAGGGATCAATGACGCCAGGGGTGCTTGAGGTCGATACTTCGAAGGTATCCCCGCCCCAAGGCCAGGGGCCAGGAGCACCGTTGCACATCGTTTGTCCTACCTACTGGTATCCTCAACACGCCAGCGATACCCAGGCGACGTACGTTCACGACATAAACCGTCACCTGGTCCGCCGGGGGCACCGGGTGACCGTAGTCACTCCCGGTGTCCCCGCGCTGCCGTCGGTGGAAAGCTTCGATGGCGTGGATATCGTGCGCTTTCCCATGGAGCTCCCGAGCGACCTGACGTATGGAAAGGTGGCCCAAAGCCGAGTGAGCCTGCTCGGTAAGGTGGCCCGTGTGGCGGTGATGTCGCACTATCTCGAGGCCCAGTATCGCTCCGTCCTTTCGGTGGTGCGGGACCGGGGCGGCGATGTCATCCATGCCCATTGGGCCATTCCTACCGGGCCGGCCGCCGTCCTCGCCGCACGCAAGCTGAAGTTGCCGAGCGTGATCACCATGCACGGCGGCGACGTGTACGTGAATCCGGAGCAGGGATACGATTTCCCTACCCGGTGGTACGTGGGACCGGTACTGCGGTGGACCCTCCGGAAGGCCGGCGCGCTCTCGGCGATTACCGAGGACTGCCGCCGTCATGCCCTCCGCGCCGGTGCTCCACCCGACTCGATACGGCTGGTCTTCAACGGCACCGACCTTCGGCGCTTCAGCCCCAACGAGAACGGCAACGGTCGGGTGGACCCCCGTTACGGCCGCCACATGGTCTTTGCCTGCCGCCAGCTCTTTCCCCGTAAAGGAATCCGTTACCTGATTGAGGCCGCCGCCCAGCTCAAGCCTCGCTTTCCCGATCTCAAGCTGGTGCTCGCCGGCGATGGATTCGAGCGACCCGAGCTTGACCGCCTGGCCAAGCAGCTCGGCATCAGTGCCGACGTCACCTTTCTCGGCTGGGTCCCCAACGCGTCGCTTCCGGCCTACTACCGGGCGGCGGCGATCTCTGTGATCCCATCCTTGGAGGAGGGGTTCGGCATCCCGGCCGCGGAGGCCATGGGATGCGAGGTTCCGGTGGTGGCCAGCGACGCCGGCGGGCTGCCCGAGGTGGTGGAGAACGGCGTGACCGGACTTGTGGTCCCCCGGGGAGACTCGGCTGCCCTCGCTGACGCGATCGGCTCGCTGCTCGACGATCCGGAGCGCCGGCGTTCGATGGGCCGGGCCGGGCGGGAGCGCGCCCTCCGCCTCTTCGACTGGGACCGTACTGCGGAACAATTCGAGCAGATCTACCGCGACCTGGGCCCGCAGGTCGGCAGGTGAGCGACCGGCTCTTCGCGTTCCGTTGGGATGTGGATCACCGGGTCTGCGTCACCGACGGACTCCCTCGTATCCGCGCCGTCTGTCGCGATTTCGGCGTGCCCAACACCTTCTTCGTCAACATGGGGCGGTCCACCAATCTGCGGGAATGGTTGGGAAAGGGAATAAACCGCTCCAAGGCGAAGTTCGCCGACACCGAAGCGGTGCATCTCATCAAGAAAACCGGATGGCCCCGCTTTCTCCTGGAGACGGCACTGTCCCGCCGGGTAGGCCTCTCCTTCATTCCCGAGCTGCACGCGCTTCAGACCGAAGGCCATGAGCTCGGCCTCCATGGTGGCATGGACCACGTGATCTGGAGTCGCCGGTTCCACGAGCTGCCCGACCAGACGCTCGAGGCCGACGTGGAGGAGTCCCATGGCCACTTCGTTCGTCACTTCGGGCCTCCCGCCGGCTTCGCTTCGCCCGGCTTCTATTCGGACGAGCGGGTGATGGGGCTGCTGGAGCGGCTGAGCTTCCTTTACAACGGCGACGGGATCGGCGGCGAGCCGCACCGAGCACACGCAGGCGCCCGGCCGCTCCGCCACTGGACCATCCCGGTGACGCTGGCCGGACCGCGCACGATTCCCTTTCTGGAGTATCACGGAGCCCGGGGAACATCCGAAAGCGATATGATGGGAGAGCTGGACCGTCACCTTGCCTCTCGCGACTGGGTGGTGCTCTACGGCCACCCGTGCTACGAAGGTGTGCGGGATAACGTCCTGCGGAAGGTCTTCGCCGCAGTGGTGGAACGAGGCTTTCGCTTCGTCACGCTCCAGGCCTTGGCCGAGCGTCTACAGGCGACGGTGCCGGTGCGATGATTCGGGTTCTCAGCGTCTTCGGGACCCGGCCGGAGGCGATCAAGATGGCACCGGTGGTCCGGGCTCTGGAGCAGGCCTCCGACCGCTTCGAGAGCCTGGTCTGCGTCTCCGCCCAGCACCGGGCCATGCTGGACCAGGTGCTCGGCGTGTTCGGGCTGAGGGTGGATCACGACCTCGATCTCATGACGCCGGGGCAGAGTCCGGCCGAGATTTCGGCTCGGGTGCTGCAGCGCCTGCCACCGCTGCTCCGCAAAGTGCGTCCCGATGTCCTGCTGGTGCAGGGCGACACGATGACGACCTTTGCCGCCGCCTTCGCCGCGTATTTGGAGAAGATCCCTTCGGCCCACGTGGAGGCGGGTCTCCGCACCGGGGATCGCTATCAGCCGTTTCCCGAAGAGATGAACCGGGTCCTCACCACCCGGCTCGCCAGCCTGCACTTCGCTCCCACGGCTCAGGCCCGCGACCGCCTGCTGGGCGAGGGGGTGCCTCCGGACGACGTTCACCTCACCGGCAACACCGTCATCGACGCGCTGCTCCAGACCGTGCGGCCGGACTACCGTTTCACGACTCCGCGACTGGCTTCCCTCGATCCTGGTGGCAGGCTGGTCCTGGTCACCACCCACCGGCGGGAAAGCTTCGGCGCACCGCTTGAATCGACCTGTGCCGCGATCCGCGAGCTGGCCGGCCGCTTTCCCGATCTCGAGTTCGTTCTCCCGGTTCACCCCAACCCTGAGGTCAAGCAAACCGTCGAGCGGCTGCTTTGCGACCTCCCGCGGATGCACCTGATCGACCCGGTGGACTACGTGGAATTCGTGCATCTCCTCGCCCGGGCCCACCTGGTGCTCACCGACAGCGGCGGAGTTCAGGAGGAGGCTCCCTCGCTGGGGAAGCCGGTGCTGGTGCTGCGTGAGGTAACCGAACGACCCGAAGGAGTCGCCGCCGGAACGGCGGTGGTGGTGGGAACCGATCGAGAGCGTATCGTCGGCGTAGCGAGCGAGCTGCTGACTTCTTCCAGCGCGTATCAACGCATGGCCAACGCAGTGAACCCCTATGGCGACGGCCGGGCCAGCGGCCGGATCGTCGAGGCGCTGGCGGCTCGTTTCGGATGAGGCTCCTGGTCACCGGAGGTACCGGATTCATCGGGTCTCACTTGGCGGAGGAGGCAAGGCGGCGGGGCGCGGATGTCGTGGTGCTCGGGCTCACCGATCGGCCGGAAGAAAAAGCCAACGTTGAGCTGCTGGCCCGGCAGGGAGTAAGAGTGCTGGCGGGAAGCATTACCGATACGGAGCTCTGCGGACAGGCGGTGAGGGGCGCCACCCATGTCTTCCATCTCGCGGTGGCGATGCGGGAGGGCGGCAAGGCCGATGAGTTCTTCGAATCGGTCAACCTCGATGGAACCCGCCGGCTGCTCGAGGCGGCCGCGCACGGCGGAGTCAAGCGGTTCATCTACTGCAGCACGATCGGGATCTACGGCCACCGTGCGCCGGGGATCACTCGGGAAGACTCGGCGCTGGCCCCGGGGAACATTTACGAGCGCACCAAGGTCGCCGCCGAGGCGCTGGTCCGTGAATTCGGCCGCAGTCACCGGCTCCCCTTCACGATCTTGCGTCCGGCGGACGTATACGGGCCGCGGGATCAGCGGCTGCTGAAATTGTTCAAGGGTGTGAGCCGGGGGCGTTTCCCTCTCTTCGGCTCGGGCGCGGGGCGGCGGCACATGGTCTACGTCGACGACGTGGTTGCCGCCTTCTTTCGCGCGTGCGAACGAGACGAGGCCCTGGGGCAGGCGCTGATCGTGGCGGGTCCGCGGGCCTGCACCCTGCGGGAGTTGATCGAGGTGGTGCAAAGCGCGACCGGCAGTCCGCGTTTCGGTGTCCGACTGCCATTGGCGCCAATGCTCGCCACGGCGGCCGTGGTGGAGGACCTGTCGCGGATCCTGAAGATCGATCCGCCGATCTACCGCCGGCGAATGGATTTCTTCTGGAGCGACTCGGAGTTCGATACCTCCCGTGCCCGCCGGGTGCTGGACTGGACGCCGCAGATCGAGCTGGAGGAGGGGGTCCGGCGGACCTTCGAGCAATATCGTACGTCCGGCCTCATGGCATGACAACGTCTTACGGAGATCGTGCGTGACAGAACCATGGCAACTTCAGCTCTACCGGCGCTCGCTCAAGAAGAAGGCGACCGTGAAGGCGCTGCTCGACCACCTGCCGCCGGTGCAGGGCCGGCGCTGTCTCGAGCTGGGCTGCGGCACCGGGCTCACCTCGCATTTCCTCCGGGAGCGGGGAGGGAGCTGGGTGAGCTGCGACTTCGAACGGGACCACGTGCGCTCGGCCAAGCGGCTGGTGGGAGACCGGATCGTCCAGATCGACGACCGCACGGTCCCGTTTCGGAGCGCGGCGTTCGACGTCGTGGCGGCGATCAATTTCCTGGAGCACATCGAGGACGACGAGACGTTTTTCGCCGAGATGGTGCGGGTACTGAAGCCCGGCGGTGATTTCCTGTTCATGGCGCCCAAGGGCGAGGCCGGCCGGCCGGGGTACCTGCTGAAGCGAGTGCTGGGCTTCACTGCCGATCAGGAGGGCTTCGGGCACGCGCGTGACGGCTATCCGGCGGCCAACACCCGGTCTCTGATGCAGCGCCATGGCTTGACGGTGCAGGGAGTCGACGACTACTGCCGGATCTTCACCGAATCGCTGGAGGACGTGCTCAACTACGCCTATCATCGGAAAGCGATGCAGAGCAAGGAGTCCAAGGAGCAGGACTTTCACGGGGACACGGCCCCCATGTCGGCCGAGGCCCTCAACAACGTAGGCACGGCCTACAAGGTCTACTCGGCGGTGTACCCGGCGTTACGTGCCTGGACCATGCTGGACCATCTCATCCCCTTCAGCCCGGGGTACATGATGGTCGCATGGGGGAAGAAGGGGGCCTGAGATGTGCGGCATTTGCGGCAAGGTGGGCGGCGCTCCGGTAGGCGAGGCCGAGGTTCAGCGGATGTGCGATGCCATCCGCCACCGGGGCCCCGACGATTGGGGCACCTTCATCGAGGGCAATGCCGGTCTGGGAATGCGCCGGCTGAGCATCATCGACATCGAGGGCGGGCACCAACCGCTGGGCAACGAGGACGGCTCGGTCGTCATCGTTTTCAACGGCGAGATCTACAACTTCGAGAGCCTGCACCGGGAGTTGGTGGCGCGGGGACATCGCTTCCGCACCCGGTCCGATACCGAGGTCCTGGTTCACCTGTATGAAGACGAAGGCGAGCGGATGCTGGGGCGGCTGCGTGGCATGTTCGCCTTTGCCATCTGGGACCGCACCCGCCGCCGGCTGCTGATCGCCCGCGATCACTTCGGGCAGAAGCCGATGTTCTACACCGAGCAAGGCGGCCGGCTCACCTTCGCGTCAGAGGTAAAGGCGCTGCTGGCGGACGACCCCTCGCTCGCCACGCTCTCCCCCCAGGCATTGGATCAGTACCTCACTCTGCGCTTCGTCCAGCCTCCCACGACGTTTTTCGAGCGGGTTCGCGCGTTGCCACCGGCCCACTACCTGGTGTGGCAGGACGGGCGGACCCGGGTGGAGCGCTACTGGGACCTGAGCTACGGCCCGAAGTGGACCGACGCCGAGCCCAAGCTCCTGGAGCAGATCGACGGCCTGCTGGCGGAGACGGTCAAGCTGCACCTGGTGAGCGACGTGCCGGTGGGCGCCTTCCTGAGCGGAGGGCTCGACTCCACCCTGATCGCATCCTACGCCTCCCGCGAGCTGGGGGCCGAGCTGCGCACCTTCTCCATGGGGATCCCCTACCGCGACCTCAACGAGCTGCCGGCGGCGGCGGCGGTCGCCGCCCGATACGGCACCCGCCATTTCGCCCAAGAAGTGACACCCAGCGTGGTGAGAGATCTGCCGCGGCTGGTCTCGGCGCTGGACGAGCCGGCGGACCCGCTCTCGATCTGCCTGCTGCACCTGTCGGAGATGACCGCGCGGGAAGTAAAGGTTGTGCTGGGAGGCGACGGGGGTGACGAGCTGTTCGGCGGGTATGACCGGTACTCCGCCGACCGCATGCTGAACGCCTATCGCAGCGTGCCCGAGCCGGTCCGAAACCTGGCGTCCCAACTACTCCGGCGGATGCCCGACCAGTTCACCTTCAAGAGCGTGACCCACAAGCTCCGCTGGGTGGACCTGATGTCTCGGAAGACCGGCGGGGAGCGGTACTCCGAGAGCATGCAGTTCTTCTGGTTCAACGAGGCCCACCGGCAGGAGCTCTACACTCCGTCGTTCCGCCAGCGGCTGGGCGAGCAGCGGCCGGACGCCTGCGTGCTCGATCTGTTCGACAAGGCCGACGCGGACGCGGCCATCGACCGGATGATGTATGTCGACGCCGCGTCGCGGCTCCAGGGTCAATCGCTCACTATCCTGGACCGCGCCAGCATGGCGTACAGCCTCGAGTCCCGCTCTCCCTTCCTCGATCCCCGCTTCGCCGAGTTCATGGCTCGAGTGCCGGTCTCGCTCAAGGTGCGGGGCCGCCGGTTGCGCTACCTCGAGCGGCTGCTGGCGGAGCGCTATCTCCCGCCCGAGGTGCTGCGCCGCAAGAAGCAGGGCTTCGCTTCTCCACTCATGTACATCATGGAAGGTGAGGTGCGCGCGCTGGCGCCTCAGCTGCTGCACCAGAGCGAGCTGGCGCGGGACGGTTACCTCCGGCCGGAACGGCTGCGGACGCTGGTGGACGAGCACCTTGCCCGGCGCCGCGACCATGGCAACCGGATCTGGCTGCTGCTCTCGGCTGAAGTCTGGTATCGCCGGTACATCTCGGGCCGCTCCACCGCGGACCTGGAAGCCGAGCTGAGCGACCGAAAGGCCGCGTCGCCGCAGGGCAGGTTGGTGGCAGCCGCGCCGTGAACTCGGTGACCGCCGACCATCTTCTGCTGTCCGAGTTCGACTGGGAGAGCGATCGGGAGCAGATCACCTTGCGCGACGCGGTGCAGCGCTTCCGCGACGTCAATGGCTATGTGGGGTTGCCCAAGCCGGCCAAGCCGGCGTTCCTCAAAGTCTTTCGCCGCTTGATCAACGGCTCTCGTCCGCCGGAGCTGATCTATCTGGTCCACGATGCCTCGCACGTGCTGACCGGCACCACCTTCACCCATGGTGAGCCGCCGCTGGTGCTGCTGGCGGGTGAAGCGGCGGAGCAGGGGCTCTACTTCGGATCGCGCGGGGTGCCCAAGGCAGTCGGATGGATACTGTTTTACGGCGGGGCGTTCGTCGAGTGTGCCCGGCGAATTGCGTCCTTCCGGCAGGTTTTTCGCGGCATCCGGCTCGGCGTCTTCAACCGGTCGTACGACCATGCCCGCCGGAGCGGGCTGGCCAACCTGTTCACCATTCCAGTCGAGACCTTGTGGGATCTCCCGGTGGGGGAGGCCCGCCGCCGGCTGGGGATGCCGGCGGGGGGTGTGGCCCGCGAGGTCTACCAGAGCCTCCCGGTTCCACCCGATATGGCCGAGTCGCTACGCCGGGAGTGGAGCAGCTTCGGCATCGCGAAGTAGCTGACCACGCCCTAGTACTTGTCGTGCAGCCGGAGCCAGTCCAGGCCCGCACCATTCACGTCCGGCATCCCGTCCCACCCCTCACCCCGCCCGAACGGCGTCAGATCGAGGTAGTTGTAGACGTTCATCAGGATGTCGAGGCCACGGCCGTAGGTCGAGTAGGTGTGATAGACCCGGTCGCCGTCGCGAAGAAACACGCTCGCCCCGGGCTGCTCGCCCTTCACGTGATATACTTGGCCTAACCGCTCCAGGGTTTCCTTGTCACGGTAGTTGTACTCCACCGGTGCCACCGCCTCATCGGTGGTGACGTGAAAGTCGTAGTTGAAGTCGCTCCCGAAGGACGAGTACCAAGGAACGGTCCAGCCCATCCGCTGCTTGAACGGATCGATCTCCGCCAGGGGCGCGCGGGACACCAGGGCGAGGGTGGTATCGCGAGCGTGCAGATGAGAGAGGTGAGGGAGGTTGTCGGCCATGTGGGAGCAACCGGGGCAACCTTCCCTGATATCCCGATGGAACATGAAGTGATAGATGATCAGCTGATGCCGGTTCTCGAACAGATCGAGCAGGGTGGCCTTGCCCGTCGGGGTCTCGAAGACGTACGGCGTGTCGATCTCGACCATCGGGAGGGCCCGCCGTTCGGCATTCAGCTCGTCCCGCCGATGCGTCAGCTCTTTTTCCTTTGCCAGCAGGGCTTTCCGGGCTTCGAGCCATTGCTCTCGGGAGACTACCCGGGGAAGTTCTATCGTGCTCGTCGTCATAATGGATGCTCCGTTGACTCAGTACAGTTGTTATCCCGAGCGGAGCGAGGGAGCTACTCAGGATATTCCAATTCCCAGATCGGGCGTACCTCGACGTTTCCAATTCGCCCTCCGGGAATCCTCGCAGCGATTTGGAGCGCCTCATTCAAGTCTTTGGCGTCGAAGAAGAAGAACCCGCCCAGCTGCTCCTTGGTCTCGGCGAAGGGTCCGTCGGTCATAGACGCTCTACCGTTCCGGACCCGTACCGTAGTCGCGGTCTTCACCGACTGGAGCGCCTCGGCGGCGATGAATCGACCCTCCTCTCGGAGCTCATCGCACAGATCCAAGGAGTCCCTTACCAGCACGTCCAGCTCGGCCTTGGGCAAGGCGTCCAGGATTTTCTCCTCGTGGTAGACCAGGCATAGGTACTTCACGGGTTCCTCCGAATCGTGGGACCGTTGGGTCCACCAGATGGTCGTCTTTAGGACGCCGAAATCGACATTGGGGCCACCCTGATGACAAGAAGAGCCACCGAGTTCCCGGTGGCTCCCTGGCTCTGGGGCGGCGCTTCCAGCGGCGTGGGTGAGATTCGAACTCACGAAGGACTTTCGCCCTTGGCGGTTTTCAAGACCGCTGCCTTCAACCGCTCGGCCACCACGCCTCGAGGTCCAAAGCTCTTAGCCCGCAGAGGATTACGCAAGCCGGCTCACCTAGTCGTTCATCCGCTTGCGCGTGCATGTGGGGAAGAATGTGGGGAACAACCCGCGGCACCTTATGCCGGGCGAATGCCCTCGCGAGCCAGCACAGCCTGGGCCTCCGCCTCCCGGTTCCGCTTCCCGCTAAGACTCGCCGCCACCTTTGCCGCGTCCTCCTGAAAGTAGCTCTCTGGCGCGTGCTTCATGTACCGGAGGGTCATGTGCGGCGAGGCATGGCCGAGCAGCTTCTGGAGCCGGACGATTGGGACGCCCGCTTGGGCGCAGTGGACACCGAAGGTGTGCCGGAGGTCGTGGATGGTGACGTTGGGCCGCGGCACGCCAGAGGGATTGCGGCCGCCGTCGTGCAGTTGCGCTTTGAGCGCCGCGGCCTGGAAGACTCGCCGGGCGCGCCGGTAGTCGTCGAAGGGAGCGGGGAAGACGGGATCTGCCGGCCCACCGGGGAAGCGGGTGCGGTGAGCCGCGAGAAGTTGTGCCAAGGGCTCGGGGATCGGGACGTCGCGGTTGCTCGCCACGTTCTTGAGGCGCCGGACCCGGTTGGTCACTGCGATCCGCCGCTCTGCCAACCGCACGTCGGCCCACTGCAGGCCCGCGGCCTCTCCCCACCGCAGACCGGTGTAGAGCAGCAGGGCATAGAACGCCCACCACGCCGCGGGGACGGCACCCTCTAGCGCCTGGATCTCGTCGGCCGACAACCACCGCTCCCTACCGCTCGGCTCGCGCTCCTTGGGCACCGCGGGACGAGCGATCGGGATTCCCCGTTCCGACTCGCACCAGGTGAAGAAGGCGGCGAGGGCGCAGAGATCGCGGTTGACCGTCGCCGGGGACGTGCCACCCTGACGCCGCTGGGCGCGATAGTCGGCGATGAAGCCTTTGGTGAGGTCCGGGAGCCGGCAGGAGCGGCCGCAGGGCAGTAGGGCGAAAAAGCGGGCCCAGCTCTGCTCATAGCGTTGGATGGTCCGCGGGGAGAACGGCCGGCGGGTACGCGGGCTGAGCGCACCGGGACTCGCGAGCCAGCGGAGCCATTCGTCCACCAGGATGCCCACCGCGGGGCTCTCAAGGTGGGCGATTCGGTGCTCGAGGTCGGCCGGCCGCTTGAGATACTCCTCATGCACATCAGCGAGCTGAAGACGCTTAGCCGCGAGTAAACCGAGGATATCCCGCCGGCCGGCGCTCCGGAGCGCGTGAAGCGTCCGCTCCATGGCCTCCGCTCGGCTCTTATGTCGGGTGCCCGTCGCCAGTCGGATGCGTGGGTATCCCCGCCATTCGACTTCGACGTGGTAGGGTCCGGCGGGGGCCCGCCGATAGACGCTCACGCTATGCCCTTCCGCTCAATGATCCATCGCTCGAGGTCCAACCGGCTCCATCGGAGCGACCGCTCGGAAATCCGGACAGCGGGGATGCCAAGCTCATACACGCGCTTGGGTCGCACGCCGAGGATGCGGCCCACGTCGGTGGCCGTCAAGAGCGGCTCCAGGGCCGGATCGGGAGGCATCAGCCTAAGCGGCGAACACACCCGTTCCTCGCGGAGAACTACTTGGGGCCTCCCACGGGATGGCCTGCTGGAAGCGGGTCTCGATCTCGGTTCGCAGACCGAGAATAATGCAGGGGCTTCTGCGGCGCGGGTTCATCGCTCTCTCCTTGCCGCAACCTGCTCCTCGAGAGCGCCGGCAACCGCAGCAAAGACGTTGCTCCAATCGCCGACCCTGTCCTGCCGGAAGATGCGAGCAGTCGGATACCAAGGCGTCGTGCAGGAGCTGGTGCGGCGCAATCCAAATCCTCAAGGCGGCCGGCCTCGGTCAGCGAAAGGCGATGTAACTTTCAATCTTCGGCTCGAGGCTACTCTTGGGAGCGCGCATCTCTGCTGGCAACATGGTCTCCATCCAAGCCACGATTTCTCGGGCCACTTGGACCAGCTCAGCGGCCCTGTCCCCGTCAACAACTTGTTCTCCGATCATCGGAACGCCTTGGTGGACGAAGCTGTTGCGAGCGTCTCTGAGATTCCTCCAGCCCTGCCAGAGCGCAGCGTTCTCCTTTAATGATTGGCCTGCAACGATGAGAGTAGCTTGTCAAAACGCTCGCCTACAGAAGGCTCTTTTCGATAATCGCCTCGATCATTGATCCATTCCCATAAGCTTGCCGGAATTGGAGTGTTCGGGACGAGTTCCTCCAAAGTGGCCAGGATCAAGGTCTCGAGCGCGCTAGCGGCGAGCACAATCGCGGGTCCGACCTGTGGCAAGAGGTTCTTGGCGTCCAGTAGAAGGGTCTCCCAATTAGACGGCACATAGTTCGGTCGTACTCCGAACTCTTGCCAGAAAGGTTCATGCACGAATACGAACCTCCAGGCAGCGGGGATAGAAAAGATTCCGCGTGCGAGGGCCGGATCTTCTTCTACTTTAGATCCATCATCGTTTAGGAAGTCCAAGACCCACAGCGTACTGCCCTCGGCTAGCGGTCCAACAAAATGTGCTTGAGTGATGGCGCGCACTCGGTAGAGGAAGCTATTGAGCACGCCGAACATAAAGCTGACGCTAGGTTCTAGTGACTCCTTGCCGCGTTTCAGGACTTCGCGTCGCCTTTCAAGCTGACCCTCTTTAACAAAATCGATCTGAATCGCATCGGCGGGAGCTGTACGGTCGCCATCTATGGTTACCGTGTCGCGAGCCTGAGGACTTTGAGTTGAACGAAGTAGGTCGGGGAGTTGAGACAGCGGAACGGGAGGAAGACCACCCAGCCCGCCAGGTGGCACAGCCGATTTAAAGGGAGCGTAAATACGAACGAGGTACTCGCCTCCTTGATACTCTATCGGGTTAAGCTGATCGGATTCACGAACTAGCATTGTAAATGGAAGGGCAGCACGAAAACGCGCAATCACCGTACCTCCCGGATGTTGTTTTTAGCACGCCAGATAGTACAACTTCCCCGAGCGAAAGGCACGGCGTGGCCGTAGCACGTCGTGGGCCATGCTGAGCGGGTTCTGGCGGGATGCCGCAGGCCAAGTAGCTTAGTATTCATCTCCTTCGGACACTCGCGGAGTCTGTCCATTGCTGCTCGTTGTTGACGACGAGGCGGGCGTGCGCGGGATCGTCGTGCGGATGCTGCAAAGACGCCGGCTACGGGGTTGTAGCGGCACCTAACGGGGTCAAAGCCCTGGAGGTTTCCAGCATGGCAGCGTTCGCTTGGTAATCACCGACCTCATTATGCCGGAGATGACCGGACTCCAACTGGCGGAGCGACTGCGGCAGCTCGAGCCGAATCTTCCTATCCTCTTCATTGCGGGTTACGCCTCACTAGGCACCGGCAGCCAACTGCCCGGTCCCTACCTTAGGAAGCCTTCACTGAAGCAACCCTGGTTGGACGTGTGCGGCAGTTGTTACAAGGCGTCGAAGGCCACTAGCTCGGCCGCATTTTGTCCGGAAACTCCCGCTCGTGCTCCGGAGACGTGCAGCACCTTCTGAAAGGGACGGCTAGTCAAGGTTTTCTCGAAGAGCTTCAGGGAGTTGTTACCGACTAGGTGCGACGAATGATCTGCGACTTGTGCGGCGAACAGATTGAGTCGGGGCAAGCCTTTAGTCGCTGCTCCGAGCCCCGCTACTCCGAGCAGGAACTCGAGTTGATGGGCCTCGAGGATATGTACCAAGCGTTCACCTGCGGCCTCGCGAGCCACGTGGACTGCATTGAAGCCTTCTCCGCACCACGCCAGTGCTGCACACCCGCCGCCTACCCGGAAGGCAACTGCGTCGAGCACGCGTACCTGGGCCCCGGATTCCTCTGCCAGGACTGCCGACAGTGGCACCAGCCGGATTGCTTCGCCAGCGAGCCCTACTGGTACCAGGGGGGGCGGTCCCGCGGGGCCTTTGCATTGGCTGCGACCGCGAGATGCGACTTCACCACGCATTGCAGGAGATCACTGATGTTCCTCTGGAGATACTGGAGGCGCTGGCGGAAGCTCTGCGCTCTCTAGATGTGGCGGATAGCGAGCAGCTCGCGAAGATCCTAGCCATCGTGCGCGATCTCGGGGATGTGCGAGTGCCCCATGCACGGAAGGAGACAGTGGACACAGGGGTGGCGGTACGTGCGCTGCAGCGGGTGTTGGGTACGGCCCGCCGGCTGCAGTCCGGGCAGGAGCGAGAGTTCTTCGAACTGCTAAGCCGCGCGGGGATCGAGGAGGAGTTCCGGACGCAGCAGTCCATCCCTGTCGAGGTGGCAGCGCGGAACGGGATAGGGCGGCGGCCCATTGTGGTAACCGCAGACTTCGCACACCGTGCGCTGCCATACGCCATCTTCCTCGACTCGCGCCTGGCCCACAGCAGCGAAGCAAAGCTCGCCGATGATGCGGAAATCAGCGCCGAGCTGAACCACATGGGCTACTTCGTGCGTCGCTTTCGCAACGCTCAGCTTCGGCCGGAGTTGCAGTCCCAAACGCTAGAGACAGTGAAGCGCGATCTCGACCGCCTGCGGTCCGAGGCCGTGAGGAAAGGATTCGTGTAGCCCAGCGGCCATGTACCACAGTGCCAGGCTTAGTGCCAGATGACTCAGCCCTCCTGTGCTGGGCCTTTCCCCACGGACGGCGTATCGCTCAGAAACGCTGGTAACTGAGTGTCCCAGATTTCGCGAACCGTTTTCCCCTTGTGGCGTCCCCTCGCAATCCTGCAAGAGACTCTAAAGTGTGAGCAAGCCCATACGAAACTGTTCTCTGCACTTCCGCAGTTCGTTTGCCGGTTTCCTTATCCACCGAACTCCATTCCACGATAGTTGTGACGTCATTATTGCCGTAAACGACACCCCTAACCTCGTTGGTTTCGGCACGAAACAAAGGTGCTCCACTTAGCCCTTCGGGCGCCGGGAAGGACAGTTCGTAGGACGGCACAGCGCCAAGGTCATAGTGGGGATACATGAACCTTCTCATCACATGGCCCTTAAGTAAGCGAGGATGGCTCATGAAAAATTTGCCTCCACCCGGACGCTCCTGGACGTCGGTAAGTGGATAGCCGAAGGTCCAGACATCCTCACCGATTTCCAATGGGCGCTCTGCTAGCTTGAATCCGAGACTGGGCCAAAAAGCCACCTTCGCTGTGGCCAAATCCTTCCCGGCTTTGCATCGGGACAAATCCTTTAAGGCCGTTCCCGTTACCCCGCCAAGAGGAAACCTTCGCGCAACCCCATAACTATGCCCCGCAGGTAATGGCTCAGAAACACAGTGCCAGCATGTAACTAGCACCCCGCGGGCCACCAGAAATGCAGTTCCCTCCACACTCTCAATTGGTGGAGACCCTTTGTCCTGCGGCCTAGAAATCGTGACTATTTGAAAAATGTCGTAGGCTAAGTCTTCGCTCGGCCTAAATATGTCGGTCATCGATCTTCCGGATGGTCGGCCAGATCAAACGTGAACTCCAAGTGACGCTGGTCAACGTGCAATACCTTCGCTGGAGTTTCGAGCCATACATAGCCATCCAGCGCCTTGTCCCCACTAGGGTGCTGGTTGAGCACTCGACACCAATCCCGAGGTAGACCCGGGTGCTTCCACGCCTGCTGTGGCCGGACGCTGGCCCAGCGTTGATGATTGGTTGAATCCATACTGCTAGTCCTACCCTGGCTAGCTTCCAGGAAGTCAAGGGTCTGAGTCTGTCTGACCGGCTCGGAGTTGCAACGGTTAGTAAGTCAGTGGAATGTGTTTGGGGGTGCGGAAGAGATGCAGCTAAAGCACCTTCGGGGGTGGAACTTCCTCCTCCACAGGGCGGGCCCAGCGCGTCTGAGCAGCCTTCCGCGCAATCTCTTTGCGCGTCTCGGGCGACAACTTGGCCGCCCGCCCCTTGCCGCCCCTGCTGGCACCTAGCCTGCCTAGCTCCACCGCCGCAGGGTTCTTTGGCCGCTCAGGGGGATGCTTCTCGGTCGCCTCCCGCACGAAGCGGTAGGCGGCCTCGTTGATGTCCTCGTTCTTCCTCGGATGCTTGCGCGGGCTAGGAGCCATGCCCTAGTATAATGCCCGCTTCACCGGAGAACAGATGGAGTTCCGCGATCAACCGATTGAGGATCAAGACGTAGAGCTAGACGGCAATGTCTTCACCGGATGCACCTTCCGGCGCTGCCGTTTCGTCTTTCGGGGCACCGATTCTGTGGTGATGAGCGTCTGCCGCCTCGTGGACTGTACTTGGAAGGCCGGCGGGCCGGCCGGGAACACCATCAAGTTCCTCTCCGAGATGTACCACTAAGTCGAGGGAGGGCGGGAGATTGTCGAGCAAACCTTTGAGAGAATCCGGAAGGGGGTCTGACTCGACTTCGATCCCCGTACGACCCGTCGAAACGCAGCCGCGGATCAGAACACTCATTTTCGCCCCCTTCATTTCTCAACGTTACGTTCCGTTGTAAAAGCTGCCCGGACATGGCAACACTGGTGGCAACATCAACCCCATGATTCGCTGGCGCCGCACGGCGCCGCACGGCGCACTACGGCGCATCTTCTCTCGAAGAGTGAGGTTTCTCGGGAGGAGTATCCGAACTCATAATGCCGGGGTCGCGGGCGCGAGCCCGGTCCCTGCTAACTACCATGGCTTGACAGGCAGCGTACCTGCCCGTAACTCAATCCCTATCATCCCTCGATAAAGGCACACCCGGCGAAAGCCGGGGCCGCAAAGCCACGGGTCCTCGCCTCCTCCGCGACGCCTCCCGCCGACGCCACGAAGGACCCTACGACCGCCGAGCCACCGAAGGGTGCCTGGGTCTGTCCGCTCATTTCGTAAACCTTCCAAGACAGCCTCTTCCCCCGGGGGTCCTTATGCATCCGGCACGGCGCGTTGTTCCGCTCACACTCGCAGTATTCGTCCTAGGCTGTCAGGATGGCAACGGTCCTACTCCTGCCGAAAGCGCCCCCGTGGCGGGACACCCTTTGGCGGCACAGATCGTCGACCGGGGTCGCATTGACGACGGAACCCTCGTCCACTTCACACCCGAGGTGACCTTTACCGTCGGCCTTGTTACGCCTATCGAAGATCTGGCAGAGTGCGGCGGCACCGTAGAAGTTTTCGAAAGTGATGTGCGAGGCTTTGACCAGAAAATATTCACACCACCGGGTCCCATAAGAAACGTTCGACGCTTCACGGGAACCATCACCCTTTACGATGTCTCCCTGCTTGAATTGGATGACTTTTGCGATCTGGCTGACCACTTGGTCGGAAGTGGTCAAGGCAGCTTCACTAGTACCGACAACAGCCTAACGGGCGAGGGCCCCGGCACGAATGCTTTCGGCTTCATGGCCAATGCCATTTTGACTCTGACTGATGGCAGCAAAGCGAAATTCACAGCTATCGTGCGGTTTGTTGGCAGCGGGGACCCGATTGTCGACAATGTCACGGTGACCCCGATCGGCAACTGAACCAAGCGGAATCCGGCAGCCTCACTTCGCCGTACTAAGCCACACAAAATGACTTGGGTGGCGCTCGCCACCCCAACTTGGCGTAATCTTAGGAACCGACGCATAGGCTTTTTTGCACCGTAGACAGCTCCTCAGGACCAGCATATAGTGGCCCCATGGGCCGCGCCGTCAGCCCTCGTCGCGGAGAGGCAGTTGGGCAGCTATGCGCTGCTCTGGAGTCGTCCAATGAGTCCGCGCGCCATCAGGATATTTCGCGGCACACGGTGCTGAGAGAGCTGCTGACCGTCTGCCACTGGCCGCCGCACATTCGGCGGACCCGCCTCGGGCATAGTAGATGAACGCACCTCCGTTCCCCCTAGTAGACGCGCTCCGCGACCGCTACACGGTCGAGCGCGAACTCGGCCGTGGCGGTATGGCGACGGTCTACCTGGCGCAGGACCTTAAGCACCGCCGGCCCGTGGCGCTCAAGGTGCTCGACTCCGAGTTGGGCGCCGGGATGGGCCCCGAGCGCTTCCGGCGCGAGATCGAGACCGGCGCCCGGCTCGAGCACCCGCACATCGTACCCGTGCTCGACTCGGGCGAGGCCAAGGGTTGGCTCTGGTATACCATGCCCTATGTCGAGGGCGAGTCCTTGCGCCAGCGGCTCGCCCGGGAGGGGGTCCTACCAGTGGAGGAGGCGCTCCGACTGACACGGGAGGCGGCCGACGCCCTCAACTGCGCCCACTGCCACGGGGTGGTGCATCGGGATGTGAAGCCGGAGAACATCCTGCTGTCGGGCGGGCACGCGCGGGTGGCCGACTTCGGGATCGCTCGGGCGCTGGAGGCGGCGAGCGACGAGCGGCTCACGGGCACCGGGGTTACGGTGGGCACTCCGGCCTACATGAGTCCCGAGCAGGCGGCGGGGGCGGGCGTGCTCGACGGCCGCAGCGACATCTACTCCCTGGGCTGCGTTCTCTACGAGCTGCTCACGGGCGAGCCGCCGTTCACCGGCCGCACGCCGCAGGCCGTGATCGGTCGCCGGTTCATCGAGTCTGCCCCCGCGGTGCGCCGCCTGCGCGCCACGGTGCCGGCTGGCGTGGAGGAGGCAGTGGCGCGGGCACTCGCGCTCGAGCCGGCCGACCGTTTCCAGACCGCCGCGGAGTTCGCGCAAGCGCTCGCCGGTGCGACAGCCGCCCCGACTCCGGCGCCATTAGCCCCGCAAGCCCCAACGGTTCCCACTCGGACGAGTAATCGGCGTCGCCGGCGCGTGCCGCCGGGTGTCGCCCTGCTTGGGCTAGGTTTCGTCCTGGGCCTCGGTGTGCTTTTCGCCTGGCTCCGGCCGAACGACGGGACCGGGGCATCGACCGATTTCGCGCTCCTCGCGGTGCTCCCCTTCGAGAACCTGGGCGACACAGCCGACGCCTACTTCGCTGACGGGGTAAGTGACGCGGTCCGCGGTAAGCTCGCCGCCCTCCCGGGCTTCCGGGTGATCGCCGGTGCAAGCTCAGGTACGTACCGGCACACCACGAAGTCGCCCAAAGAAATCGCCAGCGAGCTTGGTGTCCGGTACCTGCTCGTGGGCAAGGTGCGCCGTGAAGGAGGGGCGGGGGGCCAGGGTAGGGTGCGGGTGAGCAGTGAACTGGTTGAGGTGCGACCTCGCGGGCCACCCACGACGAGGTGGCAAGAGCCGCTCGACGTGCCGCTGCCGGATGTCTTCAGGGTGCAGGCCGATATCGCTCGCGGCGTCGCCGGGGCGATCGGTGTCGCGCTCGGCTCCGATGCACAGACGCGGATGAGCGAGCGACCGACAGCGAATTTAGCGGCCTACGACGCCTACCTGAGGGGCGAGGAGGTCTCGGGCGACCTCGCCAGCAACCCCAATCCGGTTACGCTGCGCCGGGCGCTTCCCTACTATGAGCAGGCAGTAGCCCTCGACTCGGCCTTCGTGCAGGCTTGGACGCAGCTCTCGCTGGCTCACTCCCTCATCTATCTCAACGGTACGCACCTGCCGGCCGAGGCGGAGGCGGCTGGCAGGGCCGCGGAGCGGGCCTTGGCGTTGGCACCGGAGCGCGCGGAGGGGCGGATCGCGCTGGGCACCTACTACGCCAACGTCCTGGGCGAGGACCAGCGTGGCCTTGAGCACTTCACACTCGGGCTCCGCCTCGCCCCGCGCAATGTGGACCTGCTCACCCACTCAGCCTTCGCTGAACAAGATCTCGGACGCTGGGAGGCAGCGCTCGAGCACTTGAGGGAGGCACAGGCAATTGATCCCCGCTCGAGCACCCCGGCACTAGGCTTGGCGCGGGCGGCGCTTTGGCTTCACCGATATCCCGAGGCGCTTCAGGCGGCTGAGCGCGGGCTAGCTATTACCCCGACGAACCTCTGGCTGCTGCAGGCGAAGGCGATGATCCAACTGGCCCAGGGTGATCTTGTGAGGGCGCGAACCCTGCTCCGGGCGCCTCCCAAGGAGATTGAGCCTGTTGACCTCGTGGCGTTCATGGCGACGTATGAGGATCTCTTCTGGGTGCTTGACGAGGGGCAACAGGCGTTGCTCCTGCAGTTGCCCCCGGGTGCGTTCGGAGATGACCGGTTCGTCTGGGGCATCGTGCTGGCTCAGACCTACGCCCTGCGCGGAAACCAGCCGCGGGCGCGGGCCTATGCGGACTCGGCCCGACTGGCCATCGAGCCGCTGCTCAAGGAATCGCCTGACGACGGGCAGCTCTACGTGCTCCACGGCCTGACGCTGGCGTACCTGGGCCGCAAGCTCGAAGCGGTCCGCGAGGGCGAGCGCGGAGTGGCGCTCATACCGGTCAGCAAGAACGCCACGGCTGGGCCGTACCTACAGCATCAGCTCGTGCGCATCTACCTCCTAGTCGGCGAGCCCGAAAGGGCGCTCGACCGGCTCGAGCGCTTGCTCAAGACCCCGTACTACCTCTCCCCGGGCTGGCTCAAGATCGATCCGACTTTCGATCCACTCCGCGGCCACCCCCGCTTTCAGCGCCTGGTCGAGGGAAAGACCTAGGCGGGAAGAACTGTGCGAATATCTGTGCCAACTTTTCCCGAACATCCTGCATGTTTCTGACCTTCCAGCCGTTCATCATGCGCACGTCGCTCCCTGATTCCCCAGGGAAGGTGACGAAATGCTCGCCCAGCGCTAGCTATTCGGCTTAGGCATCGACAAGCCGAACGGACTGAGAAGAGGCTTCGGAACCCAGGGCGGGAGGCATCATGCCCCTCGCGGTTCCGCTGTGGGGAATTTTGTGGGGAGACCCACCCGCCCGGAGGTTAACGAGGCGGACTCAGACGGAAGTGGGCGACACCTGAGATCAGACGTGCAGGGAAGGGAACGGACCGAACCGGACGCTGTGGGAAAGTGAGGGGTCGCCTTTCAAGACCGCTGCCTTCAACCGCTCGGCCACCACGCCTGGAGCGTGAATCGTCTACGGCAACAGGTAGTTACGCAAGACCCATGCTCAAGAAACACGGTGACAGCGAGTTACAACGCTAACCTCCAGTAACACCTGAGGCTGGCCCTCGGGGTCACGCCGCGGCTACGTGGAGGCAACGCCTCGGTCTGATCGTAAGGCCATGCGCTCGCCGCTTGCCGGCCTCCTCGCTCCTTATCGCAACGGTCTCCACCCATGCCTGGGGACAGACCCCACGGGTCGGCGGAGTCTCCATCGAGCGGTTCTACGTCGAAGAGTATCGTTTCATCACCGTCAACTATCGCCGTACCGATCTTCGCGAGAATGAAGCAAAGGCGGGACTGGACCTCGCCATCGGCCTGGCGCCGTTGGGTCTTGCGGCGAATACCGCTGTGATCCAACTGGAGGGCGGTTTCGCCCGCGCCATGAGGGTCGGGCCCGGCAGCCTGGTTCTCAGGGGAGGGGGGAGCAGCTTCATCGCTGTAGGACAAGGGATGGCAATTCTGCCGGGGATCCACGGCGGCTTCACCGCCATCCTCCCGTTGGAGAAACAGGCCCGGCTGCGGGTAGATGTCACCCGCCATTTCTACGTCGGCCTGGGCGACGGACAGCTGGGTATGTGGAGCATCGGGCTCGGGTTCGCCGTGCTCTCCCCGACCTTGAACCCATAGCCTCTCCCAGGCAGATTCCAACCGCGAGCAGGACTTGCCCCTCCATAAAGCAGGACCGATATGGCTGAAGCGGCCGAGCATTCCCGGCCCCCGGTAGTGCTGGTGGTTGACGACGAAGCCGCGGTGCGCCGATTGGCTGCCCGGATGCTGCAGGAAGGCGGCTTCGAGGTCATCGAGGCGGGTGACGGGTTGGAGGCGCTGCGGATCATCGAAGGGGAGCTCCGGCAGATCGACCTGGTCCTCACCGACATCAGGATGCCGGTCGTCGACGGAGTCCGGTTGGGAAACACGCTCGCCGAGCTCCGACCCGAGCTCCCCTTGGCCTACATGTCGGGCTTCGGCCCGGAAACCACCGCGCTGCTGAGGGCGGACCTGCTGGAGCGCTGCTTCCTCGCCAAGCCATTCAGCACCGAAGCACTCATCTCCCTGGTCCGTCGTTGCCTCAAACCTCCCCGCGATAGCCGAGATTTAGCCCTTACAAACTAGAAGCGGCCCCCCTCGCTCAACTCCCGCTGAACTGCCGCCGCGATCGTGCGAGCTTGCCGGGCAAAGGCGGAGTCTTTCGCCTGCTCGATCGCCTGGGCGGCTCCGGCGTAGACCACGGCATAGAGCTGGAGGATCGACCCCGATGGCTGGTCCACCCAGCCGAAAGGACGGTCGCGGGCCGCGGTTTTCCAGTGGTACACGTCGCGCAGCAGCGTCTTGGTTCGGGGAACGTTGAGATATCCAAGGCCCTGGCTGAGCACCACCGAATCCTTCGCCACCACCGGACTATGCATCAGCTTCCGCACCAAGCCGTGAGTGACCAGGTAGGGACTGAGGCCCAGGGTCTGGTCGGGGTAGCCGCCGTCGCTCCAACTGAAGTACACCGGCCGCTTGCCCCGATTGTCCCGGATGAGAAAAATGGTGGCCAGGTCCTGGCGTAACAGCACGTCCTGGCCGAACCGGATCTGCAGGCTGTCGAACGCAATTCCGCCCTCCTCGGGAACCCGCATCGCCTCCGGCAGGCTGTCGACCTCGTGCTCCGAGAGCAGGAGAGCCGGCTCGGTGGGACGCGGCGGCACCGGGAACGACTTCCACAAATCGGCAGCACCGGCCGGGTCGAACGCCGGGGTCTCGCGCCGGTGCAACTGACGCAAGTGCCACTGAGTGTTCATCAGCGAGAGATTAGCCAGGGTCACGTCCCGCCGGATTCCTTCGACCTCCTGGGCGTACCAGAGAGGGAAGGTATCGTTGTCGCCCGCGGTGATCAGGACGCCATACGGCTCGACGGACTGCAGGATGTCGTAGGCGAAATCTCTCGCCATCGTCTCGTGCGCCCGGCTGGCGCTGACCCGGTTGCCGAACAGCGGAATCAAGGCAAGCGCGAGGACCGGGCTGGCCGCGGCCCAGCGTCCCGCTTCCGATCCGCGATCCCGAAGGAAGTTCACGATCGCCTGCGTGAGCGCGCCCAGCCCCAGCGCCACGAAGGCGCCGAATACGGCAAAGGAGCCGACGAAGAAGTAGTCGCGCTCGCGCACCTCTCGCTGGAGCGACGGCTCTCCGGGGTACATGGAAAAGCCGTACTTGAAGTTCATGTAGAAGACCAGCCCGACGGAGAGCGTCCCCAGCAACGCGATGCCCGCGAGCCCGGCGCGGCGATCCGACTTCCACAGGGCCCAGAGTCCGCCCAACCCAAGAGCGGTGAAGATTCCCGACGCCACACGGCCCAGGGCGCCCCAGTCACGCGCGGCTTGCCAGGAGTAGTACTGCCAGAAGTTGGCGAGCTGCGCGGTAAAGCTCGCTTGCCGGTCGTCCAGAGGCGGTTTGCCGTATTGGACCCGGTTCAGCACGTCCTTGAGCGCCTGGCTGAAGAAACCCACCGGCTCGCCTTCGTTGATCGGCGGGTACTGCGCGGCTCGGAGCGGCAGCCACAGGTAGTTGAGCGATAACCCCACCAGGATGGCCAGCACGATGCCGGTGATCACCACGGGACGAGTCACCACCCGCCAATCAGTCCAGAGGACGTAGACCACCAGCGCGGGCAGGGCCAAGACGCTCATGAGATGGTTGGTGGAAGTGAGCGCGAGCACGTACGCGATCAGGACGAGCCAGCGGTCTCGATGGGATCCGGGCTCGTCGTCTCCCCAACGAACCACCAGCCACATGACCAGGGCGATCGCCAACAACGAGACCGTGTACACCTTCTCATTGACGGTGGATTGGTTCCACACGGTCCACGAGGTAGCGCCCACCAGCACCCCACCGAACGCGGCTCCGTAGCGGGCCCACCGGTTCGCCACGATACCGCGCAGCCAGCGCTCGGCCACCAGGAACCAGAATCCGGCGGCCATCGCGCTGGTGAGCGCCGCGAAGAGGTTGATGCGGACCGCGTAGGACTCGGCCAGCGGCAGCAGCCCGAAGGCGTGCCCCAGGATCACGAACAGCGGGTTGCCTGGCGGATGGGGAATGCCCAGGACCTTGGCCGCCGCGATGTACTCGGAGGTGTCCCAGAAGGCCGTGGTGGGCGCCACCGTGGCGACATAGATAAGGAAGACGACCACGAAGGTGGCGAAGGCCCAGCGGTACGGGGGCGGCTCGAGCGTCTCAGTGGACATGGGAACCTGGTGAGGGTAAGGGCTGCTAGTGCCTGAACTGCCGCCTGCCGGTCATGACCATCGCCATCCGATGCCGGTTGGCGGCCTCGACCACCTCCGGGTCGCGCACCGAGCCACCCGGCTGAATGATCGCGGTGACTCCGGCTTCCGCGGCCTGCTCGACACCGTCCGCGAAGGGGAAGAATCCGTCGGAGGCCAGCACACTGCCGGCGGGATCGTGGCCCTGCTGTCTGGCCTTGTGGACCGCCAGGAACGAGCTGTCCACCCGGCTCATCTGACCGGCGCCGATCCCGATGGCCGCCTCGTCGCGGGCCAGGAGGATGGCGTTGGACTTGACCGAGGCGACCGCGGCCCAGGCAAACCGGAGATCGTTCCATTCCCGCTCCGACGGTTGCCGGTCGGTGGCCACGGTCCAGGCCTGATCGCTGGGATCGAAGAGGAATTGGTCCTGGACCAGGAATCCGCCTCGCACGCGCTTGAAGTCCAGCGCGCCGGCGCTCCGGCTAACCGGCAGCTCCACCACGCGCAGCTGCTTCTTGGCGGCGAACACCGCGAGGGCTTCGTCGTGAAACGATGGCGCCACCACGACCTCGACGAAGAGATCGCTCATCGCCTGCGCGGTGGCCCGGTCCACCACGGTGTTGAACGCGATTACCGAGCCGAAGGCGGAGAGCGGATCGGTCGCCCGCGCCTTGCGGAAGGCTTCGGCGGCCGATCCGGCGACGGCGATGCCGCAGGGCGTGGTGTGCTTGATGACACTACACGCCGGCCGGTTGATCCAGCAGGCCACGGCGCCCATCGCCGCGTCGATGTCGAGCAGATTGTTGAACGACAGCTCCTTCCCCTGGCGCTGGGTCAAATCCCGCATGCCCCGAGGCTCTTCGGTGACGTACAGCGCGGCTCGCTGCACCGGATTCTCCCCATAGCGCAACGTCTCCATCCGCTCCATGGCGATGCCGAGGCGTCGAGGCAGTCCTTCCTCCTTGGGCGTCAGATATCCGGCGATGGCCGCGTCGTAGTCTGCGGTATGGGCGAACACCTTGGCCGCGAACTCCCGCCGCACCCCCGGGCCGATCTCCCCGCTGCGCACCATCTCCAGGACTGCCGGATAATCTGTGGGATCCACCACCGGCAACACGAACTCATGGTTCTTGGCAGCAGAGCGCAGCATCGAAGGACCGCCGACGTCGATGTTCTCGATGGCGTCCTCGAAGGAAACGCCCTCGCGAGATACGGTCATCTGGAAGGGATAGAGATTCACCGCCACCAGATCGATCGGGACGATGCCGCGTTCGCCGATGGCGGTCAGGTGCTCCGGCCGATCCCGCCGGGCAAGCAGCGCCCCGTGTATCGCGGGGTGCAGGGTCTTCACTCGGCCGTCGAGCAGCTCGGGAAAGCCGGTGACCGTGTCCACCAGCGTGACCGGCACGTCGGCCCCCCGCAGCGTCGCCGCCGTGCCCCCGGTGGAGATGATCTCCCAGCCGAGCTGCACGAGTCCCTGGGCAAAGGCAACGATCCCGCGTTTGTCGCTAACCGAGATCAGCGCGCGCGGCATGAAGCGACGATCACGAGGAGGACTCCACGACTTCGGGAAGGGGGACCGGCCGGCCGGCCGCTGCAGCGGCGAGGACGACGGCCGGTAATAGCTTGTGCTCGGCCTCGAGCACCCGGGCGGCAAGTCGTTCGGCGGTGTCTCCGGGCAGCACGGGCACGCGGGTCTGGGCCAGAATCCGGCCGCGGTCGTACACCTCGTCAACCAGGTGGACGGTGGCTCCGGTTTCCCGGGCGCCGCTGGCCAGCACCGCCTGGTGCACTCTGCGACCATACATGCCCACCCCGCCGAAAGCGGGAAGCAGGGCTGGATGAATGTTGAGAATACGATCACGGAACTGGGCCACGACCGGAGCCGGCACCAGCTTCAGGTACCCTGCCAGGACCAGGAGGTCTACCCGATGTTGCCGCAGCCGGCCCAGCCATTCCTCGGCGTCGGAAGCGTTGGCCAGCACCTCGGTGGCAACGCCGTGCTCCCGCGCGAGAGCCAACCCACCGGCATCGATGCGGTTGCTCAAGACCACCACTACCTGCGCCGGGGCATCCGATCCCAGCGCGCGCAGCAGAGCTTCGAGATTACTGCCGCGGCCCGAGACGGCGACGGCGACGCGCATTGGCATGGCGGGGGAAAGTAATGGGCAGTGGGTCAGCAGGGCAGGGACGCAGCACGATCAATCCAAGATTTTGCCCACCGCCGCCGCGAGGTTCTCTGCGATGGTGAAGCGACTCGCCGCCGGCGCTCTCGCTTCCTCCACTCCGGCCCCGGTCAGGAGCAGGATTCCGCGGCCGCCCAACGGCTCGGCCGGCTCCACGTCGCGCAGCCGATCGCCGATCCACCAGCTTGCGGGCAAGTCGATCTCAAGCAGCTCTGCCGCACGGCGGTACAGCAGTGAGCCCGGCTTGCGGCACTCGCACGGCCCGGTGATGTCGGGATGATGGGGACAGAAGTAGTGGGCATCGAGGTGGGCGCCATGCCGGGCCAACAGGTGATCGAGGCGTCGCTCGGTGGCGGAGTACTGCTCCGCGGTCAGGAGGCCACGCGCGATGCCGGATTGGTTGGTCACCACTACTGCGGGTATGCCCGCGGCGTTGAGCCGGGCCACGGCCTCGGCAGCGCCGGGCAACAGGCGGACATCTTCGGGCTTGCTCAAGAAGCCGGGATCTTCGATGAGCGTGCCATCGCGGTCGAGAAACACGGCGCGCCGGCCGTTCACTCGCCCAGGGCTCGCTCGAGAGCGCTTGCGATTGCGGGATACGCCTCTTCGGAGAGAGTGCGGGGATCGAGCATCACCCGTCCCTCGCTCACTCGGCTCACGATGGCGGGGCGCCCCAGTCGCAGCCGGAGCGCGAGGCCATCCGCGCCCAGAGCTCCCGGATCCAGCGCCACCAAGGTCGTCGGCAGGACCGCATCCGGGAACGCCCCTCCTCCCACCGCCGACTGCCCGGCAACCGGTTTGGGGTGGAGACTCGCGGGGCAGAGCGCTGCAAGACGGCCGGCGCGGGCTTCGAGCACACCGGGCTCCACCGTCAGCATGCGCAGCACCGGGATCTGCCGCACCGCGGCTTCGGGGTCTCGGTAAATCGCGAGGGTGGCCTCGAGCGCCGCAAGGGTGAGCTTGTCAGCTCGCACCGCGCGCGCCACCGGGCTTTCCCGGCAGCGCGCCACCAGTGTGGTTCGCCCCACCACGCAACCGGCTTGAGGACCGCCCAACAACTTGTCGCCGCTGAAGACGACCAGTCCGGCACCGGATGCGAGCGCGTCGGTGACGCGGGGCTCCGTGGTGAGACCCCACTGGGTGAGGTCGACCAATAACCCACTACCCACGTCGTAGATGTAGGGAATCCCCGCATTCGTCCGCCAACCTCGCCAGCTCGGTGGGCTCGGGAGTCGTCACGAAGCCTCGCTGCTCGAAGTTGGAGCGATGCACTGTGAGGATAGCGGCCACTTCCGGAGTCAGCGCTCGGCGGTAGTCATCCAGGTGCGTGCGATTGGTGGTGCCCACCTCTCGCAACCGGGCACCGCTTCGAGAGATGATGTCGGGAATGCGGAACGAGCCACCGATCTCGATCAGCTCACCCCTGGATATGAGTACGTCCTTTCCGGAAGCGAGCGCGCCAAGAGCAAGGAGCAGGGCGGCAGCCGCGTTGTTGACCACCAGGCCGTCCTCGGCGCCGGTGATCTCCCGCAGCAAGGAACGGCAGTGATCACCCCGACTGCCACGGGAGCCCGAGTGGAGATCCAACTCCAGGTTGCTGTACCCCGAAGCCACGGCAATGACGGCAGCCAACGCTGCATCCGCCATCGGGGCACGGCCGAGATTGGTGTGGAGGACAACGCCGGTGGCGTTGAGCACCGGATTGAGGTTGGGTGTGGCACCGGCGGTGAGACGCTCGCGGATGTCCGTCGCCCAGTTTTCCGGTGGCCCCGCGCGCCGGGTCCTGGCCGCGTCCAGCGATTGGCGGACCGCAGCGACCAGCGCCACTCTCGGCGCGAGGTCAAGCAGAGCCTGCACCTCAGGGTCTCGGAGCAGGCGATCGACCGAGGGAAGGTCGCGCCGAGGATCGGTCACAGGCGCTTCTTGATCGTGCGCTTGAGCGAGTCGGCGCGGCGCCCGGCCGAATCCGGCTTGGCTCGTTTGAGGCTGTCCATGCCCCTCAGGGTATCGGCTGCGGTCTTCTCCGGAATCACCAGATTGCCCTGCACGTTTCCGGCGACGCCCGACACGTTGCGCACCCCGCGGATCTCTACCACGTACCGGTCGCCCGACTTCCATGGCCGGCTCACCCGCAACACCAGACGGTCGGTCAGCGGCGGACGGGAGGTCAGCTCCTGCGCCGCCGCTGCCGGCTGACGCCCGGGGCGCTGCGGCTGGCCTGGTATCCGCCGCGCCGAATCGGGCCGCACCAGCGAATCGGCCGCTGCGGCGGTATCGGGCCGGGCGCCGGCACGAGCGCGCAGACTGTCGTCGACCGGCTTGGGCAGCAGTGACGTCACCGGGACCGGCGTGGAATCCGGCAACAGGAACAAGGTTGCCGCCCGGACGTCGAACCGCTGCTTGGGATCGAGCATTTGGGAAAGCTCGGCCGTGGCCGTGGTGCTATCGGTCACCGTCACCGTGCGGATCCGCGGTGGGGTGGTGTCGTGCTGGAAGGCCCACAGCTCGCCGGCGTCGGCCACGCCCGATCGGAGCCTGACGCTGTCGAAGGCCTCGCGACCATCGGCGCGCAGGTTCCGATTCTCGTCCACCACACCCGAGACCAGGTATTCGCCGGCCGGCAGCGGGCCCAGCGAGAATCGCCCACCGGAATCGGCCAGCACCCGATAGGGTAGGCTGTCGGGGAGCAGCATTGCGACCACCAACGCCGCGGCGGCCGGGCGGCGAGTGCCCCAGTCTATTACCCGGCCCTGGATCTTCGCGGTGGGAAGGGGAGCGCCGGTGGTAAAGGTGACGACCGCGCCCTGGTCGGAACGGTTGCGTTGGAGGTCGGTGATTCCGGGAAGGAGTTGCACCCGGTATACCCTGCCGGGCCGCCAGCCCTCATCGGGCCGTACGGTGATCCGGCTGCGCCGCCAGTTGACGTCGGGCACCCGGTCGGTCGGGGAGAGAATCACCAGCTTCTCGAGGTCGCCGGTTCCTGCGCCCGTGCTCGGCGAGCCACCTTCCGATACCACCTCGTCGAACCGGAACTCGACGTCACCCTTGAAGTCGGGCAGTCGGGCCATCGAGTCGGGTACGATGGAAACGAGACGCGGGGGGGCGTCGTCCGGCGGGCCGCCCGGCGGTGGCTCGATCCGAGCGCAGGCGGCGAGCAGCAGCGCGATGGCCAGGGTGACAGCGGGTGGATCTACCCGCACCCGAGTAGGCCTCGCTTCCGGGCCAACACGTCGTGCTGTTCCCGCCAGGCCGCCAGCTTCTGCCGCTCGCGCTCTACCACGTCGGTGGGAGCGCGGGAAACGAACTGCTCGTTACCGAGCTTTTTCTCCTGGGAGTCGACCAGGCTCGACAGCCGGTCGGCCTCCGCGCGCAGGCGGCCACACTCGCGCTCCACGTCGATGGCATCGCCCAGGGGAACGAACACGGCGGTACCATCCGACAGCACCGCGTGACCTCCCACCCGCTCCCGCGCCGGGCCGAAGGAGAGCTCGGAGACCTTGGCCAAGCGGGATATCGTGACCTGCTCCCGCTCGAGCGCGGGTGAGACCTTCCCGCCATCCTGCGATACCACGGCGCGCACCGGTTGCCCCGGTTGGACTCCGTACTCCGCTCGAATGGCCCGGATCGCGCCGATCAATTCCTGCACCATACCGAACTCTCGCAACGCCGCGATGTCTTCCGCCCGCCGGTCGGCGCGGGGCCAGGGCGCAATCGAGATGGACGCCTGCTCGGGCCGGCCGGGGAAGCGCCGCCACAGCGCCTCGGTGATGAACGGCATGACCGGATGCAGCAGCCGGAGCGCCACGTCGAAGGTTTGCGCCACCACCGCCCGGGCCACGTCACCTCCGGGAAGATCGCCGTAGAGCCGGGGCTTGATCTGTTCGATGTACCAATCGGCCAGATCGCTCCAGATGAACCGGTAGACCGCGGCCGCGGCTTCGTTGAGCCGGAAGCGCTCGTACGCTTCGGTGGCTTCGCGGACGGTGGCGTCGCAGCGGGCGATGATCCACCGATCGGCGAGAGTCAGCTCTTCACGACGAATCGGATTTCCGGAGCGGCCGGCGAGCGGGCGAGGTGGGCCCTCGAGGTTGGAGAGGATCAGTCGGCCGGCATTCCACAGCTTGTTGGCGAAGTTGCGGCTGGGGGCGAAGGACGACTCGAGGTCATTGGGGTCGAGGATGAGATCGGTCCCCACCGACATTCCAGAGATCAGCGAATAGCGCAGCGCGTCGGCGCCATAACGCTCCACCACGGCCAGCGGATCGATCCCGTTGCCCAAGGACTTGGACATTTTGCGGTGCTGGGTATCTCGCACCACACCGTGCAGGTAAATCCTGGTGTAGGGGACCTCTCCCATGAACTCGAGTCCAGCCATGATCATCCGGGTCACCCAGAAAAAGATGATGTCGGGCGAGGAGACCAGGGTGTGTCCCGGGTAATAGGTCGCGAGATCGGGCGTCCGGTCCGGCCAGCCGAGACTGGAGAAGGGCACCAGCCAGGACGAGAACCAGGTGTCCAGCACGTCGTCATCCTGCCGAACGTGACCGCCGCAGTCCGGGCAGGCGGAGATGTCGGTGCGGCTCACGCTGATGCGGGCGCAGTGCTCGGACTCGCAGTACCAGACTGGAATCCGATGGCCCCACCAGAGCTGCCTAGAGATGCACCAGTCCCGAATTCCCTCGAGCCAGCGGGCGTAGTCATCGCCCCGGCGCTCGGGGATGAATTGGAGGGTGCCGTCGCGGTATTTCGCCAGCGCGGCCCGGGCCAACGGCTCCATTCGCACGAACCACTGATCGGAGAGCCGGGGCTCCACCACGGTGTCGCAGCGGTAGCAATGCCCCACCGCGTGCCGGTGGGGCTGCACCTTGACCAACAGCCCGAGGGACTCGAACTCGGCCACCACCCGGCGGCGCGCCTCCAGGCGGTCGAGTCCCTGGAAACGCTCGGGCACCGCGAGGCTCATCCGCGCCTCGGGAGTCATGACGTCCACGCTGGGCAGGCGGTGGCGCCGGCCGATCTCGAAGTCGGCCGGGTCGTGCGCCGGGGTCACCTTGACGGCCCCTGAGCCGAATGCCGGATCGACGGCCTCGTCGGCCACGATCGGGATCCGGCGATCCACCAACGGCAGCAGCAGCTCCCGGCCGATCATGGAACGGTACCGCTCGTCGTCCGGGTGCACGGCAACGGCGGTGTCGCCCAGCATGGTCTCCGGCCGGGTGGTGGCGATGGTGATCGATCCATCGCCCTCGGCCAGCGGGTAGCGAAGGTGCCAGATCTGCCCGTCGACTTCTTCCTTCTCCGCTTCCTCGTTGGAGAGGGCGGTCAGGCAGCGGGGGCACCAATTGATGATGTAGTGACCCCGGTAGACCAACCCCTTCTCGTACAGCTGCACGAACGCTTCCCGCACCGCCCGGGAGAGTCCTTCGTCCAGCGTGAAGTAGGTTCGCGACCAGTCGGCCGAGCAGCCGATCGCCTTGAGCTGCTCCAGAATCCTGGCGCCGGTCCCATGGACGTAGTCCCAGACCCGCTCCACGAACGCGTCGCGTCCGAGGTCGAATCGGGTCAGCCCTTCCTTGGCCAACAGCCGCTCCACCACGTTCTGGGTCGCGATGCCGGCGTGGTCGGTACCCGGAAGCCAGAGCGCCCGGCGCCCCCGCATCCGCTCGAACCGGATCAGCACGTCCTGCACCGTGTTGTTGAGACCGTGACCCGCGTGGAGCTCCGCCGTGACGTTGGGCGGGGGCATCATGATGACGTACGGCTCGGCATCGGCTCGTCCCGATGCGGCGGCGTCGGGATGGAAGAGCCCTCGCTGCTGCCACCAGGAGTAGAGTGAGGATTCGATGAGCGACGGATTGTACTGCGGAGCCAGCGGTTCGGTCATGCGCTCTGGTCGGTGGCGCGCTGGTCTTTCGCCAGCGCGCGATCGTCCTCGCCGCGCACCAGGATGCTGTTGATCACGCTTTCGATGCCGGGAGTCGCGAGGGCGACCCGGCCCGCCAGAGTGCGCGCGGGGCGGGCCGGCACCCATCCCCGAAGCTCGACCACGCCGCGGCCAATGGGGATCACCTGGATGCCCATCCCCGCCAGGCGAGGCTCGGCCTCGATGGCGGTCGACACCGCGCGCACCGAGGCGGAGGTGGTGAGCCGGGTTGGAGCGGCCTCGCGGAGGCGACCCATCGCCCGGCGCACCCGCAGCCGGTCCACCCCGCCCACCCATTGGCTCAGCGCGAAACCGGCCGCCAACCCGGCGGTCGCGCCAAGGGTAGACCACAGCAGGACCTCGATCGCACTCAACCGGTCGTCTCGGCGCACTTTGGCGTCCTCGTACAAAAGATTTCTTGGTGCAGTTAAGTTAACCGATTCGAGTCGTATGCGCAGTGATTTGTCTCCCGCAGGAAGGGCCTCTGGATGAGCGACGAACGTCCCTCGAATCGCGGCCCGGAGCTGGGCCCCTGGCTCATCATCGCCGCGCTGATCCTGGTCGGGATCGCGCTCTATTTCCGGTTCGCTCCCTCGAGCCCGCCGGTGGCCCCCCCGCCGCACCAGGAGGCGGAGTGACCGGCACCATCCGGATCACCTTGCCCGACGGCAGCGTGCGGGAAGTGCCGGCCGGTACCACGGCCCGACAGATCGCCGAGAGCATCGGCGCGGGGCTGGCGCGCGCGGCACTGGTCGCTCGGGTGAACGGGTCCATCTGGGATCTGGATCGCCCGCTCGAGACCAACGCCGATCTCGCCATCCTGACCGAGCGCGATCCCGAGACGCTGGAAGTGCTCCGGCATTCGTCGGCCCACATCCTGGCGACCGCGGTGCGCGAGCTGTTTCCCGGAGCCGGCATCGGGTTCGGCCCGCCGATCGAGGACGGCTTCTACTACGACTTCCAGGTGGATCGCCCGTTCACCCCGGAGGACCTTGCCCGAATCGAGGCCAAGATGGGCGAGGTGGCCCAGCGGGACTATCCGTTCATGCGCGACGTGGTGGACCGGGCGCAGGCCAATCGGCGCTTCGCCGACGATCCGCTCAAGCTGGAGCGGATCGCGGAGCTGGGAGACGACGAGACCATCACGATCTATACCGATGGTCCCTTTACCGATCTCTGCCGCGGCCCCCATCTCCCTCGCACCGGCCGGCTGAAACACTTCAAGCTGCTCAACGCCGCAGGGGCCTACTGGCGGGGTGACGAGCGCCGTCAGATGCTGCAACGGATTTACGGCACGGCGTGGTTCAAGAAGGAAGACCTCGACGGCTACCTGCACCGGCTGGAGGAAGCCCGGAAGCGCGATCACCGGGTCATCGGGAAGCAGCTCGATCTCTTTTCGATCTCGGAAATCGTGGGGCCGGGTCTGGTGCTCTGGCATCCCAAGGGCGCCACCATCAAGTGGCTGCTCTCCCGAGCGGTGGAGGATGACAACGTCGCCTGCGGCTACGACCTGGTCTACACTCCCAACGTGACCCGGGAGGAGCTGTTCCATATCTCGGGTCATCTGCCGCTCTATGCATCGAACCAATATCCGCCGATGGCGGCAGGTGCGGGGGAAGCGGAAGACGTTCGTTATCGGGTGAAGCCGATGAACTGCCCGATGCACTGCCTCATCTATCGAAGCCAGCAGCGGAGTTACCGGGATCTCCCGATCCGGCTGAGCGAGGTGGCCAACGTCTACCGGAACGAAAAATCCGGTACCCTGCACGGCCTGTTGCGGGTGCGCGGGCTCTGCATGGATGACGCCCACATCTTCTGCACCCTGGACCAGGTGGAGGACGAGATCTTCCTGTGCCTCGACCAGGTGCAGCGACTGGTGCGCGACACGTTCGGCTTTGAATTGGATTTCGAAGTCTCCACCCGGCCGGAGGAGCGGCTTGGCGGCGACGAGATCTGGGATCGGGCCGAGGCGATTCTTCAGCGCGCGCTGGAACGACGGGGCATTGCCTTTCGGGTCGACGCCGGCGGCGGAGCCTTCTACGGGCCCAAGATCGACATCAAGTTCAAGGACGCCATCGGCCGTACCTGGCAGGGTCCCACCATCCAGCTGGACTTCAACCTGCCGGAGCGCTTCCAGCTGGAGTACACCGGTCCGGACAACAAGCCCCATCGGCCGGTGATGATCCACCGGGCCATTTATGGCACCCTGGAACGCTTCACCGGTAACCTGATCGAGCACTTCGCCGGGGCATTTCCGGTGTGGCTGGCGCCGGAGCAGGTCCGGGTGATTCCCATCTCGGATGTCCAGGCAGAAGCGGCGGGCGGCATCGCAAACCGGCTCAAGAAGGCCGGCATCCGGGTCCAGGTAGACGACCGGAACGAGACGCTGAACTATCGGATTCGCGAAGGTGAGGTGCAGAAGGTCCCCTACATGGCGGTGGTGGGGCAACGCGAAGCCGAGAGCGACAGCCTGGCGCTACGAGTCCGGGGAGCGGGGAAGAAGCAGGAGGTGCTGTCGGTCGACACCTTTCTGACCCGGATACTGGACGAAATTCGCAGCAAGGCCCTCGTGCCGTAGCCTCCGGGGCAACGACGGCGCCCTACCGCCTTTCCTCCATCCCCCCTAATTTTGCCCTCGGCTATCACCGGATCGGTATCTGTGAGCGACAGCACCACCCCAGTCATTCTTTCCGCCGTGCGCACCCCTATCGGCAGGTATCTCGGCGGCCTTTCCTCCTTCACCGCTCCCCAGCTGGGCGCTATGGTCATCCGAGAGGCGGTCTCCCGCGCCCGGATCGATCCCGACGCGGTCGAGGAGGTGATCATGGGGCAGGTGATCCAGGGGGGCTCGGGCCAGGCGCCGGCTCGCCAAGCCTTGATCCACGCCGGGCTGCCGGCGGCCATTCCCGCCCTTACCATCAACAAGGTGTGCGGCTCCGGCCTCAAAGCGGTGATGCTGGCGGCCCAGGGGATCAAGGCCGGCGACGTCGACTGCGTGGTGGCAGGCGGACAGGAATCGATGAGCAGCGCGCCCCACTACGTGTACGGCATGCGGTCGGGGATCAAGGCGGGCAATCAGACCATGGTCGATGGGATGATCCACGACGGGCTGTGGGACTCTTTCGGCTGCTGCCACATGGGCGAGTATGCCGAGTACACCGCAGAGAAGGCGGGGGTCAGCCGGCAGGACCAGGATGCGTTCGCGGTCGAGAGTCATCGCCGGGCGGTGGCGGCCATCGAAGGCGGCAAATTCAAGGCGGAGATCCTGCCGGTGCCGGTGCCGGGGAAGGGAGGCCCCACCTCGGTTGCCACCGATGAGGCGCCGCGCAAGGACACCACCCCCGACACACTGGCCAAGCTCAGGCCCGCGTTCCGGAAGGATGGCGGCACGGTTACCGCGGGCAACGCACCCGGCCTCAACGACGGCTCGAGTGCGCTGGTGGTGGCTTCGCTCGCTTTCGCCAAAGCCAACGGCCTCGCCCCGCTGGCCCGGGTCACCGCTTACGCTACCGCCGGAGGAGAGCCGCGGGATCTGTTCTTTGCTCCGGTGGGCGCGGTTCGGGCGCTCATGGCAAAGGCCGGTACCCGGATCGAGGACTACGATCTGATAGAGGCCAACGAGGCTTTCGCAGTGCAGGCGCTGGCCGATGGTCGGGAGCTGGGCTGGGACTGGAACCGGGTCAACGTGAATGGTGGAGCGGTCGCTCTGGGACATCCCATCGGCGCCAGCGGCGCCCGGGTGCTGACTACGCTGCTGCACGCCCTCAAGGATCGCGGCGGACGCAGCGGACTCGCGACGCTGTGTCTCGGTGGCGGTAACGCGGTGGCGCTCAGCGTGGAGCTGGTCTGATGCGCGGCCCGGCGAAGGTCGAGAGCGTAGGCACGGGCGTGACCACCGCCCCGGTGAACCTGGCTCGACGCGCGATTCCGGTGGCGGTGGGCGCACTCGTCGTGGCCCTCTCGGCGCAAGTGACGGTGCCGGTGCCGCTCAGTCCGGTGCCGATGACGCTCCAACCACTCGCGGTCCTGGCGGTCGGCGGAATCCTGGGCGCCGGCGCCGGAGCGGCGGCGCTGGTGCTGTACCTGGCCCTGGGGCTCCTGGGATTGCCGGTGTTCGCCGGAGGGTCGGCTGGACTGGTTCACCTCCTGGGCCCTACCGGGGGGTATCTGCTGGCGTTTCCACTGGCGGCGGCGATCACCGGGCTCATTGCCGAACGTGCGCGCGGAGCCGCGCCGCTGCGGCGGACGGCGATGGTCTTGCTGGGTTGCGCGGTCGGGATGGTAGTGATCCATGCCGGAGGTGTCGCCCAGCTGGCCGCCCTCGGCGGTAACCCGGCGCTCGCCTTCCGCATCGGGTTCGTGCCTTTCTTCACGGGCGACCTGCTCAAGATCGGTCTGGCCGCCGCAGTCATCCTGGCGGCGAGTTTCCGGCACGACACCCCACGTTGACCGGGACCCCGCCGGTTGAACGGACCTCTTGGCGAAAGGCGATCGGATGGTCGATCGCCTTCATCGTACTTACCCTCGTCTCTTCCGGACTCCTTGCCTTCGGGTTCGCATACCTGCTCACTGGTTCCAGTGAGCAGGCGGTAGCCTGGCTCAGCGGAGTCGGGCCGGAAACCCTCCTGGTCCAAACTGCGGTGACCCTCTTCAGTGCGGCGATCCTCACCTGGCTGATCGGCATGCGAGCCGCCGGAATGACCCTGCGGGACCTGCGCTACCAATCCGGCCGGCGCGCGCTTCATGGGCTGGGCCACGGGCTGATAGCAGGAGGGCTCACCGCAGCGGGCGCGCTGCTCATCAGCGTCGTCGTGGGCGGTGCGGCCTGGGTCAAGGACTCGGGCGGACTGGGAGACTATCTGCTTCAGGCGGGAAAGACGGTCGCGGTACTGGCGCCTGCCGCGCTGAGTGAGGAAGTCGTCTTCCGGGGAGTTCCCCTGGTACTCCTGGCGAGCGCCTTCGGGCGGGGGGCCGCGGTCGTGGCGGTTGCGGTGGGGTTTGCGCTGGCTCACCTCGCCAACCCAAACCTGACCGCCTTGGGGCTAGGCAACATTGCGGTGGCGGGGGTGTTTCTCGGAGTCTGCTTCTATGCACCGGGTGGAATCTGGACCGCATTCGGTGCCCACTGGGGATGGAACTCGGTGCTCGCCTGCCTGGACACGCCGGTGAGCGGGGTACCGTTTCGGATTCCCCTGCTCGACTATCACGCGGGCAGCCCGGCTTGGCTCACCGGAGGCTCGTTCGGCCCGGAGGGTGGGCTCGCTGCAACGGTCGCCCTCACCGTCGCCGTGCTGGTAGCGGTGAGCTGGGCCGGAAAGGATGAGGCATGAGTCGGGCCGCAGTCATCGGTGCCGGCACGATGGGAAACGGTATTGCCCACGTGTTCGCCCAGCACGAGTGGAATGTGGCATTGATCGACAGCGCGGCACCGGCGCTGGCTAAGGCCACGGCCACCATCCAATCCAACCTGGAGCGCCAGGTCAAGAAGGGCGCCATTCCGGCCGATGCACCGGCCGCGATCCTGGGCCGGATCAGCACCGGCACCTCCCTCGACGCCGCGGCCGGCGCTTCCCTGGTGGTCGAGGCCGCGAGCGAGCAGCCCTCGGTCAAGTTCTCCCTGTTCGAGCAGCTGGACCGACTGGCGGATCCGGCGGCCATCCTCGCGACCAACACCAGCTCGATCTCGATCACCGAGATCGCCGCGCGGACCGGGAGGCCGGGACAGGTGATCGGGATGCACTTCATGAATCCGGTCCCGGTGATGCAGCTGGTGGAGGTGATTCGAGGCCACGCCACGACCGACCAGACAACCCAGGCGGTGATGGCCACCGCGCGGGCGCTGGGCAAGATCCCGGTCGAGGTGAATGACTATCCCGGCTTCGTCTCCAATCGGGTGCTCATGCCGATGATCAACGAGGCGATCTTCTGTGTCATGGAAGGAGTCGCGGAGCCTGAAGCGATCGATACGGTCATGAAGCTGGGCATGGCGCACCCGATGGGTCCGCTCGCGCTGGCCGACTTCATCGGGCTGGATGTCTGCCTGGCGATTCTGGAGGTGCTGCACCGGGGCCTGGGCGACGACAAGTACCGGCCGTGTCCGCTGCTGCGCAAAATGGTCGCGGCGGGGCATCTCGGGCGAAAGAGCGGGAAGGGATTCTATGACTATAGTGGGCCGAAGAGCTGATCAGCCGCCGGTTCGTAACGGAGCTTCCATGGACGTCTTCGCCCAGATGCAGACCTTCGGACACGAGCAGTTGCTCCTGTCTCACGATCCCTCGTGCGGGTACTTCGGGATCGTCGCGATCCACGACACGACCCTGGGGCCGGCGCTGGGCGGCACCCGGTTTTGGCAGTACGCCAGTACCGCTGAGGCGATCACCGACGCGCTGCGGCTGGCGCGGGGGATGAGCTACAAGGCCGCCGTTGCGGGAATCAACCTGGGCGGCGGCAAGTCGGTGATCATCGGTGATAACAAGCTCATCGACCGGGAGGCTCTCTTCCGAGCGCACGGCCGATTCATCGAGACTCTGGGCGGACGCTACATCACAGCCGAGGACATCGGCACCAGCCCGGCCGACATGGAGTACATCAAGTTGGAGACCGATCACGTCGCCGGGCTCTTAGGGCTCTCCGGCGATCCCTCTCCGGTGACCGCCTACGGGGTCTACGTCGGCATGAAGGCGGCCGCCATGGCGCGCTGGGGCAGCGACAGCCTCAGTGGTAAGACGGTGGCGGTGCAGGGGGCGGGTAAGGTGGCGTACTACCTGTGCCGTCATCTCCACGCCGAAGGCGTAAACCTCATCGTCACCGACATCGACCAGGAGAAACTCAAGCGAGTGGTGGCGGAAACCGGCGCCCGCGCGGTCGACCCGGAGGCCATCTACCAGCAGCAGGCCGATGTGTATGCTCCCTGTGCGCTCGGAGCCGTCATCAACGACCGGACGCTGCCCCGACTCAAGGTCCAGATCATCGCCGGCGGGGCCAACAATCAACTGGCCGAGGATCGGCACGGGGACGAGTTGGAGAAGAAGGGGATTCTCTACGCGCCCGACTACGTGATCAACGGCGGCGGGGTGATCAACGTGTACGGCGAGCTGCACCGCTGGCCCCAGGAGCGGGCCCAGAAGAAGGCGGGCGAGATCTACGACACCCTGCTTCGGATCTTCGAGATTGCCCGCCGGGATCGGATTCCCACCTACCAGGCCGCTGACCGTCTGGCCGAGCAGCGAATCGCCGCGGTGGGTGGATTGGACAAGATGTGGATGGGACCCAGACGATAAGACGCCCGTCTGCCCGTTCGCTTGCCTACCTTATACATTAGACCATGCCTGAACGCATTCCTATCGGAGCCGACCACGCCGGCTACCAGATGAAAGAGCGGTTGGTCGCGGAACTGCGGGCGCTCGGCTACGAGCCGCTGGATATCGGTACCCATAGCGCCGAATCGGTCGATTATCCCGAGTTCGCTCACGACGTAGCATCCCGAGTCGAGCATCACGACGCCGAGCGGGGTGTGCTGCTCTGTGGCACCGGACTCGGTATGGCCTACGCCGCCAACCGGCACAAGGGAGTACGAGCCGCAGTGGCCTGGTCACCCGAGGTCGCACGCCTGGCCCGAGAGCACAACGATGCCAACGTCCTCATTCTCCCGTCGCGGTTTGTCAGCGAGCAAGAGGGAGTGGAGATCTTGAAGGCCTGGCTCGGGGCGGAGTTCGTGGGAGGGCGGCACAGCCTCCGGGTGGCCAAAATAGACCAGGAGCAGGGATGACCCTCGACCACAATGCTTCGCTCCGCGAGGCCGACCCTATGGTGGCCCGGCTGATCGACGAGGAGCTGCGTCGCCAGCAGCACGGCCTCGAGTTGATCGCCAGCGAGAACTTTGCCAGCCGCGCCGTGATCGACGCAATGGGCACGCCGCTCACCAACAAGTATGCCGAGGGTTACCCGGGACGGCGTTACTACGGTGGGTGCGAGGTCATCGACCAGATCGAGCAGTTGGCCATCGACCGGCTCAAGCAACTCTTCGGCGCGGACCACGCCAACGTGCAGCCGCACTCCGGCGCCCAGGCCAACTTCGCCACTTTCATGGCGCTGACTCCGCCGGGCGAGAAGATCATGGGGATGTCGCTCCCCCACGGGGGACACCTTTCCCACGGGGCAGCGGTCAACCATACCGGCATGGTGTGGAAGGCGGTTCACTACGGAGTCGACCCGGCCACCGGACGGATCGACTACGACGCGGTGCGGGCGCAGGCCGTCCGGGAACAGCCGCGAATCATCATTGCGGGCGGCAGCGCGTACGCCCGGATCATCGACTTCGCTGCGTTCCGATCGATCGCCGAAGAAGTCGGCGCCTATCTGGTCGTGGACATGGCTCACTTTGCCGGCTTGGTGGCCGGAGGGGTCTACCCCTCACCGGTGCCCCACGCCCATGTCGTCACCAGCACCACCCACAAGACGCTGCGGGGGCCGCGGGCCGGACTCATCCTCTGCACGGCCGAACACGCCAAGGCGATAGACAAATCGGTGTTTCCCGGCCATCAGGGCGGTCCGCTCCAGCACGTGATCGCGGCCAAGGCGGTTGCGTTCGGGGAGGCGCTGACCGAAGACTTCAAACTCTATGCCCGCCGGGTCGTCGAGAACGCCAAGGCGCTCGCCGGCTCGCTCATCGAGCGGGGATTCGACATCGTCTCCGGTGGTACCGACAGTCACCTGATGCTGGTCGACCTGCGACCGAAGGGGCTCACCGGCAAAGTCGCGGAGAAGACACTCGATCAAGCCGGCATTACGGTCAACAAGAACACGATCCCCGACGACCCGCAGTCACCCTTCGTCACCAGCGGGATCCGCCTGGGCACCCCGGCGCTTACCACGAGAGGCATGGGAACCACGGAAATGAAGAAGGTAGCGGAGTTGATCGACCGGGTGCTGAGCCGGCCCGATGAGGCGACCATGGCCCGAGTAAGATCCGAGGTGGAGGATCTGGCCTCCGCCTTCCCACTTTACCGTCCTCGCATGGCCACGGGCCGGGTGAGAAGGACCGCGTGAACGACCTCCAGTTCGCCGACGATGTGATGGCCCGGATCCGCGCACGGGGTGGCCGGTATCACGAGCGCGGCTACCTCTTCGTGCTGGCCACTATCGAGTATGTCCAGTCGCGGCTTCAGGCCCGGCGCCACGTGAGCGGAGCCGAGCTGGCCTGGGCCTGCCGCGACTTTGCTCGAGAGCAATTCGGGTTATTGGCTCCCAGCGTGCTGGAACACTGGGGCGTCACTCGAACGGAGGACATCGGCCGCATCGTGTTCACCCTGGTAGAAGTGGGGCTGCTGGTCACTCAACCGGGCGATCAGGAATCAGACTTCGAGTCAGTCTACGACTTCGCCCACGCCTTCGGCGACGTCTACGAGTGGCCAGGGGTTCGCAACGCGTGAGGGGGGAGGAGTCACACCGGGAGGGAGCATGGAGAAAGCCGAGTGGCCCGCATGCCAGAAGTGCTCACATGGAAGTTTGATCCCATTGTCCGATTACGGCCGCGAAGGCGCGCCGATTACCTACAAAGCGTGGGTCTGCACCAACCCGGAGTGCGGGTTCAACCTCCGGATCGATAACGGGGAGATCAGCTTCGGACGGGCGATTGGACAGAGCTATAAGTAGAGGCTATCGGCTATCGGCTATCCGCTATCGGTCCACGCGAGCGGAGGCTCGGATCTCACCGCCGATAGCCGATAGCCGATAGCGCGCAGCCCTCTCATGCTCCCCATACTCTCCCCCGACCAATCCTCCTCCTGGGACCAGAAAGCCGCCGCCGCGGGGATCGACCTCGCGACGCTGATGGAAAGCGCGGGCCGCGCGGTAGCCGTGGTGCTGGCCGAGCGATATCCCCAGCGGCTGCGCGACGGCGTGCTGGTCGCTGCGGGACCGGGGAACAACGGCGGTGACGGGTGGGTCGTGGCCCGGGTGCTCCACCGGATGGATGTGCCGGTCTGGGTGGCCTCGCCCGTCGCGACCGGATCCCCGCTGCGGGAGCAGATGGCCGCCCTGGCTCGGGCCGAGGGTGTGCGCGAGGTGGCGGCCGACGGCCCATGGCCCGCGGTCGGACTGATCGTCGACGCGCTGCTCGGCACCGGCGCCAGCGGCGCGCCCCGTCCCGCGGTGGCCGCGCTCCTGGAACGAGTGCTCGACTTGGAGCTGCCGGTCGTGGCGGTGGATGGACCCACTGGTGTGGATCTCGCCACCGGCATCGTGCATGGCACACCCCGAGCGGACCTCACGATCACCTTCGGTGGGCTGCGACGCGGTCACCTGCTCGCCCGCGACGAGGTGGGCTCGGTCGTGGTGGTGGACATCGGGCACCCGCCGGCCGAGCCGACGTGGCCCACCCTGGTCGGCGATATCCAGGCAGCCGACTGGCTGCCCCGGCTCAAGGCCCGCGATCACAAGGGCAATCGCGGGCGGGTCGTCATCGTGGGAGGCGATGCGGGGATGACCGGCGCCCTGCGGATGGCGGGCCGGTCCGCCTTCGGCGCGGGAGCCGGACTGGTCCACGCAGTCGCTCCGCCCGAGACCGTAGCGGCACTGATGCAGGCCGAACCGGATCTCCAGACCCACGCCCACGCTCTCGACCAGAAGCCCACCTCGAAGCTGATGGACTTGATCGGTCAGGCTGACGCTGTGGTCATCGGGCCCGGACTGGGGCGGGACGCCGGCCGCCGCGAGCTGGTGGCGACGCTGGCCGAAGCGGCCCGGACCGTGGTTCTCGATGCCGATGCGCTGGTGGCATTCCAGGGCTCCGTCGATGAGCTAAGCGCGCTCGCCGCGGCGAGGCCGATGGTGCTCACGCCGCATCCCGGGGAATTTCGCACTCTCTTTCCCTCGCTCGCCGCCACTCGAGAGCTGGATCCCTGGGCTGCAGCATGCGCCGCGGCGGAGATTTCCCAGGCGACCATTCTGCTCAAGGGGGTGCCCACCGTGGTAGTGCGCTCGGGCGCCGCGCCGCTCACTATCGCTGCCGGCAACCCCGGCCTCGCCACCGGTGGCAGCGGTGATGTGTTGAGCGGCATCGTGGGCACCGCGCTTGCCCAGGGCCTGTCACCGCAGACCGCCGCGGCCCTGGGAGCTCAGGTGCTGGGACGAGCCGCCGATCTTGCCGCCCGGCGGGTCACCGCCCGGAGTTTACGCCCGATGGATGTGGTGGCGGCCTTCCCCGATCTGTGGCGCGAGTGGGAGATCTTGCGGAACGCTCCGTTGCCGGCTCGGCCGCCGATTCTGTTGGAACTGCCCCGCCCTCAAACTCTCTGACCTCGCTCGGCCACCCGAGCAGGTAGATTCTCCCAATGCGCTTTCACCTTGCGGGACTCGCACTGATCCTGGCAGCTCCCGCCGGGGCGCAGTCGACCAGTCGAGACTGGCGGCCTACCGACCGCACCATCATCGGAGACTTCAGCCGCATCACCTCGATCGCCACCACGATCGACCGGGTCTACGTCACGTCCCCCACCTCCGTGCTGGTATGGCGACCTCAGTTCCGCCACTGGGAAGGTCCTTTCGATCCTCCCAGCCGTGACTTCCTCGCCGGCGTGTTCGCCGCCCTTGCCGACCCGCTCGACCACTCGTTGTGGCTGGCTCGGAACGACGGCTGGGTGCACTTCCAGCCCGAGCTTCAGATCTGGGATCAGGGGGTGGTACCCGACGGGGTCAGCACCATCGCCTTCGACCAGGCCGATCCGGTGGCGGGCCTGTTCCTGCGCACCCGGCGGGGATGGCAGCTGCTGCCGCGCGGTGGCTTCGCCCCCACGCCGGCCCGCACTCCTGCACGGCCGGTAACCCCGACCACCGTCGAGGAGGTTCTGCGTAGCAGCCCCACGCTTCAAGCCAACGCGGCTCAGATTCTCACCGACCCGCGTTTGCGAACCACTCGCTACACCGCCGCCGCTCGCTCCTTCGACAATCTGGGTTGGTACCTCGGCACGTCCGGCGTCGGCCTCCTGTTCATCCCCGACGGCGCGGCCTTGCCCGAGCGACTGTCCTATGGATTGCCGAGCTCCCGGGTGGGCGCGGTCTTCAGCGCGCCCGACGGGGTGTGGGCCGCCACCGATCGCACCCCCCAAGCGGACGCGGCGTTGACCTTTGTCGGTTCGGAGCTGAATGAGTTCCGCACCGTGCGCGGCTTGCCCGCCTCGGGCCCGCCCTTCACCCGAGTGCTCGAACTGGCAGGGCAGGGCACCGCCATCTGGGCGGCCACCGACTACGGCCTCGCCAGAGTCGATCCCTCCAATGGACGGATCGATCTGATCGACGAGGCGCGGGGCCTGCCCGATCGTCGGGTCTACTCGGTCGCCTCCCGCCGTGGGCGGATCACGGCCGGCACCGCGCACGGCCTCGGCCGAGTGGATGACTCGCTGCGGGCAGAGCGACTGGCACCGCAATTCAGCGACGCGGCCTACGCGGTGTTTCCAACCGGAGATTCGGTCTGGGTGGGCACGTCGCGGGGATTGTTTCTGGCGGTGGCCTCGGAGCCGGACCTGACGCGGCCCTCCGCGCTGAGCAGCGCCGCGCTCCAGTCGTTGGTGGTGGATCTTGCCAGCCTGGGAGACACCCTGGTGGGGCTGACTCGCGATCAGCTCCTGTGGCGTGACCCCGGCTCCCAGGCCTGGAAACTCGGCCCCAATCTCTCGGGATTGCTGGGCCGGTTGCGCCGCTTCGTCGCCGACGGGCCGGGTTTCTGGGTAGCGGGGGAGCGGGGCATCGGCTTCGCTCGCCTGGGAACACCGCCGGTGCGAGCCTTGCGCGAAGGAGACCTGCCGGGAGCGGCCAACGATCTTGCGGTGGACCGGGACTACCTCTGGGTGGCCACCGACGGCGGCCTGGTGCGCTTTCGCCTCGACGCCATCCGGTGAGCCGCCGTCCCTCCGGCGCCGCCGCGCTGGGTCCAGGTCGCGAGTTCGACCGCATCCGTCAGATCGCGCGAGCCCTGGGTCGACGCGCGGTCGAGCTGGGCAACGACTGCGCGCTGCTGCCCGCCGGTGGCGGCACCCTCGCCCTGAGCACCGATACCAGTGTGGAGGGCGTCCACTTCCGACTGGACTGGCTCACTCTGGCGGAGGTGGGATGGCGCGCGGCGGCGGCGGCGCTCTCCGACCTTGCCGCGGCGGGAGTGGAGCCGGCCGGTCTGCTCGCCGCCGCGGTGGTTCCCCCCTCGGCCACCGACGAGGACGTCGTCGCGCTGATGGGCGGCATCGGTGCGGCCGGTTCCTCCGTCGGCGCTCCAGTGATCGGCGGCGACCTCTCATCCGGACCGCTCTGGGTGGTGACCATCACCGTGCTCGGTCGGGGCGCGACTCCGATCACGCGCTCGGGCGCGCGGCCGGGAGACGGGATCTGGGTGACCGGCACCTTGGGTGGTGCTCGAGCGGCGCTGGAGGCGTGGCGCCGGGGAGCGACACCATCGCCCGACGCTCGCGCCGCCTTCTCCCACCCGCTGCCGCGGATCGCTGCCGGTCGTTGGCTCGCGAACAACGGCGCCCATGCCATGCTGGACCTGAGCGACGGGCTGGCCGGCGATGCTCCTCATCTGGCCGCCGCATCGGAGGTGAGCCTCGATCTGGCGCTGGAATCGATCCCGGTCGCGCCGGCCACGATCGACGAGGCCCAACGGCTCCAGATTCCGGTCCAGCAGTTTGCCGCCGAAGGCGGCGAGGACTACGAGCTCCTGGTGGCACTCCCCTTCGAGTTCGGTCCCGGGGAAGTATCCGAGTTCGAGCGGGCCTGCGGAATCGCGCTGACCCGCATCGGGGCCGTGGAATCGGGCAGCGGCGTGCGCACCCGGTTGGCAGGGCGGCCACTGTCGCTTCGCGGCTTCGATCATTTCAGTTGACGCTTCCACCGACTGGCGACTAGGTTGCGCCCCGACCCCAACGCCTGAGCGATCATGAGCACGATCATCGAAGTGCATGCCCGCGAGATTCTCGACAGCCGGGGCAATCCGACGGTCGAGGCCGACGTGGTGCTCTCCAGCGGGGCCCAGGGACGAGCCGCGGTACCCAGCGGCGCCTCCACCGGGGAGCACGAGGCCGTGGAGCTGCGCGACGGGGATCCCAAGCGTTACGCGGGCAAGGGTGTAACGGAGGCGGTGCGGAACGTGAACGAGGTCATCGGGCCCCGGCTCGAGGGGATGGCGGCGTCCGACCAGATCGCAGTCGACGCCGAGATGATGGATGCGGACGGCACGCCCAACAAAGGCAAGCTGGGCGCCAACGCGATCCTCAGCGTGTCCTTGGCGGTCGCCCGGGCGGCGGCGCAGGACTGCGGGTTACCGCTCTATCGATACCTCGGCGGCCCCATGGCTCGAGTACTGCCGGTGCCGATGATGAACATTTTGAACGGCGGAGCCCACGCGTCCAACAACGTCGATGCCCAGGAGTTCATGGTTGTCCCCATCGGCGCGGAAACCTTTCCCGACGGACTGCGCATGGGGGTCGAAGTGTTTCATGCGCTCAAGAAAGTGCTGACCAAGATGGGGCTCTCCACCGCGGTGGGTGACGAGGGCGGCTTCGCGCCGATGCTTCCCTCTAACGAGGCGGCGCTGGACGTGGTGATGCAGGCAATCGAGAGCGCGGGCTTCGAACCGGGACGCGATGTGGCCATCGCGCTGGACGTGGCGGCCTCGGAGCTGCTCCAGGACGGAGAGTACGTCTTCAAGAAGGGCGATGGCACCCGCCGGTCGGCCGACGCGATGGTGGAGCTGTATACCGGCTGGGTGGACCGCTACCCGATCGTCTCGATAGAAGACGGCCTGGCGGAGAATGACTGGGCCGGTTGGGCCCTCCTCACCGAGCGGCTGCACGATCGGGTCCAGCTGGTGGGTGACGACCTCTTCGTCACCAATGTCGACCGGCTGGGCCGGGGCATCGAGGAGGGAGTGGGCAATGCCGTGCTGGTCAAAGTCAATCAGATCGGCACCCTGACCGAGACCCTTCAGTGCATCGAGCTGGCAAAAGGGTCTGCTTACGGGGTCGTCATCTCCCACCGCTCGGGTGAGACCGAGGACACCTTCATCGCGGATCTCGCGGTCGCCACCGGCGCGGGGCAGATCAAGACCGGGAGCGCCAGCCGGACGGACCGCACGGCCAAGTACAATCAGTTGCTCCGGATCTCGGAGGAGTTGGGCGACCTGGCCCACTATCCCGGGCGGGACCTCTACCCGTTGTGACCCTCAAGCGCTGGGCCGCGCTGGCGGCGGCGGTGTTTGCCCTCTACTTCGCGATCCAGGGAGGCGAGTACGGCACCACCGACCTGCTCCAGCTTCGCAAGGAGGAGGCACGGGAACGGGAACAGGTGACGCTGCTCCAGCGGATGGTGGACTCGCTGCAGCGGGCCGCGGTCGCCATCGAGCGGGATCCGCGGGTGCAGGAGCGAGTGGCGCGTGAGTCGTTCGGGATGATTCGGCGGGGAGAGTTCCTGTTCAAGCTGGTCCCGCCGGATAGTGGAGAGCGCTGACTCGCGAGGCCTTGCTCGTGAGAAGTCGCGCCAC
>CAWEWK010000009.1:0-108051 GCA_963812755.1 uncultured Gemmatimonadales bacterium | reverse complement strand
ACCCCGAAAGCGTCTTGCTGGCGAAAGGCCGGAATGTACATCCAACACCTTTCCATGTCGGCGTTTCGTTGCTTCGAAAAGGGATCCATCTCCTTCCGGACCCCGACGGACTTCGGCGCCGACCCGGCTCTGCTCCCCAACGTGACACTGCTGGTGGGCGGCAACGGTGCCGGGAAGACCACCATCCTCAAAGGCATCGCGCTCAGTCTCCTTTCGCCGACCCTCCAGGATTCGGGCTTCCGGCCCCGCTACCTGGTCCGGCGAGGCAAACGCCGCTCCGAGAGGGCCACCGCCAAGCTCCAGGCGGGCGCGGTGTTTCACTGGCAGGACTTCAGCGAAAAGCGTCCCAGCGATCTGGCCCGCCCGGCCTCCCTCAGCCTCCAGATCACTCGGATCCAAGACACCGAGCGGCTCCAATGGGACCAAGCCGGCAGTGTGATGCCCGGTGTCAAGGTCTTCGATCCGGCACCAGCCTCGGATCCCGCCATCAAGTCGAAAAAGCAGCGCAAGGCGGAACCCTCTGGCGCCGACCTCGCGCGCCGCCTGGAGGACGGGTTCTACACGGCCACCTCACCCGCCTGCTTCCTGGTGGCCTATGGAGCGACCCGGCGGGTCGAGTCGAGCGAAGGGTTCGACCCCGGCTCCCGGGAGAAATCGCGCTCGGTCCGGTATCAGCGGGTGGCGGGCTTGTTCGAGGATCACGTGGCCTTGACCCCGCTGGCGTCGTGGTTGAGGAGCTTCAGGAACAAAGGGCGCAGGACCCAAGTGATCGATCTCCTCAACCGGCTGTTGCCGGAGGGCTCCAGCTTCCCGGACGTGTTGGAGGGCCGGGATTATCTGTTCGAGCTCAGTGGCAAGCGATTGCCTTTCGACGCCCTGTCGGATGGGTATCGGGCTTACATCGGATGGGTGGCCGACATGCTGTACCACATCGTCGACGGTTGCCCACCCGGGGTGAAGCTGGACGAGTACCGCGGAGTCATCCTGGTAGACGAGATCGACCTGCACCTGCACCCTGCGTGGCAACGCTCGGTCCTCCAGCTGTTATCCGAGACGCTTCCCCACTTGCAATTCGTGCTGACCACCCACAGCCCGATCGTGGCCGGCTCGAGCGAGCCGCCCAACGTGCGGCTGCTTCAGCTCATGCCGGACGGAGCGATCAAAATCGAAGAATCCGGGGATCCCCTCTTCGGCCTCAACGCCACCCAAATTCTGGAGAGCCCCTACTTCGGGCTGCCCACGACTCGGGCCCCGGCCGCGGTCCGGTCCCTTCAGCAGCTGGCTCACAAGGCCCAGAGCGGCGACCCCGACTCGGGACTGGAGTTCCTCCGTGCCCTGTCCGGCAACCAGGAGGGGCTTACCCGATCGATCAGGACACCGAACGAACCGACCACGATCAAGCGGAGGGGCACTGGTACCGCGGTGAAGCGGAAGAGCGCGAAGCGGCCGCGAAGGAAGCGGTCATGATCCGGTATTCGATTACCCTGGCCGAGCTGAAGAAGCGGGTCAAGGCAAAGTCATCGACCTGGCTTACCCGCGCGAAAAAGTTTACCACTGCCTCCATCGCGGCCGGCAAGGTGGAGGGGAAACTCAGCATCTGGTCAGAGATCAAGCCGATCTTCCTGGACATCCAGCACAACAAGTGCATTTACTGCGAGCGGCTACTGCCTTCCTCCGATTTCGGCCTGGTAGAGCACGACGTCGAGCATTACCGCCCCAAGAACCGGGTCACCGTCTGGCCCGCCGCGAAGGACCTCCAGGACCTCGGTCTTACCGCTTATCCATTCCCGACTGGTGCCGGGGGTGCCGGATATATCGGTCTCGCTTTCGACGTCAGCAACTACGCCGCCTCCTGCAAGGTCTGCAACAGCACTCTCAAGGCGGACCGGTTCCCGATCGCGGGTCCCCGCGCGGCCTCCCTCAGCCCGGCAGCACTGGCCGCCGAGAAACCATTTCTGCTCCTGCCGCTGGGAAGTGGCGACGACGACCCGATGAAGCTCATCGGCTTCAACGGCATTCTGCCCTTCCCGCTCGACAGCAACGCCAACTCGGTGAAGCATCGGCGGGCACGGGTGACGATCGATTTCTATCGCCTGGCGTCGCCGAAGCGGGAGTCCGACGTGCTGCTCCCCCGGCTCGAAGCGTGCGCGCTCTTCGCCTCCAAGTTCAAGGAACGGAAGGCCGCCACCACAGCCGCGGAGCGCAAGAGACTCGACGGTTTGCTCGATGCCTTGATGGAGCCTAGGAAGCCGCACGTAAACTGTGTCCGCTCCTATGCGGCGTTGTGCAAGAGTCAGCCCGCCAAGGCGGAAGCGATGGCGGTCGAGTTCGACTCGCTGATTGAAAAGGGGGTTCGCGCGCTCTTTCCCTGAAGCCGTCTCTACCCGGTCCGACTCAGCGCGGAGGATATCCCATGGCCGCCAGGTCGGCCGTGATCTCGTCGAGCACCCCGGGATCATCGATCGTCGGCGGGATTCGATATTCCCGCCCATCGGCGATCTTCTTGATGGTGCCCCGCACGATCTTTCCCGAACGGGTCTTGGGCAAGCGCTTGACCAGCGTCGCCAGCTTGAAGCTGGCGACCGGCCCGATCCGCTCCCGCACCAGGGCGATCAGCTCCGCCACCAGCTCCTCCCTGCCCCGGCCTGCTCCGGCCTTGAGCACGACCAGACCGAGGGGGACCTCCCCTTTGAGCGCGTCCACTACCCCGACGACGGCGCATTCGGCTACATCCGGGTGCGAGGCCAGCACCTCCTCGATCGCTCCGGTGGAGAGCCGATGTCCGGCCACGTTGATCACGTCGTCGGTGCGGCTCATGATCCAGAAATACCCGTCCTCATCCCGATACCCTGCGTCCGCGGTCAGGTAATAGCCGGGATAGGCGCTCAAGTATGACGCGACGTAGCCGGCTTCGTTGTTCCAGAGCGTCGGGAGGCAGCCCGGCGGCAACGGGAGCCGGATGGCGACGTTCCCGGTGTCGCCGGCGCGCGCCTCGGCACCGTCGTCGCTCAGCACCCGCACGTCGTAGCCGGGGACCGGGACGCCGCAGGACCCCGGTTTCACCGGCAGCGTGCCCAGGCCCACACAGTTGGCGCAGATCGACCAGCCGGTCTCGGTCTGCCACCAGTGATCGATCACCGGCACCCCGAGCTGCTGCTCTGCCCAGTGGAGAGTCGTGGGGTCGCAGCGCTCGCCCGCCAGAAAGAGCGTCCGCAAGCCGCTCAGGTCATAGCGGCGGAGGTGCTCGCCTGCTGGGTCTTCCCTCCGGATGGCGCGGAACGCCGTCGGCGCCGTGAAGAACGCCCGTACGCCGTGCTGAGAGATGACTCTCCAGAAGGCTCCCGGGTCGGGAGTGCCGACCGGTTTGCCCTCGTAGAGCACGGTGGTATTCCCGTGGAACAGCGGCCCGTAGACGATGTAGGAGTGGCCCACGGCCCAGCCGAGATCGGACGCGGCCCAGTACACCTCACCGGGCTCGACCCCGTAGACGTGTCGCATGCTCCAGTTGAGGGCGACCAGATGGCCGCCGTTGTCGCGGACGACACCCTTGGGCATGCCGGTCGTACCGGACGTATAGAGGATGTAGAGCGGATCGGTCGCCGCCACCGGCACGCATTCGGCGGGTGACGCGGCGGCCACGAGGTCGTTCCAGTCCCGATCGCGTCCGGACAGCAGCGACGCCTTCTCCTGGGGCCGCTGGAGCACGATGCAGCACTCCGGCTTGGCCGACGCGAGCTCGATGGCCCGGTCGAGCAGCGGCTTGTAGGGGACGACCCGATCCACCTCGATCCCGCACGAGGCGGAAAGAATCACCTTGGGGCGGGCATCGGTGATCCGGCTGGCGAGCTCGTGGGACGCGAAGCCGCCGAACACGACCGAGTGGACCGCACCGATCCGGGCGCAGGCCAGCATCGCGACGACGGTCTCGGGGACCATCGGCATGTAGATGATGACGCGGTCTCCGCGGCCCACTCCCTGCCCTACGAGCGCTCCGGCGAACCGGGCCACTTCGTCCCTCAGCTCGCGGTAGGTGAAGCTGCGCACCGTTGAGGTGACGGGGCTGTCGTAGATCAGCGCCGGCTGGTCGGCACGACCGCTATCGACGTGACGGTCGAGTGCGTTGTAGCAGGTGTTGACCAGCCCGCCGGAAAACCAGCGATAGAAGGGCGGGCGCGAGGCATCGAGGACCGCATCCCATTTCCGATACCAGTGCACCGTCTCCGCTGCCTCGGCCCAAAAGGCTTCCGGCGCCTCGCGCCAACGGGCGTAGATCTCGTGGTAGGTGGTCGGGATGGTTGGGTTCTCCAGGTTGAAGGGAAAAGTAAGGCCTAGACTGAGTAAGGACGAGTAGAGACGAGTAGCGAAGAAGGGACTCACTTCTGACCGAATGGCTTTGCGGGCACCGACCTCAGGCACTGCCACAGCGCGGCCAATCCAGCCGATGCCACGCTTCACGGTTCCACTCGATGTAAGCCTCCTAAGGATTATGCGAATTCCATGATGGCTGGAGGGACATTGATGCGGGAAGACCGCAGAGGTGGCTTTCAGCCCCACGATCACCTAGCTCCCAAAGCCCTGGAGGCCCGGGCGTAGTCCTTCGGCCTTACCCAGAGGAGCATACCGTAGCGCCCCTTGCCCGCCGTCACTGCATCGGTCGCAGTGATGTTGATCTTCCGATCGGCGAGCTTTTTCAGATGATTGTGGACGGCACCGACCCGGTCGTCGCCTTGGACCAGAAAGCCCTTCTTGGCATCGCTCAGACGCCAGCCGTTCCTCCGGGCGATTCGCCGGATCGCGCCCAGGTCCTCGGCGATCAAGTCGACCTGGGCTCTTCCCCCTCGCGAGGGAAACGCAGTGTAGGCCAGGAGGCTCACCCCGGCCTCGCGTAGCTGCTCGGCAATCCGCGCCCCCTGTCCCGGGCGGTTGGGAACCATCACGTAGGCGTAATTGATCCTGCGGACTCGGTCGGCCATGAAACCCTCCTTCTAGTCGGTGGGCCGGGTACCAATAAGACGGCCCGCTCCCCCGAAGGAGAAACGGGCCGTCTACGCATTGATTATCCGGAGTCGGAGAATTGACTTCCCCGTTCTTCTTCCCGCAGCAACCGCCTAACTGTTGCGTTTACGGTGTAGCCTTGGGAGCTCCGGTTTCCATTCCCAGATGGTTTGCAGACCATCCGGTTCACCAATGCGAGCGCTGCAGGTCGGCTGAATCGCGGATCAACCTCCTGCACGGCACGTCGCGGCGCTGCTGCGACGTGGGCGAGGCACGCGATTGGCCTCGCCAATCACCGAACGAGGAGATCAGCTCTCGATCGGGGCCGACATTATAGGAAGCGTTTCACACGCGCGCAAGAGGGAATTTTTTTCCACGCGCATCAACATTGACCACATGTCCACAGCACGTGAGCCCCGCGACGGCTCGAGTGAGGCTCAGACCGCGTCGGAGAGACTGGAGAAGGTGAAGTTCCGGATCCGCAGAGGTGGGAGCGCCGCCGGTCCCTGCGTCTCCGAACCCCGGACTCTCGTCGTCCGCCCCAGTGCGTCCAGGTTGTTGAGCATGGTGACCGGCGATTCATTGAAGCGGAAATTCTTGATCGCGTAGGCGATGCGTCCGTTCTCCACGTAGAAGGTGCCGTCTCGGGTGAGCCCGGTGTAGAGCAAGGTCTTGGGATCGACCGTGCGGATGTACCAGGTGCGAGTGACCAGGACTCCCCGCTCGGTGCCCCGAATGAGATCCTCCAGCGACTGGTCGCCTCCCTCCATCACCCAGTTGCCCGGCACCGCGATCGGGGTCTTGCCCTGCTTCTTGGCCCAGTATCGGGTGTACCCCAGCGTCCGCACCATTCCCTTATCCAGCCACACGGTGCGGCTGCGGGGAAGTCCCTCGTCGTCCCACGGAGTACAGGGAACTTCGGCACTGGCAGGGTCGGAGTAGATGGACACCCGTTCGTCCACCAGTCTTTGACCCAGCTTGGTGCCGCCCCCAGGCTTGCTGAGAAAGCTGCGGCCTTCCTCGGCTTCGCGGGCACCGCTGTTGAGCACCAGCTGTTGCACCAGGTCCACCGCCGCAGCCGGCTCCAGGATGACGGTATACTGGCCCGGCTGGAGCGCTCGCACGTCCCGGCTGGCGACCGCCTTCTCGCTGGCGATCCGGGTCACCGCTTCAGCGTCGAGCCGGGCGATGTCGTTGAGGTCCTGCCCACCCCAGCCCGAGCCGCCGCCGCTCTCGGTTCGAGCGGTGACGGTGAAGGTGGCAGCCGTATTGGCGAAGTAGCCGAACATCCCGCGGCTGTTGAGTAGGGCGCTCGAGCTGGCTGAATCGGTGAGAAACCCGGCCGCGACACAGCCATGGGTCTTGGCCTCTGCGATGCTCTTCGCGGCTACCCCCGCCCTGAAGTCGGGACCGAGCCGGGCGCCGCTTTCCGCGTAGGCGGCCGAAGGGCGAACATACTGTTGCGGCGCCAACATCGGCTGCAGCTCCGGATCCACCGGCGCCACCCGGGCCAGCTCCTCCGAGCGGCGCAGGGTCCGGGTCAGGCTTTCGTCATCGAACTGGTTGACGCTGGCGGCACCGAGTCGCATGCCGTAGCGCGAGAGAATAACCAGGGTTGCATCGTCCATCACGCCACTGGTGCTCACGGCGTTTCGGGCAAACCGGATGTTCCCCGTCCGCGAGGCCTGGAGCCTGGCTTCGCAGCCCTCGGCCTTGGACCGCGCCACCACTCGCTCCAGCAGCGCCCGCGCCTCCGCTTCGCCGTACGGGGGCATCAGATCTTTCTCTCCGTGTTGAGCACGTTCACCCCGTTGAACCGGGCGGTGGCGCACCCGTGGGAGACCGGGCTGATCTGTCCGGGCTGGCCCTTCCCGTCGAAGAACGAGCCGTTCAGTCGGTAGTCGCGCCGGTCGGAGATGGCGGAGCAGGAATTCCAGAACTCCAGCGTGTTCGACTGGTAGGCGACGTCCTGCAGCATGCCGGCGATCCGGCCATTGCGGATCTCGTAGAACAGCTGGCCCCCGAACTGAAAGTTGTAGCGCTGCTGATCGATCGAGTACGAGCCGGTGCCCACGATGTAGATCCCGCGCTCCACATCGGCGATCACCTGCTCCGGGGTGAGCGGCTTCGGTCCGGGCTCCAGCGACACGTTCGGCATCCGCTGAAACTGGATCGAGCTCCAGGAATCGGCGTGGCAGCAGCCTTGAGACTCCGTCTGACCGAGCACGTGGACCTGATCGCGGATGGCCTGGTAGTTGACCAGGATCCCGTCCTTCACCAGGTCCCACCGCTTGGTGGCGACTCCCTCGTCGTCATACCCCGCGGCCGCGAGCGAATGGGGCTGGGTCCGGTCGGCCACCAGGGTGACGATCTCGCTGCCGTAGCGGAACGACTTGCTCCGCCACTTGTCCAGCGTGGCGAAGCTGGTGCCGGCCAGATTTGCCTCGTAGCCCAACACCCGGTCCAGCTCCGTCGGATGGCCCACCGACTCGTGAATGGTGAGCCAGAGATGGCTGGGGTCGAGCACCAGGTCGTACTTCCCGGCGGTGACCGAGGTGGCCGTGAGCTTCCGGCGAGCGTGGCGGCCGGCCTGGGCGGCATCCTCCACCATGTCGTAGGAATCTCCGTAGAGCGTTACCTCGGTCCCCGCCGGGCCAGTGACATGACTCCCCGAACCGGGCGACAGATACTCCCATCCCATCCCCACCGGAGCGCTCAGCGAGGCGCGCTCCTCGAAGGTGCCCGACCGGGAGTCGACCACGGTCACGTTGAAGGACGGCCAGGTCCGGTGGATGTCCTGGTCGATATAGGAGCCATCGGTCGAGGCGAAATACTTCTGCTCGTTGACCAGGAACAGGAACCCCTGGATGTAGGTGGCTCCGTTCTTCAGGGCCGCGTTGGCGGCGGCGCGCAGCAGCTCCGCCTTCTCGCCGATCGGTACCTCGAGGGCGTTCTTCCGGATGGGGGAACGCCAGGAGACCTCGCCGTGACCCTTTTCCGGAGCGAGCTGCACCGGCTCCACCTGGAGTTTGGCGTTGGCCTTGGCCACGGCAACCGCTTCGCGGGCCACCCGGACGATGCTGTCGGTGGTCACCTCGCTGGACGCGGAGAATCCCCAGGTGCCGTCTACCAGGACCCGGACCCCGGCGCCGTAGGATTCGGTATTGCTGATGTTCTGGATGGTGGTTTCGCGGGAGGTGACGAACTGATTCAGGTAGCGACCAATCCGGACGTCGGCGTAGCTCGCGCCGCCCGCACGGGCGGCCTCCAAGGCGGCATCGGCCAGCTGGCGTTTGTCGGCCGTGGGAATGGGCGTGAGCGCCCCGTCCCAGTGGGGCAGCAGGCGCGCACCTCCCGGCAGGACGATGGCACCCGTGGCGAGGCCGGTGAGTTGGATGAAGTCGCGGCGTTTCATCGGATGGTCGGTACCTTACGGGAGAATCGAAGGTACGTCAACCAGCCGAGCGCGAGCTGGCCTCGAAGCGGTAACCACACCGGGACACGAGACGGGCCGGGCCGACTAGTTTGGCCCGGCCCTTTCGCTACAGATCACTCACGAGGTTAGAAGAGATCGGTAACGCTCCGGTCGCCGTAGAACCTCATTCGCCGCGCCCCGTGGGTGGCCAGGATCTGGCGGGCTGCGTCGGCCAGCGGCGGCTCGGAAGCTCGCACGGCGATGAGTGACGCGCCCGTTTTGGCTTCCTCGATGTACTCCTGGCTCATCAATCCTTCGTCCGTGACCGCCCGGTTGAACGCGGAGCCGGCACGCTGTATCGGCGTGCGCTGCTCGTAGATCGCCGCTCCGATCGCGCACACCAGGGCGCTCTCGTGGAGATGGATCGAGTTGCTGCCAAAGCCGGCCGCCAGCAGCTCGTCGACCGCTGCGGCTCCTTCCACGGCGTCGATGGCCGCCACGATGTAATCTCTGGGGTACCAGACCCCCAGCATCTGGGCGAACACTCCGTTGAGTTCAATACTGCGTGAAGCAGTTGCGGTCATCCCGGCTCCCCTTTGACTACCGTCCATGTTCAGACGGCGTGATGGCCGTAACTGCACAGCTTGGTCATTGAGGACACCGGGTGACCGTATTGGCACAGACGATCCGGAGCGCCCGGGCGGTTCCTACCCCATAACCCCAAGCTTTGGAACTTCCGCTGGATGAACCTAAGGATTTCCATGATCTTCCCCCTGTTGAGCCTGGGTCTGTGGTGCATGCACTCGAAGCGTCGCTCGATGAAGAGCCTCGCCCCTTGGCAGCGCTGAAAATTTATGACCTTTGACCCGGCGGAGACGGCCGGACTTGGCAGGACCACGGTGGAGATGCTGCTCTAAAGGTACACCGGGTACCCAGGATAGATAGTCGACGGCCGGCTCGTCCGAGGAGGAGCCGGCCGTTGCCATGCATCGTGCGGCTTGCGCCGCATCCCGGTTACTTCCCGAGCTTTGTCACGTTCTCCGCCGCCGGACCCTTTTGGCCCTGCACGACATCGAACTCTACCCGGTCACCCTCGGCGAGGCTCTTGAAGCCTTCCGCCTGGATCGCCGAATGATGGACGAAGCAGTCCTTCTGACCGTCCTCGGGCGTGATGAAACCAAAGCCCTTGGCGTCATTGAACCACTTGACCGTTCCGTTGGTGCGCATCGTTCCTACTCCTCACAGGCGTGGATCACGCCTCCACGCATTGGCGCGGTTGCCGCGGCGCAGCCATGCGCCAAGAACGACAACCCAGAAAAAAAGGGGCCGGCGTCAACGCCAGCCCCTCACTGATCACGTTGATTCGGTTGCGAAGACGCTCCCGAATACGACAGTAAGATACCCCTACGGCGCGCGAACGGCAAGCGCGTGGTGAAATACATCGAGCGGATCCCAGCGTGCTTTCACTCGCTGGAGCCGGGGATAGTTGTCCTTGTAGTACAGCGTATGCCAGGGAACTCCCGACCGGTTCCACTCCGGATCGGCGAGGTCCACATCGGGATGGTTGATCATCGCACCGTCGGATTTGTCGCCGGGCACGGGCACTCCGCCGGTATCGGCGAATAGGTCGCGGTAGAACGCGCGCACCCAGGCCACGTGCCGATCTTCGTCCTTCGGGTTCCCCCAGCCGGCCACACACCCGGTCGAGATGATCGAGTCCCGTTGGGCCGACGCCGTCGCGTCCGGCGCTACGGTGTTGACCTTTCCAGCATAGGTGAGCATGGCCAGCATGCCACCGGGAACATCCTGGTCGCCCCGGGTCAGGTAGTCGTAGGCGACTCCGATCTGGCGATCGGTGAACCCCTGGCGCAGGAACGCGTCCTTGCCCTTGACCAGCGCACCTCCCTTCACCGGCCGGAAGAGCTCGGGAAAAGGATCGAGGGCAAAGCCGAGCCAGGAGGTTCGCTCCACCTCGCGGCTGTAATTCGCGTCGACGCCCTGGTTGATTGCCGCCAGGTGCTCGTCGAACAACCGCTCGGCCGCCGCACCGGCGGTTGATACTCCCCGCACCACGATGCTGCCTGCCTGGCGGCGATGGAGAAAGAAGGTGCTGAACAGCTGGGCGGAGGGAACGTCCGCCGCGCTGTTGCGCTCGCACCAATCCCCGTAGTTGCGCACCAGCCGGCCGAACGCCGCCTCGTCGATGTCCTCCCAGCTCCATGTCGCCCGAAGCAGGTGGATCGACTCCGGCGCCTTCGGCAGCGAGCGGAACCAGTAACGGGTGACGATCCCGAAGTTGCCGCCCCCGCCGCCGGTGTGCGCCCACCACAACTCCCGGTTGGGGTCGGACGGCTCCCGGGTCGCAACCACGCTGTCCGCGGTGCCATCCGAATTCACGAACACCACCTCGACGGCATACAGATGATCCGCCGCCAGCCCGTGCTGCCGGCACAGAAAGCCGAAGGCACCTCCCGACACGTGCCCACCCATCCCGATCTCCGGGCTCTCACCGGCCGGAATCATCACGCCCCACCCCAGGAACAGCCTGCGATACACCTCACCCAGCGTGGTCCCGGCTTCGACCACAAAGGCGTTCATCTCCGGATCGAAGGACACTCCGGTCATGAGCGAGGTATCGATGAGGACCCGCACGGCGCGGTCGTCCACCAGGCCCTCGAGACAGTGGCCTCCGCTCCGGACCGTCACTCGAGCATTGTCGCGCAGTGCGTCTTGTACCGCCTCTACCACCTGCTCCGTGGAATGGACCAGCCGGACGTAGTCCGGCTTGCCGGCGAATCGCTTGTTGAACCCTCTGCCCGCCAAGTATGTGTATCGCGGGTCATTCGGCCCGATTTTCATGGCTGCCCCAGTTTGGTCCAATGTCGAACTTTCCATTGTGGCTCCGACTAGATACGAAAGCGCCCGGGCGGAACCCCGGCCCGAGGACGATCTATCAACCTAGCAATGACTTAGCGAGGAATACCGCCATGCCTGCCATCGCCCAACGCATAACCCCCTTCCTCTGGTTCGACAACCAGGCCGAGGAGGCCGCCAAGTTCTACACCTCCATCTTCAAGAATTCCAAGGTGTTGAACACCACCCGCTACTCCAAGGAGGCGGAGCAGGCCTCGGGACGGCCGGCCGGCTCGGTGATGACCGTCGAGTTCCAGCTCGAGGGGCAGTCGTTCACCGCCCTGAACGGCGGGCCGCACTTCAAGTTCAACGAGGCCATCTCCTTCGTGGTCCACTGCCAGAATCAGGAGGAAGTCGACCACTACTGGAACAAGCTTTCGGAGGGGGGAGACAAGCAGGCCCAGCAGTGCGGCTGGCTCAAGGACCGGTTTGGCCTCTCCTGGCAGGTCATTCCGGAACAGCTGCCCAAGCTCTTGGCCGACCCCAACCCGGAGAAGGGGCGGAAGGTCATGGCCGCGATGCTGCAGATGAAGAAGATCGACGTGAAGACTCTGGAGAAGGCGGCGGCGGGTTGACGCTTGATCCGGTATACTTGGGTGATTCCCATTCATGGGAATCACCCGGTGCCGGACTTTCCGCTACAACGTTTCAGGAACCGCCATGCCCGCCGCAAAGACCGCCACAGCCACTGTCCCCACCCGCAATCCGCGGGAGGATGAGATCGACGCCCACGGCGTGACCCATCCCGGCAAGGTCCGCAAGGACAACCAGGACCACTTCATTCTCGGCTCGCTCCGGAAACAGCTCGTGGTCCGGCTCTCCAGCATCCCCGACACGGAGAGCCTCCCGGTCGAGAGCGAGCGGCTTGCTTCCCTGGCCATGGTGGCCGACGGTGTGGGAGGCTCGCTTCGGGGCGAGACTGCGAGCCGCCTCGCACTCAAGGAAGTCACCACCTATCTCACCCGCAGCATGCGCTGTTACTATGGCGCCGCGGAGGACGACGATCAGGCGTTCCACGACGCGCTCCAGGAAGCCGCGCGGCAGAGCCATGCGGAGCTGCTGAGCCAGGGCGAGGCGGACGCCGACTACCGCGGCATGGCCACCACGCTCACCCTGTATCTCGGTGTCTGGCCGCGGGCATACCTGCTCCAGGTGGGCGACAGCCGTTGCTATCTGCTGCGCCATGGAGAGCTGAGTCAGATCACCCGCGATCAGACGATGGCGCAGGAGCTGGTGGACCTCGGCGTCATGAAGCCGGATGAAGCGACCGACAACCGGCTCGCCCATACGCTCACCAGCTCGCTCGGCGGGAGCCAGTCCGATCCCAAGGTCACTCGCTTCGACATGACCTGGGGCCACGTTTTGCTGCTCTGTAGCGACGGACTCACCCGCCACGTCTCCGACGACCGGATTCGTGAGGTGCTCCGCTCGATGACTTCGGCGAAGCAGGCGTGCGAGACGCTGCTGCGGGAGGCGCTGGACGGCGGGGGGACCGACAACATCACCGTCGTAATCGGCCGGGCGGTCCAGCGGAGCGGCTAGCGTCTTGCCAGCAGCTCGACGAGCCGCTCCGGCTGTTCCATCGCGGGGTCGTCGCCCGCACCCTCGACGACCTGGAGCGGCCAGCCGTACCGTGCACTCGCTTCCTCGGCTACCGCCAGCCTGGTCGCGAGATCGTGTCGCCCCCAGATCAGCGTGGTCGGAACCGCGATCCGCGCCAGGTCGTCCGGCGCAATCGGGGCAAAGCCGAACTCCTCCATGAGCGCGCCTTGCGCCGCCTGGGCCGCGGGTGCGAGCGCTCGATCCAGCGTGTAAGCCTTGAATGTCTCCCACCGCTCGCCCATGCGATCGCGCAGGCGGTCCAGGTCGAACGCACACCGCCGCCACAGATCATCGTAGGTGATCTCGTTCGGCCGCTCGACGTACGCGGTCAACGCCCTCGCGAACTCCGGCGCGGGCTGGAACGGAGCCAGACCCAGCGTGTCCACCAGCACCAGACGGGAAATCCGCTGCCCCTGGCCGGCAGCGAAGCGGGCCGCGATGGCACCGCCGAGCACGTGACCGAGCAGCGTCGGCGGTTCCGGACACGTCTGGTCGATCAACTCTCTCAGCCATTGGAGCACATCATCCGCGATCGACGATCCGCCCGGCGCATCGGTGGCCCCGTGGCCGGGCAGGTCGGGGGCGATCACCCGATAGCTGCCGACCAGCGCCGGGATCACCCATGACCACTTGATGCCATGCTCTCCCGGCCCGTGCAGCAGCACCAGCGGAGGACCGCTCCCGCCTTCCAGCACGGCGGTCGACATCCCCGCCAGCTTCAGTTTGCGCTCGGCCACCGGAATTCCGGCCAACAGTTGCCGGCGGGCGTCCAGGGTTCCGGCACGCCGGCTCTGGTCTACCATGACTCGCTGGTTCATCGCAACCTCCGGTTGAATCGTGTGCCTCAACCTGAGGGAACGATGGGTTTGTCGCTTCGGGATAAATGAGCAGGTCGGGCGGACCGCCGGATGGGTATTTCTATGTAGTAGTGGGCTGCACCAGGGCGTGCTGGAAGGCATAGGCGGTGGCCGCGGAGCGGCTCGACAACCCCAGCTTGACGAAGATGTTGCTCACATGGCGGGCCACCGTTTTCTCACTGATCCGAAGCTGGGTGGCGATCGCGCGGTTGGTCTTGCCGGCCGCGATCAGACGGAGGACCTCGACCTCTCGCGGAGTCAGCCCCGCCGTTTCCTTAGGCGCCGGCGTTCGGCGGAGCCGCTCGATGCGCGCGACGTCGGGAGCAGCGCCCAGCTGCCGGAAGCCGGAGCACGCCGCCTCGAGCTCCAGCTCCGCTCCGTAGTCGTCGCCCAGCTCGCGGCAGGCGCGGCCAATGAGCACCCGGGTGCGTGCCGTCTCGTAGGGCGCATCGATCTCACGCCAGATCGCCTCCGCCTCCCGCAACGCGGCAATCGCCGCTGGGGCATTACCAGAGGCGAGCAGGACCGCTCCGCGGGCCTGGCCCGACACGGCGCGGAGATACGGTGCGCCGAGCTCGGCCGCGATCGCCGCCAGCTCCTCGGCCGCCGCTTGCGCCGCAGCGACATCGTTGGCGGAGAGCGTGATCTCCACCAGCGCGGCGAGCATCCGAGGTCTGGTCCTCCGCTCCCGCGCCTCCTCCACCGCCCGGCGAATTGCCGCGAGGGCCTCGTTTACCTCGCCCCGTATCATCAACAACAGCGCCCGGCCGGGCTGCAGCATTCGCCCGTGGAGACTGGCCTGCCGGAAGGCCTCCTCTGAATCCGCCAGCTCGCCCCGCAGCCGGTGGAGCTCGGCGAGCTGATAAAATGCCGAGCCGATGCCGGCCTGACCCGGAGGCTGAGACAACCGCTCGCATGCCCGCCGTGCCTCGTCCAGCGCCGCCGGCCAATCGCCCCGCAGCTGCATGACCTCCGCGCGGCGCAGCAGGCACTGACCGCGATAGGGCACCAGGTCCGGCTGGGCGGCACACCAACGCGCCAGCGCCGCGGTCCACTCCTGCGCCCGCCGCCAGTCGAAGATCTCCTGACACCCGGAGATCACGCTGCAGTAGACATCGCCGGCCACGATGGGAGAGACATCGCCGGCCGTGACCGCCACCATCGCCTCGTCGAGCAACCGGACGCCTTCCGCCGTCTTGCCGAGCCGGATCATCGCCCTGCCCTGGCCATGGCGAGCCAGGGCGATCAGATCGGGGTCGTTGAAGCGCTCGCCGATCGCCGCGGCCCGGCCTAGGATGGTCCCGGCACCCTGGTAATCTCCCGCGTCGATGTGCTCCAGTCCTTCGGGCAGGAGCAGATAGCCCTGCTCTACGCACTCACGCTGGCACTCATCCACCAGGCGGCGGGCCCGCGCCAGCCAGCCGCTGCCACGGGCAAGCTCTCCCTTCTCCAGGAGGCCATAGGCCAGCCAGAAAGCGCAGCGGGCGGCGCGAGTCGGCTCGCCCCGCACCAGGAACTCGTGATGCGCGCGAGCCCAGAGCTCGCCGCTCTCGTCCTCTTTCCCGGTGAGATAGGCGGCGGTCGCCAGCCGCTCGAGATCCTCGGCTGCCCTCGTGGGGTGACTGGTCACACTCTCGGATTCCTCGTTGACCGCGATGCGATAGGATACGCCCTGCGCGACGCTCGGCCAATAGGCTGACCACACTCTTGCGCTTCCCCGTCCCGCGCAGCAACCTATGCGCACCCACTTCATCCCCAATCCAAAGTCAGCACCGTCGCCGTCCGCGGGTAATGCGCGCACGGGACGTTGTAGGCTTCCTCTGCAAGGGGGTTCGTATGAACCGCCTCACCTGCTGCGCAGCCGCACTTCTGCTCCTAGCGTGTACCGGCCGTTCAGCACCGCCAAAAGCCGAGGACACCGGCGCCCTCCCACCGGCGGACTCATCCAAGGGTGACGAGAACGGCAGCGTCGATCGCCGTGCCCTTGCCCGCCGCCTGGTCGCCCAGAGCGCGCGGATTCGCGAGGGCGACCTGGTTTTCATCAATGGTGGTGAACGGGATCTCGATTTGCTGGAATACATCACGGTGGAGACTCGCCGGGTCGGCGCGAACCCCATCCTGACCATCGGCAGCGACCGGTTGGCGCGCATGGGCTATGACGAAGTCCCGGCGAAGTACGACAGCAAAGTCGATGAAATGGCTCGCCGGTTGTTGGGATTCATCACCGTGCAGATCTTCGTGGAAAGCAGCGAGAGCGACACTGCGTTCAAGGGCGTGCCCCCGGAGCGGATCGCTACGCGAATCAAGACCTTCCGGCCGCTCGCTCAACTCGCGATTAAGCGCGGGATCCGGCAGCTGTCGCTGGGGAACCAGCTGTACCCGACCGAAGATCGGGCTCGCCAGTTCGGCATGAGCCAGGCGCAGCTCAGGGACATCTTCTGGCGCGGGGTGGACGTGGACTACGACCAACTCCAGGCCACCGGCGCGCGGGTCCGCAAACAACTGGCCGCCGGGAAGGAAGCTCATCTTACCCATCCCAACGGCACCGATCTACGAGTTCGGATCGAGGGCAGGCCGGTGTTCGCCACCGACGGCGTCATCTCCGCCGAGGACGAGAAGCGAGGTGGTGCGGCAGTCAGCGAATGGCTGCCGGCAGGAGAAGTGTTCGTGGCGCCGGTGCCGGGTACCGCCACCGGTGTGGTGATCGCCGATCACTATAATTCCGAGGGCCGGGACATCGAGGGACTCCGCCTCGAATTCAAAGCAGGCAAGCTGGTGTCGATGACTGCCAAGTCGGACCTCGGCTCGCTGAAGGCCTTCTACGACGCCGCTCCCGCCGGCAAGGAAGAGCTTGGGGTACTGGATGTCGGCATCAATCCCAATGTGGTCATTCCGGAGGGCACCACCCTGAGAGCCTGGATGCCGGCCGGTATGGTCACCGTAGTACTGGGCAACAATACCTGGGCCGGTGGCACCAACACCGCGGTATCCGGGGTCGCCCCCTTCCTTCCGGGCACCACCCTCACGGTGGACGATCAGGTCATCGTGAAGGACGGCAAGCTCCAGGGTTCCGAACAGATGGCTGGTCGCTGATCATGCGCCCGAATACCGTCTTTCTCACCGCCGGCGTGCTCGCGATCGTGTTTGGTCTCGGCTTTCTATTGCTTCCCGCGATGGTACTTCCGCTGTATGGCGTCCCCACTGATGCTCATACCTTGCTCATGTCCCACTTCTTCGGGGCCGCGCTGGTCCAGGTGGGTCTGGTGCTTTACTTCTTGAGGGACGTGCGGGAGCCGGCTACCCAGCGCGCGATGGCGCTGGCCGGCGTGGTCGGCTCGGTCGCCGGCGTCGCGATCGCGCTCATGGGGGTGCTGGCCGGAGTGGTGAATGCCTTAGGGTGGTCTACGGTTGCGATCTATGGGTTGCTGCTCCTTGGGTATGCGAGCTGCTTGCGAGGACGTCCGGCAATGGCCTGACGCTTGGTGATACCGGCCTACCGGAACCGCGCCGCCTCGAACTCCTTCGTGAGCCGATGCGGCGCGGTTTTCGGTAGCAGGATGGCCCCGATGAACGTCAGCGCGGCGGCGGCGGTCAGATACATCGCCGGCGCGAGCTTCAACCCGGTCCGGGAGACCAGCCAGGCCGCCACCAGCGGCGTGGTCCCGCCGAGCAGCGCCATTCCCACGTTGTACGCCACCGAGAGCACGGTGCAGCGCACTCGCCAGGGGGCCAGCTCGGCCATGGTGGCGGGCATCGCGCCTCCGTTCGCGGCGACCAAGAGGGCCAACCCGATCTGTCCCACCAGGATGCCGCTGGTTTGCCCTCGGGCCATGAGCGCCATCAGGGGATAGGCCAACAGCATGAGCGCGCCCGCCGCTACCAGCAGCACCGGGCGGCGGCCCAACCGATCGCTCGCCAGCCCGGCGGCGGGAAGAACGAAAATCGACAGCGCCATCGCCAGAGTATTGATCTCGAGCGCGGTGCGGGCCGGCACGTGCGCCACCTGCTCCAGCCAGGTGGCCGTATAGACGAACGTGGTATAGAAGCCGACGCTGATCGCCGAGACCAGCGCCACCAGGTGGGCCATCGTGCGCCAGTGAGACCGGAACGCTTCGCCCAAGGGAGACTTGGCCGGGGCCTGGTGAGGCACCCGCTCGATATAGTGACGCCGAATCGCGAGTCCGCCCAGGCCCACGCCGAGCCCGATGATGAACGGTATGCGCCATCCGTAGGCCATCACGGCCTCGGGCGACATGGTGGCGTTGACGATCGCTCCGGCCGCCGAGCCCAACAGCACGCCGGCGGTGGCGCCGATGGGCCCCCAGCTCCCCATCCATCCGCGCCGGCCCGGGTCCGCGCCTTCGACCAGGAATACGGCGGAGGCCATGTATTCCCCGCCTACGGCGAGGCCCTGGAGCAGCCGGAACAGCAGCAGCAGAATCGGGGCCGCCAGCCCGATGGTCGCAGTGCCCGGCAGTAGGCCTATAAAGAATGAAGGGAACGCCATGGCCAGGACCGACCAGATCAGCGCCTGCTTGCGGCCGAACCGGTCGCCCACCCAGCCGAACAGCGCTCCACCGATCGGCCGCATGAGAAATCCGGCGGCGAAGGTGCCGAAGGCCGCCAGCAGTGACGCCGTCGGGTCGGTGGCCGGGAAGAAATGAGCGCCGATCTGCTGGGCGAAGAAGCCGAAGAGCGCGAAGTCGTACCACTCGAGCATGTTGCCCACGACTCCGGCGATGACTCCCCGGCGGACCGCGAGCGGGGTGTGGAACTCCTGGGTGATCACGTTGGGCGGAGTGATCGGCGGTGCGGTTACGGTCATGGCTGCGCCCCTCGGCTCCGGGGATGAGTGAGAGCTGAGCGATGTCGTGGGATGGGGAACACGATACGGGAAGGCATCCTCGAGCGCAACATGACATGAGCGCGAATCTGGTGTAGCCTATAGAGCACCCCTCACGAGGCCGTCGTCTGGCCGATACCGTCGATCAACTCCGGCACGCCCTGGCCGACCGCTACCTGCTCGAGCGCGAGCTGGGTGGCGGCGGGATGAGTCGCGTCTTCGTCGCCCAGGAGACGGCCCTCGGTCGGAAGGTGGTAATCAAGGTCCTCCCGCCGGAGCTGGGAGCGGGCTTGAGCGTCGATCGGTTTCACCGGGAGATCCAGCTCGCGGCTTCGCTCCAGCATCCCCACGTGGTGCCACTGCTCGCCGCCGGGCAGGCAGGCGATCTCCTGTACTACAGCATGCCGCTGGTTGAGGGGGAGTCGCTGCGGGCAAGGCTCGCGCGGGAGGGGGAGCTGCCGGTGGCGGAGTCGGTGCGCATCCTGCGCGACGTGGCGGACGCACTGAGCTACGCTCATCGCCACGGCGTGGTCCACCGCGACATCAAGCCCGACAACGTACTGCTCTCCGACCATCACGCCCTGGTGACCGACTTCGGGGTCGCTAAGGCACTCGACGCGGCTGGGAAAGAATCTTCTCTTACCGCGACTGGCCTGGCCCTCGGCACCCCGGCCTACATGGCTCCAGAGCAGGCCGCGGCTGACCCTCACACGGACCATCGGGCCGATATCTACTCGCTCGGTGTGCTGGGGTATGAGATTCTGGCCGGCCGGCCTCCATTCAGCGGTCCTTCTCCTCAAGCAGTCATCGCAGCTCAGCTGACCCAGGCTCCGACACCGCTGGCCCAATCGCGCGCCAGCGTGCCGCCCGCTTTGGCGGCGCTGGTCATGCGCTGCCTGGAGAAGAGGCCCGCCGACCGCTGGCAGAGTGCCGCCGAGCTGCTCAACGCCTTGGAGGGACTCAGCGCGGCGACCGAAGGTACCCTGCCGCCGAGGGCCGCGAGTTTGCCGGGGAAAGCGCTCGCACGACGTCGCCCCGTCGTCTTCCTCGCGCTCGGTGCCGGACTGATTGTTGCGGCTGCGGCTTGGTTCTTCCTCCGGCAGCCACGGGCTTCCGCACCGCTCGACCCGAATCTGGTGGCCGTCGCCCCGTTTGACGTCCCCGATCCCAGGCTGTCGCTCTGGCGTGAAGGGCTGGTGGACCTGCTCTCGCGGAACCTGGATGGCGCGGGTCCGCTGCGGAGCGTGCCACCCACGACGGTAATCCGCCGCTGGAACGGCCGGGCCGATCGGCTTTCGGCAGCCGAGCTGGGCCGCCGCACCGGGGCCCGCCTCGTGGTGTTTGGCAGTTTGATCGGGACCGGCCCCGATTCAGCGCGGCTCACGGCCACTGCAGTCGAACTACCGATAGGTCGCCCACTGGCCGAGATCGAGCTTCGCGACGCCGCCAACCGCATGGACCGTCTGGCTGACTCTCTCACCCTGCGGCTCCTGCGGGAGCTGGGACGCACGCGCCGGATCGAGGTGTTCCGTAGAGCTTCATTGGGATCAACCTCGCTGCCGGCGCTCAAGGCCTTCCTGCAAGGGGAGCAGTGGTTCCGGCGGGCGTCATGGGACTCGGCCCTTGCCTCCTATGAACGGGCCATCGCCCTGGACAGCATGTTCCCGCTCGCCCTCCGGCGCTCCGGCCAGGTCCTGGGCTGGCAGCGCTCGGCCTTCGATTCGGTCTCCGAGGCATTGGCGCTGCGGGCGGGAGCGCTGAACCACGGACTCGCTCCGCGGGACAGCTTGCACCTTACCGCCGATTCGCTCTTCGGGGCGCTGTACTCGACGGTGCCGCAGGTAGACTGGTCGTACCTCCGGCGGGTCCATGCCCTCGCGGAGGAGCTCACCCTCCGATACCCCGATGACTTCGAGTCGTGGTATGTCCTGGGAGAGGCCCGCTATCACTGGGGCAGTGCGATCGGAAGCTCGCCGCGCCAGGCCCTCGAGGCGTTCGACCGCGCCATCCAGATCGACTCCTCGTTCGCCCCGGCCTACATCCACTCCGTCGACCTCGCTCTGTGGCTCGACGGACCTGAAGCGGCAGACCGCTATGCCAGGGGGTATCTCACGCTGGAGCCAACCGACGTATCGGCCTCTGGGATCGAGCTGATCCACCGGCTCATAGAGGCCACGCGCACTCACCCCGCGGAGATCGCGGGTCTACTGCGTAAGGCTTCACCGTCGGCTCTGTCCGACGCGTCGCTGGCGATGCGCCGCGCGGCGGATTCGACCGAAGCTTCCATCCAGGTCGCACGGGCACTGGTGACCGCCCCCGAAGGCGATGCAGCGTGGCTCAGCCAGTCGGATCGCGAGCGGCAGCTCGGCGGCAACCTCCTATACCGCGGTCACCTGCGAGAGGCGGTGAAGATTCTCTATCAGAATCCGAGGACCCTGCCGCCGCAGCTGGTGGAGGCCGCGCTCCTGAGTCCTGCGCTCCCGGACAGCGTCCCTGGGATGTTTCGCAGCTGGCGCACCAGCGGTCCGATCCCGAGGACTGGACTACCGCTTCCGTGGTGGGCGGCACAGCGGGACAGCGCATCGGTTCATGAGGTCATACGGCGGAGCGATTCGGTGGCTCACTCGACGCAAAACGATGTCGCTCGCAAGGTCGCGAGCTTCCATTCACAGCAGGCGCAGGCCTATCTGGCGTTGGTGCGATACGACACGACGACCGCGATTCGCCGGCTGGAGGCACTGCCCGACTCGCTGTGCCCGGTGTGCTATCTCCACCGGCTGACCCTCGCCCAACTCCTCTCGGCGAGACAGGAGGACCAGAAGGCGGCCAAGCTCCTGGACCGTTGGTTGACTGAGGTGCTGGTGCCGAGCGAGGTCCTGTGGACGCTGGAGCGCGCCCGCGTCGCCGAGCGGATGGGCGACCGGGAGAAGGCCGCCCGCAGTTACCAGTACGTCGCCGCCGTGTGGCGGCACGCCGATCCCGAGCTTCAGTCGTACGTGAGCGAGGCCAAGGAGGGGCTCACCCGGGTGACCGGCGAGCCTCGCGATTGATCAACCGAGGATGACCTACTGCGTCATCGGCGCCGGCGCCGCCGGCCTGGCCGCCGCCCGGCACCTCAAAGCGAGCTCGATCCCTTTCGAAGTCATTGAGCGCGAGGGCAACGTCGGCGGCATATGGGACGCCACCCTGCCCCATAGCCCGGTGTACCGCTCCACACACCTCATTTCCTCCAAGCCCCTGACCGAGTTCCCGGATTATCCGATGCCGGAGGAGTATCCGGATTACCCAGGCCATGCCCAGGCGCTGCATTATCTGCGGTCCTACGCCGAAGCCTTCGGCCTCTACCACTTCATTTGTTTCGGGCGAGTGGTGCAACGGGCCCAGCGGGTCGAGGACGGCAATTGGACCGTGACCTTCAAAGATGGGGAGAGCCGGAGCTATTCGGGACTCATCGTGGCCGCCGGTATCCACTGGCAGCCGAATCTTCCGGAGCTGCCGGGAGAATTCGAGGGAGAGTGGATCCATTCCTCCCACTACAAGACGCCGGATATTCTGCGCGATAAGCGGGTGCTGGTGGTCGGTGCCGGGAACTCAGGCTGTGATATCGCGGTCGAGGCGGCACAACATGCCGCTCGGACATTCTTGAGCGTACGGCGGGGCTACCACTACATCCCCAAGTACATCTTCGGCCGGCCCACCGACCAGGTGGGCGAAGTCGGCGTGAAACTACACTTGCCTCTGTTCATCAGGAGATCGCTCGATCAACTGCTCCTGAAGATCGTCGTGGGAAGCCCCGAGCAGTACGGCTTACCTAAGCCCGATCACAAGCTGCTCGAGAGCCATCCCATTGTGAACTCCCAGATCCTTCTGGCCCTCGGCCAAGGGGACATTCGGCCCAAGCCAGACCTCCGGGAGCTCAGGGGTCGCGAGGTCCTCTTCAAGGACGGCACTGTCGAACCGATCGACCTCATCATCTACGCCACTGGCTACAGAGTGTCCTTCCCCTTTCTCGAGCCAGTGCACCTGAACTCCACCGGCGGCCGGCCTGAGTTCTATCTCCACGTCTTTCATCCCACCTACGACAACCTCTTCATACTCGGGATGCTCCAGCCGGACAGCGGGGTATGGCAGCTCATGGACCTTCAGGCCAGGGCCGTAGCCCAGTTCATCCGGACCGTAGGTACGAATGAGGCCCGGCTCCAGAGGGTCCGGGTCCTCAAACAGGGGCCGCGCCCCGACCTGGGAGGCGGCATACGGTATGTGGCGTCGGATCGCCATCGCTTGGAGGTAGAGCACTCGAGCTATCAGCGACGCCTCAGGGAACTGATCCGGCTGCTGGACTCTTGAGCGCTTCCCTTCAGGAACTACTGGATCTTGATGACCTTGCCCGCCGACGGCACCCCGTTTCGGTTGAGCACGAACACCAGATAGTGGCCCGGCGGCGCCTTCCTCGAGGTTGACGGCGTCGTCACCTTCACCAGCCCGGTCCCCTTGGTGAACGTCAACGTGTTCGCCCGTTGACTCCCGTCGAACGCGTGGGTCACCGATCCCAGCTTGATCCACCTCACCTGGGTGATCTGCGCCGCGTACGCCGTGTTCACGTTAAAGATCTGCCCGTACCCCACGGTCGTCTTGGACAGGCTGGTGATCACCGGCCGAATGCCCTTGAAGAGATACGGCGGCCGGAAGATCTCGTGGCTCCGCTGGGCCGGGTACGCCTGTAACGTCGCCGGATCAGTGGCGTCGCCGCTCGCTCCGTGCAGCACCGTGGCATCGGGCAGCAGCAGCGACACCGAGTGATATACCCGGTTGACGCTGTTGGCTGCCAGCTGGGTCCAGTGCCCGTCCTGCGGGTTCCACACCTCCGCCGCGTGCACCGCTCCCGCCAGGTTGTTGAATCCGCCCCCGCTGGTTCCCCCGGTCACCAGCACCTGGCCGTCGGGCAGAATGGTGGCGTTGTGGTGCCGGCGGGCAGACGTTCATCGGATCGGTGTTCTTCCAGGCCTGCGGCGTCACGTTGAGATCGATAATCTCCGCGGTAGCCGTCGGCGTGCTGGACTTGGGGTCCGTCGTGGTGCTCCGAGTGAGGTGTCCGCCCCCGCCGACGAACAGAATCTTCCCGGCCTCGTACATCACCGCCGAGCCGTAGTCGCGGTTGAACAGCCAGAGATGCTTGGCACCCGAGGTCCACTTGCCCCGCCCGCCGTTAGTTCCGGTCGCGTCCACGTCGAGCCAGCGAGCCTGGATCCGCTCGCCGGCGTAGAACAGCTTCCCGTTCGGCGCCAGGAACTGATACGGGTAGTAGGGCAGTTTGAGACTCGCGCCCGGGAGCGGCACCCAGTGGCCGGCTTCCCAGATCTCCGGAACCAGGACCGCCGTGGAGGTCGAGTCGCGTCCCGACACCGTCACCATGCGCCCGTCTGCCAGCTCCGTCACCGTGGGATACCAGCGGCCCTTGCTCATCTCCGGTAGACCCGGCGTCCAGCGCTCGCTCACGGGATCGAAGATGTTGGTCACCTTGAGTCCGCGATCGTCGGCCTTGTGGCCACCCGACACCAGCAGACGGCCATCCGCCATCAGCGCGTGCCCCGAACAGAACAACATGTTGGGCGCCGCGATCCGAGCGGCCCCACCGGGCGAGCCCGCGGCCGGGTTCCAGAGCCTTGGGTCCGCCATGTTGCCGGTCCCCGCCTCGAACTTGCCCCAAGCCAGCACCTTTCCGGTGGGCAGCAGGCTGATGTGCAGCGGAACGATGTCCCACGAGGCCGGCGCGTCCCACTTGCCCGAGGTCGCCTCCGGCGGCAACGCGTTCAAGGTGACAGTAGAAGAATTGCCGACGGCGGAGCCGTTGGTGAAGCGGAGAGTGTGGGGGCCGGTTCCGTTGATGCCCAGGTCGACGAACTTGGCGACCCCATTGACGTTGGTCGTGGCGGTCAGCTTGCCCTGCAGTGCTCCCGAGCCGGTGCCGATGCTGGCCGCCACCACTGCGCTTGGGACCACCACCCCGTTGGCATCCTTCACCACCACTATCGGCTGCCGGCTGGGGTCCCACACCTCACGGTTCAGCGCACTCGGGGGCGGCTGGGCGTTGAGCTTGATGGTGGCCGCCGGCCCGGCGGCGAACGATGGCCCGCCCACGTCCTCCGGGCCGGGCTTGGTCAGGTTGTCGCCACCGCAGGTCGCCGAGGCAACGGCCAAGGACGCGGCAAGCAGCAGGGAGGCAAGGCGATGAGTGGGTACACGCATTTGGGGTGACCACGATCAAGGATTGTCAGGTGCAGCGCAGGATCCGAGCCCACCGGAATCCCGGACTACCAGGAGGCAACAAGACTTCGGGGGACCCGCGACATCTGTAGGCGAGACTTGCACTTACGCCGCGATCCGGCCCATCGGTCAATGAAAGGTACCAGGCCCGGGCCCCCGCGTCGATACTACCCGCTGAGGGAGGGACCCTGTGGCGCCCGCCCCGCTCCCTTCGCCGGTACGGCGTCATGCAGGCGGCGCATCATCGACGGTAGCTTCGCCAACGCCGATGCGTTCCTGCTCGGCCGCAGGACTTATGAGATCTTCGCCGCGTACTGGGGCGGGCGGGCAAGCCGACTTACGGCTCCTTTGCGCTGGAGGGGTAGCGATATATTAAAGCTCTACCATGTCGTACATCGAGTGCTCGCAGTGTGGCCAAAGGGCGCTGAGCATAGCGACCCGGTGCCCCCGCTGCGGGCACGAATTCTTATTGGACTCACTCCAACGACGCACCCCGAAACCAGAGCCCCGCAAGCGCGGGCCGATGCCCCGAGTGGCGGGTGCCCTGTTAGCTGCGGTTGCGCTGGTTGGGATGGTGTGGCTGGGATCGAGGCTGGTGAAGGGTCGTTCGGTGGATGCCCCGCTCCCGCCGGAGCCGGCGGTTACCTCTCAGCTGGGCCGCTCGGTGGTCGACAGCTCTCTGTCGCCGGAGCAGACGTCGGCGGGAAGCCACCAGCTGCGCTATGCCACGACCTGGGTCAGCGTCCGAGAAACTCGCAGCCGACACAGCTCGGTGGCCTGGGTGCTGGACCCGGGTGAAGCGGTGCTGGTCGATTCGCTGATTGCGGGGTGGTATCGCGTCGTGGTAGATGGCCAGGTTCTGGGCTACGCCGCCCGCTCCTATCTTGACCCCTCACCCCCAAACACTGAGCGCTGAGAGCACCCTCGCGATCACTGGAATGTCGCGAACAACGCGACAACCGCGATCACCACGCCCAGGGCCATCTTCACCGCCGCCGCTGCTGCCCGCCCCAGCACTGCTCCCCACCCTGCCCACGCAGCGCTGCCCGAGTGTCTTGCCTTGGTGTACTCGAACAGTGTCGCTCCCACGAACGCGCCTACGAATCCGCCGATGACCGACCCGATGATCGGTACCGGCACCCCGACGACCGCACCGACCAGTCCCCCCACCAGGGCACCCCAACCGGCTCGGCTCGATCCGCCGTAGCGTCGCGCCATCCGAAAGCCGAGCCACGCCTCGACCACTTCACCTACCAGCGCCAGCACGACGACCAGCACTATGAGACCAACACCCATGGTGCTGAAATCGGTGAGCCACCCGTAGCCCAGTATGCCGAGCACCATCACCCACAGGCCGGGAAGCCCGAACGGGATCAGCAGTAGGCCGACGATGCAGCAAACTGCCAGGAGCACGCCACTCAGTTCGACCATGGGCACCTCGCGCTCGCTAATTGTCATTCGAGCGAAGCGAGCCTACTCCTCGCTCGGGATGACAAAGCTAGCGAGGGTCGTGCTGGTCGGTCACGATCATGTAACCGGGCAGCCGGGCGGCCCCGGCCGGGGCGGGTGCCCTGGCATGAGGAGGCACTCGCGATAGCTTGCATTCAGCAGACTGCAACCCATTCGGCACATGCCGCATTGCCTTGAAGGGATATGCCTCCCATGCCCGCGAAACCCCAGGACCCCGACCTGCTGGTCATCAACACCATCCGCACTCTCGCCATGGACGCCGTGCAAGCCGCCAACTCCGGCCACCCCGGCACCCCCATGGCCCTGGCTCCCGTAGTCTACTGTCTGTGGCAGGACTTCCTTCGCTTCAACCCCGATGACCCGATCTGGCCCAACCGAGACCGGTTCGTGCTCTCCAATGGGCATGCCTCGATGCTGCTCTATTCCATGCTGCACCTCACCGAAGTGAAAGCGGTCAACTCGGCGTACGAGCGGCAGGGCGAGCTGGCGGTCAAGCTGGATGACATCAAGCGCTTCCGTCAGTTGGGCAGCAAGTGTCCCGGCCATCCCGAGTACCGCTTGACCTCCGGGGTGGAAACGACCACCGGGCCGTTGGGCCAGGGTGTGGCGACCAGTGTCGGGATGGCGATCGCGGGCCGCTGGCAGGCGGCCTACTTCAACCGCCCCGAGTTCGAGCTCTTCGATTACGACGTCTACGCGCTGTGCGGCGACGGCGACATGATGGAGGGGATCTCGGGGGAGGCGGCATCTCTGGCCGGGCACCTCAAGCTCTCCAACCTCTGCTGGATTTACGACAACAACAAGATCACGATCGAAGGTCACACCGAGTTGGCCTTCTCCGACGACACGGCCACCCGCTTCATCGGCTATGGCTGGAACGTGACCCGGGTGGGAGATGCGAACGACCTCGAGATGTTGCGCCGCGCGCTACGAGTCTTCAAGAACACCACTGACCGCCCCACCCTCATCATCGTAGACAGCCACATCGCCTACGGCGCACCCACCAAGCAGGATACCGGCGCGGCCCACGGCGAGCCCCTTGGCGAGGAGGAGATTCGGCTCGCCAAGCGGTTCTATGGCTGGCCGGAAGACGCCAAGTTCCTGATCCCAGACGGGGTCCGCGAGCGTCTCCGCGAGGGGTTCGGCCGCCGCGGGCAGGAGTTGTACGAGTCCTGGCAGACCCGCTATCAGAGCTATCGACAGCAGTATGCCGAGCTGGCCGAGCACCTGCATCGGATGCAGCGGCGCCAGCTACCCGAGGGATGGGACCGTGAGCTGCCCACCTTTCCGGCCGATCCCAAGGGAATGGCGGGGCGCGAGGCGTCGGCCAAGGTATTGAACGCCATTGCCAAGAACCTGCCGTGGCTGATCGGTGGGGCCGGCGACCTGGCCCCTTCGACCAAGACTCGGCTCACCTTCGAGGGGGCGGGTGACCTGTCCGCCGGCAACCCCGGTGGCCGGAACATGCACTTCGGGGTGCGAGAGCACGCCATGGCCGCGGTGGTGAACGGGCTGTCGCTCTCCAAGGTGAGAGGCTTCGGCGCCGGATTCCTCATCTTCAGCGACTACGCCCGGCCTTCCCTTCGGCTGAGCGCGATCATGGAGATCCCAACCATCCACGTCTTCACCCACGACTCCATCGGGGTGGGAGAAGACGGGCCCACCCATCAGCCAGTCGAACAACTGCCGTCGCTACGGGCGGTTCCCGCCCTCATCACCATTCGTCCGGCCGACGCCAACGAGATCGTCGAGGCCTGGCGGGTCATCGCCAAGCTGCAGCACGAGCCGGCGGCGCTGGTGCTCTCCCGCCAGCCGATTCCCACCTTCGACCGTACTCGCTACGCCTCCGCCAACGGAGTGGCCCGCGGCGCTTACGTACTGGCCGATGCCCCGGGCGAACGACCCGAGGTGATTCTCCTGGCCAGCGGAAGTGAGGTGTCGCTCTGCGTGGAAGCCTTCGAGCGACTAACGGCCGAGGGCATCCGGGCCCGAGTCGTGAGCCTGCCGTCCTGGGAGTTGTTCGAGCAACAGGAAGCCTCGTACCGGGAGGGCGTGCTGCCCGCCGAGGTAACCGCGCGAGTCTCGGTGGAGCAGGCCAGCACCTTCGGTTGGGAGCGCTATGTGGGACCGACCGGGGCCAGAATCGGGATGGAGACGTTCGGCGCCTCGGCCCCGTTGAAAGAGCTCCAGAAGAAGTTTGGTTTCACGGTCGAGCGCGTGGTCGAAGCGGCACGTGACCAGCTCGCCGGGCGACATGAGACGGTGTCGGCCCGATGATGGTGGTCATTGCGGCCGATCACGCGGGATTTGCACTCAAGCAGGAGCTCATTCCCACGCTCCACTCGCTCGGCCAGGAGGTAGAGGATCTCGGCACCCACAGCACCGACCCGGTGGACTACCCCGACGTGGCCCAGTGGGTGGCTCGCGCGGTACGGTCGGGTGCGGCGGAGCGAGGTGTGTTGATCTGCGGAAGCGGAGTGGGGGCCTCGGTGGCGGCGAACAAGGTACCCGGCATTCGTGCCGGCCTGTGCCACGATACCTACTCGGCCCATCAGGGGGTCGAGCATGACGACATGAACGTCCTGGTGCTCGGCGCCCGGGTGATCGGCCTCGAGCTGGCGCGGGAGCTGGTGCGAGCCTTTGTGGGAGCTCGGTTTACCCACGAGGAGCGGCACGAGCGGCGGCTCGGCAAGATCAAGGCGCTGGAGGAGGAACGACGGACCTGATCGTGGCCTCCAAGCCATCGGAGCTGGCGCGGCAGGCGGCTCGGTGGCTGGAGCTCGAGTTGAGCCGGGCGATTGCCGAGCGAGGACACTGCTCGGTGGCGCTGGCGGGTGGCCGGACTCCCGAGCCGGTGTATCGAGAGCTGGCGGCCGGCTCGGGCATCGATTGGAAACGGGTGGACGTGTTCTTCGGCGACGAGCGCGCCGTTCCGCCGGATCATCCCGAAAGCAACTATCGCATGGTGAGCAAGGTCTTGCTCTCTCGAGTACCGATACCCGACGCCCGGATCCATCGGATGGAGGCCGAGCGTGCCGATCGAGACGGCGCCGCCCGGGAGTACGAGCGTTCACTTCCCCGCCGGCTCGACGTGCTGTTCCTCGGGATGGGTCCGGACGGCCACACCGCGTCACTCTTTCCCGGCTCTGCGGCACTGGACGAGCGGAGCCGGCTGGTCCTCCCGGTGCGAGGCCCCAAACCGCCGCCGGAGCGGCTCACCATCACGCCGCCGGTAATCGAGTCGGCACACAAGGTGGCCGTCATCGCTACCGGCGAGGACAAGGCGCCCATGGTAGCTCGCGCCATCGAAGGGCCATTCGCCCCCAAGGCCGTTCCAGTGCAGTTGGCGCGGCGAGGGACGTGGTTTCTGGATCGAGCCGCCGCGGCGCGGCTCAGGGCCGGGAGAGTAGCGACGTGATGGTTCTCGCCGGCGACGTGGGTGGCACCAATGCGCGGCTGGCTCTGGTCGAGCTGGATGATCGCGACGCTCGGATTGTGCGGCAGGCCAAGTATCCGAGCCGCGAGTTTCAGGGACTGGCCTCGATCGTGGGCCGCTTCTACGAGGAGGGGGCTGACCCGCCCCGACCAGGCGTGCTTCGGCATAGCCTGCCCCATAGTGGGTGACGATTGCACCGCGCCCAATCTTCCCTGGACCGTCAACGCCCGCGAGCTTGCGGCGGAGATCGGAATTCCTCGAACCTCGATCATCAACGACTTTCGTCGCGGTAGGGTACGGCATCGAGCTGTTGGGCCCATCCGATCTCGCCACTCTCCAAGAGGGAACTCCTACCCCTCACGGACCGATCGCGCTGATCGGTGCCGGCACCGGACTGGGCCAGGGATTCTTGCTCTGGGAGGGCGACCACTACCGGGTACTGCCGTCCGAGGGTGGTCACGGCGACTTTGCCCCGCGGGACAAGGTTCAGGTAGGCCTGCTCCGGTTTCTGCAACAGCAATTCGAGCGGGTCTCCTGGGAGCGGTTGCTCTCGGGCGCCGGACTGATCAATACCTATCGCTATCTGCATTCCGCCGCCGTGGCGCCGGAACAGGCGACGGTGCGGGCCGAGATGGAGAAAGAGGATCCCGCGACCGTGATCAGCCGGCATGCCCTGGCAGGAACCGACTGCCTCTCAGTTCGCTCGCTCGACTTGTTCTGTGAGATTTTCGGAGCCCAGGCCGGCAATCTGGCCCTCACCGTGGTCGCGACCGGCGGCGTGTACCTGGCCGGTGGCATCGCGCCGCGCATCGTGGAGCGGCTCAAGGATGGCCGGTTTCTCACCGCCTTCAGGGACAAGGGGCGGATGTCCGAGCTGCTCTCCCGGATCCCGGTGCACGTGATCATGAACCCGAATGTAGGTCTGCTCGGCGCCGCGGCGGTGGCGGGGAGGACGAAGTGACCAAACCAAGAGGACCTGAGATGACCAAACGAACCACTCAAACCGCCATGCAGGCCCTGCTCGAGCTGGGCCAGAGCGTGTGGCTGGATTATCTCCGCCGCGGGATGCTGCGCTCCGGGGAGCTGCAATCCCTGATCGACGACGGCCTGCGCGGCATGACCTCGAATCCGACGATCTTCGAGCACGCCATCGGTGGGAGCAGCGACTACGACGACGACCTGAGAGCCCTGGCGACCTCGCGGCTGAGCGACCTGGAGATCTTCGAGCGGCTCGCGGTGGAGGACGTCCGCCGGGCGGCCGATCTCTTTCGCCCGGTGTACGACGCCACCGAGGGCCGCGACGGCTTCGTGTCGCTGGAGGTCTCGCCCGCGCTCGCCCGTGACACCGAGGGCACGATCACCGAAGCCCGGCGACTGTGGGCCACGGTGGATCGGCCCAACCTGATGATCAAGGTGCCGGGCACCAAGGAGGGCTGGCCCGCGATCGAGCGTCTGCTCACCGAGGGAATCAACGTCAACATCACCCTGCTCTTTTCCCTGGAGCACTACCGGCAGGTCGCGGAGGCTTACCTTCGGGCGCTCCAGGCCCGCCGACGCGCCGGAAAGGCAATCGATCGACTGGCGTCGGTGGCTTCCTTCTTCGTAAGCCGGGTGGACACCGAAACCGATCGCCGGATCGAGGCCAAGGGCGGACCGTTACTGGAACTCCGAGGCAAGGTCGCGATTGCCAACGCGCAGTTGGCTTATGCCTGGTTCCGGGATCTGGTGAAGAGCGACAAGTGGGAGCCGTTGGCTTCGGCCGGTGCCAGGCCGCAGCGACTGTTGTGGGCCAGCACCGGGACCAAGAACCCGAGCTACTCCGATGTGCTCTACGTAGAGAACCTGATCGGCGCGGACACGATCAACACCATGCCCCCCGCGACCCTCCAGTTCTTCGAGGAGCATGGGACCGTGCGGCAAACCCTCCAGGACGACGCGAGCGAGGCACACCTGACCATGGATCGCTTGGCGGCAGGCGGGGTGGATTTTGCCGACGTCGCCCGCGTGCTGGAAGACGACGGGATCGAAAAGTTCGCCAAGTCGTTTGAGGCACTGCTCGAGGTGATCCGCGGCAAGCGCAAGGCGCTCGCCGCCCAGGATCCGCCGGGGCATTCGGCGGTGTTCCAGACCGTCGACGCCGCCATCGCCCACCGGCTCCAGGCCATGGACAAAGCTCAGCTCTGCAAGCGGATCTGGGCCCGAGATCCGACGGTGTGGAAGGATGACCCCGCCACGCCGGAGATTCGCGACCGGCTTGGCTGGCTCACCGTGGGGAAGGCGATGGCCCAGCAAGTGAAGCCCCTCAAGGCATTCGCCGACGAGATCCGCAAGGACTTCGAGCGGGTGGTGCTCTGCGGCATGGGCGGCTCCAGTCTGGCGCCCGAGGTGTTGTGGCGCACCTTTGGGGCGGCGCCGGATCATCCCTCGCTCGACGTCCTCGACAGCACCGATCCTGGTGCCGTTGGGGAGGTCGAGCAACGCGCCGATCCGGCAAAGACCCTATTCATCATCTCGAGCAAGTCGGGCACCACCCAGGAGAGCGACAGCTTCTACCGCTATTTCTGGGAGCGCACTGGCGGGCGAGGTCAGCAGTTCGTTGCGATTACCGACCCCGGCACTACGCTCGAAAAGCTGGCCGGCGAGCGCGGTTTTCGCCGGGTCTTTCTCAATCCGCCGGACATCGGGGGTCGCTACTCGGCGCTCTCGTTCTTCGGTCTGGTGCCGGCGGCACTGATCGGGGTGGACATCGAGACCCTGCTGCACCGGGCCCACCGGATGGCCGAAGCCAGCGCCTCCTGCGTGCCGACCCTGGAAAACCCCGCGGCCTGGCTCGGCGCCATTCTGGGCGAGAGCGCGCTGGCCGGAAGGGACAAGGCGACCTTCGTCCTGTCACCCGGGATCGCGAGCTTCGGTCTCTGGGTAGAACAGTTGATTGCGGAGAGCACCGGCAAAGAAGGAAAGGGAATACTTCCAGTGGCCGATGAGCCGCTCGCGACGCCGGAAGGATATGGTGCGGATCGACTCTTCGTGTCGATGGCGTTGGCCGGGGAAGCGGATTCGGAGACCGAGTCGCGCCTGGCCGTGCTGGAGAGGGCCGGCCATCCGGTGGTGCACCTGAGATTGGACGACCCATACGACCTGGGACAGGAGTTTTTCCGCTGGCAGTTCGCCACGGCCGTTGCCGGTGCGGTGCTCCGGATCAACCCCTTCGACCAACCCAACGTCGCCGAGAGCAAGGGAAATACCAAGGCGGTGCTGGCAAAGGGCGGCGCAGTGACACCGGCCGCTTCGGCGGCGGAGCTGGAAAAGTTTCTGGGAGGCATCGCGCCGGGCGACTATCTCGCGATCATGGCCTACCTGCCACCAACACCGGAAAACGATCGCCGGCTGAGTTCGATTCGACTCCGGCTCCGGGACCGGCTCAAGGTGGCCACCACATTGGGGTACGGACCGCGGTTCCTTCACTCCACCGGCCAGCTCCACAAGGGTGGCCCCCCGGTGGGTCACTTCCTTCAGATCTTCGAGCCGCCCGAGAACGATCTGCCGATCCCGGGTGAGTCGTTCACCTTCGGCCAACTGGAGGCCGCGCAGGCGGAAGGTGACCTGCTGGCGCTGCGAACCCGCGGCCGCCCGGTGATCCGAGTCGAAGATCTCGGCTTGCTCGAGCGGTGACAGTCAGTCACGTCTTCTTCGACATCGGCGGGGTTCTCGGCACCAACGGCTGGGACCGGGAGCAACGCGCCGCGGCGGTGCGGCACTTCGAGCTGGATGTGGGAGAGCTGGAGGAGCTGCACGGCGAGACCGTGGCCATGCTGGAGCAGGGCCGGATGACCTTGGATGAGTACCTGCGGTGCACTGTCTTTTACCGGCCCCGGCCCTTCAAGCCGGAGGAGTTCAAGCGCTTCATGTTGGCCCAGAGCTCACCGTTTCCGGAGACGATCGACCTGGCCCGGGAGCTGGCCGGCACCGGGCGCTACCGCCTGATGACCATCAACAACGAGTCGGCCGAGCTGAACCAGCACCGGCTCCGGCAGTTCGGGCTGCGCGACATCTTCCTCACCTTCTTCTCTTCCTGCTGGGTCGGAGTGTTGAAACCGGCCCGGCGGATCTACGAGATCGCGCTGGCCATGTCTCAAGCGGAGCCGGAGGGCTCTGTGTTCATCGACGACCGGGAACGGAACCTGGAGCCGGCCCGGGAATTAGGGATGCGAACCATTCGATTTACCGATGCCCTCCGGCTGCGCCAGGACCTGGCGGGACTGGGCGTGCACTCTTGAGAGGAGATCGCTAGATGCAGCTCGCCATGATCGGCCTGGGCCGGATGGGCGGCAATATGGTGCAGCGCCTGGTACAGGGCGGTCACCAGCTGGTGGTGTATGACCGAAGTGCGGACGCGTTGAAGCCGCATGTCGCGATGGGTGCCACAGGCGCCAAGGATCTGGCCGATCTCTGCGCCCAGCTCAGCTCGCCGCGAGTGGTCTGGGTGATGGTGCCCGCGGGCGCGGCGGTCGAAGCCACCATCGACCAGCTGCTGCCGGGACTCTCTCGGGGCGACATCATCATCGACGGCGGCAACTCCAACTACAAGGATTCGCAGCACCGGGCCGCCAGGCTCAAGGAGAAAGGCACTCGAGTTCATCGATGCCGGTACCAGCGGCGGCATCTGGGGACTCACGGTCGGCTACTGTCTCATGATCGGCGCGTCTCCCGAGGCCTTCAGGCACTGCGAGCCGATCTTCCGGACCCTGGCGCCTCCGGAGGGCTACGCTCACGTGGGCCCCCCGGGGGCCGGACACTACGTCAAGATGATTCACAACGGCATCGAATACGGGATGCTCCAGGCCTACGCCGAGGGCTACGAGATCCTGCACGCCTCGAAAGACTTCAAGTTGGACCTGCACCAGATCTCGGCGGTGTGGAACCGGGGGAGCGTGGTCCGCTCCTGGCTCAACGAGCTGGCGGAGCGCGCGTTCGCCAAGGACACCGATCTGGCTGCGCTCAAGGGCTACGTGGAGGACTCGGGCGAGGGCCGCTGGACGGTAAAGGAAGCGATCGACCTCGACGTGCCGGCGCCGGTCATCACTCTCTCCCTGCTCACCCGATTCCGGTCGCGGCAGAGCGATTCCTTCGGTGCCAAGGTCATCGCGGCGCTGCGGAACGAGTTCGGCGGTCACGCGGTGAAGACCAAATGACGGCCCGAGTCTCCTTGGCGGTCGCCACGCCCGCACCGGAGGTACCGGCGGTACCGACGACGCGAGAGTTTCGGAAGCCGAAGCCGTGTATCCTGGTCATCTTCGGCGCCGGCGATCTGCTGCACCGCAAATTGATGCCATCGCTCTTTCACCTGATGGGAGATGGACTCCTGCCCCACAAGTTCGAGGTGGTCACGGTGGCGCGGAGCCAGATGGATGACGCCGCCTTCCGCGCGCAGGTGCGGGACGCGCTCAAGACCTTCTCCCACGACGGAGTGGACAACGAAGCCTGGGATCGATTCGCGCCCCATCTTCACTATGTCGCGGGCGAGCTGAACGACCCGGCCACCTACGATGCGGTCCAGCGGCGCCTGGCGGAATCCGAGGCGAGGTTGCCCGAGGGCAGCGGGCGCCTGTTCTACCTCGCCATTCCTCCCAGCCTCTACGAGGAGGCGATCAACCGACTGGCGCAGTCCGGCCTGGCACCTCGGGTGCCTGACCCGAAGCAGCGTCCCTGGGTCCGGATCATCATCGAGAAGCCTTTCGGCCGAAGCCTGGAGAGCGCGCAAAGGCTAAATGCCTGCGTTCGTCAGGCCTTCGCCGAGCACCAGGTGTACCGGATCGACCATTACCTGGGCAAGGAGACGGTCCAGAACCTTCTGGTCTTTCGCTTCGCCAATTCGATCTTCGAGCCGGTATGGAATCGTCACCATGTGCACCACGTCCAGATTACCGCGGCAGAGAACGTGGGAGTGGAGCATCGGGGCAAGTACTATGAGGAGGCCGGGGTGGTGCGCGACATGTTCCAGAACCACCTGTTACAGCTTCTCACCCTCATGGCCATGGAGCCGCCGGTCACCTTCAACGCCGACGCAGTGCGGGACGAGAAGGTCAAGGTGCTCCGCGCCATTCGCCCGATCACCCCCGCGGTGATGCACGACTATGCGGTGCGAGGCCAGTATGGGTCCGGCGTCATCGACGGCAAGCCGGTTCCGGGCTACCGGGAGGAGCCCGACGTCGCGCCCAACAGCCCCACTCCTACCTACACGGCGATCCGATTCATGCTCGACAATTGGCGCTGGCAGGGCGTGCCGTTCTATCTCCGCTCGGGGAAGCGATTGCCTCGACGGGCGACCGAGATCGCCATCCAGTTTCGGCAGCCACCCTCACCTGATGTTTCCCTTACGCGAAGGACAGGAGATCGAGCCCAACACGCTCGCGATCCGGGTGCAGCCCAAGGAGGGGATCTCGCTGCGCTTCGAAGTGAAGGTGCCCGGCGTGGACGTCAACCTGGCGTCGGTGGACATGGATTTCGGCTACGCGGAAGCGTTCGGTGAGTTGGAGCACGATTCCTACGAGACGCTGCTGATCGACTGCATGGTGGGCGAGGCCACCCTCTTTACCCGGAGCGACGAGGTGGAGGCTGCCTGGGCGGTGGTCGATCCGATCATCGACTACTGGGACGGCAAACGGCCGGACCACTTCCCCAACTACCCGGCGGGTACCTGGGGGCCGACCGTGGCGGACGAGTTTATCGCCCGGGAAGGAGCGAAGTGGAGACAGCCCTGACGCTCATGCCCGGCTAAGCAGGAACGCCCCCGCCATTCCTCCGGCGGCACAGATGCTGATCAGGCCCCGGCGGGCATTCCGCCGGGCCATCTCATTTGCCAGAGTGGTGATGATTCGCCCACCCGTGGCTGCCCACGGGTGCCCTACCGCCACCGAGCTGCCGTTCACGTTTACCCGGCTCCAATCCACTGCTCCAGTCGGGCGACCCTTCCAACCCCGCTCCCACGCCGCGACGTTGGCGAGCACCTGCGCGGCGAACGCTTCGTGGATCTCCAGCAGGTCGATGTCGGCAAGCTGGAGTCCCGCCCGCTCCAGCAATCGGGGGACCGCAATGGCAGGCGCCATCAGCAGACCCTCGTCAGGATGGATGGCCGCATAGTCCATGGCCTCGATGAACGCGAGCGGCTCCCGCCCTTCCTCTATCGCCCGCTGCTCGCTCATCAGTAACACTGCCGACGCGCCGTCGGTCACTGGGGAGGCGTTGCCGGCGGTAATGGTCCCGGCCGGGTCGAACGCCGGCTTCAATTTGGCAAGCCGCTCCAGGGAGGTGTCCGCCCGGGGACCGGTATCATGAGCGATGCCCTCGACCGTCACGATTTCCCGTGCGAGGTGCTCCCGCGCGGCCACCGCGTTGCGGTGGCTGGCAAGGGCCACCTCGTCCTGGCGCTCTCGCGGGATGTTCCACTCCGCCCGGGTGAGCTCCATGTGCTGGCCCATGGAGAGACCGGTGGTGGGCTCGCGGAACGTCGCCGGGTCCGCCCCGCTCAACCAGTCCACCCCGCCGGCGATCCCGGCGCTGATGCGCCCCCGCCCGATGGCGTCCGCGACGATGGTGGCCGTCCGGAGGCCGGTGATGCAGTAGGATGAAACCGTCTGGGCCTCGATCCCAGCGGGAAGGCCCGACTCCAGCACGATCTCGCGGGCGAGGTTGGGCTTCCCGGGCTCGGGCACCACCACACCGAATACCATGGCGTCGATGCCCGCCGGGTCGACCTCATGCCGCTGCAGCAGGCCCCGCACCGCGTGCTTCGCCAGGGCCAGCGGCCCGAGCTTGGCGAACGCTTGGCCGGCCTTGACGAACGGCGTCCGCACGCCGGCCACGATAGCAACCCGTTGCTCAGCCATGGAGGAGAAATTCTCCGAGACCAACCCAAATACTCAGAGGCTCACCAAGACCTTGAACCCGCCGTACACCATGCGCTTCATGTCGAACGGCATCGCGCCGGGCTCCATCATCTTAGCGAGCCGGGGATCTTTCATCACCTTGGCGTTGACCCGATCGCGATGGGCCTTCGACTTGTACACGATCCAGGAAAACACCACGGTCTCGCCCGGCTTCGGCTTGATCTGTTGGATGAAGGTTCTCACCCCCTTGATGTTCAAGTCATCGCCCGCGCACTCGTAGTACTCGAGGGCACCGTGCTCCCGCCACACCTTGCCCGCCTTCAGCGCCAAGCGGCGATACAACCCCAGGTGCCTCTTCGGCATGGGAATGACGAATCCATCGACGTATGCCATCTGCATTCTCCTCAGCTTGTCAGGTTGCGGGCTGCTTTGCCTTTCGCTCGATGTCCACCGTGATACCCCGCCACTCTCCCTGATTGAAGCGGATCACGCTCAACAGGCAGCGGGTGGCGTGCCCGACCAGGATGGCGAGCCAGATGTCGATCGGATCCAGCGTGCCGGTCTGCTGAACTATGAAGCAGATCCCGAGGGGGACGACGATCTGGGAGACGATCGAGATGTAGAGCGGGCTCTTGGTATCTCCCGTCCCTTGCAAGCCGCCGGTATACGTCAACGCTATCGCGACAAACAGTCCCGAGACGCTCAACACCCGAAGCAGCTCTACTCCGATGTCAACGACGGCGGGCTCGTTCATGCCGAAGATAGCGAGCAGCGGCCGCGGCAAGAAGAAAAAGAACAATCCGATGAAGGCCGCGCCCCCCAACGCGAACCGGGCCGCTACGTGCACCGCCGCCTCCGCCCGGTCGGGGTGACCGGCGCCGAGATTCTGCCCGGCGACGGCGGCCGCGGCCCCCATCAGCCCTATCGACGTCCAGGTAATCAGCGAAAACAGTTGAGTGTACGACACCGCGAATGCCGCCTGCGCCGCCGCGCTCTGCGCCAGCGACCCGATGAACCCGAGCATGAACAGCCCGCCGATGTTCATCGCGATGCCCTGGATCCCCGTGGGCAGGCCGAAGCGGAAGAGCTCGCGGATGATCCCCCAGTCCGGGGCGAAGCCGTGGTGGCGCGGGAACGACACCACCCACCCGCCACGCCAGAGCTTCCAGAAGGAGTATGCACCCAGGAGTCCGGAAGCGATCACGGTCCCCATCGCCGAGCCCCGGGTCCCGAATGCGGGGACCGGGCCGAGACCGCGAATCAGGATCACGTTGAGCACCAGGTTCAGCACGGTGAGCGCAATGCCCAGCCGCATCGGGGTACGGGCGTCACCGGCGGAGCGGAGCGCGCCGCTCAGCATGTAGAAAAGCAGCATCCCGCTGCTGAAGCAGAACATGATCCGGAGAAACGGCAGCGCTTCCTGCTTGACGGCAGGCGCCGCGTTCACCAGATCGAGCAGCCATGGCGACGCGAAGTATCCCACCGGTGCCATGATGCCCAGGGAGAGGAAAACCGAGGTAAGGAAGGCCTGGTACACCGTGCGGTCCACCTTGTCCGTGTCGCCGGCGCCTGCGAAGCGGGCGACCAGCACACTCATCCCGGTGAACAGCGAAGAGATGAAGATGATGACGATGATGATGATCTGCCAGCTCACCCCGATAGCGGCGTTGCCGGTATAGCCGACCAGGTGGCCAACCAGGACGTGGTCCACGATGCCCTGAAGCCCACCGACGATATTGGTGAGCATGGTGGGCCAGGCGATCTTCCAGACCGCGGGTAGCAGCGGTCCCTCGACGATCGAACGATCGTAGCGGCTTGCATCAGTCAATGGGTCTGCTCCTGTCTATGCCCTGTCTCATCTACGGCTTGCCGGGAGCAGGGTTTCCAGGTCGGTCATATATCCCTAGTCGAACACGAAATGCCGATTTCGACACTACCGCAGCGCCCCGGCCTGGTGTACTCTGCGCCAATGTCACGAAGTCACCAGATCTTCCTGCTCTCCCCCGCCCATTGCTCCGGTAAGCGCGCCGGTTTTCTCCTGCGGAATGATGCCCGGTCGGCCTTGGCCCAGCGACTACGGTCGGGGGAGGGCGCGACCATCGGCGAAGTCTACACTTTCATGAGCGGCCTGTATTTTCGCGGCAAGCTGGCGTATGCGAGGGCCTTCGCCGATCCGCCGGGCGACTGCTCCGGTGTCCAGGTCATTGTCCCCGGCCTGGGTCTTCGTCCTCCGGATGCAATCATCGATATCGATGGCCTGCATGCAATCGCCCGGGTTCCGGTGGATCCGGACGTCCGCCGCTACACTCAGCCCTTGCGGCGCGATGCCGCCGAGCTGGCCGAACGGTTGAGCGCCGAAGCCGCTGCCGTTCTGCTCGGCAGCATCGCCACTCCGAAGTACCTGCAACCGCTGAGGCGGATCTTGGGTTCGCGGCTGCGCTTTCCGCTGGAATTTCTGGGGCGGGGAGACATGAGCCGGGGCGCGCTGATGCTGCGGTGTGTCGCCGAGCGTCGCGAGCTCACCTATGTGGATGGCTCGCAGCCGGTTCGCGCGCCCGGGGCCGGGGCGGCTTCACTGCAACCTTCCTGAGCGTGCCAAAGTCGCGCGGGGCCGCATCCAGCAAGAGCGGCGGCGAACCCGAACGGCTGGTGGTCGATGGCCGCGAGATCTCCATCTCCAATCCTGACAAGGTGCTCTTCCCCGGCCCCAAGTACACCAAGCTGGATCTGGTGCGCTACTACCTCGCGGTGGCCCCGGGCGCGTTACGCGGCGCGGGCGGCCGGCCCAACGTGCTGGTGCGCTACCCGAACGGAATTACCGACGAGTTCTTCTATCAGAAGCGGGCGCCGGCATCCCGCCCGCCCTGGATCGAGATCGTGTCGCTTCGCTTTCCCTCGGGACGAGCCGCGGACGAGGTGGTTCCGCGCGACGCGGCAGCGCTGGCCTGGCTGGCCAACCTCGCATGCCTCGAGCTGCACCCCCATCCGGTCCGGGCCGACGATCTGGACCACCCCGACGAGCTGCGGGTGGACCTCGACCCGGTGCCCGGCGTCAAGTGGACGCAGGTGCTCGAGGTGGCGGGCGTGGTCCAAGCGACTCTCCGGGACCTTGGGCTCACCGGCTGGCCCAAGACTTCGGGATCCCGCGGGGTGCACGTCATCGTGCGGATCGAGCGGCGTTGGGGGTTCGACCAGGTGCGTCGGGCCGCGCTTGCCCTCGCGCGCGAGGTGGAGCGGCGAGCGCCGGCCATCGCTACCAGCAAGTGGTGGAAGGAGGAACGTCACGGGGTCTTCGTGGATTACAACCAGAACGCCAAGGACCGGACGGTAGCTTCGGCCTACTCGGTGCGGCCCACGCCGGAGGCGCGGGTGTCGGCCCCGCTCACCTGGAAGGAGCTCGCCACTTGCGATCCGGGAGAGTTCACCTTGGCCACCATGCCCGGACGGTTTGCCGAGCTGGGCGACCGGCATGCCGGCATCGACGGGTCCGCCGATTCACTCGAATCGTTGCTGGAGCTCTCCGCCAAGCAGGAGGGCGAAGGATTGGGAGACGCGCCCTGGCCCCCGCACTACCAGAAGCAGCAGGACGAACCCAAGCGGGTGCAGCCCTCCCGGGCCCGCACCCCGAAGCACCCGTTGATCGAGATCGCCCGGGCGCGGCGGAAGGAGGATGCCCTGGCGGGGTTGGAGCGCTGGAAGGCCCGCCACCCGGATGCGGCGGCCCATCTGGAGCCGGCGGACGTGCTGGTAGATGCGATGCGAGGCCGGTCTTCCACCTGGACCCGGATTCGGATAAACCTGCAGCACGTGCCGGCCGATATCAGGCCGGCTCAGGAGCCGCTGGATCCGGACGAGAAAACCTTGGCGAGCTCGTAAGCTGGAGTGACCTCCAGCTGATCGTAGCGGCAATCGGCCGGCGGCTTGTCGGGCCTCCATCTCAGGAAAACCGCCGCGTGGCGAAAGCGGTCGCCCTGCAGGTGATCGTATTTCACTTCGCATACCCGCTCGATGCGGAGCGGCTCCCAGGAAAGATCCTTGCCGGCGCTCCAGCGGCTTTGGGCACCGGGCATCCGGTTGAGCTGGTGCGCGTCCATCTCTGCCCACGACCGCCACGGGTGACCCTCGAGTGCGTTCTCTCGCAGCGGCGCCAGCTCCTTGACCAGCTCTTTCCGCCGGGCCATGGTGAACGACGACGTGACCCCCACGTGCTGCAGTACGCCGCGGTCATCATAGAGGCCCAGCAGCAGCGACCCGAGGGTGTCCTTTCCGCTCTTGTGCCACCGGAAGCCGGCGACCACGCAGTCGGCGGTGCGGATGTGCTTCACCTTGATCATGGCGCGCTTGCCCGGCAGGTACGGAGTCTCCGGAGGCTTGGCGATCACACCGTCCAGGCCCGCGCCCTCGAACTGCTCGAGCCAACGCTCGGCCGTCGGGCGGTCCAGGGTCATCGGGGTGAGATGGATCGGCGGCCCGAGGCCCTTCATCAATCGCTCGAGAGCCTTTCGGCGCTCGCGTTGGGGCGCAGCCCGAAGGTCCTGCCCGCCGGCCGCCAACGCATCGAAAGCCACGAACGAAGCCGGGGTTTCCTTTGCCAGCTTGGCCACCCGCGAGGCCGCGGGATGAAGCCGGAGCTGCAAGGTATCGAAGTCGAGTCCGTCAGGAGTCGCGATCACGATCTCACCATCCAGCACACAGCCGGGAGGCAACCGATCCAGCAGCGCCTGGTGGAGCTCCGGGAAATAGCGGTCCAGCGGCTTCAGGTCCCGGCTTTGGATATACAGTTCGGCGTCACCGCGAAATACGATCGCTCGGAATCCATCCCACTTAGGCTCGAAGAGAAACTCCCCATCGTCCGGCAGCGTCTCGGCCAGCGTGGCGAGCATGGGCTCGATCGGCGGTTCGATCGGGAAGGCGTTGGCGTCGGGGCTCATGGGAGGCAGTATACTATCGAATGATCGTTCATGTCCTCGATGGCACCTACGAGCTGTTTCGGCAATTCTACGGCCAGCGCCGCTTCAACGAAGGCAAGGACAAGCCTTTCGGTGCGGTCGCCGGCCTGTTGCATTCCATACTCGAGATGATCGAGAAGGGAGCCACGCACGTCGGGGTGGCCACCGATCACGTGATCGAGTCCTTCCGCAACGACCTTTGGCCGGATTACAAGACCGGGGCGGGTATCGAGCCCATGCTCCTCGCCCAATTCCATCCACTGGAGGACGCACTCGCGGCGATGGGAGTGGCGGTGTGGCCCATGGTCGAGCTGGAAGCCGACGACGCGCTGGCGTCGGCCGCATACCTCGCCTCGGAGGACGCTCGGGTCGAGAAGGTCTGCATCTGGGCGAATGACAAAGACCTCGCCCAGTGCGTCCGGGACGACCGAGTGGTTCAGATGATCCGCCGCAGCATGGAAATCCGCGATGCGGAGGGCGTGCGCAAGAAGTTCGGGGTCGGTCCTTCGCTCATCCCCGACTACCTCGCCCTGGTCGGCGACGCGCAGGACGGCTACCCCGGCATCAAGGGAATAGGCCGGACCACGGCCGCCCGGCTGCTCACCCAGTACGGGCCGATCGAAGAGTTCCCTCCCGGGGTGCTGGGCGCCGAACGTGACCAGGCGCTGTTATTCAAGAACCTCGCGACGCTCAGAACCGATGCACCGCTCTTCCGAGACGTAGCCGAGCTCGAGTGGCGCGGCCCCGGCAAGGAGTTTGCCCGGTGGGCTGAGCGGATAGGGGATAAACGCTTGCTGGACCGTTGCCTCAAGGCCTGGAGTCAGTACCAGGTGCGACCCGGTACTTGACTGATCGATCAAGATTACATACTTTCTTGACATGCCTCGCCCAAAGTCCTTCGACGAAGACACCGTACTGGATCAGGCCGTGCAGCTGTTCTGGGAGCGTGGCTATGAAGGCACCTCGCTGGCCGATCTGGAGAGCCATCTCGGACTCGGCCGGCAGAGTCTCTACAACTCCTTTGGCGACAAGCAGACACTGTTCCTCAAGGCGCTGGATCGGTATCGGCGCTCCGTCGCCGAGCGAGCCTTGGCCGGCCTCAAAGCTCCAGGCGCGGGCTTGGCCGAGATTCGCGAATTCTTCAGAGTCCAGGTCGAGTCCCTAACGATGCCTGGACCCAGGCGCGCCTGCCTGGTGACCAACACCATACTGGAACGCGGTTCACAGGATGCCAACGCCTTGGTGCATTGCAATTATGCCCGCGCCGAGCTGGAACGGGTGCTTCGCCGGGCGCTGATGCAGGCCAAGGCCCGCGGCGAGGTCGGGGAGCATCTGGACGTCGAGGCAGCAGCAACACTGCTGGTCGTCCAAAACTATGGGCTGGCCGTCCTAGGCAAGGCCGGTGCGACAGCTGGAGAGTTACATGCCGCAGTGGAGGCGTTGCTCGTCGGGCTCGGGTAGGCTTTTGTTGGCTTGTTTTTGATCGATCAGTCACAATCAAGGAGAGTGGCAAAATGTCGGCAGGAATTCAGGTTCAGGGACGGGTGGCCCTGGTGACCGGCGCCAATCGCGGCATCGGACGGGCCATCGTCGAAGCACTGCTGGAGCGGGGAGCGGGAAAGGTTTATGCAGCCGCCCGCAGGCCCGAGGCCCTGGCTGAGCTGGTCGCGGCGAGCGATGGGCGTGTGGTATCGCTCCGGCTCGACATCACGGACGCGACCGATGTGCAGCGTGCGGTGGAGCAAGCCGGCGACGTCGAGTTGCTGATAAACAACGCGGGCATAGTCAGCCATTCCTTCGCGGGTTTCGAAGACGCGACCTGGCTCGACGCGGCGCGGCAGGAGTTCGAGACCAACGTGGTAGGCACGCTCCGGGTCTCCCAGGCGTTTGCCCCGGTATTGGCCCGGCACGGAGGCGGCGCCATCGCCAACGTGATCTCGGTGGCCGGTCTGGTAGGGTTCCCGCCGCTGATCACCTACAGCTCCTCGAAGGCGGCGCTCCATTCGATCACCCAGACCACGCGGACCCTGCTGCGGGCTCAGGGGACGTTCGTCGCCGGTGTGTATCCTGGTCCGGTTGACACCGACATGGCGGAGCGATTTCCAATGCAGAAGGCCTCTCCGGCAAGCGCAGCGGATGCGATTCTCGACGGGCTGGAGAGGGGCCAGGAAGAGATCTATCCCGACCCGTTCGCGGTCGAGTATGGCGATGCGTATGCCGTGAATCCGAAGGGACTGGAAGGGCGGATTGCCGCGATGAGCGTAGCCGACTAGACGCGGTTCAGTCGGCTTCGGCCAGGACGGTGCCGCCGGCGCTGAACTCGGGCTTGCGTTCGGGCTTGGCCTCCGCCAACCCGCGGCGCAGGCTCTCCTCGTCCAGGTCCGGCCCGTACACCGGCGTCCCCGGCTGTTGCCGCCACGATTCGTTTAGGGTTCCGGCGTCTACCCCGTCGAATCCGAGCTCGTCCAGCAGCCGGATGACGACCTCCTTGGCTCCCCGGTCGTCACCTGCCACCGGCACGGCAAGGCGGCTAGGCGCGCCCTTGGGCTTGCCGCGGTTGAGCAGATGACTGGCGTAGACGGTGTTGAACGCCTTCACCACCGGCCGGCCGAGCTGGTCGGCAACCCAGCGGCTTTCCGTACTGCCCTTCTCGATCGGCTCGATTCGGCCGTCGCGCTGTTGCGGGTAGTAGTTGCCGGTATCGACTACGACCACGTCGTCCGAAACGCCCTCGAACAGATCCCGCGGCAGCCGGGCGATGTTTTTCACCGGGATGGTCACGATGACCACATCCCCGGCCCGGGCGGCTTCCTTCACCGTCACCGGCTTGGCCCCGGTCTCCTTCGCCAGCACCGCCAACGTCTCGGGTCCCCGCGAGTTGGCGATGGACACCTCATGTCCCAGTGCGGTGAGCCGGCGCGCCAGGTTGCCGCCGATCTGGCCCGCGCCGATGATGCCGATCCTCATAGGGTCTCCCTATCTCTCGATGAATGCCATCATACGCTTGCCATACCTCGGCCCGGCCACTGCGTCGGGCGCGAGCGCCTGGTCCAGCTTCGCGATCTCCGCCGGGTCCAGCGCGAGTGCCGCGCCGCCCGCGTTCTCCTCCAAATAGCGCCGCCGCTTGGTACCGGGGATGGGCACGATGTCGGGGCCCTTGTGGAGCAGCCACGCGAGAGCAACCTGGGCCGGCGTGCCATTCTTCTTCTTGGCCAGCTCCTGCACCACGGAAGCCGCCCGCATGTTGGCGTCGAAGTTCGCGCCCTGGAATCGGGGATCGCTTCGTCGATAATCGTCTTCCGGATACTCCTCGGCACGCTTCGCGGTCCCGGTCAGGAAGCCGCGGCCCAGCGGACTGAACGGCACCAAGCCGATCCCGAGCTCGCGCAGGACCGGGATGATGTCGCCCTCCAGATTCCGTTCCCAGAGAGAGTATTCGCTCTGCAGCGCGGAGATGGGATGCTCCGCGTGGGCCCGGCGGATGGTCGCCTCACCGGCCTCGGAGAGTCCCAGATATCGCACCTTCCCTTCGCGGACCAGGTCGCCCATGGTGCCTACCACGTCCTCGATGGGGACGTCGGGGTCCACTCGGTGCTGGTAAAGCAGGTCGATATGGTCGATACCCAGCCGGCCGAGCGAGGCTTCGGCAACCTCGCGAATGTGCTTGGGCCGGCTGTCGGTGCCGACCAGGTTCGGGCCTTCGAAGCGGAAGCCGAACTTGGTGGCGATGACCACCTGGCTTCGCCGGCCCTTGATCGCACGGCCAACCAACTCTTCGTTGATGTAAGGGCCATAGGCCTCGGCGGTGTCTAGGAAGGTGACACCGAGCTCGATGGCGCGGTGGATGGTGGCGACGGATTCGCGGTCATCGGTTGGGCCGTACATCTGGCTCATTCCCATACAGCCGAGACCGAGAGCGGAGACCTCGAGCCCCTGGTTTCCGAGCTTTCGGGTGGGAAGCATGCGGCATCCTTTCGGTCAAATCACAAAACACAGAACCGGCGCGGGGGCGCGCCGGTTCCGTCTCGCTCATCGGGAGTGGACAGCTTCTCAGGGCGTCAGCCAGTACGACACCTTCACCAGAAACGTGTCATTGGCCCGCTGCCCGAACAAGTCGCCGAAGTTGTCGCGGAATGACCCGGTACCTTCGATCGCTGAGGAGCCTTGCCGTCCCTGACTCCACACCAGAAACAGGGTCGAGCCCGGCCGGTACTCCCAGCGGAACACCACGTTGGATCGGAACTCCTGGAAGTTGAAGCCTCCCGGATCGTCGGCCACGGCCGGGTCGGCATAGGGCCGGTAGCGCGCGTCGTACGATGCGGCCCGCGCCTCCGCCACCTCCCTCACATTGCTGTAGGTCCCCTTGGAGATGAAGGGCGAGGCATACACCTGAAGCGAGGTATTCGGGGTGAAGGTGTAGTCCAACCGCCAGGTGAGGCTCAGCGTCTTCTGCTGGAGATGCGCAAAGGTGTAGTGTGGCACGCCCGCCGGGTCGGTGAAGGTGCCGAAGTATTGCAGGTCGTTCCGGTTTCGGGTGTAGTCGGCGCTGAGCGACGTAGTGAATCGGCTGGACACCTTGAGCTCGAGTTCCGGCTCTATCTCGAACGTCTCCGAGCGACCCTGATCGCCCCGGGTGTAGTTGGCCGAGAGGATCGGCACGAGTGGTCTCCGGTCGTCCCCTTCGATCGTTATCCAGGGCGAGATGTACGCATCCTGCCGTACCGCGGGTCCGCCTCGGGCACATCGGTCGCAGTAGGTGGCGCCGAGCTGGCCGAGAGTACCTCCGGTGTGAAGCCACCAGCGGTTGGTGAACTGGATGTGAACGTTGGTATTGAAGGCCCGCTCCGTGGGCAGCCCGTCGGCAGTCCAGTATTCCCAGTTGTTGAAATTCCAGCGCAGCTGCTGGAACACCTCGTTCGGCTGATTGAAGGCCAGGTTGGCCCAACTGGTCCACGCCTGCTGGTCGGCCTGGCGGAGAAATCCGATATCGTTGATCTCGAACCCGGGTGAGCGGCGCTGGTACGCGGTCTCGAATCGCAGCCGCCTGCCGCCCACCTTGGCGAATCGAACCTCCTGATTGGTCCCACTCAGCGACGTCCGGCTGGGATCGAACCTCAGCGAGCCGTCGGGACGTTGATAGAGGTGAACCGGATCCTGCTGGGTCCGGGCGATCGCCGCTGAATCGCCGGCCACCCGGCTGAGGTCAAGCGATCCCGACACCTCGAACCGCCCGGCGAAACGCCACCGGGCATCGACGCCGCCGGTGTACGCGCTGCGATGGAGATAGGACGCGCTGGTGGCATCGAGCGAGCGATTCACTCCGGTGAGGATGAAACCGACGCTGCCGTCACCGTTGCGAAAGTCCTGATTGCCGCGGACCACCGCGTAGTTCGTTGCCGGCTCGAGCGTGGTGCCACCCGGGCCCCCGATCCGATCGGTCACGGCGTCGAGGACTCCGAGCGAGAAGCCGCCGGGGAGCCGGCCGGTGACCTTGCCGGCGCCGAGAATCTTGGTCGAGAAGGGCGAGCCCCCGTCTCCATATATGTTCGCGAGCTGCGGGGAACGCCCGATCCGGCGGGAGTAGAACAGACCCTCACCCGTCTGGCAGTCTACCACCACAACACAGTTGACGGTGAACCGGAACAGGCCCTTTCCCTCGACGAAAAACGGTCGCCGCTCCTCGAAGAAGGTCTCGAAGGCGCTGAGATTGAGCTCCGACGGATCCGCCTCGACCTGGCCGAAGTCGGGGTTGACGGTTGCGTTGAGGAGCAGGTTCGAGGCGAGCCGGTACTTGAGGTCGCCACCGAGTGAGACTTCTTCACTGCGCTCGAAGCCGGCCGCGCCGGCGTCCGGCTCGCTCTTGGTGATGACGTATGGGGTGATCTCGGCATGGCCCGGGCTTCCCAGCCCGTCGAGTCCGGTCAACTCGCCGAACTGGGAAGTGAAGCCGGGCCGGGAGACTCGGTAGAGAGGCCAGGTAATGGTGGCGGTATGGCGCTGGACCACTCGCCAGATGAGCAAGCCGAAGGTTCCGCCTTTCTTCGACGAATAGTGGAGCTGCGAGAGCGGGATGCGATACTCCGCCGTCCATCCCAGCGAGTCGATCTGGGTCGCGGCGTCCCATACCGCATCCCAGGCAATGTCCTCGTCGCCGTCGTTGTAGAGGGCGTAGTCGGTCTTGACCCCGGCGGGGTTCACCGAGAACTCGTACCCGGTCCTCCGGTCGTGATACGGGTCGAGCATCAAGGTGACGTAGTCGGAGGCGGTCTGGTCGTCGCGGCGGGAGAGCAGGCTGACGATGCTGTCCGGGTGGGGGTCGAAGGCGCGGACGAAGACGTAGAGGTTGTCCTCGTCGTAGGCCACCCGGGCCTCGGTCCGCATTTTCGGCTGGGCGCCCTCGGTGGGCTTGGCTTCGAGGAAGCTGTCGATAGGCGATATGGATTGCCAGACCTGGTCGCTGTCCCGGCCATCGAGCACGGGAGCCGCCGCGGCCCGGGTCGCCCGCACCGAGGTGGCCTGGGAAAGCGCAGGAACGGCCGTCGTAGCCTGCGTTTGAAGCACCAGAAGAATTGCGAGCGGCGCCAGCATGTCGATATCCGCGGGAAGGTCCACGGATTGGACAGCCGGATCGCGGAAAAGGTTGGACCAACCTCTGTGATGAATGCCTTAGGCTAGCGGCCCTCCTGTCACAAACGCTCGAATTGGAATGCTCCTCTGCCGGCCTCTCCCGACCGAGCCCACTCCCACCGGAGCAATCCAATGGATGCCCGCCGGATCCTTCTACTCACGGCGCTCGCCACAGCGCAGCCCCTAGTCCCTTCGACTGCGGCGGGCCAGGCCCTGCCTGCCTCGCGTGACGCCAACCACCCGCTCATTTCGGGCAGGCAGGCGGCAGCAGCGGGGCTCATCTTCGCCCTGACGTTCATGGCGGATCAAGGGCTCCGAGCCGAGGCCCGGGAGCAACGAGGTCCGGCTACTAACTCGATTTCTACCGTTGGGAACGCGCTGGGACAACCTCGCTACGTGTTGCCGGCGTTAGGCGCGGGCTATCTGGTGGGCCGGCTCGCCGGGAGCCCAGCCTTGAGCCGGACGGCACTACGCGCAGGCGCGGCGGCGATCTTCGCGAGCGGCATAACGACGGCGATTAAGTATACCGCCGGACGAAGCCGGCCTAATCACGGCGACGACGGCGACGAGTTCCGGCCCTTCAGCGGGTCGACCTCCTTCCCTTCCGGGCACGCGACCTTCGCCTTCGCGGTCGCCACCGCCATCGCCGACGAGACTCCTGATAGCTGGTCGGATATCGGCCTCTATAGCGCCGCGACCTTGACCGCATTCGCCCGGGTGAACGACGACCGCCATTGGACGTCGGACGTTCTCGTCGGTGCGTTGGTCGGCCACCTCAGTGCACGCTGGCTCTCCCGCCGGCAGGGATGGGTCAGGGCCGGCCCGCGAGCGGTGGGAATTTCTTTCGACTTCTGAGCGCGGAGGATTCTATGACTGCACGCTGGATGTCCCTGATGATTCTGCTTGCCGTGGCCGCGGCCGGCATGCTCCGTTCGACCCTCGCCCGGACTCAGGTCAGGGTGCAGCCAAGGTAAGCGGCAGGATTGTTGCACTCCCTGCCCCGGCTTTCCCCTGGCATGGCGCAGCCGAACCTGCTCCGGAGGGTCGATGCCCGCTCCCCGCTTGCTTTTCGCACTGATGCTGATCGCCGCACCCGGCTTCCCGGCCCTGGCCCAGGAGCCCGGCGAGGACGCATTCCGCCAGATCCCCTGGGAGAAGGGCAGCATTGTGGGCAACCTGGGTGACGAGGCCCAGGTGGCCGTCCCCGAGGGTTGCATGTTCACCGGCGCGGCGGGTACCAAGAAGTTCATGGAGCTCAACCAGAACCCGACCAGTGATCGGGAGCGCGGCACCGTGCTCTGCGCGATTGCGGGGACTGACGGCGAGAACGTCGCCAGCTGGTTCGCTGTCTTCGAGTTCGATCCCAGCGGCTACGTCAAGGACGATGAGAAGAAGTCTCTCGATGGCGACGCGATTCTCGCGAGCCTGAAGGAAGGCAACGAGTACGGCAACAAGGCCCGGAAGGAGCGCGGCTGGGAGGCCATCTACCTCGATGGCTGGCAACGGTCGCCCTACTACGATGACGCGACCAAGAATCTCACCTGGGCCACCAAGCTCCACGACGAGGCCAACGATCAGGTTCTCAACCACTCCGTCCGGCTCCTCGGCCGCGGCGGCGTGATGTCGGTCGATCTGGTGGTTGATCCGGTGTACTACGACAAGGCGCTTCCGGCCTTCAATGCCGTTATCGGCGATTTCAAGTACAAGACTGGACATAGCTACGCCGAATGGCGGGACGGCGACAAGATCGCGGCTTACGGTCTTACCGCGCTCGTGGCGGGTGGGGCTGGGGCAGTGCTGGCGAAGACCGGACTGCTGCAGAAGTTCGGCAAAGCGATCCTGGTCGCAGTGGTGGGTGCCTTCGCCGCGATCAAGCGTTTCTTCACCGGCAAGGGCAAGGCACCCGTAGCCAACGCGTGAGCCTGTTCGACGGAGTCGATTGGGAGGTCGTCGCGCTCTTTGCCGGCCTCGTTCTAGTCGAAGGGATCCGGCGGCTACCCGCCGGATCCCTCGTCGTTCGTGCAGTCGGGTGGAGTGGATGGGTGCCGGGCGAGCCCGAGCCTGGCTCGCGGTGGCGGCTGGTGTCGTGGTGGTCGCCGGCGGTACGCTCGCTGGTACTCCCGCCAGCCCCGGGCGCCATGGTGGGCGCCGAAGTCGTCGCGGCACGAGTCGCGATCGCCCGGCGTTTTGGAGCGCCTCTCTCCGCCGCCGGCGCCAGTACGCTCATCGCCCTGATCCTGGGCCTGCCGGTGGCCACGGCGCGTCTCGGCGCGCTGGGGTTCCTGATCGGCGCCGCCGTCGTGCTGATGCTCGCCCTCGGCACCGCCGTCATGGGCGCTGCGGCGCTGCGGCGATTGGACGTGCCGCCGCGTGACCGCCGCCGGCGACTTCTGGGCTGGTGCTCGCCGTTCACCAGCGGACGGGTGGTGGAAGGCGTCTACGAGGCGGCGCTCGCCGGCGCTTCGCCGGCACAGGCGCTCCGGGCCCTGGCCCACGACGCCACCTTTGCGCACTGGGCCCGCAAGCGGGCGTATGACGTCGTGCGGCGGAGCGCGGTGGACCCCGACCTCACATCGGCTGCCGACAACGCGACGCTCAGCGCGATCATCGCTTCCCCACCACCGGCGTTCGATCTCAGCGCTGGCTCCTTCTGTCCCCGATGCGGATCCACCTGGCTCATCGAGCAGGGCAGCTGCCCCGACTGCGGCGTCGCGCTCGTCAAGGCGCCGTTCCACTCTGCGACCTAGAAATTCCATCTTGCCGACCGCCGCACCTTCCTCATATATGTGATGGCCAGGCGTTTTCTCAGATCGACTCGTGTGACGGGTCTGCGCATGCACCCCACCCTCCTGGAATCCGGCCGAAGCTTCTTTCAAACCGCCGAATGTGGCCTCATCAGTGTCTTGGCACACGTGGGCATGGTGTGGGTTGTCTTGGCGGCGAGTGAGGGTGGCCGCCAGATCCCGATGGACGAGCGCGAAGCCAGGGTGTTTTTTCTGCTGCCGCCCGATCGGGTAGACGCTCGCATGCGGCAGACCGAGAGCATTCAGTGGGGCAAGCTCGGCGCGGATTTGGAAGATGGGAAGCACTTCGGTCAGTCGAGCGAGGGTTGGCTGGCCCGGGAACCGGCGTATGGGTCTCGGGGGAAGCGCGACCGGAGTGGTGCCAGAAGCGAGCTCCCGTTCGGTCCGCCACCGGTCTTCAACCCGGATACGGCCTTCAGCGTGCTGGACGTGGACGAGATGGTGGAGCGATACGAGTCCAGCGCCGCCCCGATCTATCCCCGAGATCTGCTCGCCATCGGCGCCGAGGGCCTGGTTCAAGCGATATACGTCGTCGATACCACCGGACTGGTAGACACCACCACCGTGCAGGTGGCCCGCAGCGACGACCCCCGCTTCACTGCATCGGTCCTGACTGCACTGGGTCAGATGCGCTTCCGGCCGGCCAAGCGCGCGGGCGCCAAGGTACGCCAGCTGGTCGAGCAACAATTCCGCTTCCGCATCATCCCTGCCCCCCAGGCCGCCAAGCAGGTCAGCTGAGCCCCAGCTGTCGAAATCGCCCCCTCCCACCCGTCATTGTCCGGGTGGAGCATGGTGCCCCACTATGTCCTCATTCCGGAGACTTCTTATGCAATACCTTCTGCTGCTCTATGTCCAAGAGGCCGGTTGGTCCAAGCTGACGCCGGCCCAACAGGAGCAGGGAGTGGGCGCGTACAAGGCCTATACCGAGGCCTTGACCAAGGCGGGGGTCCTCAAGGGCGTGAATCGCCTCCAGGGCAGCTCGAGCGCCACAACCGTGCGGCTCAATAATGGCAAGTCGCAGGTGCTGAATGGACCTTATGCGGATTCGAAGGAGCAAGTGGGAGGCTATTACCTCATCGACGTGCCAAACCTCGATGCCGCGATCTCCTGGGCTGCCCGTTGCCCTACCGCCGACCACGGTGTGGTCGAGGTGCGACCACTGTGGGACGCGTCCACCTGAGCTTCGGGAACCGTGGGAAGATCCGCCGTGCTACCGGCTGACGACGCGAGAGACGCGCAGGCACGGAGCACGGCAGACGCGGTCGCTCGGCGGAGCTACGGCAAGCTGGTCGCCTTTCTCGCGGCACGGACCGGGGATGTGGCGGCTGCCGAAGACGCGCTGTCGGAGGCATTCGCGGCCGCGCTGGCAGATTGGCCGCGGAAGGGCTGTCCCTCGAACCCGGAAGCCTGGCTGCTGACCGCGGCCCGGCGAAGACTCATCGACGTCGCCCGGCGGCGGCGCACGGCGGAGCAGGCGGCCGGGCAGTTGCAGCTCGTCGCGGAGGGTCTGGATGCCGCCACGGGGGACAGGGAGATCCCGGACCACCGCCTGGCGCTGATGTTTGCTTGCGCCCACCCCGCCATCGATGCCGGCATCCGGGCGCCGTTGATGCTCCAGGTCGTGCTCGGACTGGACGCAGCGACGATCGCCTCGGCATTCCTCTTATCTCCCACTGCGATGGGGCAGCGACTGGTTCGCGCCAAGGGCAAGATCAGGAACGCGGGCATTCCATTCGCCATCCCGGAGCGTGAGGAGCTCCCCGACCGGCTCGAGGCCGTGTTGGACGCGATCTATGCCGCCTTCGCGGAAGGATGGAGCGACCCGGGGGGCACCGACGTCGCCCGCCGTGATCTCGCGGAGGAGGCGATGTTTCTGGGCCGGTTGGTGACCGAGCTGTTGCCGGAGGAGCCGGAGGGGCTGGGCCTCCTCGCGCTCATGCTACACGCGGAAGCCCGGCGCAACGCCCGGCGCAACGAGCAGGGCGAGTACGTGCCGTTGGCGGAACAAGACCCAATGCTATGGAACCGGGCGATGATCGACGAGGCCGAGGCGTTGCTGCAGCGCGCCAGCACTTCGGGATCCATCGGCCGGTATCAACTGGAGGGCGCGTTGCAGTCGGCCCATGTTGACCGCCGGCGCACCGGTCGCGCCAACTGGGCAGCGGTGGTACAGCTCTATGACGCGCTGTTGGCCCTCTCCGGGTCGCCGGTGGTCGCCATTAACCGAGCGTTGGCTATCGCGGAGATTGACGGTGCGGATGCCGCTCTTCAGGCAATGCAGGAGCTGGCCGCGGACGGCCGGCTCACCGAGTATCAGCCTTACTGGGCCGCCCGAGCCGCATTACTGGCCAAGACCGGCGCAGTCGCCGACGCCCGCCACGCGTATGACATCGCAATCGGTCTGGAGCGAGACCCCGCAGTGCGCCGCTTTCTCCAGCAGCGCCAGTCGGCATTGTTGTGATCCGCGTCAGTGGTGCTCCACCGCACATGAGGTACAGATGGTCTTCAGCTCCGCTTCAACCTCGGTCCACGCGCTGCTGAGCTCGCCCTCCAGGTTGGGCTCGTGCGGAGTACTCTCCGCCTGGAGCACGGCTCGAAGGTCTATCGCGTGGCGTTGCAACACCGCCGCGATCCGATTGCTCTGCTCCGCGGTGAGCCGTTGGCGGAGCTTGAGGAGCGTCGCGAAGTAGGCTTCACCCCCACTAGCCAGCGCCACGGCCAGCCCAGCCGCCGATCGGGTCGCGACCCATTCGGGTGGCGGGAGACCGAGGCGATGCCAAGGCAGCGCCCAGTTGTCGGTGGCGAACACGCCAGCCGGATTGTCCAACCAGAGCCAGGCATGCAGCACGGCGATCGCCGGCTGCCCCGAATCAGCCGCAGTGACGCGTCGTTCGGCATGACTCAGGATGAAGCTTTCCTCGTCCACCGATCCTTGATGGATGTGCCAGGCGCTGAGAGGAACCGGGAGAGTTGCTGCCGGCAGGCCATCCCGCACCAGCTGGGTATAGGCAACGCCTGCGAGCACCGGCTGTCCGGCAACGGTGATGTATTCCAGGATTGGCGGGCGGAGCGGATCAACTTCTTCTCGCACCACGAGAGGGATGCTGAGCCAATGCTCGCCCATGCTGGGAAAAGCCGGACCGATCCGGCGATAGCCGTCGGCGATCGCGGCCGCCTGGTCCCGGTAGCGCGCGGTCGCTTCCCTCGCCCTGGCGACGAACTCGGCAGTCCGTTCCGGGGTTGCGGCGGATTGCCCCGCAGCCGGTGACCCGGCCAACAAAAGCGGGAGCAGAGTGACAGAAAGTCTCACGAAACCTCACGCACACCGGTCTGTGCGTACGCCTCCAGCAACCGCGCCTCCAGGCTGGGTGAGACACCTTGGGGAAACCGGCTGATGAGACGGAGTCGCTCGCGAACCTGGCTAAACGTGTTGCCGTTGAAGGAGACGCCCGGCGCCTTTCCGGACGAAATAAGTGGAACGGGCACCCGAACCATCTCCCGATTCTCGAGGACGAGTAGAGAGCTTTCCTCCACGGCCAGAAGCTCGCCGCTCAACTTTCGCTGTCCGGTGAGCTCCAGAGTTACGGTGGCACCCGCGGGTCCTTTCGCCGGTGCGTACTTCCGTCCCGACGTGCCCACCGAGCAGGCGGTCAGCAGGATCAGTACCGCGATCCGGCCGTGGAGTCGCTCCATGGTCATCTCACCGGCACGCGAGTGGCAAAGAATCGGCGCTCGAGAGTGTCTTGTACCTCGCGCCAACGCTCCATGGCCCGAAGCAGCGAGACGTCATCGGGGCGGAAGGTGGTGGTGTCTCGCGCCGCGGCGATCCAGCCGCGCCTGACCCACTCGATGTAATAGCCCTGGGAGGCGAGCAGGAAAGTTCGCTCGCTGCCGGCGGTCGCCTTCCCCACGTCCCACACGGCGGAGAACGATTGGGTGGGTCGGGTCTCGAGGTAGCGACCGTCTGGCTGGACCAGGCTCGCCAGTGCTGCAGGCTCCGGGGCGCCACCGGCACCCGCCGCTCTCGCGAGTGGAAGCACACGCACGGTGGGGCGACGGAAGCCGGTCGCAAGCAGCACCTGGTCGATCCGCCAGTTGTCCGCCGGGAAGCGCAGTCGAACGCGCATCTCTCTTCCCGGTATCCGAGGAAGCGGCACGATGACGTCCTTCCACGCAACCGGACCGGTGTCCTTAATCCGGGCGGTGGGAACCCAGCTCTCGTCCCGCCAGACATCGACGGCGAGCCCCATACGAGAGGTGTACCAGGTGCCGAGTTCCAGAGCCGAGCCCACCCGGGAGAGCTCCTCGGCTTGCCAATCCAGCGACCGGGCTCCCGGATCACCCAGCATCATGTCGTAGAGCAGGATCGTGTTCAGCAGGCTGTTGCGCAGCCGGAGCACCAGTCCGGCAGAGTCGCCGCCGGCCGACAGCGGAAAGCTGAGCTCGATCTCGTCCTCGAGATCCCCCGCCGACACGCCGGCAAGCACGCTGGCGGCGGTGGCGTAGGTGTGGCCGTCCGCCTGGGCCAGCAGCTGCCGGACATCCCGACCGGCCCGATCGCGTGCGGCTCGGGCGGGAGCCCGCCCGCTAACAGCAGCCGGGTGGCCGGCGAAGTCGGAAGCCACGTACTCGCCTGGCGCGTGGGTCGCCTCGAGCAACTCGAGGTGATTGATAAAGTGAGTCTCGAAGGCCTCGTTCCGGACATCCAGTTGGAGCGTGCCATCCGGACGGGGGCGAGCGCGCAGGCGGTCTACGTCCCTGGATTCGAACAGCGGCGCGATACTGTAGGAGAAACCTTCGGCCTCCAGTACGGGGCTGCCGGCGCTATCGCTGTAATAGGTGGGGCAGGAGCCGAAGCACTTGGGGTCGATGGCGCAGGTGATCGCGACCGTGAGGCCGATCGCGCCGGCCGTAGCCAGGGCGGAGAGTCCGACCGTAGCACCCGGATCGGTGAACGTACGGAAGCTCTCCATGCCCACGACGCTGTCGAGCGAGAGCTCGGCGACACTGGTGGGATTCGTGAGGGCCAGATCGTATCGAGTGCCGGCGCCGGTCAGCCGTCCCGAGGCGACGACGACGCCTTCCCGATAGACCACGGTGGACCCATCGAGCAGATGGGCCTTCACCGGCGTCCGCACCCGGACCGAATCGGCGGTGCGATTCACCTCTTCAACTGACACCTTGCGGACGATGAAGCAGGCCGACACCGCGAGCGGCAGCAACAGCGCGGCGGCGGAGAAGCGCGACGCGGGTGACAGGCTCATGAGGATGCCTCGCCGAGGAGCGAGAACTCGGAGGCCTATACCGTGAGTTGTGCGCAGGGGGACTCAGGCGCGAATGTACGGCTGCCGGGTGCGCTGTGCAAAGACCGCGGCAATTCTCACGCCGCCCCATCAGTTGGAGCCGATCAGCACGGCCACCAGCTCCCGAGTCCTGCTCCCGGTTGTCGAGATTGATGGCTACCACCTGCTGCCAGGTCCCCAGCGCAATCTCGCCGTCCACCACCGGTAGCGACAGGCTGGTCTTGAGCAGCGCGGACCGCACGTGGGAGAAGCCATTTCCATCTCCCCAGCGGGCGTTGTGAGCGTACTCGGCGTCCACTGGCGCGACCAGGTCGAGGGCCCGGCGCAAATCTTTCAGTCTCGGCAGCTAACCGGAGGCTCCAACGGTGCGTCGCAGCTGTCACGGTCACTCCTTTTGCAGCGGGACTCTTCCATTGACCACCACCCTCACTCAGCGCCAGGCCCATCGTTTCGCGCTTCGCGCCGGTGTCCTCATCGTCGCCGGGCTGCTCTCGGCCTCGCGCCCGACCGCCCTGGCGCCGTATTTCCCGCCCCCAGGCGACGACTGGGAGCGACGTGCTCCCGAGCAGGTCGGCCTCGACCCGCAGTCAGTGAAGGACGCGGTCGCCCTCGCCGTCGCCAGCGAAACCGACTGGTCCAGGAACCTGCTCCAGAACCACCTGGGCTCGTTCGGCCGTGAACCGCACGGTGAGACCATTGGGCCCCTTCGCGAGCGGGGCCCGGCCAGCGGCATGATCGTGCGGAAGGGATATATCGTCGCCGAGTGGGGCGACCCCCACCGGGTGGACGTCACCTTCAGCGTGACCAAGAGCTTCGTATCGACCACCGTGGGTCTCGCGTACGACCGAAAGATGATCCGCGACCTCGACAGACCGGTGCGCAATGACGTGCCGCTGGTCCTGGCGCTCAAGGCACCGCCTTCGGCTGGAGCCGATGCAGCGGCGGCACCTCCTGAGGGCGTCGCGTACGACGCCTTCGAGCTACTCGAGCCCTTCGAGTCCGAGCACAATCGCAAGATTACCTGGAATCACCTGCTGCGTCAGACCAGCGACTGGCAGGGAACGCTTTGGGGCAAACCCGACTGGGCCGACCGGCCCCAGGGCGACCTGGAGCAGTGGAAGGCGCGGCCGCGAGACGAGCCGGGCATGGTCTACCGGTACAATGACGTGCGGGTGAATCTGCTCGCGCTCGCCGCGGTCAACGTCTGGCGCCGGCCGCTGCCCCAGGTGCTGCGAGAATTTGTCATGGATCCGATTGGTGCGTCGCATACCTGGCGCTGGTACGGCTACGACAATTCCTGGATCGTGCTGGACGGCCAGCTGGTGCAATCGGTGAGCGGCGGCGCCCACTGGGGCGGCGGCATGTTCATCAGCGCCCGGGACATGGCACGCTTCGGATATCTTACCCTGCGCAAAGGCAAATGGGGGGAACGGCAGATCCTGTCGGAGGAGTGGATCCGCAAGGCGACCACGCCGGGCGTCAATCCAGGCTACGGCTTCATGAATTACTTCCTGAACACCGGCCGGCGTGGTCTGCCGAGCGCTCCGGAGCGGGCCTTCTGGCACCTGGGTGCCGGAAGCAACATCATCTACGTCGATCCAGTGAACGACCTCGTAGTGGTCGCCCGCTGGATCTCAGGGACCCAAGCGCTCGACGCCGTGATTAAGCGGTTGCTCCAAGGTGCGCGCGCCCCGGTCTGACAGGGACGGTATGTAGACGGTTGGCTGCAACATCGGTCTCCTCCTGAGACATAGGTTCTACCCGTATGTCGAACGGAGGGTTGCGAAATCGACATTGCCCCGGCCAGTGAGCTCAGCGTGCCAATTCCAAAGGATCGATTCCCTTTTCGAGACTGAAAGACGATCCCACTGCACCGACCACCCCGGTCTTGCGGGTGAGGCCGGCCCGCTGCCGGATACGGAAGACGGCCTCGACTCCGGTGCAATGCGCCCCCAGCAGGTGAACCAGCCCCAGCTCCTTCATTTTCATCGCGGTCCACTCCAGCTCCTGATCGGTGGATCGGAACAGGTGTAAGCCTCCGATCACCGCATAGGCTGGGGCCGGCCGTACGCTGGCCCGGGCGTACTCGAGGATATTGATGATTCCGGCATGGCCACACCCGGTGATCACCACCAGACCCTGGGGGGTATTGATTACCAGCGCGGAGTCCTCTGGAAGAGAGTCCTCGACCACCCCGCCGGCCGTCTTGAGGCGTGCCGTGTGGGGCCAGTTGCGCTCCGGATACCGGCGGGCGACCGGACCGGTGAGCCAGACCCCCGGCATGATCTCTACCGGCCGGGTGTGAACGATGAACTTGCCTCCGGCCGCCTCATAGACCGCCCGCCGCTCGATCATCTGGTTGGTTTCCTTTCCGTCTGCCGGCGACGGGCGGCTGAGAAAGATTCCTTCGCTCACGTGTGCCCTGGACAGCGCGGCAGGATTCTTCTTGGAGAGCTCCTCCCGCAAGGTGATCAGTCCGCCGACATGATCCCAGTGGTGATGGCTCAGGACGACATCGGTCACGTCGGAAAGGTCGATGCCGAGATCGCGTGCGTTGTCGAACACGGTCTGGGGACGGGAGCCGGTGTCGTACAGCAACCGGCGTCCGTCCACCTCGACCAGGGCTGCGAACCCCCACTCGCCGACTCCGCGAAGATCGGTGAGCATGGTGGAGAGCACCGTGACCCGAAGCGAGCGTACCTGGTGGGAAGGGGGTTCAGGTGGAGCGGAAAGAAGGGACAGAGCGAAAAAGCCGTGAAGAATGCCCATGGCGAGCCTCCTGTAGATTGAATTCTGGAGGCTGGTACCAGAGACGTCCAGGCTGTGACCTGGGTAGCGGCAGCCACCGAATTGCGGCATTGTATCGGATCCGACCTTGATTGGTGAGTTTGCCTAGCCGGAGGTGTGCATGCGGCTCCGATTCGCCTTGCTGGTACTGCTCATCATCGGGACGGGCTGTTCCGGAGACGGACAACGGGGTAAAGCAACCGCCAGCGTTGACCGACCGAGTCCCTGCGCAAAGGCCGTAGGCCCTGATTCGGCCGGTGTGCCCGAGGTTCAGCCCGCAGCCCTGGAGGCCCATCTTCGGATTTTGGGCGACGACAGCCTGCAAGGGCGCGGCACCGGTACCAAGGCCTACGCCCAGGCAGCCGACTACATTGCGGGATGCTTTGCCGACCTCGGCCTCGAACCTGCGGGGACTCAAGGGTATCTGCAACCGGTCCCTCTCATTCGGGCCCGAACCGCCGAGGGGACCACGTTGGTACTCCACCAGCCGGCCGGCTCCCGCGAGCTCGAGCTGAACCGGGACTTCCTTCCGGCGCCGGACCTGCTCCGCCCAACGGTGGAGGTCACCGCGCCACTGGTTCTCGTAGGCTTTGGCGTCACCGCACCGGACCGTGGGTACGACGATTATCGGGGAGTAGATGCCAAGGGGAAGATCGTTGTCCTCCTTACCGGCGCGCCTAAGTCCTTCCCACCCACTGCCCGCGCCCACTACGCCACCACAAGAGTCAAGCACAAGAACGCCGTCGATCACGGGGCCGTGGGAGCTCTGATCGTGCGGACCCGCGACCAAAGTTTCCCCTGGGAACGGATGGTTAGGCAGGTGCGCGCGGTGGGCAACATGCGCTGGGTCGATTCAAGCGGAACGCCCCGAGATGTTTTCCCCGCTCTTCGTGGAATCGCTGGACTGTCGGAGGAGGCAAGCGGCGCTTTGTTCGAGGGAGCTCCGAAGTCGTTATCCGCGGTTCTGGACCGGGCCGAGGCAGGTACGCCGCCAACGTTTGACTTGCCGACCCGGGCGACGATTCGCACGGTGAGCACCCAAGAGCGGCAGGAGAGTCCAAACGTCGCGGGTATACTGCGCGGGGCGGATTCACGACTCCGGGATGAAGTCGTGGTCTTCAGCGCGCATCTGGATCACCTCGGGGTCGGCGAGGCGGTGGCCGGCGACTCCATTTACAACGGCGTGGTCGACAATGCGTCCGGCTCGGCAGGGCTGGTAGAGGTCGCGCGAGTCCTCTCCAAGGCTACCCGAGCCGCCCCGCCGATCGGTGTTGTTTCTGGCCGTCACCGGTGAAGAAATGGGATTGCTGGGAAGCGACTATTTCGCCGAGTACCCCACCGTACCGATCGAGAGCATCGTGGCCAATCTGAATCTCGACGGCCTGTCGTTGCTTTACCCGCTGCGCGAGATCGTCCCCTTCGGCGCGGAGCACTCGACCCTGGACGCGACCGTCCGCCAGGCGGCCCAGAAGATGGGCATCGCGCTAGCTCCGGACCCGTTTCCCCAGGAGGTCTTCTTCGTCCGCAGCGACCAATATTCTTTCGTTCGCCGGGGCGTGCCTTCGCTCTTCTTATTCATGGGTCTCAAGAGCGATTCGGGGATCGACGCGGCGGCCCGCTTTCGGGAGTGGCTCGCCAAACGCTATCACACCCCGCAGGACGACCTCGGCCAGCCGCTGGACCTCGAGGCCGGAGCCCGTCATGCGCAGCTCAACGCGGTGATCGGTAGGTCCGTAGCCAATGCGGACGCGAAGCCGGAGTGGAAAGCCGGAGACTTCTTCGGGACGACCTTCGGCAAGGGCCGCGATGCAAGCTCGGCGAAGGCGCGCTAGCTAGGCGACCGACTTCCGGTATCGCATCACCGCCAGCGCCAGCACCACGATGCCCGCGGCCCCCAGTCCCGCAATGGTCGGTCCCACATCCTCGAGGCCGGCGCCCCGCACCAGCACCGCCCGCATGACGGCCACGAAGTGCTTCACCGGATTCACCTCCGCCACCTGCTGGGCCCAGTCGGGCATCGAGTCCACCGGAGTAAACAGTCCGCTCATCAGCAGGAAGATCAGGGTGAAGAAGAAGGCGACGAACATCGACTGTTGCTGGGTGCGGGTGATGGTCGAGATCCCCAGTCCCATCCCCAGTACGACGATCAGGTATACCGCAGCGGCCAGATAGACCAGCAGCAGGTTGCCGCGCATCGGGATGCCGAACACCAGCTTCCCGATCGCGAGCCCGATGGAGAAGATCAGCAACGACAGGATCCAGAACGGGATCAACTTGGCCGCGATGAACTGGACCTTGGTCATCGGGGTCACGTTGAGCTGCTCCAGCGTCCCCAGCTCGTTCTCGCGGGTAATGTTCTGCGCGGTGAGCAGCAAGCCGATGATAGTGGTAAGCGAGACCATCAACGCCGGCACCATCCAGTGCTTGTAGTTCCGGGTGGGATTGAACCAGCGCTGAGTCCGGAGGTCGAGCGGTGCCACGCGAGGGGCTCGCGCTCGATCCGCGTCGAGCCGCGGGCAGAGTTCGATCCAGCTCCTTCGCATAGGAGGCGAGGATGGCGTTGGCGTAGGATCTGGACGATGCCCGTGGTCGCGCCCTCCTCCGCGTTGAGCACCAGCTGCACCGGGGCCCGGCCCCGCCGGACCAGATCTTCCTCGAAGTCGCGCGGGATGTGGAGCACGGCCGTTACCTCACGGTCCAGCAGCGCCTGATCCACGCCGGCGTCGCTCGACTCGTACCGCACGATCCGGAACTGCCGGCCCGCCTCCAGCCGCTGTACCAACCCGGCCGATACCGTGGTGTGGTCTTCATCCACCACCAGCATCGCCACCTGCTTCACGTCGAAGGTGGCGGCGTTGGCCAGCACCAGCAGCTGCACCACCGGAATCATGAAGATCTGGAACACCGTGGTACGGTCGCGGAAGATCTGAAGGAATTCCTTCCGGACCAGGAAGAAGACGGTGCGCATCGTTACCCTAGCCGGATCGCCAGCCCGCGCGACCCCTTCGCCAGAAGGAACAGGGTCATCCCGATCAGGATCAGAGTCTCCTGCCACAGCGTGGCAAGACCGGCTCCCTTCAGCATGATGCCCCGCACGATGGTGAGGAACCATCGGGCCGGCACGGCGTAGGAGAGCCACTGGAGCACCTTGGGCAACGAGTCGAGGGGGAAGATGAACCCCGACAGCAGCAGGGTCGGCATCATCAGCCCCGCGAGCGCCGCGATCATCGCGGTCCGCTGGTTCGGCGCCTTGGTGGAGATCATGATGCCGAGTGCCAGAGCGGTGATGATATACAGGATGCTCTCGGCCAGTAGAAGCACCACGCTGCCCCGAATCGGCACCCCGAACACGGTCCGCGCCGCCACCAGCACCAGAAGCACGCTCACGAAGCCGAGCACGATGTAAGGTATGACTTTGCCCGCCACGATTGCGGTAGGACGGATGGGCGAGACCAGCAGCATTTCCATGGTCCCGGTCTCCTTCTCCCGCGTGATCGAGATGGCGGTCATCAACGCCGATATGATCGTCAGCACGAACGCGACCAGGCCCGGCACGAAGAGGTGCGAGCTTTCCAACGTCGGGTTGTACCGCATCCGGGCCGTGGTCTCGATCCTGAGGCCGCTACTGGCCGGCACCGCGTCACGGTACCAGCGGTCGATGATGGAGGCGGCGTAGCCCTGCATGATGCCGCCGGTATTGGGGTCGCTGCCGTCGGTGAGCAGCTGGACCGGCAGCGAGTCGCCCCGGCCGATCCGCCGCTCCACGTCGGTGGGCAGCACCAGGGCCTGCCTGATCGAGCCGTGGCGGAACTGGGGCTCGAGACCCTGGGCACTGGAGGCCACGTCGACGATGTGAAAGCGATCGGAGGCGCCGATCCGCTCGCGCAGCTCCTGGGTGGCATCGTCGGGGGTCGGGTCCACGATCGCGATGGCGATATCGCGCACGTCGGTCCGGACCGCGAAGCCGAAGATCAGGACCTGCACCACCGGGAACAGGATCAGGATCGCCAGGGTCTGCCGGTCCCGCAGCAGGTGCAGGGTCTCCTTTCGCACGAACCCCAGGAACGCCCTCATGCGGCCGTGCCCGGGCGAGTGAGCTTGAGGAACACCTCGTCCAGCGTGTCGGCGCCGACCTTTTGCCGTACCTCCGCCGGAGTACCCATCGCGGCAATGGCTCCGTTCACCATGATGGAGATCCGCCGGCAGTATTCCGCCTCATCCAGGTAGTGGGTGGTGACCAGCACGGCGGTGCCCCCGGCGCCGGCCTCGTAGATCAGCTCCCAGAACCGGCGGCGGGTGATGGGATCCACCCCACCGGTCGGCTCGTCGAGGAAGACCACGGCGGGCCGGTGCAGCAATGCCACGCAGAAGGCAAGCTGCTGCTTCCAGCCCAGCGGTATCTCCCGCACCAGCTCGTCGCCGGCGTGCTCCAGGCCGATACGGGTGAGGATATCGCCGGTGCGGGTGACGATGTCGCGGTCGCTCACGCCGTAGATGCCGCCGTAAAGCGTGATGTTCTCCTGGACCGTCAGATCCTCGTACAGGGAAAACTTCTGGCTCATGTATCCGATCCGGCGACGCACCTGCTCGGCCTGAGTCTTGAGATCGTAGCCGGCTACCGTCGCCGACCCCGACGTGGGCTCGAGCACGCCGATGAGCATCCGGATAGCGGTGGTCTTCCCCGCCCCGTTGGCACCCAGGAACCCGAACACTTCGCCTGGCTCCACGTGGAAGGTGATCGCATCCACCGCGGTAAAGTTGCCAAAGCGGCGGGTAAGCCCCTGAGCGTCGATCGCGTGACCGCTCATGCCGCCTTCTCCTGGGCCATGTACCACATGAATGCGTCTTCGATGCTCGCGGCGATGGGCGACATCGTCACCCCGGTGAGCCCGGCGGCCGTCACATGCGCCGACAACTCCCGTGCGATCTGCTCCGGTGTGGCGTCCCGCCGCGCGTCGGTGTAGTGCAGCGACTCGCCGAACGGCCATACCGCTGCCGCGTGGGGGAACCTGCGCAGGGCGCCGAGGAGGCCGAGGATGTCGTCGGTGCCTCGCACGGCGAGAAGCGGGCGGGGATAGCCGCGTCCGATCTCGTCCGGCCGGTCGGTGACCAGCAGCCGCCCGCCCTGCATCAGGCTCACCCGGTCGCAGCGGATCGCCTCATCCATGTACGGCGTGGAGACCACGATGGGGAGGCCCTCGTCGCGCAGCCGCGCCAGCAGGTCCCAGAACTCCTTCCGCGAGACCGCGTCCACACCGGTGGTGGGCTCATCCAGAAAGAGGATCTCGGGCCGATGCACCAGGGCACAGCAGAGCGCGAGCTTCTGCTTCATCCCGCCGGAGAGCGCGCCCGCGCGCCGGCCGGAGAATTGCTCGAGCTGCACCCAGATGGGCTCGATGGTTTCCTTCGCCTCCGCCACCGTGGTGTCGAACAGCGCGGCAAAGAAGGCCAGGTTTTCCGCCACGCTGAGATCGGGATAAAGCGAGAAGCGTCCCGGCATGTAGCCGATCCGGGTCCTGAGGTCCCACAAGTCCTTTACTACGTCGCGGCCCAGCACTCGCGCGCTCCCGGCGTCGGGCAGGAGCAGGGTGACGAGAATCCGGAACAACGTGGTCTTGCCTGCGCCGTCGGGGCCGATGACACCGTAGAGCTCACCCGGCGCCACGTCGAACGACACTTCCTGGAGCGCGGCGTCGTCGCCGAACCGGCGAACCAGAGATCGGGCCTCGACTGCCGGTCCATCACTCATGGGCGCCCGCGGGGGCGATGGTCAGCTCGCCGGGCATCCCGATCCGGAGCCTGCCGTCGGGATTGCCCACGGTGATCTTTACCGCATACACCTGGTCGGCCCGCTCGTCGCGGGTCTGAATCGGTGTCGGCGTGAACTCGGCCGCGGACGCGATCCAGGTGACCCGGCCGGGCAGCGTGGCGATCGAATCGGCGCGATCCACGCCCACTTGCACCTGCTGCCCCAGCCGAAGCTGAGTGAGCTGCGCGTTGCTGACGTAGGCGCGGAAGGTGAGCGAATCGAGCGAGGCCAGCTTGAATAGGGGTTGGCCAGCCTGCAGGAACTCCCCAGGCTCGACGTATCGCGCCAGCACCGTGCCGGCGAGCGGACTGGTGATCCGGCTGCGCGCGAGCCGGTCGTCGATCGAAGCCACCTGTGCGTCCAGCGCGGCCACCTCCTGGTGCGCGCTTCCCCGCGCCGCCCGGGCGCCGGCCAGCTGCTCCCGGGCCGCACGCGCGTCGTGCTCTGCCTTGTCGCCTTGCTGCGCGGTCGCGGCCGATTGCTTGAGCAACCGCTCGGTTCGGGCCAGCTCGCGATCGGCGATGCTGCGCTGGACTTCCACGGCGGCGATGTTGGCGCCTGCCTCCCGGGTGCGGGCGGCGGCGGCCGCCCGGCGAGCTACCAGCGCCTGCCGCTCCAGCAGCAGGGGGATCGTATCCACCACGCCCACCACCGAGTCCTTGGCTAACCGGTCGCCCTCCTCTAGAACGAATGAGAGGAGCCGGCCACCGATCTCGGCCGCCACGGTTACCTCGGTCGCCTCGAAGTTGCCGTAGGCGTCCACGTTTTCCTTCTTGCACGACGTGGCGAGGGCGGCGAGGAGCATTGTCATCCCGAGCGCAGCGAGGGACCTGCTCAGTGGGGTTCCGGAACCGAGCAGCAGATCCCTCGCTGCGCTCGGGATGACAGGACGCGGTAAGTGACTCATGGTTTCTCGCTCGCTGTGCGGGGCGTGATTCCCAAAGTGGTGACATACCTCGACCGCGCCTGGGCCAGCTCGACCCTATGGCGCTCCAGCTCCAGTCGCGCTTCCAAGATGTCGGTGCGCGCCTCGACGTAATCCGGAGTCGTGATGGCACCTTCGTCGTACTGAGCCCGCGCCTGCCGCTCGACCTCGACACGGAGTGCCACCACCCGCTCGTCATCCGCCAGCGTCGTCTTGAGCCGGTTGATGTCCTCGAGGTCGGTGACGATCGGCGCGGGCCAGGCTCCGACCCAGCGCCTTCTCCTCAGTGGCGATGACGTCCTGTTCCAAGCGGTATGCCGCCGCTTTCCGGCCTGCGGACCGCCAGGTCCAGGGCCGCCACTCCACCCGCACACCAGCCCGATAGAACGCGTCCGACGACTGGCGGAACTGATCCAGTCCGGGCAGTCCGACCCCGGCCTGCCCAAATGCGAACACCCGGGGACGGTTCTCCGTCGAGGTGTACGCAACTTCCTTCTCGAGCCGGGCTCGAGATTGGCGGAACTGGTCGAACTCGGGGCGTTGCCGCAACGCGGCGACCGTGCCGAGATCACCCGGGTGAGCGCGCTCCGGCTCGTCGGTCGGCAACACCAGCACGGCGCTGGTATCGATCGGCTGTCCCACCAGATCGGAGAGAATCGCGAGCGACGCGCGGCGGGAGGCGCGAGCCTCATCTCGCTGAAGCCCGGCGCGTACCCACTCGGCCTCGATTTCCGCGGCGTCGCGCCCCAGCGCCGTGCCGGCCTCGACCTGGGCGCGCACCGTCCTCAGCCGGGCATCGAGGTCGGCGACCAGCGCCTCGTACTCCGCCGAGCGTTTCTCCAGCAGGAATGCCGAGAAGAAGGCGGAGTTCACATCGGAGCGCAGCTGGTAGAGTTCTACGTCCAAAGCCGCCTGGGATTCCGCGTGCCGCGCCTCTTCCAGCTCGCGCCGCCGCGCCACGTCGCCACCGTCATAGAGCCGCTGCTCGACGTCGAGGGTGGTCTGCCAGCGGTCCTTGGGAAAATCGGGAATGGTCACGCCGGGGATGCCGAAGGTTGGCCGGGTGACATCGCTCTGGTGGGTACCTTCCCCGTTGAACTCGACCTGCGGCAGACGGTCGGCGCCGATCACCTTGACGCGGAGGTCGGTGGCAGCACGCAGCAGATCGCGCTGGTTCACCCGGGGGTCGCTCTTGAGCGCCGCCTCCTGGAGCCGGTCAACGTTGAGAGTGTCTTGAGCCGGAGCGGGGCGCCCGATGAGGGCGAGCGCGAGGGCGGCGAGGGGTAGTGCTCGGATCATGGCCGAAGCCCTGCCATGAAGAAGTCGGGAACGAGGCGCCGGCGCTCCTCGAGGAGGGCGCGCCAGCGGGTGGCGTCGAGCGAAAGCAGCTCCATGAGCGCGGGCCGGATGGCAAACGGGAAGATCAGCAATCCCATCAAATTGACGACGAACTGCTCGGCGCTGATGGGGCGGATCCTCCCCGCCTTGGCACCCTCCCGGAGCTGGCGGCGAATGACGTCGAGGGGGACCGGACCGCCCCGCCGGGTCATGAGACGGGCGATCCGCTCCGGCTCGGCGTGCAACTCCGAGACTAGGTAGCCGGCCAGGTAGGGGCGGGCCGAGTGGAAGTCGATCTGCTCCCGCGCGATGGCGGGGACTTTCTCCTCGATGCTCCGATCGGGGTCGGCCAGGATCCCGAAGATGCGGGGCATGATGGTCGCGAGAGCCCGCTCGAAAATCGCGTCCGCGAGCGCGGCCTTGGTGCCGAAGTAGTAGTGCACCAACGCTTTGTTGACGCCGGCCTCGGCGGCAATCTCCTGGGTCCGGCCGCTGGCCGTGCCCTTTCGGGTGAAGACCGCGTGGGCGGCGTCGAGGATCCGTTCCCGGGTTTCCAGGTCGGCCTTCGGCTCCGAGTGAGACGCAGTTGACCGCTTGGTTGAACTGTCTGGTTTAACCATACGGTTAACATTCAACCCACTCCCGGACTTGTCAAGAGTGAGTGGGGTTTACCCGCCGAAAAAGCGGCTCAGAGCTTCGGCAGTGAGTTGGGGAGCTTCTTCCGGAAAGAAGTGGCCGGCCTCGACCGGCTGCCCCTGAACATCGTGTCCCCAGGCTCGCCACAGCGCGATCGGTCCGGACTCCTCGACGTACCACGTACCAAGCGGGCCTGAGGCACTCCACAGGACCAAGAGCGGAGAGGAAATCCGATGCCCGCGCGCGCGATCCGCCCGGTCGTGTTCTCGGTCGATCGTGGCGGCAGCGCGATAATCCTCACAGATCGCATGGGCGTGCCTGGGGTCTCGGAGCGCGTCCACATAGGCCGCACGGATGGGTTCGGGAAACACTCCCGGCGGAGTGCCCCACTCCCGGAGTGCATTGTCCACCATGGCTTCGGGAGCGGCGGTCAGGAGGCGTTCGGGAAGCGGCTCAGGCTGAGCCAGCAGTGACCAGGGCCAGAAGGCGAGCGCCAGCCTGGCGTCGGCCCGCTCCCACACCGTCTCCGTCGGCAGGATGTCGAGAACGGCCAACCGATCGACGCGGTCACGATGGTCAAGGGCCATGCGATAGGCGACGCGCCCGCCACGATCATGCCCGGCGACCGAGAAGCGGGGAAATCCCAGGCGATCCATCACGGTCACCATGTCTCGCGCCATCGCGCGCTTGGCATAGGGCGCGTGGTCCGGGGCAGAGTCCGGACAGCCACTGCGGCCATAGCCGCGAAGATCCGCACACACGACGGTGAAGTTCCGGGCTAACAACGGTGCGACACCATGCCACATCACGTGGGTCTCCGGAAACCCGTGCAGCAATAGGAGCGGCGGCCCGGACCCACTCGAGCGCAGGAAGATCGTGGTCTCGTCTGTTTGAATCACGGCTGTAGCGAAGTCATCCATGATTGCAGATCTGAGCGGAGATTGGCCTGCTGCCCGAGGACGCCATTGACCCTCGCGTCGGTCCTTTGTCGCCGCTAACATCATCGCGCACAAGAGGAGTAAGCGGTTCCTTCAGGAGCTGGTAGCGCGTCCCCAGACCATCTCCCCCGATGCCCTGTCGAGGAAGCCGCACCCGCTGAAGCTGGAAACCGTCAGTGGAAGGATGACCCTCGAGGATTCGGCGCGCACGGTGCAGCTCTACGCGGCGGTTGACCTGTACACTGCGCCGCCTCCGAACTCACCACCGCTCAACTACCCCTATGCGGGGAACCTGCTCCGCCAGATTGCTCCCTTCGCCGATCTGATGGCGGCAGCGATTCAGGGCGCTCCATGAAGCACGGTCCCCTCAACCCCCACCGCGAACCCCTCGCTAGGTGAGGTAGCCCAGACTCCAAGGAGCGCCTTGGTCGTGGGATTGCTAGCGGTCCAAGCGGTCCCATCAAAGTGCAGTATCACACCCTCCTCGCCTACCGCGAACACGTCCGTGCCCGAGCTCCCACTCACCTCATTCAGGACTCCGGTGGCCGGCAGGGGCATGTGAGACCAGCGAATCCCGTCGTAGTGGAGTATGGTTCCGACCACCCGGAAATCGTCCTCGGACCCTTCGAGCCGGAACCCGGTGACGAAGATGTCATTCGCCGCGCTTCCCCAGAGTGCTGTCGGAGCCAGCCCCTCTTCCTCGAAGACGGAAGCCCAGTTTACGCCGTTGTAACGCAATATCACGCCGGTCGAGGGCTCCTGAACATTGTCTTGCCCGACAGCGTACACGTCGGCTGCGGAGCTTCCCCACACATCCACCAGCGCCGGTTGCGCCGGCCCGGTGACCGGCTGCCGCCGCCACATCGATCCGTCATAGTGGAAGATCAGAGATAGGTTGAAGAAGCCATCGAAACCGGACCCGACCGCGAAGACGTCGGACGCAGAGCTGCCCCAGACTGACTGAAGCCCAATGCTCTCTTCGAGCGGGCCCGGTAGGAAGTTGGGGAACTCGGACCACTGCACACCATCGAAGTGAAGGACTCTCGCGATAGGCGAGAAGAAGTCAAATCCCACTGCAAACACGTCAGTCGGAGAGCTCCCCCAGACCCCCTGAAGCTCCAGGTCGACTTGGCGAAGCTGCTGAACCCACTCCGTTCCGTTGTAGTGCCGAATGACCGACGCCAGCTCGAACGGGTCTTCGGTAAGCTCCTCGCCAACCACGAACAGATCGGTGGCTGAGCTCCCCCAGACGTCCACCAGATCGGCACTGGTTCCGCTGACAATTGGCGTCCACTGTCGGACGCCGGCAGTACAGACAACTTCGAAGGTGACCTCGGCGATATCACTGGAAGGTACGGCTACAACGCGGGGGTTTTCCACCGCGACGCTGCAGTTCTCGACGATACCCGAGAGTAGGACGGTGTGATCACCTGCCGGGAGCTCAGTCAGTAGAACCGTATCGTTGGCGCCGATGGTCTGGTGGCCGCCTCCATCGATCGTCAGAATGTAGCCGTCAGGGTCAAGCAGGCCTCCAGTTGTCACCGAGACCACCCGGAGTCCACCGGTCGTGGGACCGCAGTGCACGTCGAACGACACGTCAGTGGCTTCACCCGCGGTAACCTCGACGTCTCGCCGGGCTCCATCCGTGACGACGCAGTTGGGCGTTAGGCCTCCGAGCTCGAGGACGTGAGCCCCCTGCTCTACGCTCAAGGTCAGTGTCGCGCTGATGCTGATGGGAGTGCCCGGCTGGCCGTCGAGGCTAAGTGTGTAACCACCCGGATTCGGGCCGGAACCAGCGGTCGAGATGGTGACTCTGATTTCACCGGTGGTGGGGGCGCTGACGTCCTCACCGTTACACCCTAACCAGAGGAGGGAGACCGCACCCAGGCCAAAGGTGCGGGTTGCGGATGATCGAAGCGTGCGAAGGGACGGCATGATTCGTCAAATGTAGTCTCGAATGGCTGCTCTTGACGACTGCTTGACCCACCCGCATCACTATCACATATGCGCTCGCCCCCCCGGCTGGTTGGCATTGCCCTCGTCGTCACCGCCTCGCTCGCGTTGGCTCTGCTCCACGCCTGCCAGGATGCACCCCAGCCGACCGAGCTGGAGCCGGCGGTGGCAGCGGCGCTGAGAACCCTGACGGTGACCGGCGCTGGAACCGGCGACGGGGTGGTCACCTCCAGCCCGACGAAGATCAACTGCACGGTGACCGCCGGAAAGGCCTCCGCTACCGGCTGCAAGGCGCAGTTCAACGACGGGGTGCTCGTCACCCTGACGGCTAAGCCCAAGTCCGGTCACTCGTTCCGCTGGTTCACCTCGTGTTCCGGAACCGGGACCTGCAAGGTCACGATGACCGCCGATCGGACCGTCCAGGCCCGCTTCTTCAAGGGACCCTTCAAGATCACGATTTCCGGCGGCACCACGGGAGCGGGGAGCGGTACCGTGAAGAGCCAGGCCGGCCTCACGCCGGCGATCAATTGCGCCATCACCAACGGAGTGGCGGCGACCACCGGCTGCTCGGCCACGTACCCGGCCTACCAGTCGCTCACGCTTACCGCTACGCCGGCCGCCGGCAATGCCTTTACCGGTTGGGGCACCCCCTGCAAGGGGACCGGGACCTGTCAGCATACCGTCATCCAGCCTCGCACCCTGGCCGCCACCTTCTCGCCCAGCGGACCGAGCTCCGCGGCCAGCCGTGGTCAGTGGGCGGCGGCCTTCTCCACCCCGGTAGTGGCCGTACACGTGCATCTGCTGCCCACTGCCAAGGTGCTTTTCTGGGGAGATCGGGGCGCCGCCCAACTCTGGGATCCCGCGAATCCGAGCGGCGGCTTCACCGCGGTGAGCAAGACCTACAGGATCTTCTGCAGCGGGCACACCTTCCTCCCCGACGGTCGCCTCCTGGTCACCGGTGGCACCATCACCGGCACCAAGGGTGACCCCAGGGCGGTGGTCTTCAACCCGGCATCCGGCACCTGGAGTCCCACTGGTTCACTGGCGCAGGGCCGGTATTACCCCACGACGACCGCCCTGCCGACCGGTGAGATTCTGGCCGTCTCCGGCTCGGATGAGACCGGCACCGTCGTCACGATTCCGGAGATCGGGAACGGCACCACCTGGCGCCGACTGACCACCGCCACCCTCTCCATTCCGAGCCCTTACTACCCGGCCATGTTCCTGGCGCCCAACGGCAAGGTTTTTCTCGCCGGCTTCCCCCAGAACTCCCGATATCTGGACGTGAGCGGCACCGGCACGTGGACCTCGGTGGGCAACCGCATCGTGGGCGACCGGAGGATGGGCTCCGCCGTGATGTATGCTCCGGGGAAGATCCTGTACGTGGGCGGGGGCGACCCGCCGACCAGTTCCGCCGAAGTCATCGATCTCAACCAGGCGTCTCCGGCATGGCGGGGCGTCCCCGGAATGCAGTTCCCGCGGCGGCAGTTGAATACTACGATCCTCGCCGATGGGCAGGTGCTGGTCACGCACGGCACCAGTGGCCCCGGCTTCAACAACATTGCAACCGCGGTGCACGAGGCCGAGCTGTGGAACCCGGCGACCGAGTCGTGGTCGACCATGGCCACCGAGTCGGCACCGCGGGGGTATCACTCGACGGCGTTGTTGCTGCCCGATGCCCGGGTGCTCTCCGGTGGAAGCGGCGAGGGCGGAGGCGTGACGTTCGAGGAGGGCCAGCTCTCAGCTCAAGTCTTCAGTCCACCATACCTCTTCAACGCCGACGGCACTCTGGCGCACCGGCCGGCCATCACCACGGCGCCATCGAGCCTGTCCTACGGACAGTCGTTCAGTGTGGAGACTCCCGACGCGGCATCGGTCACCCGCGGCACCCTCATCCGGCTCTCCTCCGTCACCCACGCATTCAACCAGAGCCAGCTCATTTATCCGTTGACCTTCTCGGCCACGGGTGCCACGACGATCAGTGCCGCGGGCCCGACGAACGCCAATCTGGCACCTCCGGGTCCCTACATGCTGTTTCTGGTGAACGCGACCGGGGTGCCCTCCAAGGCGAAGATGGTCACGGTTGGTCCGTAGTCACCTCGCTACTCCTCTTACCTCCTGTCCCAGCGTCACTTAGCGACCGCGCCGATCCCGAATTTCACCGCGAAGGCGCTGGCGTCGTCCGGCTCGATGTCCGGTCCAGACCGATAATTCCGAATAACAGAGGTAGGACCCCCTATCTCTGGAGGAAGAGTCATGCCCCGCTGGACACCGGATCCCACGTTCTACCCTACCGCTATCGAGGCTATGCGTGCGCCAGCCGAGCGGCTGGCGTACGTCGCCCTGCTGGGCACTGATGGCGTCACCCGCGACGCCCTCGGCGTAGTAGACACCGACCCCGGCTCCCGGGGGTACGGACACCTGGTGGAGCAAGTCGACTTTCCCAACGCAGGCAACGAGTTACACCACTTGGGCTGGAATGCCTGCAGCTCTCACCTGTGCCCCTGGGCGTCCAACGCCCACGTGGAGCGCCGGTATCTGATCGTTCCGGGAACCGGCTCGTCACGAATTCACATCGTGGACACCAAGTCCGATCCGCGCCGGCCGGAGTTGGTCAAGGTCATCGAGCCCGAGGAGCTGGCCCGGAAGGTCGGCTACATGGCGCCCCACACGGTGCATTGCGGCCCGGACGGCATCTACGTCAACGCCCTCGGCTCGACCGGCGGGGATGGCCCCGGTGGACTCTTTACCATCGATCACCAGTCGTTCGATCTCCGCGAGCGGTGGGAGCGGGACCGCGGACCGCAGCATCTCGCGTACGACTTCGCGTGGCACCTGGGGCAGGACGTCATGATCTCCAGCGAATGGGGCACGCCGAACATGGTGAAGGACGGCGTGAACCCCGAGCTCCTGCTGGGTGGAAAGTACGGACACGCGCTCCACGTCTGGGACCTGCGCAAGCGGCGCCATCTGCAGACGATCGATCTAGGCGCGGAGCACCAGATGGTCCTGGAGCTGCGTCCCGCGCACGATCCGAGGAAAGCATATGGCTTCGCCGGCGTGGTGATCTCGCTCGAGGATCTCTCCTCGTCCATCTGGGTATGGTATCTGGACCCCCAGGCCGGTGGGCGGGGAGAGTGGAAGGCAAAGAAGGTGATCACGATCCCCGCCGAGCCGGCCGAGCCGGCCGACCTGCCCCCGCTGCTACAGGGGTTCAAGGCGGCGCCGCCGCTGGTGACCGACATCAACCTGTCGCTCGATGATCGGTATCTCTATGTGTCGTGCTGGGGCACGGGCGAGCTCCGCCAGTACGACGTCCGCGACCCGTTCAACCCGGTGTTGGCCGGCTCAGTCCAAATCGGCGGCATCGTGCGGCGGACTGGGCATCCGAAGGCGCCGGCCAAGCCGCTCAGCGGCGGGCCTCAGATGGTGGAGGTGAGCCGGGACGGCCGGCGGGTCTATCTCACCAACGCGCTGTTCACGCCGTGGGATGCGCAGTTCTATCCCGACGGCATCAGGGGGTGGATCGCCAAGATCGACGCGAGTCCCGATGGCGGCATGGCGCTGGACCCGCGGTTCCTGGCGGAGACCGGTGACCGGCTTCGTCCGCACCAGGTCAAGTTGGCCGGCGGCGACGCGTCGTCCGACTCCTTCTGCTTCGCCGCGTGACGGGGCTTGGCCTTGGGTCCGAAACGGCGCTGCTTGCCCTGGGCGCCGTTCACGGGCTCAACCCCGGCATGGGGTGGCTCTTCGCCGTCGCCCTCGCGCTTCAGGAGCGCGACCGGCGGGCGCTCTGGCGGGCACTGCCACCTCTTGCTGTGGGGCACGCGGCGGCGATCGCGCTCGCGGTCGGCGCCGCGACGGCACTGGGCCGGGCGCTTCCGGCGGACCAGCTGAAATGGCTGGTTGCCGCCATGCTGGTCGCGCTCGGCTGCTTCAAGCTGGTCCGGCATAACCACCCCCGCGGCGGGATGCGGGTCGGTGCCCGTGATCTCGCGCTCTGGTCGCTGCTGATGGCGACGGCCCACGGGGCCGGACTCATGGTGTTGCCGATCGTCTTGCAACTGCCGGAGCACGCTGCCTCCGCGATGCACGCGGGACACGGCGGTGGCGTACTCCTGGCAGGCGCGGCGGGGACGCTGCTGCCGGAGTGGTGGGCGACGCTGCTCCACAGCGCCGGCTACCTGGCCGTCACCATGCTTGCGGCTGTCGTGGTGTACGAGAAGCTCGGCGTGAGCGTGCTGCGGCGGGCGTGGCTGAACCTCGACCTGGTGTGGGCCGGGGCACTGATTCTGACCGGCGCACTGACGCTCATTCTGTAACCCGGGACTCGGAACCCCGAGCCGGACGGTGGGGAGGACCAGGCGGAGATATCCCGCCCGGCCCTCCTGCTTTTACGCGGTAGCTGCAACGGCGTGGGTCCGGCGGGCCAACAGGTTCAGCCCACCACCTATAGCCCCGGCCGCTAGGACGGCAGCCTTGAGCGCGGGTGTCCAGGTCTGGCCGATCTGGAGCACGGCGTCGAGCGAGAACGGCCCCATCCCGATGAGTCCCAGCGCGACGGCGCCGGTCGCGTACAAGAGCGGCACCTCCACGCCCTGTGTCGCGGCGAAAAGCCCGTTCTTCCAATGCACGCTGACCAGCGCCACGACCATGACGGACAGCAGCAGTGCCGGCCCCACCGGGCCGAACAGGCCGAGCGCGATCAGGATCCCGCCCGTCGCTTCGGCGAGAGACGCGACAATGACGAACAACCGGCCGGGGCGGAAGCCGAGCGCTTCGAAATACCCGGCGGTTCCCGTGAGCCCGTAGCCGCCGAACCAGCCAAACAACTTCTGGCCCGCGTGCGCGGCTAGGAGCACGCCGAGGACCAGGCGGGGGACCAGCAGGCCCAGGCCCAGGGTGACAGCATCGGGAACGTCGCTGGTGGTCAACATTGGTCAGCCTCACAGAATGAGAAGTCCATGTTATCACTTACATGTTATAACATACATCTATCCACGAAAGTTTCAGCCCTCGTCCGGCCCGGCCGCCAACCCGTCCCGAACCGCCGCCAGCCCGTCGATGATCTGCTGGAGCAGTTCGGGATCGAGGTGGCCGAAACGCTCCCGCTCCATCGTTTCGAGCTCGGGGGTGGCTTCCTCCAGCACCCGCAGCCCCTTGGGAGTGATTCGGGCCGTCACGTGCCGGCGATCATCGGGATCGCGCTGGCGGCGGAGGAGCTGCATGGCCTCCATCCGGTCCAGCAGTCGCGACACGTCGGGCACCTTCGAGACCACCCGCTCCGAGATCTCCCGGCCACACAGCCCGTGGGGACGGGCGCCCCGAAGGATCCGCAGCACGTTGTACTGCAGCTCGGTTATCCCAAAGGGCCGGAGGGTTTCGTTGATGCGGTGCTCCAGCAACGCGGCGGTCCGCAATACACTCAAGAGCGCCTCGCTGCTCCGGCGGGGGAATGGCTTGGTCTGCTTGATCTCGGCCTGCAGTCGGGATGCCATGGGATGATATTATATGTTATAACACATACTGTCAATGGCCCAAGGCCGCCACCGAGGCGTTCCTCGTCACCCCTTACCCAGCCTCAGCGACTCTCCCAGGTCCACCACTCGAAACTGCTCCTCCGCCACACCGCGCTCCCGCAGCGCCTTCGCCAATTCGCGAACCGGTTCCTCGATTCCTTCCGGGGTCAGTTGAAAGGTGCCGAAATGCATTGCCACGCTCCGGCGCGCCGCGAGATCGAAGTGCGCCTGCACCGCTTCCGCCGGATTCATGTGAATGTCCTTCATGAACCAGCGCGGCTCATAGGCGCCGATAGGGAGGAGCGCGAGGTCGATCGGTCCCAGCCGAGTCGCGATCTCTCGGAAATGCGGGCCGTAACCGGAATCTCCGGCGTGGAGGATGCGGTGCCCACCGGCCTCGATGAGGAAACCGCCCCACAGAGCACTATTGCGGTCGAACATGCTTCGCGCCGAGAAGTGCTGAGACGGCGTCAGCGTGATCGGGAGCGGCCCGGCGCTGGTGGTCTCCCACCAGTCGATTTCCTCTACCTGCGCGATGCCTGCGGACCGGAGCAACCGGCCATTGCCGATCGGTGTCACGACCCGCGGATGATTCCGCTGGTCGAGTAGCCGCAGGACCCGCAGATCGCAGTGATCGTAGTGATTGTGGCTCAGGAGCACCAGTGAGATGGTGGGCAGATCCTCGAATCGGACGCCAGGCGCCCGGGCGCGACGGGGACCCGCGAAGGAGAACGGGCTCGCCCGTCTGGAGTACACCGGATCGATCAGTATGTTGGTGTCAGCGACTTGAATGAGAAACGTGGCATGACCAATGAACGTAACGATCACTTCGTCGGGGCCGGGCACCGGAGGCCGCCGCGGCTCGACCGGAACGACCGATGGCCAGCGGGTCCAACGCGTGAGCAGCAGGCGCGGCACTGCCCAGAACGGTTGCCCATCGGCACCGTTCGGATTGAAGAATCGGCGACCATCAAAGTGATCGGTGGGAGGGGAGCTCATGAAAGTGATCGTGTTGGGCGCGACCGGCATGGTGGGCGCGGGGGTGCTGATCGAGTGCCTGGAGGATCCGCGGGTCAGCTCGGTTCTGGTGATCGGCCGGCACTCAGTGGGAGTCTCCAATGCCAAGCTCCGTGAGCTGATCCGCTCCGATTTCTTCCATTACGGCGACGTGCAAGACCACCTCTCCGGCTACGATGCCTGTTTCTTCTGCCTCGGCGTCTCGGTCGCTGGGATGAGCGAGCTCGCCTATAACCATGTGACGTACGAGTTGACCATCGCGACGGCTGAGGCCCTGGTGGCGATCAATCCCGGGATCACGTTCTGCTACGTGTCCGGCGAAGGCACCGACAGCACCGAGCGCGGGCGGTCGATGTGGGCGCGGGTCAAAGGGAAAACCGAAAACCACCTCCTCCGGCTGTCGCCCAAGGCGTTCATGTTTCGTCCCGGCTATATCCAGCCACTCAAAGGCGTTCGTTCCAAGACCGCCCTTTACCAGACCTTCTACACCGTCTTCGGGCGGCTCTATCCGCTACTCAGGAGACTCGCGCCCAGGCATGTGACTACGACCGAGAACGTGGGACGGGCGATGATCGAAGTGGCGGCGGCTGGGTATTCGCGCCGAGTGCTCGAAAACTTTGACATCAACCTGTTGGCAGCTAAGGCGGTATGATCGGTGCGGTCGACCGCGTTCAACCCACCAGAGCGGCGTAGTATTTGGGGTCACCGGTCTTGAAGAGTCCGTACCATGCCTCCAACACCTTGCCCTCGTAGACATCCAGCCGAGCAAAGATCTCCCGCGCAAACTCCAGCGACTTCATGCCACTGGCCGTAGTGACATTCTGATCGGTCACCACGTCCGCCGCCTGGTAGAGGTGAGCCCCGCGGTAGCCGGTCGCCGCGAGATATTCCGGCGCATTGCTGGTGTGCTTCCGGGTGTCGAGGATCCCTCCTTGCGCCAGCCCCGCGGTGGCACCGCAGATCGCCGCCACCGGGACTCCCGCGGCGAGGAACGCCTTCGCCTGCTCCACGGCCTCGAGGTTCCCTCCCTGATCCCAGCTCTCACCGCCTGGAAGGATGAGCATGGCACTCTCAGCGGGATTGAGCCGGTCGAGGGCCGTGTCAGGCTGGATCCGGATGCCACCGATCGTCGTGACCGGGTCGCGAGTGGCGGCAACCGTGCGAACCTGGTACCGCCCGGGGGCCTTCTGTCCGTCCGGATTGTTGATGCCGGCGACCACGAAGCCCGGCTCCCAGTCGGCAAGCGTATCGAACACGAAGAGATGGATGGTCTGGGGCATGGTGACCTCGGTTGAGCCAATATACTGCTCGAAAGCGGGCCGGCACCACGTTCGCTTCACGCTGCTTTCACGGTGCCAGGCGACATTGTCAGTGACAGTTGGGTCTCCGCGGCAGCATGTGCACGGAGTGCGTCCTTCTCAAATGGAGCTTCCTATGACACCCATCCGCCGCGCCAGGTCCAGCCTCCCCCTCGTCGCTGTCCTCGCGTTCGTCATGACTACCCTGGCCGTCGCCCAGGGCATCGAGAAGCCGAGGGTGCCCCTGCGGACCGCCATCAAGGAGATCAACACCCTCCGTTCGGAGTATGCGGATCTCTACAACAAGAAGGACGCCGCGGCCCTCACGGCCATGTATCTGCCCGACGCGGTCATGGTCCGCGGCGACGGCAGCACGCTGCTGGGACAAACGGCCATCGGGAAGGCCCTGGGGGAGGAAGCGGCCACCTGGACACCGGTCACCATCACGTCCGATACTATGCGGGTGTTCGGCAACACCGCTTGGGACGTCGGCACGCTGAGCAGCCAGACCCCGGCTGGTGACGCGAGCGTCAGCCACTATCTCGTCGTACTCAGGCGCGGTGTGCAGAAGTGGCAGGTCAGCAGCGTGGCGGTTGTCCCGGAGAATCGCGCGACAGCCACCAAGTAGGTGAGTGACCCCCACCGGCGCTGAGCCGGACGTCAGCCGAGAACGCCGCCGCAGCGGGAGCCGCGACGGCGTTATTCTTTCAGATGTTCGTGGCAGATGTTCGTGGGGCCGCTTACGACCAGAGGACCACTGGAGATGACGTCAACTTTCGCCTGTGCCCTGCTCCTCGTGCCGCTTCTGCCGGGATTCGTCCGGCCGGCGCGAGCAACCCAGAGCCCACCCGACTCCGTGGTCTACCACCTTGACCCCACCAGCCGCTTGGTGGTCAAGACCGGAAAGGCTGGCCTCTTTGGCTTCGCCGGGCATACCCATGTGATTCAGGCCCGGGCAGTCTCCGGTGAGCTGGTGTACCACGCGGGTAAGCCGGCATCGTATCTGCGGCTCAAGGTTCCGACCGACAGCCTGAAGGTGTTAACCCCGCCGGATACGGCCGAGATTCGTCAGGTGACCGAGGCCATGCGAACGGAAACGCTGGAGGTGGACAAGTACCCCGAGATGACCTTCGCGGCCGACTCGATCAGCGCACGTAGCGGAAAAGTCAGCCTGCAGCTCGCGCTCACCATGAAGGGCACCACCCGGAAGGTGCCGGTGACCGCGGACGTGACCATCGGCCCGGACACCATCAGAGCCGTTGGTAGCTTCGCCGCCAAACAGACCGATTTCGGGATCAAGCCGTTTCGCGGAGGGCCGGCGGGAACGGTGAAGGTCGCCGACCGGGTGACGTTCTGCTTCGACCTGGTGGCGACACGAAGACCGACTCCGGTCCCCAGCGCTCAGCCGACGGCTTCGGCCAACGACGCGCGCACCGTCCCTGGCTGCGTCGATAAGTCCAAACCGGATAGTGCGCGACGCCCGATGTGAGGCGGCCCGGCTCGCGTGTGCGGCCCTGCCATCAGGAGAGCGGGCCCACCAGCAACACGGCACGATAGCGGGGATATGAGCCAGAACATCGAGGGCAAAGTCGTCGTCATCACCGGTGCGAGCAGCGGGCTGGGCGAAGCCACCGCGCGGCTGCTCTCCACCGAGGGCGCCACGGTCGTGCTGGGCGCGCGGCGATTCGATCGTCTCCAGTCGTTGGCCGAGGAGCTGACCGGTCGTGGCGGCAAGGCCCTCGCCATGCCCACTGACGTCACCGACTGTAACCAGGTCAAGCGATTGGTCGACACGGCGGTCGAGACATACGGGCGGGTGGACGTCATGCTCAACAATGCCGGACTGATGCCCCTGTCGCCGCTCGAGCGCCTCAAGGTGGACGAGTGGGACCGGATGATCGATGTGAACCTCAAGGGCGTGCTGTACGGCATCGCGGCGGCGCTGCCGCATATGAAGCGGCAGCAGGCCGGGCACATCATCAACGTCTCCTCCGTGGCCGGGCACAAGGTTCGAGCCGGCGGTGCGGTCTACGCGGCGACCAAGCACGCGGTACGGGCCCTCTCCGAGGGGCTGCGCCAGGAGGTAAAGTCCTACAACATCCGCACGACAGTGATCTCGCCGGGCGTGGTCGCCAGCGAGCTGCCGCACAGCGCGACCGACGCGGACGTCGCCGCCAACCTGCAGAAGATGTACGACCAGCTCGCCATTCCCGCCGATTCGTTCGCGCGAGCCGTCGCCTTCGCCATGAGCCAGCCCGAGGACGTTGACATCAACGAGATCCTGTTCCGGCCCACCCGACAGGAATTCTGAGCGGAGAACAAGCAGGAGCAGCCCACCGGGCGCCACGCAGGGCACCGTAGGACCAGCCCTCGAAACACCAGAGGTTGCACGTGGCCAACCGCGGAATCGTGTGGTACGTTAGCAGTCCCGGTTCAATCACCGGGGTCCACCCACCGCCCCGAGCCGACCATGCCCAAACCCGATTCCGACAAGCGTAAGTCCGGCGGCGTTCAGGTCGCCGAGCGCCCGGCTCACCCTCCGACCCGAGCCCCAGCCCGAAAGCCTCGACAAGGTCCGCGACATCCTGTTCGGCGGCCAGATGCGCGCGGTCGAGAGCCGGCTCCAGGGCCTCGAGGAGCGGCTCCGCGCAGGAGCACGAGACCCTCCGCGCCGACTTCGGCAAGCAGATCGAGTCGCTCGACGGGTTCATCCGGAGCGAGGTCCAGGTCCTCACCGAGCGGCTGGCCGCCGAGCGGACCAAGCGCGCCGAGGAGCTCAAGTCGCTCGCGCGCCGAGATCAAGGAGGCGATCCGGGCGCTGGAGAAGCGGCACGTGAAGCTGGAGGAAGCCGCCAACCTGGCCGACGCCGCGCTCCGCGACCAGCTCCTCCTCCAGTCCACCGACGCCGCGGCCGAGCTGGCGAAACTGGGCGAGCGGCTCGCCGCCGAGCTGAACCAGTCGCACCAGGAGCTCAAGTCCGCCAAGACCGACAGCGACCGCGCTGGCCGCGCTGCTCACCGACATGGCCGCCCGGCTCGGCGGGAAGCCGGACCGGCGGCGGCGCCGGGGAAGAACGGCCCCCGGAGCTGAGCCGATGCCCGACGAGCGGGCACCCTGGGAGCAGGCCTCCGCCGGCGCGCGCTATGACGCTGCCGCGGCGGACCTCGCGGAGCTGCGCGAGCTGATCCTCGGCGCCGAGCGGCGCCGGCTGGAGGAGCTCGAGCGGCGGCTCGACGCGGCCGGGCTCACCCGCGAGGAGCTGGCCGAGCTCCTGCCGGAGGCGATCGCCCTCCGCGCCGGGCGCGACCGGCAGCTGGCCCGCGCGCTCGCCCCGACGGTCGAGAACGCCATCGGCGAGTCGGTCCGCCGGAACCCCCGCCCCATCGCCACCGCCATCTTCCCCGTGCTCGGCCCCGCGATCCGGAAGGCGATCGCCGAGGCGCTGGCCGGGCCTGGTCTCCTCCATCAATCGCGCGCTGGAGCACAGCCTCTCGCCCCGCGGGCTCCGCTGGCGGCTCGAGGCCTGGCGCACCGGCGTTCCGTACGCCCAGATCGTGCTCCGGCACGCGCTGGTCTACCGGGTGGAGCAGGTCTTCCTGATCCATGGCGACACCGGCCTGCTCCTCGCCCACGCCGTGGCGCCCGACCTGCGCGGCCAGCGACGCCGACCTCATCTCCGGCATGCTTACCGCCATCCGCGACTTCGTGGCCGACTCCTTCTGCCCGCGAGCGCGAGGCCGGCGGGCTCCGCCGGTTCTCGCGTCGGCGAGCTGACGGTGATGGTGGAACAGGGCCCGCAGGCGCTGATCGCGGCGGTAGTCCGGGGCGAGGCGCCCGACACGCTGCTCCCGCGGCTCCAGGACACGCTGGAGACGATCCATCTCCAGTTCGCCGGCGCGCTCGCCGAGTTCGACGGCGACACGGCAGCCGTTCGCGCCGGCGCGGCCGCTGCTGGAGGAGTGCCTTGCGACGGTGGTTGCGACCGACCGGCCGCGGGAGGGGCGCCGGCGGGCGGCGTGGCTTCCCTGGGCGCTTGCCGCGCTCCTTCTGGCGCTCGTGCTCGGCGGGCTCGCGTTGCGGGCGCGCATGCGCTGGGACCGGGCGGTGGCGCGGCTCCGGGCGGAGCCCGGCATCGTGCGTCACCGAGGCCGAGCGCGGCGGCGGCCGCTGGCGCTTCGCCGGGCTGCGCGACCCGCTCGCGCCGGAGCCCGCGGCGCTTCTCGCCGGCGCTCGGCGGCGGACACCGGGCGCGTCGAGCAGCGCTGGGAACCGTACCTCTCGCTCCGGCCCGAGCTGGTGCTCGCCCGAGCCCGGCGGATCCTGTCGCCGCCGGCCGGAGTGAAGCTGGCGCTCGCCGGGGACACGCTCCGGGCCGACGGGCTCCGCCCCGCTCGGTTGGGTGGCGTCAGTGCGCGACGGCTGCCGCATCCGCACCTGGGGTGTCCGCGCTCGACCTGAGCGGGGTCGCATCCGAAATGCCGGCCGACGCTGGCGGAGCTGAAGCGACAGATCGAAGCGCGAGCGGGTGCTGTTCGACGTGGGCTCGGCGGCGCTCGGCGCGACGGCCCGGGACACCACTCGGCCGGGTCGCCGGAGCCTTCGGCCGGCTCGAGGCCGGCGCGGCCGCGCTCGGCGCCCGCGCCACGCTGGAGCTGGTCGGGCCGCACCGACCCGACCGGATCCGACGCCGCCAACCAGGCGCTGAGCCGGGACCGGGCCGAGGCGGTGCTCGCAGCGCTCGCGGCGCGGGGCGTGCCCCGGCAGCGGCACCAGGTGAGTGCACGTCGGCACGACCCAGCCGCTCCCGGGCGACGACCCGGCCGAGCGGGCGCGCATCAACCGGAGCGTATCGTTTCAGGTGAGCCTGGGCCCGAGGCCTGGGCGGGAGCCGTCGCGATGATCCAGAAGAAGGTCTGCATGGTGGGCGTGTTCGGCACCGGCAAGACCAGCCTGGTGCAGCGGTTCGTGCACTCGCTGTTCTCGGAGCGCTATCTCTCGACCGTCGGCGTCAAGATCGACCGCAAGCCGCTCGAGCTGGACGGCACCGCAGCTCACGCTGGTGCTCTGGGACCTGGCGGGGCGCGACAGGCCACGAGGACATCACCACCAGCTATCTCCGCGGCGCGCATGCCGTTCCTCTACGTGGCGGACGGCACCCGGAAGGAGACCTGCGACCAGCTCCCCGAGCTGCGCGCGCTGGCCCGCGAGGCCGCGGGCGAGGTCCCCGAGGTGCTCGCCCTCAACAAGACCGACCTTACCGACTCAGTGGGCGCTCGGGCCGGCGAGACGAGGAGGCGCTGGCGGGCGCCTGGGACCTGGTGCGCACCAGCGCCAAGACCGGCGACGGCGTCGAGGAGGCCTTTCAGCGGCTCGGCCGGGCGACTGCTCGCCACCCGGGAGGCGCGGTCATGACGGCGACGGCGGAGACATCGGTGCGGGTGGACGCGCGGGGGCTGACCGACGTCGGCAAGAAGCGCAAGGCGAACGAAGATCACTTCGTCGTCATGTCGCTGCGGAAGGTCGGCAGAGGTTCGGGAGACCAGTCTGCCCGATCCGCGGGTGCTCGACTGCGCTCCGGGGGCCCGGAGGGTTGGCTCTTCGTCGTCGCCGACGGCGTGGGCGGGCAGGCGGGCGGGGCGCTCGCGAGCGAGACGGCGGTCACCACGCTGGCCGAGTATCTCGGCCGCGCGGCCGGGTGCTTCAACCGGCTCGACGCGGACAACGAGCACGAGCTGCTCGAGCAGCTCGAGGAGGCGGTCCACTCGGCCCATCGGCGGATCACCGAGCGCTACGGCGGCAGCGGGGGCCGGCACGCGGACCCCGGACCGGCGACGACGCTCACGATGGCGCTGCTGGTCTGGCCCCGGGCCTACATCGTCCACGTGGGCGACAGCCGGGCGTTTTACCTGCGGAAGGGGCGGCTGCGGCAGCTCACCCGGGACCAGACCACCGGCGAGTACAGTACCAGGCCAACGCCGATGGATCACGGTGAGTGCGACTTGCTCGCCGCGGCTCCGGCATCCGGCAGCAGCTTCCGATACTCGGCGGCTCTTTCCGGCTTGCCCCAAGCAGTGTAGAGGCTGACGAGGTCCCCCAGCGCGTCGCGCGCCGCCGGCTGCCGATCGGCGCTGCCCCGAGCGAGGCGGGCATAGCCATCCACGAGTAGCGACTCGGCGTCTGGGTAACGGGCCTGGACCACGAGGCAGCCTCCGAAGCTGGCTTTGGTCACCGATACCCATTCGTCATCGTCGCCGTACAGCTTCCGGTACATCGTCAGCGTCGTGTGGAACAGCGAATCGGATTCGGTGTAGCGCTGCTGGTCGCACAGCACGCGGGCTAAGCCGTAAAGCCCTCGGGCGACATCCGGGCCCTCCTGCCCCTGGAGTTTCCTGCGGAGCGCCAGGCTCTCGCGGTGCAGGCGCTCGGACTCGCCGTAGCGCCGATCCTCCCGCAACAGTTCGGCCAGGGCGTACTTTCGCCAGGCTACCTGCATGCTCTCCGCTCCATGCACCTTGGTCCGAACCGCCAGCGCCTCGCGATACAACTGCTCCGCCTGGCCATAGGCCCTCCTGCGCTGTAGCACATGGGCCAAGTTCCCCAACAGGAGCCCTGCGTCATCACTCTCCTTTCCTGAGACCCGCTGCATGATGCCCAGTGCTTCGCGGAACTGGGCTTCGGCAGTCACCAGGTCATTCCTTCGCAGCGACACCCACCCGAGGTTGGACAGCGTCAGGCCATAATCCCGGTGCTCCCGCCCCACGTGTTTCTCCACGATGGCGAGGGACGCCCGCAGCATCGAATCGGCGCGCCCGTAATCACCGAGCGCGCTGGGGACCAGGGCCAGATTGTTAAGCGCGGTCGATACGGCCGGATGGTCTGGCCCGAATAGCTTCTGCCGCTTCTCCAGGGCCTCTCGGAGCAGGTGCTCGGCGGCAGGAAAATCCCCCTTCTCATGAAGGGTGTTACCCAGGTCTTCGAGTGCGTCGATGACCTGATTATGCAGATCGCCGTACAACTCCCGCCGAGTGGCAAGCACCTCACGGAACAGCGGCTCGGCCTGGTCGTACTCGCCCGCGCGGAAGTGCAAGGTGGCGAGACCGTACTTGCTCGCGGCCATCTCCCTGCGGTGGTCGCCATGCGAATTGCTGAGGATGCCCAAGGCCTCCTGGAACAGCGGCTTGGCCTCCTCGTACTTACCGCTGTAGGCAAGCATGTGACCCCATTGGTTGAGGATCGCCGCCAGGCTCGGGCTCTCGCTCCCCGACCGCTTCCGCTCGGATGCGAGGGCGCGCCGGAACAGCGAGTCGGCCGCGGCGTACTCGCCCTGCTTGGAGAGGAGGTCGGCAAGGTCGCGCTGGACCTGGGTGATCTCCTCGTGCTCGGCGCCGTAGACCTTGCGCCGCGTCGCCAGCGCGCCTTCCAACAGTGGCAGTGCCCGCTTGTAGTCGCCCAGCTTGGCGTAGAGCGTCCCCAGCACGTTCTGGATGGCGGCCCGCACGGCCGGCTGGCGCACGAGGCCATGCTCCATCTGGGCCGCCCCTCGCTCCAACAACTCGAACACGGTCAGCGTGTCCCCCAGCGCCCGGTCCGGATCGGCGCCTTCGAACAGCTCCACCATGAACTCGACGCTCGCACGCGCCTTGTCGGCCTCCAGCTGGGCCCGGTTCCGCTCTCTGGTGATCCGTGCGTTGTGCAGCAGCACGAGCGTGGCGATCAGGAGCGCGAAGGTGGTGCCCATGACCACTCCGACTCGGTGCCGGCCAACATACTTTCGCGCCCGGTAGGCCACGGTGGCCGGACGGGCCGCCACGGGCAGGCCCTCCACGTGGCGCCTCACGTCTTCCAGGAACTGCTCGACCGAGTGGTACCGCCGCTCCGGCTCGGGGGCGAGCGCCTTGAGCGTGATCGTGTCCAAGTCGCCGCGCAGCCGCCGCTGGAGCCGGTCCACGGTCGTGCCCCACCCTTCCGCAACCCCGGTAGCTTGCTCGTCCCGCCGCGCGACCACCGCACTGGGCCGCTCCGGCTCCCGCTCCCCCTCCGGCCGCAACGGTCGCCGGCCGGTCAGGAGCTCGTAGAGCACCACGCCGAGTGCGTAGACATCGCTGGCCGTGGTCACCGGTGTTCCGCGGAACTGCTCCGGCGAGGCATACTCGGGCGTCAACAGCCGCACCTCGGGGCGGGTCAGCGGTGCGGACGGCAGGGCCTCGCCGCCGAGGAGCTTCGCGATACCGAAGTCCAGCAGCTTCACCGAGCCCTGTTCGGTCACCAGGATGTTGGACGGCTTAATGTCCCGGTGGACGACCAGCTTCTGATGGGCGTACTGCACCGCCTGGCATACCGTCCGGAAGAGTGCCACCCGCGCGTCGACGCCGAGCCGGTGAGCGTCGCAATACGCGGTAATCGGCCGACCCTCGATGTACTCCATGACGAGGTAGGGGCGGCCGTCGTGACTCATGCCGCCGTCGTACAGCCTGGCGATGTTGGGGTGCTCCAGGGAGGCGAGGATCTGGCGCTCGTAGCGGAATCGGCGCAGAACCTCGTCGGTGTCCATACCACGCTTCACCAGCTTGATGGCGACTCGCTGCTCGAAATCTTCGTCTGCCCGGTCGGCGAGATAGACGGCGCCCATGCCGCCTCGACCGATCTCTTCCAGTATCCGGTAGGGGCCCAGGCGCTCGCCGGCCGCTCGGGTCCACTCGTCGTCGCCTGAGTCACTTCGCAGGGCGGTCAGGAGCGGAGCCGCGAAGCTCGTCGCCGATTCGCCCAGCACCGCCTCCGCCTCCGCGCTGCTCTGGAGCAGCGCCAGAACCTCGCGACACAGCTCCGTGTCGTCACCAGCAGCCTTCGCCACGAACGCTTCTCGCTCGGCCGCGGGACGTTCCAACGCGGCGGACAAGAGCTGATCGATCTCCTCCCACCGCTGAGGGGGAGTGGGAACAGAGCGCATCGACCCCTTTCGGCCCGGCCTAGCCTGCCGCGGCCTGCATCGAGCGGTAGAGCCAGGCCCGCGCACGCACCCAGTCGCGCTTCACCGTGGGCGCCGACATCCCCGTCGCCTCGGCGATCTCGTCGAAGGTCATCCCACCAAAGAAGTGGTAATCCACGATCTCGCTAAGCCGGGTGCTGACACTGGAGAGCTGCTCCAGCGCGTCGGCCAGCATCAGTAGATCGGAGGCGCGCTCCTCGGCCGCCACCTGCACGGCGTCGAGGGGCACATCCGCCGCGCGGCCGCCACGCTTCTGGGCGGAACGAGCGCGGGCATAGTCCACCAGGACGAAGCGCATCGCGCGCGATGCCAGAGCAAAGAAGTGCGCCCGATCCCGCCCTCCCGAGCGGGCCCGGTCCACCAGCTTGAGGTACGCCTCATGGACCAGCGCGGTCGTATCGAGAGTCTGCCCGGGGCGGTACTGGAGCAGACGCCGGTGGGCGATCTGCCGCAGCTCATCGTAGACGTGCGAAAACAGCCGGTCGAACGCCTCGCGGTCTCCGGAGCGTGCGTCGAGCAGAAGCTGAGTTGTGTCGGGCGGAGCAGTCATGGCGGTCGGCCCCGTGACTCGGGCCCCCCTCCCAATCCAAGTATTCCCGCCCCGGGCTGTCCGTCAAGCAACCGGAGCTCCGCCGGGGTGCAGCGTGGGGCGCCGGGGAGGCCGTGGCGGGCCGATGATCCGATTCCCTGGCGAATTCCGATAATGAGGATGAAGCCCACGCTATCTAGGTCATCTTGGCAAGGAGACCACACCGTGACCATCGAACCCCGTCAGGACCTCGGCCCCCTACTGTGGCGGTGGTTTACTCGCCCCCGGGTGATGTGGACGGTTCGGCGCCAGCTCGGCTACTTCTATCGTAATCCGGACAGGTGGTGACCCCGGAACCACCGACTGCGGCGCCGCTAGGCCCGCGCGATCGTCACCACGCCCACCACGACGATCGCCAGGCCCGCCATCCGCGCGACTCGTAGCGGGGCCGGTGCCAACCGCTCGGCGGAGATCGCGATCGTCACCGCGGCCATTGCGACCAGGTTCATGGTCCCGACCGCGAGCAGCGCCAGCATCAAGCTGCCGCAGCAGAGGCTGCACCGCAGTCCCAACCTGAGGCCATGCCACCACGCGTCCATGGTGTTGGGCGTGGGCGGGCAGCCGCACCCTGACCCTTCGCGGCAGAGCGCCAGCTGCCGCGCCTTCCACGAGGTGAGCTGCACGCCGCCCGCCGCGAGGAGCACCACGCCGGCGGCGACCGGCAACCACCGCGCGAACGCCCCCCATCGCATCTCGAATGCCATGAGAGCCGCGCTCGCGGAGTAGGCGGCTGCGCCGAGGACGGCCCAGATGACGAAGTAGCCCACCCCCACCAGGGCCGTCAGTCCGTGCAGACGGATCCCCTCCGCGCCGCGCACGGACCGACGATACTGCGACAGCATCGGGACCAGGGATGGCAGCATCATCGGCACCATCATCGCCATCCACATCCCCAGGTACTCCGCCGCGGCGCCGTACCAGCTCTGTTGAGGCATGCTCATCCCGGTCATCGGTCAGCCCTCGTACTGGTCGTGGTACCGCAGCCACGACATGATCCCGGCGTCCTCCTGGCGGCCGAGCGGTGTCAGATCGAGCAGGTTGTACGTATTGAGGAGCGGATCGAGGCCGCGCTGGTAGGTCGAGTAGGTGTGGAACACTCGATCGCCGTCGCGTAGGAACACGCTCAGCCCTTCCCGCTCGCCTTTGTGCGGACGTCCCGCGGGTTGGGCGGAGACGGGCGCGTAGTTGTACTCCGGGTGGCTCTCGTCTGTCGTCACACCAAAGTCGTAGTTGAAGTCGGTGCCGAACGAGGACAGCCACGGGAAGCTCCATCCCATGCGCTGCTTGAATCGCGCGATCTTCTCGAGCGGAGCGCGCGAGATCACCGCGAAAGAGGTGTCGCGTGCGGTGAGGTGCACGAGCGCTCCCGCGAAGTTGTCGGCGACGTAAGAGCAGCTCTTGCACCCCTCGTCCCAGGTGGGGTCGAACATGAAGTGGTAGACGATGAGCTGGCGGCGACCCTCGAACAGATCGGCCAGCGTCTTCTTGCCGCCCGGTCCGTCGAGGACGTACGACTTGGTGATCTTCTCCCACGGCAGCTCGCGACGCTGCCGGCTCAGTTCGTCCCGGAGCCGGGTTAGCTCCTTTTCCTTGGCCAGAAACGCCACTCGCTCGGTGACCCACTGCTCGCGCGAGACCACACGGGGGTTCTGGATGATGCTGCCCTGGGTTGCCATACCGTTCTCCTTGGGGTTGATGGGGGTGGCGTAACTGCGCCCACACCCCTAATATTCTACCGTTCGGTTGACTAATGATATTCAACCAGACTGGTTGAACACAAGCCCCCGGCATTCTGGGAGGCCTATGTTGGATCAAGTCTATGGCGCTCTTGCAGATCCGACCCGTCGCGCGATCCTGGGCATCCTGGCGGAGGGAGAGGTGAACGTCGGGAGCTTGGCGGAGCGGTTCCCCATTTCGCTGAACGGGGTCTCCAAGCACGTGAAGGTCCTGGAGCGCGCCGGGCTGGTCGAGCGCGCCGTCCAGGGTCGAGAGCACCGGCTCCGGCTCAACGCCGAGCCGTTACGGGAAGCATCGATGTGGTTGGAGCACTACCGCATGTTCTGGGATACCCGGCTGGCGGCGTTGGAGGCGTTCCTCCTGAAGAAGGAAAGCGGCGCCGGGTCGAAGCCGGCCGAACGGAAACAGGCAGAACCTCCGAGGGAGGATGGTCGATGATCGTAACCGATGAAGCGGCGCCGGTCCTGGTGGTGCGGCGGCAGATCGCGGTGCCGCGGGAGCGGGTGTTCGAGGCGTGGCTCGATTCGGAGAGCCTGGCGCACTGGATGCGGCCGGGGGACTCCACCCACGCCACTGTCACGGTCGATCCTCGGGTCGGCGGCGGATTCCGGATCGTGATGGAGGGGTCCACACACGGCTGCGTCGAGCACCGGGGCGAGTACCTGGCTATCGAGCCACCGTCGTTGCTGTCCTTCACCTGGATCTCCGAGCACACCGACCACAAGCCGACGGTCGTCACCATCGAGTTCCACGAGCGGGGCACCGGGACCGAGCTGGTCCTCACTCACCGGCGTTTGGCGCCGAAAGCGGTCGAGGGGCATCGGCAGGGGTGGACCGACATCGTCCGCTTGCTCGACGAGGTATTGACGCGGGGCTAGAACCGGAGGCGATCGAAGGCATGCTGCAGGCCGATCAAGGTGGACCGCCGATTGTCGTGGTGAACTGGGGCAACGCATTCAGCTTGGCTTCCACCTTCCGCCAGTCGTAGTCTGTCGCCCAGTAGCGCGCGAGCTCCTGCGTCGTCGCCAGCGGCACGCCTTGCGACTGGTCGGTCACGGTTTCCTTCTCGGGCCACTGCGTCGCGAGAATTCTCCGGCGCAGGTCAGCTAGTGCCTTGTCCGGTACGTTGATCCGAAACGGCCGGATGGATGGGTCTTCCATTGTCGTGCGTGCCGCCGCCGACCCCGAGACCGAGACCGAGACCGAGAGCGCAGATGCAGAGGATGTTGGGAACTGTCATCCGGGCCTCCATTGGAGAGAACCGTCCGTGGTCGACGGCGATTGAAATCGGGCGCTGACGTACTCGTCGGGTCCATGACGTTGGTCGTACACTCCTCCGGTCAGCCGAAGGTGAAGACGAAGACCTCCACCCCCGGGTCGAGAAACTGGATCTCGAACTGGCGGTCGGCGACGGATCCCGGCTGCCGGATCAGCTGATACATCCGGGGCTCGGCGACGGACCCACTGCCCTGCTCGTCCACATCGATGCCGTGCGCCGGCGCCTGGCGGCTGCCCATCGATGAGGACCCGGAAGCGCACCGGCTTCCCTCCCGCTCCCGGCGCCATCACCAGGTTGAGGTCCCGGGCATGGAAGCGATACGTGATCCGCCCGTCTGCCTCCTTGAGCACCGCGGCCTGCCGTTGGACTGTCCACTCGCCGCCCATCGCCCACTGGTTGAGCCGCAGCCGCGCCGGTGACGACACCCGGCTCTCACCCCGCGCGGTGCCCACGTAGGTCTCCGGCGATTTGACGTCGGCCCAGTTGGCCTGCGTCTCGACACCACTGGGGGCGACCGAAGCCAAGTCCTTCCCCACCCCGCGAGCCCCCGCCTCGGCCAGCAATTGCTGAATGGCCCGCTCGGACTCCTCGTACCCGCCCTCACCGAACTGACGGTGCCGGACGTTCCCCTTGCCATCGATGAGGTATAGGGCCGGCCAGTACTGGTTGCCGAAGCCGCGCCAGACCGCGAAGTCGTTATCCACCGCGATGGGATAGTCCACCTGGTAGCGCTTCGCGCCCCAGCGGATGTTGGGGAGCTGCTTCTCGAAATCGAATTCGGGTGAGTGCACGCCGATCACCACCAATCCCTTGTCCCGGTACTTCTGCTCCCAGGCTCGGACATAGGGCATCGTGCGGATCCAGTTGATGCAGGAGTAGGTCCAGAACTGAACCAGCACGACCTTTCCCTTCAGGCCCTCCGCCGTGAGCGGCGGCGAGTTGATCCATTCAGTCGCATAGCTGAGCGAAGCCAGCTCGGAGGTTCTGGTGGGTGTGCTCATGGCGGTGACCAGTAGGCTGGCGAGAAGAAGCCGTTTCATCTTAAAGCGGCAGCTCTTCGCCGCTCTGCTCGCGCCTCATGTACTCCGCGTACCAGCTCGGCCAGTCCTGGTCCCGTTCGCCCGTTCGCTTCTCGTGCTGCCCGTGCGCGGCCTCCGCCCGCCGCAGGGCCTGCGCCAGGTCGCTCGTCGACGCGTACGTCGTGTCGCCGGCCACACGCCCGGGGAGCCGGGTCGTGATCTCCTGCACCAGCCAGCCGTTGCCGTCGGGGTCACTGAACGACACGAACGACGCGTAGCTGCGCCGGTCCGGAGCGGGGCCGCTCACCCGCGCGTCGGGGGCGATGCGGTTCCACCCGGCGAAGTGGAACACTTCGCTCACCTCGGCGCCGCGCGCCATCAGCTCCTTCCGTGCCGCCTGGATGTCGGAGACGATCAGCCACAAGCCCTGGGCGGATCCGGGCGCGGCGGTCGAGAGGTGCGTGCCGAAGTGAATCGAGCACTGGGAGCCCGGCGGTGTGAACTGGACCACGTGGTCGTCGTCCGTGGTGAAGTCGGCGTCGAGCCGCCAGCCAAGACCTCCATAGAACTCCATCGCGCGCTCGACATCCGAGACGGGGATGGTGACCACCTCGAGCTTCAAATCGACCTTCCCGACGCGGGCGTCGGGGGTTGTGCCCTGACTACGGGTCGCGGTGGTGCTCATGACTGCCTCCTGGGTTGTGTCAAGTATCGATCACATGCTGGTATGATGCCTGCTGGATCATGACTACGCGAGTCTGCTGAACACCGAGCGGCAAGGTTGGAAGCGAAAATACAGAGGAGAGACGGGCCGTGAGGAGATCGTTACGCAGCAGGACGTTGCCGCGGCGCACTCATCCCATATCGTGCGCGCGCATCCGCCGCAGCTCGACCTCCTCGTATCGCCGGCGAATAGAGGACCTCAGGCCGAGCGGAATGACCGTCGCGAGGAATCCGATGAGCAGCAGCGGATAATACACGGCGTAAGGCTGTGAGCGGCTCAGGGCGACGACACCGGCCGCAAACGCCAATGTCCCTCCGATAGCCAGGGAGACAATCGCGATCGTGACGAACCGCTTCGCGCGGCCGCGCGACGCGAGTACCCCGATGAGTGCACCGAGGCAGCCGACCAGGCCGCCGGCAACGCCGCCGATGAGCCCGGCCGCGCGATCGAGTGAGCCTGACGCCCCGTTGGCGTCCGGAATGCCGTCGACCAGTTGAAGTGGTCCGAGATAGACGAGTCCACGCCCGGGAAGCACAACGTTGACAACGAGCCGGGTTGGTGGTGGTGCACCCGTCGCATCGAAGGGCAGCGAGAACTGACGCCATCCCGAACTGCCCTGCAGCTTCATCATCGGCCCGACGTCGGCCAGGGTCCGTGAGAAGTACTGGCCGCCGTTCGGAAAGTGACTCCACATTTCCAGATAGCCGGTACCCTCGACGCCCTCGTAGCGCACCTGCCCGGTCACCGCATACCGCTGCCCTTTGATCGTTGGACGCTCGATGATTGCGAGGGTCACTGGCGCTCCGCTGCCACCGTCGATCTTCAGACTGCTGAACGGTGCTTCCGCCGTTGGCGGAAGCACCGAGCCGACCGACAACCTCCCCTCACGCTGGAGCTCATCCCATCGGATCTCCTGAACCTGCGCCGAGAGGGCGATCCACGCGATTGGCAGACTAAGCAGTGCGACTGTCGCGCCTCGTGCGCTCGAGGTCCTTCTGGTACGCCCCCAGCAGTGTCTTGAGCGTCTCCGCATCGATCCGTCCCTCGGCGTGTTGAGCGCGCAGGACGCGCTCGAACTCGCTGTGAATGTCGGCGTTGTCGATGATCCTGATCTTGGCGATAAGGCGATCGAGCCGCAGCCGCACGGTCGGATAGCTGATGCCGTAGCCGGCCGCCACCTCTTTGAGCGAGCCCGAGGCGAGGACGAGTCGCTTGACGAACGAGAGATCCTCGTCGCTGAGATAGTCGAGCCAAAGGGCAGACGGCATTGAGAAGCGAGTTTCAGTAAATTCAAGTATAATTTTAATAAAGTGCAACTAAAAACGCAAGGGATCTTTCGTTTTGTCTAAATTTGCGACGGTTGGCTTGAGAAAAAGGCCGGTGCGGTTGCACCGGCTCCTGGGCTCAAGCCGAAGACCGAACCACAAAAAGACGGCCGCGCTTTCTCCGGCCTTGATTGCCCCTCCTGGGCTCGAACCAGGACTCTCCTGATCCAGAGTCCTCTCGCCCAGGCAGATATTTCGGACAACCTGTTCGTAAACGGCCACCTTCTGAGCATCGGTGCCCGCTTCTCTGCTGTGGTTACCCGCTCCTGGCCGGAGAAACTACCGCAAAACTACGGCGGTCCTGGCTGACTGATCCGGAATAAGCCTAAGGGCGAGCGACATTTCCTGGCAATCGCGATCATCTACTACACATTCTGTCATCCCCGCCAGGCTTTGCTGTGACCACAGTCGACTTGCTCCTTAACGACGCCCTGCGCGACCGCTACGTGATCGAGCGGGAGCTCGGCCGCGGCGGCATGGCCACGGTCTACCTTGCACAGGACTGCCGGCATCACCGTCCTGTCGCCATCAAAGTACTCCACCCTGAGCTTGCCCGGGCAGTAGGGTCGGAGCGCTTTCTCCACGAAATCGAGATCATAGCGCAGCTTCAGCACCCTCACATTCTCCCACTGCATGATTCCGGCGAGGGAGGGGGCCTCCTCTACTTCGTCATGCCCTATGTCGAAGGGGAGTCGCTGCGGAACCGGCTGGCCCGTGAAAGGCAGCTCCCGCTTGACGAGGCACTCGAGATCGCCCGCCAAGTGGCCTCGGCGCTGGCCTACGCCCATAGCCATGGCGTGGTGCACCGCGACATCAAGCCCGAGAATATCCTGCTCACGGACGACCAAGCGATTGTGGCGGACTTCGGTATCGCCGGGGCGGTAGGCCAGTCCGGCGGCGAGCGGCTGACCGAGACCGGGCTCACGCTGGGCACCCCGGCCTACATGAGTCCCGAGCAGGCAGCAGGAGAGCGTCACCTCGACGGACGAAGCGACATCTACTCTCTAGCCTGCGTAGTCTATGAAATGCTCGCGGGCGAGCCACCCTTCACCGGCCCAACCGCGCAGGCGGTCATCGCAAGGCGATTCGGTGGGCCGCCGCCGCGCTTGCACGTGATACGTGATGGGGTGCCGGAGGTGGTGGAGCGTGCCATCGACCACGCACTCGCAAAGGCTCCGGCGGACCGATTCAGTACTGCCCTTCAGTTTTCAGCCGCCTTGTCTGCGCCTGCGGGCGCCATTTCGCAGCCGGCGAGCGATCCGCGTGTGCAGCGACAGCGGAGGCAGCGTCGCCTACTGATTCTAGGGCTCACCGGAGTCGGGGTGGCCAGCGCAGCCGCAGTGGGAACGCTTCTGATCCGTCAAACTGATCCTCCATCCCTCGACGCGAATTTGATAGCGGTCGCGCCCTTCGACGTATTCGATCCAGAGCTCGACCTGTGGCGCGAGGGGCTGGTGGATATCCTCTCGCACGCCCTCGACGGTGCCGGAATTCTGCGTGCGGTGTCGCCGAGGGTAGCCATACGCCGCTGGAACGGCCGCGCCGAGCCCGCCGAGGCGAAGGCTCTGGGCCGCAGGACGGGCGCACAGCTTGTGGTGTTCGGGCAGTTGGCGGAAAGCGGGCCTGATTCGGTGCGACTCAAAGCGACCCTCCTCGATGTGGGTGGCGACCGACCACTGGGCGAGGTCGACCTTCGCGACGCCTCGGCGCACATGGACCGATTGGTTGATTCCACTGCGGTGGCCCTGCTCCGTGCTCTCGGACGCCATCGCCCCATTGGAGCGGTCAGACAGGCAGCGTTCGGTGGGACGTCCCTACCGGCGCTGAAAGAATTCTTGCGCGGCGAGCAGTTCTACCGGCAGAGCGCCTGGGACTCTGCATTGGCCCACTATGGAGCTGCGATCGCCCTGGACAGTACGTTCGCTCTCGCCTTTCGCCGGATGCAGCTCAGCATGGGTTGGATTTCACTGACAGCGCACTCCTTCCTGTCACCCGAGGTGTACGCCTTCCGTGCCGCAGCATTCAACCGAGGACTTCCCACCCGCGACAGCCTCCTGATCGTGATGGATTCGCTGCTATGGGGAATGGGATGGGATGACACGGCGTATTTCGCCCACCGCCGGCGCGCCTTCGCCGCGCTGGATCAGGTTGCCCGGCTCAATCCCAACGATCCCGAGGTCTGGAACGTGATCGGGGAAGTCAGGTACCACACGGGGAGCCCTGCGGAGTTCACCGACGGGGAGATCCTCGCGACCCTGGACCGCGCCATCCAGCTCGATCCGGAGTACGGTCCGCCGTACGAACACACAATCGACCTCGCCATCAGCCTGGGGAGGCTCGATCTAGCCAGGCAGTATGCCGGGGCCTACATCGATTTCTTATCGACCGACATCCACACTCAGCAGTTTCGCCTGGACGCCCTACTCCTTGATCCTACCCTGGCGGCTTCGACCCAAGCGGCCAGGCTGATCGATACTTCTGCTGCCGAGCCCCTGGCCCAGGCCGTGTTCGACCTGAGCGGCTGGGCGGACTCGGGCGAGGCGGCGATCCGGCTCGCACGCAGCTTGGCTTCGGGTACCCACAGCCTTGCCGGTGCGCCGTCATGGTTCGACTCCCTCTTTCAGAAGGGAATCTTGGCAGGCGTCCTCGCCTTCCGAGGTCATTTTCAGGAAGCGCGAGCTGCTTTACCGGGTTCTCCGATTTTAGCGGGTTCTCCGAGCGGCGGAAATTACCCGTCCAATCCGGTCTTAGATCTTGCTCTTCTCGGCGCAGTCCCGCCGGATTCGGCCAGAATCATGGTTCGAGCGCTGGTCGCAGGAGAATTACTCTGGCCGCCCTCCGGACGCCGCTATGCGCTGGCGTGGTGGTATGCGGATCGTGATACCGTGGCGCTCAAGCGGTTCGAGATCCAAGTAGTAGCAGCTGCTCGGAGGTACCCCAACCCGGTCGCAAAGGCCTATCTCCGCAACCTGGCCGAGGTGGCCCGCGCATATCTCGTCCTCGCAAGAGGGGACACCACCGACGGGCTGCGTATGCTCGCCGCGCTTCCGGATTCGCTCTGTGCGTTGAGCAGCTGCTTCTTCGAGAAATTCACGCTGGCCGAACTGGCGGCGGCTCGGGGCCAGGACCGCGAAGCGGCGGCAATTTACGACCGCTGGCTTCGCGCCCGGGACTGGAGCCCCCTCCTCGTGCTCGGGAGGCTGAACCGGGCGCGCGTCGCGGAGCGGTTGGGGGATCGCGACCAGGCCGCCGGTCTGTACCAATACGTAGTCGATGCATGGCGTCACGCAGACCCCGAGCTCCGGCCTCATGTGGCCGCGGCGCAGGACGGTCTCGAGCGGCTGGCGGCGGAGCCGAGAAAGTAAGCCGCGCGCCTTGAGTCGCGGCCCACAGTGCGGAAGCACCTCCCGCCGAATAGTCAAAAGCGCACCGCCATGCCGCCGTAGACCCCAGGGTAGGCGTCGCTGGCAGTGCGAAGGTTGGCGCCGACGGTAAGGCCGAAGGCAGGGGTGAGCCAGCGCGTCGCGTGCGCTGCGAGGTAGAGTCCGATGCCACCGTCCGTCAGCTCAGAATCATCCCCCACTAGAAACCCGGTAGCGCCGAGGGCACCTCCGAGTTCAGTGGCTCCCTTGACGCTGGTGTAGGTGGCCGCGAGATCAATCGCAGCACCGCCCCCACCAGTAGAGCCGAACGCCGGTAAGGCAGTGCGGAGCTCGACACCCCACGTGGGTCCGAAGTCGCGGCGGATGCCGAACGCGGGCCCTGAGCCCCACGATTCTGGCCCGACGCGCAACATCTCGAGCGAGCCGGTCAGCGTCCAAGGCGACTGACGCAGGTCTGAGCGCTGGGCGTTAGCGGTCGGGGTGACCAAAACGCTCGCCAGCAGTCCGGCGAAGGCAGCAGAGCGCAGCAAACGAGCGTTTGGCATACCATCTCCTCGGCGGGCTGGGACTGGATCGACTGCCGAGCATATGGTAGCCATCGCCCGTTGCCCGAGCGTGACCCGGTGGACTGCGCGGGGAACGGATCCTAGCTCTCCAGCACGAGACCCATCGCGACATCTCTTCTCCTGACCCGCTCGATGGCTTCGTTCACTCGTGCGAGCGGCATGACATCGACGATAGCCGCGATGCCATGCTTCGAGGAGAACGCGAGCATCTGCGTGGTATCCGCACGACTCCCGATGTAGTTCCCATAGATGGATCGCCGAGAATTGTTCAATAGCCCGCCGCTCAGCGACAGCGGCTTCAACGGCGACGCCACCAGGCAGAGCTGGCCCTGTGGCGTCAGCATTCTCACAAAGGAGTCAATGTCGAAGGCGACATTCAGCGTCGAGAGGATGAAGTCGAACTCCCCCTGGTACTCGGTCAGGCGCTCCGCGTCCGAGCTGTCCGCGAATGCGCCTCCCAGCCGCTCGATCAGCGCTCTCTTGGCTGGCGAATGCGAAAACGCCGTCACGCGGTGCCCCATCTTGTGGAGGAACTGTATGGCCAGGTGACCGAGCCCTCCGGCGCCCAGCACCGCCACTCGAGAACCGTCGGCCAGTCCGGCCCGGAGAATGCCTGCGTACACCGTCAGGCCGGACGAGAGCAGAGGGGTTGAGGTGGCCGAATCGAGCTGCGGCGGGAGCCGGAAGGCGAACCGAGCATCGACAATGATGTGCTCGGCCAGGCCGCCGTAACGGTCGACGGCAATGACCTTCTGACTGGCGCAGAGTTGCTCGGTGCCCAGCTTGCAGAAGGAGCAGTCGAAACACGCCTCCTGCTGGTACCCGATACCGACGCGATCGCCGGTGTGCAGGTCGGCGACCTCGGAACCGGCCTCTTCGACGATTCCAACGATCTCGTGGCCGGGGACCAGCGGAAACCGCGCGTCACCCCAATCATCATCGATGTATTGGATGTCGCCCCTCGCGAGGCTACGGTGCGTGATCCTCACCAGGACGTCACGTTCGCCGAGAGTCCTCTCATACAGGAAGGGCTCCGCCGTGCCGCCTTGCTCTCTGATCGCGTAGGCTCTGATCTGCATGATTCACTCAGGTTCCATTGCCCGTGATGGAGGGAAAAGTACCCGTGAAGGGTAGATTCGTACGCAGATCGGGTACGACCCGCAAGCTCGTCTCCGCCATACTCCCGCGAGCCTCACCAGGTAGCACCCGACGCCCAGCGAGCATACCATGAAGGAAACGCTGCGGGCGATGGGAAAGGAGGCAATCATCATGGCTGACGCGGCTGCAACCACGCGGCAAAAGGCGTTATCCCTCAATCTCGATGGGACGACGTACGGCACCTTTGCCGAGATCGGCGCCGGCCAAGAGGTCGCCCGCTGGTTCTTCTCGGTGGGCGGCGCCGCAGGAACGATTGCGAAGACCATTTCCGCCTACGACATGGCGGTCAGCGACGCGCTGTACGGCCGCGCGCAACGCTACGTCAGCCGGCAACGCCTGGAAGCCATGCTCGAGCAGGAGTTCGGGCAATTACGGGAGGGGCTGGAGGTGGCGCATGGCGACGCCAGGCGATTCTTCGCCTTCGCCGACACCGTGGCGACGCGCAGCTACCGGAACCCGGGCAACGGACGCGGATGGCTGGGCGTCAGGTTCCAAACCCGGCCGCACGAGGGGCCGTCCGAGATCATCCTTCATGCACACCTCTTCGATTCGACAGCCGCGCGAGAGCAGGAGGCACTCGGCGTACTCGGCGTCAACCTGATATACGGGGCGTTCTTCCGGCGTGAGGACCCGGCCGAGCTGATCGCCTCGTTGATGGACGATCTGTCGCGCGAGCGGGTCGAGGTCGATGTGATCAAGCTCTCGGGTCCGGCCTTCCCGCGTGTGGACAACCGGCTCATGAGCTTGCAGCTCGTGGAGCGAGGGCTGACTGACGCCGCCATGTTCACCGCGAGCGGTGAAGTCGTTCAGCCGTCGGAGGTCCTCTACAAGAAGGCGATCCTGGTCGAGCGGGGGAGCTTCCGACCCGCCACGAAGCTTACGCTCGACTTGCTCAACCGGGCGATGCAGCAATTCGTCGAGGAGCCGAGCGTCCGGGGGGAGCAGCCGGTGGTGCTGGCGGAGATGACCCTGCGCAGCCTCAGCCCGGGGCCTGCTATCGACCACGCCGACTTCCTGGCCCGGGCGGACATCCTGAGGGCTCTGGGCCTGGACGTCCTCATCTCGCGATTCGAGCCGTATTACCAGCTTGCCGACTACCTCGCTGGTTACACCGACCGGCTGATCGGGATCGCGGTCGGGCTGCCTACCATCGGCCAGATCGCCGACGAGAAGTACTATACCGAGCTGCCGGGTGGCGTTCTCGAGTCGGCGGGACGCCTCTTCAAACGCTCCGTGAAGATGTACGTCTACCCGACCCGTGACCCCGTCACGGGCGAGATACGGTCGCTGGAGCAGGCTCCGATACAGTCACCCTGGCAACACCTGCGCGCGATGCTGCTGGAGATGGGCCGCATCGAGCAGATTCGCGGCTACGACGAGTCCTTGTTGTCGATTCGCACACCCGATGTCCTGAGCCGAATCGAGAGGCAGGACCCTTCCTGGGAAGACATGGTACCGGCCACGGTCGCGGAGATCATCAAGGCGAAGAACCTGTTCGGCTGGCAGCTCGCACCCGTAACACCCTAGGGAGAACCCTGCGATGGAATCAGGCTACCAGCCGATCGAGGATTACGGGTTGATTGGCAACCTGCGCACCGCCGCGCTCGTGGGTATGGACGGCTCCCTCGACTGGCTCTGTCTGCCGCACTTCGATTCCCCGAGCGTCTTCGCCGCCATCCTGGACTGCCGGAAGGGCGGGCGCTTTCGCATCGCCCCAGCCGGCGATGACTTCCGCCGAAAGCAGTTCTACTGGCCGGACACTGCCATCCTGGTCACGCGGTTCCTGCACGACGACGGCGTGGGTCAGATCGAGGACTACATGCCGGTCGGCGGCACCCGCAAGGTGCCGGATGAAGTGGTCCGCAGGGTTGCGGTCGTCCGCGGCCAGGTGGCCTTCCGTCTGGAGTGTCGACCCGCGTTCGACTACGCCCGCGGTGTCCACCAGGCCCGGCTGGTGGGGGACGGCGCCCGCTTCGATGGGCCGGGCCTGAGCCTCGGCCTGGCCGCGCCCGTGCCGCTGCGGCTCGACGGCGACGGCGTGGTCACGGACTTCACGCTCAGAGAGGGTGAGAAAGTCACATTCGTCCTGAGCCGCATTGACCCCGAGGACCGGCCCGGACGCTGCCCTGATGTGCTCGAGGCGGAAGAGCTGTTCCGCGAGACCGTCGCCTACTGGCGGCGCTGGCTCTCGAAGTGCACCTACACCGGGCGCTGGCGGGAGATGGTGTGCCGGTCTGCCATGACGCTGAAGCTGCTGTCCTTCGAGCCGAGCGGAGCGATCATCGCATCCCCGACCTGCAGCCTGCCCGAGGCGATTGGGGGAGAACGCAACTGGGACTACCGCTATGCCTGGATCCGCGACGCCGCGTTCACGCTGTACGGCCTGCTTCGCATCGGCTTTACCGAGGAAGCGGTCCGGTTCTGGGAGTGGCTCAGGGACCGTTGGGAAGAGCCGGAGGGCCAGGAGGCCGGTCCCCTGCAGCCCATGTACGGCATCGACGGCCGGGCGGGACTGCCGGAGGAGACGCTCGATCACCTGGAAGGCTACCGGGGATCGCGGCCGGTGCGGATCGGCAACGCGGCGCATCGGCAGCTGCAACTGGACATCTACGGCGAGCTGATGGATGCGGTGTACCTCCACAACAAGTACGTCGAGCCGGTCGGCTACGATTCGTGGACGCTGCTGCGGCGGCTCGTGGATTGGCTGTGCAACAACTGGAAACGGGAGGATGAGGGCATCTGGGAGGTACGCGGCGGCCGGCAACACTTCGTCTTTTCGAAGGTCATGTCCTGGGTGGCCCTGGACCGAAGCCTGCGACTAGCCGACAAGCGCTCGTTCCCGGCCGACCGGGCACGTTGGCTGGCGGTGCGCGACGAGATCTATGAGGAGGTCATGGCTAAAGGCTGGGACGTGCGCCGCCAGGCGTTCGTACAGGCCTACGGCTCGGAGGCCCTGGACGCATCGACCCTGCTCATGCCGCTGGTGTTCTTCATGGCTCCCAACGACCCTCGCATGCTCAGCACCCTGGACGCGATCCGCCGGCCGGTCGCCGCGGGCGGCCTGGCGGCGGACGGCCTGGTCTACCGGTACGACCCCGTCGCCGCCCCGGACGGCCTGTCGGGCCGAGAAGGATCGTTCAACATGTGTTCCTTCTGGATGGTCGAGGCGCTGACTCGTGCCGGCCGCACCGACCCTGCACGGCTGGAAGACGCCCGGTTGCTCTTCGAGCAAATGCTCGGCTATGCCAACCACCTCGGCCTGTATGGCGAGCAGACCGGCAACAGCGGCGAAGCCCTGGGCAACTTCCCGCAGGCGTTCACTCACCTGGCCTTGATCAGCGCCGCCTTCAACCTCGACCGGGCGCTCGGGGCGCGGTAGCTCGAAGACACGCGAGCGTTTGTGGCGCTTTCGATCATCCACGCCGAACGGCGGCAAGACGATCGTCCTCCCTGGTCTCCTTGAGGAATCCAGAAAAGGGGTATTCATCACACCGAAGTCCCACGCTTGACGGCGCGCCGTCAAGCCGACCTCGCCCTCCAGTGTGTTCGTCGCGCCCTCGATTCCCCGCGTTCCTTCGGCCACACGCACCATACGTACTACAACATCGCCTGCGTTCATGCGGTACTCGGGGAAACGGATACGGCGATGGCGTGGCTGGAACGCAGCGTTGAGACAGGTTTCGCCTGCTGGCCTTTCTTCCGGGTGGATCCCTATCTCGAAAGCCTGCGCGAGGACCCCGGATTCAAACGACTGGTCGCCGACCTTGAGCAGACGTACACCGCTCTCAAGATCCCGCGATTATAGAGACCGAGGGCTATGGCTTTGCCCAAGCTCCGCGACGCCACGACCGGCGCCGCCCTCCTTTCAGAAGTGATCGATCGAGTCAAGCTTAAAAGATCTGCTCCTGAGTCTGGGGATTCGACACCGACAGCTTTCGTGTGCCTGCCCGAGTCTTGTCACTCAGCAGCATCACGTCCACCCCACGAATGATGTCGTTGGTGTAGATGAAGCCGTTGTACCAGTACGAGGACCAGGTGACGGCCTCGGTCGGGCGGTAGAAGCCCATTTCAGCTTCCGCCTCGCTGGCGCCGGCGAGCAGCTTGTCGACGTCCACCACCGAAGTGCCTCCGGTATACCAGGCCGACACCAACACTTTTCGTCCTCCGGGGAGCGGGATGAAGTTGAAGTAGTGAACGGTACAAAACGAGGGCTCGGCTCGGGGGATCTTGTAGGTGTCGAGCAGCGCCCCGGTAGCCACGTTTACGAACCAGACCCGCCCATGGTTGTCACCCGGGTCGGTGCAGCGGCTCTCGGCGCCGCCGCCGGACTCGTCCCCGAAAGCCACTATGGATCCGTCCCAGCTGAAGGCTGCGGAGTGCCACAGATCCCCCGCGTTGCGATTGGAGGCCGGATCATCGAATCGCCACAGGAACTGCGGGTTGCGGGGATCCGAAATATCCCACATCTGGTTCTCGGTCAGGCAGGAGGCCGCGGCGCGATGGATGGCCAGAAAGACAACGATATCGTGACAGGCGCTGAACCCGTCGACCTCCGTAGCCGGATCCAGGTGGTACTTGGAGACAGTAGGCGCTTCAGGATGGGCCAGGGGCACGTGAACGATTGAGATGTAACCGTGGGGCGGCTGGCAATTGGGTCCAACCTCGAAGGCGTTAGCTGGATACGAGGACACATAGAGCAGGACCTCGCCGTGTGCCGGATCCGGCACTAAGGTATGAGTGTGACTGCCACAATCCGTGGCTACTGACGCGAGGTGGACAGGCGCAGCCAGGTTGCTGACGTCAAAAATGCGGATCCCTTCGAACATGTCGGGTGTACTGCCGTGCACGCTGGTGCTGTTGCACGCCGAGCTTGACTGGGGTCGGTCTACCGACTGAAAAAGGAGATCGCCATAGACCGACACGTCACCCTGAGCACCGTTGCACGCTACTGTGCTCACGATCGCTGGGCTCTCGGGGTCGGAGACATCAATGATTCGGAAGCCCGCGAAGTTGCCAGCGTAGGCATACCGGCCGGCGAAGGCTATGTCGCTCTGAGTCTCGGTGTTCGATCGGGCCACGTTGGCGAGCAGCTTCATGCTTTTACTGTGCAGCTCGGGCTCAGCCGGCCCGGCGTCCAACTCCATGCCGTGCAGTGAGTAGGTCCGGCTCGATGGAACGGTAGGTATATCCTGGGTGCACGCCAGGGCGGCCGCCGCGAAGAAGGACACGAAGCGTAAATGACGCATGGTCACCTCGTGAAAGAGGCCGATCAGGTTTAAGACCGACGCATGGCCGGTAACCTCGATCTCCCTTATTACGCGTCAGACACCCTCAGAGGGGGACAGAACAGGCTCACTTGCCCCCCTTCGCGGTCTTCTCGCGCAGCGCGTTCACCTGCGCGGCGATCTCCGGTCCGAAATCCTCGGACTCCCAGAAGGGACGGATCTCCAGGTCGCTCGGCCCCGGCATCGGATTCGGGCACCGCTTCGCCCACTCGACCGCCTCGTCCATCGAGCGCACCTGCCAGACCCAGAACCCGGCCACCAGCTCCTTGGTCTCCGCGAAGGGGCCATCGGTCACCGACCGCTTGGCGCCGCTGAAGTGGATCCGCTTCCCGAACTTGCTCGGCTTGAGCCCGTCGCCAGAGAGCATGATCCCGGCCTTCACCAGTTCCTCGTTGTACTTCCCCATCGCCTCGAACATCTCGGCGGCGCCTTCCATCTCGAGGGGGGTGTTCTGCGCCTCGGCCTCCTTCGTCGCCTTCACGATCACCATCACGCGCATATGGCCTCCTTGGGCTAGGGAGCCGGGGGCCCGGGGTGGGCGCCGATCAGGCTCTACCTATCCGTCGAACGGGGTGGGGGAAAATCGACAGATCAGACGAAAAACTCCTTCATCATCGCCGCGGCCGGGACGGCGCCGAGGTTGTGGGTCTGCCTCTCCAGCCACTTGGTGGTGGAGGTAGGTATGGCGCTGGAAGTTAAGAGGTATCTTCGAGGCTTAGTCGGCCCCTGCCGGCAGCGCAGTGATGTGGCTTGGCCTGGTCCGTGACCGGAGGCGCTCTTGGATGCACCCATCGGGCGCAGGATGTGGCGAGGGGCCAGAATTGGGGCTCTCGCCGGCATAACCTTGGCGGTACTCTATATCGCGCTTGGGACACGGGTCAACGAGTTCACCGAGCTCCTGGGGTACTCGTTGGTCATAGTGGGGTTCCCGGCTCTGTTCGCCATTATACCTGTCGTTCAGGAGCTAGGGCTCCGGGGCGGTCTGGCTGAATATGCGGTGCTTGTATCTCTAACGTTCCCCTTAAACGGCATTCTGTGGGGGGCTATCCTCGGGGTCGTCCTGAGCTCGCGGAAAGCACCGGATGGTCGTGGTGATTGATGCATCCGAGCGAGCGGCTGACCGCCTACTAGCTCCGCTCCCCCCCGAAGCGAACCTACGGCTTCAGCCAGTATCTTGCACACTATATGCATCAGGGTACATAGCGCAGTACAATCGTCGTGTCGGACCTGGGCCCCTGGTATAGTCCGACCTGTGCGCCCTGACTTTCAAGCGTCTGACGAACTGAGGCTGTCGCCTGCTGTCCGAGTATTCCGATTTCAAGAATACCGGCTCGGCTACTCAGAGGAGTCATAGGCATACTCTCCGCCGCGGCCACCCCTTGCATGCCGCGAACGCTTGCGTTAAAATACTGAACCATATGGTTCAGTATATGACGACCCGACTTGATACTTCGTTCGCCGCGCTCTCGGACGCCACGCGGCGTGGCGTTCTGGAGCAGCTCGGACGAGCCGACGCTTCGATCACGGACCTTGCCGAGAAGTTCCACATGACGCTCACGGGCATGAAGAAGCACGTCGGCGTTCTGGAGCAGGCGGGGCTCGTCACCACGAAGAAGATCGGGCGCGTGCGGACGTGCCAGCTGGGCCCGCGCCGATTGGAGGAAGAGACGGCGTGGCTCGAGAGGTACCGCCAGCGCTGGGACGAACGCTTCGACGAGTTGGACAAGGTTGTCGAGGAACTGACACGAAAGGAGAAGAGCGATGAACGCAAGAATCGAAAGTGAGCCCGGCCCCGTGAAGAACCGCACCACGGTGGAACGGAAGTCGGACCGCGAGGTGGTTGTCACGCGGACCATCAACGGCCCGGCGCGCATCGTGTTCGAGGCATTTACCAAGGCCGAGCTGCTCAAGCGTTGGTGGGTGCCCAAGTCGATGGGAATGACCCTGCTGTCCTGCGAGGTGGATGCTCGTGTCGGAGGCAAGTACCGATTGGTATTCGACCTCGGTGGCCCCGAGCCTGCCGCGTTTTTCGGCACGTATGTCGAAGTGAAGCCGTATTCGCGCCTCGCGTGGACCAATGACGAAGGTGGCGAGGGCGGGCCTGTCACCACGGTGACCTTCGAGGAAAAGGGCGGCAAGACGCTGGTGGTCCTGCACGAGAGCTATCCTTCGAAGGAAGCGCTCGACGCTGCCGGCACCGGAGCAGCCGATGCAATGGTCGAGACGTTCGATCAGCTGGACGAGCTTCTCGTCGCCCTGGGTGAGAGCTCGGGACAGTAACAGAGACGTGGATCTCGCGGTCGGTCGTCCGATAGTCCCGGCTCACACTGGCCGGGGCTATCGGGTCCTGCTACAGCACACAAAACTGAAATCAGCGGGTTGGCTTACGCATGTAAGCTCGCCCGCTGACTTGAG
>CAWEWK010000008.1:0-229170 GCA_963812755.1 uncultured Gemmatimonadales bacterium | reverse complement strand
CGAGGTTCGCGCGGCCTTGGGCAAGCAGCTGAAGGAAGCGCTCGCGGCTGCCGACGAGCCGGGCGTCGTGGCCGACGTCGTGCTGGAGGCTGCCACCGCGGCTCGCCCGAAACTCCGATACACAGCCGGTGGGGTCGCGAGCCGCCTGCGATTGCTTCGCAGATTTGCGCCTGCCGGCGTGGTGGACGCCGGGATTCGCAAAGAGCTGCAGCTCGACGCGCGGACGGCGTAGCCGAAAGGGGGGCAAGTAGCTCCGCCCCTTTTTGGTCAGCAGCTCGGGATCAGCTTGCCGCCTGGAGCATCACGCCCGCCTCGAAAACGAACCCCCCGCCTCAACCGAAGTTGAAGCGGGGGAGGATCTTCCAGAGTGGGCCCGGCGCGACTCGAACGCGCGACCTCTTGCTCCGGAGCGCAGGCCTGAGCACCAGCCACCGCCAGGGGGCGCTGAATGACCGCGACTTAGGTCTTCTGGTCGGTGGCTGGCGCTAGCCGTCGCTAGTGGGAATTGTCATAAAGATTGTCATAAGCGCTTGGGTTAACGGCACAACGCTGTCACGGTCCAATTCGCTCATCCTGCACCCCGGTCCTCGGGTTCGGTCAACTGGTTGAGAACACTCCCTTCTTCTCTGACTGTCGCGAGTTCCCGCTCCTGCCGAAGAATCGAAGAGGAAATGACATTCTCCTCGAGAAGAGCAATGCAATCCCGTAAATCCCGTTCAGCGTCAATCCTCCACCGCGCGCGCGGAAGCCGTGGCGATGCCACGGCTTCGTGAGTTCGTCGAAGCGCACGAGCGGGCAAGGGATGTTCGCCCATGCGCCATGCTGGCCGACAAGTGCTCTGATCCAGTCTGCATCAAATCCCGGTCAGCCCGTCATCGGGTCGAACGCAATGCTGAGCCTACAACAGGTTGGGGAGCCTATTTGCGCTGCCAGAGGGTTGGGTGAACCGGCCCACCGTCCGCTACTTGGCTCGCGCCCACCACATCGCCAGCCGGATTGATGTCGAAGGCTTGGCTGAGGGATCCGCCAAGTGTGCCGAGATCGATCATCACTCCCCGGTCCCAGAGAAAGGCGTGGATTTGTTGGTTGGTCGTCTCGCTCCAACCTACCACCTGACCTGCGGGGTTGATGCCCGTCGCCGTACTGAAGGTGCCACCCAGCGTGCCCAGATCGGTCATGACACCTTTCTCCCAGAGAAATGCGCGCTGGTATTGGCTTGGCAGCGTGCTCACCCCCACGACCTTTCCCGCAGGATTGATGGCAAATGCTTGGCTGAACCCCCCACCTAGCGTCCCGAGATCGGTCATCTGACCCTTCGACCAGAGGAAAGCATGGCTCTCTCGCTCCGCCGTCGCGCTCTTACCAACCACCTGACCCGCCGGGTTAATCGCCCAGGCTTCACTCCAATTTCCGCCGAGCGTGCCGAGATCGGTCATCACGCCCTTTTCCCAGAGGAAGGCGTGGACAAATTCTAAGTCTGGTCCAATGTCGCCAAAACCCACCACCTGTCCCCTCGGGTTGATCCCGGTTGCCTGGGTAAAGATGCCCCCGCCAAGAGTGCCCAGATCGGTCATTACCCCATCGGCCCAGACAAATGCGTGGGCGCGTATGGGTGGTCCTGCGATCCTGGCCTGGCCAACCACCTCTCCCGCGGGGTTGATGTCAAAGGCTGTACTAGCGTTCCCGCCTAGGGTGCCCAGGTCAGTCATGATTCCCTTCGTCCAAAGAAACGCATGGAGCTCCGAGCCCGCCGTCAGGCTTACGCCCACCACTTGGCCTGATGGGTTAATTCCAAGAGCTACGGGGTTGAGTCCCTGAGTTACCTCCCCGCCCAGCGTGCCTAGATCCACCTCGGTGTACTCCCCAGGGGCGGAGCGGGCCAAGTTCGCGCCAACAGAGGGCTCAGCCGGGGTTTCCTCGGACGTGCATGCCACCGTCCCGCACACCGTGGTGGCAGTGAACAAAGTGATGACCATGCGCGCTTTAGTTCGCTCGTTCGACATGTTCGCCTCCTCCCGAAGAGACCCTCGTCCAAGATCACCCCTGAGGATGGAGTCTCTCTGTCAAGCGGATTTCAAGCGGATCCGTAGACACTCACGGAGGAAGTCGTGAATCCCCAAGAGAGAAGCCCGCGGCGGGGCAGAGGATTCTGCGTCATGGCCTCGGCGCGACTCGACCGGGACCTCTTGCTCCGGAGCGCAGGCCCAAGCGTCAGCTCCCGTCACCTGGCGCCGATTCTCCGAGCGAGGAAGGGAAGAGTCGCTGACGGTCGCTCGCCATCGCCAGCGGGGATCGTCATAAAGAGTGTCATAACGCACACGAGCTGGCACTTGCAGGGCGCCAGCTCGTGGTTGCTGGGTACCACAGATCCCCGAGTCGTCCAGGTTGGGGACCAACGACGTCCTCTATCGCATGTACGCCCCCCGCCGGTTCGACTACCGCTCTCCGAAACTTCTCGGCACCCTTGACGGACTGTGGACGGAACTCCGGCGCAGGATCAAAGGTGGCATGGCTCCATTTGACCCTCGCCGGCAATTATCCGTGCTCGCCTGCCCTACGGTTGGATCACCGTTAAGCGATCAACGCTAATAGCCGTGACCGGGCTGCTTTGCGAAAAGACTACACCCGGAACGTCGGATCTGCAGGCCACCGCAAGGTCTGTCCTCGTGCTGCTAGTGAACCCAATCGTGAGCGGGAGCGAGACGAAAGTGTCAAAGCCGGTTCCACCCACCATTCCCCTCGAGAGTTCGCCGGTGTTGGCGTCGCCGATTGTGAACGTGCAATCTACGAAACGGTGTTCTGGGTCGTTCGAGCTCAGAACGGCGCTGGCGTTGACAATGTACTTTCCCGCTGGAAGCGAGAGCGTGGTGATCTCGGTGAAGCCGGTGCCTATGAAAGTGCCACCTGGCGGGCCAGCAAAAAAGAACCCGCGGGTGGGTTGGACAGGATCACTGGTCACAGCGGCGGCACCCGTGCTGCTCTGTACCGAACCGGACGATGTGACTTCGGTCTCTGGCTGTACCGGTCCGCTGCTCGCGTCGTCGCAGCCCAGCAGCATGGCAGCGATCAACGCTCCACGAAGGACTCGCATGAGGGGATCCCCTTTGGTGTGGGTTGGATCAGTTCTGAATACCCGGACAACCGTATCCCAACACCGTCAAGCGGATGTCAAGCAAGCCTATGCGGCAGGGTCACACGAAGCCGGTGGAGCTGGTGGAAAGGTTGCGAAGGCGACCTGCATCCAGCTCGGCTCGACCGGGCGCGCCGGTGAGCCTCTGCACAGTGAACTGCGAGCTTGGCCACGGCAGCGAGGAGATGGTGCGCAGGGTCTACGCCCACCTCGGCACGGTCAGGCATCGGTCATGGATGGTGGAGCTTCGGGGAGACCAGCATTACGAGCGGCTCGGTGACCAGCTGATTAGCCTGGGATTTGACATAAAGAGTGTCATAAAAGGAAGGGCAGCAGAACAAGACGAAAACCCCGCCAACACGCAAAGTGAGGCGGGGAAAGACCTTCCAGAGTGGGCCCGGCGCGACTCGAACGCGCGACCTCTTGCTCCGGAGGCAAGCGCTCTATCCAACTGAGCTACGGACCCGTATAGGCACAGCTAGCTTGGAACTGCAATAGTGCTGGAAAATAGTGCCAATGCGGCCTTAGGGACACCCAATCCCAAACAAGAGTGGCGGCCGCGGACGAATCACCATCTCCCGCGTCGTCGGTGACCCCTGACCCTCAGACTACCGCGGGGTCCAGCTCGGATCCGCGCTGAATAACCCGTTCACCACCCCGATCTGGTACGCCAGCGCCAGCCCGAAGATAAGGCTGAGGACGCCCGACGCCACCCGCAGCCGCTGGGGCAGCCGGGGAAACCGCGCGCCGGCGTACAGCAGCGGCCAGGCGAGCCCGGCGGTGATGAGCATCATTCCCACGATGGTCCCGAGGCCGAACAGCAGCAGGTACAAGAGAGACCAGGCGGTACCACTGATGGTCGCCAGCACCAGCAGCGCCACCGCCGCCGAGCCGGCCAGCCCATGGACGACGCCTACGATCAGCGGTCGCGCCATATGATACAGACCGAGTCCACCAAACTTCCGGTCGAGCCGTGCCAGCGACGTCTGGTCGGGCGCGTGCGGGTGCACTTCTGGGTCATGCTGGTGGGCGTGGGTATGGACGTAGTCGCCGTGGGCGTGGGGATGCACGTGCAGGACGCCCGGCGGGGCCCCCATCGGCGTCACGGCCTCGGTGATTCGCTGGAGCACGCCGGTCAGATTCATGGCCCCTAGCAGGATGAGCATCCCAGCCACCGACAACTCGAGCGAGAGACCGACCCTCGGAGGAATGACCCACCCCAGCAGGATGATACCCATGCCGACTGCCAGTATGGCCAGCGTGTGGCCCACGCCCCAGAGGATCCCCATCACGGCCGCGCCGGTGATGCTCCGGTGCCGGGAGACGATGGTCGACACCGCGATCACGTGGTCGGGATCGGTCGCGTGCCGCATCCCGAGGAAGAACCCGAGGACGGACACCGCCAGAACGCTGGGATGCGAGAGGTACAGAAGGATCTCCGGGCTATCGGGGGCGCCTTCGTCCTAAGCTAGCGGGTTCCGAGGGATAGGACAGCCGGTGAAGGATATCTTACTGCTCGTGCGCGATCTCCTACTCTACTTCCTCCGTCTCGGCACGTTCGGATTCGGCGGCCCCATCGCCCTCGCCGGTTACATGCAGCGCGACCTGGTCGAGGAGCGCCGCTGGTTCACCGAAAAGCAATACAAAGACGGTCTCGCCCTGGCCCAACTGGCCCCGGGCCCGCTTGCGGCCCAACTCGCCATCTACTTCGGCTGGCTTCGGGCCGGGGTCCTGGGCGCGACCGCGGTGGGAGTGGCGTTCGTCCTGCCGTCGTTCGTGATGGTGATGGCGCTGTCGGCGTGGTACCTGGAGTATGGCGGCCTGCTCTGGATGCGCTACGCCTTTTACGGTGTCGCCGCGGCCGTGATCGGGATCATCGCCCGCAGCGCGGTCAAGCTCGCCCGCATGACGCTCGAGCGCGACGTCCTCCTGTGGACCGTCTTCGCGGTGAATGCGGTGGTCACCGGCTGGACCGAGGCGGAGATCGTCTGGGTATTCCTGCTCAGCGGGCTGGTGGTCCTGCTGGTCCGCGCACCGCCCAGAACCAATGGTCGGGCGCCGGTCATCTGGGTGGCAGGGCTTCCTCCCTGGCTGGTCTCGGGGCTTCATGGACCGGCTGCCGCAGGCACCCTTTGGACCATCACCTGGTACTTCGCCGAGGCGGGCGCCGTGATCTTCGGCAGCGGGCTCGCCATCGTGCCGTTCCTTCACGGTGGGGTGGTGGAGCGGTTCGGGTGGCTCACCGAGCGGCAATTCCTGGACGCCATCGCCGTGGCGATGATCACTCCGGGGCCGGTGGTGATTACCGTCGCCTTCATCGGCTACCTCGTCGCCGGCCCTTTGGGCGGGACCCTCGCCGCGGTGGGTGTCTTTCTTCCGGTCTATCTCTTTACAGTCCTCGGCGCCCCGTACTACCATCGCTTTGCCGACAACCGGCAGATCAGGGCGTTCGTGGACGGGATTACGGCTGCCGCCGCCGGCGCGATCGCCGGGGCGGGATACGTCCTCGGCCGAAGGGCGATCATCGACCTTCCGACCGCCGCGATCGCCATCGCCGCCTTCCTCCTGCTCCGCCAGAAGCGCATCCCGGAGCCGCTGGTCATCGTGTTGGCCGGGATCGCGGGCCTGCTGCTGGGTGGCTCTCGAGGCAGCTAAGCGTTCGGCGGAGAGCCCTGTATCTTCGCCCGGTACTCCCGCGAGACCTCCACCCCCCGTTGCATGAAATCCATGATCGTTGCGAGATCGCGGTTGCTGTAGGACGCGGCGAGCGCGCTCATGCGCTTGGCCAGCTGCTCGAACACGGGGAACACCTGTCGCTGGACCTTGTCGAGATTGAGCTCGAGGATCACCCGCCGCCGGTCATCGGGGTCCCGCTTGCGCCGGACGAACCCCGCCTTGGCCAGCCGGTCCACGATCCCGGTGACGGCCCCCGTCGTGAGGCCGGTCAGGGTGGCGAGCTGCCCGGGCGTGATCGGCTCGCCGGCATCGAGCAGAAAACCCAGGCACTTGTGGTCGGTCACGTTCAACCCCAGCCGGTCCGCGATTGACTGGTGCAGCAGGATGGTCTCGGTACTTAGGTCGCGCATCAGGCGGTTGAGCCGGTCATCCACCCCCGCTCTTGACATGGCCAGGCATCTCCCTTAGTGTATTGATATCTTAGCAAATAAGATACTTTGTACGTGAGACAAACACAACGTAAGGGGACATCAGGCCATGGACAAGGCAGTGAGCACGCTGGACCGGGCGGTCCAGAGCGACGAGCAGGCGATTCGCGCGCTGTACCGGCAGGCGATGGACGGCTGGAACCAGGGGAGTGGGGTCGCCTTTGCGGCGGCATGGGCGGAGGACGGTCACCTGATCGGCTTCGACGGCACCCACTTTACCGGGCGGGCTCAGATCGCCCAGTACCACGAGCCGCTCCTGCAGACCTACCTCAAGGGCACCCGGCTGGTGGGCACGGTCACCGACGTCGAGTTTCCGGCGCCCGACGTCGCGGTGCCGCACGCCCGCGGCGGGACCATCATGCCGGGGCAGTCCCGCCCGACGCCCGAGCGCGATTCGATCCAGACCCTGGTCGCGGTGCGGCGTGATGACGGGTGGCAGCTGCTCGCGTTCCAGAACACGCGGGTCCGGCCCATCGGTCGGGACGCCGCCGGCACCCTGCTGTGGCTGGTCTCTGATTGGCTCTGGAAGGTGTTGGTGAAAGGCCGGGCGGACAGGGAAGGGGGCCGCAATGGGCAGGCCTAAGCATGCCCTGGTCATCGGAGGCGGTATCGCCGGACCAACCGCCGCGATGGCGCTGCAACGCGCCGGCATCGGGGCGACCGTCTTCGAGGCCCATCCCGGGGACGCCGGAGGCGCCGGCGTTTTCCTCACGGTGGCCGTCAACGGGCTGGCCGCCCTGCGCAGCATCGACCTCCACACGCCGGTGATGGCGGCGGGCTTCCCGTCCGAGAGCATTCGACTCCAAAGCGGCACCGGCCGACCGCTGGGTGAGGTTCCCATCGGCGGCACCTTGAGCGACGGCACGGTAGCCCACACGATCCGGCGCCCCGATCTCTACCGGGTCCTCTACGAGGAGGCGAGCGGTCGAGGCATCGAGATCGTGCATGGCAAGCGACTGGTCGATGCCTCGCCCACCCCCGATGGCGGCGTGGTCGCCCGCTTCGAGGACGGAACCGCCGCCGCCGGCGACCTGCTCATCGGCGCGGACGGGATCCACTCCCGAACCCGGCGGACCATCGACCGGAGCGCGCCGTTGCCCCGCTATACCGGCCTGGGCAACATCGGAGGCTACAGCCGAGCCGAGGTGCCTCGCGGCCGGCCCGGCGAATACATCATGACGTTCGGCCAACACGCCTTCTTCGGCTATGTCGTCAGTCCTGCTGGGGAGGTCTGGTGGTTCGCCAATCCGCCCCGGGCGACGGAGCTCTCCAGGGCGGAGCTGGCGGCGGCACCCGAGCAATGGAAGGAGCTCCTCATCGAGCTGTTTCGGGGTGACGCCGGGCCGGCGGTCGACATCATCCGCAATAGCAGCGTGCTGGCAGTCACCAACCAGCACGATATGCCGCGGGTGCCGCGGTGGTCGCGCGGACCGATGGTCATGATCGGCGATGCGGCCCACGCCGCGTCGCCTACGTCGGGACAGGGCGCCTCTCTCGCGATCGAGGACGCCGTCGAGCTGGCGCGGTGTCTGCGGGACCTGCCCGATAACGACAGCGCGTTCGCCGCCTTCGAGCGGCTGCGCCGCCCGCGGGTGGAGCGTGTCGTTGCCTGGGCGGCTCGGATGAATCGCAACAAGATGCCGGGGCCGATCGCGCGGGCGCTCCGCGATGCCGTGCTGCCGATCGTGCTGAAGCGATTCGCCAGGCAGTCGCAGGACTGGCTCTTCAACTATGCGATCAATTGGGAGGAGGCCAATACGGCCTTAGGGACACCCAATCCCAAACAAGAGTGGCGGCCGCGGACGAATCACCGTCTCCCTCGTCGTCGGTGACCCCTGACCCTCAGACTACCGTGGGGTCCAGCTCGGATCCGCGCTGAACAACCCGTTCACCACCCCGATCTGGTACGCCAGCGCCAGCCCGAAGATAAAGCTGAGGACGCCCGACGCCACCCGCAGCCGCTGGGGCAGCCGGGGAAACCGCGCGCCGGCGTACACCAGCGGCCAGGCGAGCCCGGCGGTGATGAGCATCATTCCCACGATGGTCCCGAGGCCGAACAGCAGCAGGTACAAGAGAGACCAGGCGGTACCACTGATGGTCGCCAGCACCAGCAGCGCCACCGCCGCCGAGCCGGCCAGCCCATGGACGACGCCTACGATCAGCGGTCGCGCCATATGATACAGACCGAGTCCACCAAACTTCCGGTCGAGCCGTGCCAGCGACGTCTGGTCGGGCGCGTGCGGGTGCACTTCTGGGTCATGCTGGTGGGCGTGGGTATGGACGTAGTCGCCGTGGGCGTGGGGATGCACGTGCAGGGCGCCCGGCGGGGCCCCCATCGGCGTCACGGCCTCGGTGATTCGCTGGAGCACGCCGGTCAGATTCATGGCCCCTAGCAGGATGAGCATCCCAGCCACCGACAACTCGAGCGAGAGACCGACCCTCGGAGGAATGACCCACCCCAGCAGGATGATACCCATGCCGACCGCCAGTATGGCCAGCGTGTGGCCCACGCCCCAGAGGATCCCCATCACGGCCGCGCCGGTGATGCTCCGGTGCCTGGAGACGATGGTCGACACCGCGATCACGTGGTCGGGATCGGTCGCGTGCCGCATCCCGAGGAAGAACCCGAGGACGGACACCGCCAGAACGCTGGGATGCGAGAGGTACAGAAGGATCTCCGGGCTATCGGGGCGCCTTCGTCCTAAGCTAGCGGGTTCCGAGGGATAGGACAGCCGGTGAAGGATATCTTACTGCTCGTGCGCGATCTCCTACTCTACTTCCTCCGTCTCGGCACCTTCGGATTCGGCGGCCCCATCGCCCTCGCCGGTTACATGCAGCGCGACCTGGTCGAGGAGCGCCGCTGGTTCACCGAAAAGCAATACAAAGACGGTCTGGCCCTGGCCCAGCTGGCCCCGGGCCCGCTTGCGGCGCAACTCGCCATCTACTTCGGCTGGCTTCGTGCCGGGGTCCTGGGCGCGACCGCGGTGGGAGTGGCGTTCGTCCTGCCGTCGTTCGTGATGGTGCTCGCGCTGTCGGCGTGGTACCTGGAGTATGGCGGCTTGCTCTGGATGCGCTACGCCTTTTACGGTGTGGCCGCGGCCGTGATCGGGATCATCGCCCGCAGCGCGGTCAAGCTCGCCCGCATGACGCTCGAGCGCGACGTCCTCCTGTGGACCGTCTTCGCGGTGAATGCGGTGGTCACCGGCTGGACCGAGGCGGAGATCGTCTGGGTATTCCTGCTCAGCGGGCTGGTGGTCCTGCTGGTCCGCGCACCGCCCAGAACCAATGGTCGGGCGCCGGTCATCTGGGTGGCAGGGCTTCCTCCCTGGCTGGTCTCGGGGCTTCATGGACCGGCTGCCGCAGGCACCCTTTGGACCATCACCTGGTACTTCGCCGAGGCGGGCGCCGTGATCTTCGGCAGCGGGCTCGCCATCGTGCCGTTCCTTCACGGTGGGGTGGTGGAGCGGTTCGGGTGGCTCACCGAGCGGCAGTTCCTGGACGCCATCGCCGTGGCGATGATCACTCCGGGGCCGGTGGTGATCACGGTAGCCTTCATCGGCTACCTCGTCGCCGGCCCTTTGGGCGGGGCCCTCGCCGCGGTGGGTGTCTTTCTTCCGGTCTATCTCTTTACAGTACTCGGCGCCCCGTACTACCATCGCTTTGCCGACAACCGGCAGATCAGGGCGTTCGTGGACGGGATTACGGCTGCCGCCGCCGGCGCGATCGCCGGGGCGGGGTACGTCCTCGGCCGAAGGGCGATCATCGACATTCCGACCGCCGCGATCGCCATCGCCGCCTTCCTTCTGCTCCGCCAGAAGCGCATCCCGGAGCCGCTGGTCATCGTGTTGGCCGGGATCGCGGGCCTGCTGCTGGGTGGCTCTCGAGGCAGCTAAGCGTTCGGCGGAGAGCCCTGTATCTTCGCCCGGTACTCCCGCGAGACCTCCACCCCCCGTTGCATGAAATCCATGATCGTTGCGAGATCGCGGTTGCTGTAGGACGCGGCGAGCGCGCTCATGCGCTTGGCCAGCTGCTCGAACACGGGGAACACCTGTCGCTGGACCTTGTCGAGATTGAGCTCGAGGATCACCCTTCGCCGGTCATCGGGGTCCCGCTTGCGCCGGACGAAACCCGCCTTGGCCAGCCGGTCCACGATCCCGGTGACGGCCCCCGTCGTGAGGCCGGTCAGGGTGGCGAGCTGGCCGGGCGTGATCGGCTCGCCGGCATCGAGCAGAAAACCCAGGCACTTGTGGTCGGTCACGTTCAACCCCAGCCGGTCCGCGATCCACTGGTGCAGCAGGATGGTCTCAGTACTCAGGTCGCGCATCAGGCGGTTGAGCCGGTCATCCACCCCCGCTCTTGACATGGCCAGGCATCTCCCTTAGTGTATTGATATCTTAGTAAGTAAGATACTTTGTACGTGAGACAAACACAACGTAAGGGGACATCAGGCCATGGACAAGGCAGTGAGCACGCTGGACCGGGCGGTCCAGAGCGACGAGGAGGCGATTCGCGTGCTGTACCGGCAGGCGATGGACGGCTGGAACCAGGGGAGTGGGGCCGCCTTTGCGGCGGCATGGGCGGAGGACGGTCACCTGATCGGCTTCGACGGCACCCACTTTACCGGGCGGGCTCAGATCGCCCAGTACCACGAGCCGCTCCTGCAGACCTACCTCAAGGGCACCCGGCTGGTGGGCACGGTCACCGACGTCGAGTTTCCGGCGCCCGACGTCGCGGTGCTGCACGCCCGCGGCGGGACCATCATGCCGGGGCAGTCCCGCCCGACGCCCGAGCGCGATTCGATCCAGACCCTGGTCGCGGTGCGGCGCGATGACGGGTGGCAGCTGCTCGCGTTCCAGAACACTCGGGTCCGGCCCATCGGTCGGGACACCGCCGGCACCCTGCTGTGGCTGGTCTCTGATTGGCTCTGGAAGGTGTTGGTGAAAGGCGGGGCGGACAGGGAAGGGAGCCGCAATGGGCAGGCCTAAGCATGCCCTGGTCATCGGAGGCGGTATCGCCGGACCGACCGCCGCGATGGCGCTGCAACGCGCCGGAATCGGGGCGACCGTCTTCGAGGCCCATCCCGGGGACGCCGGAGGCGCCGGCGTTTTCCTCACGGTGGCCGTCAACGGGCTGGCCGCCCTGCGCACCATCGACCTCCACACGCCGGTGATGGCGGCGGGCTTCCCGTCCGAGAGCATTCGACTCCAAAGCGGCACCGGCCGACTGCTGGGTGAGGTCCCCATCGGCGGCACCCTGAGCGACGGCACGGTAGCGCACACGATCCGGCGCCCCGATCTCTACCGGGTCCTCTACGAGGAGGCGACCGGTCGAGGCATCGAGATCGTGCATGGCAAGCGACTGGTCGATGCCTCGCCCACCCCCGATGGCGGCGTGGTCGCCCGTTTCGAGGACGGAACCACCGCCGCCGGCGACCTGCTCATCGGCGCGGACGGGATCCACTCCCGAACCCGGCGGACCATCGACCGGAGCGCGCCGTTGCCCCGCTATACCGGCCTGGGCAACATCGGAGGCTACAGCCGAGCCGAGGTGCCTCGCGGCCGGCCCGGCGAATACATCATGACGTTCGGCAAACACGCCTTCTTCGGCTATGTGGTCAGTCCTGCTGGGGAGGTCTGGTGGTTCGCCAATCCGCCCCGGGCGACGGAGCTCTCCAGGGCGGAGCTGGCGGCGGCACCCGAGCAATGGAAGGAGCTTCTCATCGAGCTGTTTCGCGGTGACGCCGGGCCGGCGGTCGACATCATCCGCAATACCAGCGTGCTGGCAGTCACCAACCAGCACGATATGCCCCGGGTGCCGCGGTGGTCGCGCGGACCGATGGTCATCATCGGCGATGCGGCCCACGCCGCGTCGCCTACGTCGGGACAGGGCGCCTCTCTCGCGATCGAGGACGCTATCGAGCTGGCGCGGTGTCTGCGCGACCTGCCCGATAACGACAGCGCGTTTGCCGCCTTCGAGCGGCTGCGCCGCCCGCGGGTGGAGCGTGTCGTTGCCTGGGCGGCTCGGATGAATCGCAACAAGATGCCGGGGCCGATCGCGCGGGCGCTCCGCGATGCCGTGCTGCCGATCGTGCTGAAGCGATTCGCCAGGCAGTCGCAGGGCTGGCTCTTCAACTATGCGATCAATTGGGAGGAGCGGATTGAGGTCGCCGCACGCGCCGCATGAGAGGTCAGCGCGGGGAACTGGCACGCGAATCGCTCACCGCCTTCTGCTGTCGCGCGTAAATCATTGTGAACGACGCGGCGACGCGTTGGGTGCCCCGCATTCCGCAAGGGAAGGGGGCTGACCTCACTCTCGACGGAGGCAGTATGCGCTCGCTGGTGCTGATCGTTGCACTTGTGGTGGCTGGCGCGGTGACCAAACCGGCCTTGGCCCAGAAGGCGGAATTGGCCCGGTATCAGCGAGCGGCGATGCGCGGTCTGACCCGGCTGGAGGAGCCGGATGCGTTTCAAGCGGCGTTCAAGGGGAAATCACCGGCGGAGGCGCGTACGGCAGGCCAACAGTTGGCCGCTCGAGGCGTCACCCGGTTGTCGGCTGAAGACCTGAAGTACCGTGCCGAGCTGCTGATCGACTTCACTGGCCGGGCCAATACCAAGACTTGCGGCAAGTGGGCTCAGGGCGGTGCGAGTGGGGAAGAGGTGATCGGCATGATCGCCAAGCTCGACTCGGTCGCGCTGGACGACTGGGTGGATCTGAGCCTGCGCGCGACGATGTCCGAAGTCCGCCAATCGCCGGCCGCGTACGTCGGCACTCAAGCGGATGTGGGGAAGCTCTTCCAACAGTTACCGACCGCGATGACCGAGAAGGAATCGGAGCGGTTCCACTCGGTCATGGCGACCTTCGAGCGCGCATCGCCGAAGGATGCCTGCTGGTTCGGGCGGCAGCTCTACGTCGCCGCGCTGGCGCTCCAGCCGACAGATCGCGACCAGGCGCTGCGCACCCTGGCGTGGGTCGAAACCCAAGGGAGCTGAATCAGCGCAGCGAAACTCCAACCGGAACGCCTCTCCCCGGAAACGAATACAGTCCCGGGCTCGTAAGCAGCTAGTTTCCGTGTAACGATCCATGGAACCCTAGCGGCCCAAGAGCCCGTCCTCATGCGCACCCTCATACTGATCGGAAGTCTCGCCGTCCTGCCGGCCGCCGCTCTCACCGCCCAGGGCGACAGCGGATTCACTCACGCCGACACCCTGCGCGGGTCCATCGGCCCCGAGCGCGCGTGGTGGAAGGTCGTGTTCTACGACCTGAACGTGAGGGTGACTCCGCGCGACAGCAGCATCCGCGGCTTCAACCGGATCAGCTACCGGGTGCGGGACTGGCCCCGCGAGATGCAGATCGACCTGATGCAGCCGCTCGAAGTGGACAGCATGGTTCAGGATGGGAAGCGTCTCTCCTACCGGCGCGACGGTGACGCCTTCTTCGTTCGGATGGGAGGCCAGCGCTCCGGCGAGCTGAAGAGCGTGGCGGTCTACTACCACGGCAAGCCCAGGGCAGCGAGGAAGCCGCCCTGGGACGGGGGCCTGATCTGGTCGCGCGACGGCACCGGCAATCCGTGGGTGGCGACCGCCAACCAGGGGCTCGGCGCCAGCGTCTGGTGGCCCAACAAGGATGCCCAATCCGAGGAGCCCGACAGCCAACGGGTGACGATCACCGTCCCGCAGCCGATGATCGACGTCTCCAACGGCCGGCTGCGCCGCAGCACCAAGAACCGCGACGGCACCACGACCTATGAATGGTTCGTGAGCAGTCCGATCAACAACTACAACGTCACTATCAACGCCGGGAAGTACGCCCACTACAGCGAGATCTACGAGGGCGAGGGCGGTAAGCTAACCCTGGATTTCTGGCCGCTGGCCGAGCACCTGGAGGCCGCCAAGAAGCAGTTCGCCCAGACTCGCCCCATGCTCAAGTGCTTCGAGAGCTGGTTCGGGCCATATCCCTGGTACAAGGACGGCTACAAGCTGGTGGAGTCACCCCACCTGGGCATGGAGCATCAGAGCGCGGTGGCCTACGGCAATCATTACCAGAACGGCTACCTCGGCACCGACCTCTCCAAGACCGGGTGGGGAATGAAGTGGGACTTCATCGTGATTCACGAGAGTGCCCACGAATGGTTCGGCAACAGCATCACGGTGAAGGACATCGCGGACAACTGGGTGCACGAGGGGTTTGCCAACTACGCGGAAAATCTGTTCGCCGAGTGCCAGGACGGCGCCCGGGCGGGGTCGGAGTACGTCATCGGGACTCGGCCGCTGATCAAGAACGACGTGCCGATCGTGGGGCGCTACGGGGTGAACAGCTCGGGCTCGGGCGACATGTACCCCAAGGGCGGTAACATGCTGCACACCATCCGCCAGGTGATCGGCGACGATGCCAAGTGGCGGCAGGTGCTCCGCGGCCTGAATCAGACCTTCCGGCATCAGACGGTGACCGGGAAACAGGTCCAGGACTACATGAGCCGGGCCTCGGGCGTCGATCTCAGCAAGATCTTCGCCCAGTACCTGCTGACGGTTCAGATCCCGGTGCTGGAGTACAAGATCGATGCGTCCCAGCTTTCCTATCGTTGGAGCAATGTGATTCCCGGCTTCGACATGCCGGTACGGGTCACGCTCTCGGATTCGGGCTACACCACGATCCGGCCGACCGAATCATGGAAGACGGCGACGCTCAGCGTCAGCAGCGCGAGTGGTTTTCGGGTGGACCGGAATTTCTACGTGGAATCGAAGGACGTGAGTAATGCGCCCTCGGAGCCTCAGACCGCTTCCACCGACAGCACCCAGTCATCGGCCGGAAGCCCCTGAAGGCCAGGGTCACTTCGGCTTCGGCTTTTTGCGCTTCCGGGGATCGGCCGCCGCGTCGCTCAGGCGGCTCATGTCCTCGGGCCAACCCTCGGGGCGGGGCGAGGAGCCACGGAACTCGAAGTGGTCTTCCCGCAGCAACCGGTCACCGGTGATGATTCCGGACTTGGACTTGTCTCCGTAGAGCAGGGTGACCACCTCGTGCAGCAGGCTCTCAACCGACAGCCAGGTATCCGCCGGCACCCCGGGATAGAGGTAAGCGAAATCCGGTCGGAGCCGTGCCTCTCGCCCGCGGGGTTCGGTCATCGGGTTGCCTCATTGTTTGCGTGGCCTTCAATCTGGAACGGGCGAGGCCGCGAGGAAAGTGCCATAGCATGTCTCACGCCACCCACCTGATCCGGCACCAGACTCCCCTGGAGCGCTGGGAACTGGTGGTCCGGCGGCCGGACCCGCGGCTCCTGGCGTATGTGACCGAGTACCAGGGGTACGTCGAGACGGCGGCCGCGCGGGCCATCAAGCGACGCGAGGTTCCCTGGCCCGGCGTCGTGCTGATCATCAACTTCGGCCCGCCGTTCCGGCTCGCCGATCCTCGGATCGGCGCACCCCCCGCAGACTTTCATAACTTCGTCGCCGGCCTCTACGACTCCTACGTGATTACCGAGTCGACCGGCCTCTCTCATTGTCTTCAGGTCAACTTCACTCCGATCGGCGCCAGACTCTTCTTCCAGCTCCCGATGGACACTATCGCGAATCGAACGGTTCACCTCGAGGACGTTTTCGGCAGGGACGCCAGGTGTCTTACGGAGCAGTTGTACGAGGCCGGGACATGGAACGCGCGCTTCGCGTTGCTCGAGTCTTTGATCCTCGCCAAGGTCCATGAGGCACCGTCTCCGTCACCGAAGGTCTTGTGGGCCTGGGATCAGCTGCAGCTCCCGGGAGACGATGGCAGGATCGGCAAGATCGCAGCGGAGCTGGGGTGGAGTCCGAGGCATCTGATCGCCGGCTTTCGCGAGCAGATCGGGCTGCCGCCCAAGGCGATGGCCCGAATCGTCCGCTTCCATCGGGTGGTCCGCTGGCTGGACGGCCGGCGGGAGGTCCGCTGGGCCGAGCTGGCGCATCGGGCGGGTTACTATGACCAGGCGCATTTCAATCGTGACTTCAGGGACCTGGCCGGCAGCACTCCCAGCGACTTTCTCAGGCGGAGGCTTGCCGGTGGTGGCGGCGTAGTGGAAGACTGACCGGCAAATTTCTACAAGACGGGCCTGGGCCGACGGAATAAGATACGGTCAGCCGAGTGCACTGCCCGACCTCAGTGATACGGAGGATTATCATGTCGAAGGTTTCCGCGCCCCCGATGCCCATCATCTATCCCTGCCTGAGTTATCGGGATCCGGTGGCAGCGATGGATTGGCTCACCAAGGCCTTCGGTTTGGTGAAGCGAGCGGCGTATCCCGACCCCGACGGCGGCATCGCTCACGCCGAGATGAGCCTGGGTGCCGGCGTCATCATGCTGGGCAGTCCACGGCCAGACAAAGGATGGGTGAGTGCCAAGGATCTGCCGGCCGTGAATCAGACGCTCTACGTGGTGGTGGACGATCCCGACGCGCACTTCGCCAGAGCCAAGGCGGCCGGAGCGGAGATCGTGATCGAGCTCAAGGATGAAGACTACGGCTCGCGGGGCTATACTGCCCGCGATCTGGAGGGCAACTACTGGAGCTTTGGGACGTATGTGCCGGGTGGTGAATGGCAGTAGTCGCGCCGCGAGCGAAGCCAGCCGCCGGAAGCGAAGAACCCCATGGATTTCATGGGGTTCTTGCTATCGGGGCGCCCGGATTTGAACCGGGGACCTCCTGCTCCCGAAGCAGGCGCGCTAACCGGGCTGCGCTACGCCCCGTGGGTTGCGAGAGGGGCAAATGTAATGGCGTCCGGGGCGATTGGTAGCCCCGCACTTGTACTTCCGGGTTCTCCATCCCACTGTAAAGCCTAACCCCGCTGAAGCCTAGAGGAGTCGCCGTGGTCCCCGCTCCGCCAGCCCGGCGTCGCTGGATTCTCATTGCCGGCATCATCATCCTCGCACTCGCCCTCATGGGCGGTGCGCTGGCCTGGCACTTGAAGCGGCCGTCGGCCCTGGCCCGCAGTCGAGTGGCCACCGCGGTGTTCGTCAACCGTACCGGCAACCCCTCGCTCGATCCCTTCGGGAGCATGGCGGCCGACTGGATCACCCGAGGGCTGACCCAGACCGCCCTGGCCGAAGTGGTGGACGTGGGCACGGTGTACGTCCAGGGCCGGTCGCCAGGCGGCGAGCCCACCGATCCGTTTCTCCTGGCGCGGCGCAACGGTGCGGGGACGGTGGTGTCGGGGAGCTACTATCTGGCGACCGACAGTCTGTTCGTGCGAGCGGCGATCGTGGACGCCACCACCGGAGCCGTGCTTCAAAGTGTGGAGCCGGTGCGCGCACCTGCGGGTGAGCCGATCAAGGCGCTGGAACGGCTGCAGCAACAGGTCATGGCAGCGATCGCGGGCGTGCTCGACGTTCGCTACACCACGTTCACCGCTCGCCCCTCCGCTCCTCCCAACTTCGCCGCCTATCAATCCTTTGTGGCGGGTCAGACCGCCTACTGGCAGGGACTGCCCGCGACCGAGGCCGGCGACCTGTTCCGCCGGGCGGCCGCAGCCGATTCGAGCTTTCATACCGCGGCGGTGTGGCTCGGCTTCATCGGTGCGAACGGCGTCGGATGCGAGCTCACCGACTCGGTCAGCAAGGCACTGGCCGAGCGACGAGAAGCGCTCACCCCGTTCGACCGGCTGACACTCGACCTCAGCGTCGCGAAGTGCAAGGCTGACTGGAACGAAGGTTTTCGCCTGGCGATGGAGCAGGCCGAGCTACGCCCCCGTTCTACCTACGCGGTTTATACCGCCGGATTCTTCGCCCTGCTCAGCAGCCGGTTCAGCACCGCGCACAAGCTCCTGCGCAGCATCGACCCGGAGCGCGACCTCGGCTGGCTCTCGGATACGGCCAAGGGGATCTACTGGCGGGACCTGGCGGGGTCGGAGCACTTCCTGGGGAAGTACCAGGACGAGCTGCGCGACGCGAAGCGCCAGATCCAGGCGTTTCCGACTCGACTGGCGTCGCACTTGATCGCCGCTCGGGCTCAAGCGGCGTTGGGTCATTCCTCGGCGGCATTGGCGCAAGTCGACACCGCCGCACAGCTCCAACGAGACCCCACGGTGCGAATCTCAGGTGGGCTGACCCCAGGACTGGTGTCCTATCTACTGGCAGCCGAGCTGTTGGTTCACGGCGACTCAGCGGCGTCACTCATAGCGGCGCAGCGCGCGGTCGATTGGTACCGAGAAGACCTGGAGCACCGGCTGTCCGAGGGGCGGTTTGAGCGGCTGTATCTGGCTCGATCGCTGTCGCTGTTAGGCCGGAACGACGAGGCGCTAGCGATCTCGGCCTTCACCTCGCCGGCCGACTCGTCCGACGTCAATTACATAGGATTGCGCGGCGTGCTCGCCGCGAAGCAAGGAAGAACGGACGAGGCGCGATCGATCGACGCACGGCTGGCCTCGACCGACGCGCCGGCAATGATGGCGTTCGCGGAGATGCAGCGCGCCCGAATCGCCGCGGCGTTGGGAGAAACCGAGCGGGCAATAACGTTATTGCAGTCGGCCGCTGGTCGCACGGTTGCCCGCTCGACCTTCGGTAACGATCCGCACTCGGATCCCTTTTTCCATCGGCTGCGAGGGGATCCGAGGTTCGAGGCGGTGAACCGCGGGGAGTAAGCCGGCTTACTGTCGAGTCCCCTCACTTCGCCGGATGGCTACCGAGTCGCCGGATTTTGTCGTGTACCGTGCTTCGATGGTCCCCACCAACTTCCCCCCCTCGAGCCGATTGACGGTGCGAGTCGTGACCTGCACACCCTTGCGAATGAAGCTCTCGAAGGGTCCCGACTCGGTGACGATACTGTCCCCTTCGACCGCGACAACGCGGACCGGAACGGGTTTCCGGTTTGGGACGGTCATCGTCCACCCAGAGGTGTCGGCGGTAGCGTTCAGCTCGGTCTCTACCGGAGTGCCGCCGGCCTCATCGGTTGAGCGCACCTTCCACTTGCCGGCGACATCCGCGAGCGAGATGGTGGGGGTAGCCGGCGCCGGAGCAGGCGCCGTATCCATCGCGGTTCCGTCCGCGGCAGCCCGGTCCTCGGTTTTGGCGCAGCCGGCGAGAATGGCCACGCTACAGAGAAAGGCAAAGCGTCGCATAGATACCCTTTCGTTCAGGAGGGTGCGGCTGAGTACGGTTGATAGGCGGTAGGCGGTTAACATACGGGTCCGGCAGAGGCAGGGCAAACTTGCCGGCCTGGCTAGGCTGGAAAACACCAACCCCGCCACCGGTCAGCCGGTGGCGGGGTTGCACTTACTCGTGGGCGCTTGGTGACGAAGGTCTTGGTCCGGCCCCGAGGGCCGGCCGTCTGGACTCTATTGGAAGACCTTGATGGGAGCGATCCGGTCCTCGAGCTCCTCGGCTGACAGCTCCACCGCCTCATCCTTCCCCGTCTCGGCGCGAATCTTGGCCTTCTGCTCGGGGGTCAACTCGATCCGGGACTGGTCCTTGCTCTTCATGGTACCCCTCCTGGAGGTGGACTGCTTGGTCGAATGGATCGCGCATCAGCGTAGGGCCAGTATCGCCTGCCACCGTGAAAAGACCGTGAAACAACTGCCCCGACATCTCGACCCACTTCAGCCATCACTAAGGTGAGTAAAAACGAGCCCCGCCGATCGTTAACCAATGGCGGGGCCTCGCTTCTCCAGGATGCGCCCTGAGGGACTCGAACCCCCAGCCTTTTGATCCGTAGTCAAATGCTCTATCCAATTGAGCTAAGGGCGCAGTTCGATGGGCGGTACAAGACTCGAACTTGTGACCTCCACGATGTCAACGTGGCGCTCTAACCAACTGAGCTAACCGCCCCAACCACTAGCGCTGAGTGGCGAGTGCTGAGCAACTCAGCACTCGCCACTCAACACTGACAGTAGCGGGGGTGGGATTTGAACCCACGACCTCCGGGTTATGAGCCCGGCGAGCTACCAGACTGCTCCACCCCGCGACGTTGTTCTCGGTCCGCCCAGCTACAGAGCGGGAAACGGGACTCGAACCCGCGACCCCAACCTTGGCAAGGTTGTGCTCTACCAACTGAGCTATTCCCGCGGCGCTGGCCAATCTAACCGATCGGGCGGAAATCTTCTACCGTGGAACGGTGCGCCGGCTGCCCGCTGAAATGGAGGCGAGGGGGATCGAACCCCTGACCTCGTGAATGCCATTCACGCGCTCTCCCAACTGAGCTACGCCCCCGTTATTATAGTGCCGCCCTCGGGCGGCGGCGCGGCAGCACGGAAACGTAGTCCGCGCATGCACTAGCGTCAAGCGGAGTGAGCGCGAATTTTGCGGTGAATTCGCCCCGCAAACCAGGATACTTGGCAGCCATGAGCAAGAAGAAACACCCTTCGCAGGACCCCCCAAAGCGGCCATCCCAGCGCCCCCCCGACATGTCCGCCGAGGCGCTCTCGGAGGACCTGACCACCGCGGAGATCCTGGCTCAATCGCCCCCGGCCAAGCCGCGACGTCCCCGGAAGCGGGAGACGGCCAGGAGCCTGGGGGTCTACGACGCCGATCGGGACATTCTGGATCAGTACCTATATGAGGTAAGCAAGACTCCGCTGCTCTCCGCCCAGCAGGAGGTGGCCATCGCCCGGCGGGTACGGTCCGGAGACGGCGAAGCGATGCAGGAGCTGGTGAAGCGGAACCTCCGCTTCGTCATCTCGGTGGCCAAGAAGTATCAGAACCGGGGGCTGGCGCTCACCGACCTGATCGGCGAAGGCAACGTCGGGCTGCTTACCGCCGCCCGAAAGTTCGACCCCGACCAGGGGGTCAAGTTCATCTCCTACGCCGTCTGGTGGATCCGCCAGGCCATCCTCGCGGCGCTGGCCCGCCAGGGGCGTACGGTCCGGGTGCCCCTCAACCGCACCGCCGACCTCTCCCGCATCGTTCGCACCGCCGAAACCCTGCGCCAGGAGCTGCGCCGGGAACCCACTCCAGAGGAGATCGCCCATTCGACCGGGCTCTCGCTCGACGTGGTCCAGTCGCTCGCGGCCCTCAACACCGCCGATGTCCGGCTCGACGCTCCCCTCGATCCCCAGGGTGACCGCTCGCTGATCGAGCGATTCATCGCAGAGGAACAGGGTGACACCGAAGAGCAGGCGATGGACAAGTTCCTCTCGGAGGAAATCGAGCGCGCCCTCCGGACGCTTCCCCCGCGCGACGCCAAGGTTGTGCGACTGTACTTCGGTCTCGACGGCGGGCGAGAGCATACCCTGGAAGAGATCGGCGGCATGCTCGGCGTCACCCGGGAGCGGGTGCGGCAACTGCGGGACCGGGCATTGAAGCGGTTGAGGGAGGGCGATGTGGGGAGAGCGTTGGCCAGCTTCGCCGCCTGAGAGCTATTGGCTATGGGTCCATGCACGGCCAGCATCCGCTTCAGCCCATAGCCCATAGCCCATAGCCCATAGCCCATAGCCCATAGCCCATAGCCCATAGCCAATAGCGGTTCTCTCCCCTACACTTCCCCCGTGGCTTCCCGTCTCGCTGCCCGGGACGGCTTTGTGGCGCAAGTGGGTCGCCGCAGCCTCGAGACCGCCCGGGCCCTCGCCGACGTACGCACCTGGGGCCCGTTGCTGGCCCAGCAGATGCGTCGCCTGGGCGTGGACTCACTGCCCATCGCGCTCTTCATCGCCGTCTTCACCGGCATCGTTCTCTCGCTCCTCTCTTCGTACATCTTCACCGGCACCGTTCCGATGTATTTCGTCGGCGCGCTGGTGGGGAAGACGGTCATGATGGAGCTGGGGCCGGTCCTCACCGGCATGGCGTTGGCCGGGCGGGTAGGGGCGAGCATCGCCGCCGAGCTCGGTACCATGAAGGTGACCGAGCAGGTGGACGCGCTGGAGACGCTGGCCTACGACCGCTACGCCTACCTGGTCGTCCCCCGGGTGCTGGCGGCCACGCTCATGTTTCCGGTGGTGACCGCGTTTGCCATGGCGGTGGGCGTAGCCTCGGGCTGGGTCACGGCCGTCAACCTCCTGGATCTCTCGACCCCCGAGTTCTTCAAGGGACTCAAGCTGTTCTACCGCTTCAAGGACATCTGGTTCGGTCTGGTGAAGAGCGCCAGCTTCGGCGGCGCCGTCGCCTTGATGGGCTGTCTCCAGGGTCTCGACGCCAAAGCCGGCGCCGCGGGAGTCGGTCGCTCCACCACCCGCGCCGTGGTGCTGGGTTGCGAGGCGATCCTGGTGCTGGACGCCTTCTGGGCCCTCGTGCTGTTGTGAGATGATCGTTCTCGATCGTCTCACCAAGTCATTCGGCTCCAAGCGGGTCCTCACCGGGCTCAGTCTGGAAGTCCCCGATGGACGGAATACCGTCATCATCGGGTATTCCGGGTCGGGCAAGAGCGTCACCCTGAAGCTCGTCGTGGGACTGTTGGAGCCGGATGGGGGTCGGGCAGAGGTCGACGGGGAGACGGTTCACGAGATGGACCGCGCCACGCTCGCGGCCCTGCGGGCCCGGGTCGGATATGTCTTTCAGTTCGCCGCGCTCTTCGACTCGATGACGGTCGGAGAAAACATCCGGCTGGGATTGGTGAGGCAGGGGTTTGGCGAATCCGCCATCCGGGAGCGGGTCGAGGAAAGCCTCGCCGTGGTGGAACTGAGCGGCACCGAAGATCGCTACCCCGCCGAGCTGTCCGGGGGCATGCGCAAGCGGGTCGGCATCGCGCGGGCGATCGCTCTGCGGCCCCGCTACATTCTGTATGACGAGCCGACCACCGGCCTCGACCCGGTCACTTCCGCGGTGATGGATCAGCTCATGATCCGGACCCGCGACCTGGGCGTCACCGGGCTCGTGGTCACCCACGACATGCGCAGTGCCTTCAGCGTTGGCGACCGGATCGCCATGCTGTACCAGGGCGCCATCCGGCAGGTAGGGAGCGTCGCGGAGATCCAGGCAACCGACGATCCCATCGTCCGCCAATTCATCGAAGGCCGGGCCACGGCGTTACCCACGCCGGCGGCGGAGGGATCCCCACGATGAAACGCAGTAACGAATTCGCGGTCGGGCTGGCGGTGCTGGCCGCGCTGGCTTTGGTAATCGGCGGGGCACTCTGGTTGAGCGAGACCGACGTCAATCAAAAGGAAGCGACCTATACCGCTCGCTTCCGCACCGTCGGTGGGCTCGGCGTCGGCGCGCCGGTCACCCTGCGCGGCGTACGGGTGGGTCGGGTCGAGGGCATCCGACTGGTCGAGAACGAATGGGTGGAAACCGATTTCAGCATTGATCGCACGGTAGTCCTTCCCGGCAAGCCGGCGGTGATCTCCGCCTCGGCCAGTCTCTTCGGTGAGTGGAGCGCCAACATCGTTCCCTACGAGCCGCTGCCCACCGACCCCAACCTGCGGAACGCCCTGATCGAGTCCGATCAAGCCGGCGGCGAAGCCTGGCCGGGCGCCACTCTCCCCGACATCGGGCAGCTCACCGCCCAGGCAAGCCGCATCGCCGGCGACGTGGGCGACATCACCGCCCGCATCGGCCTGGCGCTCGACAGCACCGCGCTCATGGCCATGCAGCAGAGCGTGAAAGACTTGGCAGCGATCTCCCAACGCCTGGTGCGCTTCGCCAACGCGCAGACCGGACGGATCGACAGCATCAGCCAGGACGTATCGGCCACCTCCAGCTCCTTTGCCGGGATGGCCCGTACCTTCGAGGTCGCGGCCACCCGGCTCGACACCGCCACCGCCGACGGCCGGCTCACCGACATCTTGGAGAACTCCCGGGTGTCCAGCAACGACGTCCGCCAGGCCGCCGCCGACCTGCGATCGGTCATGGCCGCGGCACGGGAGAATCAGGTGAGTCTCATCCGAGTTGTTCAGCAGGCCGACTCGCTGATGACCAAGATTCAGCAGGGCAACGGTACGCTGGGCATGCTGGCGAGCGATTCCACGCTGTACCAGGAGACCACGAAAACGGTCATCCAGTTCCGCGAGCTGCTGACCGATATCCAGGCCCATCCCAAGAAATACCTCAAGATCTCGGTGTTCTGATGAGCAAGCGACGCGCGGAGCTGGAAGTCAGCGCCGGCGGAATCGTGTTCCGCCGACTGTCGGACCACGGTCCTCGCTTCCTGCTCATTCGAGACTCCTACGACAACTGGGGCTTTCCCAAGGGCCACCTCGAGGACGGCGAATCGCCCGCCGAAGCGGCCCAGAGGGAGACCGCGGAGGAGACCGGGTTGGATCAGCTGAAGCTCCAAGGTCCCATCCGGGTCATCGACTGGCACTTCCGCTTCCGTGGCCGGCACATCCACAAGTATTGCCACTTCTTTCTGTTCGAGAGCAGCGACGGAGAGCCTTGTCCTCAAACCGACGAGGGCATCACCGCCTGCCAGTGGCGCAGCCTGGACGAGGCGCTCGAGGTGCTGAGCTACGACAACGCGCGCGGCGTCCTGAAACGGGCAGGTGAGATGGTCAGGACCCTGGTGGCGGTGGGCGCCGGAAGGCCCAAGAAGAAGGAGTGAGCGGTGGCCACCATTGCCGCGCTATTGGAGAGCCGTACCGCCCTGCTCGCTTTGCGGCGGACCTTGCCGCGAGATGGTCCTCGGGTAATCGCCTGCCGCACCGCCTCAGCGCTGCGCCGGGTGTTGGAGAACCGGCTGGTAGACGCGGTGGTACTGGCACCCACGCTCCCGTTGCTTCCCGACCTGGCGGAGATGCGGCTCAAGCTCCCGGGAATTCCAGTGGTAGCGTACGCCGCCTTTCGCCCCGACGACGGGGAGCTGCTGCTCGCCTGCCGGAAGCACGCCATCGTGTCGGTAGCGGTCGAAGGGGTGGACGATCCGGTGGTGGGTGAAATGGTGGCCCGCGCGTCGGTGACCGCGGAGCGGCGCCGAGCCCTGGCCGATGCTCCTCGGGTGCTGCGACTCACCGAGCCGCTCCAACGCGCGGCCTGGGACGTGTTACTGAGTGAGGTGGAGCGACCCCTGCGCACGATATTGTTGGCCCGGCGCCTGGCGGTGAGCCGGGAGCATCTCTCCCGCCAGTTCGGCGCGGGGGGCGCACCCAACCTCAAACGGGTTATCGACCTCACCAGGATTGCCTGCGCCGCCCAGTTGCTGGCCAACCCGGGCTACTCCATTCCTTCGGTAGTCCGGCTGCTCCACTTTGCTTCATCCAGCCATCTGAGCAGCACCTCGCGCCGGATAGCGAACGTCTCGACCAGCGGCCTCGGCGCGCTGGGTCCGGGCGGAGTTCTGGGGGCGTTTGTGAGGGGAAACACGAGGAGTCGGATCTGAGAAGGCTATCGGCTATCAGCTATCGGCTATCAGCTTTTTCCCCTTGCTCTCGTCGCATCCTTGTGACTATTTTCACAAGCTCTAAACCAACCGATCCTCTTAGCCAGGCTCAGGACCCATGGCCACTGAAAGCATCCTCCGTCCCGGCGAGCTCAAAGAGATCCTCCTCCGCGAAATCGCGTCTGCCGATCTGGCGACCGCCGATGTCTCCGATGTCGGGACCGTGCTCGAGGTTCGCGATGGGGTGGCCCGGATCTACGGGCTCAAATCCGCCATCGCCAGCGAGATGCTCGAGTTCACCGCGCACGAGACCGGTGAGGTGGTCACCGGACTGGTCTTGAATCTGGAAGAGGACAACGTCGGCGCCGCCATCATGGGCGACTACCTCAAGCTGAAGGAAGGCGACGAGGTCCGGGGGACCGGACGGCTGCTCGAGGTGCCGGTGGGGCCTGGAATGCTGGGGCGGGTGGTGGATGCGCTGGGCCGGCCGGTGGATGGCCGGGGGCCGATCCAGAGCACCTCGACCAGACAAGTGGAGATGGTGGCTCCCGGTATCATCGTGCGCCAGCCGGTGAAGGAGCCGCTACAGACCGGGCTCAAGGCCATCGACTCCATGATCCCCATCGGCCGCGGCCAGCGCGAGCTGATCATCGGCGACCGGGGCACCGGCAAGACCGCCATCGCGATCGACACCATTCTCAATCAGAAGGGTGCCGGCGTCGTCTGCGTCTACGTCGCCATCGGCCAGAAGCGCTCGACCGTGGCGACCGTGGTGGAGCGGCTCAAGCAGGCCGGTGCGATGGACTACAGCATCGTGGTCGTCGCCTCTGCCTCCGAGCCCGCCCCACTCCAGTTCATCGCGCCCTACGCCGGCTGTGCCATCGCGGAATACTTCATGTACGAAGAGGGGAAGGCCACCCTCTGCGTCTACGACGACCTCTCCAAGCAGGCCGCGGCATACCGCCAGCTCTCGCTCATCCTCCGTCGTCCGCCTGGACGCGAGGCCTATCCGGGCGACGTGTTCTATCTGCACAGCCGCCTGCTGGAGCGGGCTGCCAAGATCGCGGAGAACCCGGAGGTGGTGAAGCTCGACTCCCGGATCAAGAAGCCGGGTGGCTCGCTGACCGCGCTGCCCATCATCGAGACCCAGGCCGGAGACGTCTCCGCCTACATTCCCACCAACGTCATCTCCATCACCGACGGCCAGATCTATCTCACCACCGATCTCTTCTACTCCAACGTCCGTCCCGCGGTGGATCCCGGAATCAGCGTGAGCCGGGTGGGAGGGAACGCCCAGATCAAGGCGATGAAGCAGGTAGCCGGGCCGCTGCGTCTCTCACTCGCGCAGTATCGCGAGCTGGAGGCGTTCGCCCAGTTCGGCTCCGATCTCGACGCTGCCACCCAGCGCCAGTTGGCGCGCGGCGCCCGCTTGGTGGAGGTGCTGAAGCAGCCCCAATACCAGCCGGTACCGGTGGAGAAGCAGGTCGCGATCATCTACGCCGTGACCAACGGCCACCTGGACGACGTGGAAGTGCCCCACATTCGCCAGTGGGAGCAGGACTTCCTCGAGTATCTCGAGGCCTCGCACCCCGCCATCCTCAAGGACATCCGGACCAAGAAGTCCTTGGATGACGAGCTCGCCGGCCGGCTCAAGGCCGCCCTCACCGCCTTCAAGCCGCTGTTCTCGGCGGAGTAATGGCCAAGGGACGCCAGCTCAAGGGACGGATTCGCTCCGTCCAGAACACCCGCAAGATCACCCGGACGATGGAGCTGGTCGCCACGTCCAAGCTCAAGCGGGCGCAGGATCGGGTGATCGCGGCTCGGCCCTACGCCGAGGCTCTCCAATCAGTCATCGCAGATCTGGTGACGCCCGATCTGGCCGAGCAGTTCCCACTGCTCCGCCGGCCGGTTCCCCCAGGCAAGGGCGGCCCCAAGCGTGCGGCCGTCATCCTGATCACTTCCAATCGCGGCCTCGCCGGTGCGTTCAACTCCAACCTGATCAAGGAAGCTCGTCGCCGGATAGAGTCTCTCGAGGCCGAGGGCTATCAGGTGGAGCTGTACGGAGTGGGCAAGAAGGGCATCGGCTTCTTCAAGTATCTGGGGCGGAAGTGGGCCCTGGAGCGGATGGACATCGGCGACCGGCCGACCGCGGACCACGCGGGCGAGATCGTCGAGCCCCTGATTCAGGCGTACGGGGCGGGGGAGCTGGCCAGCGTCGACCTGGTGCAGGCGCGGTTCCTGAGCGCGCTGCAGACGCCGCCGGCGACGATCCGGGTACTGCCGGTGGAGACGGACGGGGAGAAGAACAAGCGGGCGGAGGGGCAGGGGATGAACGCGAACTACATCCTGGCCCCGAACGCCGAAGCGATCCTGGAGCAGCTGCTGCCGCTCTACGTCAGGAACATGGTGTATCGCGGGCTGGTGGAGACGGCAGCGGCGGAGCACGGCGCGCGGCGTACCGCAATGAAGAACGCCACCGACAACGCCGGTGAGATCCTGGAGGTGCTCAAGCGCACCTACAACCGGCAGCGGCAGGCGGCCATCACCCAGGAGATCGCCGAGATCGTGGGCGGCGCGGCGGCGTTGCAGGGATAGGTCACGAGTCGGGGCGCACCGCGGTGCGTCCGCAACCAGCGAGGGACACCAAAGATCATGGCAACCGCGATCGCAACCGAAAAGAAGGGCGCTGCCGGCGTCGCCACCAAGAACATCGGCCGGGTCGTGCAGGTGATCGGTCCGGTGCTCGACGTGGAGTTCGAGCCCGAGCACCTGCCCGAGATCTACAACGCGCTGGTGCTCGACGACAGCAGCGGTCCGGTGCCGGTGCGGCTCACCGCCGAGGTGCAGCAGCACATCGGGCAGAACCAGGTGCGCGCCGTGGCGATGAGTACCACCGACGGGGTCACCCGGGGCATGCGGGTGACGGACACCGGTGGGCCGATCACCGTCCCGGTCGGCAATCCGCCGCTGGGACGCATCCTCAACGTGCTGGGTGAGCCGGTGGATGGCGGGGAGCCGCTGCCCAAAGACGTCGAGCGTTGGCCGATCCACCGTCCCACCCCCAAGTTCACCGACCTGGAGTCCAAGACCGAGGTGTTCGAGACCGGTATCAAGGTCATCGACCTCATCGCGCCGTTCGTGAAGGGCGGCAAGATCGGTCTCTTCGGTGGCGCCGGCGTAGGCAAGACGGTCGTGATTCAGGAGCTGATCAACAACGTGCAGAAGGGCCACGGCGGCCGGTCGGTATTCTGCGGCGTGGGCGAGCGTACCCGGGAAGGCAACGACCTGTACCTCGAGTTCAAGGAAGCCAACATCCTGGACTCGGTGGCGCTGATCTACGGCCAGATGAACGAGCCGCCCGGCGCCCGGCTGCGGGTCGGGCTTGCCGGCCTCACCATCGCGGAGTATTTCCGCGACGTCGAAGGCCAGGACGTGCTGCTCTTCATCGACAACATCTTCCGCTTTACCCAGGCGGGCTCCGAGGTCTCCGCCCTCCTGGGTCGGATGCCCAGCGCGGTGGGTTACCAGCCGACTCTCGCCACCGAGATGGGAGATCTTCAGGAGCGGATCACCTCGACCACCAAGGGGTCGATCACCTCGGTGCAGGCCATCTACGTGCCGGCCGACGACCTGACCGACCCGGCTCCGGCCACCGCCTTCGCCCACCTGGACGCGACGGTGGTGCTCTCCCGCTCCATCGCCGAGCTGGGGATCTATCCCGCGGTAGACCCGCTGGACAGCTCCAGCCGGATCCTCGACCCTCAGTTCATCGGCCAGCGGCACTACGACGTCGCCATCGGGGTGCAGCGCACCTTGCAGCGCTACAAGGCGCTCCAGGACATCATCGCGATCCTGGGCATGGACGAGCTGAGCGAAGAGGACAAGCTGATCGTGGCCCGGGCTCGGAGGATCCAGCGCTTCCTCTCGCAGCCCTTCTTCGTGGCCGAGCAGTTCACCGGCTTCCCCGGCAAGTACGTCAAGCTGGAGGAAAGCATCGCCAGCTTCGAGCGAGTGCTCTCCGGCGAGTTCGATCAGTTGCCGGAGCAGGCGTTCTACATGGTGGGCAATATCGACGAAGCGATAGAGAAGGCCAAGAAGTTGGCGAGCGGGTGATGCAAGTCACGGTCATCTCCCCTGAGGCATCTATGTTCGACGGTGAGGCCGACGCAGTCGTAGCGCCGGCCTTCGACGGGCAGGTCGGCATCCTGCCCAATCACGCTCCATTCATGACGCTGTTGGGCGAGGGGACTTTAACGGTGCGCCGCGCCGACAGCGTCAGTCGCTTCACCGTCCGCGGCGGGTTCCTACAAGTCGTAGACAATCGGGTACGAATCGTCGCTGAACACGTCCAAGGGGGCTCTAATGCGTAATGGCGTCTGGGGCAGCATCGTGGTGTTGGCGCTGGTCGGGGGCGTGGCGACGCCGTCGCTGGCACAGGAGACGGGCACGCCGATCTTCAAGGCTCCCTATCGGGCATTCGAGTCGCATGAGTTCGGCGTCTCGCTCTCCGACGCGGAGGGGATCGATTTCGCCCTCGAGGGCTTCTACCGTTATGGCAAGGGCTCGAACGACTTCAGCGTCCGTGGCGGGTTCGCCGACGTCGAGGGTGGCGGGGATGCGGCGTTCCTGATCGGTGGCGACTTCCGGACTCAGGTGGTGAACTACAGCGAGTCCTTCCCACTGGACGGCTCGTTGACTCTGGGCTTGGGCGGGATCTTCGGCGAAGGCGATGATCGCTTCCTCATCCCGGTGGGCGTCTCCCTCGGCCGCCGGTTCGACCTCGAGGGCTCCGAGACCACGTTTGTGCCTTATTTTCACCCGGTCATCGTCCCCAGCTTCGGTGGAGACAACTCGGACGTCGATTTCGCGCTCGGCCTGGGCGTAGACATCAAGATCAGCCGGACGCTGGCGCTGCGGGCGAGCGGGGGCCTCGGTGACATCGAGGGGGTAGGCATCAGCCTGGCGTACGTCAGATAGTACGGAGTGGCGAGGGCCACTCGCCACTTGCTACTCGCCACTCTGTGGGGTCTCAATGCGTCTTCTGATCGCCGCGCTGGCTCTCTGCGCGGTTTCCCCGGTCTATGGCCAGGTCCCGGGCATTCCGGTCAACAACAGCGGCGTGCCGCGGGGCATCGGGCTCTATGCCGACGCGGGCTTTCCCAATGACGAGGCGGGTGGCGGCACCGGCCTGGCCTTGACCGGCCGGGCCGGGCTCGGGCTGTTCGGGTTCTCGGCGATCATCTCCTCATTCAATCCCGACGGGCCGGCCGGCTCCGATCTCTCGGTGGGCGCCACCGGCAACTATCGGCTCTTCGGTGGGCCGCTGGTGCCGCTCAGCGTCACCCTGCAGGCCGGCGTGGGGTATGCCAAGCCCGATGCCGGCCTATTGCCCGGCGACGACGTCACCCAATGGCGGTTCCCGATCGGGATCGGATTCGGTCTCACCATTCCCAATCCGGCGCTCGCCATCCGGCCCTGGTTGGCACCGCGGGTCGACATCCTGCGCCAGTCGGCGAATGGTGTATCCGACACCGAGACCGACTTCGCGCTGAGTGGAGGGATCGAGCTGAACCTGCTGAACGGGCTGGGAGCACACGCGGCGTACGACGCGATTTTCACCGGCGACGGAACTCCCGGTGTCTTCGGCGCCGGTGTGCATTACAACTTTCGAGTTCCCGGTCTGTGAGTCAGACCGGTACCGCCGTACCCAAGCGCGCGTTCCTTGTTGGTCTCCTGCTTCTGGCTCTCGCGGTCACCGGCTGCGCCGAGACCTTCGACGCCACGACGCTCGGCGTCCCCGCGGCCCTTTCGGCGCCGGCGGGTCAGCCGCCGGAGGGCGACCGGTTTTCGGTGACCAGCCACGCGGTGTTCGGATTCTGGGGTCTCCTCCGCTTCAAGCAACCCTCGTTGCGCAAGGCCCTGGCGGCGCAGCTCGCCGGCGGGAAGGGAGTGGCCAACGTGCGCATCAGGGTGCGAAGCCGCTGGAGCGATGTGCTCATCACCGGCCTCACGCTCGGCCTTGTGGTGCCGCGATCGGTGACATTCGAGGGAGTGGTGGCGAAATAAGTTCGGCCAACATCTCGGCGGATCGCCGCGATGCGCCGAGCCCTCGCTCCACGACCTGACCCGCCTGACGTCCCTGAATCTCCCGGCGACCGGGGTCGCCGATCCAGCTCTCCCACTGACGGCTCAAGGTCTCGACCGCTTCATCCTGTCCCTCGGGTAACGCTAGGGCCGCTTCCGCCTGCATGAGCAGTTCTGCATCCCGGCTATTGGTCCACCGGGGGCCGAATGCTACCGGGAGACGCCATGCCGCCGGCTCCAGCACCGAGTGCAGCCCCGCGTTCCCGAATCCGCCGCCGACGTAGCCCATCGACCCCGCTCCATATAAGGCGGCCAGCACGCCGACCCGATCCACCAGCAGCAGCGGGGCGGGGGAGTCCGCCGCGCTGAGCCTGATCGGTAACGGGAGCCGATGTTGGGCGGCTGTGCGCTCCACGGCAGCGAGATGAGCGGCTGTCGGTTCGTGGGGAACCAGGATGAGGCGGGCAGTGGGGTACCGCCCCCGCACGCGGGCGAACGCGTCCAGCAGCACCGCTTCGTCCTTGCCCCAGGTGGAGCCGGCCACCAGCGTGGGCGCATCAGCGCCGAAGCGAAGCAGCGGATCATCGGCCCTGACGGCTTGCACCCGCCGGACGGCGCTATCGAAGCGGGGATCGCCCAGTACGCGAACCCGCTCGTCGGCGACTCCGAGGCTTACGAGCCGCTCCCCGTCCTCCCGCGATATTGCGGCCGCGATGGTAACCGCCGCGTAGCCGGGCCGGAGGAGCGATCGCGCGGGCCACCGAAGACGGCCGCTTCCCTGGCTCACCGTACCGGCGACGATGGCGACGCGGGTCCGCCCCGCGGCGGCCCGGGTGGCCAGCTCGGGCCAGAGATCCAGTTTGGCAAAGACCAGCAGCGCGGGATTGAGAGCGTCCAGCAAGTCTCGGGCGTCCGCGGGAAGGTCATAGGGCAGGAAGTCGGCGACGTCTACCGGCAGCCGGCCGGCCAGCGGCTCGGCCGAGGGGCTGAAGTGGGTATAGACGTACTGGCAGTCCGGTCGAAGGCGCTGGAGTTCCAGCAGGACGCTCTCGGCCTGGAGCCCCTCGCCGACCGAGGAGGCGTGAAACCAGATCAGGGGGCGGGCGGGATCGCGGGAAGCCTCGGCCCACCGGCGGAGTCGTCCGGTCGAGCCCAGGCGGCCACGGTGGCCGGCCCGGACCTTGGCGTCCAGCAGGCCGAGCCCGGGCGCCAACGCACTACCCAGCAGGACCGCGGCACGGTAACCCAGAGAGGTGGCGGACATCGACCGGCAATGTCGCGGCGCCGGGTGAGGCCGTCAACTTTCGGGTCCTCCGGCGACCGGTTGCACCACGGGGCAGGCCGTTCTAGAATTCCTGCTAGAAGGACATGTTCCACCTGCAACCGAGGAGGTGATCCATTGTCTACAGAGTCAAGGGTCGCCTGCGGCCACTGAGCTGAGCCGTACGCCGGACCCGGGCGAACCTTACCTGGGGGGGCCGCCAAGAGCGGCCCCTTTTTTTGTATCTTCTGGTCCCCATGACGCTCAACGGCTACTGGCGGGCCACCCGCGCCCCACGCTACAGCCTCACCTTTGCCTTTCCGCTGCTGGTAGCCTACGAGCTGCTGGCCGTTTCGCTCTCGTCCGATGCCATGGAAGGAGTGCGAAACGGCGCGGACGTGCTGCTCAAGAGCCTCTTCGTCTCATTCGGCGGGCGAGAGGGGCTGTTGGTCTTCGGCGCTCTGCTGGTAGGGACCGGCGCGGTACTGATCTGGCGTGACCTCCGCCGCGGAGGGCAACTGGAGGCCCGCCTCTTTCTGTTCATGGCGGTAGAATCGGTCGCCATCGCACTGGTTTTCGGGCTGGTGACCGGCACCCTGACCGGGCTATTGCTCGGAGGGATTGTGACCGGGGCGCCCGCGCCGGACCTCGTGATACCGGGCGCGGCACGGATGGGATTGGCCACCCAGCTCATGGTGTCGCTGGGCGCCGGGATCTACGAGGAGCTGTTGTTTCGGGTACTCCTGGTGGGAGCCCTCGCTTGGGCCGGCCGCCGGGCGCTGGGCTGGACCCCTACAACCTCGGGTCTGCTCGCGACCCTGCTCGGCGCCCTCATCTTCTCGGCCTTTCACTTCGTCGGGCCCTACGGCGACGCCTGGACCCTTGGCTCGTTCACCTTCCGCACCATCGCGGGGGTTCTCTTCAGCGGGCTCTACCTGCTTCGCGGATTTGGAATCACGGCATGGGCGCATGCGCTGTACGACGTGTTTCTTACCGTTGGCGCTATTTCTTAATCTTGTAAATCGAATCCAGGACCGCGCGGAACACTTCCACCGGGTGTGCTCCAGTCAGCAAGCCACCTTCGATGTAGAACGTCGGTGTACTGGTCGCGCCCGAGCGCTCGGCACCCTCGGCGTCGGCCTGCACCTGTCCTCGGGTTGCCTTCGAGGTCAGGCACTGAAGCAGCTCCGGTTTCGAGATCCCGGCCGAGTCGGCCAACGAGACGAAGAAGGCAGCCGGCTCCTTGAGCGGAGCCCAGGTTTCCTGGTGAGCGTAGAGGAGGTCGTGCATCGGCCAGAAGGCGTTCTGACGGGAGGCGCACAGCGCTACCTCGGACGCGGCAACTGCGTTGGCGTGGACGCTGGTCAGGGGGAAGTTGATGAACACCCAGCGAACCTTTCCCGTCGCCACGTACTCGCGCTCCAGCGCGGGAAAGGTCTCCACCGCAAAGCGGCGGCAGTAGGGGCACTGGAAGTCGGACATCTCGTAGACCGTCACCGGGGCGGTCACGGATCCCTTCGAGCGAACCGACGGTGGAACGGGAGTCGCAGTCTGGGCACTCGCGACGCCGACCTGCACCACAAGTGTCATCCCGAGCGCAGCGAGGGACCTAGCCGGCCACTTTCGGAGCGCCATCATAGGTTCTCGCTGCGCTCGGGATGACAAGTCTCATCAATCTCTCCTAATACCGCGGCTGCCGGCGTCCGGTGCGGCTGGACAGCAGCACCGTGTCGCCTGTCGCCGGCAGGTTCCAGTACCACTCCGCGTTGGGATCGGTAGCGTCCCACGATCTTCCATAGACCCACCACGGGCCCCCACGAAGATGAAATCGCGCCCAGCCGTCCGAGCCGGTCGTGTCGGTGACTGGCTCGCGCCGACGCTGGAGCGCGAGGTTGCGTACGATGCTGTCGTATCCCCGGTAGGTGCTATCTTCCCAATGCCGAATCAGGGCTCGCAGGCTGTCGCTTCGATCCACGAAACCGCGGCGAGCCTGGTCCAGTTCTTCTCTCGCTTTCTTGCCGCGACGCTGGGCGGTCGCGAGTGAGTCGGTCAGCCTGGTGAACCGGGCATAGAGCTCGGGGTATTCGGCGGCATTGCGGGGCATGGAGTCGAGGCGGCTCTTGAGCTCGGTCAGAGAGTCCTGGAGCCGGCCCACACGATAAGTCGCGGCGGAATAGTTAGTGAACGGCTGGCGGAAGGCCTGGAAGAGACTGTCGAGCTCGGCGGTTCCCGGCCGGGGATTCTTGGCGCCGGCCTCGAGAGCGGCGAGGACGCTGTCACGGTCATAGGGCAGCGCCACCAGGCCGATGCCGGTGACCGGGGTCTCCAGCGAGTCCGGCCCGGGAATCGAAACCCGAACGGCGACGTCGCGCGACCGCTCGCAGGCCAGGAGCCCGGTTCCGACTCCGGCGCCGATCAGCCAGGCCAGGGTCAGCGACAGGAGATTGCTTGAGCCGGACACGAGCCAAAGCTACCGCCCTCCTGGCGGGCCTTCAACTGACCTCGGTGCTGTCGGCGCAGAGCCCACAGGTCCAGCAGCTCTTCCCTCCCCAGCCTACGGGCTACGTAACCGACGTCGCCGGCGTGGTGGATCCGGCGTCGGAAGCCCGGATGACCGACCTGATCGAGCGGTTGCGAGCTGCCACCGGCGCCGAAATCGCCGTCGTGACCCTCCCCACCATCGGAAACCGCGAGGCATCCGAAGTCGCTCTGGCCATCGGCCGCGCCTGGGGTGTGGGAGCCAAGGCCGAGCTGGGCGATCCCCGGCGTAACGCCGGCATCGTCATCCTGCTGGTGCCTCGGACCGAGCAGCAGCGGGGACACATCCGGATCGAGGTTGGGGATGGACTGGAGGGCATCGTCACCGACGCTGCCGCCGGCCGGATCCGCGACCTGATCACTCCGCAGTTGTCGAGAGGGGAATACGGGCCGGCGCTGGTGACCGGCGTGGAGGCTCTGGTCGCGCTGGTCGCCAGAGGCTTCGGCCTCACCGACAGCGCCCTCACGAACGCCCGGCCCTTGGCTCCCCCCGGCGGCGGTGGCGGGGCTCCGCTTGGCGGGCTGCTTCCACTCATTCTCCTCTTTGTCTTCTTCATGATTGCGTCCGGGGCGTTCAGCGGTCGCCGTCGAAGGAGACGGGTATATTGGGGAGGCCCTTGGATCGGCGGTGGTTGGGGCGGCGGTGGCGGGGTGGGGTGGCGGATGGGCGGTGGAAGCTTGGCGGTGGTGGAGGATTCGGCGGGTTCGGTGGCGGCGGTGGATTCAGCGGGGGCGGTGCCGGCGGGAGATTCTGATGCGCGACGCAGTCGATCGGGTGGTGAAGCCTTTTCTAGACGCGACCGATACCGCTCTCGGCTCGAGCTACAGCGCGGTGCTGTACGGCTCGGGCGCTCGCGATGACTTCGTCCCCGGGCGTTCCGACATCAACCTGGTGCTGATCCTGGAAGATCTCACGCCGCCGGTGCTCCGCTCTCTGGGGCCGGCGTTTACCGGATGGCGGAGCTCGGAGCTCGAGCCGCCGCTGCTGATCAGCCGCCGGGAGTGGATTCGAGCCACCGACGCTTTTCCGATCGAGATCACCGACATGCGAACCTCGTACCAGGTGCTCCGCGGATCGGATCCGCTGGTGGGGATGATGGTGGACCGGGCCGACCTTCGCCGGGCGCTGGAAGGCGAGCTCCGGGGAAAGCTGCTGCGGTTACGCCAGGCCTACGCTGCGTCGGCCGGCGACAGCGCCGCCCTGGGAGCCGTAGCGGGCAAAAGCGCCGCGACCATCATGGTGCTCCTGCGCTCGCTGCTGAGCCTGCTGGGGCGACAGGTCCCCGCCGACCCGCTGGAGCTGGCCACTGCCGCATCGGCGGCGCTGGGAATCGACAGCGAGCACTTTCTGCACGTCGTGCGACACCGGGGCGAGCGAGAGTGGCGCTGCTCCCCGGAAGAGTTCGAGCGGTATCTGGATGCGGTAGAGCGCGCGGCGCGGTTTGTGGATCAACTTCAGCTCGGAGCCTTGTGATGAAGCGCTCGTCGGCGGTCCTGACTCCCGTTCTCGCGCTGGTGCTCTTCACCGCGGGATGCGGGTACAACACCATTCAGACGATGGACGAACGGATCAACCAGGCCAAGGGCCAGATCGAGACCCAGCTTCAGCGGCGAGCGGATCTGGTGCCCAATCTGGTCGAGACGGTCAAGGGCGTGGCCAAGCAGGAAACCACCGTCTTCACCAACATCGCCGAAGCGCGGGCCCGGTTGAACGGGGCGGTCCAGTCGGGTGACGTGAAGCAGATGGCCGACGCTAACCAGCAGCTCACTCAAGGGCTGGGCCGACTGCTGGCGATCGTGGAGAACTATCCCCAACTGCGATCCAGCGAGAGCTTCCGGGCGCTGCAGGACCAGCTCGAAGGCACGGAAAACCGGATCGCCGTGGCCCGGCAGGACTACAACACTTCGGTAGGCGAGTACAACGCCTACATCCGCCGCTTCCCCTACAACCTCACGGCCAAGATCTTCGGCCACAGCCCCCGAGAGTACTTCGAGGCAGCGCCGGGCAGCCAGGAGGCGCCGAAGGTGCAGTTCTAGTTTGTCACCCTGGAGTGCAGGGCGAAAGGGGCCGAAGCTCATGTAGCTCCGGCCCCTTTCACCCTTCGCTCTTCACCCGTGCCCACACCGCTAATCCGTCACTACATGATCCGGCATCACGTATCTGAGCGGGTCCACCGGGCGGCCGTTCACGTGCACTTCATAGTGCAGATGGGGCGCGGTGGCGAGGCCGGTGTTGCCCACCAGGGCGATTCGCTGGCCTCGAGCGACCCGCTGGCCGGCCCGCACCAGGATCTTCGACGCGTGGGCGAACTTGGTGACGATCCCGTATCCATGGTCGATGCTCACCGTGTTGCCGTAGCCCGACTCCCAGCCGGCCTCGAGCACCACGCCGGCGGCCGGCGCCTCGATAGGACTCCCCATTGGCGCAGTGACGTCGATCCCCTCATGCGGCCGGGCAACGTGCAGAATCGGATGGGAGCGCATTGCGGAGAAGGCGCTGGTGAGCCACCCCTGGGTAGGCATGATCGAAGGCGTCGCCGAAAGCCGGGCCGAGTGGAGCGCGAGGCTGTCGGAGGCTTCTTTGAACGACGATGCCAGCAGGTTGGCTCGCCGGATCAGGGCGTTGAGGTCCACCCGGATGTCGTAGGTCCGCCGCTGCGCCGCGCTGCTGTTTTCCCCTAGGGCCGGCGCGAAGGCATTGGGACCGCCGATGCCGGCTGCCTGCACCTGGGGGTCGATGGGGTCGAGATTGGCAAGGACTCGGATGCGGGCGTCGCGCTTGGAAATGCGGGAGAGGGTGTCGGCCAGAGTGGTGAGCCGTCCGTGCAGCTCGCCGATCTCCTGGCTCAGCATAGCGTTTTCCCGCTGCAGTCGAGCGCTCCGAGAGAGATCGGCCGAGCGAGTGAAGGTGACGTATCCAACCAGCATGGCCACCACCGCCACAGCCATGATGCCGGCTGTCGCCGTCTTTACAAAACGATAGGAGACCTCGACGATCTTCGAGGGCTCCGAATCGTGCGGTACCAGCACCACCGTCCAGCGGCGTTTAGCCATCTACGCTTTCGACCTCACTCGTTCGGTAAGGGCAAGGCGCGCCCTGCCCCCACAACGGAGGGGCTACCAACTCAACAGACAATTTGTGCAACTCAAAACCCACATGGCGTGACCCGAATCACGACCATCCCCGCTAAGGTGGGCTTTTCACGGTCCTGTGTCAAGAGTTTTGTGATCGGATAAGTCTTTGACTGTCAAATAGTTTTGCTGTTCGACAGTCTAACTTCTAGACGCTGGCGGGCTTGGGGAAGAGGATCTCAGGCTTTGTGGTAACTACGCCTCCTAAGGGTGGCGATTGCAACGAGTTCCACGTCGCAGAGGCAGCTTGACCCTCGACACCCAGCGATTCCCATAGGGATTGTGCCTTTTCGGGGGTAAACGGGCTCACCAGGATGGCCAGACGGTAGAGTGCGCGCGCGAGCGCGGCCAGGGCCTGATCCAAGTCCTGGTCTCGTCCCTCCTTCGCCAAGCTCCAGGGTGCCATCTGCTGGATGTACAGGTTGGCGGTGCCGACCAGCTCCCACGCCGCCTCGGCTCCACCCCGCAGGTCCAGTTGGTCCATTGCGCGGGTGTAGTTGGCGATTGCCGCCGCACCGGCCTGGTCGAGCGAAGTCGGTTCGACGGTGCGGGGAACGACCCCCTCGCGGTACTTGGCGAGCATGGTGAGCGAGCGCGATACCAGGTTCCCCAGTCCATCGGCCAGGTCCGCGGTATACCGCTCGTCAAACCGCTCCCAAGTGAAATTGCCGTCCGCCTCGAATCCGACCTCGCGCAGTAAGAAATAGCGCAGCGCGTCGGCGCCGTGCCGATCGATCGCTTCACCCAGCGTCACCGCCGTGCCGGCAGTCTTGGACATCTTGGTCCCTTCCCACTGGACGTAGCCGTGGGCCCAGACCTGGCGGGGAATCGCGACCTTGGCGGCGAGCAACATGGCCGGCCAGATGATACAGTGAAACCGGGTGATGCCCTTGCCGACCACGTGCAGATCGGCCGGCCACAGGCGCTCGTATCCGGCGGCGGGGTATCCCGTGGCGGAGAGATAGTTGATCAGCGCATCGAACCAGACGTAGACCGTCTGCTCCGGGTCGCCGGGGAAGGGAATGCCCCACGCCAGCCGCTGCCGGGAAACGGAAATATCCTGGAGTCCCGCCTCCAGCAGACGGACGACCTCGTTCCTGCGGATCGCCGGCTCGACCCGAAATTCGCCGCTTCGGATCAGCTCGAGCAGCCGATCCCGGTAGCGGCTCAAGCGAAAGAAATGGTTCCGCTCCCGGGTGGGTATCAGCTCCAGCGTGGGATGCTCGATGCAGTGGCCGTTCGCGATCTGGGCCGGCTGCTTGAACTCCTCGCAGCCGGTGCAATAGAGCCCTTCATACTCGCCTTCGAAGAGATCCTCCGGATTGTGCCGGGCGATCTGGCGGAGCAACTCGGTGACGGCTTCGCGGTGCCTGGGCTCGGTGGTTCTGATCCAGTCGTCATGGGTACACTCGAGCCGCCGCCAGAACTCCTGGAACCGGGCGGCCATGTGATCGACCCACGCCTGGGGAGTCATGCCGTTCTGCTCGGCCGCCTGTATCACCGCCTGGGCGTGCTCATCCATGCCCATCAGGAAGTGGACGTCGTCACCCCGAAGCCGCCGATATCGGGCGATACAGTCGGCGCCTACCTTCTCCAGCGCGTGCCCCAGATGCGGGTCGCCGTTGGAGTAGTCGATGGCAGTCGTGAGGTAGAACTTGGGCACTCTGGCTCCCCTAGTTGGGGTGAAGGGTGAAGAGTAAAGGGTGAAGGGGAGAGGGCCCCTTCACCCTTCACTTCTTCACCATTCACATCTTCACCCTTCCACTATTGCAATCTAAGCGGTAGGGGGAGGGGGTCCTGCGGAACCGCCACCGCCCCGGTGGCGCCGGCGGCGGCGGCGATGATGACGGGGTCCGTCGGAACCGTTGGAGGGTGGTGCCGGGTCGGCCAGGACATCGCCGGCCGGGTGAGCGTCATCGGCCGGCGCTTCGCTTTCCTCTGCCGCGGTCACGGCCAGGCGTGCCCGGTATTCTGCCGTCATCAGCACGTCACCCAACTGCTCCACCTCTTCCCGAAGCTGGACCAGCGGAATGATCCGCGAGCCTTCGGATTCGCTGCGGAGGAAGACCCGCTCCCGGAAGATGTCCACCGCGATGACCTTCTCGGCCCCCATGGCGGTCCGGAGGGTCTTCCCTTCTTTGGGGAAGCGCTTCCGGGCGGCGACGTAGAACTCGTGCTCGTACTTGAGACAGCAGAGCAGGCGGCCGCAGCCCCCGGAGATCTGCGACGGGTTGAGCGACAGGTGCTGATCCTTGGCCAGACCCAGATTGACCGGGGAAAGCTCCTTGAGCCAGGATGAGCAGCAGTACTCCCGTCCGCAGCGACCGACCCCGGACAGCCGGGCCGCTTCGTCTCGCACGCCGATCTGACGCAGCTCGATCCGGGTGCGGAAGGTCGACGCCAGGTCTCGCACCAGCGCCCGGAAATCGACTCGCTTCTCCGCGGTGAAGTAGATCGTGAGCTTGTTCCGGTCCCACTGCCACTCGGTGTCGCTCACCTTCATCAGCAGGTTGTGGGACCGCACCCGCTGGATCACCTTGCGGCGGGCTTCCTCGTCGGCGTGGCGGACCTCGTCGTGGGTGCGGAGATCCTCGGCCGTGGCCCGGCGGACCACCGGCTTGAGCGGCGTGGCCTCGACCGGATCCCCGCCCACGGCGCAGCCGGAGCAGCTCGAAGCGCACTTCTTGTCCGCCATATCGCCAAGGGCCGTCACCCGGCCCAGGTCGCGGCCTCGCTCCGCCTCGACCACGACCGCGTCGCCCACCCGAAGCGCGTCGACCTCGGCCGGCAGCGTGAAGTAGGCCTTACGCGTCCCCTTGAACCGCACTTCAATGGTCTGGGTCACTCAGGTCTCGGAGTAGGCGCCCATCGCGGCGTACTTGTCGGCGCGGCGGCGAACCAACTTCTCGGGGCGGAGCTTGCGCAGCTCGGTGACGTGGCGAATCAGTGCTTCCCGCAGGGCTTCCCCGGTCGCGTCGGGATCGAGATGGGCTCCCCCGACCGGCTCCTTGATGATTTCGTCGATCAGCTTGAGGCGGAGCAGGTCTTCCGCGGTGATCTTGAGCGCTTCGGCGGCGCGCTCTCGTTGGCTGGCGTCCTTCCAGAGGATGGCGGCGCACCCCTCGGGTGAGATGACCGAGTAGACCGAGTTCTCCAACATCAGAATCCGATCGGCGACGCCGAGCGCCAGCGCGCCCCCGGAGCCCCCCTCGCCGATGACCACCGCGATGATGGGCGCTTGCAGCAGCGACATCTCGAGGATGTTGCGGGCCAGCGCCTCCGATTGCCCTCGCTCTTCCGCGCCCAGCCCGGGATACGCGCCCGGAGTGTCGATCAGGGTAATCACCGGAGCGCCGAACTTGGCGGCGAGCTTCATGAGTCGCAGCGCCTTCCGATATCCCTCCGGATGCGGCATCCCGAAGTTGCGCTTCAAATTCTCCTTGGTGTCGCGCCCCTTTTGATGCCCCACCACCATGACCGAGATGCCGGCCAAGCGGGCCCAGCCGCCGACCACCGCTGGATCGTCCATGTAGAGCCGGTCGCCGTGCAGCTCGATGAAGTCGGTGAAGATGGTGCTGAGGTAGTCGAGGGTGTAGGGGCGGCGGGGGTGGCGGGCGACCATGACTCGCTGGATGGGACTGAGACTGCCGTAGATCTCCGCCCGCAGCGCTTCCAGCTTGGCCTGGAGTCCCTCCAGCTCGCCGTCGATGTCGATCTGGCGCTCGGTCCCGATTCGCTTCAGATCGTCGATCTGGCGCTCCAGCTCGAGCAGCGGCTTCTCGAACTCCAGCGTGTAAGCCGAGGCCATCGGGGTCATCCCGCCTTGACGTAGTGGACGGAGTCGGCACCCAGGAGATCGCGCAGGGCCCGGACGAGGTCGTCTTCCGCCGCGACGCGGACGCGGCGGGACCGGAGCCGCACTGCCTCCCCGTTCCCGTCGCTCCATTCAATATAGAGCGGCGTGGGACCCGGATGGGCGGAGCAGAGCGCGGCGGCCGCCCGGAGGGCATCCGGCAGCGGCGCGCTGGGGGCCCGCCACCGAAAGCTCAGCGCCAGCGCGCCGGAGGCCTTCAGCTCGTCTAATGGACGGGCGGATTCCACGATAAAGGGCGCGTGGTCCTCACCCCGGTCCCGATCGCTGTACCCACCCGCGAGCAGCAGTGCCGAGTCCGGCTGAATCGTCTGATTGAGCTTGGCCCAGGCCTCCGGGAAGACGATCGCCTCGGCGGTACCGTGGAAGTCCTCCAGGGTGAGCCGGGCGTACTCCTTTCCGGTCTTCTTGCTGATCTGACGCTTCAACGCCGTCACGACCGCTCCTATGGTCACCGGGTGCTCGCTCCAGCGCCCCAGCGTCGCCGTGGTCCGAGTGCCGAACAATTCGACTTCATCCCGAAACCGCTCCAACGGATGGCCCGAGATGAAGAAGCCCAGCACCTCTTTTTCGCGCGCCAGCCGTTCCGCCTCGGACCACGCCGGAATGTCGGGCAGGACCAGCCGGCCCCGGTGTCCCGCCGCTCCGCCGCTCCGCTCCGCCTCTCCGAACAAGGACTCCTGTCCCGAGTCTCGATCCTGCTGCACCAGCTGGGCCTCGGCCAGCGCCGGCTCCAGCACCTCCATCAACTGCTTCCGATGACCGCCCAGCGAATCGCAGGCACCGCTGGAAACCAAGGACTCCAGCACCCGCTTGTTGCAGAGCCGCAGGTCGATGCGTTCCACCAGGTCGGGGACGCTGGTATAGGGTCCCGAGCTTCGACCCTCGATGATCGACGCGATCGCTCCCTCGCCCACGTTGCGCACCGCGCCCAGGCCAAACCGGATCCGCCGCTCGCCGACGACGGTGAACTTGAAGCCCGACTCGTTCACATCGGGGGGCAGGATTTCCAGCCCCAGCTCTCTGGCTTCGTTGATGTACTGCACCACCTTGTCGGTGTTGCCGATCTCGGAGGAGAGCAGGGCGGCCATGAACTCCGCCGGGTGATGGGCCTTGAGCCACGCAGTTTGGAAGCTCAGGACCGAGTATGCGACGGAGTGAGACTTGTTGAAGCCGTAGCGGCCGAAGGTCTCGATCTGCGCCGCCAGGTCGTCCACCAGGCGCCGGGGGTGACCCAGCGCCATGGCTCGCGCGCAGAAGGTGCCCAACTGCTGCTTGATGAGCTCCGGGTCTTTCTTGCCGACGGCTTTGCGCAGCACGTCGGCTTCGGCCAGGGTGAATCCGGCCAGCACGTTGGCGATGCGCATCACCTGCTCCTGGTAGGTGATGACGCCGTAGGTCGGCTCCAGAATTTCCTGGAGCAGGGGGTGGGGATAGCTGACTTTTTCCTGGCCCAACTTCCGCCGGATGAACACGGTGTGCATCCCGGCGTCGAGCGGCCCCGGCCGCAACAGGGCGTTGGAAGCGACGAGATCGTCGAACCGGTCGCAACGCATGGCCCGTAGGGTATCGGTGGCGAGCGGCGACTCGAACTGGAAGACCCCGGCGGTCCGGCCCTCGCGGAGCAGCTCGTACACCCGAGGGTCGTCGAAATCCAGCGCGTCCATGTCCGGCGCAGTACCGTGCCGCTCGGCGATCATGGCCACGGCGTCGTGGATCACCGTCAGCGTCTTGAGGCCGAGCATGTCCATCTTGAGCATGCCGACCTTTTCCAGCGCGCCCATCTCGTACTGGGTGATGATGGACTCTTCCCCGTCGGTCGCGGCGCCGGCGCCCTTGGTGGGCGCGGTGCACACCGGCACGTAGTCGGCCAGCGGACCCGGCGCGATGACCACGCCGGCCGCGTGGACCGACATGTGCCGGGAAATGCCCTCGATCCGGGAGCTGAGGTCGATCAGGCGCTGGTAGACCGGATTGCCATTCACCAGCTCCCGCATCTCGTCCACCCGCTTCGCCGCCTCCCGAATCGGAAGGCTGTAGGCCGGCCCCGACGGGATGAGCTTGGTGAGCCGGTCGGCCTCGCCCGGCGGGATCCGCAGCACCCGGGCCACGTCCTTGACCGCGGCCCGGGCCTTCATGGTTCCGAAGGTGACGATCTGCCCCACGCTGTCGCGCCCGTAGCGCTCCCGCACGTACTCGATCACTTCACCGCGGCGCTCGAAGCAGAAGTCCACGTCGATGTCGGGCATCGACACCCGCTCGGGGTTGAGAAAGCGCTCGAACAGGAGGTCGAATTTGAGGGGATCGACGTTGGTGATACCCAAGGCATAGGCGACGATGGAGCCGGCGGCCGAACCGCGCCCGGGGCCTACCGGAATGCCCCGGGCCCGCGCCGCCGCGATGAAGTCCTGGACGATCAGGAAATAGCCCGCGTACCCCGCGCGATTGATGACGCCGAGCTCGTAGTCCAGCCGCTCGGCCATTGGTTGAGGCAGCGGTGAGCCATAGCGCCGCTCGGCGCCCGCCCGGGCCAGGTGCTCGAGCAGGGCCTCGTCGCTGGAATATTCGGCGGGACGGGGGAAGCTGGGCAGAAAGTAGCGCTTCTCGAAGTCGAACTCGCAGAGGTCGGCAACCCGTTGAGTGGCGCTGACCGCATCCGGCTGGTCCGGAAAGAGCGCCCGCATTTCCTTCTCGGACTTGACGTACGATTCCTGGCCCACGAACCGGAAGCGCTTGGGATCGTCCAGGTCGCTCCCGGTTCCGATGGCCAGGAGCACGTCATGCGCTTCGGCGTCGTCCCGGCGGAGGTAGTGCGCGTCGTTGGTGGCGACCACCCCGATCCCGAGGTCGCGCGAGAGCCGCAGCATGCCCTCGGTGACCAGTCGCTCCTCGGGTATTCCGTGTTGCTGGATCTCGAGCCAGAACCGGTCGGGTCCGAAGGTTTGCGCGAACCACTCCGCGCTCCGGCGAGCCTCCTCGTACTTGCCGTGGCGCAGGTGCAGCGAGATTTCACCGGAAAGGCAGGCAGCCAGGCAGATCAGGCCGTCTGAATATTGCGCCAACACGTCCTTGTCGATCCGAGGACGGCGGTAGAACCCTTCGGTGTAGCCGATCGACGTGAGCCGAACCAGGTTGTGATAACCGGTCCGGTTGCTGGCCAACAACACCAGGTGGCTGTAGGCCGCCGGCGCCCAGCTGGGCTTCTCCCGCGCCTGCCGCGGTCCGAACGCGAGGTATGCCTCGAATCCCAGGATCGGCCGGATCTTCTGGGCCTTGGCCTCCTCATAGAACGACCAGGCCGCGTGCAGATTGCCGTGGTCGGTGACCGCCAGGCTGTCCATGCCGAGCTTCTTGACGTGGGCGACCAGCTCGGGGATCCGGTTGGCCCCGTCGAGAAGGGAATATTCGGAGTGGGTATGGAGGTGGACGAACATAATGCTGAGCGACTAGTGCCCGGCCCTCGCTTCCAAGACCCGCCACACTCGCTCCAGCGGTACTCCGCGGGCCTGGAGTAGGACCAAGAGATGATAAAGGAGATCGCCCGTCTCGGATGCGAGACGGTCGTCGTCCTCTGAAGTGGCGGCTACCACGACTTCGACCGCCTCCTCGCCCACCTTTTGGGACACCGCGGCCACCCCGCGGTCGAGGAGCTTGACGGTATAGGATCCTTCGGGGCGCTCCGTCGCGCGCTGGGCAATGGTGCGGGCCAGCCGGGTGAGCGTATCGATCTCGGACTTGCCCGTCTGCCCCTCCGCCCCTCCGGTCACCTGATCAAAGCAGGTCGCCGTCCCACGATGACACGCCGGACCGGTCTGCTCCACCCGATACAGGACCGCGTCACCGTCGCAATCCAGCCGAAGCTCATTCACCCGCTGGATGTGACCGGACGTCTCTCCCTTTTGCCAGAGACTGGCGCGCGACCTGCTGTAATAGTGGGCCAGGCCGGTGGCGACCGTCCGTTCGAGGGCTTCCCGATTTGCGAAGGCAACCATAAGCACGTCGCCGGACCGGCTCTCCTGGGCCACCACGGGCACCAACCCGTCGGACCCGAACCGCACCGCCGACAGCCAATTGTTTTCGGACACGGAGTGAAGGTACCGGGAGCTTTCACGATTGTCAAAAGCCCTTGTAGCTCTTTATCTTGCTGGGGTTTTACCCCCTCACGCCGACGCGGAGCTTGCCCGGTGAATCCGTTTCCCAAGGTGCTTTCGGCGGTTCCCATTTTCCTGGTTCTTACCGCCTGCGGCGACGGGGGCGGCGGCCCCGATCCCACGACCGATTGCTCCGAGGTCGAGCCTACGACGCTGGGCGTGGGCGACCACGCCATTATCGACGCCTCGAACTTCGGCTGCGTGCGGCTCCCGGCGGCGGGGGCATCCGGAGCGGAGTACCTGTACGTCGCTCTCTCGGCTGAGGGCAGGGTGGAGGACGAGGGGGTTACCGCAGGGTATGAGTTGGAGGGGGCGCCGACGGCTGTGGCCGCCGTCCGGCCGCGCCACACGGCGGCCATCCGGCAGTCCTTGCGGCCCACCCGGAATGGGTCGTTCGACGCCCATCTCCGAGACAAGGAGCGGGAGCTGACTCGTCAGCCAGGCGCCGCTTTGGCTCGAGGTCAGGTTCGCCAGGGTGCCATGCTCCCGCCCCAAGTGGGAGACCAGCGGACGTTCAAGGTCTGCGAGACACCAGAGTGCACCACATTCGTAGATGCGGCCGCCACCGCCCAGGTCGTGACCGAGGGAGTTGCGATCTACCTGGACGACGCGCCGCCGGCCGGCGGCTTTACCCCAGGCGACCTCGATGCCGTGGGAGCTCTGTTCGACAACCATCTCTACCCGATCGACACCACCGCGTTCGGGCGGGAGTCGGACATCGACAACAACGGTGTCGTCATCGTCTTGCTCACCCAGCGGATCAATGACCTGAGCCCGAACTGCGAGGTCGACAACACAGTCATCCTGGGCTACTTCTTCGGCCTGGACCTCCTGACCGATGAAAACTCCAACAGTGGCGAGGTCTTCTACGGTGCGGTGCCGGATCCGAGCCGGCCGGAGTGTTTCGACAAGGAGTTCATCGTCAGCCAGGTGGCGCCGCTGTTTATTCACGAGTTCCAGCACATGATCAGCTTCAACCAGCACGCACTGGAACGGGGCGGTGAATCCGAACAGACCTGGCTCAATGAAGGACTGTCCCACTTCGCCGAAGAGCTGGGCGGCCGTCTGGTTCCCGACACGGAGTGCCAGCCCACATTTCCCTCCTGCGAGGTCGAGTTTATTGAGTCGGGAGACCTCACGAACGCGTTCGATTACCTCGGCGCGCCGGAATCGTTCTTCCTCATCGAGCCCGGGAACTCAGGAGGAGAGCTGGAGGAGCGGGGTGCCAACTGGCTGTTCGTACGCTGGCTCGCCGATCATTTCGCCCAAACCCAACCGCAGGGCACCGAGCTGACCCGGGCGTTGGTGGAAACCAGCAACACCGGAACAGAAAACGTCGAGGCCGTCACCAACGAGCCCTTCGACGAGCTGGTGTCCCAGTGGCAGCTCGCCAACTATCTCGATAACCTGCCCAACTTCACTCCTACTAGTCCCCGGTTGCAGTACCTCAGCTGGGACTTCCGCAACACTTTTGGCAGTTATCCGCTGGAGCCTGACGTAGCCGTGGATGGCGCGTACAACCGGATCGGGGTGTTGCGAGGCGGGTCTGGCAGACATGTGCTCATCACTCAGCAACCGAACGCTGCCGAGGTGGGCTTCAAGCTCACCCAGGAGAACGGTAGCCTGCTCCCCGGGACGGTCGCTCCCCGCGCCGCGATCGCCCGGATCAGGTGACCCGGATGATCTTTCTGGCGGTGGTCGCGGTGCTCTTCGCCGGATACGGAACCGCGTACCTCGCCAGCGAGGACGTCCGGTACATCACCCGCGCCGGGATCGAGGAGACCCGAATCCTCCAGGCCCGCCAGCCGATCACGGAGCTGGTCGCGGATAGCGCGCTCGATCCGGCGGTCCGCCATTCGCTCCGGCTGGTGCTGGAGAGTCGCGACTACGCCGCCCACCTGGGCCTCGAGGCCAAGAAGACCTACACCACCTACGCCGAGGTAGGACGGGACACGCTGCTTCTGGTGCTCCAGGCGGCGCCCAAAGACTGCATCTGCCCGTACACCTGGAAGTATCCCATCGTCGGGCGGATTCCCTACAAGGGGTTCTTCGACTTCAACGTGGCCCACCGGGCGGCGGACGACCTGGCGGGCCGGGGTTACGACACATACCTGCGGCCGTCCTCCGCCTTCTCCACCCTGGGCTGGTTCAACGACCCGTTGCTCTCGACCGCACTCACCCCGGATTCGGTGGAGCTGGCCGCCCTGGTGTTCCACGAGATCGCGCACAACACGCTCTATGTGAAGAGCGCCACTCCGTTCAACGAAAGTTTCGCCCAATTCGTCGGCTACCGTTCCGCCCAGTCGTTTTTCGCCGAGCGGGGTGACTCGGTAAGCTCCCGTCAGGCGGCGGATCGGCTTCACGACGAGATGGTATTGGGTGAGTTCTACGATGACCTGGTCGGGCGGCTGGAGACCTTGTACCGGGAGCATCCCGACTCAGCCAAGCTGGAGACGGGGCGGGCGGAAGCGGGAGCCTGGGCCCGGGCTCAACTGGAGGGTCCGGTGGCAGCGCGGCTTCGCAGCTACCGAATTACTCGACTCCCCGATCGGCCGGTGAACAACGCGCGGCTCATCAGCGCTCGCATCTACCGGACTCGTCTCGATCTCTTCGACCGGTGGTTCGACCGGCACAACCGCGACGTGCGTCGGAGCGTCTCGGCGCTCGGCCGGTTGATGGAAGGAGCCGAAGGCGACAGCGCGTACGCCAGGTTGGAGCGGGCCGCCACAGAAACGCCCCGGGATTCTTCTCCCGGGGCGCCGCAATAACCACCACTCCGATCGTTCAGCTCTAGGGTCCCATACGGCTGGTGTCCGCCGTGGTATCAACCGCGTCGGGTGGCCTCACCTCGGTGACCGAACCGCTCGAGGTACCGGATCCGTTATAGGTGCTGGTGGTCCGGCCCGTGGCCGAGGTATCTCCGGTCGCGCTGGAAGTGTCCTCGTCCATCCCTCGATAGCCCGGCGGGTTCTGGTTGAGGGTATCCGCCTTCGCCGTGTCGCTCTTGGTGGAATCTTGCATCGTCGAATCGAGCTTGGTCGAATTGGTCGAGCTGGTATCCATCCGCGCCTGACCCGCGGTGGTTGTATCCTGGGCCTGGAGTGACGCGGCCGACAGGCTCAGGACCGCAAACCCGGCCAGGATTCCCAGGAATCTTTGCCTCCACAATCGCTGCATTGCTCCTCCGTTCTCGCTTCGGCTTCGTATGAGTTGGCCGAACCACAGCCTAGAATAGACAGTAACCCGTCACCGTGAGATAGGTCACCCGCCTGCATCTCGCGCCCCGCCGAGGCAGGGGGTAGTTTAGGGGACTTTTCGCCCTACACCTTCGTTACACGAGAATCGCTATGGATACCGCGTTTGTCGATCGGGAGCAACCACGCCTGCTCCAAGAACTGATGGAGTTCCTGTCCATCCCGAGCGTGAGCACTCTCCCGGCCCACGCGGGCGATTGCCGGCTGGCGGCGGAATGGCTCAGGGCCGAGTTGACCCGCCTGGGGTGCCCGATAGTGAACCTGATCGAGGGCGATGGCCATCCGGTGGTTTGGGCGGAGGGCCCCGCGGTTCCGGGCCGTCCCACCCTGTTGATCTACGGGCACTACGACGTCCAGCCCCCGGATCCGCTGGAGGAGTGGGACAGCCCGCCGTTCGAGCCCACTGTTCGCGACGGCCGGCTCTATGCCCGCGGCGCGGCGGACGACAAGGGACAGGTCTTCTGCCTGCTCAAGGCCTACGAGGCGGTGCTGGACCAGGCCGGCATACCGCCGCTCAACGTCCATTTCATTTTCGAAGGCGAAGAGGAGTGCGGGGGGCGGGTGGTGTACGACCTGCTTCGGGCCGAGCCCGAGCGCAGCCGGGCCGATGCCGTCCTGGTGTGCGACATGTCGTACTACGCGCCCGGCTGGCCGGCGGTCTATACCGGCCTGCGCGGACTGTGCTACGCCGAGATCTCGGTCCGCACCCTCCAGCGCGACCTCCATTCCGGGACCTACGGCGGGGTCGCGCCGAATGCGATCGAGACGCTGGTCCGGATTCTCAGCGGGCTGAAGGACGCCGATGGCGAGATCAACGTGCCCAAGCTCTACAAGTCGGTGGAGCCGCCCAGTAAGCGGGAACTGAAGACCTGGAAGAAGCTCCCGTTCGACAAGGAGCGATTCCTCAAGGAAGAAGTCACCGGGCAGGCGCTGACCGGCCTCAAGGACTATTCGATCTTCGAGCGGGTGTGGGCGCTGCCGACCTTCGAGATCCATGGCATCCGGGGAGGCTTCACCGGCGACGGGGCCAAGACCGTGATTCCGGCCCAAGCTACCGCCAAGGTGAGCCTCCGGCTGGTGCCGGGCCAGAGCCATGAGAAGGTGGGGCGGCAGCTCCAGCGCGCCGTGGAAGGGCTCGCCCCCAAGTGGGCCGAGGTACGGGTGACCCTGCTCCATGGAGGCGATCCCGTCCGGGTCGACGTCGACCATCCCTCCTTCGGGCTGCTGGACGAAGCCTTCGAAGGCGTGGTGGGCCGCCGCACCGTGCAGGTCCGGGCCGGCGGCTCGGTCCCGGTCATCCCCGAGCTCGGAGCGGCCGGGGCACCGGTGATCCTCACCGGTATCGGCCTGCCCGACGATGGGCTGCACTCGCCCAACGAGAAGCTGGACTTGAGTCAGCTCTGGAGCGGGATCCAGATTTTCGGCCGGTTCTTCGAGCTGCTGGCGGAGAAGGGCGGGGCGGCGGCTGCGGGCGAGAAGGTGGAAGAAGAGGCGGTCACGCCGTAACGGTCTTTTACAATTCGTCCTCGGGGGCGACCCGCTTCATCGGTCCGGAATAACGGGCTTCGGTGCGGGCATGGAGCTCATCCACTCCGATCAAGGCGCGGGCCGAGGCGATGATGCCGGCGACCACGTCGTCGGCCCAGTAGGAATCGGGACGCTCCCCCGCCGGAAGCCTCGCGGCGCAATTCTCCAGATAACGAATCGCCGTCGTAATCCACTCGGTCTGGGCCGAGGCCACCGTGGCCCAGGAGCCGGTAGAGCGAAGCTCCAGCTCTTCCAGGGCCTTCAGGTGCTGATCGAGGCCTTCGGTGACCGACTTGGAACGGAGCCGATCGGCGACCAGCGTGAGCACGGTCCGCCGCTCGGTTTCCTGCGGCTCCGGGAGCGGGGCGAGATAGTGTCTTTGATCAGCCACCATTTCGGCCAGCCGGATGCAGACGGCTCGGATGGCCGGCATCAAGGCTCTTGGCGCCTCCTTCGACCAACTGTCCGCGGCCCGAAGAATCTCGTTCAGACGCTGGTCCGCCTGGGCCTCTGGCGGCGGACGGCGAGGTGATTCAGCCATGCTAGACAGGAAAACCGGATTGACCTGGAAAGGCAAGCGGCGGGGCTAGCTTCTCGGCCCTCTCCTCATCCGCACCGGATCCGGCCTACCATAGCGTTCCTCGGCCCACGGATCGCCCCGCATGTGGTAGCCGTTTTGCTCCCAGAACCCGGGATAGTCTTCCTCCAGAAACTCGAACCCCCGGACCCACTTGGCGCTTTTCCAGAAGTAGAGGTGCGGGATCAGGAGCCGCACCGGACCACCGTGCTCCGGCGTCAGGGGCTCGCCGTTGTGATGCAGGGCCAGGAGATTGTCCGGACGATCGAGATCCTCGAGGGGCACGTTGGTGGTGTACCCCTGCTCGGCGTGGACCAGGACGTAGTGAGCCGTGGGCCGCACTCCCGCCCGCTCCAGCAGCAGCGACACCGGCACGCCCTCGAACACATTGTCGTACCGGCTCCAGCGGGTGACGCAGTGGATGTCGCAGGCCGTCTCCTGCCGCGGCATGGCTTGGAGCTCGGCCCAGGTCAGCTCGAAGGGCCGGTCAACCTCGCCGCGCACCTGGAAGCGCCACCGTTCCAGATCCACCTTCGGTACCGTCCCGTAGTGCAGGACGGGCCATTTCTTGGTGACGATCTGGCCGGGCGGAAGACGGGGCTGGCTCATTTGCTCTGTCATCCCGAGCGAAGCGAGGGACCTACTGATCGACGGCGGACGAGTACCGGAACACCGCAACGAACTCCGCGATCACCTGGTTCCGAGCCTCGGCCCACAGCGCGCCGCTATCCGAGCGCAGCAGCTCTTCCGCCACGCTGGTCATGACGACGTCCTGGATGCCGCAGGGGATAATCAGGTCGAAATAGTCCAGGTCGGTGGTCACGTTGAGCGCGAAGCCGTGCAGGGTCACCCACTGCTTCACGTGAATGCCGATGCTGGCGATCTTGCGGCCGGCGGTCCATACCCCGGTGAGTCCGGGATTCCGGTCCGCCTCGACTCCCAGGTTCCCCAGCGCCTGGATCAGCACGTCTTCCAGCCGCCGAAGGTACCAGTGGAGGTCCTGCCGGTGCTGGCGGAGGTCCACGATCGGGTACCCGACCAGCTGGCCCGGGCCGTGGTAGGTCGCATCTCCCCCGCGCTCGACTTCGAACACCCCCACACCCCGCCGCTCGAGCTCGGTGCCGGCTGCGGGCACGCTGGCCGGCCGGGTCGACCGGCCCAAGGTGACGACGGGTTCGTGCTCCACCAGGAGCAAGACGTCCTGCTGCAACGAGCCGGAGACTCGTTGCCGGCAGAGTTCTCGCTGTAGCTCGAGCACTTCCGCGTAAGGGCGGCGGCCCAGGTCTTTGAGCAGGAGCTCGGCACTCATCCGGCCGCTCCGATCCGCCGGCTCCGCCGGGTAAGGCCCAAGCCGGCCAAGGCCAGCACTCCCATCATCACCAAGAGCCCGGGTCGACCGGCGAGCTGGTGCACCACCCGGCACAGCAACATCATTGGGACGGTAGCGAACGCGCTCACGATCGCGAGCCCGCCGCGGCGGTACGAGGATGCGATTGGTGCGAGCAACCACCAGGTGGCGGCCCCGGCCAGCACGATGCCGCCGAGGGTGCCGAAGATCAGCAGATAGAATCGGGGACCGGGATCGGCAGCGGCAACCGCGGGACGCAGCGCGTCAACCCCGAGCACGGTGGCCGTGATGACCACGAGACCGAGGACGGTACCAGCGGCCAGGGCCGAGGCCGCCAGTCGAATCGGGTCCATCAAATGTGTATCACCCGTCCCATCGAATCGAGCGCCGCCTCCGCGATGGCTTCGGAGAAGGTCGGATGGGCGTGGATGGCGAGATCGACTTCCTCGACCGTGTATTCGTTCTCCCGCGCCACCGTCAATTCGTGGATCATTTCCGAGGCATGGCCGCCCACGATGTGCGCTCCCAGGATCTCACCGTACTTCTTGTCCCGGATGATCTTGACCAATCCCTCGGTTTCCCCGGTGCCCCGGGCGCGGCCGTTGGCGCTGAAGGGGAAGCGGCCCACCTGGTAGTCGAGCTTGCGCTCTTTGGCCTGGTCTTCGGTGAGGCCGATGCTCGCGACTTCAGGGTGACAGTAGGTGACGCTGGGGACGTTGTCGTACTTGATGGGGTGAGGCTTGTGTCCCGCTACCAGCTCGGCCACAAACACACCTTCCCGGCTTCCCTTGTGAGCCAGCATCGGCGGTCCCGCCACGTCTCCGATACAGTACACGCCGGGGGCGGTGGTCTCCAACGTCGCCAGGTTCACCTTGACGAACCCGCGCTCGTCCAGTTGAACCCCGGCCTCCTGAAATCCGTTGGACTCGGTATTGACGGCCCGGCCCGCGGCCATGAGCACCTTCTCGACCTCTATGGTCTCGGTCTTTCCTTCGGCCTCGAGCTCCAGGCTCACCTTGTCCTTTCCTACCGACGCTTTCTTGACCTTGGCACCGGCGTATACCGCGATCCCTCGCTTCTTGAAGCTCTTGGTGACGGTATTGGAGGACTCGGCATCCTCCAGCGGGAGAATGCGAGGCAGGACCTCGATCAGAGTGACCTTGGTACCGAAGGCGTGGAAGATGTCGGCGAACTCGGAGCCGACCGCCCCGGCCCCCACGATCGCCATGCTCTTGGGAGCTTGCTCGAGGAACAGCGCCTCATCCGAGCTGATGACCGTGGTCTTGTTGATCTCCAGACCCACCTGGGGAATCCCTTTAACTCGCGACCCGGTCGCGATCACCAGCGCCTTGCGGGCCTGATACTCGTCGTTTCCTACTTTCACCGTCCGGTTCTTCCCCAGGATCCCGTTGCCCCGGATGACGGTGATCTTGTGCTTCTTCATGAGGAACTCGACGCCCTTCGAGTTCTGCTCTGCCACCTTGCGCGACCGGCGCATCGCCACGCCGTAATCGGTCTTGACCGACGCCGCCTCGATCCCCAAGTCCTTGGCGTCGTGCGCCAGCAGGTTGGCGACGTAGGCGCTGTGGAGCAGCGCCTTGGTCGGAATGCAGCCGATGTTGACGCACACCCCGCCGAGCTTGTCCCGTTCCACCACCGCCGTGGCGAGCCCCAACTGGGCCGAGCGGATGGCACAGACATAACCGGCGGGTCCACCGCCCAAAACGATCAAGTCGAACTGGGTGGGCACGATCGCTCCTTAATGAGGGACTCGGCGTTGGTTTTCACCACACCATAGCCAGAGGATTTTCCAGCATCGTCTTCAGGGTCTTGAGAAACTGCGCCCCGGTAGCGCCATCGATGACGCGATGGTCGCAGGACATGGTGAGCCGCATCCGGCGGCGGACCTCGATCTTATCGTCCTGAGCTACCGGCTTCGCCACCATTCGTCCGACCGCGATGATGCCGGCCTCCGGCGGATTGATCACCGCAGTGAACTCGTCGATGTCGAGCATGCCCAGGTTGGACACCGTGAACGTGGCACCGGTGTATTCCTCCGGCTTGAGCCGGCGCTCCCGGGCCCGGGCGGCCAGGTCCTGCGATTCAGCGGCGATCTCCCGCAGCGTCTTCAGATCCGCGTGACGGATCACCGGCGTGATGAGACCCTCCTCGATCGCCACCGCCATGCCAAGGTGGACCTCGTTCCAGTAGCGGATGTGGTCGTCCTGCCACCAGGCGTTGCAGGCGGGATGCTGCCGCAGGGCGGCGGCCACCGCCTTGATGATGATGTCGTTGAAGGAAACCTTCTCCGGGAGCGCGGCTCTCGCATCCGCCACCCGCTCCATGTCTACCTCGGTGGTGAGATAGAAGGTCGGGATCGGCCCGATCGATTGGACCAGGCGCTTGGCGATGGTCTTCCGGATCTGGGAAAGAGGAACGTCGGCGAAGGGCTGACCCGTGGGGACCCGAGGCTGGGGGGCAGGGGCTGCGGGGCTGGGGGCGCGGCTGGGGCGGGGGCTCCCGCTGGTGCAGTCGTCGACTCCAGATCCCGAGCCACGACGCGTCCCTCCGGTCCCGAGCCTGCGACGGCGCCAAGATCGATGCCCCGGTCGGCCGCCATTCTCCGGGCCAATGGGGAGGCTTTGACTCGCCCGCCCCCATCGCTACGCGCCGGTGCGGGCGCAGCGGCTGCAGAGCGTGGCGCTTCGGCCTTCTCGGCTTTCGGCTTCGCGGGTTCGGCCGGGGGTGGTGGGGAAGGCTGTCCGTTGGTCCGATCGCCCTTCTGCCCGTCCGCTTTTTCTCCCGGCTCCCCAATGAGAGCCACCAGCTCCGACACCGGGACTGTGGCACCCGCGGGCACCACCTGCTTGAGCAGGGTCCCGCCGGCGCGGGCCACCAGCTCCATCACCGCCTTGTCGGTCTCCACCTCGGCGATCACGTCGCCCACCGCGACGGCGTCACCCTCCTGCTTCTTCCATTCGACGAGGCGTCCCTCCTCCATGGTTGGAGAGAGGGCTTCCATCACGACCTTCGTAGACATGAGTCGTTCCTTGAGAGGCTATCGGCTATCGGCTATCCGCTATCGGTCCTAAAGCACTGAGCTTCTGCTCGCACGGACACCGATAGCCGATAGCCGATAGCCTACCGATACGTCACCTCGTTCACCGCCGCGACCACCTTGGCTACATCCACCTTCGCGGCCTTCTCCAGCACCTTGTTGTACGGCATGGGGACATCGGCGCCACTGACCCGGATGATCGGAGCGTCGAGCTCGTCGAAGACCTCACGCTGGATCGTGTCGACCACCTGGGCGCCCACGCCGGCGAAGGGCCAGCCTTCTTCCGCCACCACGCAGCGGTGGGTCTTGGCCACCGAAGCCAGGACCGACTCGGTGTCGAGTGGCCGGATGGTGCGAAGGTCCACCACTTCGGCTTCGATATCCTCACCGGCCAACTGCTCGGCCGCCTTGAGGGCGACGGAGACGGTCTTGGAGTGGCAGATGATGGTAACGTCGTCGCCGGAGCGCTTGATGTCGGCCTTGCCGAGCGGGACCACATGCTCTCCCTCCGGCACTTCGCCCTTCAGGTTGTACAACATCTCGCCTTCCATGAACACCACCGGGTTGTCATCCCGGATGGCGCTCTTGAGCAGCCCCTTGGCGTCGGCCGGTGTTGCGGGTGTTACCACTTTGAGGCCGGGAATGTGCGCGAAGTAGCTCTCGAACGCCTGCGAATGCTGGGCACCGAGCTGGAGCGCCGCGCCGCCGGGTCCGCGGAACACCGCCGGGACGCCGACCTGTCCGTTCGACATGTAGCGCATCTTCGCGGCGGAATTGATCAACTGGTCGATTGCCAGCAGGGCGAAGTTCCAGGTCATGAATTCGATCACCGGCCGGAGTCCCACCATGGCCGCGCCGATCCCCACGCCGGCGAACCCCAGCTCGGTGATCGGCGTGTCCACCACCCGCATGGCCCCGAACTCGTCCAACAGTCCGCGGCTCACCTTGTAGGCACCCTGGTAGACGCCGACCTCCTCGCCCATGAGGAAGACGTTGGGGTCGCGCTGCATTTCCTCGCGGAGGGCCTGGTTGAGTGCGTCGCGGTAGGTGAGCGTGGGCATCAGCGAGGCTGTGGTACTCTAGACATACACATCGGTGAACAGCTCCCCGGGCTCCGGATCGGGTGCCTGGTCCGCGAACTGGTAGGCGTCGTCGACCTCCTCCAGGACGCTCTTGTCCATCGCCTTCACCGCCGCCTCGTCCATCAGCTTGTCGGCGATGAGGCGCTGGGACCAGACCGCGATCGGGTCGCGCTTGCGCTGGTCTTCGACCTCTTCCCGGGTGCGGTAGTGGCCGTGGATCGGGTCGGACATCGAGTGACCCATGAACCGATAGGTCCGCACCTCGAGAAGGGTGGGGAGCTTCTCCCCTCGGGCTCGCTGGACGGCCCGCTCCATGGCCGCGTGCATCACCAGCACATCCTGCCCGTCCACCACCTCGTTGGCCATGTCGTAGGAGCAGGCCCGCTCCGAGATGTCGTAGATGGCGCTGGCCCGCTCCAGCGCGGTTCCCATGCCGTAGCGGTTGTTCTCGCAGATGTAGATCATGGGAAGCTTCCACAGCGCGGCCATATTGAGCGCTTCGTGGAAGGCGCCGTTGTTGACTGCGGCCTCTCCGAAATAGCAGACCGAGACCTGGTCGGTCTCCCGGTACTTGGCAGCGAATGCCATTCCGGTGGCGAGCGGAATGTGGGCGCCCACGATGCCGTGCCCGCCGAGAAACCCAAGGGACGCGTCGAACAGGTGCATCGAGCCGCCCTTGCCGCCGGAGCATCCCGCGGCCTTCCCGAAGAGCTCCGCCATCACCGCTCGGGCGGAGATGCCGCGGGCCAACGCATGACCGTGCTCCCGATAGGAGCAGGTGATGTAGTCGTCCGGTCCCAGCGCGGCGAGGCTCCCGACTGCGACCGCCTCCTGGCCGATGTAGAGATGGCAGAAGCCGCCGATCTTGCCCAGGCTATAGGCCTCGCCCGCCTTCTCCTCGAAGCGGCGGATCAGGAGCATCTGCCGCAGCCAATCGCGGTAAGCGTCGGCTTTCTCCGGGTCGAGCCCGCGCTGCCGCACCCGAGGCTTGGCCGTGGTGGAGCCGGTCACCGGATGTCCCTCGACTGCGCCACCGATTTGGCCTGTTCCCACGCGTGATAGGAGGAACGGGTGAGGGGACTCGCCTCCACGTGGGAGAAGCCCATGCCGATGCCCAGCTCCCGCAGCTCGGTGAACTCATCCGGCGTATAGTACCGAGCCACCGGCAGGTGGCTGTCCGAAGGCCGGAGATACTGACCCAGGGTGAGGATGTTGACGTCGCTCCGGCGGAGGTCGCGCATGCAGCGGAGTACCTCGTCCCACTCTTCACCCATCCCCAGAATCATCCCGGACTTGGTGAGTGCATCGGGCACCATGCGGCGGGCGTTGGCCAGCAATTGAAGCGCCCGGGGATAACGGCCGCCCGGACGCGCCAGGCGGTAGAGCCGCTCGGCGGTCTCGAGATTGTGATTGAGGATGTCGGGCCGGGCGTCCATGACGATCTGGAGCGCTACTTCGGAGCCCTTGAAGTCGGGAATCAGCACTTCGACCGAGGTGTCGGGCAAGCGCCGGCGAATTTCGGTGATGCAGCCGGCAAAGGCTTCGGCGCCGCCGTTGGGGAGATCGTCCCGATCCACCGAGGTGATCACGACGTGCTGGAGACCCATTCGCTCCACCGCCACGGCCAGGCGCGCCGGCTCCAGCGGATCGAAGGCCGTGGGCGTGCCGTGGGCGACCGCGCAATAGGTGCAGTTGCGGGTGCAGACGTCGCCCAGGATCATGAAGGTGGCGGCCTTGTGCTCCCAGCACTCACCGATGTTGGGGCAGCGGGCCTCCTCGCATACCGTGTGGAGGCCCAGCTCGCGCATCGTGCTCTTGAGATGGGCGTAGTTGGGGCCGCCGGGCGCACGGACCTTGAGCCAGCTCGGCTTTCGGGCCGACGCGACCGGGACAAGCGCCGGCCTGCGAACGCAGGGGCGCAGGTCGACTAGCGGAACCGCCACTACCGATCTCCTCCGGCCAACGGGTCAGTGGCGCCGCTCCGGAACCACGGCTAACCTAGTCCTTTCCAGCCCTCGTTTCTACTGGTTCGCCGGCGGCACTGAATCACTCGGCAGCACTGAATCACTCGGTCGATCCGACCGCCTGCGCCGCGCCTGGAGCCGCTTGGGCTGCCTCCTGGACTTCGGTGCTGGGCGACTGCTGCTCGAGGTACTTCCCGTTCTGCCTGAAGTACTCGGCCTCCAGTCACGCTCACGACTCATGTCCGTGCCGCGTCCCCGCCTTGACCTCGATGCGATCCAGCCGTCCCAGTCCGGCGGAACTGGGTATTCGAGTCTGTGATCTTGGGATTTTCCTTCCTGGCTGTCACTCGCAGTCTTCTGACATACGATCGTCCGCTGGGAACTCCGAGCGTCTTGAGGTCCTCATGACGCACAGGAAGGCGTCGGGTGGGGCAGAGCTGCCGCTGCGGGTGCCACTTCGCACGACGTCGCCGTCGGCCGGCCGCAATGGGCGAGGAGTTCAGCGGACTCGAGGGGCAGCGGGGATCTGGTCAAGTGTGCATCGGACTTGGGGTGGGGAAAGCAACGGCGGCCCTCCGGTCGAAGGCCGCTCGGGTTGCGTACAGCAGTATAACTCGTCGGGCTAGAAGAACAGCATGAAGCCGAAGGCAGGCGTGATCCGGTTGTTCTTCTCGGCGTGGTTCGTCCGTCGGTCCAGTCGTAATTGACCTCACCCACCGCCTTGAGCGACTTCGTAGCCTGATAGTAAATGCCACCCGAGATCAAGCGTGTTCTTGGTCTTGAACGTCGCCCTCAGTCGCTCGCCTTGAGATAGCTCGAGCCATAGCTGCCGGCGAGCGTCAACTTACTGCCGGCCGGGGTGAACGGTCATCTGGCCGATAAAGCCGTAGGAATCGCGCAGTTCGCCGTTGTCACCACGCCGAGCGCCCCGCCATCCGCTACCGATTGACCCCGATGAACGTGGTGCCGATGCCCTTGCCGTAGTAGCCTGAGCCGGTTACCGAGAACGTCGGCTTCTCGTACCGCACACCGCCCGAGCCACCCCACGCGGTGAGGCTATTGGTGGTCCCATCGGCCGCAGTCTTGGTGCTCTGGGCCGTGCCGCCCACCCAGACCTTCACTCCACTCGCCGAATAGACGAACTCCCCCTCGACTCGCGGAATGCGGGTGTTGCTCGAAGGCGCCGATGGCCGCCGGCTCGAATAGACCGATCGAGAATTGAGTCGGCCGGCCGGCGGGGGTCGAATAGGTGATCTGGGCGCGGAAATTCGGGTAGACGTAGCCGTACCCGATACGGCCCAAGGTCGTGCTGCCACCTTGTTCGCCGAACAGCCAGCCGCGTGCCGGCACCCGAGCCGCCGACGCCGAAGAGCGTCTGGTCGGTCAGGATGTTCTGCCGCTGAACAGACCGAGCTCCCGGCCCACGAGGATCTGACCCCAGGTGCCGCCGAAGGTCAGGAACACCTGACGCATGTCGATCTGTGGTGCCGAAGCAATCGTTGCGCCGTTGCCGCACTGCGATCTGGCGGAGCAAACCCGAAGTGCACACCGAGGTCGGTTTCGCCTTCCTTGCCCTTGGCATCGAACACGGCAAAGCCGGGAAGCAGTCCGACGGTGATGTCGAGTCATTTTGTATCACGTCACCGAGGGCTCCGGCGGGCGACGAGCCCGCCGGGCGTGGTGGTGCTGCCGTCGGTCTTCTCTTGGTGTAGTAAATGGAACGAGTTCACGTTACCCGCAAAGGTGAATGTCCAGCCGTTCGACATCTGCATCGTGAGCTGGGCTCGGGCGACGGTCGTCGCCCCCACCGCCAGACCCATGCACAACAGTGCGACTCGCTTCATAGGTGCGTCTCCCTCAGAGTGAGTATTGACCGCCAACGACAGCCAAACCTCGGGACGAATTCCTGCACCAGCAAACGGACGCGGCTCAGCGCGAAAATGTTGTCGGACCGATTAGGTAAGCGGGCACCTCCAGGGTTGGCTGTCTCTACTGAGCGACTCCGGGTCGCACGAAAAAACCATGAATACGACAGGGACCCGGTGATCGGGACCCCGTATCGGCCGGCGGGCACTGACTAGTTTCTGGCCCTGGCTGAAAGGCTAAGAAATGGCTCGGCAATACCGAGCCTGGGGCTCGGTTGGACGCCGCCGAAGACGGCCTCGCTGAGTTGCTCGGTCGGAGGGGTCAAACCGGCGCCGGCATCGGCCGACGGCCAGTTGGACCTCGAGTCCTCGACGTCGAAGTGACGGTCGCCGGCAAACGACAGGATGTGGCTGCCGGGGAGACTTGCGATCGACACGTCGTCGCTGGCGCGGGAAATGTGGGAGACGCTGATGCCCCGGGACGAGCCGGTGCCGCTGGTCAAACTGGCCAGCGACGTGGGTGGCTGGAGGGCGCCGAGGGCGGAGGTACCGATCAAGGTAGCCAGGACCAGGAGGATGGAGGCCCGCCACCGACGCGAATTCGTGCGCATGGACACCCTCCTTTCCTCGACCTGGATGCCTACTTATGCATCGTGGAAGCGAACAGCCCTGCCCAGCAAAAGATCGTCGATCGGCCGGAGGCGACTGCCCGCCTGGCCGTGTTTCAAGACGAAGCCATCGGGGCGGCTGTCAGCCGCGAGTGGTGGCGCCAACCTGGCAGCGCCTGGGATCTCGGAAACGCTGCCGTGAAGCCGGCAGCGGCTAAGTGCATGTCGGGGTTACAATCTGGGCCCCTCGGTCCCGCCGTCAAGTCCCCGCCAGCCCCATCTCCGGGCCATCCGGAGGGATATCTATAGTGCAAACGATTGCAGTGCAACATCTTGCGTTGCTTGCGCCTGGCTCGATCCCAACCCCCCGCCAGCCTATCGAAACAGGACGATTGCCTTCTTCAGCGTGGTCCAGATCCCCCACAGGAGCGGAACCCCGACCGCCACCCAGGCCGCCGCCACCAGGGCCCAGCTACTCGGCTTCGGGCTTGCAACTTTGTTCTCTTCGCCCAAGTCCACACTCCCTCCTCTCCCGGGCGACTGCTCGACCGGGCGGACCGAATCAATATTCGCCGTCAGGTGATTTTATGCAAACCCCAACTGTCATCCCGAGCGGACCGAGGGACCCGCTCGCTGAGCCGCCGCCTGCGCCACTCCTCGCTCCTTCTCCAGCTCGCCGTCCGACATGTAGAACCGGTCCGCCACCGGCCGGACCCCCAGGTTGCAGAAGAAGCCTCCGACCAGAAGGCCGGCGAGGATGTACATGGTGACGTTATAGGCCTGCGCCGGGGGAACGCCCCGGTCGATCTGATACTCCCGGATGTAGGTGACCAGTACCGGCCCCAGAATTCCTGCCGCCGACCAGGCCGTCAGCAGCCTCCCGTGGATTGCGCCGACGAACTGGGTCCCGAAAATGTCCGCCAGATACGCCGGGATGGTGGCGAACCCGCCGCCGTACATCGTGAGGATGATGCAGAAGATCAGGACGAAGAGCGTCACGCTTCCAATCCGCCCCGCGAACGGCGCCATGGCGTAAAGCACGGTACCCAGGGCGAAGAAGATGAAGTACGTCTGTTTCCGGCCGATGTAATCCGACAACGATGCCCAACTGATCCGGCCGGCGATGTTGAACACGCTGAGCAGTGCCGCGAAGGCGGCGCCGATGGTGGCGAGTTGAGCCTTATGTGCCTCGGTCAGCTCGCTGAGCGCCCGGCCCGGCAAGCCGATCAGTCGCCCGCCAAACACCTCCTGAATCATCGGGGACGCCATTCCGATCACCCCGATCCCGGCGCTCACATTCAAGCACAGCACTCCCCACAGCAGCCAGAACTGGGGCGTCTTCCAAGCCTTATCCACGTGGACGTGGCGGACGGTGATCATGCTGCTCCGCAGGCTCGCATGCTCGGTGGTGAGGGCTCGATTGCGGGGTACCGATGGGGCAGGAGCCCAGTCGGCCGGCGGGACCCGATACCCGAAGGCTCCCGCCATCATCGATACGAAGTAGATGAGCCCCATGGTGATGAAGGTCTCCTTCACGCCCACCGAGGTCGGCGTGGCGAAGCGCTTCATCAGCACGTCGGCCAGCGGTGCGCCGATCATGGCCCCGCCCCCGAATCCCATGATCGCCATTCCGGTAGCCATGCCCCGCCGGTCGGGAAACCACTTGATGAGAGTCGAGACCGGGGAGATGTATCCCAGCCCCAGGCCACAGCCCCCGATCACCCCGGAGCCGAGCCACATGAGCCAGATCTGGTGCAGGTGAACGCCGAGGGCGGAGATCATGAAGCCGCCGCTCCAGCAGATCGCGGCCACCACGCCCGCCTTGCGCGGACCCGCTCGCTCCAGCCAACGACCGAAGACGGCGGCGGAGGAGCCGAGAAAGAAAAAGAACAGGCTGTACATCCAGGCCAGGGTGCTGATCTTCCAATCGCAATTGGTGGCGAAGATCTGGTCGAGGGTGCTCATCGAGGCGGGGCAGGGAACCGGCTCGGTGATGCCGATGGCCCGGCTGAGAGGAAGCCAAAACACGCTGAAGCCGTATGCCATCCCGATGGAGAGATGGATGGCGAGTGCAGCCGGAGGCACCAGCCAGCGGTTGAAGCCGGGTCCCGCGATGATTCGTTCCCTGGACAGTAGCCCCGCCATTGCGGGTCTCCTCGCTGGGGTGATCGCCCAAGGTACCGGGCGCAGATGGCTTTGTCACGCCGACGGCGTTACTCGGCCAGCAGCCGCTCGACCTCGCTTTCCAGCTCCCGAACCAATCGCTGGTGTTGCGCGCCGGTGGCCGGACCGTAGAACCCGGCCTGGATTCGGCGAACCCGGCCATCGCGTCCCAGAAAGACCGTAGTGGGGAACGAGGTGAAGCCGTGCAGCTGCGGTAGAGTTGCGGCCGCCGCCTCGGTGTCGTTGATCCCCGCGAGCAGCAGGGGAAAGGGGATCGAAAACTTGTCCCGATACCGTCGCACCATCCGCCCATCTATCGCGGTGTCACCAGTGACCTCGTAGGCCAACCCCACGATCTCGAGTCCCCGGGCGTGATAGCGCCGGTACAGTCGCACCAGCTGCGGCGCCGCGTCGTGGCAAGTGGGGCACCAGCTTCCGAACACATCCACCAGGACCACCTTTCCCCGAAATCGCGGGTCCCGGTCGCTCACCATCTTGCCATTGAGGTCGGGGAAGGCAAAGTGGAAGGGCTGACTGGTGTCGGCGCTGGTGACTTCGGTCGGCGTCTTGAGATGGCGAGCGCCGCTGCTTCGCACCGCGACCCAGTGAGTTTGGCTTCGCAGTCCCGCGTGAAATATTCCCCGAAGGGTGTCGCCGCTGAGGGCGCCGGTGAGGAGATAGACGAACGATCCGTCGAAGTGGGCCAGCGCGAAGCTGTCGCCCTTCGCCGCACCGGAGAAGTGCCCATAGTCGCCAGTGTTGGAGATGATGGTGCCCTCCAATCCGGCCGCGCCGTTGCGGAGCTCGAATACCCGGGGACTGGTTCCGAAGTCCTGGAGATAGGTCGCATCCCATCGCCCCACCAGTGCGGCGGGAGCCCGGGTGACGGGCCACCGTCCCCGTGCCGCGCGAAAGGGAATGACCCGCGGGCCGCGGTTGCCCACGTTCCGGTAGGCACCGATCAGCGAATCACCTCGGATGGTGGCGGTGATGGCCGCAGCGTAGTCGGCCATCTCCAGCACCAGGCTGTCGCCCTGCAGCCGGATTGCGGAAAACGGCTGGCATACCGTGCCGTTGCACAGTTGTCCGCGCCATTTGGCCGCCGTTCCGTCTACCTGAATGCCGAATTTCAGTTCGCCGCCCGCCAGGTCGAGCACCGCTCGCCACGAGCCGCCGGGCGAGGGGGCCCGCGCCGCCAGTAGGAGTCCAACCAGCAGTGCCGTCCGGATCACTTGGGCTCCAGCTTGCTGAGGGGCACATCCAGGCCGCCTCCTACGTACCGCTCACCCGCCTCGACCGGCGCCGAAATGGTATTGCCTCGCCAGGGAACCGGGCAGGGATAGGCCGAGCTGTAGGCGCAGAACGGATTCCTGGCCCGGTTGAAGTCGAGCCGATAGCGGCCGGCCGCTACCGGTGTCAGGGTGACGAAGCGGCCCGCGGGATAGGTGGTCGTCCCGTTGGTACCGTCCTGGAAATAGATCTCCAGCTCCGACTCCTCACCGGCACCCGCCGGGATGCGCAGCACGCGAAGTCGAGTCCGGCTGCCGCCGATCGGCACGCCGACGGTACCGGCTTCATGCGCTTCCACCTCCACTCCATCTGCTGCCAGTATCCGCACGCTTCCGGGTCGCTCCGGTGGCGCTAATGTTCCCACGAAAACGAGCCCGGAATCATAGGGGAAATGCTGCGGCGACTTCCCGGAGCGTTTGGATGCGAAAACGGTGAGCACGCTGCGCCCGGGAGAGCCATCCACCGTGAGCGTGTTCGATCCCAGTCGGACCTGCCCTCCCCGCGGAATCACCCGCGTGCCTTCCGGCCCTTCCACGCGTATTACTCCACCGCGCTCGAACACCCGGTGCTCCGGGACGCTCTCCAGCGGAATGTCGGCGTCGTCCGGCCCGAGGCGGAGTCCCTCGCCGACGGGTTGGTGGGCTATGGCTGCCAGCGGCGAGTTGGGGGCGCTCTCCAGCCAGGCGACGTATTCCGCCCGCTCTCGCAACCCGTCGGGCGGTGACTGAGCGCCGAGCAGTGAGCAGGTGGAGAGGAGAAACCCGAGCGGGAGCGATCGCCTCACGATTTCTTGAGCGCCCCCACCAGCAGAATCGGAGAGGTGGGCTGCGGCGAGCCTGCTTCAGGCTCCACCGTGATGGCGGCAGCACTGATGCCTTCGCCGGAAGGAACCGGGATCTTCTCCACCCGGACGTGGCCGTCGGGCTCTGGCTTGAACGTGACCGAAGGCACCGGCTTTCCGTCCTGGATGAACCAGAGCTGGTAGGCCTTCCCTGCGGGGACCGGCTTGAGCTTGAACCCGTGGGCCAAGACTCGATTGCGCTGCCGGTCCCAGAAGAGCTGGATACCCGGATCGGGGTCGCCGCTGGCGGTGAGCTGATACAGCTCCACCCGCGGCTCGAGGATCGAGTTGAGGGTGGCCTCACGTTCTTGCAGCCGTTGCCGGGTACCCGCCAGGGCCGACTGAAGCCGGGTGACGTGTCCCCGCGCCCCGAGCCAACCGGCGCCTAGCCCAACGGCCGCCAGCAGCGATGCAGCCAGCGCGAGCCACACGACTGGGCGCGGCTTTGCGGCCGGCGGTACCCGAGAGGGAGTGAGCGTCCGGCTCTTCTGACTCTCCACTCGAGCGAGTACTCGGCCCCGAAGATCGTCGCCGGGCGCGGTGTCGCTGCCGCCCAGGGCCAGTAGTGCAGCGACGTCGCGGAACTCCGCCACTTCCCGTTGGGTCTCGGGAGAGGTGGCGAGGAAGGCCTCGAACCGCTCGGTCTCCTCGGGACTCAACGCGCCGAGGGCGTACGCGGCGGCCAGATCTTGAGGAGTATCCTGCCCGGGGTGGCTCATACGCCGCGCTCGAAGTAAAAAGGCCGAAGGTACTCGCGCAGCTTCTGCATCCCGAGGCGGACTCGGGTTTTGATGGTGCCCAGCGGCTCCTGAAGTCTTTCGGCGATCTCCGACTGAGACAGCCCCTCGAAGAAGGCCAGCTCGATCGCCTGCCGTTGCGGCGGCGAGAGGGTCTGCAGCGCCTGTTGAACCTGCCGGCGTCGCTCCCCGTGATCGTAGGACCCGGCCGGATCCGGGCGCCAGTCTCCCAAGCCGGGCGAGTCGCCGGGGTTCTCCGCGGCAGCCGTGTTGGTAATCCGGTCCCGCCGGCTCCGTGCTCGCACCAGGTCCAAAGCTCGGCTGCGCGCGATCATGGTGAGCCAGCCCGCCACCGACCCGCGGCCTGCTTCGAACCGAGCCGCGTCGCGCCAGGCCTGGGCGAAGGCGTCGATCACCACCTCTTCCGCGTCGGCCCGCTGTCCTACGATCCGATACGCCACGGCGTAGAGCACCCCGCCGTAGCGATCGTAGAGCGAGGCAATCGCCCGCTCGTCTCCCCGGGCTGCTTGGGCGATGAGATCGGGATCGGGAGGTGCCGAGGCCGGCGTTGGACTAGGCATGCGCGACCGCAGTCTACTCTGCTCGCGGGAGCGTCCACAAGCACGAATCGGCCAGAGGTCGGCGGAGACGGCCAACGCTGACGAGCTCACGGGAGGGCCTTGGCACCATCACCCGGCGTGAAGAGTATGGTGGTGGTCCGCCCTCCATAGCTGGCACGCACGATGTTGACCTGATCGTCGAACCGGTCGCACAGGAGCGTGACGTTGAGGCTGGCGCCTGCCAACCCGCCGGACACCTTGGCCCGAAGCCGGAGCAGCCGCACCGCGCCTGCTCTCTCATCGGCTACCCATTCGATCGGGAGTACCCGGCCGGTCCGGTCGCTGAGAGAGAGGCGTCCGCGCACGTAACGGGACAACGCCGAGTCCGCCGCCTGGTCTGCCAGTCGACCGCCGAGCGCGGCCGTAAGGTCGTCCTCGAACACTCGGATGCGGATCGATACCGTACCGGCGGCCGAATCGTGAAGCTCGGTCACCGAGGTGTGCATCGGGTGGGCCGGCTGGAGCAAGCCGAGCATCACTCCGAGGAGGAGCGCGCTTACCAAGGGGTTCGCTCCGCCGCCATTCGTACCGCCACAGCCACCACCACCGCGGACACTGCCAGAGTGCGCAGCCGGTATGCCGGCGGGACTGCCTGAGGAGCTCGAACCCAGCCGATGGCACGATCGAATCCTGCGAGAACCAAGGCACACAATGCCAGCACCGCAATCTGTCCCACCTCGATTCCGAGATTGAAGCCCAGCAATGGGACCCCGATGGAGCCGGAGAACAGGTCACGCAGGTAGTTGGCGAAACCGGCACCGTGAACCAGCCCGAACCCGGCGGCGAAGATCGGGCGATAGCGACCGCGGAGGGGTGCTCTTGCCCGATTGCGAACCAGAATGTTCTCCGTACCGGTCAGTACGATGGTGACCGGGATGAGAAACTCGATCAGCGGTGTCGGCAGCTGGAGCGCCCCGGTGACGGCGAGTCCCAAGGTCACCGAGTGACCCACGGTGAACGCCGTGACTACCCAGAGGCTGTCGCGCCAGTCCCGGCCGCGGTAAATCGCAGCGAGGGCGAGAAGAAACAGCACGTGGTCGAGTGCCGATGGGCTGGTGATGTGGCTAAAGCCCAGACCAATGAAGGCGAGAAGCTCGGACATCATCTTGTCATCCCGAGCGCAGTCGAGGGCCTACTGCGCGTGTCTCCGGGACCTCCGCAGCAGGTCCCTCGCTGCGCTCGGGATGACAATTCGTTCAGTAGCGCCCGTGCTGCCGCAGGCTGCCAGGGGTGCCAGTAGGGGTTGGTCTCCAGCGCGGCGCGGAGATAGCGCCGAGCGCCCGTCTGGTTCCCCAGGGCATGCTCGATCATGCCCGCGTGATAGAACAGGGTCGCGTCCCGAGTGCCCAGCACGAGGGCCTGAATCATCTGTTGCCGCGCTTCGGCGTTCCGTCCGGCCTGGTGCAGAGCCCAGGCGAGCAGGTCGTGTCCGTAGATGTCGTGCCGAGTCTCGATCTCCTCTCTCGCCTTGGCCAGAACGGCGGCGACCTCACGCCCGTGGTCCAGGAGAAACAGGCTCCAGGCCCGATGAAACGGGCCTGGCTGGTGCAGCACCGACAGGGCCATCGCTCGGTAATACTCCTTCCGCTCGAACCGTGTCACCCACCGCGGCGTAGGCATCGTGCAGCAATCCGAGGGTCGCGGGATCCAGCGCTCGAGCGATCGACTGTTCTCCAAAATCGATGCACTCCTTCCACTGCCGCCGGGCCCAGTTGAGCCGCGCGAGAGCGGCGAGCAGGCGGTAATCCTCGGGCGCGCTCCGCAGTCCGTCCTTGAATGACGCTTCGGCCTCGCGCAGATGCCCATAGCGCAGCGCCAGGTCTCCGACCCGGAGGTGAAACCAGGCCAACTGCTCCGCCGGCATCTCGTGCCTCCGGGAGACTTCGCGAAGCGCCGCGCGGAGCAGCCGGCGGGCCTCCTGGGGACGGCCCTGAAGCTCCTCCCAGCGAGCCAGCCGCGACGCCACGCTGGGCGCTCCGGACGAGGTGCGCAGCATTCCCAGGTTCGCCCGCGCCGCGGGGTACTCTCCCAGCTCGATCTGGGTCTCGGCCAGAAGAGACCGGGCGGCCACCAGGCTCGAGTCATATGCCACCAGTGCAGCCGCCGCAGCGCGGGCCTCGACGAAGCGATGTTGCGCGAGCAAGGCGGACGCCAGAACCAGGAGAGATGCCTCGTTGCGGCTTCCCCGCAGCCGCAGCGAGCGCCGCGCCTCGGTCTCCGCCCTAATCAGGTCGTCGTTGTCGCCGGTTTCGCGAGCCCGCTGGAGATAGAGCCGTGCCAGCTCACCGTAGTCTCTGGCGCTGAGGCTGTCGCGGGCCACCCGCGAACGGTAGAACTCGATGTCGAGATCGCGCGCTTCTGCTTCCGTCAGGCGAGGCGGGGGCGACGTTCGCATGCGCTCGTGTGAGCGCGCGACCGTCGCTACCCCGAGGAGCGATGCCAGCATTACCAGTCCGAGTGCCATACGCATGGTTGCTGATTGTCATCGCGAGCGGAGCGAGAGACCTCGCTCCGCTCGGGATGACATCCTCCCTAGTTCGGGTTCGCCACGTACGGGAACTGAGCCAGCACCGCCGAATCGAAGGCGACGTTGTCGGTGGTGAGCGCTTCCTTCCCCGCGGCGCCATCCGGGTCGGCACCGAAGGGGTCACCGAACACCGCCAGCAGGGCGAGATCCACGACGTCGTCCTGAAGCTTCCGGCCGCCCCAGCCGTTGCTGAACGGCGCCAAGGCAAGCCAGTTGAGCCAGCCTGCGCTCGCAGGATCCTTGTCGGTTTGCACGATCAGCATGTCCGGCAGCAGTGCGCCGCCCAGCGTATTGGCGTAGTCGGCCGAACGTCCCGCCACGCTGCCGGGGCCCGTCACGAAGCTGAGCGCCTCGGCGCCGATGAGTGCCATATCCTGGTCCGGACCGATGGAGCCGTGAGTCGGATGGCTGCGCTTGGCGAGCAGGACTTCACTCACCAGCGGGTTGCCCAACCGTTGGATCTGGTTGAAGGCGCGGGGCGCCGCGGGACCGTTGCCGCTGTTGTTGTCGTCGCTGCACCCGGCCGCGGTAGAGGCCACCGCGAGGACGGCCAGAGCGGCGGTCCATCGGCGCAGGGAGAGCGTGAAGCGATTGCGCTGCATATATGGGTCTCCTGGTCTTGGTGATAGTCCGGGTAACGATCAGCGGCTGATGGTGCCCCAAATTCCCAGCTTGCCCGGTGCGCCGTTCTCGATCATCGAGCTGGGCAGCTCGACGACGATCGAGAGCACGTTGAAGCCGGCCACGTAATTCACGCCGGGGTTACGGAAGAAGAAGGGCGCGCTGGGATTTGGGGTGAGGGCGCAGGGCGAGGACAATGCTCCGCCCACCGGCTTGCGATCCGGCAGGATGCAGAACGCCGCCTCGAGGTCGATGAAGAAGGGATCGTCACGCGGTCCGGCGAACGCCTGGATCCCGCTGCCGGTTCCGAGTGCGGTGCCGATCGCTCCGGTGACGGCGGGCGTCTGGTCGGCCACCTCGTTCATCATTGCGCCGGGTACCGGTGGTGCGGTGGGACCGATCACCGAGACCTGCTGGCCATCGCCCTCACCGGAAAAGGTGACCTGGATGACCTGATCTTCCCGGGCGTCACCGTTGTTGTCGATCTTGAACTGGTAGAGGAGATCGGGGTCGAAAGACGCGGCCGTCGCGGTCGCTCCCGGGGTCAGAAAGGCCCGGCTGTTCATCACCAGGACGATGCGTCCCGCGGTCGGGCTGGGGAATGCGTAGACGTCGGTCATGTCCATCTTGGGGTTCAGCTCGACCTCGGGCGTGTCCTGATGGTCCGATCCGAGGACGAGTCCTGCGGCGCCGGCGGCCCCGACGAGGACGGCGAGTCCCGCGACGAGCGCCCGGTAGCGGGTGGTCGGTCTGGCGTGCATGGCCATACTTCTCCTTGCCGAATGGGCGGTGGGTGCAGTGGCTGCGATCGCTGCGTGGTGTCCTCGGTACGCTCACCGCCGCGGTTCGGATGTATCGATGCATCCGGCCTGGGCGCGCGGGCGTAGATGCGGTATGCGCTCAAGCACAGCGGCCGGGCGTTCAGCAGCTTCAATTCACGCCGGTGCGGGGAAGGGAATTCAGCTGGAGGGGAGGATCGGTTTTGAAAAAGCTATCGGCTATCGGCTATCCGCTATCCGCTAGTGCGGGGGAGGCGAGTGGTTCGTAGCGGATAGCGGATAGCCGATAGCCGATAGCTGCATCTCATCGCCAGCCATTCGTCTTCAGAGGACGCAGGTCGTTCTACTGCTCTACTGCATCTGGAGGCGGGTGACTGGCGATTTGGCGCGAACTTACCACTTCCAGAATCGTGCGGGAGAATACGCCGCCACATCTTCTACCGCCGGAGCGCCGCTCAGCAGTTGGGCGATGATCCGGCCGGTGATTCCGGCGAGCAGGATTCCATTTCGCCCGTGCCCCGTGGCGTACCACAGACCCTGAAGTCGCGGCTCGGCGCCGATGATGGGTAAGCCGTCCGGGGTAATGGGGCGGAGTCCTGCCCAGGTGCGCCGCACCTGAGCGTGGGTAAGCGTCGGGCAAAGCTCGGTGACGCCGGCGAACAGACGGCCCAGCCCGGCGGAGGTGACTTCGGCCTGGAATCCTACATACTCCATCGTCGAGCCCACGATCGCTTCCTCGCCGCGCGCCATGATGTAGCAACCCCGACCGTAGACGATCGCGCGGCGGGCACCGGCCGGCCAAGGGAACGCCGCCATCTGGCCTCGCACCGGAGCGACCGAGAGCGGACGGGGAAACCCCTCGACCAGTCCTGACCACGCGCCGGCCGCGATCACGACCTCGGGGGCCGAGTATCGACCTGATCGGGTCCTGACTCCGACCACACGATCACCGCCGTGCTCCACCGCTAGAACCGCCTCTTGAATCAGCACTGCCCCGCGCCGCGCCGCGTCGGCCAGCAATGCTTCCACCAGCCTCACCGGCTCTACCGCGCCTTCGTGCGGGGCCCACAGCGCGCCCGAGGTTGGGCCCAACCAGGGCCATCGCGCGCGCACCTCGTCCTCGTCCAACCAATCCGACAGGTGTCCCTGTTGCCGTTGCCAGCCCACCCGGTATTTCAGCTCCCCTGCCTCGGACTCATCCGCCGCGACCCAGGCAATCCCTTCCTGCCAGAGACCGATGTCTACCCCGGTGTGCTCCTGCAGCTCCCGGCTCAGTGGCGCGTAGTGCTCTCGCGCCGCGACGCCCAGGTCCAGCAACGCGTCATCCTCATGTGACTCGATCTGGGGGGCCAGCATTCCCGCCGCGGCCCGCCAGCCCTGTCCCGACTCGCCTCCCGGGTCCAGGACCGCGACGCGCCTCCCGCCCAGGGCCAGCTCCCGGGCGCAGGCCGCCCCTACCGGCCCTCCCCCCACCACGATAACATCGTACGAGACAGTCACTTATATTCCAATGAATCTTTTTGAAACGTCGAGGCGTACTGAGCCCTGACTCGCTGCCCGGAGGGAATGAGGATGTTCCGGAACCTGCTCGGATTCGCGGTCTTCGCGGTGATCGCGGTGTTCCTGCTCAAGATGTTGTTCGGTCTGTTCGGTCTGGTGGTGGGTCTATTCGCCACGGTGCTGTGGTTCGCGTTCATCGGGTTCCTGATCTACCTGGTCTTGAAGCTGATCGCTCCCGGAACGGCGGCGAGGGTGAAGGAAGTGATCGTGGGGCGCTAGCGCGCGCTATCGGCTAAGCATGTTCATCAACCTCTCCAACACTCCCCACACCACCAACGGCATCATCACCTCATGGTGCCCGGTGAGCAGGTATCCGCTGCCGCCGGCGCGGGTGGGGCGCTGGACCACGTTGAGGCGGGGACGGTAGTGGCGCTGCATATCGAAATCGGCGGCCAGGAAATGGGTAGGGCGGCCCTGATGGAGATTGCGGGCGATGGTGAGCGCCTTGAGGAAGACTTCCGGCAAGACCACCGCACTGCCCCAGTTGAGGACTGCGCCACCCTGGTCGAGCTGAGGAAGGGAACCGGCCAGCCGGCGAAAATCCCGATGCCCGGTATCTCCGAGCGCGGCACCGTTGGCGGCGGGATGCTGATGGATGATCTCGGCGCCGAGGGCCGGGTGAACGGTCACCGGGACCTGATGTCGGACCGCGGCAAGGAGAACCGAAGCATCCCCGCCGGGCAGGTCCTTCCGCGCTGCCAATCCCGTCGCCAATCCTTCTCCCATTCCGCGTCCGGCCTTGGCAGCGGCGATGATCGCGGCATTCATCTCCGCTCCGGTTTCTTCGGCCATTCCGAAGCTGCCGTCGGCCAGACCGCTCTCCACGTCCTCACTGGTTCCCCCGAACGCCGCCAGCTCGAAGTCATGGATCGCCGCGGCGCCGTTGAGGGCGACATGGGTGATGATTCCCCGAGCCAGCCAGGCATTGACCAAGGGGCCGAGTCCGACCTTGATCACGTGGCCGCCCAGCAGGAGCACCACGCCTCGCCGGGATCGGGCGGCATCGGCCACGCCGGCAATGACCGCGCGGAGATCCCTGCCGGCGAGGATGTCGGGCAGACTCTCGAGAAAGTCGCTAAACGAGGGTTGAGGACCGGGAGGGGAAGCGAGCAGCGTGCGATCGACCTTGTTCCGCCGGCCGGCCACCGGCACGGTCTTCACGCGGCTGAGGTCGGCTTCCTCGTAGGCCACCTTAACGGGCCGTGGCGGATGCGGCTCCGGGCACCACCATGTCCTTGAGCCGGAGCGTGATGGTACCGAAGGGGAACTTGGTGCGGATCTGGACCGGCAGGCGGCGCTCGTCGTCGGTCAACCAGATGCGAGTGTCGGAGCGCTTGGAGAACAATCCTTTAGTGTCGATGATCGGGTGCAGGACCAGGCACTGGACTTTGGTCCCGTCCGGAAGGTCCATCTTCTCCCGCTTGATCACATCGATGGTGACCGGGTTCTTGTCTTTCTTGAAGTAACGGTCGAAGACGTACTTCTTGCCCACTTCCAGCGGCGTGATCCGAACGAAATAGAAGAAAGCCGCATCGTCCAGCGGGTTACCAGGCGTGGCCAGCGCACCGTCGCGGCCACTTTCGCGATAGAAACCGGAGTCGGGAAATATCTCGTAGACCCGATGCTTGGGCTTCTCGTTCTCCACGAAGTCCTGGACGAAGCGGTGAGAGTTGAAATCAGTCGTGCTCACCCACGATTCCAGGACATCGTCCAGGGAGTAGAAGACCGTCTTCCCCTGGAGCCGGAAGCGGAACCGAAAGGTCTCGTTTCCCCGCAGGGAGTCGATGCCGGCAACCTCCAGCGTGCCCGATCCCAGCGTCAGCATGCCCAGTTTGGCGCTGTAGCTCAGGGTCTCGCCCACGGTGAAGGGATAGGCCGGAGGCGGAGTGGGAGCCGAAGGCAGCGGGCCACTCTGGAGTACCGCGAGCAGGAGCGCGAGCGGCTTCATGAGGACACCGCCTCCGCCGGCCGCTCCACCTCGCGCCGTCCCTGATTCTCCGCGCCAGGCGGGATCGGAGCAGCTTTCAATTTTCGGCGTGACCGCCAGAGATCGACCGCCCGATCGGCGGCGGCCGCCCGGCTGCCGCGCTGGCGCAGGTCGAGGCGTTCCACGGCGGGGATCGCCTCCACCCTTCGGGCATAGCGGCCCGCTCGCCAATAGAGCTCGGCGTTAGCCGCCCACCCATCGGTCACGAAGAGTCGCCCGGGATGGCTGCGCAGAGCGTTACGCAAGGCGACCAGCCGGAAGATGGCAAAGCCGGAGATCAGGTCGGTCACGCCGGGCACGGCCACCACTCCCCGGAGCAGATGCGGGCCCAGCCGGCGAACCAAGCGGTGCGCCAGGGACCTGTCGCCTTGAGGCTTGCCTTCGGCCACTACCACGTCGGCGCCGCTCTCGATGCGCCGCACCAGGTCGGGAATCGCCTGGGGATTGTGGGCGAAGTCGGCGTGCATCAGAATGGCGGCATCGCGCTTGGGCCGGTCGGTCAGCTCCACCGCCTTGCGCAGGAGCTCTTCCACCGATGCCGCATATCCCTTGCGCTCGTCGTGGCGAATGACGGTGAGTGGCAGCACCCGGGTGTAGGGCTCCAATACCTCGGGAGTGGAATCGCTGGATCCGTCGTCCAACACCAGCAAGTGGTACTCCCGGGGAAAGCCGCCGAAGACCTGCCTCACCTTCCACAGCAGGAGGCCGATCGTGGGGGCTTCATTGTAACTCGGTATGCACACGTAAATCATGAGCCGTCATAGAAATGGGGCGCACGAACGATACACTGTTCGCACTTCGGTTGCCATGCGGTCCGCGCTGAAACGCTGGACCGCGGCGCGGGCCCGCTCGATAAGTCCTGCTCGCAGCGCGGGCTCGCTCACCAGACGCACGACGGCATCGGCCAAGGCCTCCGGATTCGATGGCGGTACCAGTAGTCCGGCACCGTCGCCCAGCATCTCCGGAAGTCCTCCCGCGGTGGTAGACGCAACCGGGATGCCAGCCGCCATGGCATCCAGCACCGAGGTGCCTAAGCCCTCTTCCCGGGAGCTCATGACGAAGAAGTTTGCATCTGCAATGAGGGGAAGGGGGTCCTCCACCTGGCCGATCAGGTGGACGCGGTCGGTCAGCGAAAGGCTCTCGCGCAAGGCCTCCAGCTGCGGCCGGAGGTCGCCTTCGCCTGCCACGACCCAGTGCAGGCCAGGACAGCGCTGGCGGAGATGGGCTGCCGCCTGGAGCAGGGTTGCGTGATCCTTGTGGGGTACCAATGCCGCCACGTTCACCGCGAGGATCGCTTCAGCGGGGAGGCCGAGCCGCGACCGAATCCCCATGGGCGCGACCCGGCCAACGGTGTCCAGCGCGATACCGGAGTGAACCACCACGACCCGCTCCGGCCGAATGCCGTCCTCGATCAGGATGGATGCGACCGCGCGGGAGATGGCGATCACCCGGTCGGCCCGGGCCCAGAACCCCCTTCGCCTGAGGTGAAAGTCCACCCGGCGGGTGGCAACGAGGGGCACCCGCACGAGCGCGGCGCAAACACCGGCGAGGGTGACCGCGTGGGCATCGTGAGCGTGGAGGAGGGCGGGGCCGTTCCGCAGCAGAGGCAGCGTCCCGCTGATTACTCGCGGGTCGAGTCCGGCCTGCCAATGCGCCTCTCGTACCGTTACTCCCTCGGCGCGTAGGCGGCGGGCAAGCTCGGTATTGCCGCCGGTGACGACCACCTGACTCTGGCCCTGGCGCTGGAGCTCTCGGGCGAGAAGCCAGACCTGGCGTTGACCGCCCCGCCATTCGCGGCCGGAGGCGACGTGCACCACCGTGGGCGTCACGTCTCGGGAACGACCTCGACCGATCGAATTCCAGTGCTGTCGCGGCGGATGGTGTGCGGCCCCGGTTCCCGGGCGATTTCGCTGAGGAGCCGGCGCAGCTCGGCGAGGCTGAATGGCTTGTGGAGATAGGGCCGGTCCAATGTCTCCAGAAAGGCGAGGGTATCGCCCCGCACGGTGTCGCCGGTGCTGAACACCAGGCGCGCCGCCATGGCGGGCCGAACTCGGACCAGCTCCTCGTAATACTCCCGGCCTCCCAGCCGGGGCATCCGCAGATCGGAGATGATCAGGTCGAACGACTCGGCGATGCTCAGTGCCAGCGCTTCCTCTCCATCGCTGGCCACAAATGGGAGATGACCCCATGCCTCCAGCGTGGCGCGCATATAATGAAGGATGTGGGGCTCGTCATCCACCACGAGTACTCGGAGTCGCCGAATCGGGGCACGGCTGCCGATCTCCGGCGGTGGCGCAGGTTGCCGAGTGGCAAGCGGAAGTTGTACCGTAAAGGTGGAACCTTTTCCCTCCTCGGTGGCGAGCATGATACGCCCACCGTGCTCGCGCAGGATGCCCTGGCTGATGGCCAGTCCGAGTCCGGTCCCCTGGCCTTCCGGCTTGGTCGTAAAGAACGGCTCGAACACCTGAACGGCGAGAGTTTCCGGCATTCCGGGGCCGTCGTCCGCCACGTCGATGGCTACGCCATCGAGCCAACGCCGGGCCCGAACCTCGATGGTGCCGGACCGGCCGGTGGATGCTATGGCCTGGGCCGCGTTGTTGATCAGGTTGACGAAGACTTGCTGAATCTGGTTGGGATCGATGTCCGGCATGGGCAGGTCGGGCTCCACTTCGATCCGAGCCTCCACCCGATGGGCCATGAGCTGGTTGCGCAACAGGAGGAAGGTGGCATCGAGCAGCGGCTTGAGATCGGTGGGCCGCCGCTGGTGCTCCTGCTTGCGGGCGAAGCTCAGCAGGTTCTTGACGATATTGGAGGCGCGCTCGGCCTCCTCCTGAATCACCGCCAGGGGCTCCCGCAGCGCGGGCGGTACCTGGGGTACCTCGCTCAGGTAGTCGGCAAAGCCGACCACCGAGGCAAGCGGGTTGTTGAGATCGTGGGCGATCCCGGCGATGAGCTGCCCGATGGCCGACATCTTCTCGGATTGGATCAGCTGATCCTGCAACCGGCGCCGGTCGGTTTGATCGTCGAACAGCAAGACCACGGTGGAGGTATCGGCACTGCTAATTGGCACGGCGGTAACCGCATAGCTCCGCTCGCCGGTCCGCAACTCGACCTCACGGCCCGCTCCTTGCTGCTCCAGGGCTCGTTCGAGGTCTGCGGCCCACTCGGGTGGGATAAAGGCCTGCCAGGGGCGGCCGATCAGCCCGGCCGGGGGAGCGTCCACCAGGTCGGCGAATGCCCGGTTGGCTCTCCGGATCCTGCCCCCCCGGTCCACGATGCAGATGGCCGGCGAAATGGCGTCCACCACCTCCTGCCAGGAGCGCCGCCCATCGTCGTGGAGGTCAACCAGACGGGCGCTTTCCAGAGCGATGCTGGCCTGGGACACCAGGGCTTCCAGCAGGGCGAGGTCGGCCGAGCCAAAGCGACCCGCCTCACCGCGGACGGCGACGGCTCCGGTTACCCTCCCCTTAGCGAGCAGGGGAACCAGAAGCCATCCGCCGGCGCTATCCGGTTGGGCGTCAAGAGTTCCAGCCTGGACCTCGGGATCCAGCCCCTCCTTCAGGACGATGGGTCCGCGCTGGCTTGCCAGATCGAGGATCGCATGGCGGTCCGGCCGTCCGCTGGGCCAGGCGTGTACGAAGTCGCGGGCGTCGACGTCTCGATTCAAAAGCGCGAGTGCGATCTCGGTCGGAGCGAAAGTCTCGCGGATGTGGCGTACCAAGACATCAACGACAGAGGCTCTGCGCAGGGTCCCGGCCAGCTCCTGAGCCAGTGCCGTCACCTGCCGGACGAGCCTCAGGTCTGCGGAACCGTCGTCACGCGCTAGGGGATTGGTCGAAGGAGGGTGTGCCATGATTCGGGCGAATACGCGGGGCCGTCTGAAAGCGGCGGACCTACAACTGGTGATCCTGCTCTTGAGCAGAGGCTCCGCGCACCGCCGCGCCTATTTGGAACGCCGGTTGACCACAGAGGGGCCGGACCCGCTGCTGGATGCGCCCGACCTGCTCGAACGGATGCTGGCAGTTCGTACCATGCTGGTGCCCTCCGAAGCGCTGTTCTTCTACGTGATGGTCCGGCATGCCTTGCGACGGGCCGGGATCGACGACCGCGACCTGGCCGATTACCTCGCGGCCCTCCTGCTCGACTTCGGCCAGCGGGACCGGGCCTGGCGCATAGACTGGAACGACGACCAACGCCATCGCTATCTGGTCGACATCCTGGCGGATCTGGATGCTACTGCCGGCGATCGCCGCTTCAAGGTGATGGTTCACCTGGGCAACTACGCGCTCTGGCTGTCCGGCCTCTTTCCCGATTATATCGCCGCGCGACACCTCCGCAAAGCGGGACCGGACGTCACCTACTACGACGCGATGGGCCGCCGTGGCTTCGGCATGGCGTCGGACCACGCGCTCGCCGCCGAGTACGGGCTGGACGCCGTGCTCAGAACGGCTGCGGAACGCTTCCCATCGGTCCGCGGGGCGCTCAACGGGGTGAGTGATCGGGTGTTCTTTCCGCTGACTAATAGCGCTTAACCAGAGTTTCCGCTTCCTTCACCAACCCCCGAAACAACCCCCGCTCGGGCGCGGCCATATCGGCGTACATCTCTTCCGGATGCCATTGCACCGCGAGCAGCCACGGCGCATCCGGCGGACTCTCCACCGCCTCGATCAGGTCGTCGTCGGTCCATCCACTCGCAATGAGTCCCGAAGCCAGATCGCGGATCGCCTGATGGTGAAACGAATTCACCGTCACCGCCTCGGAACCGAGCGCCTCCGCGGCGCGAGTACCCGGCGCAAGACGCACCGGGTGGCTACGCGAATTCCGCGAGAGCTTGGGGTTGTGATCGACCGGCCCGGGTCGCTCGGACGGCAGATCCTGATAGAGCGTTCCGCCCAGGGCCACGTTGATGACCTGAATGCCCCGGCAGATGCCCAGGATGGGAAGCTCGCGTTGGCGCGCGGTGGCAAAGAGCGCCAACTCGAAGAGGTCGCGCTCCCGGCTGGGCGGATCGAGCAGGGGAGAAGGCTGGGCGCCGTACCACGCCGGGTCCATGTCCTCCCCGCCGGTGAGCACCAGCGCGTCGGCCCCGTCCAGGGCGCGCGCTGCGTAGGAAGGGCCGAGCAGCGGCGACAGGACCAGCGGTACTCCTCCAGCAGCGAGCACCGACCGAACGTACGCGGCATTCACCCCGGTCCGATCGCCCCCGTCCCACTGTCGCACCACCCCGCTCACCGCGATCCGCGGTGCGCTCACTGGAGAACCGAGTCGGGGAAGAAGGGACAGTTGGGGTCTTCGACCTTACTGGGATCGACCTGAACGCCGATGAGCGGAAGGGTCTTATCGCCGATGGACACGTTGCCGATCCGCGGGGCACCCTCCACCGGATCCCCCTCGTAGAGCATCACGCCGCGGGCTTTTTCGGAACGATCCACAACCAGTACCCCAAAGCCAGGCTTGCCGGTTGGGGGAAGCTCGCCCTCTACGCCGATCAGCAGCAGCGAGTCGGTCCGCCCCACGATCGACGGCAAGGCCGGCCCGGCCACCATGCGAGTGACCAGTTTTTCGGGGAGGCGGCTTGGCGGCTGGCTGAGAGTCTGCCGGGGAACGCTGAACTGGGTGAGCAGCGAAGTCGGGCCCGCCAGGGCAGCCAGCCCGCAGGCGACTCGCCCGCCGCCGGCGGCCGGGCGATCGCAGGCGACCGCCAACGCCAGGGCAACAACCGGCCAGAGTCGCGCACTCATGGGGATAAGATAACCTCTTCCTCATCCCAGGTCTCCCGGCTCACTGAAACCCCGGAGGGAAACCGGGAGACAAAGTCGGCTCGAAGGTGGGCGGCGTGGTTCTGGAAGTAGCGCTGGAGGTCTGCGTCGGTGGCGGCGTGGTATGTAGTCCGGAATCGCGTGGGCGAGGCGGTGGCGAAGCTGATGCTCTGGAAACAGCCGGTCGCAAGCATCTCGGGGAAGTGCTTGTCGAGCAGAAAGGCTCGGACCGCTGGAGCGATCGAGGGCTCGGCTTCGAGGGTGACCTCGTATCGTACCATGGGCGAAGAATACACCGCCTGTGAGGACGGTCACATCCTGGTGTGAGGACCCGGCCTATCCATGCACCGTACGCGAACGAAACGCCGGCTCGGGTCGACGACCTGGCGCCGGCGTTCTTGCTCGAGAGCCGACGTGAAGGGAGGCGAGCGAATGACGGGAGCACGGTTCCGCGATAGGCGGGAGGCGGGACGGCGACTTGCCGAAGCATTGTCCGGGTACGCCGGCCGCCCCGGCCTGTTGGTACTCGCGCTCCCCAGAGGCGGGGTGCCGGTGGGCTATGAGGTGGCCAGGGCCCTCAAGGCGCCACTGGACGTGATGCTGGTGCGCAAGCTGGGAGTCCCCGGGCACGAGGAGCTGGCCATGGGTGCGATTGCCTCGGGCGGGGTCAGGGTGTTGAGCAAGGACGTGGTTTCGACTTTGGGCATCCCGGAGCGGGAGATCGCCGTTGTCGCCGCCGCGGAGGAGGAGGAACTGGAGCGACGGGAGCGCGCCTACCGCGATGCGCGTCCTCCGCTCGACGTCCGGGGGAAAACCGTGATCCTGGTGGACGACGGGTTGGCCACGGGATCCACCATGCGCGCCGCCGCGGCGGCGTTGCGGGCCCAGGGGGTGGAACACCTCGTGGTGGCCGTTCCAGTCGCACCTCCGGAGACCTGCGAGGCACTACGCGCCGAGGTAGACGAAGTGGTCTGCGCCCGGGAACCGGAGCCATTCCTGGCAGTAGGTACGTGGTACGAGGACTTCTCCCAAACTACCGACGATGAAGTCCGCGAGCTGCTCAGCGGCGCTGCGTTCGGGAAGTATCTCGGGTGAGAGTACTGCCGAGCGGGCCGGCTACCACCGGAGGCGGCGCCGGCCACACTCGTAGGTTAGTGCTTAGTCGTGTCGGTGGTATCGTGTGACATCCCGGCGCTGGGGTCGGCTGCGGCTCCAGGCGAAGCAGTATCCATCGCGCCCGGCGCTGGGGCTGCGGTCGTGTCACTGCTCATTCCGGGACTGCCGGTTTCCGTCCCGGCGCCCCCCGGGGGGTTGCCGGCGTTGTTGGCACCACCACCGCAGCCTGCGAGCAGCACTGTAGTCAAGGCGCCGAGTATCCATGCTCTAGTCATGTAGTTACCTCGAGTAAATGGTTCTGCTCCACCTCCTCATCCTCCAACCGCCGAACGTAAGCCCGTCCCAGCATCCTGGACGTGACGCGCGTCACCGATTCAGCGTAGCAATCGCCTTCCGGAGGTTCCGCCGTGCCGATTGCTCGTAACGATTACGAAAGTGCATTGTGCGATAGAGGTTAGCGCGTGCCAGGAAGCCAGATAGGATCTCCGAGCGAGCTTGCCGGTAGTGGGCCTCCGGAACCCAGGCATATTCGGCTCTGATCCGGCGCTCGAATTCCTCGAACTGTTCCGGTGGACGACCCAGAATCGAAAGGTCCACGTCGCAGACCAAACTCGGCCGACGGGTCGGTTGGGTCCTCGTCATGTCGAGTGGTCAGGATCAGCCGGCGGATCTCCTTGGTCAGCGTCCCGGGCACGCCGGCTGGGGCCAGGTGTCGTTCCGCCAGGTCCGCGCTCCGGGCTTCGTTGTCCTCACGGTGGGAATCGTACACCGCGTCGTGATACCAGATCGCGGCTTCGACCGCATCGGTCGGTTCGAGCGACGCATCATCCAGCTGATGGAGACAATCCCGTATGTGCTCGGCCGTGTGATAGACGCGATGGGGTTCACCGTACCTGGCCACCAGCTCGTCGAACGCTTCCCCGCCGCCGCCCACCGGACCGAGACGAGACCACAATCGGTCGAAGCGCCCTCGCTCCAGCAGTCGCGAACCCATCAGCCGCTGAGAAACCAGCCGACCATGGGACGCCGCGCCCCAGGCCGGGATGCAAGCTTGGCCAGCAGGTCCAACACCACCATCCGGGCCGGCGGCCAGGCCAGCACCGCTGCGAGCCAGGCATGCCGGCGCTTTGTGGCGAGCCACTTCCGGGTCTTCGGCATCGGAAACGCGGGATCGAGTACTTGGCGACCCACCTCTTCCCCGGTTACCAGCGCAGCGTAGATGCCCTCCGCGGTCAGCGCCGAGGGGGTGCCGGCCGCGTCACCGACGAGATGGACCCCGTTGGCAAAGTGGAACCCTCGAAAGTCCACCTCGAGGGTGGCTCCCTCGAAGACCACGCCGGTCCGGTCGAGGCCCAACCCCGTCATCCGCCGGTCCAGGTAGCGCCGAAGCGCGGACGGGGCGATGAGTCGCTTGGGGGCCACCGCGCCCACCGAGACGTACCCGCGATGAGGAAAGACCCAGAAGTAGCCGTTTGCCAGCCCGACAGGATCGCACTCCACTCGGAGTCGCTCGTCCCGATATCCGGGCGCGTTGTACTCGGCGGCAAAGTAGGCCCGCGGCGACGGTAGCCGGAGTGTCCGGCGGACGGATGAATCCGACCCATCGGCGCCGATCAAGTGGCGCCAGCGCAGCCGGCGGCCGCCGGCCCGAAGGGTGCGGTCGCTCGGATTCAGCTCGGTGGCGGGAGTGGCGGCGCACACCTCCGCTCCGGCTGCTCGGGCCCACTGAAGCTGCCAGCGGCCGAGCTCGCGGCGCGGAATGGTGCGGATGGCCGCGAGCTCGCCGTCGAGTGCCAGCGGGTTCCCTCCGGAGAATGCCACGTGGCCCACGCTGCGCAGACCCAAATCCTCCGGCAATCCCAGCTGGTCGAGCTCGAGCACGGCTTTGGCGGTCAGGCCACCGGCGCAGGTCTTGGGTCCGATCTCGTCTCTCTTCTCCAAAACCAGGACTTCGCGTCCCGCCTCGGACAGGACCTGAGCCGCCCGGAGGCCGGCCGGTCCGGCGCCGACGATCAGGTGCTCGACCGTTTCCACGCAGGGTCCTCCCGAATCCGAGCTGCGGCCTCCGCTCGTGCGGCGGATGATGGGTTGCGTAACACACCCCATCCTCGTAACAGGCTCCGCCCGCGGCGGTAGAGATCGGATGTGACGTGACCGGCGGGGAGTGCGGTGGTGCGGGGGAGCAAAAAGAAATGCAGATGGCGCACCCGTTCACCATACGACGCGACGTAGACCCGCTCCGGCCGCACGACTCGCTCGATGGCGGCAACCGCGGATTGGAGCACCGGTCCGAGAGCCGCTGCTTCCGTGGGCAGCAGGTCAGCCATCGATTCGCAGTGACGCCGCAGCTTCACGATCAGCTCGCCCGGATCGGTATACGGCCCGGTGTGGTGGCTGACCAGCCAGAGTCCGTCATCATATATGGGCCCGCCGGGCGAGGAGGCGCGTCCAGCGACCTCGTCGCACACGCTACAGGCTACCGTCGGCATGATCGCTCCACGTGGGTGCTTGCTTAGGCTAGCCGGACGGGACCATCGGGGGAAGAGACCCCAACCGGCTCGCTTGACGGTCTCGAATGCGGCTCCTAACATTCGAATTCCCAAGAGCATCCAGCCGTCGTCCGCGGCGGCCATCCGATGGGCACACTCCCCGAGGCATCCATGGCGGTTGAGCACTGGCCGTGTTCGAAGGCTTGAAGGCGCGGCTCGACCGCCTGTTTCGCGAGCAGGGCGACCCGCGGGCCTATGCTGCGGGATTGCGCGAGGCGTTGGTCGAGGCCCGACTGGGCGTCGGCACCATGCGGGAAGCGCTGGCCGCCACGGAGCGCGAGCTCGCGGCGGAACGCAAGCACCTGGAGGACGCCGAGCGCCGGGGGCGGCTGGCGGCGGGCCTGCCGGACGCGGAAACGGTGTCCGTGGCCGAGCGATTCTCCGCACGCCACCGGGAGCGAGTCCAGGTGCTGGAGCGTAAGCTCGCGGTGCAGCGCGACGAATTGGCGATCGCCGTGCGGGAGATCGAGGAGATGGCGATCGAGCACCGCAAGGCTCAGGGAAGTCCAGGATCCGGCTCGATCGATGCGGCCTGGCGCGATCTCGAGGCCGCCGGTGCCACGCGGCCCACGTCGGATCACGACCGACTTCAAGCCGATATCGACCGCCGGATGCGGGAAAGCGCGGTGGAGGAGCAGCTGGAATACTTGAAACGCAAGCTGAAGGAGAAGAAAGGTGAGAAGTGATAGCTGTAGAATCGCCCGCGCCGCCCTGGTGCTTCTCGCCTCCGGGGTCTCTCCGATTGCCGCCCAGTCACCCCCGCCGCACTTCCACAAGCTGGCCCACACCTACAGCATCGTTGCCTACGACTCCGTGACCGGGGACCTTGGCGTCGCGGTGCAGTCGAAGTTTCCCAATGTCGGCGGCATCGTGCCCTGGGCTCGCGCCGGCATCGGCGCGGTCGCGACTCAAAGCCTGAGCAACACCGCGTACGGCGAACGGGGTCTCGATCTCATTGCCGAAGGCGCCACCGCGGAGGAAGCCCTGCGAATTCTCATGCGCAGCGACACGATGCTGCAGGACCGTCAGGTGGGCATCGTGGACGTGCGAGGCAACGCGGCCAGCTTTACCGGACGGACCACGTTCGACTGGGCGGGTGGCCGGGTAGGAGCGCCGACCGGTCGAGGCAACGTGGCCGGCGGAAAGGGCGAGGTCATCGTGGGACGGGGGTATAGCGCGCAAGCCAACATCATGGTGTCCGATCAAACCGTGAAGAATCTGGCCGAAAGCTTCGAGCGCAGTCGGGGAAATCTGGCCGACCGCCTGCTGGCCGCCCTCAAGGCTGGGCAGGCCGGCGGCGGCGACAAGCGAGGCATGCAATCGGCCGCTTTGCTCGTGGTCCGCAAGAACGCGGGCTACCTGGGAGCCAACGACCGATTCATCGACATCCGGGTGTACGACGCGCCCGATCCGATCGCCGAGCTGGAACGACTGCTGGCCCTGCACAAGCTGCACTTCTTTCCCAGCGAGCCGAAGGACCTGATCCCGATCACGCCTCAGCTCGTCGCCCGGCTGGAGCCGATTCTCCTGGCCGAGCCGGTCAACCAGCCGGACAAATGGCTGACCAAGCGGCAGGGTTCCGCCACGCCCGAGTTCATCGAGGCCCTTAAGAATTTCATGTATTGGGAGAACTACGACGTGAGGGTCCGGACCGATGGCAAGATCGACCGGGTGGTGCTGGACGACATCATGAAGAAGCGCCGGAAAACGTAATCGAGGAACCTCCAGTGGCCACTGCCGCCGTTCGCCGACCCGATACGCCCGAACCGGTGCGCGACGCCCGGTTCCTCGGGCACCCCCGCGGGCTCTCGACCCTCTTCTTCACCGAGATGTGGGAGCGGTTCAGCTACTACGGAATGCGGGCGTTGCTCATCCTGTTCATGACGGCGCCGGTCGCGGCCGGGGGATTGGGCTTCAATACCGCCAAAGCCGGACCGATCTACGCGCTCTACGTGAGCTCGGTGTACTTGCTGTCGCTGCCCGGCGGCTGGATCGCCGACCGGGTACTCGGCCTTCGGCCGGCCGTATTCGTGGGCGGCGCGATCATCATGGCCGGGCACATCTGTCTCGCGATACCGTCGCTCTCGACCTTCTATCTCGGCCTGGTGCTGATCGCCTGCGGGACCGGTCTACTCAAACCCAACGTGAGCGCACTGGTGGGCAAGCTGTATGCCTTCGATGACGTACGGCGCGACGCCGGGTATTCGCTCTTTTACATGGGCATCAACACCGGCGCCTTCATCGCGCCGTTTCTCACCGGGTGGCTGGCCCAAGGCGAAGGCTTCAAGCGGATCCTCACGTCATTCGGGCTGGAGCCGCAGAGCTCCTGGCACTGGGGCTTCGGTGCCGCCGCGGTCGGCATGTTTTGCGGCCTGGTGCAGTACACCTTGGGAGGGAAGTATCTCGCCGAGGACGGGAGGCGGCCGGTCCGCCCCAGCGATCCGGTCGCCGCTGCCAAGGCGGCCCGCCAGGTCCGGCTGGTCGGTCTCATCACCGGGGGCGTGGTGCTGGTCGGCGTGGCACTGGTGCTGAGTGGGGCCGTGGCGCTCGACCCGGAAGCGATCGCCCGCAATTTCAAGTGGGTGTTGATCACCATCACCATAGCGTTCTTCGCCTGGCTCTTCCTGGCCGGAAAGTGGACCCGAGAGGAACGCAAGCGCCTGGTGGTGATCACGGTTCTCTTCCTGGCCGCGACGGTATTCTGGATGGCCTACGAGCAGGCAGGCTCGACTCTCAACCTCTTTGCCGAACGGAATACCAACAACGTCATCCTGGGCCATGGATTCCCCGCGAGCTGGTATCAGTCCCTGCCGCCGCTGTTCGTCATCAGCTTTGCGGCGGTGTTCGCAGTGGTGTGGGGACGGCTGGGACATCGGAATCCCTCGAGCCCCGCCAAGTTCACGATCGCCTTGATCCTGCTGGGAATGGCGTTCGCCATCATGATCGGTGCCTCGACCATCGCGGCCACTGGGGTGCGAGTGAGCCCGGCGTGGCTCTTCTTCTCTTACTTGCTGCAGGTGCTGGGTGAGCTGTGCCTGAGTCCGGTAGGGCTGAGCGCGATGAGCACCCTGGCGCCCGCGAGAATCGCGGGACTGGTCATGGGCGTGTGGTTCCTGGCGCTCAGCCTGGGGAGCTACCTCGCAGGGATGGCGGCCAGTGTCTACGAGACCATGCCGCTCCCCACGCTCTTCACTTGGGTCACGGTCACGGCCCTGGCCGCCGCGTTAGTGATGGGGATGTTGATTAGGCCGATTGGGAGAATGTTGAGAATAGAGGCTATCGGCTATGGGCTATCCGCTTAACGAGCCGTCAGATGCCAGAGTCCATCGCGAATCCAGATGCTAGGCATGCATAGTGCAGAGCCGATAGCCGATAGCCGATAGCCTTTTCAGCTACCTATCCACCGGCTCGCTCTTGAAGATCCGAAACAGGTAGAGCAACGACGGCAACAACACCACGCCGCCCACGGCCAGGGCGATCAGCGCTAGGCGGAGGGTGACCGGCGGGGCGGCCGTCTCCGAGATGGTAAACCCCGGGGGGAGCAGGTGGGGGTACTGGGACAGGGGCCAGCCCCAGAAGATGAGCGACACCTGAAGTCCGGCTCCCACGCGCGCCAGGCGATATCTCCGGAACCAGAGCGCGGCCAGTACGCCTATGGCGGTGATGCCGGTGGCGAGGTGCAGGGGTAGCGCCCAGGCCGATCCGAGGAGCCCACGGGTCATCAGCGGCGCCGCGCCGCGGGACAGCACCAACACCAACCCGGCTGCGAGGAAGACTGCCAGGCCGGCGCCCAGTGCCCGCCTTCGAAAGTCCTCGCACAGCTCCGAGTCGTTGGTCTCGAGGGTGAGAAACACCGCCGCGAGAAAAGCAAACAGCGCCAGGGTGAGCAGGCCGACCCCGAAGGCGAACGGCGTGAGCCAGGGGTCGACGAACCGAGCGGTGAAGTCCCCCTCCATCGCTCCGCCCACCCGACCCGACGCCACCGCACCGATCGATACCCCCAACAGCACCGGCGTCAGCAGACTCGCGCTGGCGAAGATCCGTCCCCAGCGCCGCTGCGACTGGTCGTGTTCGGTGTCATAGCTGCGGAAGGTAAAGGCCGAGCCCCGCAGCACGATCCCGACCAGCATGAGAGTGAGCGGGATGTGGAGCACGATGCCCACTCGGGCAAAGACGGGAGGGAAGCAGGTGAAGGTGAGCACGATGGCGAGGATCAGCCACACGTGGTTGGCTTCCCAGATCGGTCCGATGGCGTCGGCGATCACTTCGCGCTGACGTTGCCGCCGGGGACCGGAGGCGAGAAGATCCCATACGCCGCCGCCGAAGTCCGCCCCGCCGAACAACACGTAGGCATTGAGCGAGAGCCCGAGCGCGGCGGCGACTACCTCGGCCAGCGACAGATCAGGCACGAATCGCTCCGCCCGGCGCGTAGGTCCGGCTCCACTCGCCTCCGAGAGGACTCCGGATGATCTGCCGGTACAGCAGCCATCCCACGATCGTGCCCAGGAAACAGTAGAGCAGGGTGAAGCCGAGGAAGGGGTAGATCAGTCCCGGCATCGGGGTCACTGCGTCCGCGGTGCGGAGAACTCCGTAAATCACCCACGGCTGGCGGCCGACCTCGGTGACGGTCCATCCCGCTTCGATCGCGATGAACCCCATCGGCGCCGCGACCGCAAGGGCGCGGAGCACCCAGCGATTATCACAGAAGTTGCGGCGGCGGAGAACCTGCCATCCCACCCAGAGTGAAACCAGGGCCAGATAGGTCCCCAAGCCGACCATGATCTGAAAGGCGGTGTGCACGATCGGCACGTTGGGCCAATCGTCGCGGGGAAAGTCCCGCAGGCCCTTCACCTCCGCATTCACGTCGTGAAAGGCGAGAAAGGAAAGTCCCCCGGGAATGCGGATGGCATAGTGGATCCGGCCGGTTTCCATGTCGGGCCAGCCACCGATCAGCAACGGGGCCCGACGGCCGGTCTCGAAGTGAGACTCCATCGCCGCCAGCTTGGCGGGTTGCTGCGTTGCGACCGCCCGGGCGCTGAGATCACCCGAGATCGGCTGCAGCACGGCCGCCGGGGCCCCCACCTGGAGCGCCACGACCAGCGCACGCCGATGAAACGCGTTATGCCGGTCGAACAGCAGGAGGAACGCATGGATGCCGGCCACGGCGAACCCGGTCGCCGCGTACGCGGCCAAGATCATGTGCAAGGTCTGCTGAAACGCCATCGGGTTGAGCATGCCGGCGATCGGATCCACGTTCACCGCCCGACCGCCCACCACCTCGAAGCCGGTGGGGGCGTTCATCCAGGCGTTGGCGGTGACGACGAAGATGCCCGAAGCGGCCCCGCTCACCGCGACCATGATGCCGGACCAGAGATGCGCCCGGGGAGAAATTCGGTTCCACCCGTAGAGGTAGATGCCGAGGAAGATGGCCTCGGTGAAGAAGGCAAAGCCCTCGAGCGAGAAGGGCATGCCGATGATGGCGCCGGCGAACTCCATGAAGCCGGGCCACAGCAGAGCCAGCTCGAAGGACAGCACCGTGCCCGAGACGGCTCCGACCGCGAAGAGGATCGCGGTGCCCTTGGACCAGCGCTTGGCCAGATCGAGGTGAATCGGGTTGCCGGTCTTTTGCCACCGCCGCTCGGCGACCACCATGAGCACCGGCATGCCGATCCCCACCACGGCGAAGATGATATGGAAGGCGAGGGAGACCGCCATCTGGGATCGAGCGGCGAGGAGATCGGGCATCGGCAGCGGCCAGGTGAGTAGACCTTGTGAACGTATTCACAAGCAGAGGGTTCCACAACGTCAGGACCGTGGCACAGTGGTGCCGGGGCGGGCAAGGTCTTAAGCTTTCGGCTCTTGCGAACCCCGGAGAGAGAGCTCGATTTGCACCAGATCAGCCCGCAGCCGGTTGTCTTGATCGACGCGCACGTCCATCTGCACGATTGCTTCGACCCCGCCACGTTCCTGGACCAGGCCTGGCGGAACTTCGAGCAAGCCGCGCGACAGGTCGGCAATGAGCACGTCTTGGGAGTGTTGATGCTCACCGAGTCTGCCGGTGCGGATTGGTTCGGCAGGCTCGCCGCTGCAGGGACCGGCGCATGGAGGATCGAAGAGAGTGCCGACCCCTGTGCCTTGTCGGCTACCCAGGGTTCTCACCGGCTGATCCTGATTGCCGGCCGGCAGATCGTAACCCGCGAGGGACTCGAGGTCCACCTTCTGGGAACCAGAGCAACGATTCCCGATGGCCGTCCCATCGGAGAGGTGCTGGCCGAGGGCGAGCGACTGGAGGCTCTACGGGTGATCCCGTGGGGAGTGGGGAAGTGGCTCTTTGCGCGGGGCAAACTGTTGAGCTCGCTGATCGCCGCGGCCCGGCCGGGCGACGGGTTCTTCCTGGGCGATGGATCGGGCCGTCCGTTCTTCTGGACCAGGCCGCGGCATTTCGCGGAGGCGGAGCGTCGTGGCGTGCGAGTGTTGCCGGGAACCGACCCGCTCCCTATTCCCGAGGAAGTGAGCCGCGCGGGAAGCTACGGTTTCCGGTTCGAGGGCGCAGTGGATCTCGATCGGCCTGCTCAAGGGATCAAGGCTGCGCTGCTGGACCCAGCGACCGGCATTAGGCCCTATGGCCGGCTCGAGCGCTTGGGCCCCTTCATTCGCCACCAGATAGCGATGCAGCGACTGAAGCGGGAGCGCAATCAGTCCGGGGCGCGGTCGGAGATCGCCCGCAGGTAGCGCCGGACTGAGTAGCGTACCGCCTGCTTGCCAGCCTCGAGCACATTCTGCCCAAACCAGCCCCCATAGATCTGCTCGAACTCCAGCGGCTCGACCGCCTCGCCGATCGACGCGACCGCCATGGGCCCTAACGGGATGTAGTTGGGATAGCTGTACATGAAGCTCACGGTCCGGCGGTCCTGGCCCACCATGATGATGTCACCGCTGAGGAGTGCACCCAGACCGTCTGCTCCATCGGTCCAGTGGAGCACGGTGCCGCCGGCGAAGTGCCCGCCACAGTGAACCAGGGTGATGCCGGGCGCGACCTCGCGAGCCGCACCATCCCAGAAGACGATCGCGGGGTCGTGCCGGACGACCCACTGACTGTCCGCCGCATGGAGGTAGACCGGGACGCCACCGAGGGCGCGACTCCAGTCCACCATCGAGGAGTAGTAGTGGGGATGAGAGATGGCGATGCCGCTCACCCCGCCCAGCGTCCGAAGAGCGGCCACGGTGGCGTCGTCGACCAGGCTGATGCAATCCCAGAGGAAGCCGCCGGTCGGGGTCCTGATGTGGAGCGCCCGCTGCCCGATCGCGAACTTGGGGTCGGTCCCGATCCCGACCAAACCCGGGCCTTCCGGCTCGATCCGATTGCGATGACCGGCTCGAAGCTCCGTCATCGTGGTCCAGCGTTGTCCCTGCCATCCGATGTACTGCCGCTCCTCCGAGCAAATGACGCAGTGTTCCGGTGGCGTGGACGACTCGGGATACTGAGTGCCGCAGGTCGTGCAGATGAAGTTCGCCATTCAGCTGCGTTCAATCACTCCACAGGCGACCCGGTCTCCCGATCCGCCGCTGGGGTCGGTTTTCAGGTCGTCAGGGTTGGCATGTATCACGAGGGCCGCGCCTTGAGCGCGAAAGATCGATCCGCCTCCCTCGCGGAGCAGGGCAGGATCGATCTTGAACGTGGTATCGGCCGAGCCGTCGGGCTCGACCAGCAGGTTAGGAAGATCGCCGGCGTGGGAGCCCTCGGGGTTCTCCGAGCCGTGCTGCTTCGATCCCGGGTTGAGGTGCGCGCCGGCGGATTGGAAGTCGGGGGTCACGCAGCTTCCGGTCTCGTGAATGTGCATACCATGCTTGCCGGGCGAGAGGCCGGATGCGCTGATTCCCAGAAACGCACCGCTGTCGCTGGCGCTGAAGGTGGCGATGCCGACTCGTATGCTATCGCGATTGGTCAGGGCGGCGGTGGCGAGCAGGTTGGGAAGTGGCTCGCGATTGGGGCCGGGCGTGCGGCCGCCGCATGCGGCGAGGCCGAGGGAGATGAGGAGAATCGGTTTGTACATAGGAGCTCCCTGCGTTTAGCGCTTCGCCCGTTGGTACGTCCCCATCAGCGTGACCGACGCCAGGACGTGGCCCTCCATCGCGGCCTCGAGGTCTGCTCGGTTCACTCCAGGGGCAAGATTGAGGGCGGTATCCAGCGCGAAGAGTCGGAAGAAGTAACGGTGGGGCTTTCCCGGAGGAGGACAGGGTCCGCCGTAGCCGACGTCACCCGAGTCGTTGATCCCTTGCCGCGCTCCGGAGGGAAGCTCGGGCTTGGCCGGAACGCCCGGCTGCAGCTCGATGGCTTGAGCGGGAAGGCCGTAGAGCAGCCAGTGGATCCAGGTGCCCCTCGGCGCATCGGGATCGTCGCAGATCAGAGCGAAACCTCGGGTTTCTACCGGCACTTCGCTCCAGCCGAGGGCCGGCGATCGATCCTCGGCATCGCAAGTGAACTCCTGCGGAATCGGCTCGCCTTCCCGAAACGACGCACTGGTGAGTTTCAACTCAGCCTCCCCCGGCCTCCATCCAAAGCCGGATTGCCATCGCCACCAACAACACCGCGAACATTCGTTGTAGAGTAGGACCCGGAATCATCTGAGCGAACCGAGCTCCCACCCACGCTCCCAGAATCAGACCCGCGGCCAGGAGGAGCGAGGTCCTGATGCTCAGGTTACCGTGCTGGTAATAGGTGTACGCCCCGAGGATGCCAACCGGCAGGACCAGCGCGCCTAGCGATGTGCCGATCGCCAGCTTGGTTTGAAAGTTGGCCAGCAGCACCAAAGCGGGAACCATCAGAATTCCACCACCAATGCCGAACAGGCCGGATAAGAGGCCGGCGGCAAGACCAACGAGCACGAAGACGAACGGCATGCGCCAGCGGCTCCTTCCCCGAGGGTGCAAACGGGTGCAAAGCTAAGATAGGATGCAAAGTTCGGAAGATACTCTGTGAGATTGGTCACAGAAACGCCGCGACCAATCGACAGCTTTCTGTTCGTCACCAGTGAATCCACGGTTGGCACAATCGGGAGGCAGCCATGGCACGGACCGGGGCCTTCGTGGGCGGGATCGCAATAGGCGCGGGGTTGGCCTATCTCCTCGACTCGGAGCGGGGCCTGACCCGCCGGGCCCGCCTGAACGCCGGGGTACAGCAGTGGTTCGAAGAGCCGGACCCGGTGAGCGATGTCATGCGTGGTGGGCAGTACGGCTTTCGGGTGGGAGATATCCGCGGGCTCCAAGCGGCCAGCCTGGCTTCCTGGCGGGCGGGTCCCGGCAGTGCCGACACACTGGTGCGGATCGGGGGCGGGGCACTGGCGCTGTACGGGCTTATCCGCCGGGGGAAGATGGGCTCGGCTGCGCGAACCCTTGGACTGGCGCTGCTGGCCAGCCGGATGGGAAGGACGCGTGCTCCATTGGCCGGCGGCGCAGTGGATCGCCGGCGAACGGTGGATATCCAAAAGACCATCTACATCCAGGCGCCTCCGGAGCAGGTCTATGCCTTCTGGTCCAGCTACGAAAACTTCCCGCTGTTCATGTCTAACGTCAGGGAGGTCCAGGACTTAGGCGCAGGCCGCTCGCGTTGGTCGGTAACTGGTCCCGGTGGCGCCTCCCTTGAATGGGATGCCACGCTCACCGAACAGGTTGCCGGCCAGCGGATCGCATGGCGGAGTGAGCCCGGAGCGATGTTGGAGAATGCCGGAGTGATCCAAGTTCGGCCCGAGGGGGATGGCACCCGGGTCGACCTGAGATTCTGCTATCACCCGCCCGCCGGCGGTGGCGGTGAGGCCGTGAGCGAGCTACTCGGCTCCGACCCGCGGGCCAAACTGAACGAAGACCTGGGCAGGCTCAAGGCTTTGCTCGAGGCCACCGCGAAATGACTGTGGGGGTGTATCAATCGTGAAGCCGTCTCTGCTGGCATTGGGCGGGCTGGGTGCCTGGGCAGCATATCGCGCGATCGGTCGAGAGCCGGAGTATTCGCTCGATGGCCGGACGGTGCTCGTCACCGGAGGGTCGCGCGGCCTCGGCTTGGTGCTTGCCCGAGAAGCCGCCCGTCAGGGTGCCAGGGTCGCGATCTGCGGCAGGGACGCCGAGTCCCTGGAACGGGCCCGGCTCGCGCTGGAGCGGTTCGGCGCCGAGGTGCTGGCCACTGCCTGCGACGTGACCGATCCCGCATCGGTCCAGCGCTTGATCGAAACCGTGACCGGCCGGCTTGGCCCCATTGACGTTCTCATCAATAATGCGGGCGTGATCGAGGTCGGTCCGGTCGAGACGATGACGGTGAGCGACTTTCGCGAGGCGCTGGCGACGAACTTCTGGGGGATGCTCTATCCCACGCTCGAGGTGCTGCCTGCCATGCGGGCACGCCGGACCGGCCGGATCGTCAACATCACCTCCATCGGCGGCAAGCTGGGCGTTCCTCACCTGTTGCCGTACAGCGTGAGCAAGTTCGCGGCGGTCGGATTTTCCCAAGCGTTACGTGCGGAGCTCGCCGGAGATGACATCAAAGTGATCGCGGTGGTTCCGGGCCTCATGCGGACCGGCAGTCCGCGGAACGCAGTCTTCCGAGGCCGCCACCGCTCGGAGTATGCCTGGTTCAGCATCTGCGACTCTCTTCCCGGACTCTCGATCAGCGCGGAGGGTGCAGCCCACCGGATACTTCGGGGACTTCGGCGGGGCGACGCCGAAGTGCTCTTTCCAATTACCTCGCGGGTAGCCTCGGTCTTCAACGCCGCTGCCCCGAACCTCACTAGCCGAGTGCTGGCAGTGGCCAACCGGCTGCTGCCTTCGCCCGCGGAAGCACAGAGCGGACGGCGCAAGGGTCGCGAGAGCCAATCGGTGTTCTCGCCCTCCTGGCTCACCCGCCTGGGAGATCGCGCCGCGCGGAGATACAACCAGATCGGGCCCAACGAGCAGCCCGCCGGCTGACACCTCTAGCAATCGATGGAGACCTGGAAGATGACATCTACGTACAATGGGGTGGATTCGAGCGAGCGGTGGGAAAACCTTCGCCGCCCGGCCCCGGAGACCAGGAGTGGCGGCGTGAACGTCGGCCGTTCCGAGCGGCTGATCTCCGGCCTGGCCGGTGCCGCGCTTTTCGCCGTTGCGCTGCGGCGGCGCCGCCTGAGAGGCTCGCTACTCCCGTTGGGCTCCTATCTGATCGGCCGCGCAGTGACCGGGCACTGCTCGGTCAACCGTGCGCTGGGACGCAACAGTGCCCGCGATAGAGGACGAGCTGATCCGGTAATGGGCCCGGGTGAGGGCATCAGGGTGGATCGGAGCATCATCATCGATCGTGGCGCGGGTGATTTATTCCGATTCTGGCGGAACTTCGAGAATCTCCCCCGCTTCATGGACCACCTGCAGTCGGTCACCGTGATGAGCCCCCAGCAGTCCCATTGGGTGGCCAAAGGGCCGGTGGGCACCAGGGTCGAGTGGGACGCCGAGATTTACAACGAAATCCAGGACCAGCTTATCGCCTGGCGATCGCTGCCCGGGTCGGATGTGAACCACGCCGGATCGGTGCACTTCATCCCCATCGGAGAGTCGCAGTCGGAGGTCAGGGTGGTGCTGAGATACGATCCACCCGCGGGTAGATTGGGCGCCGCGTTCGCCGGGCTCTTCGGCGAGGAGCCGTCGCGGCAGGTGGCAGACGACCTTCGGCGGCTCAAGCAGGTGACGGAAGCCGGTCAGCACGCGCCCGCCACTGGATGATCTATGACTGCGTGATCGTCGGCGGCGGGCCCGCGGGGCTGAGCGCCGCACTGATGCTGGGACGCTGCCGCCGGCGGGTCATGGTGTGTGACACGGGCGAGCCGCGTAACCATCGGGCGCGGGCCATACACGGGTACCTCACCCGTGACGGCACCGCGCCCGGCGATTTTCTGCGGCTCGCCCGTGCCGAGCTGGGCCAGTACCGCACCGTCGAATCGTGCACCGTGGAGGTCACCGACGCCGTCAAGCACGGCGCCGGCTTTCGTATTGCTTGTGCCGATGGCGGCCAGCTTCTCACCCGGAAGCTATTGCTCGCCACGGGAGTGAAGGACGAGCTCCCCGCGATCGAGGGTCTCGATTCTCTGTACGGCACCAGCGTGCACCACTGTCCCTTTTGCGACGCCTGGGAGTGGCGGGATCAGCCACTGGCGGTCCATGGCACAACCCATGAGGCGGCGGGAGTGGCTCTCGGACTCACCGCCTGGACCGGCGATGTCCTGCTTTGTACCGACGGATCGGGTGAGATCGAGCAGTCGGAGTTGGCTCGCCTGGATCGGATGGGGATCGAAGTACGACCCGAGCGTGTGGTGCGTCTGGAGGGGAGCCAAGGCTATCTCGAGCGAGTGGTTTTCGCCGAGGGTCCTCCTTCGGAGCGGCGGGCGCTCTTCCTCTCCGCTTCCCAGCGCCAGTGCTCGCCGCTCGCGGCCCGCCTGGGATGCCGGTTTACCGAGGGAGGAGCGGTCGACACCGGCAAGTGCGAGGCGACCAACGTTTCGGGGGTGTACGTGGCCGGCGACGCCTCAAAGGAGGCTCAGTTCGTGGTCGTGGCGGCATCGGAGGGCACCGAGGCCGGGATGGCCATTCACAAGGCGCTATTGGCGGAGGAGCTGGAGTCGGGGCGCCCGAGCCGTCTGGAAACCGGTGTTGGAGGCCCGGCGTAGAGGATTTATCCCTCACGACAGGCCCCAATGTACCGACGGGCTCTCGGCGTCGCCCTCTGTTGCTGGCTTTTCCCAGCCAGCCCCTCCGCCGCACAGGACGCACCTTTCCTCGACATCAATCCGTCGTGGTCGCCCGACGGGCGGTTTCTCGTGTTCGAGAGCCGGCGTCATGGCCCGGCTCAGCTGTTCGTCATCGGCGCCGATGGCAGTGGAGAGCGGCGACTCACCTGGAGTGGCTTCGACGATACTCATGCCGACTGGTCGCCGGATGGGGATTGGATCCTCTTCGATTCCAATCGCGACGGGACCTGGAACCTCTACCTGATCCGCCCCGACGGCACCGGCCTGCGCCGGCTCACCTTTCCCAATTCGAGCCGGGCCGAGCAGTTTGCCCGGCATCCGCGGTGGTCGCCCGACGGGCGGGCCATTGTCTTCGACTCCGATCGCGACGGTGACGAAGAGATCTACCTGATGCAGGCCGATGGCTCGGCGGCGGTTCGGCTCACTGCCTCGCCCGGCCGCGATACCCACGCAAACTTCTCCCCCGATGGCGGACGGATCCTGTTCACTTCGGAGCGCAGCGGGAATCAGGACGTGTGGGTGATGGCACGGGACGGCAGCGGGCAACGCCGGATCACCGATGACCCAGCGGCCGATCGGGGCGGCCGCTTCTCGCCCGACGGCAGGACCGTGGTGTTCGACACCGAACGCGACGGCAATAACGAGCTCTACGCGATGAATCCGGACGGTTCCAACCCACGAAACCTCACCCGGCACCCGGATACGGTCTACGAGTTCGAGTGGTCCCCCGACGGCTCCCAGATCGCGTTCTACTCCGACCGTACCGGGCGCTTCGAGCTTTATCTCATGCCGGCAGCGGGCGGCGAGCCGCGGCAGCTCACCAACGCTTCGTACGAGAACGCGTTCCCGATGTGGTCGCCGGACGGCAAACGAATCGTGTTCAGCTCCACCCGCGACGGCGACTGGGAAGTCTACTCGATGGCCGCAAACGGATCCGGCGCCCGCCGGCTCACCGCGAGCCCGGGCCGCGACGCGCACCCGGCGTTCTTCCGCGACGGCCGGATGGTATTTCAGTCGCCCCGGGATTACGACGAGGATCGAGAGGTCGACCTCTACACGATGGCGGCCGACGGGTCCGGTACCCGCCGCCTGCTCGGTGGCCCCGGCTTCGACGGCGTGCCGGTGCCGTCACCGGATGGCCGTTGGATCGCCTTTCAGCGCGGCATCCTGGACAGCACCGACAATCTCCAGTGGGATCTGTTTCTGGCAGACTCGGCGGGGCAGGGTGAGCGACGGCTGACCGCGGAGTCCTGGAGCAGCCAGGTGCCGACCTGGAGCCGGGACGGACGTCTGCTGGTCTTCTTTGCCAATCCGGAGGGAAGAGATCAACTCTATACCCTCGAGTTGGCTTCGGGACGGGTGAGTCGGCTGCACCAGAGTCCCAAGGACGACCAGACCCCGTCATTCTCAGCCGACGGTCGTTTCATCGCGTTCGTCTCTACTCGGGATGGACCGCGCGATCTCTACCGGATGAGCGCAGAGGGCAGAAACGTGATGCGGTTGACCACTGGAGCCGATGTGTGGTCCCAGCCGAGCTGGTCTCCGGACGGGAAGCGACTCCTCTTCTCGGGATCTAAGACCGGTGTGATGGACGTCTACGTGATCAACGCGGACGGCTCGGGGTTGACCCGGCTGACCAGGGGAACGGAGGGCGAGCGATGACAGTCCTCAAAAGAGCAGCTCGATTCCGATTCGGGCCAGCCGGGGCGGACCGTACGCAAAGATCGGCTGAGTGAAGTCTCGCGCCGCGGCGAGAATACAAAGGAAAGAGCTCAGATCGCCCCTCTACGTAGCCGTTGCCGTCGAGGTCGGCATACGCCCGGTATCGGGGCGATTCGTACGGGATCGGCTCGGGATCCGCGTTGTAGGCCTCCTCCGCCATCTGGGTCACCTGGCGGTCCAGCGGCCGCGGCTCGCCCGAGTCTTTCCGTACGGCCACGATGTTCTCCCGGTCCAGCAGATTGCGCACGTCGAGATAGATGCCGCCTTGCACCCCGCCGATGCGGAGGGCCCGGCGCACCAGCAGGTCGAGTGACGAAGTCGAGGGAAGCCGGGAGTCGTTGGGCAGGCCGATGATCGAATCGCCGGTGCTGTCGGTGCGGGTAAAGGGCAGACCCGACGCGTATCTCAGGATGACCGCAGCCTCCAGCCCCGCCAGCGGACGTACCCCCAGCACGCTCGGCCCCAATTGCTCCGGCGCACGACCCCGGACGATCGCGGTCAAGGTGTGCCGCCGGTCGAAGTCCAGCGGAAACTCGGCCCGAGCCCGGCGGAGCGTGTCGCCGGTGATCGGATCCACTACGGTCAGCCGATTCAGCAGGAAGGGGTCGGTGGAGGTGGCTACCGCGTCCTGGAAGGTGTACGCCAGCCGGAAGCCGACCCCGCCCTTCAGGTCGCGCTCGAGCAACACCTCGCCTCCCTTGACGCTGCCGGCGTCGGCGTTGCCGAAGACGGTCGAATCCGGATTCACACCTAGCGGCACCGAAGCGACTAGCCCACTGAGCCGCTTGACGTAGACCCCGACCTTGAGCGAGAGGCTCTCTCTCGGCCGCACCCTGGCGCTCAGCTCGTACTGGCTGGCTTTCTCGTATCCCAAATTGGGATTGCCACGCCGGAACCGGCCGGTACGGGTGGTGTCGTCAAAGGCGGCGTCGACCAGAAACTGATAGTCCGGTGCCTGCGAGAAACGGCCGTAGCTCGCCACCACCGTGGCACCTTGAAGCACGGTAGAGACTGCGAACCGGGGGCTCAGTGTCCGTTGCGACCCGCGTGCCTCGCCGGGCAGGTCGCTTCCGGGGTCGAACTGGTCGTATCGCAAACCGGCGGTAATCGCGACGTCTTCGATCTGAACCTTCCCCTCGGCGTAGGCCGCCATGCTCTGCGGCGAGAAGGCCGAGATCGCCGGCGGCGGAGCCGGGCTGCTGTCGTGCACAGGGAGATAGCCCAGGGCTCGCTGGAAGGTGCGCACCTGTTGCGCGGAAAACTCTCCGCCCAAGTAGAGGTCGAACTGCCGGGCTGCGCCGACGGTGCCATCCAGCTGGAAGCGGGTTTCCCCGAAGCGATTCCAGCCGAGGTCGCCGCGCGATCCGCGTCCCACAAAGAATGCGGGTACTCCCCAGGGCGTCCGGGTGCTGGGCTCGGGAAGGCGAAGCCCTGGAATCGGGTCGGCCGAGGCGACCTGGGCTCGCGCGATGTCCTCGCCTATGAAGTGAAAGCGGGAGCCGGTCAGGGCCCCGATGGCGTAGTCCACGTCGCCGTCCAGTTCGCCCCGGATGAAATCGCGCACGAATCGCCCTACCCGGAGGTCCACCACCAGCGGAGTCCCGCTGCGCGGGTCGCTGGTGTATTGAACGTGGCCGCTCACCATGTCGCCCCGGAGTCGCTCCGCCGGGGCGAGATTCGAGTCGTACTTATAGGCCGGATCGTAGAGCAGCCGCTGGTCCTCGGAGTGAAGCCCCAGCACCCGGACGGTGGTCCTATCGGTAACCGGGAAGACCAGCTTGGCCGCCCCATTCCACCGCTCGCCACTGTTATGGGGAAGGGGATAGGGCTCGCTGCTCCGCGGGTCGAGCGGCTCGGTCGGGGCCGGTGCACTCACCGGGTCGTCGTCCAGCCGGCCGGTGATGTCCAACGCAGTGACCAGGCCAAGCTTCCCGATGACCGGCCCGCCGACTCGCAGTGACATGCGATCCAACCCGCGGTCGAGCAATCCACCGAACGGGCGGTCGCCTTCGTAGGCTACGCGCCCCTCCCAATCTTCGCTCGGCTCCCGGGTCACCACGTTCACCAGCCCGGAGAGCGCCTGGCCATAGCGGGCGGAAAAGCCGTTGGTCACCAGCGAGGCTTCGCTCAGGATGTCGGGCGGAAGTTGGAGTCCGAGGCCACCGGTCGCGGCATCCAACTGATTCTTGATGCCCAGGCCGTCGAGGATGAATGACTCCTGGCCGAGGCGGCCGCCTCGATAGCTGGTGCCGACGCTGCCGGCGGAGAGGGCCAGCGCTTCCTCCAGCGAGCTGATCGGCAGGTCCCGCAGATCGGCCGCGGTGATGCGCTGCTCCGTGCTGGTGGCTAGCGGATCCAGCACCAGGTCGTAGGGGGCGGTCACCACTACCGGCTCGAGCTCCAGCGGGTTCTGCTCCAGCTCGAAATCCACGGCCACGGTCGATCCCGCCGGGACGAACACGCTGTCGAACACCACGCCGCGATAGCCGATGAGCCGGGCAGCCACCCGGTGCCATCCGGTACGCACGCTGCGGACTCGATAGGCACCGTTGGTGTCCGCTACGGCGCCCAGCCGGCCGTCGAGGAGAATCTCCGCGCCTGCCCAGCCCGCGACTTGGTGCCGGCCTCCCGTACCTGGCCGGCAATAGCGCCCTCCGCCTGTGCGGCGAGAGAAGCTGGAAGGGAGACCACCAGCCCGAGCACAGCCAGACGAAGTGCCACTCGCATCAAGGCGCTCCGATGAGATAGATGTTGCTTTCCCGGCTCACCGTGGTGTCTGGGCCAGTGTCGCCGTCGGTGATGATGAGCCCGTATCCCTCCGCCACGATCCGGTCTCCGGCGGGTGAAAGCAGGGGGCGGCGATACAGCCGCGGCGGGTCATCCAGGGGCTGATCGACGTTGCTGGCGAGATCGACCACGTGGATCACCCCGCCGCTGTCCCATTGAACCAGGCCGAACTGGGGAACCAGGTTGTTGACCGCCACTCTCCCTCCGACCACGGCCACCAGCCGGTTTCCCACCACGTGGATGTCGCGCGCGATCAATCCACTACCGAAGTCGAAGGCGACCACCGCCTCGCCGTTTGACAGACTGCGGCGGAATACCCGGCTGTCGCCCCGAAGGGTGTAGAAGATCTCGTTGCCGCCCGCGGCCGCTGCTAAGCCGGTCGCGAACTCGGTGCCGGGAACCAGGACCGGAGTGGAGCTCGACGGGGAAATCGGGAGCAGGTTGACCGATCGTCCCTGCAGCAGAGTGTCCAGACATCCGGGGCAGGGGTTCCAGTACACTGCCTCGACGCCCAGATACGCGATCCGATCAGCGTCGAGCCAGCGAAGCTGGTCGGCGCCGTTCTGGGGCGGCGCTCCTGCCGGCGTGAAAGGGAGGGTTCCAACGATTTGGGCGTTGGTGGGGTCCAACCCAGGGGCGAGCGCGAAACCTTGGGTGACAGGATTCGCGCTGCCGATCCGCCCACTGGCCGCGATAAAGAGCAACCGGCCGCCAGGACCAGGAGCCGCGGATTCAATCGCATCGGTGACCGCGGTGTCACCCGGGACGTCGCACCAGACCTCCCGCTGCCTGCCACCGGTTGGCGGGAGGACTGTGAGACAAACGTCTCGGTCCAATCTGGCGACCAACTGGGTGGAGTAGACGATGCCGGACCCATCGGCCACCCAAGCGGGGCGCCGGTCGGCCGCGGTGTTCAGGGTGAGCAGAACCGGGGGAGTCGGGTTGAACGGTTGATCGGTGCCCTGGTCGGCAGGAGTGAAGGGATCGGTGTGGCCGCAACCGAGCAGCGCTAGCGCGAGTGCCACGGCCGAGCGTTGAGGCATGAGTATCCTGGGGATGAAGGCGGGAAATCGCAGGGGGGACGACAAGCCCCCGCAGTCCCCGCACACATCTGTTCGGTTATGGGATTAGGGAATCCCGGAAGCGAACGATTCTTCCTTCAGACTCAATCTGGTCTCTATATGCAACTACCGGAAGACGAAAGACTTGGGCCGCCGGTTTCGAGTGGCACGTTCCTTCCCTTAGAGGCGGTCGCCTTTAATAAGGAAACGGTGTGGACGTACCCAGGGCACCAGCCAAGAAAGGCCGGAAGCGTGTCATGTACGGCGCTGCGGCGCTGGTGGCCGTGCTGATGACGACGCTCGGCCTGCGCAACCTCAAGCCGGCCGCTCCGCGAGTGGATCGTGCGGCGGTCTGGATCGATTCAGTGCAACGGGGACCGCTGGTGATTGAAGTCAGGGGGCCGGGCACCCTGGTTCCGGAGCGCATCCGCTACATCTCCGCCGTGACCGCGGGACGGGTGGAGCGCCGCTTGGTCGAGCGTGGCGCCATGGTCCATCCCACGACGGTGTTGTTAGAGCTCAGCAATCCGGACGTGCAGCTCGAGGCGCTGGAATCGGAGCGCCAGCTCGCCGTCGCCCAGTCCGAGCGGGTGGACCTGCGGACCAATCTGGAGACCCAGCGACTGAATCAGGAGGGGACGGTCGCCGGCGCCAAGGCAGCCTACAATGACGCCAAGCGCAACGCGGAGGCGGCCGAAGGTCTGGCCACCAAGGAGCTCATTTCGGCCATCGAGGCGAGCCGGGCTAGTGACCGGGTAGAAGAGTTGGAGACCCGGTTCAAGGTCGAGGAGCAGCGACTGGCCGTGATGGTCCAAGCCGCCGACTCCCAGGTCGCGCTCCAGCAGGCGCAGGTGGACCGGCTCCGGGCCGTGACCGAGTTCCAGCGCACGCCGGGTGCGTTCGATGCACGTGGTGGCCGGCGCCGAAGGAACCGTGCAGGAGATCCCCCTCGAGGTTGGGCAGTGGGCCCAGTCCGGCGCGACACTCGCGCGCGTGGTGGAGCCCGGCCGGCTCAAGGCAGTACTCCGCATCCCCGAGACCCAGGCCAAGGACGTCACCTTGGGGCAGCCCGCCGCGATCGACACCCGCAACGGCATCGTGAAGGGCAAGGTCGCCCGAATCGACCCCGCGGTTCTCAACGGCACCGTGACGGTGGACGTATCGCTGGAGGGCGACCTGCCGCGCGGGGCCCGCCCGGATCTCTCGGTGGACGGCACGATCCAGGTAGAGCGGCTGGACAACGTCCTGCACTTGGGCCGGCCCGCGTATGGCCAGGCCAACAGCTCCGTCGGCCTCTTCAAGCTCACGCCGGACGGAGTGAACGCGGTCCGCACCACGGTGCGGCTGGGCCGAACCTCGGTCAACACGGTCGAGATCCTCGGCGGCCTCCAGCCGGGCGACAAGCTGATCATCAGCGATATGTCGAGGTGGGATGCGTACGAAAGAGTGCGAGTGCAGTGAGGGCTATCGGCTATTGGCTATTGGCTATTGGTCGTTGGCTAGTGGGACTGTAGTTCAACGGACGTGACCACCCAAATGCCAGAGCTCTTAGCCAATAGCCAATAGCCGATAGCCAATAGCCTAAACCATCAACCCGAGCTTCCCCAATGGCCGAATCCCTGATCGCCCTGCAAGGCATCAAGAAGGTCTTCTACACCGATGAAGTGGAGACCCACGCGCTGTCGGACATCCATCTGGAGATCCGGCATGGGGAGTACATCGCCATCGCGGGGCCGTCGGGCTGCGGCAAGACCACGCTGCTCTCGATACTCGGACTGCTCGATTCGCCCACCGACGGGACCTACACCCTGGATGGCCAACCGGTCGCCAAGCTCACCGCGGCCGAGCGGGCCCGGGTTCGCAATCGTCAGATCGGATTCATCTTCCAGGCCTTCAACCTGATCGGCGACCTCACGGTGTACGAGAACGTCGAGCTTCCGCTCACCTATCGCGGCATGGGGTCGGAGGACCGCCGCAAGCGGGTGCAAGCCGCGTTGGAGCGGGTGGGAATGTCGCACCGGATGAAGCACTTCCCGGCTCAGCTCTCGGGTGGCCAGCAGCAGCGCGTGGCGGTGGCGCGCGCGGTAGCGGGCGACCCCGCGATTCTTCTGGCGGACGAGCCCACCGGAAATCTCGATTCGACCAACGGCGAGGCGGTGATGGAGCTGCTTCGCGAGCTGCACCATGGCGGCGCCACCATCTGCATGGTGACCCACGATCCCCGCTACGCTCGGCACGCCGATCGCTCGGTCCACCTCTTCGATGGCAAGGTGGTGGAGGAGCGGCAGCTTTCGGCCGTGAGCTGAGTACCCGTCGATGGCAAACTTCCTCGGCGATCTTCGCTTCGCCATTCGCCAGTTCCGCCGTAATCCGGGCTTCACCCTGGCAGCCGTCCTCGCGCTCGGCCTGGGCATCGGCGGCGCGAGCGCGATGTTCAGCGTGGTCGAGGGAGTGTTGCTCCGCCCCTTACCCTACCACCAGGCCGACCGGCTGGTCACGATCTGGGAAAAGGCCGATCGCCTTCAGCTCGAAGTGATGTGGGTGTCGGTGCCCAACTTCTCCGACTGGAGCCGGCGCAACCGCTCGTTCGAGTCGTTGGGGGCGTTTCGGGATCGACGAAGCGGGTCTCGCGGGCGCCGGAGAACCCGAACGTATCCAAGTCGCCAGCATCACCGGCGGCCTCTTCGAGGTTTTCCAGACCCGGCCGGCGATCGGGCGCGGCTTTCGTCCCGACGAGGAGGTGAGAGGAGGCCCTCGCGCGCTCGTGCTGACCGACGGTCTCTGGCGCCGCCGCTTCGGGGCCGACCCGGATGTGTTGGGTCGGACCATCCGCCTGGATGGCGAGAGCTACACGGTGGTGGGCGTGATGCCGGGCGATTTCCGCTTCCCCGAGGTCACCGGCCAAGCGCCGGTGGCACTTGCCTCATTCTCCGGATTTCTGACCGACGACGAAGACGTGATGCGGCGGACCAATCATCCGGGGCTGACCGTCATCGCGCGACTGAAGCCTGGCGTCAGCGTCGACCAGGCACGGGCGGACATGCAGAGCGTGGCCGCGGGGCTACGCCGCGACTATCCCGAGAACTTCGACGACGGAGTAACCCTGCGGTCCCTCAAGGAGGCGATCGTAGGCAGTTCCCGGGGTCCGCTGCTCATTCTGCTTGCCGCCGTCGGGCTGTTGCTGGTGATCTCTTGCGCCAATGTCGCCGGGCTGATGGTAGCGCGGGGAGCGTGGCGGGAACGCGAGCTTTCGCTTCGCGCCGCGCTGGGAGCCGGCCCGGGCAGGCTGGTGCGGCAACTGTTGGCTGAAAGTGTCCTCCTCGCCCTGCTCGGCGGTATCGCCGGTCTGCTGATCGCTACCTGGGCGGTCGACGCCCTAGTCGCGATCAATCCCGGAAGTCTGCCCCGGTCCGGCGAGGTCGAGCTCAGCCTTCCGGTGCTCCTCTTCGCGCTGGTGCTGTCCACCCTGACCGGGATCCTGGCTGGAATAGCGCCGGCGCTCTTCGTCCGTCGTTCCAATCTCACCGATGCGCTGAAGGAGCACGCCGGCCGCTCTACCGTCGGTTCGAGCCGGCAGCGCTTCCGCCGGTGGCTGGTGGCCGCCGAGCTGGCGCTCGCGATCGTACTTCTGGCCGGAGCCGGCTTGCTGGTCCGCAGCTTCGTTCGGGTGCTCCGGGTCGATCCCGGCTTCGACCCGCGCGGCGTCCTCTTCATGGACCTCACCCTCCCGACCGGGTCCTACACGACCCCGGAACGCCAGCTGGCGTTTTTCGATCAAGCCACCGCGCGGATCCGCACGATCCCCGGCGTGATCGGATCCGCCGTGGTCAGTGACGCTCCGCTCAGCGGAATGGGCTGGCAAAGTGGATTGCGCATCGAGGGAGAGCCGGCTCGGCGCGCCGGAGAGCTGCCCCCGCTGAGCGACATCGAGTTCAGCAGCCCGGAGTATTTCCAGACCCTGGGCATCTCGCTCGTCGCCGGACGGGGCTTCGAGCCGCAAGATGATGCCAACCGTCCCCTGGTCACCCTCATCGACCAGGCGATGGCGAACCGGCTCTTTGCGGGAACCAATCCGGTGGGACGTCGCATCGCCGTGGATAACGACGACCAGGGCCAACCCCTCTGGCGGGAAGTGATCGGCGTGGTCGAGACCGCCAAGCACTACGGGCTCGACGCGGAAGGGCGAGTGCTGATGTACGCTACCGGTAAGCCAGAACCCCCAGCCCAGCATGACGCTTGCGGTTCGGGCGTCGGGCGATCCAGCGAGTACGGTTCCGGCCATTCGGGCCCAGCTGGCCGAGCTCGATCCGGAGTTGGCACCGGGTGAGGCTCGGTTGCTCGAGCAGCTGGTGGCCGGATCAGTGGCCCCTCGGCGGCTGCACGCCGTGCTCCTGGCTGTCTTTGCCGGAACCGCCTTGTTGCTCGCGTCGCTCGGGACCTACGGGGTGGTGTCGTACTCGGTGGCCCGGCGGACCCAGGAGATCGGGATCCGGATGGCCCTTGGCGCCGGCCGGGGAACCGTGTTGCTGATGCTGGCGCGCGAGGGGCTCGCGCTGGCCCTTGGCGCGGCGGTGGTGGGGCTTCCGGCCGCGTTGGCACTCACTCGCGTCCTCCGGGGACAGCTCTACGAGGTGAGTCCCACCGATCCGGTCACCCTCGCCGCGATCGTCGCACTGCTCACCGGCGTGGCGTTGCTGGCGAGCTATCTGCCGGCCCAGCGGGCGACGCGGGTCGATCCCATGACCGCGCTTCGTTCGGAGTGAGCGGCGATGAACAGCCTGCTCCAGGACCTTCGCTACGCCTTCCGTTCTTTTCGCCGCAGCCCGGGATTCACCCTGGCCGCCGTCGCCACGCTCGCGCTGGGTATCGGGGCCAATACGGCAATCTTCAGCGTGGTCAATGGCGTGCTGCTCAACCCGCTGCCGTTTCCCGATCCCGACCGGCTGGTGGTGGTCTGGGGCAAGCACGTGACCATCGGCCGCGAGACTGCGTCGCTTCCCGACTACCTCGACTGGCGGCGAGAGGCTCGCTCGTTCGAGCAGTTGGCCGCGCTGACCAACACTCGATTCAACCTCACCGGTGCCGGTGAGCCGGAGGTGGTCCGCGGCGCGCTCGCCACCGCCGATCTGTTTTCCGCGCTGGGAATCACTACTCCGGTCGGCCGGACCTTCCGTCCTGAGGAGGAGCGCGCTGGAGCTGCCCGGGTAGCCCTGCTGGGTCACGGCTTCTGGCAGCGTCGGTTCGGCGGGAGCCGCGACGTCGTCGGGCGGGCAATCCTCCTCGGCGGCGTCCCTTTCACTGTCATTGGCGTGGCACCGCCCAACCTGCGCATTCAGTCGGAGGTCGATGTCTGGGCGCCGCTGGTGACCGATACCGCGCGCGGCCGGCGAAACGATTTCCTCACCGTCGTCGGCCGGCTGCGGCCCGGTGTCGGCCTGCGCCAGGGCCAAGCGGAAATGACCGCCATCGCGGCGCGACTCGAGGCGGAGTACCCGCAGAGCAACGCCGGATGGAGCGCCGAGCTGGTCGGGCTTAGGGAGCAGATGGTCGGCGCCATCCGGCCGGCGCTCCTGGTCTTCATGGGCGCGGTCGCGCTGGTGCTCCTGATCGCCTGCGCCAACGTAGCGAACCTGATGCTGGCTCGGGTTGCCGCTCAGGAACGGGAGCTGACCATCCGCGCCGCACTCGGCGCATCCCGGCTGCGGCTGGCGCGCCAACTACTGACCGAGAGCGTCGCGCTGGGATTGCTCGGAGGTGGCCTGGGTGTCGCCGTCGCGGTTTGGGGCGTGCAAGCGCTCGGCTCGCTTCGACCGGGCACCATCCCGAGGATCGATGAGATCGGAATCGATTCCCGGACCCTGGGATTCGCCCTGGCGCTTTCGCTGGCGACCGGGATGCTGTTCGGATTGGCACCGGCGCTCAGGCTGTCGGGTCGTGACCTGCACGACGGCCTCAAGGACGGAAGTCGCGGAGCGTCGGGCGGAGCCGGGTTGCGAGGTACTCGGCGGCTGCTGGTGCTGGCCGAGGTGGCGCTGGCCTTCATGCTGCTGGTGGGCGCCGCGCTGCTGCTTCGCAGCTTCGACCGGCTCCAACGAGTCAATCCCGGCTTCATTGCAGAGAACATACTGACCGCACGGGTCAGCCTCCCCCGTATCCGGTACGCCGAGGACGCTCGGCGGGTGGACTTTGCCGAGCGATTCCTCGAGGGCGTGCGGGCGATTCCGGGAGTCCACTCCGCGGGGCTGGTTTCCGACGCACCGCTGGGCGATTCGCCGCCCTACTGGGCCTTCTCGGTCGAGGGAGTCGACCAGCCTGCGCCTAGCCTCGTGCAAGACGCCGAGGTCCTCACCACCAGCCCAAGCTACTTCGAGACTCTGGCAATTCCCCTTCGCCAGGGACGACTCTATGGCGCTACGGATCGGACCGGTGCCGTTCAGGTCGCGTTGATCAGTCAGAAGCTGGCCCAGCGCTACTGGCCCAACCGAAGCCCACTCGGTGCCCGGATCACCTTCGACGACCCGGCCGATACCGCGGCGACGTGGAGGACGGTGATCGGCGTGGTCGGCGATGTCCATCACGCGTCGCTGGGGCAGCAGCCGTACCCGCAGGTCTACCTACCGATCGGCCAGTCGCCGGTTCGCTCTGTGGTCCTCACCGTGCGCACCGCCGGCGCGCCAGCCGAGCTGGTTCCAGCGATCAAGCAGGTGGTCGGAGAGCTCGATTCCGAGTTACCGCTCGCCGACGTGGCCACCATGGACCAGCGGATGGCGGTCAGCCTCGCCCGGCCCAAGGTGAATGCCACGCTGCTCGGCGGCTTCGCTCTCACCGCGCTCCTTCTCGCGGCGGTGGGCATCTACGGCGTGGTGGCTTATGGAGTGGCCCAGCGGACTCGCGAGCTGGGCATCCGGATGGCACTAGGTGCCGGCACCGCGAACATGCTGCGCCTGGTGATCCGCCAGGGGATGGCGCCGGTAGCGGGCGGGATTGTGCTGGGGGCGGTGGGTGCGCTCGCCGGAACCCGACTGCTGCGGAGTCTCCTCTTCGGCGTGGGCGCCACCGATCCGCTGGCCTTTGCCGGTGTGACGCTCTTCCTGGCGGCCATCGCCCTGGTCGCCACCTATCTGCCGGCGCGCCGGGCGACTCGGGTCCGACCCCATGACCGCGCTTCGCGCCGAATAGCCATGGCCCTTGCCATCGATCCCCTGATCCGCCTCACCGGCATCTCCAAGGTGTTCCACACCGAGGAGGTGGAGACTCACGCCCTTTCCCGCATCGACCTCGACATTCGCGCCGGAGAATACGTCGCCATCACCGGTCCGTCGGGTTGCGGGAAGACCACCTTGCTCTCGATTCTGGGCCTGCTCGACTCTCCCAGCGAAGGAAGCTACGTGCTGGCCGGCGAGCCGGTGTCGACTCTGTCCGCGGCTCAGCGAGCCCGGGTGCGCAGCCGGGCGATCGGCTTCGTGTTCCAGTCGTTCAACCTGATCGGCGATCTCACGGTGGCCCAGAACGTGGAGCTGCCGCTCAAGTACCGCGGCATCGCCGCCAGTGAGCGACGCGGCATGATGCACGAGGCGCTGGAGCGGGTGGGACTGCTGCATCGCATTCATCACTATCCGGCGCAGCTCTCCGGCGGGCAGCAACAGCGGGTCGCGGTGGCCCGCGCGGTGGTTGGCCGGCCACTGGTGCTCCTAGCGGACGAGCCCACCGGCAATCTCGACTCCCGGAACGGCGCGCAGGTAATGGAGCTGCTGGGCGAGCTGCACGCCGGCGGCGCCACCATCTGCATGGTGACCCACGATCCTCGTTACCTCAACCACGCGCAGCACGCGGTGCACCTGTACGACGGCTGCATCGTCGCAGGCCCCCCGCCGCTGCACCGAGAGGTGGCTTGATGAACGTCTTCTGGCGGGATCTCCGATTCGCGCTCCGCGGCCTCTGGCGAAGCCCGGCGTTCACCGTGGTCGCGGTGCTGACGCTCGCACTCGGCATCGGCGCCAACACCGCGATCTTCAGCGTGGTAAACGCGGTGCTGCTGCGGCCGCTGGCCTACCCGGAGCCGGAGCAGTTGGTCTCCATCCGGACCAGCCTCAGCGGTCCGGGAGTAAAGGATCTGCCGTCGTCCCAGCCGGAATACCAGGACTACCTCCGCGAGCTGCCCGGCCTCAAAGACGCGGCGGCAATTTGGCCGATCAACATCAATCTCACCGGCCATGGCAAGCCATCCCGGATCCAGGCGGCCGTGGCCAGCAGCAACTACTTCTCGGTTCTCGGGGTCGCGCCCATCATGGGCCGTGACTTCACCGCGGAAGACGACGTCGGCCGGATCGGATACGTGGTCATCATCACCTACGACCTGTGGCAGCAGCGGTTCGGGGGAGATCGGGACATCATCGGGAAGACGGTTCGGCTGGATGATGATCCGATGACCATCATCGGGGTCATGCCGAAAGGCTTCCGCCATCCGGGCGAGAGCGGCGCTTCACCCATGGAGCTGTGGGCACCGATAGCGCTGGACAATCCCGACACCACGTTCCTGAACGTTCGGCAGAACCGGGTGTTCGACGTGATCGGGCGACTCAAGCCCGGGATCACGGTATCGAAGGCCACCGCGGAGCTCGACGCGCTGAGCCGGCGGCTGGCGCAGCAGTATCCGGCCGCGTACCCGGCGGCGGTCGGCTGGCGGGCGGACGCGCTGCCGCTGGCGGAACGGGTGGTGGGCGACGTGCGGCCGGCCCTCCTCGTCCTGCTGGGCGCCGTGGGCTTCGTGCTCCTCATCGGTTGCGCCAATGTCGCCAACCTGCTCCTCGCCCGGGCGACGACTCGCGACCGCGAGATCGCCATCCGGACGGCGATTGGCGGGAGTCGTGGGCGGCTCATTCGCCAATTGCTGACCGAGAGCCTGGCTTTGGCGACGCTCGGCGGGGCTTTGGGCGTGGTCATCGCCGTGTGGGGTACCAGCGCACTCGGCCGGCTCACTGCGCTGTACCTGCCGCGGGCTCGAGAAATCGGATTGGACGGCACGGTGCTGGGCTTCAGTGCCTTCTTGATCCTGCTCACCGGCATTGGCTTCGGCCTGATCCCGGCAATCCAGGCCTCGCGGCCCGATCTCCAGTCCGTCCTCAAGGACTCGGCGAAGGGAGCCAGCGCGGGCGCACCTCGGACTCGGGTGCGGGGCGCCTTGGTCGTGGTCGAGGTGGCAGTGGCACTGATCCTCCTCGCCGGCGCCGGGTTGCTGCTGCGGAGCTTCTATCAGCTGGTGTCGGTCGAGCCCGGCTTCAACCCCGACCGGCTGCTCACGTTGCGAGTCTGGCTGCCGTGGCCCAACGATGCCGAGAAAGGCCGCTTCTTCACCCACGGGCAGCGACTGACGTTCTACGAGCGATCGCTGGAGGCAGTGCGAGCGCTGCCCGGCGTGAAATCGGCCGCACTCACCTCGCGGCTCCCGCTCAGCGGTCGGAACTCGACTCGCTTCACCATCGAGGGCCGTCCCCTCGCCGCGGACGAAGTGCCTCACACCGCCGAGGTCAGGCTGGTCACGCCCAACTATTTCGAGACCATGGGCATCCCCTTGCTCCAGGGTGAAGGCCTGCCCGAGCTGGCCGATTCGTCTACCCCGGGCTCGGCGGTCCTCAACCAGACGATGGCCAGGAAGTACTGGGGGCAGGAGAACCCGATCGGGCAGCGGATCCAGGTGTTTGGTCCACAGGGACCCTGGCTCACCGTGACCGGCGTGGTCGGTGATGTCCGGCAGATGGAGCTGGAGTCGCCGCCGCGGGAGGAGTTCTACGTGTCCTACCGCAGCAACGTAGGACAGGAGATGTCGATGCTGGTGCGGACCAGTGAGCAGCCGGAGAAGATGGAAGCGGCTGTGACCCAGGCCATCCAGGCGGTGGATCCGGAGCAGCCGGTCTTCGGCATGATGTCGATGGAGCGGCTCCTTGCCAATGCCGGGGCAGAACGGCGCTTCTCGCTGGTGCTGCTGTTGTTGTTCGCCGGCATCGCGCTTCTGCTCTCGGCCATCGGGATCTACGGAGTGATGGCCTATACCACCACCCAGCGGCGGCACGAGATCGGGATCCGCATGGCGCTGGGAGCCGGCTCGTCCGACGTCCTGGGACTGGTGGTGGGGCAGGGGATGCGGTTGGTGGCCATCGGTCTGGGGATTGGACTAGTGGGGGCCTGGTTGCTCAGCCGGGTGCTCAGCAGTCAGCTCTACCAGACCTCGGCACAGGACCCGATCACCTACGTGAGCGTCGCACTGGTGTTGGGTCTGGTGGCGCTCACCGCCAGCTACCTGCCGGCTCTCCGGGCCACCCGAGTCGATCCGATGATCTCGCTGCGGTCAGAGTAAGTCCTTCGGTGCATGTTCACCACGGTGGCACCGAGGACACGGAGAAAACAAACAACTGTTGTGTTGTTCTCTGTGCTCTCTGTGCCTCCGTGGTGAGGACTCACCGATCTCCGTCCGGCGCCGAACCATGCTGAGGTCAGAGTGATGAGTTCTCTAGCACACGATCTTCGCTACGCACTCCGGGCTTTGCGTCGAACCCCAGGGTTTACTGCCGCGGCGTTGCTCACCCTCGCCCTCACCATCGGGGCGAATGCGGCGATCTTCGGGTTGATTCGCGGCATTCTGCTTCGGCCTCTGCCCTATGGGGATGCCGAACGGCTGGTAACTCTCGCCGAGCTGCACCCCCAGCAAGGGCCACGCCTCGCGTCCTATCCGACTTTTCAGGATTGGGTGCGAGAAAGCCAGTCATTCGATGGACTGGCTTTCATTCGCGGGCAAACCTTGAGCCTCCGGACGCCTGAGGGTCCGGAACAGATCATTGCGGGCTATGTCTCCCCCGATTTCTTCCGGGTAGTCGGAGCCCTGCCCGTGATCGGCCGCGGCTTCTCGGCCGAGGAGCAGCAGGCCGGCGGTGCCGCGGTTGCGGTGATCTCGGATGCGCTCTGGCGCCGGCGGTTCGGCGCGGATCCGGTGGCGGTCGGCCGCACCATGACCCTCGGGGATCAAGCTGTCACCATCGTCGGCGTCATGCCGCGAGGCTTCGGGTATCCGACCTGGGCGACTGCGTGGTTGCCGATCGCCGCCCTTCCTCCCTCCGACCAGGCAGTGCTGACTGCTCGGGGACTGCACACCGATAGTCGGATCGTCGGCCGGCTGAAGCCGGGGCACGAGCCGGCGCAGGCCGCGGCGGAGATGGGCTCGGTCGCCGAACGCATCGCGGCGGCTTACCCAGCGGAGAACGCCGGCTGGACTCAGGTTCAGCTTTCTCCGGTGACTCAAGAGGTGATGGGCGACGCCCGCCCCCGCCTCCTCGTCCTTCAGGCGGCTGCTTTCCTGGTCCTCCTCATCGGCTGCGCCAACCTGGCGAATTTGTCTCTGGCCCGCGGTGCGGCCCGCGCCCGAGAGCTCGCGGTCCGGACCGCTATCGGTGCCAGCCGGCGCCGCATCGTTCAACAGCTCTTCGTCGAAAGCTCGTTGCTCGCCCTCGGCGGAGGTGCTGCGGGACTGTTGCTCGCCGGGTGGGCCCAGTCCGGGCTCCGCACCATCGCACCGGACGTTTTGCCTCGGCTCGACGAAGTGTCGGTCGACACCGCGATCCTGATCTTCACCCTCGCACTGAGCCTGTTCACCGCCACCGTGTTCGGGCTGCTTCCCGCGGTACGAGCCTCGCGCTCCGACCTCACCGCCGATCTGGTTGACGGAGGCCGACAGCTGGGCGGCGTGCGCGGCAGTCGCAGCCGCTCGCTGCTCATCGTCGCCGAGATCGCGCTGGCGATGATGCTGCTGGTGGGTGCCGGTCTGCTGCTCAGAAGCTTCGATCGGATGAACGCGGTTCAACTGGGCTTCGAGCCGGAACATCTGCTCACGCTGAGGGTCATTCCGCCCGAGCCTCGCTACGGCGACCCGGCGCGCGCGGTCGAGCTGTATCAGCACCTCCAGCGGGAAGTGGCATCGCTCCCCGGGGTCGAGTCCGTGGCACTCACCAATCATCTGCCGCTGACGGGTGCGTCCATGCCCACCCGGGTGATGGTGGCTGGTCGCGAATCGGATGGCTCGGCCGAGGACGCGGCGCTCTTCCGCACGATCTCCCCGGAGTACTTCCAGACGATGCAGATCCCCTTGGTTACCGGGCGGCCGTTCGCGCCGGGGGACCTGACTGATCGAGCCCAGCGGTGATCGTCAATGAGACCTTCGCCAAGCGTTACTTCGCCGGCGCCGACCCACTGGGACGCCGGGTCACCGCCTTCAAGTCGGTGCAGCGCCGCTCCGACTTCGGCGAGCCGCTGGACGGCATCGTCGTCGGCGTGGTGGGCGACGTCCGCCACTTCGGCCAGGAGTCCGAGGTTCAGCCGGAAGTGTATCTGCCATATCTCCGGAACCCTCCGCGCTGGATCGCCCTGGTGGCGCGGACCCGGTCGGACCCGGAGCAGATGATTCCTCAGTTCCGGCGGGTAGTGCGATCGGTGGAGCCTGATCTTCCGGTGGTGGGGGCCGACCTCTTCGCCGGCTTCGCCACGGTTCACGAGTACATGGCTCAGAACCGCGCTCCTCGCGTGGTCAATACTGCTCTGGTCGCGACCTTCGCGGCGACCGCGCTGATCCTGGCCATTGTCGGCCTGTACGGTGTGGTCTCTTATCTGGTAACCCGGCGCGAGCGCGAGCTCGGGCTTCGGGTGGCCCTGGGAGCGCAGCGGCGCGACGTGCTCAAGCTGGTCCTGGGGCACATCGTGTTGCTGTGTTCGGTCGGACTTCTGCTCGGCACCGCCGGCGCTTTGGCTCTCACCCGATTCATGGCGAGCCAGCTCTTCGGGGTCACCGCCACCGATCCCGCCACCTTCGGCATCGTGATCGCGGCACTCGCCGCCGCGGCTCTCGCGGCCGCGTATCTGCCCGCGCTCAGGGCCACCCGGGTCGATCCGATGATCTCCCTAAGGTCCGAATGAGATGCATGCCCCCATGACGGCGGAGTGACCACCATGTTGGCCAGCGATCTGCGCGTCGTTACTCGCCGGCTGCTGCGGAGTCCGGGATTCACTGCCGCAGCCGCTCTGACCCTTGCGCTCGGAGTCGGCGCCAATACCGCCATCTTCAGCCTGATCAACACCGCGCTACTGCGGCCGTTGCCCTTCGCCCAACCGGAGCGCTTGACGGTGCTCTGGGAGCGGCAGCAGGCCCAGGGCAAGGAGCGGGAGAAGGTCTCGGCCGAGAATTTCCTGGACTGGCGACAGGGGAGTAGGACCTTCAGTGATCTCGCGGCATGGGCACCTTGGGGGGTCGCGCTCACCGGTGCCGGAGAGCCGGAGGAGCTGCCGACGGTTCGCGCTTCCGCCAATCTGCTCCATCTGCTCGAGGTCGCGCCGGCCATCGGCAGCGGATTCCTGCCGGAGAACGAGACCCCGGGTCGAGACCGGGTGGCGATCCTGAGCCACGCACTGTGGTCGCGGCGCTTCGGCGGTGACCCCGCCATCGTGGGCCGGAGCATCGTCCTCGACGGCGAGCCTCACACCGTGGTCGGCGTGATGCCCGCCTCGTTCCGATTCCCCGACGACCCCACGATCTCCGTCTGGCTCCCGCTGGGGTTCACTTCGGAAGAGCGGCAGAGCAGGCGTGAGCGGATGTTCAACGTGCTCGGCCGGCTCGCGCCCGGCGCCACGCTCGACCAGGCACGGACGGAGCTCGACCTGATCGCTGGGCGCCTCGGGCGCGGCCCATCCGGAGTCGAACGCCGGCTGGGGAGTGACACTACAGCCGGCGATGGAGGCCGCCTCCGCCGGAAGCCGCCGGCCGCTGCTGCTCCTGTTCGGCACCGTCGGCTTCGTACTGCTCATTGCCTGCGCCAACGTGGGTCATCTCTTTCTGGCACGCGCGGCCGATCGGGAGCGGGAGCTGGCCGTCCGAATCGCGCTCGGCGCGTCTCCGACCCGCTTGCTGCGGCTGCTGATGCTGGAGAGCGGGATGGTGGCGCTGCTGGGCACCATCGCCGGCGTACTGATCGCACTGTGGACTCTGCCGGCCATTCAGGCGCTCGATCCCGGATTGCTGCCGGGTTGGCGCGAGGCCCGGCTCGATGGGCAGGTGCTGTTGTTCACCACGGCCCTGCTCCTGCTCACCACGGTTGCCTGCGGATTGCTACCCGCCTTACAGCTGCTGCGGCGCGACTTGAGGTCCCCGCTCGCGGAGGGCGGCGCGCGCCTGAGCGCCAGTATGGCACGAAGCCGTCTGCGGCAAGGTCTCATCGTGGGCGAAGTGGCGCTCTCGGTGTTGCTCCTCCTCGCTGCGGGGCTGCTGCTCCGCAGCTTCCACCGGCTCCAGCAGGTCGATCCCGGATTTCAAGCCGAGCGGGTTCTGGCGGCCACGATCTTTCTCTCCGGCGTGCGGGAAAAGGAAGACGCTCACGAGATCCGCTTTTTCACCGATCTGATCGAGCGGCTGCAGCGGCTTCCGGGCGTCGAAGCCGCGGGCGCGGTGACGACGCTCCCGATGAATCCGGTGGGCATCGACTACGACCTGCCGTTCTCGGCCGATGGGAGGCCGCCGGCTGCGGGAGAGGAGCAGCAGGTGGACTTCCGGGTGGCGACGGGAGAGTACTTCCGCACGCTCGGCATCCCTGTGCTTCGCGGCCGGTCGTTCGATACCACCGACCGGGAGAAATCGGCCCGAGTGGTGGTGGTGAACCAGGTTCTGGCTCGACGCTACTTCGGGGAGGCGGATCCGGTGGGGCGGAAGGTCTGGATCGGCGGCGGGATCCGGGAAGCGACAATCGTGGGTGTGGTGGGTGAAGTGCGCCATCGAGGGCTCGATTCCCGGCCCTCGGCGGAGATGTACGTCCCATTCACTCAATATCCCCACGGCGGAATGACCGTGGTGCTGCGCGCAACCGGCGATCCCGTCGCGTTGGCCCGCGCGGTGGAGAAGCAGGTCTACGCCATCGACGCCAACCAGCCGATCAACGACCTGGTGACGCTGCCGCAGCTGCTGAACGATTCGGTCTCCGACCGGAGATTCACCCTCCTCCTGCTCGGTGGCTTTGCGGGGCTCGCGCTGGTGCTGGCGGCGATCGGAGTGTACGGGGTGATCGCCTATGCCGTGACCCAGCGAACCCACGAGCTCGGCATCCGAATCGCCCTCGGCGCTCGGGCGCGTGAGGTACATCGAGCGGTCGCCGGCCCAGGGCTCGCGCTGGTGGCGGTGGGGCTCGGCATCGGCGCAGGGAGCGGATGGCTGCTCAGCCGGTCGCTGTCCAGCGAGCTGTACGAGATCAGTCCCCACGATCCCGCCACTTTCGGCGTGGCCATGCTGGTCATCTTCGCCGTCGCCTGGGCGGCCTGCGCGCTCCCGGCTCTCCGGGCCACCCGGATCGATCCCATCATCGCACTGAGGTCGGAATGAGCGACCTCTGGGGCGATCTCCGGTACGGACTCCGCCAACTGTTCCGAAATCCCGGCTTCACTTTCGTCGCGGTACTCACGCTCGCGCTGGGGATCGGGGCCAACACCGTCATCTTCAGTATCGTGAACGGCCTGCTGCTGCGGCCGCTTCCGGTGGAGCAAGCGGACCGCCTGGTCGCGCTGTGGGCCACCGACCGCCGTAGTGGTGAGACCCGAAACCTCTCCTACCCCGAATACCTGGACTACCGCGATCACGGCGGCGCCTTCACCGGGCTGGCAGCTCAATACGGGGTGCCGATCAGCCTGGGGACAGGTGATCGTACCGAGGTGGTTTGGGGCGAACTCGTGTCGGAGAACTACTTCTCGGTGGTGGGGCTGGCCCCTGCGCTAGGACGCACTTTCCGGCCGCAGGATGCTGCGGGACCAAACTCGGCACCACTCGTCGTGCTCAATCACCGGCTATGGCTCAGCCGCTTCCACGGCGCCGCCGACGTGGTCGGCAAGTCGGTAATTCTCAACGGACACACCTTCACCGTCGTGGGTATCGCCTCACCCCGATTCAATGGGATGCGAAAGTTCGGCTTCTGGCCGGACCTCTGGGTGCCGATTTCGATGCATGCCCAGATCATGCCCGGCAGCGACGGCCTGCTGGATGATCGGAGCACCGGCTGGCTGCAATCGTTCGGCAGGCTGAAGCCGGGACTGGTTCTTTCCACGGCAGAGGCAAACACCGCCGACTTAGCCGCGCGACTGGAGCAAGTCCACCCGGAGACCAATCGGGAACGGGGCGCACGCCTGCTTTCCGCCAGAGCCGGCTTCGACGATCCCGACGGCGCGCCGCCGCAGATCATGCTCTTGAGCGCTGGAGTGGCGATGGGGGCAGTGGGGCTGATCCTGCTGCTCGCCTGTGCCAACGTGGCCAACCTGCTCCTGGCCCGAGCTTCGGCCCGGGGCCGGGAGGTAGCGGTTCGGTTGGCGCTCGGCGCCAGTCGCGCCCGACTGGTGCGGCAGTTCCTGACCGAGAGTTTGTTGCTGGCGTTGGCCGGGGGCGTTGCCGGAACCGCGCTGGCGCTATGGAGCGCGGGGTTGCAGAGACGCTTGATCCCGCGGCTTCCGTTCCAGGTCGGATTCGACACCTCGCTGGATCATCGAGTATTGCTCTTCGCCTTCGGAATCTCGCTTCTCACGGCACTCCTCTTCGGCCTGGCGCCGGGTCTCCACGCCTCACGGCCGGACGTTGCGATGGTGCTCAAGGACCAGGGGGCTCGCGTGGGCCGGGGCCGCCGCCGGCTGGAGGTTCGCAATCTGCTCGCGATCGGTCAGGTGTCGCTGTCGCTGGTGCTGCTGATCGGAGGCGGCCTCTTTCTCAAGAGCCTGCTCAAGGCCCGGAACTTCGACTCCGGCTTGGCACGCGAGCATCGGCTCCTCCTCTCTCTCAACCCCGGCCTGCAGAGCTACGACGCAACCCGAGGCAAGGAGCTCTACCGAAGACTGCTTGCGGGTGTGACGCAGCTGCCGGGTGCGGCGTCAGCGACGCTCAGCTTCCCCTTGCCGCTCGACACCTACGGGCGCAGTCAAACCGTTTTTCCGGAGGGCGCCGTCGATCAGGACGGCGTCAACGTGGGTACCAGCGTCGTCGGCCTGAACTACTTCGAGACCGTGGGGACTGCGCTGGTGATGGGCCGGCAGTTCGCCCAGGGTGACAGCGCCGGCTCGGAAGGTGTTGCGATCATCAACCAGGTCATGGCCCGGCGATTCTGGCGCACTACTGATCCGGTCGGGCAGGCATTCCGGATTGGCAGCCGGGATGGGCACCTCATCCGGGTTGTCGGCGTGGCCGCCGATGGCAAGTACGGAACGATCGGTGAGGCACCACGGCCGTACATGTACCTACCCCTCGAGCAGGAATACAGCTCCGGAATGACGTTGGTCGTACGCACTCATGGCGATCCTGCCGCGCTCATCCCCTCCGTTCGCGACGTGGTAAACCGGCTGGATCCCAACCTCGGCACCTTCGGCGTCATGACGATGGCGCAGCACCTGGAGAACGCGCTCAACCTGCCGACGACGTCGGCTAGCCTCGCCGGTGCCTTCGCCGTGGTGGCATTGCTTCTCGCCGTAGTGGGCATTTACGGAGTGGTGTCATACTCGGTGGCACGGCGGACCCGTGAGGTGGGCATCCGGGTGGCGCTGGGAGCCAGTGCGCAGGACGTGCTGCAACTCATCCTGAAAAATGGCCTCGGGCTGGCGGCCGCAGGCGTGGTACTCGGACTCGCGGTCGCGCTGCCGGCGACGCTGCTGATCGGCGGCCTGCTCTACGAAGTGAGCCCCCGAGATCTCTCGATCTTCATCGCCATGCCGGTCCTGCTGACGACCGTGGTGCTCATCGCTACCTACCTTCCGGCCCGCCGGGCCGCGCGGGTGGACCCAGTCATCTCCCTGAGGTCGGAATGAGAGACAGCATCCTCCAGGATGTCCGGTTCGCGATTCGCAGTGTGCGGCAGCGTCCCGGTTTCGCCCTGGTAGCTGTAATAACGCTCGCACTCGGCATCGGGGCCAACGCGGCAATCTTCAGCGTGGCCAATGGCGTGCTGCTGCGGCCGCTCCCCTATTTGCGCCCCGCGGATCTGGTCATGGTGTGGGGCGCCTGGGAGGCGAACCCGCGGGCCGATATCAGCGTGCCGGAGTATTGGGATCTTCGGGAACAGTCCCGGTCGTTCGAGCGGCTCGCGGCCTTTGCCGAGGGTACCGAGAATCTCACCGGCAGCGGTACACCGGAGCGGCTGCGCACCGGCTACCTCACCGCCGACGCTCTGCCGCTGCTGGGGGTAGCCCCGGCACTCGGTCGCAACTTTACTGCCGCGGAAGATCTGCCGGAGCAGGCCCGGGTGGTGCTGCTGAGCGACGGACTCTGGCGACGGCGTTTCGCCGCCGATCCGGCGATCATCGGGCGCACTCTAAAGCTCGACGATGTGCCGGCCCAGGTCATCGGGGTGCTCCCGGCCGGCTTCCAGCTGCCGCTGCACTACTCGGGTCAGCCGATGGAGCTCTGGGCGCCGCTCCAGTTGGATCCTGGAATCGATCGAAGCACGCGGGGATGGCACTTCCTTCGAGTGGTGGGGCGCCTTCGGCCGGGCGCCACGGTCGAGAGCGCCGGCCGCGAGATCGCCGACCTCACCCGCCGGATGAAGGAGCGATACCCCAAGGAATACACCGCAGGGTTTACCGGATGGACCGCACCGGTCGTCGATTCGGTGGTGGGTCAGGCGCGGCCGGCGATTCTGGTGCTGCTCGGTGCCGTGGGTCTGCTCCTGCTGATCGCCTGCGCCAACGTGGCCAGTCTGCAGCTCGCCCGCGGCGAGTCTCGCCAGCGGGAGATCGCGGTCCGCACTGCGCTGGGAGCGGACCGGAGCCGCATCATCCGCCAGCTGCTGACCGAGAGTGTGGCGCTGGCAGTGGCCGGCGCGTTGGTCGGACTCCTGCTCGCGCTATGGGGAGTCCAGGCCCTCATCGCCGCGGCCCCGGCCACCATCCCGCGGCTGCAAGAGATCGGCATCGATGCGCGGGTGTTGCTCTTCACCGCGGCCGTGGCGGTGGGAACCGGTCTCCTGTTCGGTCTGGCTCCGGCCCTGCACGCTGCCAAGACCGACCTTTCCGGCGCGCTCACCGAAGGCGGTCGAGGCGGGACCTCGGGCAGCGCCCGCCAGCGATTTCGCCGCGGGTTGGTGATGGCCCAGATCGCGCTCGCGTTGATACTGGTAACCGGGGCCGGTCTGCTGTTGCGGAGCTTCGTGCGACTGAGTGGCGTGGATCCCGGTTTCGACCCCGACCACGTGCTTACCACTCGGATCGAGCTCTCCTCCGGTCGATACGAGAGCAAAGAACAGGCTCGAGCCTTCTACGATCAGTTGCTCAAGCGAGTCGAGGCTCTCCCCGGTGTGCGCTCCGCGGCGGCCGCCAGGGCGCTCCCCATGACCGGCCGGCTGGACATCGGCGATTGGAGCTTCGTGCTGGAAGGCAAGCATTCCACGCCGCCGCTGCCGTCCGAGTGGCATCCCGCCGACTGGCAGGCGATCACGCCGGGATACTTCCAGACTATGCGGATCCCGCTGCTGCAAGGCCGCGGACTCGAGGTGGGTGACCGGATCGGCGCGCCCGGCGTCATGGTGATCAACCAGAGCCTCGCGCGCCAGGTGTGGCCCACCGGCGATGCGGTCGGGCAACGAGTGCTGCTGGGCGGCGGCGACGCAGATTCGATCTGGCGCACGGTGGTCGGCATTGTGGGCGACGTGCGCCATCGCGGGCTCGACGCCGCGCCCCGCCCGGAGATGTATCTCCCTCATGCCCAGTTCCCCGCGGGCACCGGCCGTCCCCAGCGCTCCATGTATCTGGTGGTGCGGACCAGTGGAGACCCAGCGTCTCTCGCGCCGGCAATCCGGAACGCAGTCGACGGTTTGGATCCTGACGTGCCGCTGGCCGAGGTCCAGACGATGGAGCAGGCACTGGGCTCCTGGGCCGCCGAGCGGCGGCTCACCATGATGGTGACAAGCGGGTTTGCACTCGTGGCACTAACCCTTGGAGCCGTGGGCATTTATGGCATCATGGCTCACCTAGTAGTTCAACGTACTCGCGAGATCGGTATTCGCATCGCGCTCGGCGCCGTCCCCGGAGAAATCCTCCGGTTGGTTCTGGTGCAGGCCGCATGGCTCGTCGGCGTAGGCATCGCTGCGGGCGTGGCCGGAGCGCTGCCGGTGACCGGTCTCCTGTCCGGGCTGCTGTTCGGCATCCGTCCCACCGACCCGGTGACCTTCGCCGGCACCGCTGTGGTACTTGGGCTAGTGGCGACGGTTGCGTCGTTGGTTCCGGCGCGGCGTGCGGCTCGAGTGGATCCGGTCGAAGCCCTGCGGAGCGAATGATGAACGACCTGCTGCAGGACTTCAGGATCGCGTTGCGCTCGCTCGCCAAGCGCCGCGTCCTGACGGCTACGGTGATTGCGACGCTCGCGATGGCGATCGGCGCCAACAGCGCGCTCTTCAGTGTGGTAAATGGAGTGCTCTTGCGGCGGCCTCCGTTCGATCAGCCGGATCGCCTGGTACTGGTGCATGAGAGCGATCGCATCAGCGGTACCGACCGGGAGCCCGCTTCCGTCCCGGACTATTACGATCTGCGTATCAGGAACCGGTCGTTCGCGGAGCTTGCCGCCTTTGCCGCCGCGCCGGTGAACCTGGTCGAGCAAGCCGGCGAGCCGATTCAGCTCACCTCCGTGGCCGCGACGCACACCCTGTTCCCCTTGCTCGGCGTCCAACTCCGGCTGGGACGGGCGTTCCATCCGGCCGAAGATGCGCCGGGCGGTGATCGCGTTGCCATTCTGAGCGAGGAGTTGTGGCGCACTCGCTTCGGAGCCGACCCCGGCGTGCTCGGCCGCACCCTGCGGCTGGATGACAGCCTGTTCACGGTCGTCGGTGTCGCGCCCTCGGGTGTAGCGCTCCCGGGGCACGTCGCTGACGTCTGGCTTCCCCTGCGGTTGGGTCCTACCTCCACCCCGCGCACCCTGCACAACGTGTTCGTGGTGGCGCGGCTTCGACCGGGGATCCAACTTCCCGGGGCCAGAGCCGACGCGCTTCAGATCGCGAGCCAGCTCGAGCGCGAGTATCCTGACGCCAATCGCGGCCGAACGATAACGGTCGAGTCGCTCGAGGACGTCACGGTGGGACCGGTGCGCCCTGCTCTCATGATTCTGTTGGGAGCGGTGGGGCTGTTGCTGCTGATCGCCTGCAGCAACGTGGCGAGCTTACTGCTGGCGCAGGGTTGGGCTCGGCGGCACGAGATCGCGCTGCGTCGTGCGCTCGGCGCCAGCACCGGTCGACTCGGACGGCAGTTCCTGGTCGAGAGCCTGGTACTCACCCTGTCGGGAGCCGCGCTCGGCGTAGCACTCGCGGGATTCGGGGTAGATCTGCTCGTGCGGCTTGCGCCACCGGACCTTCCCCGCCTGGACGCGGTGCAGGTCGACGGCCGGGTGGTCGCCGCAACCCTGGCGCTCGCGCTGGTCGTGGCGACCGCGTTCGGTCTGCTCCCGACCTTTCAGGCTCGGCGGGTGGATGCCAACTTAGCCGCGCAGGCCGACGGGAGCAGAGCGATGTCTGCCGGCACCGAGCGGCGGCGCCTCCGCGACTTGCTCGTAGTGGCCGAAGTGGGCCTCTCGGTTCTCCTGGTGATCGGCGCCGGACTTCTGCTGCGGAGTTTCTGGAAGCTCCAGTCGGTCGATCCCGGCTTCCGAGCCGAGCAGGTCGTCAAGCTAAACCTGCGACTCCCGCCGTCCCGGTACCCTCAGAGCTTCGAGAATTTTCCCCGGTGGACGGAAATTTCTTCCTTCTATACCGGGTTGCTGGAGCGAGCCTCGGCGGTGCCTGGCGTGGAGTCGGTGGCGCTGGCGAATCACCAACCGCTTGCTCCCGGCTTCACTAACAGCTTCGTCATCGAAGGCAGGGAAGACGAGCACGTCAGCCAGCCGGAAATTCCGATTCGACCGGTGAGCCCGGGATACTTCGCCACTCTGGGGGTGCCCCTACGCCGTGGCCGGGTGCTGGACGATCGCGATCGGGTCGACGCTCCTGCCGTGGTGGTCATCAACGAGGCGGCCGCTCGTCGCTACTTCCCCAAGGAGAACCCGCTGGGTCACCGGATAGCATTCTGGGGAACCGCCCGCGAGATCGTCGGCGTGGTTGGCAACGAGCGGTTCCGGGGCTTGGCGGAAGACCCGCCACCCGCTGCCTACCCTCCGCTCTCCCAGGTGCCGCTCGGTTTCGCCAGTCTGCTGGTACGGACCAAAGGTGAACCGGAATCGGTGATCGGGGGCCTCCGGCAGGCGGTATGGGGCCTCGATCCCCAGCTGGCGTTGTTCGGGGTCGAGCGGCTGGAGCGAACCCTGGCCGATTCGGTTGCGCGGCCGAGGTTCACCACCCTGCTGCTGGGAATCTTCGCCACACTCGCGCTCCTACTTGCCAGTGTAGGCATCCATAGTCTGCTGAGCTATACCGTGGTGCAACGGACCCGGGAGATCGGCATCCGGATGGCGATGGGCGCCACTCACCGCGACGTGCTCGGAGCGGTGGTGGGCCGTGGCCTCGTGCTGGCCCTCATCGGCATCGGCATCGGTCTGCTCGGCGCGTTGGGATGGAGCCGGGTGCTCCGGAGCCTGCTCTTTGGGGTGAGTCCCACCGACCCCACCATTTTCCTGCTCACCCCGCTGCTGCTGGGCACCGTGGCGATCTTCGCCAGCCTCCTCCCCGCGCTGCGAGCGGCCCGAACCGACCCCATGATCGCGTTGCGGAGCGAATGATGGATACTCTCCGGCAGGACCTGCGTTACGCCTTTCGCTCGCTGGCCAAGGCACCCGGGTTCACTCTCGTTACCCTGCTCACGCTTGCCCTCGGCATTGGTGCCAACACGGCGATCTTCAGCGTGGTCAACGCCGTGCTGTTGCGCGCGCTGCCGGTCCGCGACCCGGGAGAGCTGTTCGTGATCCGGGAGACCTACAGCGGCGGCGAGATCGGCAGCGTGAGCGGTCCCAACTTCCTGGACTGGAAGACGCGGAACCAGTCGTTTGCCGAAATCACTGCGTGGCGGCGCAACAACCTGGGTCTGGTGGGACAAGGGGAGCCGGAGGAGATCCGGGGCGCGCTGGTCGACGCCGATTTCTTCAAGGTCCTGGGTGTGGAACCGATTCTGGGTCGCGGCTTCCTTCCGGGAGAAGATCAGGGGCAGGCGACGGTGGTGCTGATCGGCGAGACCCTGTGGCGCACCCGCTTCGGCGCCGACCCCCAGATCCTGGGGCGAACCATCTCGCTCAGCGGACAGTCTTACACCGTGATTGGGGTGACGCCCGCCAGCATGACCTATCCCGCCCCCGTCCTCGCGTGGTTACCGCTCGGCTATGGGCAGGGCCGATCCAGCAGCCGTGACAGTCATTCGTATGACGTGATCGGCCGGCTCAAGCCGGGCATGACCGCCGAGCAAGCCCAGGCCGATCTCACGACCATCGCGAGGGCGCTCGAGGCTGCATATCCCGCGAGCAACGCCGGGCGCGGCGTCACCATCATCCCACTGACCGACGACTCGGTCGGCACGGTGCGCACCGCGCTGCTGCTGTTGACCGGCGCGGTCACCCTGGTGCTCCTGATCGTCTGCGCCAACGTGGCCAATCTCTTTCTCGCGCGCGCGGCCACCCGGCAGCGGGAGCTGGCCGTCCGATCCGCGCTCGGCGCCGGCCGGTGGCGGCTGACCCGGCAAGTGTTGGTCGAGGCGGTGACGCTCTCGGTAGTCGGTGGATTGCTGGGACTGCTACTTGCCAGCTGGGCCGATCGACCTGCTGCTCGCCATGCAACCGCGCGGCATTCCACGCCTGACGGAAGTGAGCATCGACGGGGCGGTACTGGCGTTCACCCTGCTGGTGTCGATCGCGGTCGGCATCGCTTTCGGGTTAGTGCCGGCCTGGTCGATGTCCCGGCAGGATCCGGCGGAGTCGTTTCGAGGAGAAGGGCGGGCGACCAGCAGTGGACGGCAGCGGACCCGATTCCGCTCCGCACTGGTCGTGGCTCAAGTCTCGCATGGCGGTCGTGTTGTTGGTGGGCGCGGCCCTGCTGATCGTGAGCGTGCGGCAACTGGGCAACGTGGTGCTCGGCTTCCGGCCCGACGGCGCGATGACGTTCCAGATCAGTATCCCACCGGCCAAGTACTCCGATCCCGATGCGTCAGCGCGCCTACATCGATCGACTTGTCGGGCGGCTGCGCCAGATCCCCGGAGTGCGTGATGCCGGTGCGGTGTTCTTCCTGCCGCTGGGCGATAGCTTCGTCAGCGGCGACGTGTCGGTCGAGGGGCGGCCGCCGCCGGCGCCCGGCCAGGAGCAGTACGCCGGCTACCGCATTGTCGCCGGGAACTTCCTCAATTCGATCGGCGTGACGCTGCGCCGGGGCCGGCTGTTGACTCCGGCTGACCGGAAGGGCGCGGTGTTAGCGACGGTAGTGAACGAGGCGCTGGTGCGGAAGCTGTTCCCCCGACAAGACCCGATCGGGCAGCGGATCACGTTCGGGACGCCCGACTCCGCGGAGTGGCGGCAGATTGTGGGTGTGGTGGCCGACGTCCGCCAGACCGGACTTACCACGGCGCCCAGTCCGGAGCTGTACGTGCCCGCCAGTCAGCTCTCGGACGACTCCTGGACCATCTTCATGACCGATCCGCTCTCGTTCGTGGTCCGGAGTGATATCCCGGCCGCGACCCTGGGGCTGGCGATCAAAGCAGCGGTCTACGAAGTGGATCCCGAGCAGCCGATTTCCCGGCTGCGGGAGGCCGGCGAGCTGCTTCAGGATGCCACCGCCCGCCAGCGCTTCAACATGTCACTGCTTACGCTGTTTGGTTTTCTGGCGCTGATCCTGGCGGCGGTAGGCGTGTACGGCGTCATGGCCTACGGGGTGAACCAGCGGACTCGCGAGCTGGGCATCCGGCTCGCCCTAGGCGCGAGAGCGTCCTCGGTGCAAGCGATGGTGCTCTGGCAAGGGTTGGCGTTGACGCTCGTCGGGCTCGCTCTGGGCTTGGTGGGCGCGCTGGCTCTCAGCCGGCTGTTGACCACTCTCCTTTATGGAGTGAGCCCGAACGATCCACGAGTGCTGGGAGGTGCGGTCCTGGTGCTCGCGGTGGTTTCTACCATCGCCTGTCTGGTGCCCGCGATCCGGGCGACTCGGGTGGATCCCATACAGGCCTTGCGGAGCGAGTAATGGGTACCCTGATGCAGGACATCCGCTATGGCTGGCGTGCGCTCCGGCGCACTCCCGGCTTTACCTTCGCCGCGATTCTCACTCTGGCGCTCGGAATCGGTGCCACCAGCACCATCTTCACCGTGGTCAACGGGGTGCTGCTGCGACCGCTGCCGTACACCGCGGGGGAGCGGCTGGCCAACATCTGGAATGATCTCGGCGAAGGCGCCCAGTCCCTTCCCGCGGTCTCACCGCTCGACTTCCGGGACTACCAGCAGCGGAGCCGGGCTTTCGAGGAGTTCGCCGCCGCCAGTGGTCCTGGCGTGATCGGCCTCCGCGGCAACCTGACTGGCTCCGGAGAGCCGGAGCGGGTAAACGTCTCTACGGTGACATCGAACTTCTTTCCGCTGCTCGGGGTCAAGCCGGGATTGGGCCGAAATTTCCTGCCTGAGGAGGAGGTCGCCAACGGACCGCACGTCGCGATGATATCGCATAGCCTCTGGCAGCGGCGATATGGCGGCGACCGCGACCTGGTGGGGAAGACCATCCAGATCGATGGTATCGGGTACACCGTGGTGGGAGTTTTGCCGGCAGGGTTCCACCTCCTGCTGCCCGCAGAGGCCTTCGTGGTGACCGATGCCGAGGTCTGGGCGCCGATGCAGTTCGACTACGGCGACGCGCCGCCGCGAAACTTCACCTTCTTCACCGTGTTCGGCCGGCTGCGGACCGGCTTCACCTGGCCCCAGGCTCAGGCCGAGATGAATCTCATCGCCGACCAACTCCGGTCGGAGCATCCGGTCCACGCCGGGTCCAACCTGCGAATCCGGGTCATTCCGCTTCACCTTGACGTGGTGAAACACGCTCGCCCGGCTCTCCTCGTCCTCATGGGCGCGGTGGGACTGGTGCTCCTCATCGCGTGCGCCAACGTGGCAAACCTCCTGCTGGGCCGAGCCAGCGGTCGGCAGAGTGAATTCGCCTTGCGGGCCGCGTTAGGAGCGAGTCGCTGGGCCATGGTGCGGCAACTCCTCGCGGAAAGCGGGATCCTCGCGTTTGCGGGTGGGGCCGTAGGATTGGCCTCAACCTTCTGGGTGATGATGCTGCTCCGCGCCTTCCGGCCGGCCAACCTGCCCCGGCTCGGCGAGATTCGGGTGGACGGGACGGTGCTTGGCTTTACGATCGTGATCTGCGTCGTCACCGTCGTGATTTTCGGGCTGATCCCGGCCTATCGGGCCGCGGCCGTCGATCCTCATGCCGCGCTCCAAGGCGCGCGGGGCAGTGCGGGCGCCGACCGCCAGCGAATGCGCAACATCCTGATCGTCGCCGAGGTGGCGTTCTCCGTCATCCTCCTGGTGGGCGCGGGCTTGCTGGTCCGAAGCTTCATCGCTCTCCAACAAGTCCGCCCCGGGTTCGATGCCAGCGATGTGTTGACCTTCGAGCTCGCCATGCCGGCGGGGACCTATCCGGGCGCGGAATCTCGCCTCCGGTTCTACCGTCTGCTGGAAGAGCGGCTTCTCGCCTTGCCGGGCGTACGAAAGGTGGGCCAGGTCTCCAAACTCCCGCTCACCGGTAGCGGCCCCATGCAACCCTTCGCGTTCAACGAGGAGACGGCGAGGAATTGGGAGAGTGTGAGCGCCGACCAACGAGTAGCATCGCCGGGCTATTTCCAGTCCGTGAACGCTCAGCTTCGCGCCGGGCGATACTTTACCGACCAGGACTTGGATGGGACGCCGCGGGTCGCGATCGTGGACCAAACCCTCGCGCGGATGGCCTGGCCGGGAGAGAACCCGGTCGGGAAGCAGCTCCAGGTTGAGACCACCGGGACACCGAACGGCTTTGTCGAGATCGTCGGCGTAGTGGAGCCTCTGCGGATCAACTCCCTTTTGCGTACCACCCTACCGCAGATCTATTGGCCAATCGGGCAGGCCTCGTGGTCCGAGATGGCCTACGCCATCGAAACGACGGCGGATCCGGGGAGCCTGGCTCCGGCGGTGCGCCGAGTGGTGGCCGAGCTCGACAAGGACCTGCCCGTCAGCCGGCTCCTGCCGATGTCCAACTACGTCTCCGAGGGAATGGCTCAGGCCCGCTTCAGCCTGATTCTGATGGCGGCCCTCGGTGGGATCGCACTGGCCCTCGCGGCGGTGGGCATCTTCGGGGTGATCTCCTACGCCGTCTCCCAGCGCACCAAGGAGTTCGGCATCCGCATGGCGCTGGGCGAGACGCCGGGCCAGACTCGCCGGTCGGTGGTGCTCCAGGGAATGCGGTGGGTGTTACCGAGTCTCGCCCTGGGCTTGCTCGCCTCGCTGGCACTGAGCCGGCTCCTGGCTGGATTGTTGTTCGAGGTCAGCCCGGGAGACCCGCTGACTCTCGCGGGGATCACCTTGTTGTTGGCCCTGGTGGCGCTCTTCGCCTGCTACCTGCCGGCGCGGCGAGCCACCCTGGTCGATCCCGCAATCGCGCTCCGGAGCGAGTGATGAGCGATCTGGGTCACGACGTCCGTTACGCCTGGCGCGCACTGCGCCGGGCACCGGGCTTCGCTCTGACGGCGATAGCCACCCTGGCACTCGGCATCGGCGCGACCACTACCATCTTCACGGTGGTCAACGGCGTCTTGCTCCGCCCGCTTCGCTACGAAGCACCCGAGCGGCTGGCCAATATCTGGAACGACTTGGGCGCCGGAGCACAATCGCTACCCTTGGTCTCTCCGCTCGATTTCCAGGATTACAAGCGACGCACCCGGACCTTCGAGGCCTTCGCCGCGGCCAGCGAGTCCGACGTGGCCGACCTGCGGGGTAATCTCACCGGCGAGGGCGATCCCGAGCGGGCGGATCTGGTTACCGTCACCGCCGACTTCTTCCCCTTGTTGGGGGTGCGACCCTTCCTGGGCCGCCAGTTCCGCCAGGAGGAGGAGGTTCTGAACGGCCCCCACGTGGCGATGCTAAGCCACCGCCTCTGGCGCCGACGTTACGGCGCCGATCCCGGCCTCGTGGGCAAGCCGATTCAGATAGACGGCGTGGCCCATGAAGTCATCGGCGTGTTGCCGGAGGACTTCCACCTCGTGCTTCCCGCCGAAGCGTACGCGATCAACGACGCGGACGTCTGGGTGCCGATCCAGTTCGACTACGGGCAGCCGATTCCCCGAAACAATACCTTCTTCACCGTATTCGGCCGGCTCAAGAAGGGAGTGAGCTTCGCGCAGGCCCAGGGCGACATGGACCGGCTCGCCGCAGAGTTTCGGGCCGAGTTTCCGGAGCACGCGGCATCCAATCTTCGGATCCGGGTGGTGCCGTTGCACGAGGACGTCGTCAAGCATGCCCGGCCCGCGCTGCTGATCCTGCTGGGCGCGGTGGGTCTGGTCCTGCTCATCGCCTGTGCCAACGTAGCCAACCTTCTTCTAGTGCGGAGTACTGCGCGTACCGCGGAATTCGCTCTGCGGACGGCCATCGGTGCCAGCCGGCGGGCTCTGGTGCGCCAGGTGCTCACCGAAAGCCTGCTGCTCGGATTGTTGGCCGGAGTGGGGGGCACCGTCATCACCGTGATCGCGTTACAGGTGCTGCGGGTGCTGCATCCGGCCAACCTCCCCCGCATGGGCGATATCGAGCTCAACGCCACGGTTCTCGCTTTTACCGTGGGTCTCTGTGCAGTCACCTCGATTCTTTTCGGCCTGGTGCCGGCCCTTCGGGCCGCCGCCACCGATCCCCGGGAGCAGCTCCAGGCCGGCGGTCGCGGCGGCACGGGCGGTGACCGGAAGAGAGTCCGCATCCTGCTGATCGCGGGTGAGGTGGTGCTCTCGGTGATGCTGCTGGTTGGCGCGGGTCTGCTGATCCGAAGCTTCCTCGCCCTTCAGCGAGTCAATCCCGGGTTTGACGCGAGCGACGTGCTCACCTTCCAGCTTTCGATGCCGTCGACTCGGTACCAGGGAGGGAAGGCAAGACGCGCCTTTTTCCGGGAGCTGTCGACCAAGCTCGAAGCTGTTCCGGGAGTCAAGTCAGTGGGTCTGGTTTCTCAGCTCCCGCTGACCGGCAGCGGATATCTTCAGCCCTTTGCCTATGACGAGGAGACCGCGCGCAACTTCGAGAGCGTCACCGCCGATGCCCGGTCGGTCTCGCCAAAGTACTTCCAAACCATGAACGCGCCGCTCTTGGCCGGCCGGGCCTTCACCGACCTCGACTCGGTCGGCGCGCCTCAGGTGGTCATCGTGGACCAGACGCTGGCGCGGCTGGCATGGCCGGGACAGAACGCGGTGGGCAAGCAGCTCCAGCTTCAACCCACCGGCACGCCGAACGCGTTCTCGGAGGTGGTCGGTGTGGTGCAGCACCTGAGAATGCACGATCTCACCCGTGACCTCCTCCCCCAGATCTATGTCCCCATAGGGCAGGCCACTCCCTACAGCATGGGGTTCGTGGTCGAGAGTTCGATCGACCCGCAGAGTCTCGCCAATCCGGTGAGGCAGGCGGTGAAATCAGCCGATCCGGATCTGCCGGTGAGCCGGCTGGAGCCGATGGCCGGCTATCTCTCCGAAGCGCGGGCGCAGGCACGGTTCAGCCTGGCGCTGATGACGGTCCTTGGCGCGGTCGCCCTGATCCTCACGGCAGTGGGGGTGTTCGGGGTGATTGCCTACGCCGTGAGCCAGCGGACCCGCGAGTTCGCTATCCGGCAGGCGCTCGGCGAGGAGCCGCGACGCACCCAACAGAGCGTGGTAGCGGGTGGGATGCGGCTGGTGCTGGCGAGTATCGCGATCGGCTTGGTGGCCTCGCTCGGCGCCGCCCAATTGCTCTCCGGTCTGCTGTTTCAGGTGGCGCCTGCTGATCCGCTCACCTATGTGGCGATATCCCTGCTGCTCGCGGCGGTTGCGCTCTTCGCCTGCTATCTCCCCGCGCGCCGGGCGACCCGAGTGGATCCGGCCAGCGCGCTTCGCAGCGAATGATGCGAGTGAACTCACTTCCTTAAATATGGTGGCTCCGTGATCAGACTCTTCAACCTCGAGCGCTTCTTTCAGGCCGGCCCAACCCGAACCTACGTCCTCCGCCGGATCAACCTGGAGATCCGGGAGGGCGAGTTCGTCACCATCATGGGACCCTCCGGAGCCGGAAAGTCGACCCTGCTCAGCGTGCTGGGCATGCTGGATAGTGCCTGGACCGGTGAATACTGGTTCCACGACGAGGCAGTGCACGCGTTGCCGCCGAGAAAGCGGGTCGAGCTGAACAAGAAGTACATCGGCTTTGTGTTTCAGAAGTACCACCTGATCGACGACCTGACGGTGTACGAGAATCTCGAGATCCCGCTATCGTATCGGGACATCAAGCCTAAGGAACGGGCCGGGATCGTCGCGGAGACGCTGGACCGCTTCCAGATCGTGGGAAAGAAGGATCTGTATCCGGCTCAGCTTTCCGGCGGGCAGCAACAACTGGTCGGGGTAGCCCGGGCGGTGATTGCTCACCCCAAGCTGCTGCTGGCCGACGAGCCGACCGGCAACTTGCACAGCGCCCAGGGCGAAGAGATCATGGAGCTGTTCACCCGGCTCAACCGGCAGGGCACGACGATCGTGCAGGTGACCCACTCGGAGAAGAACGCGTCCTACGGGAACCGGACGATCCAGTTGCAGGACGGGTGGATAGTCGAGCCGGAGACAGCCGGGACGGCTGGATAGTGGCTGGGTACTCCCCTCGCGCGCTGGTCGATAAGCTCGGCATCAAGCCCGGCGCCAAGGTCATACTTCTTGGCGGACCGCCGGGATACGCCAAGCTGGTGTCGCCGCTGCCGGCCGGGGCGTCGATCGTCACCCGGCTCTCGTCCGGCGCGAGGTTCATTCACCAGTTTGCCCGGCTGCGGGTCGAGCTGGAGGCTGCGCTGCCCCGGGCCGACCGGGCCCTGGCGGACGACGGAATGCTCTGGGTCTCCTGGCCCAAGAAATCGGCCCGGCTGGGGAGCGACGTGACCGAAGACGTGGTCCGGGAGGTGGCGCTGCCCTTGGGCCTGGTGGATGTGAAAGTGTGCGCGGTGGACGAGGTCTGGTCCGGGCTCAAGCTCGTCCGCCGTAAGGAGCGTCGAGGTTAGATTCCAGCCCGAACCTCCCGGTTAGGATTTCGTTGGCGACCCCACCCGCACCCGCGCATATTCTCGTCGCGGACGACCAGCCCGACGTCCGCGAAGCGTTGCGCCTCCTCCTCAAGAGCGAGGGCTACGCCATCGAGACCGCCGGATCTCCCTCGGCGGTGCTCACCGCGGTGCATTCCTCGGATTTCGACGCCGTATTGCTCGACCTCAACTACGCCCGGGACACCACGACCGGACGCGAGGGGCTGGAGCTGGTCTCTCAGCTCCAGTCGCTCGACGGCACTCTGCCGACCATCGTGATGACCGCCTGGGGTAGCGTCGAGAAGGCGGTGGAAGCCATGCGGCGCGGGGCCCGCGACTTCATCGAGAAGCCGTGGGACAACAACCGGCTGCTCACCACCCTCGGACCCAGGTCGAGCTGGGCCGTGCGCTCCGCCGCACTCAGCGACTGGAGGGCGAGAACCGGTTGCTTCGACCCGACGGCGCGCCCCAGCTCATCGCGGAGTCCGCCGCGATGCGCCCGGTGCTTCAGCTCATGCAGCGGGTGGCCCCCTCCGACGCCAACGTGCTCATCACCGGCGAGCACGGTACCGGAAAAGAAGTGCTGGCCCAGTGGATCCACACCGCCTCTCCCCGGTCGGGCAAGCCGCTGGTGGCCGTCAATCTCGGCGGGCTCTCCGAGGGGCTCTTCGAGAGCGAAATGTTCGGCCACGTGAAGGGCGCCTTTACCGACGCTCGCACCGACCGGATCGGCCGTTTCGAGCTGGCGGAAGGCGGGACGCTGCTGCTGGACGAGATCGGCACCCTCCAGACGCGGCAGCAGGCGAAGCTGCTGCGGGTGCTGGAGACCGGTGAGGTCGAGCGAGTCGGCGCCTCGCGGCCGCGAAAGGTGGACGTCCGGATTCTCTCCGCCACCAACGCCGACCTCAGCGCCGAGGTGTCCGCGGGACGCTTCCGGGAGGATCTGCTCTTCCGGCTCAACACCATCGAGATCCGCTTGCCGCCGCTGCGGGAACGGCGGGAGGACATTGGAGTCCTCGCCGAGCACTTCCTCGCGAAGTACGCGTCCCGTTATCGGAAGCCGGTCGTCGGGCTGGAGCCGGAGGCAGTGGAGAGGCTCATGGGCCACACCTGGCCCGGGAACGTCCGGGAGCTGGACCATACGCTGGAGCGGGCAGTGCTGCTGGCCCAGAGCGGACGGGTGCGCGGCTCCGACCTGGGGCTCAGTGACAGCGGAGCTCCCCCACGGTTGGAGGATTTGCCGCTGGAAGAAGTCGAGCGCGTCCTCATCCGGAAGGCACTCGAGCGCCACGATGGCAACGTGAGCCAGGCGGCGAAGGCGCTGGGGCTGAGCCGCAGCGCCCTCTACCGCCGGCTCCAACACTATGGCCTCTGAGCGGAGGCGTCCGCCCAGCCACGAGTCGCGAGTCTTTCTCGCCGCCCTCACCGCCGGCCTGCCCGCGGTGCTGGTCGCCTGCTGGCTGCTCTGGACCGGGGACCATCCTCCTCGGGTGCGGTTCACCTTCACCATCTTCGCAGTAGGCGGGTGGCTGATCGGCTCCTGGGTGGTGCGGGAGCGGGTGGTGCGCCCGCTGCAGACCGTCTCCAACCTCCTCGCGGCGCTGCGGGAGGGAGACTATTCCATCCGGGCCAGGGGAGCGAGCCCCCACGACGCGCTGGGGCTGGCATTGCTGGAGGTGAACGCGCTCAGTGAGACGCTGCGCTCCCAGCGGCTGCACGCACTAGAGGCTGGGGCTCTGCTTCGCCGGGTGATCGAGGAGATCGATGTCGCGGTGTTCGCCTTCGACGCGGAGCACCGATTGCGGCTGGTGAACCGGGGGGGAGAGCGGTTGTTGGGCCAGCCCTCCGAGCGTCTGCTCGGCCGGCCCGCGGAACCGTTGGGGCTGGATCAGTGCCTCACCGGACACTTTCCTCGCACCCTCGAGGCCGCATTTCCCGGAGGAGCCGGGCGGTGGGAGCTGCGGAGCAGTAACTTTCGGCAGGACGGACGCCCTCATCAATTGGTGGTCTTGAGCGACCTGAGCCGGGTCCTCCGCGCGGAGGAGCGCTCGGCGTGGCAGCGGCTGGTGCGGGTGCTGGGGCACGAAATCAACAATTCGCTGGCGCCGATCAAATCGATCGCCGGCAGCCTGCGCAGCCTGGTGGCGCGGTCGGCCCGCCCCACCGACTGGGAGCAGGACCTCGAGTCCGGGCTTCAGGTAATCGAAGGCCGGTCCGAAGCCCTGGGCCGATTCATGGGCTCCTACGCCCGGCTGGCTCGGCTCCCCGAGCCAAGGTTGGCATCGGTTCGGGTCGACGAGTGGGTCAGGCGAGTCGCCGCCCTCGAGACCCGGCTGGAGATTCAGGTGGTCGCGGGTCCCACCGCGGTGATTGCCGCCGACGGCGACCAGCTCGACCAGCTGCTGATCAACCTGTTGCGCAATGCGACCGACGCGGCGCTGGAGACGGGCGGCACCGTTCGAGTCAGCTGGCGCATCGTCGCCGGCGTGGTGGAAGTGCTGGTGGAAGACGAGGGCCCGGGACTTCCCGATCCGGGCAACCTGTTCGTGCCCTTCTTCACCACCAAGGCGAACGGCTCCGGGATCGGGTTGGTGCTGAGCCGGCAAATCGCGGAGGCCCACGGCGGCGCGTTGCTGTTGGAACCGAGACGCGAGAGCCGAGGTGCCCGTGCGCGGCTCAGACTCCCCTTGGGCTCCCTGAACAACCACGACGAGACCTGATCCGAAAATGCTCCTCAAGCGCTTCTACGACGACAAGCTGGCCCAGGCGAGTTATCTGGTCGGTTGCCAGGAGAGCAAGACCGCCCTGGTGGTGGATCCGACCCGCCATCCCGACGACTACCTGCAGGCCGCCCGGGCAGAGGGGCTGCGGATCACCGATGTCACCGAAACCCACATTCATGCCGATTTCGTCTCCGGCGCCAGAGAGCTGGCCCACCGCGCGAAGGCGCGTTTGCATCTGTCCGATGCGGGGGGCGCCGAGTGGCGCTATGGCTTCGCCGGGGAAGCCGGTGCCAACCTGGTGAACGAGGGTTCCTCTTTCTCGGTCGGCAGCATCGAGCTCTCGGTGATGCACACGCCGGGGCACACGCCCGAGCATCTCTCGTTCCTGGTCACCGACACCGCCACGGCCACCGAGCCGATGGGAGTCTTCACCGGGGATTTTCTCTTCGTGGGAGACGTGGGTCGTCCCGATCTCCTGGAACGTGCCGCAAAGCTGGCCGGAACCATGGAGACTGGCGCTCGCCAGTTGTTTCAATCGCTCCAGCGCCTTCGGGAGCTGCCCGATTACCTCCAGGTATGGCCGGGGCACGGGGCCGGCAGCGCCTGCGGCAAGTCGCTGGGTGCGGTGCCTCAGACGGTTCTGGGGTATGAGAAGCGATTCAATTGGGCGTTCGGGATCACGGACCAGGACGAGTTCGTTCGCGCGGTCCTGGAGGGACAGCCGGATCCGCCGCGTTACTTCGCGCAGATGAAACGGATCAATCGGGATGGTCCGCCGCTTCTCGACGGAAGCCGTCGGCCTCCTCGTCTCGGGATCGAGGGCTTGGCGAGGGCGCTGGACACCGGCGCGCCGGTGGTGGATACCCGCTCCGCGGGGGACTACGCGGCAGGCGCAATCCCGGGAACCCTGAACATTCCGGCGGGCCGGAGCTTCACCACCTGGGCCGGTTGGCTGCTGCCGTACGATCGTGATTTCTACCTCATCGTCCGCGACAATCGAGCCGATGCGTTGAAGGAGCTGCTGCGCGACCTGGGCGGAATCGGGCTCGATCGGGTTGCCGGCTACGCGGAGCCGGGAGTCATCGAGGATTGGCGCACCGGCGGCAAGCAGCTCCACACCGTGTCGGCGGTGGGCGCCGATCAGGTTCGACGGCAACTCCGAGACCGCGATGCGCTGGTGCTCGACGTACGGGGAGAGGGAGAGTGGGCCGCCGGCCACCTACCCGGCGCCCGGCACCTGCCGTTGGGCGAGCTGGATCAACGGCTCGGCGAGATCCCCCGTGAAAGCCCGATCATCGTGCACTGCCAATCGGGATCGCGAGCCGCCATCGCCGCGAGCCTGCTCCGCGCGCGAGGGTTCACCGACGTGCGGGTGTACACCGGAGGCTTCGGCGAGTGGCTGGCAGGTGGTCATCCGGTAGTACAGCCGGCATCTTCGTCCCCGTAGGGACGAGGCGTGCCTCCGCGGTTCCTCACCCGTGTGCTGGTCGGCGTGGTCCTGGTCCTTCTCATCGTGCTCATTGCCCCCCGAGCAGCAACTCTGGTTCCCCGGTTCGTCGAGTGGGTGGAACGACTCGGCGCCTGGGGGGTGATACTCTTTGGCCTCGGCTACGTTATTGCCACGGTGGCCTTCGTTCCCGGCTCGGTGCTGACCCTCGCCGCGGGAGCGATCTTTGGAATCGCCAAAGGCACCGCGCTGGTTCTGGTCGCGGCCACCATTGGGGCGTCCGCCGCCTTTCTGATATCCCGCTACCTCGCCCGGGGCGCGATCGAGCGCCGGCTGGCCCATGACCGGCGATTCACCGCCATCGACCGGGCCATCGGGCGAGAAGGACGCAAGATCGTTTTTCTCTTACGGCTGAGCCCGGCGTTCCCCTTCAACCTGTTGAACTATGCGCTCGGGGTCACCAACATCCGATTCGGTGACTTTCTGATCGCGTCGGTCGGGATGCTGCCAGGCACGCTGCTGTACGTCTACTACGGTCGGGTGATCGGCGACGTCGCACGGTTGACCAGCGGTGCCGGAGTGCCCAGAGGGCCGGGACAGTACCTGCTGCTCGGAATCGGACTCGTCGCCACCCTGGCCGTGACTACGGTGGTGGCCCGCACCGCCCGGCGCGCGCTCCAGGAGGTGACCGATGTCGACCGTCGCCCCGCTTGACCCGGTAGCCTCGGTGCGAGTCGAGCCCTTCGACCAGTACAATCAGCAACTAGTCGCCAATGTACATCCGCCGGACTGGACCAATCCCACACCCCGAGACCGTTATCACCTGGTAGTGGTCGGCGCGGGAACCGGCGGTCTGGTCACTGCCTCCATCGCCGCCGGGCTCGGCGCACGAGTGGCGCTGATCGAACGACACCTCATGGGCGGTGACTGTCTCAATGTCGGCTGCGTGCCCTCCAAAGGCATCATCGCGGCCGCACGCTCCTGGCAGGCGGCAGCCGACTCCAGCGGGACATTTGGAGGACCGGGGATTGCCGGCACCGGAGAGTTCGGTGCGGTCATGGAGCGGATGCGGAAGCTGCGGGCCGGTATCAGCCGAGTCGATGGAGCGGCGCGCTTTCGCGACCTCGGCGTCGACGTCTTCCTGGGATCTGCCCGATTCATCCAGCCCGATGCGGTGGTCGTGGGCGACGCCGTGCTCCGATTCCGGCGGGCCGTCATCGCGACCGGAGCGCGGGCCGCCACTCCCCAGATACCCGGGCTCGAGCAGATTGGCTACCTCACCAATGAGTCCGTCTTCTCACTGGCCGACGCACCCGGGCATCTGGTCGTCGTCGGGGCCGGCCCGGTCGGCTGCGAGATGGCCCAGGCATTCGCCCGGCTGGGGAGCAGGGTCACGGTAGTGCACCAGGGTGCGCAGATACTACCCCGTGAGGATGAGGACGCTGCACGGATCATCCAGGAGGCGATGCAGCGACGAGGCGTTCGCTTCCTCCACCGGGCCGCGGCGGTTCGTGCCGAGTCTCGGAAAGGGCAGCGAGTGATCCTGGTGCAGAGCGATGGAAGTATGGAGGAACTGTCGGGCGACGAGGTCCTGGTCGCTGTGGGACGAGTGCCCAACGTTGAGGGGTTGGGCCTGGAGCAGGTCGGCGTCAAGTTCGACCGCCGCGGGATCGCGGTGGACGATCGCTTCCGCACCACCAGCCGCCGGATCTACGCCATCGGCGACGTATCCTCGAGCTTTCAGTTCACTCATGCGTCGGACGCACAGGCTCGAAGGGTGGTGGGGAATGCGTTGTTCTGGGGGCTCGGGGGCGGCAAGGCGAGCGACCTGGTGATGCCGTGGACGACGTACACCAGTCCCGAGCTGGCCCACGTCGGCATGTACCCCCGCGAGGCGATCGAAGCCGGCCACCAAGTAGACACCATTACGGTGCCGCTGCGCGAGGTGGACCGGGCGGTACTCGACGGACAGGACGAAGGATTCTTTCGGGTTCACCTCCGCGCGGGCAGCGACCGGATCCTCGGCGCCACGCTCGTCGCCGAGCACGCCGGCGAGATGATCGGCGAAATCGCCCTCGCCATCACCAGCGGGACCGGCCTGAGGGCCATCGGCGCGACGATCCACCCCTATCCCACCCAAAGCGAGGTCTTTCGCAAGGCCGCGGACATGTGGCGCAGGAGGAAGCTCACGCCGGCGGCGAAGCGAGGGCTTGGATGGGTGCTGCGAGTCTTGAAGTAGGCCGTCGCGGCTCAGCGTCCCAGCCGCAGGACCATATCGAGCTGGATCGCGGCGCCGAAGGGGAGCTGCGCCGCGCCGGTAGCGGTGCGGGCGTGGCGGCCAGCGTCTCCCAGCAACTCGACCAGCAAGTCTGAGGCACCATCGATCACCTGGGGGTGGTCGACGAACAACGGCGACGAGCGGACGAATCCCCGGAGCGCCTCGACCGAGACGATTCGGTCCAGGTCGCCGATATCGTGCTTGATGATTGCCAAGAGGTCGAGCAGAGTGTCGCGGGCGGCCAGCTTGGCCTGGTCTATTCCGATTTCGCTTCCCACCTCTCCCCGAAGCTGGCTTACTCGTCCGGACACGAAGAGCAGGTCGCCCGAGCGCTTGGTGCCGAGGTAATTGGCAACCGGAGCCTTCGGCCCAGGTAGCGACAGGCCGAGGCCGTGGAGACGGCTCTCCAGTACACTCTCATGCGGGTGTTCAGCCATTCGGGTTTGAGACCGGCTTGATGATGAGGGTCGAGAGCATCGTCGCAACCAGGGTCGGCTCGGAGCCGTCCGCAGTGACCACCTCGGCCTGGCAAACCGTCAGCGTGCGCCCGGGGCGAAGCACCCGACCCTTCGCCAGAAACGCCTGGGCTCTCGCCGGCGCCAGCAGGTTGATCTTGAACTCGACCGCCAGGACGTCGCTCCCGGCCGGTGCAAGGGTGAAGGCCGCGTAACCGTTGGCCGAATCCGCCACGCTCGCGATGGCGCCGGCATGCAAGTAGCCGTTTTGCTGGCAGAATTGTGGCGAGTAGGGCAGGGAAAGATGCACTTCTCCCGGGGCGATGTGCGCAATCGTCACACCCAGCGTGGCCATGTGGCGTTGGCGGCTGAAGCTTTCTCGAACCCGCGCGTCGTAGGCCTCGGGAGCGGTCACCGTCGGCCGGTCAATGAGCGCGCACGGGCCTCGATCGCCTCCTTCGCCGTCTTCAGGTCCACTCCGTGTAGCGCCCGGTAGAGCTTGATCGCCTCGATCTTTCGACCCTCCCGCAGCGAAGCGTCGATTTCCTCGGCTGTGGGGGCCGGGCCTCCTTCGCGTTGCCGCCTCAGAGGGCTGTCCGCGCGCTCACCTCGCCGGGACACGACCACGAGGATCAGAAGAACGCCTAGCGCCACCAGCCAGTACCATCGCATAACCACTCCCTCGTTGTCCTACCGTCTGGCCTGATTGTCTTCCGCCCTCAACTCGGTGTCGCGATCCAAGCGTGCCCGGAGAGCCACCAGTACCGGGTGGTCGCCGGTGTATTGCCGCCCATAAGTCAGGTTGAAGCGGTAGTCGAAGTCGGGCGGGTTGTGGCCCTGGGTGTGTTGCAGGATCGTCTCGAGCTTATCGAGCCCCTTGGCCAGTCGCGCCTCGGGCGATCGGGCTGCGTCGTACTCGTCCCACAGCGCGGCGAATTCCCGCTGTTGATGCTCGGGCAGCGGTGCCAGCACTTCAAGGAAATCCGTCCGCTCCGCAGCCGACTTGGCACGGTCGCCTACTTGCTCGGGTGCGGGAATGTCACCGTGTAAGGCTTCGCCCAGGTCGTGGATGAGGCAGATCTTCAGCAACCGGGCCAGGTCGATCTCCGGAAATCGATCGGAGAGCGCCACCGCCATGAGGCAAAGCCGCCAGGTGTGGGCCGCTACGCTCTCCCGTTCTCCCGCCGTAGTCCACCCGCTCCGGGTGACGCTCTTGAGTCGCTCGGCGGTGCGGAGAAACGCCAGAATACCCTCCAGCTCTTCTTCCAAAGCCATGGTTACCTCTATCGAAACTGCGCCTCGAAGCGCCGCTGAATCTCCTCCGGTGAGACGATCTCGGTCTGATGGCCGAGGAGCCACTCGTGTCCGAAGGGATCTCTCAACTTCGACTGGCGCTCGCCATGGCCCTGATCCGCGGGCGGCCGGAGCACCAGGGCACCGGCTGCCTCCGCTCGGGCGGTGAGCGCGTCGACGTCGTCCACGTGCAGATGAATGATCGTGCCGGTGCCACCCAAGGCCAATGGGCTCCGAACACCGTACTCCGGGTTTTCGTCGACCAGCATGATGGTCGTGGGGCCGAGCTTCAGCTCGGCATGGGCGATGCGCCCGGAAGGGTCGGCCAGCCGCATCAGCTCCTGCGCGCCGAAGACCCTGGTGTAGAAGTCGATTGCGGCCGCCGCCCCCCGGACGCACAGGTAGGGATAGAGCTCACGGACCCGGGGCGCCCCGCTGCTGGTTGGGTCGGACATTGGTTGGCTGCTCCGCATGATGGTCGCAGCGTGCGACGATCTTGCATCTTGACAGGCGCCCAGCTCCAGCGCCGGGGACCTTAGGCCGTTGTGGTTCAACGGATTGCGGCGAATCGGGGGAGGGCACGCCGGTTGCCGCGGCGGGACACCGTGTCCCGCTCCCATTCCTTATACCTGACCCTCCTCGCCCTGGCGACGGCCGGCTGCGGCTTCGACGCCACGGGCGAGGTCCCGATGGAACCGCCAGCGGTCTATCGCGAGTGGTGGGCGAGGACCGAGGCCTGCTCCGGGCTCAGCGGAGACTTCGACCGGGTGCAGTGGCTCGTGGTGCCAGGAGCCAGTTTCTCTTGCTCCAGCGGTCAATGCGCCGGCCATTGGGAGCAGGGGCACCAGATTTATATCGCCGGTGACTGGGCCAAGCACGAGATGGTGGTCCGACACGAGATGCTCCATGACCTGCTGGGTCGGAGCGGCCATCCCAATCCGCCGTTCGGAACCGGTTGTCCGTTGACCTGGGAAACCTGGCAGGACATGCGGCACGGCCCGGAGATGATCTCGGTTCCGCTCCACGTCGACTAAACCCACTACTTCATCAAGGCCCCACCGGTAACGTCCAGCACCATTCCCGTGATCCATCCCGATTCGTCCGAGGCGAGGAAGAGTGCCGCGGCAGCCACGTCCTCCGGCGTGCCGAGGCGCTTGATCGGGTGGGCGTCGACCAGGGCCTGTCGTTGGGCTTCGGGAATCCGTTGCAGATTGCGCTCGGTGAGGATCGCTTCGGGGGCGATGCAGTTTGCCCGGATGCCGAACGGACCGGCCTGAGCCGCGAGGTCCTGGGTGAGCAGAATGATTCCCGCCTTGGCAGCGGCGTAGGGCACGGGGGAACGCTCGTGGGGACGGCGGCCCGCAGTCGAAGACATAGTGATGATATTCCCCGCCTTCCGCTGTTTCATCCCGGGGAGCACGCTCTTGATGGTCAGAAAGGTCGCGGTGAGGTTGGAATCGACCGAGGCCCGCCATCCCTCTTCGTCGATTTCCTCGATGGGCTGTGGTGGGGTCGGACTGCCGCCGGCGTTGGCGACCAGGACATCGATGGGTCCGAGCTCCTGCTCGACCCGATGGCGCATAGTCTCGATGTCCTCGAATCGGGTGACGTCGGCCTCGATCTCGGTCGCACGTCCGCCGGTGCGCTCGATCTCCTTCCGCACGGTGGACATTGCCGCCCGATCCCGGCCATGGACCGCGACCATCGCGCCCTGTTTGGCGAAGAGCACTGCGATCGCGGCGCCGATGCCTCGCGAGCTACCGGTCACCAGCGCCACTTTTCCTTCGAGCCTGCGGTCCGTCATCGCGGTCTCGTCATACGTAGGAGCCTAATACCCTCCGCGCGACTCCTCCAAGGCCGTCCGAATCTCCGGTACCTCGACTACCCGCACACCGCGGCGTGCTGACGAGATGCACCAGCGTGTCAGCCGGACTGACAGCGCCGGCGAACGTCGCGGCATCCAGGGCATTGCCCGGTACGGCAGGCAGCAGAGCCTTGCCGAGATACCCGGTGCCGCCGGTTACGAAGACTGCCCGGCCTCGGTGCGCCATTCCTGCCCGAAGCCGAGGACGTAGCCGTTCGGGTCCCGGATTGCGAACTCCTTCATGCCATAGGGCTGTACGGTTGGTGGATAGACCACGACGGCCTCCTTCCGGGCCAGCTCCTCGTGGAGGACCTCGACATCGCTGACCCAAAAGAAGACGTCCCAGGTCCCGCCCTGTCTCTCATTGGGAGAGATCAGCGCGGGGTCGGGAGTGCGCCGGAACATGATGGGCGATCCGCCACGGCTGTAAATGGCGAATTCGGGAGGATTGCCGGCCGAGTACTCGCAGAGAAACCCGAGCACATCGTGATAGTAGGTGCCGATGCTGGCCACGTCCGCGACCGGAAAGTATGGAGCGCCGCGAATGATACGCGCCCTTCGAGTACGAGGCATGGGACCTCCCGGAGTATTCAGCGCCGCTACTTCTTGCTGGCTACCTGCTTGCGAATCCGCTCTTCCTGCTCCCTGAGCTCGGGCGTGAACTCGGCGCCGAAGTCCTCTGCCTCGAAGACCTGGCGAATCTCGATCTCTCCGCTCTCGAAGGGAACCCGCTTGACCCACTCGATCGCCTCATCCTTGGACTTCACCTGAATCAGCCAGAACCCGGCGACCAGCTCCTTCGTCTCGGTGAACGGCCCGTCGATCACGGTCCGCTTGTTCCCGGAGAATCTCACCCGAGCGCCCTTGGAGCTGGCCTGAAGCCCTTCGCCCGCCAGCATGACGCCGGCTTTCGCCAACTCTTCGTTGTACTTCCCCATTTCGGCAAGGAGCTTCTCGCTGGGCAGAACGCCTGCCTCGGAGTCCTTGTCGGCTTTGACGATTATCATGAACCGCATTGTCGTATCCCCACTGGTTTTTGGTTTCGAACCGGGCCTTCGGCCGGTCGCGACCGAATCTAAACCCGGCTCTACCAACACGTCGAACCAGCCTCGCCGAGATCGACACCAGCCAAGTAGCCGGTGGCTGACCGCGGCGTAAGTGCTTGAAGCACCGACGCATCGGATTCCAGGTCCGATTCCGGCAAGCGGTCGTCCCGGCCCCGCGCTATGATGCCGCGAACCGCTGGAAACCCCACAGGAGACGACCGATGAGAGGGATTGTGACGGTGGGCCTGCTGCTGGCGCTGGTGGCTCCGACTGGAGAAGCCCAGAACGGCGGCGCTGAGCGCCGACCGGCCGAACGGTGCACCGGTCCCGAGTTCCGCCAATTCGACTTCTGGGCCGGGGACTGGGATACCTACGACGTGGCCGACACGTCGAAGGTCGTGGCTCGCAATCGGGTGACCCTCATTCTCGACGGCTGCGTGCTGCGGGAGAGCTACCAGCAGAACGATGGTCTGGTGGGTGAGAGCTACAGTCTGTGGGACGCCTCGCGGGGATTGTGGCACCAGAGTTGGGTTACCAATCGCGGCACGCTGCTGCTGCTCGATGGCCGGCTGGAAGGCGGCCGCATGGTCTTGACCGGCTCGGAAAAGATGCCGGACGGCAAGAACGCCTTGCTCCGCGGCATCTGGTGGGTCGAGGGAAAGAACGTGCGGGAGACTGCCGTACGATCCACCGACCGAGGCAAGACCTGGACGCTGGCCTTCGACATCGTGTTCCGGCCCCACCGTCCCAACTGACTCCACGAATCGATCCGTCGTTTCGAATTCGAGGTCCGGATCCGGCGAGTGCGATGCCGCGCGAATTCAGAGTCCGAATCCGGCGCGCGTGCGGATGGGTCGCGCACTAAGGTGAGGGAGCAGCAGAGTGGTTCTGCTTCCAACCTCGGAGAATGCCATGCGACACATCTCGTACGCCATTGTAATGGCAGCGGTCGGCGGCTGTAGTAACGAAGCCCCAGTCACCCCACCCACAGAGTCGCCCTCCTTTCTCGCCGCAAACGGACAGTACCAGATAGTGAAGATCACCTCGTCACTGGGTGGAACGGTGAGCGTGGGAACCAGCATCAACAACCTGGGTTGGGTGGCCGGCTTCTCCAACACCGACGAGGGTACCCGCCACGCGGCCCTCTGGCGCGGTGACGAAATCACCGACCTCCGCACCCTCGGCGGGCCCAACAGCAACGTCCAATGGCCGGGGCAGAACAACGGAACGCTGATCGTCGGCATTGCGGAAATGGCGGCGATGGACCCTCTGGAGGAAGACTGGAGCTGCTCGGCCTTCTTCCCTTCGGTGACGCACCATGTCTGCCGCGGCTTCGTGTACGAAGACGGCGTGATGAGCGCGCTTCCGACACTGGGTGGCACGCACGGCTTCGCCACCGGGGTCAACAGCCGGGGTCAGGTGGTAGGATGGGCGGAGACTCCGATCCACGACGACACCTGCAACGAGCCTCAGGTCCTCCAGTTCCGCGCGGTAATGTGGGAGCCAGCGAAGGGCACGATGCAGGAGCTGCCTCCCTTACCCGGTGACTCGACCTCCGCCGCGACCGCAATCAACGAGAAGGGGCAGGCAGTCGGCATTTCCGGCGAATGCGACATCGCGGTGGGTCAGCTCAGCGCGCAGCACTCGGTGATCTGGGAACAAGGCCAGCCGGTGGAGATCGGTGACCTGGGAGGCGAGGCTTGGCACACGCCGATGGCCATCAATCAGCTGGGCGACGTCGTCGGGTTCTCCAATCCGGCCGATGTCCCCGGAATCGACTTCGCCCCCCACGCCTTCCTTTGGACCAAGAAGGGCGGGATCGAGGACCTGAAGCTCTTGGACGGCCATGATTTCAGCCAGGCATTCGGGATCAACGCGCGGGGTCAGGTGGTAGGGCGGTCCTGCGGGCCTCAGGGCTGCCGGGCGATCCTGTGGGAGGACGGGAAGATGATCAATCTGAACGACATCAAGGGGTCGTTTCCCGACCTTCTCACCGCCGCCCGAGACATCAACGATGCCGGGGTAATCACCGGCAACCTGGTGGACCAAGACACCGGCGAGACCCTGATGTTCGTGGCGACGCCGGTCGCCGGCGCTCGGTAGCGCTGAATTGCTCCCGCCGCAACGGGCTGGCGAGGCCGCCGCCAGCCCGGGCCTCAGCCCGCGCCTCAGGAGAACAGGTTCCGATCCCGAATCTTCCGGGCGTCGACATAGTACTCCTCAAACCACGGCTCCTCGCCGGCCGCGGGTGGTTTCGCCAGCATCAGCTTCTTCTTCTTTTTCTTGGACTCCTGCTGGGCCACCCGAAAATGGTAATGGTCGAAGAGTCGGAGGGCCTCGATCATGTAGGATACGGCCACACGCCGGTCACGGAACAGCAGGAGATTCTCGCCGTTGTCCCGGTCGGCCGCGTCGGAGAAGTTGTAGGACCCCAGATAGACGCGGCCGGTCGGCTTGTCGAAATCGATCACGATGAACTTGTGGTGCATGCGATTGCCGCCGCCGCCCTCCGGCTCCGACTTGAATGGCTCCGGTACATTCTTGCTCAGCGCGGCCGGCTTGACCGGACGAACGTTGCCGTCGGGCTTTTGCACGTCGAGACCGCCGCCGACCTTACGATCGGAGATGCCGTAGACAAACCGGTCATCGCTCTTGGTGATCTTTTCGATCGCCTTCCGGATCGGCCCCTTGGTCTGGTAGAGGAAAGCGAGCGAATAGAAGAGGCTGGAGGTGGTCTCGTCGCCAATATCGTCGGCGATCTTCTGGAGCTGGGCGTTCTTCTTGGAATAGGGAGAGAATCCGACCTTGCCGTCGATGCCCACAAGACCGAGGTCGTTAAACGCCGCGGACGAAGTCTTGCCGAAATCTCCTGCCGCGTCATTGTCCCAGTAGTGATCGAAGGCGCCCAGGAACGGCTTGACCGCGCTGGAGCCTTGGAGAACCACAGCGTTGTTTGCCTGCACGAAGAAACCGCGCCAGGTGAAATTGGTCGAACCGCAGATCACCGTCGGCACGTTTCCATCCACCACGATGGTCTTGTTATGCTGGAGATTCCCCATGTGCTGCCGCTTGACGTGGTCCGCGCCGGCCGTAGCGGTGAGTCGATGCTCCGACTGGGTTTCCCCCGAGTTGGGTTCACCGTGCGCCCCTTCGTCGTCGATGATCACCTTGAGGCGATTGCCCAGCCGCTCCAACCGGGACACAATGTCGGGCTCGCTCAAGTCATAGGCTACCACCCGCACTTGAGCGGTAGGGTCGGCAATGGCACGGTCCAGGACCTCGAGGATGGCGTGCCGCGCCTCGAACCCCATCCAGGCAAGCGCGTCCTTTGCTTCCGGATGGCTGGGCACGAAGTTCAGCCCCGCGTCGGCCTTGGCCGGCAGCAGGCTAGAGATCGGCCCCTTCGACTCATAGCGTTCTACAAAAGCCTGCGAGGACACCATCCCACGGGTGAAGGTGACGTTCAGTTGGCCTGGGTAGGTCTCCCGCCGCAGCTCGATCGCGGCTTCCTGCTCGGCGCCGTAGCTCAGCACACCGGCAGCGTTCATGAAGACCGGAGCCACTCGGTAGGTAAACTTGCCCGGCTTCTCGGCGTTCCTGGGGAAGTGTACCCAGCGGAACTTCTGGATCGGAGACAGCCTGGTCGAGAGCTTATTGGGGTTTACGTCGCCCTGGGTGCCGGGAAAGGCGAGACGGTTGGTAAGGGGATAGAAGCGCGAGCCTTCCGGTTCCCGGTACTCGATCGCGAAGCCCACGAAGTCATTCGGTGGCCGGCCGTGCTTCCAATTCATGCCGAGGAGGGTCATGCCGTCGCCACGGTGAAGCTTCAGGGTGAAGGGGGCAGCGTCGTTCTGGCCGCTGACCTGGAATTCACTGTCCATCGGCGGATCTCCGAGCAAGATACGGTGGTGCGTCGGCAGGTCGACTAAGGCGAATCACTGGATATTTCAGAAGGCACGGTGACCGCCGTGGTGTCGTCGACAGTCCTCAGGTTGAGGATCTGCTGGATGAGTGACGGGGGAAGGCTGGGCGGCCGGTACCTGGTGTCGGCCCGGATGCGTCGGAGTACCGACGCGTGCAGCACGGCGCCTCCCGTCCGGCGCCGGCCGTTGAACCCGCCGAACCGGATCCGTCGCTTTCCGCTGCGCGAGTCGTACACCAGCTTGGGGACGAATTGCCCCAGCCACCACTGGCCTCTCAGCGACTCATGCTTCGGCTCGAGCCATGGCTCTTGAGGCATGGGAGACCGGCTGCGGAGCTTGGCCAAGGCATTGTGGTCGATCAAGGCACCCGCGCCTTGCGCCTCCGCAAGAAGCCACTCAAAAGCGACCCGCCAGAGCCCTCCCTCCCCCTGGGAATACCCGCCTCCGATGTCGGCGTGCACGCCGGGAAACCAGCGCTCGACCAGGTCTTGTTCAGGACGTATCCCGCCGGCCCCCGATACACCGAGCCGGGCTCGACTGAAGCGGTTCTGCTGAAAGAACCAGCGACGCTCGTCCAGCGCGATCGCGTGACGAACGATGGCGATGCTCGGATTGGACTTGGTGAAGGGGAAGGGGCGGGGGTTCCACAACCAGCCATAGGACGACACCGTATCCCAGACACCCAGGAAGTGCACCGGAAAGTGACGCGTAGTCCGCCCCAGCGACCGGGCAAAGGTGTTGCGAAACTGGCCGCACAGCCGCCAGTACGATCGGGCCTGGCCCCCGGAATCGGCGTCCTCGTCCTGCGAGGCGTCTGCTGTATTGGCCCGTGCCAGCGAGCGGCGACCGCGGATGGCGTTGAACAGACGAAGCCCGTAGGGCAGCAGGTGCTCCTGGGCCGGCGGCAGGAGGCCGATCTGGTGCAGCGCGCTCGCGAGCACCCGAACGGTGTACGCGCCGCGGCTGAAACCGATCAGGAATACGCGGTCGCCGGGGAGCCACGAGTTCATGAGAAAGGTGTAGGCCTCCTCGATGTTGCGGGTGAGCCCCCAGCCGAAAGCAAGGCCGCCCCATAAAGAAAGTTTTTGACCGATTCGGGTGCGCAGACCAGGCTCAGGCAGGGTACCCACGCCGGGATCGTAGTAGGCAAGCTGAGTCAGCGGGTCTTGGACTAGTGCTTGGTAGAAGCGAACCACGTTGGTGTTGACGTCGCCGAATTCATTGCTGGTCCCGTCGCAGCAGACCACGAGATTGCGGCCCGTGCGATTGGGCGTGTCGGTGCCGGTCGCGCCGTATACCGGCGTGGTGCGAACCGGTGGTGGATTCGACATAGCAGCAACGTTCAGCGATTCGTAGGAGTGCTAAAAAGCTAGGGTCGGAGCGAGCGCCTAGCTAGAGTGTAAATCGTCCACTTTTGGCGAAAATGCGACAAGAAACCGGCATTTATTGTCGCAAATACGCCTGCATCGAATCGATGCCCTTCGTCGTTGCCATGATGGAACCGCATTCCAAAATCCGGGTCGAGGGAAACACTCGGCACCGGCTTCGCGTAGATTCAGGAAGCTCCCTCACTTGGTGCCATACTCCGGCTCTCCAACTCAGAACCACTGACCGTGCTTGCGCTCCTGTTGATCCTCCAGAGCTCCGCCGCCACCGGCGTCGTCGAGGGAAAGGGGTCGCCGACCGCCGAAATTCCCCGACTCGAAAGCGCTATCCTGATCGACGGAAGTCTCGACGAGCCGGTTTGGTCGCAAGCCACCCGGCTGACCGGCTTCTGGCAGTACCAGCCGGTGGACGGCCGCCCAGCCGAGGAGCAGACCGAGGTGTTGGTCTGGTACGCGCCTGACGCCATCCACTTCGGCATCCTTGCTCACGACCGCAATCCGTCTTCCATCCGGGCCACGGTGGCCGACCGCGACAACCTCGACAACGACGACCACGTGGTCATCGACCTCGACACCTTCCACGATCGGCGCCGCGCCTTCTTTTTCGGCGTGAACCCGTTGGGTGCTCAGACCGACGGCGTCCGCAGCGAGGGTGCCGGCCAGGTCAGTAGCCTGATTCCCGGAAGCACCGACAAGAATCCCGACTTTACCTGGCAGTCGAAGGGCAAGGTGACCGATCGGGGTTACCAGATCGAGATCCGGATTCCGTTCAAGAGCCTGCGTTATCCCGGGAGTGGACCCCAGGTCTGGGGCTTTAACGTCACCCGGGTCGTGCAGCGGACGGGTTACACCGACACGTGGACCGACGTCCGGCGGGCCAACGCCAGCTTTTTGGGTCAGGAAGGGGCCCTGGGGGGACTGCACGACCTGCAGCGAGGAATCGCGGTTGAGGCGCAGCCGTTCGTGACCGCCACCGCCGCGGGAAGTCGCGACACCGCCAGCGACCGGTTCATCCGAGATGAGGTAGATCCCGACGCGGGGCTCAATCTCCGGCTCGGCTTCACCAGCTACGCGCTCGACGCCAGCATCAATCCCGATTTCAGCCAGGTGGAGAGCGACGAGGGCCAGGTGACGGTGAACGAGCGCTTCGCCCTCTTCTTTCCCGAGAAGCGGCCCTTCTTTCTCGAGGGCATCGAGCTCTTCGGCTCGCCGCAAACTCTGGTGTATACCCGCCGCATCGTGAATCCCAAGGCCGGTGCCAAGTTCACCGGTAAGTTTGGTCAGCTGGGCGTGGCCCACCTGACGGCGGTGGATCAGACCGTGGGTGACGACGCCTGGTTCAACATCACCCGGTTCCGCCGCGACTTCGGGCGCAATTCCATCGCGGGCGTCACCTTCACCAACCGCGACCAGCCGAGCGCCCACAACCGGGTCCTCGCCGGTGACTTCCGCTACGTCTGGGGCCTCTACTATGCCCAGCTCCAATACGGCGCCTCGTGGACCAGCGAGGGCGCGGGTCACCGACGCGCTCCTATCTGGCAGCTCGAGTACGATCGCACCGGCCGCTCGTGGGGCTTCAACTACCTGTTGAATGGACTGGGCCGCGGCTTCGACGATCAGGCGGGGTTCGTGAACCGGCTCCGCAGCGGGGTAGTAACCGGACACATCTTCAATCGTTTCACCCTATACGGTGCCCGCGGCGCGCTGCTGGAAAATCTCACCATCTTTGGGGGCCCGGAGCGAACCTGGCTCTACGACCAATTCGGCTTCGAGCCCGGGCTCGAGGGCGGGGAGTCTGTGGAGGCCACCTTCCAGCTTCGGGGCGGCTGGGAGCTGAACACGCGGGTGGAGCGCGACTTCGTGGATTTCCAGGATAGCACCTTCGCCGACTATACCATAGGAAGCGGTGCCGGGCCTGGGTACCGGCCGACCTCGAATTTCTCCGGCTTCCTCTGGCAAGGCAAAGTGACCACTCCGACCTGGCGACAGCTCGGCGCCGACCTGACCTATCGGCGGGGACGGGCAGCGATCTTTCAGGAGGGCACCACCGGCCGGTTCTGGCAGCTGACGAGCGCAGTGAACCTGCGTCCGATCCCTACCGTGCGGATTGCGGCGACGGGAACCGCCTTCCGGCTCTTTCGCCTCGATGGCAGCGAATTCGCCCGATCGATCATCCCCCGGCTTAAGGCGGAGTATCAGCCGAACCGCTCGCTCTTCTTCCGAGTGATCGGGGAGTACCGTTCGGAGCGAAGAGCCGGGTTGCTCCATCCCTCCAGCGGGGATGCCCTGTTCGTGGCCGGCGAGGTCCAGCCGGCACAGGACAGCAACGGCCTCAGGGTCGACGCCCTCGCTTCCTTCGAGCCAACCCCGGGGACGGTTGCTTTCCTGGGTTACGGCAGCTCGCTGGAAAGCGACGAGGAGTTCAACTGGTCGCGGCTCAAGCGGATGACTGACGGGTTCTTCGTCAAGCTGGCGTATCAGGTGAGACGGTAGGGCGGGTTCACTCTCACTCGTCTTGGTGGAAGGCGGCCAGCAGGCCGGCCTCCTTCTCCAGTTCCTCCCTCGTATCCGCCGGAATTCTGCCGAAGGGTTCGACTCGGACCCGCCCCGTGTCGTATCGCCACACCCCGGCCACCGCCCCGTCGATGAGGAATGTGGAGACCGAGTGGGGAGTCTTGGTGTTGAACACCTTTGCGCGATAGCGCTCGGGTAGGATCTGGGTCCGCCTCGCGTGCACTAAGAGTGTGGCATCCCAGGTGGGAAGGAAGCGGACCGGCGCCGGAGTGTCGGGATGGGGCAGGGGAGCGCGGGGTAGATCGAGCAGCTGGGTTCCTTGCTCGTCGCGGAAGCGCCGCAGGGGAAGGCGCTCGATCACGGGACGCAGTGTCGTCGCCGGGAGCGCGGCCCAGCTCACGATGTCACTGAGCGAAGCAGGCCCAAATCCGCCCAGATACCGCCGCACCAGGTGCTCGAGGCCCTCCTTCTCGGTAGCGTCGGCGGCACCGACCCAGGCCTTGGCCAGTCCGTACAGGTCCGCGCGCCGTTGGTCCCACGTGCCCGAGGGCGGAACCCGGACGATGTCGATCCACAGGCCCGCGCTCACCGCCGCTATGCGGGGATAGCCGTCGGCCTTCAGCAGCTCCTGGAGCTCGGGAGCCCGGCGGGGGCCGTCCGCCAGGTGCTTCCGAACCCGAGCGGCAACCGCCTCCATATCGATCCCTTGGAGCTGCTTGCGCTGGCCGCGAAGCCACCACTCCCGGCGCCCCCGCCGAATCGCGGCGGCGAACAGATGAAAGTCTCGGGGGGTGACGATGTGAATGGTGGCGCGCAACAGGGTAGCCTGTACCAGACGCCGCTGCACCAGGGCCCTGGTCAGTGCGTCGCGGCGGAAGTCACGCAACCTCGACCAGAGCGCGACGTACGCTGAGGGAGCGTACTGGGCCTGGAGACCAGCCACCCGTTCGACCGCCTGAGGCAAGGAAACGGTGGATCGCTCCAGCAGGAGCTGCCGGGCCAGGAGCGCGCGGTTGAGCTCCCGAGGACTGAGAACCCGTTCGGCCGGGCGTCCTCGCGCGGAGGACCGGGACTGTCTATCGTTCAGCGCCATGCCACTCTCCCATTCCTGCAGCGTCACCGCATCGCTGGCCACGATCTGCGCCCTGGCGGCTTGTGGCACCAGCCCTCGAGAGCCGGCGCCGGCCGCTCCCAAGCCCGCGGCCGCCCCCTTCCGCCGCCCTTATACCGAAGCGGATGTCCGCTTCATGTCCGGCATGATCACCCACCATGCCCAGGCCATCGTGATGGCGGGCTGGGCGCCCACTCATAACTCGGGTCCGTCGGTGCGCCGACTGGCCGCGCGGATCGTCAACGCGCAGGAGGACGAGATCGCGACCATGCAACAGTGGTTGAGTGACCGCAACCTGCCGGTGCCCGAGGCGCGGGATACCGGAATGAGGATGAGGATGAACGGCGCCGAACACCAGATGCTGATGCCCGGCATGCTCACCGACGCCGAGATGCGGCAGCTGAACCAGGCGAACCGAACGGAGTTCGACCGGCTGTTCCTGACGTTCATGATCCAGCATCACCGCGGCGCCGTCACCATGGTGGAAGAGCTGTTCGGGACCTACGGCGCCGCCCGAGACGAGACCGTGTTCAAGTTCGCCAACGACGTCAACGTGGATCAGTCCACCGAGATCGAGCGGATGAAGAGGATGCTCGCCGGCCTCTTCCCCGCCAGCCCCAACCAATGATCCCTAAGGAGTCTTTCATGGCTTGTGGTCCGCTCCGGCCGCTGTCGCTCGGAATCTTGCTTCTATCAGCCGCGGCATGCGCCAAGTCGACCTCCTCTTCGGGCGGGAGCATGTCGACCACGGCGCCCAACCCCGACCCGCGCATCGGCCTGCGGGCCGGGGTCACGGATGCGGAAGAAGTCACCTGGAATCTGCGGGTGGTCTCCAAGACAGCGACGCCGGAAGGGTTCCAGGGGGTCACCAACTCCGATCTGGCGTTCACCGGCCACTACGTCATCCAGGGCAACTACAACGGCTATCAGGTGTGGGACATCAGCGATCCGCGGAAGCCGGCCTTGAAAACCGCGTACGTCTGTCCCGCCTCGCAGAGTGACGTGTCGGTCTACCGCAACCTGCTCTTCGTTTCCGGGGAGGACCTCTCCGCCCGGCTCGATTGCGGGGCGGAAGGCGTGCCCGATACCGTGAGCACCAAGCGGTTGCGAGGCCTGCGGATCTTCGACATCAGCGACATCGCCCATCCGAAGAACGTCGGAAATGTGCAGACCTGCCGCGGCTCGCATACCCACTCGGTGCTGGTCGATCCTCGGGACAGCGCCAATGTCTACGTCTACATCTCGGGTTCGTCTCGGGTACGCTCGGCCAGTGAGCTTCCCGGCTGTGCCAGAGGACCCGCGACCGATGCCAACTCCGCGTTGTTCCGGATCGAGGTCATCAAGGTGCCGCTGGCCCATCCGGAACAGGCCGCCATCGTGAGCTCGCCCCGGATCTTCAACGACCTGGCGCCGCCAGCCGCACACGGCGAGACGCCGGAAGACATCGCAGCCAACCAGAAGGCCATCGCCGAGGCGCGCGCCGCGGGCGGATTCGTGGCCGCGTTGTACGGCGAGGAGCAAGTCGTGCCGCCGGAGGACACCGGACCCCTGCTGGACAGCATCGTCAAGGCGCGGAACGGCACGGGGGCGCCAACCGCGGCAGACAGTGCCGCGCTGCGCCAGGCGATCGGTACCATCATGACCGCGAACGAGGAGCCGGAGCCGGCCGACGCGGGTCCGACCCAGTGCCACGACATCACGTTGTATCCGGCCATCGGCCTGGCCGGCGGCGCCTGCGGTGGCTACGGCCTGTTGCTCGACATCAGCGATCCGGCCCATCCGGTACGCATCGGCGCGGTGGCCGACTCGAACTTCTCGTACTGGCATTCGGCTACGTTCAACAACGACGGGACCAAGCTGCTCTTCTCCGACGAGTGGGGTGGTGGAAGCCTGGCCAAGTGCCGTAAGACCGACAAGCCCGAGTGGGGCGCCGACGCGATCTTCACTCTCGCCGACCGCAAGATGGAATTCCAGAGCTACTACAAGATGCCGGCCCCGCAGACGCCGCAGGAAAACTGCGTGGCGCACAACGGATCGCTGATCCCGATCCCGGGGCGGGACGTCATGGCACAGGCGTGGTATCAGGGCGGGATCTCCATGTTCGACTGGACCGACCCCGCGCATCCCAAGGAGATCGCCTTCTTCGACCGCGGCCCCATGGATCCGACCAGGCTGACCTTCGGAGGGTCATGGTCGGTCTACTGGTACAACGGCGTCCTGGTCAGCTCCGAGACCATGCGCGGCCTCGACATCCTCGAGCTCACGCCCAGCGGATTCATCTCCCAGAACGAGATCGACGCGGCCAAGTCGGTGCGGCTGGAGTACCTGAACACCCAGGGCCAACCCAAGCTGGTCTGGCCGGCCACATTCGCGTTGGCCCGCGCGTACCTGGACCAGCTCGAGCGGTCCCAGGGGCTGTCCGGCCGGCCGGATCTCCACCGCGAGGGAATCGCTTGCCAGGGCCGAGAAGGCGTCGGATGCGGCGCGGCGCGACATGCTCACCCAGTTGGCCACGGAGTTGGACGCGGAGGCGGGCGGGGCAACGGATGGTGCGAAGGTGCGGACGCTGGCGGGTGCGGTGAGGGAGCTCGCCTCAGGAGCGCCACCCGCGGGAGGAGCGGGGAACTGAGCGTCGGGTGTGGGCCGCCTAGCCTCCGTCTAGGCGGCCCCCTACCTTAGGGGCTGACCCTCCAACTGGAATCCACGATCAAAGACCTGGAGCAGCGCCTGCAGGCCGCCCTGGGCGAGACCTACCGCATCCTGAAGGAGCTGGGAGGCGGGGGGATGAGCCGGGTCTTCCTCGCCGAGGAGGCTCGGCTCGGCCGTCAGGTTGTCATCAAGGTCTTGCCGCCCGAGATGGGCGCCGCGGTCAGCGTCGAGCGTTTCGAGCGCGAGATCCAGCTCGCCGCCCGGCTGCAACACCCGCACATCGTCCCGCTGCTCACCGCCGCGGCCTCGGGTGACATCCTCTACTACATCATGCCGTTCATCACCGGCGAGTCGCTGCGGGCCAAGCTGGCCCGGGAGGGCGAGCTGCCGGTGGCGGAGGCGACCAAGATCCTGCGGGAAGTGGTGGACGCGTTGTCCTACGCCCACCGGGCCGGCGTGGTCCACCGCGATATCAAGCCCGACAACGTGCTGCTCTCCGATGGCCATGCGGTAGTGACCGACTTCGGCGTCGCCAAGGCGGTGAGCGCATCCAGCGGGAAATCTTCCCTGACCTCGCTGGGCGTCGCGCTGGGTACACCCGCCTACATGGCGCCGGAGCAGGCCGCCGCCGACCCGCACGTGGATCACCGGGCCGACATCTATGCGGTGGGGACGCTGGCCTACGAGATGCTGACCGGCCGCACCCCGTTCGCGGCACCGACTCCGCAAGCAATGCTCGCCGCGCACATCACCCAGGCGCCCGAGCCGGTCAACCGGCACCGGCCTGCCGTGCCGGCGGCGCTCAATGGCCTTCTCATGCGCTGCCTGGAAAAGCGACCCGCCGACCGATGGCAGACCGCGGCGGAGCTTCTGGGCCAGCTAGAGGCCGCGGTCACTCCGACCGGCGGACTCGCCCCCACGGCCGCGACTCCGTCTATCTCCAGCGGTACCGCGGAAGCCATCCGCAAGGCCCATCCGGTGCGGGTGGCTCTGCTATTCGCCGCCGCCTCGGCCGGCGTCCTTGCAGTGGTGTATCTGCTGGTCCACCAGCTGGGCCTCCCCGACTGGGTCTTCTACGGCGCCATTGCGCTGTTGCTGCTCGGGCTGCCGATCATGCTGATCACCGGCCACCTGGAGCGGCGGCGGGCAATGGCCCGCGCGACCAGTAAGGTGGTAGCGACGCAGGATGAAGGACTGCACCGCTGGTTCACCTGGCAGAAGGCGATTCGGGGCGGGGTCTTCGCGTTCGCCGCCCTCGGCGTGGTCACTGTCATCTACACTGCGATGCGCCTCTTCGGCATCGGGCCGGTGGGCACGCTGGTGGCGTCGGGACAGCTCAATGAGAAGGACAAGATCATCGTAGCGGACTTCGCGAACCGCAACGTCGATTCCAGCCTCGCCGGCTCGATCACCGAGGCCTTCCGGATCGACCTCGGCCAGTCGCCGGTGGTACGGATTCTGAGCACCGGACAAGTCAGCGATGCGCTGGGGCGGATGCAGCGCGACCCGGCGACGCCGGTCACCAGCACACTCGCCCGGGAGATTGCCGCGCGAGAGGGCGCCAAGGCGGTGGTCGCGGGAGAGATCAGCTCTATCGGAAGGGGGTACGTGCTCGCGGCACGGATCCTCAGTGCCCAGGATGGCAGCGAGCTGGTTGCGCTCCGAGAGACCGCGGCGGACGATGCCGGCATCGTGGCTGCGCTCGACAAGCTCTCGGGACGCATCCGGGAACGAATCGGTGAATCGCTCAAGACCATTCGCGGCGGCCAACCGTTGGAACAGGTCACCACCAGCTCACTGGAGGCACTTCGGCTTTACTCCGAGGCCGCCGCCCTCAGCGACAGGGGTAACCCCGAACCGGCCGTCCCAATGCTGGAACGGGCCGTTGCGCTCGACAGCGGGTTCGCTATGGCCTGGCGCAAGCTGGCGGTGGCTCTCGGGAATTCACGCTCCAGTGAGGAAAGGGTGATTGCGGCTACCACCCGGGCTTACCAGCACCGCGATCGCCTGCCGGAAGTCGAGCGCCAGCTCACCACCGCCTATTACTATGGCCAGGTCGAATTCAATCCGGCAAAGGTGGAGGAGGCCTATCGCCGAGTGCTGGCGGCCAATCCGGACGAGCCCACCGCGATTAACAACCTGGCCCTGCTGCTGCTTCAGATCGACCGAGCCGCGGAGGCTGAGTCCTTGGTCACGTCCCTGGCTCAAGCGACTCCGGGTGTAGAGAATATCCATCTACAGCTGCTTTCAGCCCAGGTGGGCCAACAGCACGATGAGGATACCAAGCGTACCCTCGACCAGCTGGCCCAGAGGGCCCCAACGTCCTCGCTCTACCTGTGGGCCAAAGGCTTCACCCTCCTCGCCATGTGGGACTACGACGGGGCCGAGCGCGCCTTGCTCGATGCGGGCCTCAACACCCGGGATCCGAGCGTCCAGTTTCTGACGCACCAGGGCCTGGCCGGAGTGGCCCAGACGCGAGGAAAGCTTGCCGAGTCCGAGCGGCAGCGTCGGCTCGCCATCGCGGTCAGCGAGCGGCGTGGACTCCCGGGAAGCGCGCTGGCAGATGCGGCGGACCTTGCGATGCAATACGTCCTCTTCCGCAGGGACTCGGCCGGCGCGCTTCGGATCGTGGAGGCGGAACTGCGCAAGCACCCACTCGATTCGATCCCGGCCCTCGATCGCCCCGGTGCCGACTTGGCCGCGGTATATGCCGTCGCGGGGCAACCCGCCAAGGCTCGTCAACTGCTCACGACCTATGAAGCACAAGTGCCGGAGGGAATCCGCCGCGCCCGGTGGAACTGGTATCGCGCGCAAGGCTGGCTGGCGCTCGCGGAGGGGCGCGCCCCCGACGCGGTGACCGCGTTTACCCGGGGCAGGCGGGCGGACTTCTGCCCCGACTGCGGAGCCTGGGAGGAGGGTGTGGCGTTCGAGCGGGCGAACCTCCCGGATTCCGCGATCGCTGCCTACCGGCGCGCGGCCGGCCGGGGCACGGTCTGGAAGCCGCTCGGGGATGCCTGGGGAATGGCGCCCAGTCTCAAGCGGCTAGGCGAGCTGTATGAGGAACGGGGCGAGAAGGCTCCTGCTGTGGAGCACTACTCCCGGTTCCTGCAGCTATGGAAGGATGCGGATCCCATCCTCCAACCCACGGTGCGTGAGGTACGCGGGCGGGTGGCGCGGCTGGTGGGCGAAGCGGGTGCGCGCTAACTCGGGGGCTACGAGCTCACCTCGGCCGCACCGCCGAGAGCCGTACCACCTTGCCGCCGCGGAGGACTTTCGCGCTCACGCTGTCGCCGGGCCGGAGCCGGCTCAGCACGTTCTGCATGCTGTCGAACGAGGCCGCATCGGGAGTCACCGTGATCCCGGCGACATCGAGGATGATGTCGCCGCCCACCAGCAGTTGCTCGGGGCCGATGGTTGCTCGCCAGGTACCCGCCCGCAGCCCGAGCGCTGCGGCTGGTGAACCCGCCGCCACCTGCTGTACCATCAGCCCGGCCGGCTGGGGGAGGTTGAAGACCCGCGCGAGGGTATCCTGTAGCAGGATGCCATCCATGCCGCTCCAAAAGGACCTGGCGACAAGCAGTATCTTCTGCGCGACATTCGCGGAGATGGCGAATCCGAGGCCCTCGAACCCACCGGATTGGGTCAGGATGTGGCTCACGATCCCAACGACTTCGCCCTCCATGTTGAACATCGGGCCGCCCGAGTTGCCCATATTGATCGCGGCGTCGGTCTGGATCACTTCCATGGGTACGCCGCTGACCATGCCGCCGGCCGCGAGCCGGCCGCTGACGTGACCGACCGTGAGGCTGTGACTGAGCCCATACGGCGCGCCGATCACCACGATCTGGTCGCCCACCTCCAGTCGGTCGGAGTCGCCCAGCCGGGCGGGCGAGACGGTGGCAGGCATCCGGTCGAGCTGCAGCAGCGCCACATCCGCACGAGGCGAAGACGCGACCACGTGCCCAGGATAGAGTTTGCCGTCCGCAAACTCGACAGCGACCCGGTCGGCGGTCTGCACCACGTGGGCGGCGGTCATGATCTTCCCGTCCGCACTGACCAGAACTCCGGAGCCGAGCCCGGGGCTGGTCACCAGCCCCGCCGCGGGGTCAGGAGCGAGCCCCCTCTGCAGTGTCCGAACCACCACCACCGAGGGACTGACCTTACGGAACAGCTCCCGCAGCTCCTGCGCTTCGGCCGGCGTGCCCAAACCGAGGAGCGCTGCCAATCCCACCATCAGCGCCAGTGGTCGCGTCACCGCGGGACCTTCGCCCGTAGCTCGTCGAACCAGTTCAGCACCACCGCGACCCGCATCGGTGGCTGCTCGACCGGCAGCTTGACCATGAGAAACCGCTCGCCATCAGGAGTGACGTCGTAGCTCCTGGGTCTGGTCCAGCCGGGGTTATCCGGATAGGGTCCGGCAAACAGAGCGCTGGGCTGACCGCTGCGGCCGTTCTGGGAGTCGATGGTCACCGCCATCACGCTGTCACCCTTGCGGTAGACCAACTCCCTTCCACCCTTGGTCCACATCGGCTCCGATCCGTACTCCACCGAGGCCTTCCATCGCTTCAGGTTAGGGTTGGGAAACGACTGGACGAACACTTCGACCCGGCCCGACTCGTCGGAATCGTAGGCCAGCCAGCGGCCATCGGGCGAGATCGTGGGGTGCGCCAGATTAAACCCGTTGGCGAGGTAGCGGGTCGGCGTGGGCCGGCCTTGCAGCGGAACGATCCAGAGCTGAACCCCGCCCGAAACGCTGAGTACGTACGGAAGCAGCCGGCCGTCCTGGGATACCGTGCCGGGATAATGGTCGTTCCCGCCGGTTAGCAACGGTTCGGCAGGACGGCTCGCATCCGCCGCTCGCCGGTAGAGATCGAAGAATGGGCGCTCGCTGATATAAACCAGCTCCTGGCCATCGGGCGTCCACTCCGCCCCGAAATCCCGTCCGCCCTCCGCGGTGATCCTGGTACCCCCGGGGCGACCGACCTGGAATACCCAGACGTCCCCCAGCGAGTTGGCCGTACGGATATCCACCGCAATGCGGCCCCCCTCGGGCGAGAGGCGGGGATGGTTGTAGCGATCCTTGTCGGGCAGGGCGCGCGACTCATTGCCCCGCCGGTCCACCAACACCAGGTCGCTCTCGGTGATGTAGGAGGTGACCGGCATGTACGCCAGGGTCCCGTTCTCCGACACGTCGAACGCGGCCGCGCCATCCGAGGGATTCATGGCCACGCTGTCGACCACGGACACGGCCGGACCGGTGACGGCCAGACGTTTCAGGTCGAACGGCACTGCTCGGATGGTTTCGCCTACCGCGTAGAGCAGGTGCCCGGTAGGCACGTAGAAGCCGAAGACGCCTCCGGTAAACAGCACCTTCCGCTTCCCGGTCTTGATCGAGAGGACCTCGATAGTGGCACGGTCGATCGGCGTACGGTAGGCGGTGAAGATCACGTGGTCGCCATCCGGCAGGATCTGGGGCCACCAGTGGCCCAGTTCGCCCTTGGCCGTGTCCGGAGTCGTGAGCGTGCGATCGTCGCCTCCGGCTTCACTCACGATCGACAGACCCGTGTTATAGCTCTTGCTGTAGACCAGCCTCCCGTTTTTCCCCCAACTGCCGCCGCCCCAGTCGCCCGCCGCGAGGTCGATAGCGGGCCCGCCCTCGACCGGCGCCTTTCTCAGCTTGCCCTGTTTGGCGTACGCAACCCATCGTCCGTCGGGTGAGATGAAGGGCCGGCTATTGCCGGTCCCCTGCTCGCCCTGCCCGGCGCCGGCGATCACGTGCATCCGTTCCTGATCGAATCGACGACGCAGCACTTCTTCCCGCCGGCCGACCATCGCGGTGACGAAAAGCTCGCGGCCGTCAGGGCTCAGTCGTACCATCGGGGTGAAGGAAGGTCGCACTCCCGGGTCGAGCTCGGCGCTGAACCGGATTGGGGTCGCAGGCGGTCCATTCCGTGCGTTGCGAAGGCTGGTCCAACCCAAGCCCAACAGGAGCGCAGTCGCGAGGGCCCAGGGAAGCACCGACTGGGTCAGCGTGGCCGGTTGCCTGCGACGAAGAGCCAGGCTGGAGCCACTGGCACCGGTCAGCTCCTGGGCAAACAGCGCCGCGGTCTGCCAGCGGTCGGCGGGGATCTTCTCCAGGGCCCGGGCGACGGCGGCGTCGACATGCGGCGGGACGGATTTACGCTTGAGGATGGGGCGGCGGGGCTCCTCCGACATGACCCGTACAAAGATCGCCTGGTCGGACGGGCCGGTGAACGGCGGCTGGCCGGTCAGCATCTCGTACACGACCACGCCTAGCGCGTAGACGTCGGTGCGCGGATCCAGGTTGTGTTCCCCCGACGCCTGTTCGGGACTCATGTATTGGGGCGTGCCGAGACTCACGCCCGACCTCGTCAGCCGTCTCGCGCCATCACGGCTCGAGCCCAGCGCGATGCCGAAGTCGGCCACCAGCGCCCGGCCGTCCTGAAACAGCACATTGTCGGGCTTGATGTCGCGGTGGATGACGCCATGGCGGTGGGCATAGTCGAGCGCCGCGGCGATCTCGGCCCCGATTCGGACCGCGTCTTCGACGGGGAGGAGGGTCTCCCGGGTAAGCCGGGCGCGAAGCGATTCGCCCTGGACGTAGGGCATCACGTAAAAGACCGTTCCCTCAACCCGGCCGGAATCGAACAGGGGCAGGATGTGGGGGTGCTGGAGGTTGGCGGTGGTCTCGATCTCCTTGAGGAACCGGTCGGGGCCGACCAGCGCCGCGATCTCGGGGTGCATGACCTTGATGGCGACCTTGCGATTATGGCGGGCGTCGTGGGCGAGAAACACCGTGGCCATGCCCCCGGCGCCGAGCTCGCGCTCGAGGACGTAGCGGTCGGACATGGCTGATTTGAGATGATCGAACGGGTCACCCATCGACCACAAGATACAGGATTGGCTCCCCGGGTTGCCAGACGGGCACCTGCCGCTTCATCGGGTCCCAGGCGGGCGCTCCACGTCCTCTCCCATGCCGCGCAGTCGCCGCACCAGGAGCAGGAGCGTCGGAAGCAGCGCCAGCAGTACCAGCCAGCGGGAGTGTTCGAGGACTTTCCTGCTGAGCCACAAGAAGGGGTGCCGCTCGACCAGAGCCTGCGCGGTGGGGTCGTTGGCATGCAGCGCGCTCGCGGCGCCGCCCACGGCGACGTCTCGGGCTACGGCGAGCCCACCGAAGGCCGCCCACCAGCCAAACGCGGCCCCGCCGGCGGCGACGACGCCGGCCGCAAGCCCGCCCAAGGCGAACCCTCCGACTGCGAGACCTCCCAGCGCCAGGAAGCCGACCCCCATACCCCCGACAGCGATGCCGCCGACGGCGACGCCTCCGACCGCCAGGATCACGCCGAAGGCAACGTCACCCACCGCGATCCACCCCCGCGCGATCCCGCGCTGGTAGTGCCCGTCCACCAGACGGCCGCCCGTAACGTGTACCAGGGGTAGTCCGAACAGCTGGAGCCGTGATTCCATAGTTCTTGCCTCCCGGGGTTGTCGGGGTCAGCACTCTACCGAACCACCAGCACATGATTCCTCCTCCCGCGTATACGGATGCCAGAAGGAGGGAACGAAACCAACCTCTCATTCACATAAGTCCTCGCCGCGGAGAATTCCTTCCCCTTCAGAACGAATGTCCATCCGGTTTCCTTGGCTTCGACCTCGTATTCGATACCTCTGCTGGTCTTTGTCCGGGAAATGGAAACGACGTTGGTCCCAACGGGAAGATCCTCGATGCTCATCTCCTCCCAGCCGGTAGGCACATGAGGATCAAAGACAACGGTCTTGTTTATCCCATCAGCGTGAATTCCGAATACGTGCTGGATCAGCGGGATAATGATCCCGTAGCTGGTCCAGGCGATCGTAAAGCAGCCATAGTCGGGCATCATCTCCGACATCGAGCCCGGTAGCGTCCGATTGAAGGTCTGCACGATCTTGTCCATGTACCACAGCGCCTCGGCGGTACGCCCGTAATTGGCTTCTGAGACAGCCTGTACCCCGGTGGCGATGGTCATCATGGCTTGCTTCTCGACGGCCGATAAGAATGGTCCATACTCTCCGACATTCTCGCGTCGGATCTTGTCCAGCAATGGTATCGCTCGCTCTTGGGGAGCGATCCCCGTCTCCATCGGCGTTGTGATGACCCAGTTCTTGTTCGTAATCCAACCTCTATTTCCGGCCGGCAGTGCGGCGAACCGTTGTCTCAGGCGCTGGTAGTAACCGATCGATTCCAGGTCTCTCCGGGTCAGGCTGCTCTTCAGCTGTATCTGCTTGATGGCGCCTTCCGCCGCGCCGATGGCCTGGGCTTTGGTCCCGTAGAAATCGGAGTATGAACCCTCCTCTGGGTTCCAGAAGCTCTTGTTGATCTTCCCCTCCAGCTGGGTCGCCAGTTGCCGGTATCGCTCTGCGGTGCGTGGCTCGTTCAAGAGACCGGCCATGCGCGCCGTCGCCTGTAACGCCTGCTGGGTGTAGACCGCGACATCGATCAGTTCCGCGTTAAGGCCATACACCTCCATGATGCCGTAACCTTCCGGGAACAGGTCCCTATCCTGGTCCATGTCGGTGAGCAGCCAGCGGAGGCCTGCCTTCATGGCCGGGTACATCTCCCTCGCAAAGTTCAGGTCTCCGGTCCACTCGACCAGCCTGCCGACCGTCAGAATGAATTGAGCGGTTTCCTGGGTGTTGCCGGGGTTGGAAATCGCGCCTTGAGTGGTCACCTCGTGCACGATCCGGCCATTGCCGTTTGACTTCAGCGACTGATTGTTCAGCAGCCGGAGTGTCTGCCTGGCCAGATCGACATCGCCCGACGCTATGAGCGCTTGCAGGGAATAGGTTTCAGTCCCGAACCACCAGGGATATTCCATCAGCCCGCCGCCGAGACCGCGGCCGATGCCGGGTACCTCTCTGACCAGCCACTCGGTGTTGATCTTCGCCCAGTTGTAGACTTCCTGCAGCCGTGGATCGGGAATGCGTATTCTCGCTCTCTCAATGACCGACGCGTAATGGGCCTTCTTCTTCTCCAGCAGTGCCGTATGGTTCGTGACCAGATACCTGAAGGTGTGTACGGCCGCAGCACTGTCCGTGGCCGATCCCGCGATCACGAATGTGAGGGTAGAGGTGCTCTGCGGGCCGATCGTTAGGCCATAGCGGGCGGCAGCCGTGACTCCCCGTCCACTCGTCTGCATCGGCTGGGGATTGGCGACGGGGTGCGCGTCCGCGGACTGGGCGGCTCCCCAGACGGAGAACCAGCTGTTGGCCTGGTCTCGAGCGATGAAGAGGTTATCCGACGCTTGCCAGGCAACGGTGTCCTGAGCGTCTGCGATCCCCAACCGTTCGGAAAACCATACCGGACGCAAATCCGTCTTGACAGACAATTGAAAAAGTAACTGTCGCTCGCGAGCACCTGCGTTCGTCAGGGTGTACTGAACGATCAATCCTTCCTGGCCGTCGGGACTGAACTGAAAGCGCTCGATTGCCAAGCTGTCCAATCGTGGACCATAGCGGAAGCGATTGCCATAAGGGTAATTGACGAACTCGACGCTCTCCGAAAGGTCAATTCCTTGATTGGTCGCGAGATCCGTTACGGATGCCCGGAAACCGTCTATGAGCTTGATCGGATGCAGCCACAGTCCGGCCATCTCGCCTGACACGTGGTCACCCATGTCGGGAAAGTTCCCGTCCTGTGTTCCGATCAAGTACACCCGGTCGCCTGCTGCAACGTAAGGTTGACTCTTGGTGTGCCCGTGATTGCTTAGTCCGGCCAGGATGGGCGTGGCATAGTTGCTTTGAGACAGGAGCAGGTGAGCGTTCGTCAGAGCGAACGCGAATGATAGGAGAAGGGAGCGAATGGCGCTTTTCATTGAAGTATATCGACTCGGCGAACGATCTACTTTAAGAGGCTGGCCGCCACGAACCCGACAATCGAAAGGTAAGTCGATGAGATCCATCCGTCTGGTCGCGCCCATCGTGCTGCTTCTTCAGTACGCTGGAGCTTGCGCGCCGGCCCCGCCGAGCTCGCCCGCGAGTCCGCGGCCGGGCATGGAGCCGGTTCGCCTTCGTCCCACCACCTCGGAGAAGTTTGATCCCAAGTCCATCGCCGCCTATACCGAGTCGCACCCCGAGGTCTACGCGTACATCGAGGGCCACAGGGCCGAGCACCTGGAGCAACTGCGCCGCTGGGTGCGGCAGCCGTCGGTCAGCGCACAGAACATTGGCATCTCCCAGATGGCGGACCTGGTCCGTGAGGACTTACGGAAGCTCGGGTTCAAGGAGTCGGAGCTGGTACCGACCGAGGGGCACCCCGGTGTCTGGGGATACTACGACGCCGGCGCGGCGACGACGCTCGCGGTCTACATGATGTACGACGTGCAGCCAGTGGACTCGACCGGCTGGCAGGTACCGGGGTTCGAGGGCGCGCTGGTGGATCACCGCTACGGCAAGGCACTGATGGCCCGCGGCGCGGTCAACCAGAAGGGTCCGGAGCGCGCGTTTCTCAACGCCCTCGAGGCCATCATCGCCACTCGAGGCAAGCTCCCGGTGAATCTCATGGTCGTCACCGAGGGAGAGGAGGAGCTGGGCTCGCCTCACCTGCCGCAGATCGTCGCTAAGTACGCCGAGCGCTTGCGCGGCGCCGCGGGGGTCATCTTCCCCTCCACCGGCCAGAATCCCAAGGGTGTCGCCAGCCTCTCGCTGGGAAACAAGGGGATCGTGTACTTCGAGCTGGAGGCGGCGGGCGACAGCAGCGGCGGCCCGATGCGGGCGGAGGTCCACGGCTCACTGAAGGCGCTGGTGGACGCGCCCGCGCTACGGCTGGTGCAGGCCCTGGCGAGCCTGACCTCGCCCGACGGCAACACCATTCTGGTCGACGGGTACGAGGATCCCATCCGCCCTCCGACCGACGAGGAATGGCGGCTGCTCAACGGAGCGGCGGAGGAGTGGACGGCGAACGAGGCGGAGCAGCGCGAGGTGCTGGGCGTGACCCGCTGGATCGACGGACTCTCGGGGCGCGACGCACTGGCCCGGTTGACGTTCAGCACCACCTTCAACATCGACGGAATGTGGAGCGGCTACACCGGGCCGGGGTCCAAGACCATCCTGCCGCACAAGGCCACAGCGAAGGTCGACTCGCGTCTGGTGCCGAATCAGACGCCCGACTCGGCACTGGCCCTGATCCGGCGGCACCTGGATGCAAAGGGGTTCCGGGACATTCTCATCCGAAAGCTCGGCGTGGGGTATCCGCCGGCGCAGACCTCGGTGAGCGAGCCGTTCGTCCGCACGACGCTGGGGGTCTACAACAAGGTAGGGAAGCCGGTGGTGGTGTCGGTCCGCAGCGCCGGCAGCGCGCCCCGCTATCTCTTCACCGATCTAGGGCTTCCGGTAATCGCCGCGGGCATCGGTCACGGCTCCGGGGCGCACGCGCCCAACGAGTATCTGGTGGTCGAGCCGGGACCGAACTCTCCGATCGGAGGGCTGGTCGAGATGGAGAAGTTCTACGTGGATTTGTTGTACGCACTCGCCAACGGGAGCAGCACGCAGTGAAGAAGGTCTTGAAAGTCATCGGGGTCGGACTGGTCGTGCTGATCCTCCTCGGTCTTGGGATGTATGCCTGGGCCTCGTCCGTGGCGAGCAGAAAGCTCTCCCGCAAGTATGCGACCCACAGGGTCAACTTCCCCATTCCGTTTCCGGTGAGTGAGCGGGACGAGCGGCTTGCACGCACTCAGGCCCTCGAGCGGGGGAGACACCTCGTCGGGTCGCGTTACGGATGTGGTGAATGCCATGGACGGAACTTCGGCGGCGGCGTGATGATCGACGATCCCGCGATCGGCCGCATCCTGGGGCCGAACCTCACCGGGGGGAAGGGAGGCGTCACGACCGGGTTCCGCCCCGCCGACTGGGACCGCATCGTCCGCCACGGAGTGAAGCCGGACGGCACACCGGCGCTGATGCCGTCCCAGGACTTCCGACAGATGAGCGACCAGGAGTTGTCCGACATTATCGTCTTCCTCCAGTCGCAGCCGCCGGTCGATAGCCAGGTGCCCCGTCCGACGCTCGGGCCGGTGGGCAAGGTCCTCCTCGCCACCGGCAAGTTCACCCTGTCGGCGGACATCATCGGCTCCGACAAGACGCCACACCCCATGACCCCGCCCGAAACCGCGCCGACGGTTGCGTTCGGCCGGCACGTCGCAACCACCTGCATGGGATGTCACCGCGACGACCTCGGCGGCGGCCCTATCGTGGGCGGCGACCCGAGCTGGCCGCCGGCGGCCAACCTGACGCCGGGCCCGGCCGGTTTGGGCGGATGGACCTTCGCGCAGTTCGTCACGACGTTGAGGGAAGGGAAGCGGCCGGACGGTACGGCGGTGCGCGCGCCGATGGCGAGCATCATGCCATACGCGCAGCAGATGACGCAGGTGGAGCTGGAGGCGCTGTGGAACTATCTCAGGTCGGTGCCGGTGGTGGCCCGCAAGTGAGTCTACGGGCATTCGTCAGCGAGCGCGCTTGCCACCCTGTTGCCGGTGCCAGGCTTCGAGCCACGGGTGCATTTTCTTCGCGCTTGCAGCCGTGAAGCGGAGTCGGCCGTCCTGGACGAGTTCCGGGTCGCTCGCCGCAGCGGTGCTGAGAAGCCACTCGGCGAAGGCCCGGTAGACCGGCCGGAATTCACCTCCAGAGTGAGCGCTGGTTAGCGTTTCCATGCGGCTGATCCGGCCCGTGCTCACCACGTAGAGTTCGGTCTGGGTACGCGGGCCGACGCCGAGTAAATCGTAGAAGTCATTCGCCTCTGTGAGGGTGACAAAAACCGAGTCGCCCCGAGCGCTGTCGACGGCAAAGGTCCACCGGGTGTGGGTCTCCCGCTCGAAGTCGCGCATGTCGCGCGCGGCCTCGGGCTGGACTTCGCTGGTGTCGCCGTCGGCGAACACGGAGATCACGGTCGGGGCCCATCGGACCGCCATGGCCTTGTGGTCCAGCCGCTGGAGGGCCTGGAGATAGGGGCAGACGACGCCCAAGGCCGGTGACTCCGGTGCCTCGCATGGTTCCAGCATGGCCCCGGCGAGCAGAACGGCCGCGAGCATCGCTTCGTCCTCGGATACGGTTGGAGACCGTACGAGACGAGGGTCGGAATGGTGTCCCTCTTCCCGCCCCGTCCCCGCCAACGTATATACCCCCAACACCCGAATATCGACCCCAACCCCAGGTGACCGCATGCTCAAAGAATTCAAAGCATTCGCCATGCGCGGCAACGTCCTCGACCTGGCAGTCGGTATCATCATCGGCGGCGCGTTCGGCACCATAGTCAAGTCTCTGGTCGAAGACGTCATCATGCCGCCCATCGGCCTCGCGCTCGGCAACGTGGACTTCACTAATCTGTTCGTCGTCCTCAAAGAGGGCGCCAAGGCAGCGGGACCCTATGAAACCCTAACCGCGGCCAAGGCAGCCGGAGCAGTCACGATCAACTACGGGGTGTTCATCAACGCCATCATCGCCTTCCTGATCGTGGCCTTCGCCGTGTTCCTTATCGTCCGCGCGGCAAACCGGCTCCAGCCGGTCGAGGCAACCGCGGCCCCTACGACCAAGGACTGCCCCTACTGCCGGACGCCGATCCCGCTGGCCGCAACCCGCTGCCCCAACTGCACCTCCGACCTGCGCGCGGTAAGCGCCTAGATAAGAAGGAAGGGGCACTTTGTTACACAAAGTACTTGCTAGAATGGATCGGCCCGGCTAGGTTACGGCCATGGCCTCCGCCCAGCCCCTCCGACCCACCAGCGACAGTCCCGCGCTCCATGCCCGGGCGATGGACAACCTGTCCTTCATCCGCCAGACCATGGAGCGCGCCACCGCCTTCACCGCGGTGCCCGGATGGGGCGGGGTAGCCATGGGGCTCATCGCCCTGGCCGCCACCGCGATCGCTGCCAACAGCACCTCCCAGCACGAGTGGCTGCTGACCTGGCTCGGTGCCTCGGTCGTCGCGCTGACTCTCGGCGGCTGGACCATGACTCGAAAGGCCCGCCGAGCCGGCACCAGCGTCTTCTCCTATTCCGGACGCCGGTTCGTCCTCAGTTACCTGCCACCGCTCATGGTGGGCGCACTGCTGACCCTGGCCCTGGTGCGCGGCAACCTCTACAGCGCGATCCCCGGCACCTGGCTTCTTCTCTACGGCACCGGCGTGGTGACCGGAGGCGCGTTCTCGGTTCGAGTCGTCCCCCTGATGGGGATCTGCTTCATGCTCCTGGGCGCCCTCGCCCTGTTCGGCCCTCCCGCGTGGGGGGGATGGCTGATGGCCGTGGGCTTCGGCGGCCTGCACATCATCTTCGGCTTGATCATCGCGCGGAGGTACGGTGGCTAAATCCAATCTCGCTCGCCGCGGATCCAACGAGCCGCGCGGCCGCGAGCCGCTGCGCGGGGTCAAAGGCGGCGGAGCGACTCACGGCCCGCTGGAGCTCGATCGCCTGATCCACGAGCGCATCCGGCTTGCCATGGTGAGCGCGCTCGCCGTCAACCATTCGCTCACCTTCAATGAGCTGAAGCGTCTGCTGGAAACCACGGACGGCAACCTCAGCGTGCACGCCCGTAAGCTGGAGGAAGCCGGCTACGTCATCTGCACCAAGTCGTTCGAGGGTCGCGTGCCCCGCACCGAGTACCGGCTGAGCACGACCGGCCGGCACGCCCTCGAGCGCTACCTGGCGCACATGGAGCAGTTGATTCGCGCTACCCGGGAACGCTGAAGGCCGCATTTTTTTTGAGGAATGACTTTATGGAGCAAAGCGCTTCACACGATCTGGTGCCTGCCGGGCTGCACGTCGGGATCATCATGGACGGGAACGGACGCTGGGCCAACCGCCAGGGCCGCTCCCGCGCCATCGGCCACCGCGAAGGCGCCGCCGCGGTGCGCCGGATCGTGGAAGCTGCGCCTCCGCTTGGGGTCGGAGTGCTCACCCTGTTCGCCTTCTCGGCCGACAACTGGCGCCGGCCGCGCGCCGAGGTCGCCTGGCTGATGCGGCTGTTCCGGGAGTACCTCCGCGGCGAGGTCACTCGCTGCATCGATAACGGTGTGCGGCTCGAGATCCTGGGCCGGCGCGATCGGATCGCCGTCGGCCTGAGGCGCGCCGTCGAGGAAGCCGAGCGGGCCACGGCCGGTGGACGAAAGCTCCACCTGCGTATCGCGCTGGACTATTCCTCCCGCGACGCGATCCTCCGCGCTGCCCAGTGTCTTCGTCCCGACACCGTGCCGTCGCGAGACTCCTTTGCCCGCTTGCTCGCCATCGTCGACCACGCCACCCCGGTCCGCGAGCTGGACATCCTGATTCGCACCGGCGGCGAGCGCCGGCTCAGCGACTTCCTGCTCTGGGAAGCGGCATACGCCGAGTTGTTCTTCATGGACACGATGTGGCCCGAGTTCGGCACCGCCGACCTGGCGGCAGTGGTTGGGAAGTTCTCCTCCCGGGAGCGGCGGTTCGGCGGGCTCTCCGGCAGAGCGGCGGGGTGACCCTATGACCGCGCGCACTCGCCAAGGGCTCGGCATTCTTTCCGCGGCCCTGGCATTCGGGGTCTGCGCCGACGTCCTGGAGAGCACCGTGCCCGCCCGGCTCGACGTCGCATTGGGCCTCGGCGCGCTGCTTCTGCTCGCCGGTTTTCTGATCGAGCATGGCGTCCTCGCCCCTCCGGCGCGCATCGTGCCGCTCGGCCTGCCGCTCGCGTTCCTGGGCGTATCGCTCATTTGGCGTGATTCGCCGACGTTGTTCGGGCTCAACCTACTGGGAATCGCCGTGCTGGCCGTGCTGGCCACACCGTGGGTGCGCGCCGTCGTGTGGTCTCGGGCCGGGGTGAGCGACTATGCCATCGGTGCCGCGCAACTCGCCGGCAGCGCCGCCGGGGGATCGATACCCCTCGTGCTCTCCGACATCGAATGGCGGTCGCTTCCCCAACGTGGGCTGGCACGGCAGGTGAGAGGCACCGCGGTGGGACTGGTCGCCGCGACGCCGGTTGCGCTCGTGTTCGGCGGGCTCTTGATGGACGCCGATCCGGTCTTCAACCGGCTGATGACCGACAACCTGACCGTGCGACTGGACTTTCTCGCCAACCACACCGCGGCGGTCATCACCTGGGCCTGGGTGACGGCCGGAGTCCTCCGACTGATGCTCTCCACCGGGGAAGGCAAGGCGCCATCGGTACGAGCCGGCGGCGGCCGATTCGGACTGGCGGAGGTCGGCACCGTACTGGTGATCGTGGACTTGCTGTTCCTGGCCTTCGTGCTGGTGCAACTGCGCTACCTCTTCGGCGGCCACCAGCTGGTCCAGGCGCTTACCGGCCTTAGCTACGCCGAGTATGCCCGCAGCGGGTTCTTCCAACTGGTGTGGGTCGCCGTGCTGGCGCTGCCATGTCTGCTGTTGGCCGACTGGTTACTGGAACAGCGCGATCCAGTTACCCGCCGGCGCTTTCGTTGGCTGGCGGCCCTGATGCTCCTACTGCTCAATGTCATGCTGGCGTCGGCACTGTTCCGCATGCGGCTCTACACCGCGGAGTACGGGCTGACCGAGCAGCGGTTCTACACTACCGCGTTCATGGGATGGCTGGTGCTGGTGTTCGGTTGGTTTGGGGCGACGGTGCTCCGCGGCCGGCGAGGCCGCTTTGGGGCAGGGGCCCTGGCTGCCGGCTTTCTGGTGCTGACGACCCTCAACCTGGTGAATCCGGATGGACTGATCGCGCGCACCAACCTGGCCCGCGCGGTGGAAGGGCGCGCTTTCGATTCAGCCTACGCAGCACGACTCAGCGCGGACGCAGTGCCGACGCTGCTTGCCGGGAGGTCGCGACTGCCGGCCTCCGACGCCTTGGCCCTGGCCGTCACGCTGGAGGCCCGGTGGCGACCGGAGCTGGCCACCGATGCCGGTACGGATGCCACCCGTTGGAATATCTCGCTGGCCCGCCTTCGGCGGCTCGAGGCGTTCTACGACGCTGCTGCCCTAGTTCAATCTCTAGCCAATCGGTTACCCGCCTCGTAAACTATACCGGGGGCGACCGCCCCTTTTCCCGAACGTCCGGCGTCTCGTCCGCTCCTGACCCCCAGGCTGGAGAGCCAGTGGCCCTCGCCATTGCCAGCGAAGTCATGCTGTCGCTACCCGGCTACGCGATTACCGAGGAGATCTATCGAGGCCGCCGACGGGTCGTGTATCGGGGAACCCGTCAGAGCGATCGGACTCCGGTGATCGTGAAGGCCTTGATCGACCGCTCGGGGGGAACCGACGCGCTCAGCCGGGAGTACGAGCTCATTCGAAGCCTCGAGATGGTCGGGGGTTCCCCGGGTCCTCGATCTTCTGCGGGTGGGCGATTCGGTAGCGCTAGTCCTCGAAGACGGCGGACAATCACGCCTCAAGACCTTGATTCCAACCGGGGGGATGGACCTCACCACCTTTCTTCAGCTCGGCATTCAGCTCAGCGAGGTACTCCGCGGGCTCCACGAGCGAAAAATCATTCACAAGGACGTCAACCCCAACAACATCCTGGTTGATCCTCAGACCCTGCGGCTGACGCTGATTGACTTCGGCATCGCCTCGCGCATGCCGGCGGAGCACCAGGAGTTGCGGCATCCCAACGTGCTGGAGGGCACGATCGCCTACCTGTCTCCGGAACAGACCGGGAGGATGAACCGCGACATCGACTATCGCACGGACTTCTACTCCGCTCGGGGTGACCTTCTACGAGATGCTCACCGGGCGTCTACCCTTCGAATCCGGCGACCCGCTCGAGGTGATCCACTGCCACATCGCCAGAACACCGCCGTCGCCCAGCGAGCTCCGGCCGGAGATCCCGCGTCCGCTCTCCGACATCGTCATGAAGCTGTTGTCCAAGGCCGCTGAGGAGCGTTACCAATCGGCGCTCAGGCTCAAGGCGGACCTGTCTCTCTGCCTGTCGGAATGGGAGGCGAGCCGGACCATCAGCTCGACGGTGCCGAGCCGGAGTGACTTCGGCGATCGCTTCCTGGTTCCCCAGCGACTCTATGGGCGCGAGCGGCAACTGGGTCAGCTGATGGCGGCGTTCGAAGCAGCCTCCTCCGGGCCCAGTCAGCTGATGCTGGTGTCGGGGTATTCGGGTGTGGGCAAGACTTCGCTCATTCGGGAGCTCTACAAGCCATTGGCACGGCGGCAGGGATACTTCATTGGCGGCAAGTTCGACCAGATCGTCAGGGTCCCGTACGGCGGACTGCTTCAGGCATTCCGTGAGCTGATTCGGCAACTACTCACCGAAGATGAAGCGCAGCTTGCGATCTGGCGGGCACGGCTGATCGACGCGTTGGGAGCCGGCGCCGCCGTGCTCGCCGAGGTAGTGCCCGAGGTGGAGGCGATCCTCGGCCGGTACCCGGCGCCACCAATGCTGGCCCCGGCAGAGGCGCAGAACCGCTTCCGGCTGGTATTCCAGAACTTCCTCGGCGCGTTGGCTCGGCGAGACCACCCTCTGGTCATCTTCCTGGACGACTTGCAGTGGGCCGACTCGGCGACGCTGAACCTGCTGGAACCGCTTCTGACCCGCGCGGACATCGAGGGTCTCCTGCTGATTGGTGCCTACCGGGACAATGAGGTCGATGCCACCCATCCGTTGTGGCGGACTCTCACCGAGCTGACAGCAGCCGGCGTGACCGTGGGACGCCTTCCTCTCAAGCCGCTGGGACTACCGGACCTCAACCTTCTGGTGCGCGACACGCTGCATTGCGAGCCCGCTGATGCCGAGCCGTTGGCCGCTCTCGTGTCTCAAAAGACCGAAGGCAATCCGTTCTTCGTGGGCCAGTTCCTCAAGGCGCTAAGGGACGCCGAGCTGCTGAGGTTCGACTACGAGCGGGAGCGCTGGACGTTCGAAATGGAGGCGATCGCCGATGCGGAGATGACCGACAACGTCATCGACCTCATGACCCGAAAGATTCAGCGACTGTCCGCCCGGACCCAGCGCGCTCTGATGCTCGCGGCCTGTATCGGAAATCCGTTCGACCAGCAACCCTCGCGCTGGTGAGCGAGCAATCCCCGGCGGAGACCGGGGATGATCTCACCGAGGCCATCCTGGAAGGACTGATCCGGCCGGCGGCCATGCCAGGAGGCTATTCCTTTCTGCACGACCGGGTGCAGCAATCTGCCTACGCCATGATTCCCGCGACGCGAAAGCAGAGCGTGCATCTGACGGTGGGGCGGCTCCTGCGCTCCCGGATTCCCGCCGACCAGGCGGACGAAAAGATCTTTGACATCGTCCATCACCTGAACCTCGGGCGGGACCTCATCGAGGATAGGGAGGAGGCGGTCGGGCTGGCCCGGCTCAACCTGAGGGCTGGCCAGAAGGCCAAGTCTTCCACCGCGCATGAGGCGGCCCTCGGGTTATCTGAAGGCGGGGCTCGAGCTGGTGACCGACCAGCTGTGGGACGCGGACTACGCCCTCGCCTTCGCGTTGCACCTGGAAGCCGCCGAGTGCCAGTACCTCTGCGGATACTTCGAGGAAGCGGACCAGCGGTTCGGGCTACTCCTGGAGCGCGCGGCCACCAAGGTGGACAAGGCGACAGTATGCCGCCTGCGAAGCCTCCAGTACGAAACCATGTCGCGCTACGGCGATGCGCTGGCGAGTGCGCGGGAGGGTCTGGGCCTCTTTCAGGTTTCCTTTCCCGACACCGCGGCGGAGAGACAAGACGCCCTGGAACGTGAGATCGCGGCCATCCATTCTCTGCTGGGCGGCCGCAGCATCTCGACCCTGGCCGATCTGCCGGCCATGACCGACCCGGAAGTCCGGATGGTCATGAACATTCTGACGGACATATGGGCCTCGGCCTACATCCTGGGAGATCCGGTGTTGGCCCACCTGATCTCCGCCACCATGGTGCGCCTCTCGTTGGTGCACGGCAATGTGGAGGAATCGGCCTACGGCTACGTGACCCATGCGATCACAGTCGGGCCGGTGCGGGGCGACTACCAATCGGCTTACGAATTTGGCAAGCTGGCCTTACGGGTAAACGAGCGCTTTAATGACTCCCGCAGGCGGGCCAAGATTCATCAGCAGTTTCATGCCCATGTGAACCTCTGGTGCCAGCCGATGCGGAGCTGCATTCCATACGCGCGCGAAGCCTGCCGCAGCGGGCTGGAAAGCGGAGATTTCCTGTATGCAGCCTATGGGGCGAGCACCGAGGCCTGGCCGGCTATGCTCTCGACCAACGACCTGGAACACTTCATTCGGGATTACGGCCCCCAGCGTCGCTTTGGTCAGACGGCTGAAGGCGGCCGGCTTCGCCGATTCTCTGATGATCATCCTGAACTGGGCCCGCGCGCTGCAGGGGAACACCGCAACCCCACTCTCGCTCTCCGGTGAGGGCATCGATGAGAGCGACTATGTGGAGCGGTATCGGGACAATCCGTTCTTCCTGACCTTTCATGCCGTCACCAAGCTCCAGCTGTGCTACCTCTTCGGCGATCATGGCAAGGCGCTGGAAGCGGCCCGGACGGCGCGCGCCGTCGTGTATCACCTCTCGGGGACCATCTGGCCGGTCCTGTTCGATTTCTGGCATGGCCTCACCCTGGCCGCCAACTATGCCGGCGCGGCTGAGGCGGAGCGAAGGACCTACCTCGAGGAGTTGGAGAGAGCGTATCAGGCGCTTGCGGCTCTAGCGGAAAGCTGTCCCGAGAACTTTCTGTGCCAGTCACTGCTGCTATCGGCCGAATTCGAACGGATCTCGGGTCGGGCAATGGATGCGCTTGAGCGCTATGAGCGCTCCATCGCCTACGCCGTGGAGACAGGCATGATTCAGCACCAGGCGCTGGCGAACGAACTCTACGGCAGGTACTGGCTGGAACGCGGGCAGACCAGGGTTGCGGCCGTCTTCCTGGCCGAGGCCCGCGACGCCTATGCCCGATGGGGTGCGACGGCGAAGGTTTCCGATCTGGACCGCCGGTATGGCTCGCTGCACACGCAAGCCCGAACCGAGAGACTGAGGCTGGAACCCCTAGGGCTCCCCGCCACAGGCACGGCGGAGTCTACCACGCGGGCCGAGATCAGCAGTCTCGACCTCATCACCGTCATGAAGGCTGCCCGGGCCCTGGCCGGTGAGATCGAGCTGGAGCGGTTGCTGGAGAAGATGATGGCGATTGCCATCGAGAATGCTGGCGCCGAGCGGGGCGGGCTGGTGCTGGAGCATGATGGGGCCCCGCGGGTGCATGCCCAAGGCTCGGGCGAGCACGTGACCGTCCAAGTCCACGACGCGCCGCCGCTCACCTCAACGGGCTCACTTCCGATCGTCATCGTCAACCACGTCAGGCGGACCTCGGAGAGCCTGGTCCTCCTCGATGCGCGGAACGACGACCGCTATCGTCACGATCCCTACGTCCTGCGCCAGCAGCCGCGCTCGGCCCTCGCTGCACCGTTGATCAATCAGGGTCGTCTGCTCGGAGTGATCTATCTGGAGAACAACCTCGCGACCGGGGTGTTCACGCCCGAGCGGCTGGCGCTGATTCAAGTGCTGGCCTCCCAGGCCGCGATCGCCATCCAGAATGCCCAGCTCTACCTGGGGCTCAGGCGAGAGATCGCCGACCGCACCCGGATGGAGGAGGCGCTCCGGACCATCACGGAGGAGACGGCGTCGCTCACCGGCGTGCAGTTCTTCCACGCGGTGGCCCGACATGCGGCGCTCCTCCTGCACACCAAGTACGGGTTCGTGGCCGAGGTCGTGGGTGACGCCGGAGACCGGGTCTCCACGCTCGCTTATTGGCAAGGGGAGGCATTTGGGGACAACGTTAGCTTCCCCCTCGCCGGCACCCCCTGCGAAGCGGTGATCGCGGGCGACATCTGCTTCCATCCCAAAGACGTCGCCGCCCTCTTCCCCGAGGATCGCGACTTGCTGACCCTCGGCGCCGAAGGCTACCTCGGCGTGCCGCTGCGAAACTCGATGGGACGGGTGATCGGGCACATCGCGGTCATCCACGATCGCGCGCTGTCGGTGGAGCACCAGGACCTGGCCCTGCTCAGGATCTTCGCGACTCGGGCCGGCACCGAGCTGGAGAGACAGCGGGCGGAAGACGCGCTGCGTGAAAGCCAGCTCCGCTACAGCACGCTCGCCGAAACTGTGCCGGAGGTGCTCTACACCAACTCGCCCGACGGGTCATGCGACTACGTCAGCCAGCGATTCCTGGACTACACCGGCATGACCTCAGAGGCAGCGCTGGGCTATGGCTGGGCCGAGGCGCTGCACCCGGTCGATCGGGATCGCGCCATGACCCAATGGAAGGAGTCGATGCAGACCGGGAAGGACTTCAATGCCGAATACCGTTTTCGTCGCGCGGACGGCGAATACCGCTGGTTCAGGGCGCGCAGCATACCAATGCGCGATTCCGAGGGCACCATCCTCAAGTGGTTCGGCGTCTGCAGCGACGTGGACGACTCCAAGCGGGGCGAACAAGCGCTGCGGGTCGCCTTGACCGAGATCGCCCAGCTTCGCGACCGGCTGCAAGCGGAGAACGTGTATTTAATGGAAGAAGTCAAGCAGCAGCAGGGATTCGAGGAGATCATCGGCCGGAGCTCCGCGCTCGCAGCGCGTGCTGCACCAGGTGGAGCAGGTGGCGCCGACCGCCACGACGGTCCTGATCACCGGTGAGACCGGCACTGGGAAGGAGCTGATCGCCCGCGCGATCCACAACCTGAGTGCCCGGAAGGATCATCCGATGGTCACGGTCAACTGCGGCGCGATCTCGGCCGGCCTGGTGGAGAGCGAGCTGTTCGGGCACGAGAAGGGCGCGTTTACCGGGGCGGTCAGCCGGAAGGTCGGGCGCTTCGAGCTGGCGGCCGACGGCACCATCTTCCTGGACGAGATCGGCGACCTCTCGCTGGATCTCCAGGTCAAGCTGCTCCGCGTGCTCCAGGAGGGCGAGTTGGAGCGGGTCGGCGGCCAGAGAACGATCAAGGTCGACGTCCGGGTCATCGCGGCGACCCACAAGGATCTCGAGGCGGCGGTGGAGGCGGGGCGCTTCCGCGCCGACCTCTACTATCGGCTCAATGTATTTCCGATCCGCACGCCCGCGTCTGCGCGAGCGGCGGGAAGACATCCCCGGCCTGGTTCGCTACTTCGTGATGAAGTACGCCGCCAAGATGGGACGGCGGATCGATACGATCCCGAAATCGGCGCTCGATACCCTGGTCGGCTACTCCTGGCCGGGAAACGTGCGCGAGCTCGCCAACATTCTCGAGCGCTCGGTGATTGTGAGCCGGGGGACGACGTTGGAGCTAGGCGAATGGATCGCGCTTCCGGTGGCAGCCGGTTCCAATCCGCCGGGGACTCCGCCCACAAGGACTGACCCGGGAACGGATTTTGGAGCGCTGGAGGAGACTGGCTGGCGGGTCAGCGGGCCGCGTGGCGCTGCCCAGATTGCTCGGCCTCAAGCCCACTACGCTTGAGGCCCGGATGAAAAAACTTAGGGATCATCCGCCCGGGGCGCGATCCCAATCTTCGTGACTTTCCCAATCCAATTGGGAGTGAATTTCCCAATTCTTCCGGCTCCGGCCTTCCGCTCAGAACTTCTAACTCCTTATTCAAAACACGACTTAACGACTAGCGCCGAGCCCTGCGCTTCCGGCACGCGGCCTGCTTTTCCGGTTCACGATACTCGGTTTCACAAACTGAGGTCCTGATGCTCCGTTTGACCCGCACCACCCAGCTCCCCCATGGGTCGTTCTGAAGGCAGAGGGCCAGATCGTCGCCGAGTGGGTAGGGCTACTTGGAGGATGAATGCTTAGCAGCTACTGGGTCGGAATCGCCGAGTCCTGCTCGACCTGGCCGACGTGAGCTATCTGGACCAGCGGGCGATCCGACCTGCTGCGGGATCTGGTCACCGGAGCGGTCGCGATCATCAACTGCCCCCCGCTGGTGGAGGAACTGCTCAGGGAGGGTCCCTCATGACGAATCCTGACGCCTCTCCGATCCAGCAGGAATTCGAAGCGCTGCTGACTCCGATCCTCTCGATGGCGTTCGGCACGGCGGTTCGGTTGACGCGGGATCGGAGCGAGGCGGAGGACCTGGTCCAGGACGCGGCTCTGCTTGCCTTCCGGGCGTTCGGTTCGTTCCAGCCGGGCACCAATTTCAAGGCCTGGTTTTTCCGGATCCTCACCAATGCGTTCTACAGCCGCTTCCGCAAAGAAAAGCACGAGCGGGCCAATCTGAGCACCGAGGACGTTCCTCCGCTCTATCTGTATAGCCGGACCTCGGAAGCCGGTATGCACGGCCGGGACTCCGACCCCGCGTCGGCGCTGATGGACAAGATCGATACCGAGCAGGTGTCGGAGGCGATGGACGGGTTACCGGCCGAGTATCGGGTGGTGGCCACCCTCTACTTTATCGATGACCTCTCTTACCAGCAGATCGCCGAGGTCGTCGGGTGTCCGGTGGGGACGGTACGCTCTCGGCTGCACCGGGCCAGACGGATGCTGCAAAAGGCCTTGTGGGAAGTCGCTGAGGAGCGAGGGATCTGCGCGGCTGGCTAGCCGTGAGGGTGACCATCCCTCTCTTGGAACCATTTCCACCCTCGTGGCGTTGTGCCGCAGAGAACCCTGAAAGGGCGGGCGGCTGATGCCTGACGAACACCGTCTGAGCTGCGAGGAGGTCTTTCAGCGGCTGGACGACTATATCGACCGAAATCTTTCCACTGACGAGATTCGCCGGGTCCAAGCCCATCTCGAAGACTGTGTGGTCTGCGCCGGCGAATACCGGTTCGAGGCCACCGTTGTACGCGAGATCCGGGAACGGCTTCAGCGCATCGCGGGGCCGCCCGACCTGCTGGCCGCGATTCACGCCAAGCTCGCGGGCGAGCCCCGCCAGGAGGACGCGCCATGAGCGGCGCCGAGGCCAAGCGACTGACCGAGGACGGCACACGAGAGCGGAACTGGAAGCGGTGGGGGCCCTACCTCTCCGAGCGCCAGTGGGGGACCGTGAGGGAGGACTACTCGGCCAACGGTGACTGCTGGAACTATTTCCCTCACGACCACGCCCGAAGTCGCGCCTATCGCTGGGGCGAAGACGGACTCCTTGGCGTGTGCGACCGGCAGGGCCGGCTCTGCTTTGCACTGGCGCTGTGGAACGGGCGCGATCCCATCCTGAAGGAGCGTCTCTTCGGACTCACTGGTCCGGAGGGCAACCACGGTGAGGACGTGAAGGAGCAGTACTTCTACCTCGATTCCACCCCCACCCACTCCTACCTCAAAGCGCTCTACAAGTACCCTCAGGCCGAGTTCCCTTACGAACGGCTGGTGCGGGAGAATCGGGAGCGGGGGAAGCTCGACGCCGAGCTGGAGCTGCTCGACACTGGGGTGTTCGACGACAATCGTTACTTCGACGTCTTTGCCGAGTACGCCAAGGCGGACACCGACGATCTCCTGATCCGGATCACCGTCGCGAACCGGGGACCCGAGGCGGCCACGCTCCACCTGCTGCCGACCCTCTGGTTCCGGAACACCTGGAGCTGGGGTCGCCAAGGTGAAGGCTACTGGCCCAAGCCCTGGCTCCGGCGCGCCGGCCCAGGCGCCATCGCGGCGAGCCACGCCAGCCTGGGTGAATACGACTTCGACGTCGAGCCGTTGGATGATGGTGTCCCCGAGCTGCTGTTCACCGACAACGAGACCAATGTCGCCCGGCTCTACGGCTCACCCAATACTCAGCCGTACGTGAAGGACGCCTTTCATCGCTACCTGATCGGCGGCGAGCGCGAGGCGGTGAACCCCGAGGAGCTGGGGACCAAGGCCGCGGCGCTGTACACCCTGAATATTCCCGCAGGCGGCAGCCGGGTGGTTCGACTGCGCCTCCGGGAGGCCGTGTCGGCGCGGGGGCGGCAGGCGTTCGGCGCCGACTTTGACCGGACGTTTGCGGCCCGAATCGAGGAAGCCGACGAGTTCTACGACCAGCGTACGCCGCCGCTCGCGACCGAGGACGAGCGCCGGGTGATGCGCCAGGGTTATGCCGGCCTGCTCTGGACCAAGCAGTTTTTCCATTACGTGCTCCAGCACTGGCTGGAAGGCGATCCGGCGCAGCCGGCACCGCCGCCGGAGCGGCTCTCCGGGCGCAACAGCGACTGGCCTCACGTCTACAACCGCGACGTGATCTCGATGCCGGACAAGTGGGAGTACCCCTGGTACGCGGCGTGGGATCTCGCTTTCCACATGATTCCCTTCGCCCGGATCGACCCGGACTTCGCCAAGGAGCAGCTCCTGCTGTTCCTTCGCGAATGGTACATGCACCCCAACGGTCAGATCCCGGCGTATGAGTTCGCCTTCGGTGACGTGAACCCGCCGGTGCACGCCTGGGCGGTGTGGCGGGTGTACAAGATGACCGGACCCCGGGGCGGCCGGGATCGCCTGTTCCTCGAGCGCGCGTTCCAGAAGCTGCTGCTCAACTTCACCTGGTGGGTGAATCGGAAGGACCCCGAAGGCAGAAACCTCTTCGCCGGCGGCTTCCTGGGGATGGACAACGTCGGTGTCTTCGACCGCTCCCAGCCGCTCCCTACTGGGGGCCATCTGGAGCAGGCCGACGGCACGGCGTGGATGGCCTTCTACTGCAACACCATGCTCTCGATGGCGTTGGAGCTGGCCAGCGAAGACCCAGCCTACGAAGACCTCGCCTCCAAGTTCTTCGAACACTTCATTGCCATCGCGGACGCGATGAACAACCTGGGCGGGACCGGGCTCTGGAGCGACGACGAAGGCTTCTACTACGACCAGCTGCACGTCGATGGGCAGCACATTCCGCTTCGGGTCCGTTCGCTGGTCGGCGTGATGCCGCTCATCGCGGTCGAGGTGCTGGATGAGACGGCCTTTGCCCATCTCGAGGGATTCAAGCGGAGGCTGAACTGGTTCCTCAAGAACCGCGAGGACCTGGCCCGCAGCATCGCCTGCATGCGACCCCGGGAACACAACGGCCAAGAGAAGCGGTTGCTGGCCATCCCCACCCGCGAACGGCTGGAGCGGATGCTCCGCTATGTGCTGGACGAGACCGAATTTCTGGGGCCGAACGGCATTCGCTCGGTGAGCCGGGTTCACCACGACCATCCCTATCGGTTCGACGTCATGGGAATGCCCTTCCGGGTCGACTACGTGCCCGGAGAAGGCAACACCGGGTTGTTCGGGGGGAACTCCAATTGGAGAGGGCCGATCTGGTTTCCGATCAACTTTCTGATTTTGGAGGCCCTGCAGCGGTACCACCATTTCTATGGCCCGGAATTTCAGGTCGAGTGCCCGATCGGCTCCGGCCGAATGCTGAACCTTGAAGAGGTGGCGCTCGAGTTAGAGACTCGCCTGGCGCGGTTGTTCCTGGCCGACGCTGAGGGCCGACGGCCCTGCCATGGAAACGATCTCCGCTGGGCCAGCGATCCCCATTGGAAAGACCTGGTGCTGTTCCACGAATACTTCCACGGTGACAACGGCAGGGGAGTAGGGGCGAGTCATCAAACCGGCTGGACCGCACTCGCGGTGCGGTGCGTCGAGGATCTCGCGCGGCAGCGAGGCGAAGGAGCCGCCGCTGTTCTGCGCAGGCGCAGCCCGGCCCGTCTTGCCCCGAGCCGGCGATGAGCCAGCCGGTTCCGCTGGACGAGCGCACCGAATGGCTGGAGGCCGACGGGCTGGGCGGCTTTGCTTCGGGTACCACCGCCGGCGTGCGAACTCGGCGCTACCACGCGCTGTTGCTCGCTGCCACCACTCCCCCGACCGGCCGGATGGTGCTGGTGAACGGGCTCGACGCGTGGCTGGAGCCCCGGTCGCCCGATGCTCCGGCGGAATTCCTCACCCGCCAGCGGTACGCACCGGGAATCATCGCGCCTGAGGGCGGCGCGGTAGTAGAGGGATTCACCGACGAGCCCTGGCCGACGTGGACCCTTCGGCTGCGAGACGGGACTCGGATCGAGCACTCGCTCTTCGTTCCCCATGGGCTCCCGCTGGTTGCGCTTCGCTGGCGGGCAAACGGACCGGGCGCCACCGCCACGCTCGCCGTGCGGCCCTTTCTCTCCGGACGCGACTCTCACGCGCTGCACCATCGCAACCCGGCGTTCCGCTTCGATGCCGAGGTCAGGGGCGACCGGGTCGGCTGGCGTCCGTACGACGGCGTTCCCGGTGTCATCGCGCTCAGCAACGGCCGGTACACTCACGATGGCCAATGGTACCAGAGCTTCTGGTACGAGGAGGAGCGGGCGCGCGGGCTGGACTTCGAGGAGGATCTTGCCTCGCCCGGAATCATTCGGTGGAATCTCGCGGAGGGCGACGCCATCCTGCTGCTTGGCGCTGCCGGATCCCTGCCCGAGGGGGCTGCGAGCGAGATTTACCCCCGGCTGCGCCGCTCGGAGCGGGCACGGCGCGCCCGCTTCGGCACCCGACTGGAGCGCGCAGGAGACGCGTACCTCGTCAATCGCGGCTCCGGCCGCACCATCGTGGCAGGATATCCCTGGTTTACCGACTGGGGCCGCGACACGCTCATCTCGCTGAGGGGACTCTGTCTCGCTACCGGACGGCTGAGCGACGCTCGCTCGATTCTGTTCGAATGGGCCGGTCTAGTGTCTGAGGGGATGCTGCCCAACCGTTTCGTGGACCAGGGCGACGCGCCGGAGTACAACACGGTGGACGCCTCTCTCTGGTACGTCGTCGCGGTGTTCGACTACTTCCGCTCGCTGGAATTACGCGGCAGGGGAGTGCCGCCGCGTGACCGCCGTATCCTGGGCGAGGCGGTTCGAGAGATCCTCGCGGGGCACATCCGGGGGACCCGCTATGGAATCCGGGTGGCCGACGATGGTCTGCTCGCCGCCGGCGAGCCGGGAGTGCAGCTCACCTGGATGGATGCCAAGGTGGGCGACTGGGTCGTGACTCCGAGGATTGGCAAGCCGGTGGAGATCCAGGCGCTCTGGCTCAACGCGCTCCGAGCGGCGAGCGAGCTCGCGCCGGAGTACCGCGAGATCTTCCAACGGGGCAGGGCGGCCTTCGAGCAACGGTTCTGGAACGAGGCGCAAGGCTGTCTCTATGACGTCGTCGATGCCGACCACGTTCCCGGACGGCTGGACGCTTCGTTGCGGCCCAATCAGATCTTCGCCGCCGGTGGCTTGCCCTATGCGCTGCTCCAAGGTGAGCGCGCCAGGCAAGTGGTGGACACGGTGGAGCGAGTGCTGTGGACCCCGATGGGACTGCGCACCCTGGCCGCCGGCTCCGATGGCTACCAGCCTCACTATCAGGGCGACATCCGCGCCCGGGACGGCGCCTACCATCAAGGCACCGTATGGCCCTGGCTGCTCGGTCCGTTCGTCGAGGCCTGGGTGCGAGTCCGCGGTGGAGGGCGTGAGGTGAGGGAGCCGAGCTCGGCGGAGGTTCCTGGAGCCTCTGCAAGAGCATCTCGCTCAGGCCGGCGTGGGGCATGTATCCGAGATTGCCGATGCCGAACCGCCGCACACTCCCCGCGGATGCCCCTTTCAGGCCTGGTCGGCGGCGGAAATGCTGCGGCTCGACCTCCAGGTGTTGGCTGAACAGCCCACCGCGCCGATGCCTGCTCCGGTCGAGGCCGGCGCGTGAAAGCCGGTCACTGGCGGGAGTACGCCATCGAGGCCGCGCTGCTCGGCCTGTTCATGGTGTCGGCCTGCGGATTCACCGTGCTGCTGTTTCATCCCGATTCACCCCTTCTGCGTGCGATTCCCGATGCCACGGTCCGGCGGTTTCTCATTGGCCTCGCCATGGGTGGAACCGCCATCGCCCTCATCTATTCGCCGTGGGGCATGCGGTCCGGCGCCCACTTCAATCCGGCCGTGACCCTCACCTTCACCCGATTGGGGCGGATGGCCCCTCACGACGCGGCTGCCTACGTCGCCGCGCAGTTCATCGGTGGCGTGCTCGGGGTTCTGCTCGCGTCGCTGGTGTTGGGCGGCCTGCTGGAAAACGCGGCGGTTCACTATGCGGTGACCCGGCCCGGCACTCATGGAGCCGGCGCGGCGTTTCTGGCCGAGCTTGTGATCTCGTTCGTTCTGATGACCATGGTCCTGGAGGTTTCCAACCGTCGCCGGATCGCCCGATTCACCGGAATCGGGGCCGGATTGCTGGTCGCGACCTTCATCACCCTGGAGGCTCCACTCTCGGGAATGAGCATGAACCCGGCGCGTACGGTAGGCTCGGCCGTGTGGGCGGGGGATTGGACTGCGATCTGGATCTACTTCCTGGCGCCGGTCATCGGCATGCTCGGAGCGGCCCAGCTGTACCTGCGGCGCCGAGGACCCGACGCCGTCTTCTGCGCCAAGATGGTGCATGACACCGAGTCGACATGCATTCACTGTGAGTACCGGGAGGCGGCAAGGTCCGATGCGGCTGCGGGAACCTTCCTCGTGCAATCGGCATTACAGCCGGTCATCGCACTGCAACCAACTCACGAAGGAGAGGAAGGATGAAACGCCGTACCTGGATCATCGGTCTGGTCGCCGTGGCCGCGATCGGCTGGTATCTGTTCCGCCCGGAGCTGTTGTTCGTCAGGACCAAGGTGAACGAGAGCCTGCCCCCCGAAACCGCAATGGCGAGCACCGGCGCCACCGTGTCTGGCACCCTGTTGAGCGGCCAATTCCACTCGGTAGCCCACGAGACCAAAGGGGCCGCCACGGTGCACGACCTGGGCGGCGGCAAACGGCTGCTGCGTCTCACCGAGTTCAGCACCTCGAATGGCCCCGACGTGCGGGTGTACCTGGTCGCCGCCGCCGATGCTGCGGACAACGAGACCGTCACCAAGGCGGGCTTCGTCGAGCTGGGCAAGCTCAAAGGCACCGAGGGCGACCAGAACTATGAGATCCCCGCCGACCTCGACCTCGACAAATACCGCGCGGTCACCATCTGGTGTCGCCGTTTCAGCGTGAATTTCGCGACGGCGCCGCTCACCCCTGCGTCCTGAAGAGGAATCCATCATGTCGCTCATTCGCGCTGCAACGCTGACGCTGGCGGCGCTGGGGCTGACCCAGGGGCTCACCGCCCAGGGCGCTCCGTCCGCCACCAAGTTCACCGTTCTGGTCGAGAACGTCTCCAAGGGTGAAGTGCTCAAGCTCTCCAACGGCAAGAGCGCGCCATTCGTCTCCGCCCCGGTGCTGTGGGTGGTGCAGACCGGTGCTGCCACCCCGATCTTCACCGGCGGCAAGGTCGACGAGGGCCAGGGCCTCGAGACCCTGGCCGAGACCGGCAACCCGGGGCCGTTGAGCAAGTCGCTGGCTCGGGTCGAGGGCGTCGTGTCGGTAGGCGCCAACGATGGGCCGGTTGGGTCGCAGGACAGTGGCCCGATCGGTCCCGGCCAGAGGTACGAGTTTGAGATCACCGCGGAGCCGGGCCAGGAGCTTTCATTGGCGTGGATGTTCGGTCAATCGAACGACCTGTTCTATGCCAACGCCCATCCGATCCCGCTCTTCAACTCATCGGGCAAGCCGGTGACCGGTGATATGACCAGCCAGGTCACCCTGTGGGATGCCGGCACCGAAGTGAACGAGGAGCCCGGACTCGGTCCCAACCAGGGCCCGCGACAGAAGGACGCGGCCGCCGGCACCCCGGAACGTCAGGGAATCGCCCGGGTGCGCGACCGGTTCAGCTATCCGAAGACGACCGACGTGTTGCGGCTGGTAGTGACCCCGAATAGATCATCCATGAGTGCCAAGTAGGCTATCAGCTATCGGCTATCGGTCCTGAGCAGCGACGCTCCGCTTACATGGACCGGTAGCCGATAGCCGATAGCCAGAAACCCATATGTCCCAACGTTACGACGCAATCATAGTTGGCACCGGCGCAGGCGGAGGCACACTCGCCTACCGGCTGGCGGCCTCCGGGAAGCGGATCCTCCTGCTGGAGCGGGGGGACTACGTCCCTCGGGAGAAGGACAACTGGGACACCCGCGCGGTCAACGTGGAAGGGAAGTATCAGACCAAGGAGAAGTGGCGCGACCGGGATGGGAAGGAGCTGCACCCGCACACCAACTACTGGGTCGGGGGGAACACCAAGTTCTACGGCGCGGCACTCTTCCGGCTTCGCAAGGAGGACTTCGGGGAGCTGCGGCATCACGGCGGCGTCTCTCCCGCCTGGCCGATCTCCTACGACGAGCTGGAGCCCTACTACACCGAGGCGGAGCACCTCTATCAGGTGCACGGTGAGCGTGGCGTCGATCCGACCGAGCCGCCCGCCAGCGCCGGGTACAAGTATCCCCCGGTAAGCCACGAGCCGCGGATCCAGCAGCTCAGTGACGACTGGGCCCGGCTGGGCCTCAAGCCTTTCCACGTGCCGCTCGGCGTGATGCTCAACGAGCAGGATCGCCGGCGCAGCCGGTGCATCCGCTGCGGAACCTGCGACGGCCACCCCTGCCTGGTGTACGCCAAGTCCGACGCGCAGGTGATCTGCGTCGACCCGGCGCTGGAGTCACCCAACGTAACCTTGCTGACCAACGCGCACGTCTCGCGGCTGGAGACCAGCGCCTCGGGGAGAGAGGTCACTCGCGTGCTGGTGGAGCGGGAGGGCGCGCGGGAGAGCTACAGCGCGGACATCGTCGTTGTATCGTGCGGGGCCATCAACTCCGCGGCGCTGCTGCTCCGCTCGGTGAGCGATCAGCATCCTCGCGGCCTGGCCAACGGATCCGATGTCGTCGGCAGGCACTACATGGGGCATGTCAACTCGGTGCTCATGGCGCTCTCCCGCTGCCCCAACCCGACCGTTTTTCAGAAGTCGCTCGGTCTCAATGATTTCTACTTCGGCAGCCCAGAGTGGTCCTTTCCCATGGGGCACATCTCCTTTGTGGGTAAGCTCGATGGCGTGACTCTATCGGCCGGCGCGCCGGCGATCGCTCCGGGATGGACGCTGGATCTGATGGGCAAGCACTCGCTCGACTTCTGGCTCACCTCGGAGGATCTGCCCGATCCGGAGAATCGGGTGACCCTCGACCGAGAGGGGCGGATCGTGCTCTCCTATCGGCCTAATAACGAGGAAGGGCACCGGCGGCTGATCAAGAAGCTCGAGTCGCTGATGCAACAGCAGACCAAATGCGCAGTCCACGGCCACGACTGCCACCAGGGACTGTTCTCCCGGAATCTCTTCGTCGGGCAGCGAATCCCGCTGGCTGGCGTCGCCCATCAGAATGGGACCATCCGCTTCGGGAGCGACCCTCATACCTCGGCCCTCGACCCCAACTGCCGAGCCCACGAGGTGGACAACTTGTACGTAGTGGACGGAAGCTTCTTCCCTTCGAGCGGCGCGGTGAACCCGGCGCTCACCATCATGGCGAACGCGCTTCGGGTGGGTGATCGGATCCTGGAGCGCCTGGGAGCGAAGGCGAGTAACCCGATGCCGGCCGCGCAGCCGGCGGGTGTAGGCTCATGAGCCGTCGGGCCTTGCTGCTGGCGGTTCTGCTGGGTGCGCCAACTCTTAGCGCCCAGACCCGGCATCCCTGGCAGGGCCGAGGCGTATCGTCCCCACAGGCGGCCGCGGTCAAGGCCCAGGCGGTCGCGATGGTCGGACTTACCGTGTCCGACATGGACCGATCGATCGAGTTCTACTCCCGAGTGCTCGACTTCGAGAAGGTGACCGACGACGAGCTCGCAGGCAGCCCTTACGAAGAGCTGCAAGGCGTATTCGGGGCCCGAGCCCGAGTGGTCCGGATGCGGCTGGGGCGGGAATATCTCCAGCTCACCGAGTATCTCGCGCCTCGGGGCAAGCCGGCACCCGCCGATTCGCGCAGCAACGACCGGTGGTTTCAGCACGTGGCCATTATCGTGAGCGATATGGACCGGGCTTACGCGCGGCTGCGCCAATTCAAGGTGCAGCACGCCTCCACCGCGCCCCAGCTTCTGCCCAAGACCATACCCAACGCCGCGGGCATCCGTGCCTTCTACTTTCGTGATCCCGACGGACATCCGCTCGAAGTGCTACAATTTCCGCCCGACAAGGGAGACCCTCGCTGGCAGCGGCCAGGCGGGCGGTTGTTCCTCGGCATCGACCATACTGCCATCGTGGTAGGCGATACCAAGGCCAGTCTGGCCTTTTACCGTGATGTGCTGGGGTTCCGGGTGGCAGGCGAAAGCCTCAACTTCGGCACCGAGCAGGAGCACCTCAACAACGTGCCGGGCGCCCGGCTCAGGATCACCGGTCTGCGGGCCGCCGCCGGTCCCGGAATCGAATTCCTGGAGTATCTATCACCCCGCGATGGCCGTGCCTTTCCCGCCGACGAGCGCGCCAACGACCTGGTCCATTGGCAGACGACGATCCTGGTGCCGGACGCCGCCGCCGCCGTGACTGCGGTGCGCCGAGGCGCCTTGCGGCTGGTCTCGGCCGGTACGGTCGCGCTTCCCGACACCGCCCTTGGCTTCCGCGAAGGCGTCCGCGTGCGCGATCCGGACGGTCACGTAGTTCAACTCGTAGAGAGGTGAGGAGCACCCGATGTCCCGTTCCGATGCCGCCGGTGCGGCAACCCTGTCGACTCCCAGCCGCGCCGCGGCGCCGGCCAAGGTAGAGACCCTCATGAAGGCAATCGCGGTGCTTCCCGGAAAGCCCGACTCGGTCCATTTGGCCGAGCTGCCCAAGCCCTCGGTGGACGAAGTGCCGGGCGGGCGAGGCGTGCTGGTGAAGGTGCTTCGAGTGGGGGTCGACGGTACCGACAAGGAGATCAACGCTGCCGAGTATGGCGCCGCACCCCCGGGCTTCGAATTCCTGGTCATCGGACACGAGAGCTTCGGGAGAGTCGAGGCGGTGGGACCCAACGTGCGAGGGCTGGCGCCGGGAGATTACGTGGTGGCCACGGTGCGCCGCCCGGGCTCCAGTATCTACGACCAGATCGGCACCTACGACATGACCACCGACGACGTGTACTACGAACGAGGCATCAACCTGCGGCACGGCTATCTCACCGAGTATTACGTCGACGACCCGGAGTACATCGTCAAGGTCCCGCCGGGACTCAAGGACGTCGCCGTGCTGTTGGAACCGACCACCGTAGTAGAGAAGGGCATCGCACAGGCCTACGAGATCCAGCGCCGACTGCGGGTCTGGCGGCCTACTCGCGCGGCGGTGATGGGCGCGGGCACTATCGGCCTCCTGGCGACCCTGGTGCTACGGCTCCGCGGACTCGAGGTCACCGTCTTCGGACGCAGTCCGCGGCCCTATCTCAATTCTGATCTGATCGAAGCGCTGGGCGCCCGATACGAGTCAACCGTGGATCTGCCGATCGTCGAGGGCGCCAAGCGCCACGGACCGTTCGACCTGATTTTCGAAGCGACCGGTGCCTCGACCGTGGTCTTCGAGAGCATGCAGGCCCTGGGTAAGAACGGCGTTCTGGTGCTGTCCAGCGTCACCGGTGGGGACCGGAAGGTGGAAGTCCCCGCCGACCGGATCAACCTGGAGTTCGTACTGGGCAACAAGGTGATGGTGGGGACCGTGAACGCCAACCGGGAATACTTCGAGATGGGGGTGACGGACATGGCCCACGCCGACGCCCAGTACCCGGGCTGGTTAGGGCGACTACTCACACACCGGGTTGACGGGCTGGAAAACTATCGCCAGCTGCTCGACACCTTGACGATGGCGAAAGGCGCTATAAAGGTGTATTGCGAAGTCGCTGAAAAATGAGGCTTGCCATGGTGTCACCCACGCTGAAGGCTCGGGAAGGTCCGCCGCGGATGTCCGGACCGCTTCCCCGAGTAAGTCGACGGGAAGCTTGCCTGCGCCCGGAGCACGCCCGGCTCTATCCCGGCATTCGCGCCGGAGAGTGGGAATCGGCAGCGGTGCTGGCCGATCGGGTTCTCGCCCATCACTTACTGTACGCGCTCGATTTCGGCCTCCCACCGCGAGTGCTGCTCGAGGGCCATTTCGAGTTCCGGGGCGGCGAGTTCGACACCAGCGGGCGCCCGCGGCGAGAAGACCGCTAGACCAACTCCCGGACTTCGTCCCATCCAGGTTAGCTTCGAGCGTGGCAGTCGGCCTGCTCGGAGAGGAGCGCACGACCATGGGCGGAGGACAGGAAGGTCCTAGCGGGCCGGATCTCACCGCGGGCGTCCCGGCGGATTCGATTCCGGACGGCGGTACTCTAGCGGGGCAGGCGGACGGCGAGGCGGTTCTGCTGGTTCGCCGCGGGTCCGAGTGGTTCGCCATCGGCGCCGCCTGCGCGCATTACAGCGGACCGTTGCCGGAAGGACTGATTGTCGGCGACACGGTGCGCTGTCCCTGGCATCACGCCTGTTTCAGTCTCCGCACCGGCGAGTCGATCCGCCCTCCCGCACTCCGGGGGGTAAGCTGCTGGACGGTGGAGCAGCGTGGCGGCAAGATCCTCGTGACCGGGAAGGCCAAGCCGCGGGTCTCACCGCCGTCCCCTAAGAAACGTCCTCAATCAGTGGTCCTCGTCGGAGGGGGCGCGGCGGGCGACATTGCGGCTGCGACTCTCCGAGACGAGGGCTATCAGGGTCCGATCACCGTGATCGACCCCGACCCGTCCGCCCCCTACGATCGTCCCAATTGTTCCAAGGACTATCTCGCCGGCAACGCGCCGGAGGAGTGGCTTCCTCTGCGGCCGCCGGAGTTCGACAAGGAGAAGGGGATCGAGCGTCTCAGCGGACGCCGGGCGACAAAGCTGGACCTCAAGCAGCGGCGCGTCGTGCTGGATGACGGAAGCCATCGGGAATACGGGGCGCTGCTGCTCGCGACCGGCGCCACCCCGATTCAACTGCCGGCCCAGGTGGTCCGCGGGCGCCTGCCGGTCTACTATCTCCGTAGCCTGGCCGACAGCCGTGCGATCATCGCCGCGGCCGAAAAGGCGCGCCGAGTGGTGGTGCTGGGTGCGAGCTTCATCGGACTGGAAGTGGCGGCCTCGCTCCGGTCCCGCAAACTGGAGGTCCATGTCGTCGCACCGGGGTCGCGGCCGTTGGAGCGGGTGCTGGGGCCGGAGCTGGGCGACTTTATTCGAGAGCTGCACCAGGAACACGGCGTAGTCTTTCACCTGGAACAGAAGCCCGGGAGCATCGAAGATCGGGACGTGGTGTTGGAGAACGGAACCCGACTCTCGGCCGACTTCGCCGTGGCGGGGATCGGGGTGAGACCGAACATCGAGCTGGCCGAGTCGGCCGGGCTGGCGGTGGATCGTGGAGTCGTGGTGAATCAGCGGCTGGAGACGGACGCGCCTGGAGTCTTCGCGGCAGGGGACATTGCCCGCTGGCCGGATCCGCATACCGGAGAACAGATTCGGGTGGAGCACTGGGTCGTAGCGCAGCGTCTGGGGCAGGCAGCGGCTCGAAGCATATTGGGCCTGGAAGATCGCTTCGATGCGGTGCCGTTCTTCTGGAGCCAGCACTACGACGTGCCGATCAACTACGTCGGCCATGCCGAGCGATGGGACGCGCTCGAGATCGAGGGCGACGTGAAGGCGCGCGACTGTGTGGTGCGATTTCGGCGCGGTGAGAAAACGCTCGCAGTGGCGTCGATCTATCGTGATCGAGAGAGTCTCGAGGCTGAGCTGGCGATGGAGCAGGAGGTGTTGGCCCATCAGCGCTGAATGTCATCCCGAGCGGAGCGAGGGACCTCCTGATCGGTTCTGAGACTTCCCGGCTAGGTCCCTCGCTCCGCTCGGGATGACAATGCGGTTGAAAGCGTCACTGCAAGCTATTGAAATGCAGTACGTTGCGATGTTAGTTTAAAGCTCTTTCTACCTTACCAGCTCGCCCCCCGCGTCGAGGTGTGAAGCCGATAAACCGCAGCGTTCGCGGTGATGAACAACGTCGATCCGTCTTCCCCCCACGCGGCGTTGCCTACGTTTCCAGCGAAGTCGATCCAGCCGAGCAGCTCACCGCCCGGAGTGAACACGTACACTCCGCCGGGCCCGACGCCGAAGATGTTTCCGCGCCCGTCCACTTTCATTCCGTCTGCGGTACCTCTCCGGCCGGCCAAGCTCTGGGTGCCATCGTACAGCACTCGCCCCGCGCCCAGCGTTCCGTCTGGCTTTACGTCGAACGCCATCCACACCAGGCGGCTTGCATCCGCGTTGGATACGTAGAGCGTCCGCTGGTCTGGCGAGAACGCGATTCCGTTGGGCGCATTGAGCTCGGTGGTGAGGAGCGTCAGCCGTCCGTCCGGGGCTAACCGATAGACGCCTTGATGCCGGAGCTCCTTCGCCGGGTCGGCGTACGATCGCGGCAGGCCGAAGGGAGGGTCGGTGAAGTAGAGGTCGCCGTTGGCGCGAAAGACCAGATCGTTGGGACTGTTGATGCGCTTCCCCTGATACCTGTCGGCCAGCGTCGTCATCCGCCCATTCGGCTCCAGACGCACGATCTGTCGGTCGCCATGCTTGGCGAAGACCAGTCTCTGCTTGGAATCCAGCGCGAGGCCGTTGGATCCCGGCTCCGCGCCGGCGAATGGTGCCGAGCCGGTATACCCGCTGGGCTGGAGAAACACGCTTTCCCCTTCGCCCTCCTTCCACCGGTAGATGCCATTCTTCACCACATCCGAGAACAGGAGGTATCCTCCCTGTCGCACCCACACCGGCCCTTCGGCCCACTGGTGATCGTCCACGATCTTTTCCAGCCGGGCCCCCGGAGGGACCAGACTGTCAAACCGCGGGTCGAGCGGTAGGATGATCGGCTCGCGCGCCGGCCGCGGGTGCAACTGGGCTTCCGCCGATATGGCGTTCACCACAAAGGCACAGAGCACACAGAGAAAAACAAGACCAGCTGTTCTTCTGTGTGCCCTCTGTGCCCCTGTGGTGAACATGAGTGGATGCCTGTCTACCGACTGGCCGACTGCACCGCAAGCGGCGGCCGGACGCCGGGGATGCTGAGCCGGATGCGGTAGAGCCCGGTGCTCGCGGTGAGATAGAGTGTGCGCCCGTCCGCGTCGCCCCAGGCGAAGTTCGCGTCGTGCTCCGGCGTCTCGATCCGGCCCAGCGCCTTTCCCTCGGAAGAAAGGATCCAGACCCCGCGGGGGGCGGAGACATAGACGTTGCCCCGCTGATCCACCTTGATCCCGTCGAGCGCGACTTCCTCCGGCTCACTGGTAAAGTCGTGGAACACCTTCCCCGGGCCCAGGGTACCGTCGAGCTTCACCGGGTAGCGCATCAGCACCTTGCGGCCGAGATCCCAGTTGTCTACGTACAGGTACTTCTCGTCCGGCGAGAAGGCGAGGCCATTCGGCCCGCTCAGCTCCTTGGTAAGCAGCGTCAGCTTCCGGTCGCGGACCAGGTACACGCCGCTGAAGGGCAGCTCCTTCGCCGGATCGTCGAATGCCTCCGGCAAGCCAAATGGGGGATCGGTGAAGTACAGCGCTCCGTCCGACCGGTACACCAGGTCGTTGGGGCTGTTGAGCCGCTTCCCTTCGTACCGGTCGGCCAAGACCGTCAGATTGCCGGGCCGCTCCAGGCGCACTACCCTGCGATTGCCGTGCTCGTTGATAGTGAGCAGGCCCTCCCGGTCGAGCGTGAGACCATTGGAGCCGGGCTGGTGGTACCGGCCAATGTCGAATCCGGTGTACCCACTCTTGGTGCGGTACACCGTGACCTGACCCTCGGGGGACCACCGGTAGATCGTGTTGGCATTGGGGTCGCTGAACAGCAGGTAGCCGTCCGGGTGCCAGACCGGTCCTTCGGTGAACTGGAATCCCCCCGCCAGCTTCTCCAGCTTGGCGTCCTGGGGCACGATCTGGTCCACGGCCGGATCCAGCCGAACCACCTTGCCGCCGGCATCCGTGCTGCCGCCGACCTGGTTCTTGCGGTAGAAATCGAGCGTCGCCGACCTGATCCAGATGAAGTTGACCGGCGGGTTCGACACCGGGCCATTCACTCCAAAAATGGCCAGCTGGAACCGCTCTCCCGGACGCGCGTCGGTGGTCAGAACCACTCGGTTCGGCGCGTTGAACCCCTTGACCAGCTGCCCGCCGGTCTGGCCCAGCACCACCGGCAGCTTCCCGTTGACCCAGATCTCCGCGTAGTCGTCGATCACCAGCTCGAACACCACGCTCGACCCGGCCACGTCGAAGCCGGCCACCTTATGGGGCAGGGTGATGGCGGTACGATACCAGTTGAACGCGAGGCGCCCGTGGGATCGCCGGACGTCGAGGGCCGTGGGCTCGATCGCCTGCCAGGCGGAGTCGTCGAAGTCGGCAGCTCCGGCGTGGGGCGTGATGTCGTTGGTCCGATTGGCGGGACCGGACGCCCGCAGGTCGGGTCCGGGGTCGCGGTGGTCGACCTCGACCACCTTGGCGTCGCTATACCGCCATTGCGCCCCGACCAGGCCGGCGCCTTCGGCCGTCCGCAGGTCGACTATCGCCGCGGGCAAGGCGACCGGCGCGTCGGTGGTGACCTGCGCGCTTCCTGGGACAGTGAACCCGGCGGCGATCGCCAGCGCGAGGGGGACGGCGTAGAGTCTCATCACATCGCTCCGACGCTGCCGGCACGGCTCTGCTGCCGAACCTTCACCACGTAGTAGAGCAGAGGGCCGTTCACCTGCTTGAACCAGTGGGGCGTGCCGTTGGGGACCACGACCACGTCGCCCACGGTGATCTCCCGGCTGTCTCCTCCCTCGATGGCGCTGCCGCGCAGCTCTTCGGGGCCGGTGAGTTTGGCATCGACCGCCTCTCCCCCGGTCACCAGCGTGGCCGAGCCCTCGAGGACGTAGATGATATCGGTGTCACGAGTATGGATCTCGGCCAGGCCTGGCTTCGACTCCCGCCGGCTCGCGTGGATCTTGTAGTCGCTCACCTCGATCAGGGGCGACCCCTTGGCGAAGGCGGCCTTCACCTGCTCGTGTCCGAGGATCTTCACTTTGCTGTCATCGGCTTGCCCCAGCGCGGCTGCGACCGGCAGCGCGAGGAGGGCAATGCCTGCCATGATTGCGGCTCGCATGATGGTGTCCTCGCCTACTTGCTCGCGCTGGTCTTGCCGCCCAGCGCGGCTGCGCCGGCGGTTGCGATCGCCTGATCCCGCGCGGCGCTGGCGGCCCCGCTCACGCCGATAGCGCCTACGACTTGGCCGTCCACCACGATCGGCTCGCCCCCCTGGAGCGGCCCCGGCACCACCGCCAACAGGGATACGCGCCCACCGACAATCGCGTCCTCCAGTACCTTGCTCGGCCGCTGGAACAGCGCGGCAGTCCGGGCCTTCTCGGTGGAGATGTGCGCCCCGGCGGGGAAGGTGGGTTCTACCCGCTCCAGGTACATCAGGTTCCCACCGTCATCCACGATGGCGATGGATCCGCCCTCGTTCCCTCGCTTGGCTTCCGCCACCGCGGCGGCGGCCACGGCCTTCGCGCCGTCCAGGGTGAGCGCCTTCTTGGTAGTGATCTGCGACTGAGCGGTGGCCGTCGAAGCGACCATCGCCATAGCAATCACCAGTGTGCCGATGGATTTCATGACCGGTATTCTCCTCCGAAAATTGGGGCAGGGCAGCGTGTGATGAGCGCTGTAATGCCTTCGGGTGGGAGATGGTTCCCGGCGGATGGCAGACGGGCAGGGTGGCGAGCAGCGGAACCGATTGGCTCCGGGTTGCATTACAGCCGTCGGGTAATTCACTCATCCGGAGACCGACGATGCTGCCCCGAATCGCCCTGCCTCTATGTCTCACAGCCATGCTTCACGGATCTGTCGTCCTCGCCCAGGATCCGGTCCCGATCTATCCGGACAACTACAAGGTCCTGATCGAGAATGACCGAGTCAGGGTCATGGACTTTCGCCTCCGCAAAGGGGCGACCGAGGACTTCCATACTCACCCTGCCCACGTCCTCTACGTGCTGGAGCCGTTCAAGGTGCGGTTCAGCTTCCCTGACGGCCGCACCGGCACCCGTGAGGCAAAAGCGGGAGAGGTGCTGTTCAGCGAGGCGGTGACTCATTCTCCAGTCAACATTGGCGACACCGACGCCCACGGGATCCTGATCGAGCTCAAGACTTCCACAGCCCGCCAGGCGCTTGGCGCGGCCGTTGCTGGTCTCGGCGACCTGCTTACCGCCGTCACGTTCATTCAGGGTCGCGAGGGGAAGGGAGCCGAGGTGAAGCGGGAGCTGCTCTCGCTCACCGGTCCCACGAGGGCGGAGCCGGGAAACATGACCTACGACCTATATCAATCGGTGGATCGGGCCGATCGCTTCATGCGGATCGAGGTGTGGCGGAACAACGAGGCACTGGAGATCCACAAGGCCACACCCCATCTGAGAGCGTCCTTCGAGCGGCGGAAGAACGAGGGCTGGTTGACCGAGATCACCCGTTGGACCCGGGTTCCGGAGGAGCTTGTGGAGATAGCGCGATAGGGCGCGCTGTGGTCTAGCTCCTGGATTGAGGTATATTGAAAGAGGTAGCCGCCAGCCCGGAAGGCAGCATGAGTGCCGCATCGACGGTCCGCGCATCCCTCTTTCCATTGCTGCTTCTCGCAGCGACCAGCAATTACGAGTGTTCGGTCAACACCGCCCCCGGTACCGGGGAGCTTCGGATCTTCGGAACCATCAACTTCGTCGCGGAAGAAGGGGGATGCTGGACGGTGCGGGGAAGTGACGGGCGGCGCTACGAGCTACGGTCCGAACAGGTCCCGGAGCAACTTCGCCGGGACGGCACCCGGGTGACCCTCATCGGAATCCAACGAGATGATTGGGCCAGCGTTTGCCGGGTGGGGACCATGCTCGACCTCAAGCAGATGTCAGCCGCGGACCAGTAGCCGCCACCACTTCACTCTACTCCCGCAAGATTGTAAAGCGCCCGCCAGGCCCGGAACACCTCCCGAAAATCCTCGTGGGCGTATTCCAGAGTCCGGCCTCCGGTCCGCACCGAGCCGGGCACCAGCTCCGCCATATCCGCCATTTGGGTGAGGGCAAACTCGACCTCCAGCCGGATGGGGGACGTGAGCACGAGTGGGGCGTGGCTCCGGGCCAGTGCGGCCGCGGTGCCCTCTCGAATACGCCGGCGGGCCTCGGCCGGCGCCAGGCTCCGAGCGGCAAAGCGTCCGACACTCTGCTTTACCACCACCGTCTCCACATTCTCCCCCAGTAGCTCCCTGGCTTCCGCGGCCAGGGCCTGGTCGCCGCTTACCAGCGCTACCGGTACCCCATAGCTGCCGGCCAGCGCGGCATTGAGCGCCAGCTCGCCCACCGGCCGTCCGTTGAGCCTGGCTTCGTGAACCCGGCTGGTATAGGTGTGATCGATGACGGCGTGTTTCGTGCCGGCGCGAGCGTGGTATCCGATGCAGAGGGCGGCGTCGAATCCGCCGTCTACTCCCTCGAACATCGAGCCCAGCTTCGGCCCCCCGCTCAGCAGCTCCGCGGCCGGGTGCAGCTCTTCGGCCAGAAGGTTTCGCATGAACCAATGACTGTCGTTGACCAGCACCCTGGTAGCCCCTGCGGTGACGGCCCCCTCGACCGCAGCGTTAGCCTCGGCCGTCATCAATCTGCGAAACCTGTTATACTCTTCCGCGTGGCGAGGGTCGACCGGGTCGGTCTGATCCTCGTGAACGACGCCGGCCACACCTTCCATGTCAACGGATATGTAGATCCGCATGACTACTCCTGTGGTGGATGCCCGGCGTCCAGCCAGCCGAGGGCGAGCGATGCGTACCAGGATGTGGGGAGTCGCCGTAATGGCGGCCGCGATGGCCTGCGCTCCCCCGAGTGATCAGCAAGACCAGCACCTGATGGAGCAAGGGCGGCTGTACACCAACTGGCTCTACGGCAACGAGTACGACAAGCTGTGGGACCGGTTCTCCCCGGAGATGCGCCAGACCTTCGGCAGCGTCACCGACCTCGCAAGCTTCCTCGGGCGCGCGGTGACCCGCCTGGGCTCCGAGAAGGGCGCGGTCGACGAGCGGGTCGAGCGCTCCGAGGCGCTCCGAGTGTATCGCCGGGCCGCCTCGTTCGACAAGAGCAGCCGGCGAATGCTGATCGAGTGGAGCCTTGCCCAGGACGGCGATGTAACCGGTTTGGTCATGCGGCCCGAGACGGAAGACTCGATGTAGCCTCCGGGCGGCCGGGCCTAATAGACCCGGCCGCCCAGCGGGACCTCACGCTCCACCGCCAGCAGTACCACCTCTCCTGCCTCACTCGGCACACCGAGGACCAACACCTCGGAAGTGAATCCCGCGATGTTGCGGGAGCCGAGGTTCACCGCAGCTACGACCAGCCGGCCTACCAACTCTTCTCCCGAGTAGAGCGCCCGGATCTGGGCACTCGAGGTCTTGACGCCCAGCGGGCCAAAGTCGACCCACAGCTTGTAGGAGGGCTTTCGCGCGCGCTCGTTGGGCTCCGCCCGCACGATTCTTCCCACCCTAAGGTCCAACGTCTGGAACGCTTCGACGGGGTTCACTCGACGACCGCCTCGGCCTCGATCTCAACCAGCATCTCCGGCGAGATCAGGCGGCGCACCTCCACCATCGCGGTCGCCGGCCGGATCTCCGCGAACACTTCGCCGTGGGCCCGGCCGATCTCCTGCCACTGATCGATGTCGGTCACGTACATCCGGGTGCGGACCACGTCGGTGAGCGACGCCCCCGCCGAGCGCAGCGCACTCTCGATGTTGCGCAGCGCCTGAACGGTCTGGGCGTAGGGATCGCCCTGGCCCACCACCTTGCCGTCGGGTCCGGTGGCGGTGGTTCCGGAGACGTAGATGGTGGTACCGACCCTGACCGCGCGAGAGTATCCCACCACGGGCTCCCAGGGGGTGCCGCTGGAAATTCGCTGCCGCTTCATAAAGGGGGTTCCGTGGGGAAGGATTGATGTCATTCCGAGCGAAGCGAGGAACCTACTACCTGATCTGGGAACTTGCGAAACCAGGTCCCTCGGCTTGCTCGGAACGACATCACCTGCTGCTACCGCTCACGTCTTACTCTTCGTCCACGCCAGGTTCGGGATCCGACCGCTGTTTGGCCTTGCCGATGGCGTCCTTCACCTTCCCCTTGATTTCCTGCGCCTTGCCCTTGAGCTGTTCGCCGGTGTCGCCCGTGGCACCGCCGACCACGTTGCGAACCCGCCCTGCCACTTTATCGGAGAGTCCTTCGGCACGGTCCTCCGCGCCCTCGGTTGCCAAGTCCTTCTTGTCTCCCATGGTATCCTCTCGTTTGAGTACCCACGGGGAACATGGCCATCGGGCTCAGCCGGCGACCGTGAGGCTGCTCACTTCCGCATAATGACAGGCGGCCATAGTACCACTCACCGGCCGCAGCTGGGGGACTTCCGTCCGGCATCGCGCGTCCTTGAGCGGATGAAAGCAGCGAGTGTGGAACGGGCAGCCCGGGGGAGGATTGGAGGGGCTTGGCAGGTCGCCGCTCAAAACGATCCGGGTGCGACGCCGCCCGGGGTCCGGATCGGGGACGGCGGACAGCAGCGCGACGGTGTAGGGATGTCTGGGATCGCCCAGGAGGTTCGACGTCTCCCCCTCCTCGACGATGCGTCCGAGATACATGACCGCGATCCGGTGAGCGATCTGCCGGACCACCGCGAGGTCGTGGGCGATGAAGAGGTAGGCGAGCCCGCGTTCCCGTTGCAGATCGCCCAGCAGGTTGAGTACCTGCGCCTGCACTGAAACGTCCAGCGCGGACACCGGCTCGTCGCACACAATAAACGACGGCTCCACCGCCAGCGCCCTGGCGATGCCGATGCGCTGCCGCTGGCCTCCGGAGAACTCGTGAGGGTAACGGCGTGCGTATTGAGGGTCGAGGCCGACCTCCTCCAGCAGAGCCGCGACCCGGCCTCCGATCTCCGATTTGGTCGCGAGCCGGTGGATCTCGATGCCCTCCGCCACGGCACTCCCTATCCGCATCCTGGGATTGAGCGAGCTGTACGGATCCTGGAAGATGATCTGCATCCGGCGGCGCAGTTCCCGGAGGGCGCCGCGGTCGAGCGCGAAGACATCGGTCTCCTCGAAGATCGCGCTTCCGCTGGTTGGTTCCTGGAGCCGAAGAATGGTTCGGCCGACGGAGGACTTGCCGCAGCCCGACTCGCCGACCAGCGCGAGAGTCTCCCCCCGCTTCACCTCGAACGACACCCCGTCGACGGCGCGCACTGGGGGGACCGAGCCACGGAATAGTCCGCCGGCGTGATAGTGCTTCACCAGATCCCGAACCTGGAGGAGGCTCATGCTCGGTCGGCGACCGTGGGAACCCGATCGGTCTCTGCCAGCCAGCAGCGCATGCGATGCTCCGGACCCACCGGCAGGAGCGGCGGCTCCAGCTCGCTCTTGTCGAACGCCTTGGGGCAGCGCGGGCGGAAGCGGCAACCGGAGGGCCACGCGGTAGGTGACGGCACGGTGCCACCGATCGGCGTCAGGCGCTGGATCGGACCGGTAAGCCGGGGAACCGACGCGAAGAGTCCCTGGGTGTAGGGATGGGATGGCCGCGCGAACAGCCGGGCGGTCGGGGCTTCCTCCACGATCTGCCCGGCGTACATCACCGCGACCCGGTCCGCCCGCCCGGCCACGATTCCGAGGTCGTGAGTGATGAGCAGGACCGCCATCCCATGGCTGCTCCGAAGCCGGTCCAACACCTCGAGGATCTGGGCTTGCACGGTGACGTCAAGCGCGGTGGTCGGCTCGTCCGCCACCAGGATCTCGGGCTCAGCCGAGAGCGCGATGGCAATCATCACCCGCTGACGCATCCCGCCGCTCAGCTGGTGAGGATAGGCATCGAGCCTTCCGGCGGGGTCGGGGATTCCCACTTCCTGCAGCAGCTGGAACGAGCGTTTGCGAGCCTCCGCTTTGGAGACGGGGAAGTGGGCCCGGATACCCTCCGCGATCTGGTCTCCCACGGTGAATACCGGATTGAGGCTGGTCATCGGATCCTGGAAGATCATTCCCACTCGGCGGCCACGGATGCGGCGCAGCGATTCGCCCTCCAGTGCCATCACTTCGGTATCGCCCAGGCGAATGCTGCTTTCCGGCTCGATCCGGCCCGGCGACGGCACCAACCGGAGCAGCGCCAGACTGGTGAGACTCTTGCCGCTCCCCGATTCGCCCACTAGCGCGAGGGTCTCGCCCCGATCCAGAGTGAAGCTCACCCCGTCGACCGGATAGAACCTCCCGCCCTCGCCGTCGGGGAAGGAGACTCCGAGATTCGTCACCTCGAGCACTCGGCTCATGCGCCGCGGGGATCGAAGGCGTCGCGCAGTGCGTCGCCGAAAAGGTTGACCGATAGGACGGTGAGCACGATGGCCAGTCCGGGGAAGAGTCCGGCCCAGGGCGCGGTCACCAGCACCGGCTTGGCGTCGAGGATCATTCCGCCCCACGAGGGCGTGGGCGGTTGAATGCCCAAACCCAGAAAGGACAACCCCGCTTCGAGCAGAATCACGTCACCGACTCCCAAAGTCGCCGCGACCAGCAAGGGCCCCAGGGCATTGGGAAACAGGTGCCGGAAGATAACGCGCGACGCCGGTGCGCCGAGCGCATGGGCGGCGAGGACGTACGACTCTTCCCGCAGCCGAAGCACTTCTGCCCGAACCACCCGGCTGGTGCCGAACCACCCGGTGGTGCCGATCAACAGGATCAGCATGGCCACGGGAACTCTCTCCCAGACCGCGAGCATCAGAAGTAGCAGGAACAAGCGAGGTGTGGCCAGGGCACCGTCTACCACTCGCATCAGTACCGAGTCGACTGCACCACCCCAGTATCCCGCGGTGAGGCCCACCGCCGCGCCCACCGTGATCGAGAGTGCCACGGCGAGCAGCGCCACTCCCAGGGAGATCCGTCCACCACTCGCCACCCGGGCCAGAACGTCGCGGCTCAGATGATCGGTGCCGAAAGGATGGGCAAGGCTCGGTGGAAGACTTGCCTGGTTCAATACATCGGGCTGGGCCACGGGGTCGGGAAGGAAGGGAGGAGCGGCAAGCGACAACACCACCAGGGAGATCAGGGCTACGGCGCCGGCCCGCCCGCGTGGCGTGCCCCAGGCGCGCCGAAGCGCCTCGACCAGCGGCGTCACGCCAACCGTACCCGAGGGTCGAATGCCGCCTGGGCCAGGTCGGTCAGCATGCTGGCGACGATCACCAGCCCTGCAACCAACACCGCCACGCCCATGATCAGCGGGTAATCCCGGCTGCCCACGGCGCCGGTGGCGAGCGAGCCTAGTCCGGGCCAGGCAAAGACCGATTCCACGAAGACCGACCCGGTGACGAGCAGCGGCAGCCAGAGGCCGAACACGGTGATCACGGGCGAGAGTGCGGTGCGCCAGGCGTGCCGCCAGATCACTTTAGGTTCCGCCACCCCCTTGGCGCGGGCGGTCACTATATAAGGAAGGCGGAGCACCTCGAGCATGGCGTTCCGCTGGTAGCGCATGGTTCCCGCGATGGTGATGACCGAGAGGGTGACGGCCGGAAGGACCAGGTGGCGGAGGACATCGATCGATCGAGCCCACGCGCCGGCGTCGGAACCGAGCAGGGGATCCTCGAACCCTCCCGGCGGCAGCAGTCGCCACTTGACTCCGAACAACCAGGCCAGGACCAGGCCCAGCCAGAACGACGGCGTCGCGTAGGCGGTGAGAGAGAAAAACGTGAGCAGCCTATCCTCCACGGTTCCCCGGCGGACCGCCTGGCGGACACCGAGCCAGACTCCCACTGAAAAATTGAGCAGCAGCACGGCGGCGCCCAGCAGGATGGTGGCCGGCAGGCGCTCCCCGAGCAGAGACCTCACCGGCCGGTTGTATTCGATCGAGGTCCCCAGGTCTCCCCGAGCCAGCCCGGTCAGGAAGGTCCAGAATTGAATCGGAAGCGGATCGTCCAGATTGTGGAGCTTCCGGAGAGAGGCGATTTGCTGAGGCGACATGGCCCGCTCGGACTGGAGCTGGGAGAGCGGATCGCCGGGGGCCAGATGAGTAAGGAGGAAAATGAGGAGCAGTGCGATCAGGAGAGTGACGAGGGCTTGCGCTCCGCGGAGGATCAGCCAGCGGCCCACCTCAATATCCCGCGGGCCGGCGCTGAGCAGTGGAACCGATGTTCCAGCGCCAAAGCGAGATCCAGGACGACTCGGGGCGGATGACCACATCGCTGAACCGGCGGTTGACCGCGTACACGTTGGCGACGGTATAGAGGAAGGCGGCCGGAGCGTCTTCCTCGATCCGGCGCAGGACCGCGTGCCAGGCTTGGCGCGGGTCACCCACGGTCAGAATAGCACGATCGAGCAGGGAGTCGACTTGAGGGTCGCAGAAGTGCGCCACATTGCTCACCCCGCTACACGACCAGCTCTGCGTCAGGCCGGACGGCGACGGGTCCTGGATGGACGCGGGAAAATCGATATCGAAGTTTCCAGCAGTCCGGCGTTCGCTGAAGACGGCGAACTCGAGCTGCCGGAGCTCGATCCGGATCCCGACTTGACGAAGCTGTTCCTGCACCAGCAACGACATCTGCCGCCGAACCCCGCTGCTATTGGGCACCGACAACGTCAACCCCAACGGCGTCCCCTTGCGATCGAGAACGCCATCGCCATCGCTGTCGGCCCAGCCGCGGCCGGCCAGTAACCGCCGCGCCTGCTCCCGGTTCATCGCCAGCGGCGCCGGAGCTCCGTGCCGGATCCAGAGCAGAAGCGAGGCAGGACCGTACGGGATCTCTCCGTAATTTCCCAGCACCGCGCGAACGATCAGACGGCGATCGAGGGCCAGCGTGATGGCGCGACGGACATCGGCGTCGGCCAGAATGGGATGGGGCCGCGATGTATCCCGTGGGTCCCGTTGGTTGAAGAGGAGATAACCCAGGGTGGGTGAGGGAACCGGAACCAACCGGACATTCGGGTCCGCTCCGACCCGGGCGACGTTGGACAGCGGTGGGGGAATGTAGTCCATTGCGTCGGCTTCGCCGCTCAGCAGGAGGTTGATCCTGGCGTCGGGATCCGGCGCCATCCGGATGATGACCCGCTGGATCTGTGGCCGGCCCAGGAAGAATGTCGGATTCGCCGCAAGCTCGATGAACCGCCCTGGCTCGTGCCGCACCCAGCGGAAGGGTCCATTCCCGATTGGATGAGACACGAACGCTGACTGCGCGAGTTTCTCCGGGGGGATCGACTTCAAGAGGTGTGACGGGAGCGGCGCAACGTGAAAAGTGGCGTCGTACAATTGCTCTGGGTACGGGTGGGTGAACTTGAATACGACCCTGTGGTCGCCCTCCGCCGAGACCGCCGCGATGTAGCGGACCTGCGTCGCCAGCTTGGGGGCGATGTCCGGATTGCGGGCCCGCGCCCAGGTGAACAACAGGTCTCGCGAGGTCACCGGAACGCCGTCGTGCCAGCGCGCTCGAGAGTCGAGATCGAACACGAGAGTGACCGAGTCGCGGCGATTCCAGCTTCGGGCAAGCCTGGGAACGAAGCCCGCATCACCCGCGGTGGTGAGCGTCGGGCCCAGCTCGGCCAGGCGGAGGAACAGATGATCCGCAACTTCGAAGTTGGAGAGGATCGACTGAGGCCCTTCCATCAGAGTGGGGATGGGCACCGGGGCGTCGAGTCCGGTTACGATCACGATGCTGGTAGGAGCTCTTCCGGATTGCGCGGGGAGCGCGCCGACCCATCCCAGCGTCGCAAGGGCGGCGGCGATGACCGTCTGTGGCGTGCAAGCAGTCACAGAAGCTCCGGAGACGAGCGATGGGGAAGGGGTTACCGCAATGTAGCAGGGACGGGCGGTGAGGAGGAACCGGCGGCTAGGCCCGCCAGGTCCAGTCGGCCGATTGGAACCGGGGGGCGTGGGCTGCGGCGATCGCGTGGAGATCGTGGTCGGCTACCAGACGCGGCCATTGCCCGCCCCAACATTCTGCCGCGGCGTCGGCTATCGCCTCGGCCACCGTGGCGGCCGGCATGGGCCGTCCCAGCACCCGCGCCAATGGCGCGGCCAGGTCAACCGGGGCGGCACCTCGGGTCACCTCCGTGACCCGGGACTGGTCGTCCTCCAGCAAGATCGACCCGTGCTGGAGCAGGGCGGCTCCCTCGCGCACTTGGGCGCTCCCCACCACCTTCCGCCCGCTCACCAGCACCTCCCCTCCGGCGGGTCGCGCGAAGCAAGCTCCCGCTCCGACTCCGGCAGGCTCGCCTCGCGGAGCAAGCTTCGCGTCCGCCCCGAGCCGCCGGAGGGCCACCGCAAGCATCCGGTGGATTGCGAGGTAGGTCTCCCGCAGGTCCCCCAGCCCTCGGCTGGGCGCCGCCAGCGCATAGGTCAGCTCCCGCCCGTGCCACACCGCCCGTCCGCCTGTGGGCCGACGAACCACGTCCAGGCCCAGCGACGCGATTCGCTGCCGATCGTACCGCCGCGTAGCCGGCTCGTGCCGGCCGAACGAGAGACAATGGGGAGCCCACTGGTACAGTCGCAGCCACCGCTCCCCGGTCTGCTGGCTCCGCTGCAACAGGGCCTGGTCGAGCGCCATGTTGCTCCACCCGGGGCGGGGGGACTCGTCAAGCCAAAGGCGCCACGTCGGCACTAGGCACCTCGTATGCTTCCATCGGTGGACACACGCACATCAGGTTCCGATCGCCGTAGGCACTATCGACTCGCCCCACGGTCGGCCAGATCTTGTGCTCTCGTACCGAGCGGGACGGATATGCGGCGCGCTCACGGGGATAGGGGCGACTCCAGCCGTCGGCGATGACCTGCTCCAAGGTGTGCGGCGCGTTGGTGAGCAGGTTGTTCTCCCGGTCGGCCCGGCCCTCCTCGACCTCGCGAATCTCCTGGCGGATCGCAATCAGGGCGTCGCAGAACCGGTCCAGCTCCTCCCGAGACTCGCTCTCGGTCGGCTCGATCATCAGGGTGCCCGCCACCGGGAAGGAGACCGTGGGCGGATGGAAGCCGTAGTCGATGATTCGCTTGGCGATGTCCTCCACGTCGATGCCGGCGGATGCCTTGAACGGGCGGGTGTCGATGATGCACTCGTGGGCCACCAGGCCGCGAGGTCCGGTGTAGAGCACGCTGTAGTGTCCCTCGAGCCGCTTGGCGATGTAGTTGGCGCTCAGGATCGCGATCTTGGTTGCCTCCGCCAATCCGTCATACCCCATCAGGGCGATGTAGGCCCACGAGATCGGTAGAATCACCGCGCTGCCCCAAGGCGCCGCCGAGATCGTGCCGCACGCCTGAGTGTGGTCGAGGTCGACCACCGGGTGACCGGGCAGGAATGGCGCCAGGTGCTTGGCCACTCCGATCGGTCCCATCCCGGGCCCGCCGCCGCCGTGGGGAATACAGAAGGTCTTGTGCAGGTTCAGGTGACAGACGTCGGCCCCGATGTCGCCCGGGCGGCAGAGGCCGACCTGAGCGTTCATGTTGGCCCCGTCCATGTACACCTGGCCGCCGTGCTGGTGCACGATGCGGCAGATCTCCTTGATCGAGCCTTCGAACACTCCATGAGTCGAGGGATAGGTGACCATGAGCGCAGCGAGGGTATCCCCGTGAGCGGCGGCCTTGGACCGGAGATCGTCCACATCGATGTTGCCGCGGGCGTCGCTTTTTACCGGGACTACTTGCATGCCGGCCATCACCGCGCTGGCCGGATTGGTCCCGTGCGCCGACTGGGGAATCAGGCAGGTCGTACGGTGCACCTCCCCTTGGGCTCGATGATAGGCCCGGATGACCAACAGACCGGCGTACTCCCCCTGCGAGCCGGCGTTGGGCTGGAGTGACACGGCGGCGAAACCGGTGATCTCGGCGAGCTCATACTCCAGTTGCCGGAACAGCAGCTCGTATCCCGCCGCCTGGTCCCGCGGCGCGAAGGGGTGCAGCCGGTTGAACTCCCTCCAGCTGACCGGCATCATCTCCGTGGTAGCGTTGAGCTTCATGGTGCAGGAGCCGAGCGGAATCATGGCGGAGGTGAGCGACAGGTCACGCGCCTCCAATCGCTTGATGTAGCGCAGCATCTCGGTCTCCGAATGGTGGAGATGGAAGACCGGATGCTCGAGGTACGCCGAGCGACGCTCCAGCGCCGGCGGTATCGCCCGCTCCGACTTGACCCCGATGTCGTCCAGCATGAAGGGCAGTGCCTCGTTGAGCGAGAAGACCGCGATCAGGTCCGCGAGGTCGCCCAGGGTGACGGTCTCGTCCAGCGCGATGCACAGCCGGGTGGGTGGCAGCGGCCTCAGGTTGATCATCCGGGCGCGCGCCGCGTCGAGCAGCCGCGGCAAGGCCCACTCCGGCACTTCGACGCAGAGAGTATCGAAGTACGTATCATGTACCAGCCGGTAGCGGAGCCGCCGGAGCGCGTTCGCCAGCACCACGGTGCGGGTGTGAACGCGCTCCGCGATTCGGCGCAGGCCACCGGGACCGTGGTACACCGCGTACATGCTGGCCATCACCGCCAACAGCACCTGCGCGGTGCACACGTTGCTCGTCGCCTTGTCTCTGCGGATGTGCTGCTCCCGGGTCTGCAGCGCCATCCGCATCGCGGGGCGGCCGTCGCGATCCCGCGAGACCCCGATGATCCTGCCGGGCATGAACCGCTTGTAGGCGTCCTTGGTGGCGAAGAAGGCGGCGTGGGGTCCGCCGTACCCCATGGGAACGCCGAATCGCTGGCTGTTGCCCACGGCGATGTCCGCTCCCCATTCACCGGGTGGCACCAGCATCGTCAGGCTCAGCAGATCGCACGCGGCGGTGACCAGGGCGCCGGCCGAGTGGGCCCGCTCACAGAGGGAGCGAAAATCCCGGACCGCGCCATCGGTGGCCGGGTACTGGACCAGCGCCCCGATGACGTTCCCCTCGAAGCTGAAGCTTTCCGGCTCACCCACCACCACCCGGATACCCCTCGCTTCCGCCCGGGTGGTGACCACGGCGATGGTCTGGGGATGGCAATACTCGTCCACCAGAAATACCGGATCGCGCTTTCCACCGCTCACCGCGAGGGTAAGGCCCATGGCCTCCGCGGCGGCCGTCGCCTCGTCCAACAGCGAGGCGTTGGCAATCTCCAGCCCGGTGAGATCCGAGATCACGGTCTGGAAGTTCAGCAGCGCTTCCAGCCGGCCCTGCGAGATCTCCGCTTGATAGGGGGTGTACGCGGTGTACCAGCCGGGATTCTCCAGCACATTGCGCTGGACGACCTGGGGCGTGAAGCACCCCGCGTACCCCATCCCGATGTAGGAGCGGTAGACCCGGTTCATCCCCGCCAGCCCGCGTAACGCCTGCAGCACCTCCCGCTCGCTGCGGCCCGGAGGAAGCGCTAGCGGCCGGCGGAGCCGGATGTCCTCGGGAACCACGGCGTCGATGAAGGCGTCCATCGAATCGTAGCCGAGCAGCTCCAACATGTCGGCCACGTCGGACCTGCGGGGGCCCACGTGGCGGTAGGCGAAATGGCCGGGGTGAAGCACGTCCGCTGCTGGAGTGGCCGGCTCGGTGGGAAGCATGGTGGTCATCGGAGGGAGGAGCTCCTGTTGCTGCCAGGTACACAAAGAAGCCCCGAGGCAACGACCCCGGGGCATCGCTGAATCCAATCTGGGTCAAGACACCTGCCAATGCCGTTCACACCCGACTCCATGCGAGGTAAAGGTAATCACTCCCCAATGTGTGCCCGGTAGGCGCTCGGGGAGAGCAGGGAGTCCAGCTCCGCCGCATTCGACGGTTTGAGCTTTATCATCCACCCTTCGCCGTAGGGATCGCGATTCACCACGGCGGGGTCGCTCTCGATAGCGCCATTGGCTTCCACCACCTCGCCCGCCACCGGGGAGTACAGCTCGGAGACCGCCTTCACCGCCTCGATGGTTCCGAACGACTGGTGGGCAGCAAGCTTTTCACCCGGCTTGGGGAGATTGACGAAGACCACGTCGCCCAGCTCGCCCTGCGCGTAGTCGGTGATCCCGATCCGCACGACCGCGGGATCCTCGGTGCGTGTAACGTATTCGTGATCCTTGGTGTATTTCAGATCGTCCGGAACCTTCGACACGCGGGGGCTCCCGTTGTTGGGGGGTGCGGGTGGGAGGATAGGCGGGCGATTCGGTCAGGTCAAGCGCGCGCGAGGAGTGCTTCCCAGACCGCGGAGGCGGCGCGTTCCAGTGCTGCAACGTCCCCATCGTTGTCGATGATGTAGTCGCTGCGCGAGCGCTTTTGGCTCGCCGGCAGCTGGGCCGCGATCATGGCGTCGGCTTCAACTGGCGAGAGGCCCCGTTCGATCAAGCGGGAGCGTCGAATCGAGTCGGGGGCATCCACTAGGACCACCGCGTCGAAGGCCGCCGGGTCCGCCGCTTCGAAGAGCAGTGGAATGTCGCTGACCACGACTCGATCTCCCCGCAGCCTGGCGTCCGCCAGCAGGGCGGCCCGCCGCCGCTGCACTTCCGGATGGACGATCGTCTCCAGCTCTGCCCGCAAGTCGGCGTTGTCCATCACCCGGCGCCGAAGCGCGGACCGATCCAGGGTGCCGTCCTCCCGGATCACTCCGCTTCCAAATTGCGCCGTGATGGCCCGCAGCACCGCCCCTCCGGGTGCCTGGCTTTCCCGCACCAGCTGATCGGCATCGATGATCGTCGCCCCCCAGGCCCGGAACAGCTCGGCGACGGTGGATTTGCCGGAGGCAATATTGCCTGTCAGGGCGATGGAGAGCATGAGGCATCGGCTATCGGCTATCGGCTATCGGCTGTTGCCATTGGTGGGTTGCATCGTGGTGCGCTTCAAGGTGCGCTCAAAGGTGGCGAGCATCGCCTGGACCCGGAAGGTATGGTGAGTCAGGCCGGCAAAGGCACCAGCGTCCAGCAACCCTATGTCCCTGGCCAGCAAGAGATGATACCCAAGCTCATTAACGGAGCCGAGGCAGATTCGCACGAATCGGCTCAGTTCCCGATCAGCATTCCGCCCACACCCTTCGGCGATGTTGGCTGGAATCGACGCGGCGGACCGACGCATCTGCGCGGTCAGCCCGTATCGTTCTTCGCTGGGGAACGCTCTTGTCACTCGATAGACCTCAAGCGCAAGGGCGTGTGCCTCACACCAAACGTTGAGCTTCCTGAAATCGCCCATGTGCCCGCCGGACGAATTGGGAACGCTTAATTCCTCCTCCTCCTGCCCCTCTGTACCAACCATTCTTGGGCCCGACGGTCCCGGTTTCCGCCAGCCGATAGCCGATAGCGGATAGCCGATAGCCTTAGAGTAGACTCGCCTGATCCTCATCCTTCCTCGGCACCTTGTGACAGTGCCGGCAGCGGGCTTCGTAGCTCTCTCGACCGCCCACCATGATGGTGGGAGAGTCGTACCGGGCGGGCTTGCCGTTGAGCAGGCGCTGGTTGCGGCAGGCCGGGTCGCCGCACACCACGCAGATCGCCTGAAGCTTGTGGACCAGCTCGGCGACCGCCATCAGCCCACCCATGGAGCCGAACGGCTCCCCTCGGAAATCGGTATCGGTTCCGGCCAGGATCACGCGCACCCCGCGGCCGGCCAGCAGCGTAGACACGGTCACGATGTCGGGATCGAGAAACTGCGCCTCGTCGATCGCCACGATCTCGGTTTCGGGGCGGACCAGCCGGAAAATCTCGCCGGCGGAATCGACCGGCGAGGCCTCCAGCTCGGTACCGTCGTGGCTGGAAACACTGTACAGCCCGGTGTAACGGCTATCGAGGTGGGACTTGAAGACCTGCACCCGGCGGCGGGCGATGATCCCCCGGCGAACCCGGCGAATCAGCTCCTCGCTCTTGCCGCTGAACATCACGCCGCTGATCACTTCGATCCAGCCGGGGTGCATGCCGTAGTTCATCGATGACTCCTCCTGCACTGTGGCGGTCGCGGTAGCCCGTCAATGTAGGCCTGCCCGCGAGAAACTCCAGCCATCTTGCCAGCGTCTTGTCCGCTCGGCGATATTCGTGCCCCTGTGAATCACTCCAGGAGCTTCCGTGAATAAACAGGATCTGGTCGTGGCGCTGGCCAAGCGCCTGGGAATCACCCGAGCCCGCGCGGTCCAGATCACCGATCTCTTCTTCGCGCCCAGTGGGCTGATTGCCTCGGAGCTGCGCCGCGGCGGCAAGATCACTATCACGGGGTTCGGCAGCTTCGAGGTCAGGAAGCGTGCCGCTCGGGAGGGCCGGAACCCGCGCACCGGCACTACCATCAATATCAAGGCTTCGACCACGCCCGCATTCCGGGCCGGAAAGGCGCTACGGGACTTCGTCAACCGGAAGCGCTAGGGCCGTCGAGCCGGCCGTGAGGTCCTCGCCGGTTTGGCGCCGCCCCGGTCCACTCTCGCCTGCACCCGCTTCCGCCGGATGGTGACTCCGTTGAGCGCCCCGGCCACCCGCTCCGCGTCCTGCGCCGGGAGCTCTACCAGGGCAAAGGCGTCGCGCAGCTCGACTCGGCCGATCTTCCCCTTGTCCACCCGAATTTCCTTCGTCAGGACCGCCACCAGGTCGTTGACCGTCGCACCGTCCTTCTTGCCGATACCCACATAGATCTTTGCGGTTGCCGGAGTACTGGGTGGTGCCTGAGTCTGCGGCGCGGCAGCGCCCGCCGTGCTCCACAGCTCGTACAACGCCGCGGCGACCGCCGATGGGTCGTAGCGCTCGAAGAGGGGAGACAAGACCTGTAAGGCTCGCTCCGGCGACACCGTCTCGATCGCTCGAACCACGGCGACTCGCCGGCTGGCCCCGGCCGCCTCCACCGCGTCCAGCAGTCCCGGAAGCCGCAGGGGCCGCCGGGGCGCCGCGATTCGCTCGACATAGCCCTCGGTGCCCGGCGGAACCAGCAGCAGCACGTCACCGGCGCCGAGGAGTTGCCGCAACCGTTCCGGCGTCGGCAGATCAAAGGCGATGACCAGCTGCGCCTTTGGAGCGTCGCCGGTGACCACCCGCGCCTCGGGCTCGCCGGCAGCGATGGCCCGCCCGATCTCCTGCTCCCGGCTCCGGTCCGCGGTCCAGACGACCAGCGAGGACGGATCCAGCAGCTCCATCAGGTCGCCAAGGGCCGCTGTGCGGCGAACCCAGGGGACGCTGACCGTACGCACCGGACCGGCGGGCTCGGCGGACTCGGTGGACCCACCCAGAGTGAGCGCACGGCGCGCGTACCGCTCAACCAGATCGGCGGCACGCTGGGGAGCTGAGGTATAGATGAGTCGCTGGGTGTCCTTCGACAGATCCTGCATCAACGGAGCGATCTCGTCCAGGTTCTCCCAGCTCTCCGGCCAAGCCAACAGCAATCCCACCAGCGTCTCTATTCCGAGCGCGGACCGCCGATGGAGCGCGAGTGCCGTCTCCGGTGTGGCGATCAGCAGGTCAATGGTGTCTGACTGCAGCCGCCTGGTGGCTCGAGCGGTTCCATGCGCCACCTGAACCCGAAGCCCCGCGTCCCGGCTCAGCAGATGCGCCAGCCCGCCCCACTCGTCGAGCTGCGACGGCGGAGAAAGCAGCAACCCCCGTCGTCCCTCGCCGCTTCTGCCGAGCAGCCCGGCCAGCGCGGGCGCGGCGTAGGCGGGCACCGGCGGCGTAATCGCGACCAGGTTGTGACCCCGTGCCGCGGTCGGCGCCGCCTCTCGCAACATCGGGTCTTCGGCGTTCCATCCCAGCGACTGGAGGGCCGAAGCGATGGCCGGTGGCAGGTGCAGGTGATCGAAGGCGGGCATGCGACCTCGGATGGGGCGGAGGGCGGACGGGCACTGACCAGAGTTTCGCTGGCGCCAACCTATTGATCGTACCAAGTGTGTCAACACTGCCGGTCCCGCCCGTCCGCCTGTCTGACTGTTGACATCCCCGATCCGACGACGAAGTTTCCCCCATCCACCCTCATTACCTCAGCTCCGGAACCACCATGTCCGACCCGCTCTCACCGAACGTCCAGCACTTGAAGGCCTCCGAGACCGTCGCAATCAGCAATGAGGCCAAGCGGCGCAAGGCGGCGGGCGAAGATGTGCTCGACCTCGGCGTCGGCGAGCCGGATTTCGACACTCCGGCGTCTGCGGCCCAGGCCGGAGTCCAGGCGGTGCAGAAGGGGATGACCCGCTATCCCCCGAATGTCGGCATCGCCGATCTGCGGCGTGCCATGGCCGCGCAGTTGAGCCGGATGTCCGGCGGCCGGCCGGTCGATCCCGAGCAACTGGTCGTGAGCTCCGGCTCCAAGCAGTCGATCTTCAACGCCTGCTTTACTCTCTTCGGGTCCAAGGACCGGGTCCTGATCCCCGCGCCGGCGTGGGTGTCCTATCCCCAGATCGTGCATCTCTCCCGGGCGGAACCGGTGCTGGTACCGGGCGACCTGGAATGGGGGCTCAAGGTCAGCGTCAGGGACCTGGATAAGCACAGCAACAAGGTGACCCGGGGACTGATTCTCTGTTCACCATGTAACCCCACCGGCGCGGTCTACACCCTCGCCGAGCTGCGGGCCATCGCCGAATGGGCCCAGAAGCACCAGATCTGGATCATCTCCGATGAGATCTATCGCCGGATCAACTACGGTCCGGGCCCGGCGCCGTCCATGCTGGATCTCCCCGACGAGCTGTTGGAGCGCACCGTGGTCATCTACGGCGCGAGCAAGGCATACGCGATGACCGGATGGCGGATCGGCGCCGCGCTGGCGCCGCCCCACCTCACCAAGGCGATGGCGGCGCTCCAGTCGCACACGACCACCGGCGCCAACCATCCTGCCCAGTGGGCCGCCGCGGCCGCCTTCACCGACGAGCGGGTCGATGCCGAAGTGACCAAGATGGTGGCCGCCTTCCGCCGCCGGCGCGACTACTTGGTGGATCGCTTCCGCACCGAGGTGCCCGGCATCGAGTTCGTGGAGCCGCACGGCGCTTTCTATTTCTTCTTCCGGGTAGACGGCATTCGGGAGAAGGACCCAGTGACCGGCCAGGCATTCTGCGAGCAGCTGATGAAGCAGGAGGGTGTCGCCCTGGTGCCCGGGGCCGCGTTCGCCGACGACCGTTGGGTACGGTTGAGCTATGCCGTGTCGGACACCGAACTGGAGCAGGCGATGGATCGCATTCTGCGCCACATTCAACGGCTGGCTTCCGCCCGTGCCGCCTAAGGCCCCGGTGCACATGGAAGCCAGGGTCGAGCCTCTGACCGGCGGTCTACCGACGATCTCCTGGCGTTGGGACCCGGAGACCGACATCCTCTCCGGCGCCTTCAAAGGCAACCGCAAGAGCGGCGGACTGACCGGCACGGTCGAGCTCACCGATGCCGAGGGCTCGGTCGCGGTGCTCGACGTCAACAACGGTGTAATCTGCGGGCTGGATGTGGTGGTGTGGCCCGAGGTAAGCACGGTGCCCGACCTCAAGGTGCCGGCCCAGCTCACCGATGGGCGGGTGGTACTCCCCGCCGGGTCATCTCGCGCCGGCGTCGCCTCGGTCGAGGTGGACACCACCCTCTCGGTTCGGACCGACGCCACCGAGAGCGTCTTTCACCTCCGCATCGGCCCCCGCCGCACCATCGAAGTGGTCCGGGTCGCCGATTCGTTCTATGTCGAAGTGGATCAGCAGGGTGGACTGGCAGGCTTCTGGATGACCAACGTGCCGCCCTTCGCGGCCTTCGAAGAGGAGATGTAAGGGCCGGTCAGGCCGTTCTCTGGGTCCGCTGCGCCTCTGCCGTGAATACCTGAACCACCTCCGCGTGCTTCAAGAATCCGCCCTCCTGCCGCTGAACCATCGAGGCGTAGTAGCCCTTCTCCGCCAACAGCTCGACGTGAGTTCCCATCTCTGAAATCTCACCGTCACGGATCACCACGATCCGATCGGCGTCACGCACGGTGGAGAGCCGGTGCGCGATCACGAATGCGGTTCGGCCCCGAAGCAGGTGCTTGAGCGCGACCTGGATGAGATGCTCCGACTCCGCGTCGAGTGCCGACGTGGCTTCGTCCAGCACAAGGATGGGCGGGTCCTTGAGCAGGGCCCTGGCGATGGCAATCCGCTGGCGCTGGCCGCCGGAGAGCCGGGTTCCGCGCTCCCGCACGATGGTATCGTACCCATCGGGTAGCGCCATGATGAACTCATGGGCTTCTGCCGCGCGAGCCGCGACTTCGATTTCCGCCTGGGTCGCTTCGGGGCGTCCGTAGGCGATGTTGGCTCGAACCGTGTCGTTGAACAGGTGCGGGTCCTGGAACACCACTCCGATTTGGGCCCGAAGCGAGCGTTGGGTCATGCTTCGGATGTCGATCCCGTCGATCGCGATGGTTCCCTGGTTGAGGGCATGAAGCCGCTGGAGCAGCGTCACCAGGGTGGTCTTTCCGCAGCCGCTGGGGCCCACCAGCGCCACCGTCTCGCCCGGGCGCACGCCGAGATTGATGCCGCGCAGCACCGAGACGCCGGGCTGATAGCCGAAGGTGACTCCGCGGAACTGCACCTCGCCGCGAAGCGGGGCGACGTCGGCTGCTCCGGGCGCGTCTCCCACCACGTCGTCCGCGTCCAGGATGCCGAAGATGGTTTCCAAGGAGACGCTTACCTTGCGAAACGTCTGATAGGTATTGGTGAGCCCCTGCACCGGACCGAAGAGACCGCCGATGTAGCCGAGAAAGGCCACCAGGGTGCCGACCGTAATTTCACCTCGGGCCGCCAGGTAGCCACCGGCAGCCAGTGCGGTGAGCCGCGCCATGGTGGCGGCGAGGTTCCGCAGCGCCCCGGTTCGGCTGTCGGTTCGGACTCCCCGGCGGACGACGTCGTTGCCTTCCCGCACTCCCTCCAGAAACCGCCGCTGCTCCGCCTTTTCCATCCCGAAGCCCTTCACCGTCATCATGCCGGCCAGGACCTCGTTGAACCGAGAATAGATCGAGCTCCAGCGCTCGACCAGCCGCCGCTCCCGCCGCATCTGTTCCGGCGCCGCCCGCGCTCCGATCAGCGCCGGGATCGGGGTGAACAGCAGCACCAGAAGAGCGAGCCGCCACTCCAGCCGGAGCATGGCAGTGACCGAGAGCGTGAGATAGAGTAGGGTGGGGACCAGGTTGAACGCCATGTCGCTGAAAGCCGCCACATAGCCGTTGATGCCCTGATTGACCCGGTTCATCACCCCACCGACGCCTTCTCGCTGGTGGAAGGTGATCGGCAGCGAATTGAGCTTGCCGACCACCGATTCACGTACGCCGTATTCCACGCCGAGCCGTACATCCCAGCTCCAGATTCCCATCCACCCCTGCAGCACGGCGCGAATCAACTCCAGTAGCAGCAGCCCAAGCAGCGCCCGGGCGAACGAAGGCATCCCGCCCGGAGTGCCCAATTGGTCGAAGAGGTACTTCATGATGAGGGGGTCCACCGCGCTCAGCGCCGCCAGGATCAGCGCGAGGAAGACCACCACCGCGAGCGGCCGGGAATGGGGACGGACGAACTTGAGCGAGCGCGCAGCGAGCGTGATTCCGGCTTTCGGCATCCCGAGGCTAGGAAGGGGTCGAGACGCCGGAGGCGCAAGTTCAATGCCGACAGTAACATGTCCGGCGGTGAGAGGCCCCGGTCGTGGCTCGACTCGTTCCTTCCCCGGAAGCCGCGTCTCGCCAAGAGGTTACGGGCGGGCGCTGGAGCGGCACCGATTCGCCGAGGAGCAGCAAGCTTCATCCCGGACGCATCGTCATCGTGCAGCTTGCCGCGACAATGCCCGCGCTGCGAGGCCTAGCGGCGAATTCGGGCTCCGGCTTCGGAGCGAGAGCGAGCACCCAGCTTCGTGAGAACGGCCTGAGTGTGATGGCGGGCGGTGTGCGGGCTGATACCCAGGATGGAGGCGATGCTGATGTTGGAAGCCCCCTGAGACAACAGGATCGCGACTTCGCTCTCGCGCCGGGTCATGTGGTGCTGCTGTTGGAGAACCAGGGCCAACGATGGGCTGCCTCCATCGCCACCGGGCAACCCTTGCACCGCTCGTTGCTTTTCGATGCTCGCCTTCAGCGACTTCAGGTCCGCGAGAGTTCCCCGGATACTTTCCAGCAGGGTCCGCTGGTCCTCCCGCAGCACCGCGAGGTTGTTCAGCAGTCGCTCGAGCCGCTTCGCCAACACCGCAGGCTGTTCCCAAGTGGAGGGCTTTCCGTCTTTGTTCATAGCCCTACCGCGATATTTTGTAGAGATGACCGCACCCAATCTGTTGCAATTGCGGCGGGCGCTGGCTCTCAAGGGTCTCACGCCCGCTACGCTCGTGTCCGAATCCAGCGGCGGCCGGACCGAGGAGGCCTGCATCCGTCCGGCAAGGCTGGTCGAGGATCCGGCCCTTCAGTGGCACTCGGTGGGCTCCGCGGAGGCCTGGCCTGATCCGTTGGGCTTTCTCGACGGGGTCCAGCGCTCGGAAGTGATCGCCTACGCCGGGTCTGCTCCCATTCTCCTGGCCGACATCGCCGCCGCGGTTCGCGAGCGCCGCGAACGTCGGCTCACCACCGTGGTGGAGGAGCACCGCAGAGTGGCCGTCGCCCGGCCCTCGGCCCTCGAGGCAGCCGGCGACCTTCTCGATCATTTTGGTTCAATTGCCCTACCCGAGGATGAACCACCACACCCGGTGCGCGATCTGTTCAACGCAGCCCGTGCTCTCGACCGCGCCCGTGGTGCTCTTGAGATAACACTGGGCGACCGTTACCGCCAGCGATCCGACGCCTGGCTCATCGTGGACGGCTCGCTCACCGACACGCCCACCTGGGCCGCCGACTCCCGTATGGTCGGAATTTCCAAGAGCCATGCGACCTTGCCGTTCGAGGGGGCGGACCTGGAGCGTTACCTGAGATTGCCGGCCGGGAGTCGCTCCTCAATCTACCTCCCCGAAAGCAGGAGTCTGGCTCCAGTCCACGCCTGGGCTCTCCGCCTGTGGCCCTGGGAGGGCAAGGACCTGTTCCACGGCCTGGTGCGAGTGGAGGTCTCACCCGCCAACGGCATCTCGGCGACGGCCGACCTGATCTCCCGGCGCCTGCTCGCCGAGCGCGCCCCGATCAGCGCCCCCGATCCCCGTTGGGATCGGCTGCTTTACGGAGTGCAGTCGGTGGAGCGGTATCTGAAGGTGCGAGCTAAAGCTATTAGCTATTGGCTATTGGCCTTTAGCTAGAAGCCACGGGGCGAGGACCGATTAGCGGTAGCCGATAGCCAATAGCCATCATAACCCACTACTTTTCTCTCATGTCCCTTCCGCTTCCCCTGGGCCGCGTGGTCGCCACCGAGCTCAAGCCCTCCACTCCTCACCAGTTTCACTTCTGGACCGCCATCGAATCGCCCATCGGCATTGGGGCCATCGTGCGAGTCGAGGAGACTGGACGAGTGGTCTACGGCGTCGTCACCGACGGCTTTGCCTATTCCGACCTGGCGACACCGATGCACGCCGTGATTGGGGCCGACGGCGATCCGGTTGCCGCCGGCCTCGAGCCCAGCCAACGTCCCGAGATCCGGCTCTTCACGGCGGCGGTCCTGCGTCAGATCCCGGAGGAGCCGCTCCAGCCGGTTCCCCTCGGCTCGGTTTGGCTGGCCACCGACGCCGACGTGGCCCTCGCACTCCGAATGGACGCTTACGTCACCGGCGACCGTCCCACGGGGATACCCGCGGGCCTCTACGCTGCCGGTGGGTTGGAGTCGCCCGTTTACCTCGACTGTGACTTCCTCCTCGGCCCGGAAGCGGCGCATCTCAACATCACCGGGGTCTCTGGTCTCGCCACCAAGACCAGTGCGGTGGAGTTCCTGCTCACGAGCATCTTCCAGACGTTCCCCCGACATAAAGGCTCGGTTGCGGCCCTCTGTTTCAACGTCAAGGGTCCCGATCTCTGCTTTCTGGATCAGCCCGCCGTGCTGAGCGACGAGGATCGCCGGGTGTACGCCAAGCTGGGGCTGCGGCCCGAGCCGTTCTCCGACGTACGCTACTACGCGCCATTCAAGGCCGACGGCGTGAACCTCAACACCCTGCGGACCCACGAATCCCTCTCCGGCAACACCGAGCCGTTGATCTGGGGTTTGCGCGAGGTGCTCGACTACGCCGAGGTGGTGCTCAATCGCGACGACGTGGACGCCAAGGCGGATGCCTTCATCGACTTTCTGGCGGAGCGGGTGGTCGGCCGAGAATATCTGGATGAAATGCTCCGCGGAAAGCCGTTCCAGGTGCAGAGCTTTGCGGATCTGGAGGAGTTCTTCCGCAGCATCTTCGATTTCATGGAAGTGCTGGGCAAGGGCGCCGAGGTCTGGAAGACGCACCATCTCGCGACCATCCGCAAGATTCGCAACCGGCTCAGCAATATCTCCACCCGCTCCAAGGGACTGGTCACCGACGATGGGATCGCCCACGATCTGCCCTGGGGCCGGTTCACCGACCGCAGCGTTCAGGTGGTGGATGTCGCCGGCTTGGATCCGTTGGCCCAGGATCTGGTCTTCGCCCGCGTGGTGTCCAAGCTTCGAGAGCACCTCGAGCGCCGGGACCTGGGCGTGGATCACGTCGTCGTCTTTGTCGACGAGCTCAACAAGTACGCGCCTGCCGACGGTCCGGAGAATTACGTCAGGAAGATGCTGCTCGACCTATCCGAGCGGGGCCGCTATCTCGGGCTGGTACTGTTCTCCGCTCAACAGTTCCGCTCCCAGGTCCAGCGGCGGGTGGTCGGCAATGCGGGGACCGGGATCTACGGTCGCATGGACATGGACGAGCTGGCCACGCCGGGATACGCGACGATCTCTCCCGCCACCAAGATCAAGCTCGCGACCCTGCCCAAGGGCGAGCTGATGCTGCGCCATCCTCACTTCACCCAGCCCATCTTCGTGAAATTCCCGCGGCCCGCCGTGATGACCAGCCGCGAAGGAGTCGAACGGTTTCCTCCCGCCACCGAGCTGCCCTTTGCCGACGCGGTAGCCCGGCAGTTGCGGATGCTCGACCGTCGAGTCTCCGCCGATGCGGTGCTCACCATCGTGGAAGGCCGCCGGCCGGAGGACGTGCGCCGCGCCCTCTCGGCCACCCGTCGCGAGCGTCCCTCCGATGCCTACGCCTACTTCGCGGCCTGCCTGGGCCGGCGGGTCGGCGGAGAGGTCGTTACCGCGCGCCGCGGTGTTCCCGCGGTCAAGCGAGCCGACGACTCGTACGGATCGTAATGACAAGGTAAGGCCGGCCACATCGTGAGCCCTTGATTAAACAAGGACTTACGAGACATTTCCTGAGTGAAACTGGCTCACATCGCCGACGCCCACCTAGGGATTCGGCAGTACCACCGGCAAACCCCGTCGGGGATCAACCAGCGCGAGGCGGATGTAGCCCATGCGTTTCGTGCCGCGATCGATGGCGTCCTCGCGGCGCGCCCGGACGCCATCGTCGTAGCCGGTGATCTCTTCCACTCGGTTCGTCCCACCAACCAAGCGATCGTATTTGCCTTCCGGCAATTCCAGCGCCTGCGCGAGGCGTTGCCCGACGCGCCGATCGTTCTCATCGCCGGCAACCACGACACCCCGAGATCGAGCGAGACCGGCTCCATTCTCCGGCTATTCGAGGAGCTGGCGGTCGACGTCGCCGCAGACGAGGCCCGCCGCCTGGTATACCCCCGGCTCGGCCTCAGCGTGCTCGCGGTGCCCCATCAGGCGTGGATGAATGGAGAGCGGCCCGACCTGCAGCCCGGAGGATCCGAGCGGTTTCAGGTGCTCCTCATGCACGGGGAGGTGGAGGGGGTGTTCCCCATCGACCGGAGCTCGGCCGACTATGGCGGTGCCCTGATCGGAATCCGCGACGTCAATCCGGAAGGGTGGAGCTACGTCGCGCTGGGGCACTACCACTCGCAGTACCAGGTGCTTCCCAAGGTCTGGTATGCCGGGTCGCTGGAGTACGTGAGTCACAATCTTTGGGGTGAAATGGCCGACGGAAAAGGCCGAGGGGCAGCGGAAAAAGGTTGGCTCCTGGCCGATCTCGAGTCCGGCACGGTCACCCGTCAGACAGTGCCGGCCGCCCGTGCCATTCTCGACCTGCCGCCCATTCACGCGGTGGGACAATCCGCCGCCGAGATCAACCGTCTTCTGGCCGAGCGGTTCGAGTCGGTTCGGGGCGGCATTGCGGACAAGATCGTCCGCCTGCGGGTGTGGGACATCCCCCGGCACGTGGTCCGGGAGCTGGATCATGCCGCCATTCGGGACTGGAAGGCGGAGGCGCTGCACCTCCTGCTCGATCTCCGGCGGCCCGAGGTGCAGCGCGCCGTCGGCATTGGAGCGCCCGGCCGGCGGCAGACCCTGCCCGAGCTGGTGAGCTCCTACCTTGCCAAGCGCCCGCTTCCGGCCGAGCTCGACCGTCAGGCCTTTGTTCGCTTGGGCGAGGAGTTGATGGACGGGGTCGAGCGCGACCTGGCCGGGTCCTGATGCAGATCAATCGCCTCCGACTGGTCAATTTCCGCCAGCACGAGCACACCGAGCTGGAGCTGGGCGCCGGCCTGACCGGCATTGTCGGGCCCAACGGGGCGGGGAAGACCACCATCCTCGAGGCCATCGCCTGGGCGATGTACGGGATGCCGGCCGCGCGCGGCAGCCGGGAGACCATCCGCCGGCGGGGCGCTCCTCCGCGCGCCAGGGTCGAGGTCGAGTTGGAGTTCACGCTCGGTCCCCACCAGTACCGGGTCCTCCGTTCGATGCACGACGCCGAGCTCTACCAGGACGGCGATACCGCGCCGATTGCCCGAAGCCTCGGCACCGTGAGCGATCGGGTTACCCGCCTCCTCGGCATGACCCGGGAAGAGTTCTTCAACACCTACTTCACCGGGCAGAAGGAGCTCGCGGTCATGGCGGCGATGAGCGCGCCGGAGCGCGCTCACTTTCTTTCCCGGGTGTTGGGGTACGAACGGATCCGAGCCGCACAGGACCGGCTCAAGGAACGCCGGTCGGCGTTGCGCGCCAGAGTGGACGCGCTGCGAGCCGGCCTCGCCGACCCGGTCGAGCTCGATGCCGCCGAGTCCCAGGCCGCGGCGCGGATTGCGGCGGCGGCGAAGGCCGAATCCGCCACGGCGAAGGCACTCAAGGCCGCCGAGCGGATGCTGGAAAAAGTCCGCCCTCAGAGGGAGCGGCTTCAGCAGCTACGCGAAAGCGCACTCGCGCTGGAGGCGGAAATCCGGATCGCCGAGCACCAGACGGGCGCGGTGCGCGAGCGGACCGAGCGACTGGAACAGGACGCGGCGGCGGCCGCTGGAGCGGCCCGCCAGCTCAAAGAGCTGGAGAAGCGGCTGGCACAATTGCCTAAGCTTTGCGTGGAAGTGAAGGAGCTGGAGCGTCTGGCCGAAGTACACGCCAACCGACAGGGACTGCTCGCACGACTGTCCGACCTGCGTGCCCATCTGGCTTCGCTGAGCGAGCGCCAGGAGCGAGTACCGGCTGCCGAAACTCTGGAGACCGCGCGGCATCGTGTCGGAGACCTGCGCGCCACGCTGACCACAGTGACGCTGGATTCGGAATCGGCCCGTACCACCTGGGTTCGAGACGCTCAAGATGCCCGCACCAAACGGCAAGGCCTGGTGGACCAGTTTCAAGACCTCAAGGAGCAACGCCAGAGGCTGGTGAAAGCCGGGCCCGAGGGTGACTGTCCCACCTGCAACCGGCCGCTTGGCACCGAGTACCAAAAAGTGCTGGAGCTGCTCGACCGGCAGCTGGAGCAGGTCGTATCCAACGGGAATTACTACAAGCAGCGCATCGAGCAGCTCCAACAGGAGCCCTCCGACCTCGAAGAGACCGAGCGCCGTCGGGTGGCGCTGGAGGGAGAATTGTCCGTCGCCACCGCCGAGCTCGGCCGGCTCGAGGCTCAGCTTCAGGAAGGCGCATCCCTGTCGGGAGAGCAGGAGGGTCTGGCCTTGCGGACCGGTGAGGTCCAAGCCGCCCTCGCGGGTCTGGTCGGTACCTACGACGAGAAGCGCCATCGGGTGGTCGTCGCCGAGATCAAGACGCTGGAGCCGCTGTCGCTGCAGGCCGAGCGGTTGCGGGTCCTGGCCGATCGGAGCGAGGCGCTGGTGAAGGAACGCGTGGCCGCAGGTCAGGAGCTGAAGAAGGCGGATTCCGTTGCCGCGGGGCTTCGCGCCCGTCTGGCGGGCCTCAAGTACAGCGAGTCGGCCCATCAAGCCGCCCGCGACGCGGAGCAAGGCGCCGAGCAGGCGCGGCGGGAGGCGGAAGTTTCGCTGGCTCGTGCCCGAGCCGAAAGCTCGGCCGCGGCCGAGGCGGTGCAGGTGGTAGTCCGCCGGCGGGCGGAACGTGCCGAGCGCGAGCGGGAGGCAAACGCCGCGGCCTATGACCTGGCGCTCCACCAGGAGCTCGATCGGGCGCTCGCCGACCTGCGCACCGAGCTGAACGCCGCGCTCCGGCCGGATCTCTCCGAGCTGGCGTCCGCCTTCCTTCGGGACCTCACCAATGGGCGGTACACCGACCTGGAGCTGGACGAGGACTACGGCGCGACCCTGCTGGACGACGGCGATCCCAAGGCGGTCATTTCCGGCGGCGAGGAAGACGTCGCCAATCTCGCCTTGCGGCTGGCCATCAGTCAGATGATCGCGGAGCGCGCCGGCCAACCACTCTCTCTGCTGATCCTGGACGAAATCTTCGGATCACTCGACGAAGACCGGCGTACCGCGGTAGTGGAGCTGCTCCGGAGTCTGGCCGACCGATTCCCTCAGGTCATATTGATCACCCACGTCGATTCGGTACGCGAGGGCTTCGATCGGGTGGTTCGAGTCGGCTTCGACCTCGCCAGCGGAGTGGCCACCGTTCGCGACGAGCCTCTGGGAGATACCGGTGTGGCGGCCTGACCGGAGCGTGCGCGGCCCCCACCGGGGGTCGCTGAGGGACATCGATCCGCTCAACCGGGTCTTTGCCGACGCTTTCACCGACCGGTACAGTCGAGACGGCCTGGTCGGCGTTCGGGTACCCCAGCTCAATCCGCTGGTCTGGCGTTACGCCATTGAAGACGCCGGCGATGGGGCGATGGTATGGCGCGATGGGGATGGACAGATGGTGGGGTTCAACATGGTGCACCGGTCAGGCCGCGAGGGCTGGATGGGACCCCTCGCCGTCAGGCCCGACCGCCAGGGAGAAGGCATCGGCTCGCTGATGGTGCGCACCGGGATCGAGTGGTTGCGAGCCCAGGGCGCGTCCACCATCGGGCTGGAGACCATGCCCCGCACGGTCGATAACATCGGCTTCTATAGCCGGCTGGGACTGGTGCCCGGTCACCTGACCGTGACCCTGGTGCACGACATTCCCCGTCGGGTGGCCCCGGGGGCCGAGCTGCTCTCCGCCGCTCCCACTCAGGTAGATGCCCGGGTGGAGGAGTGCCGCCGTCTCACCGAGGCCCTCGTTCCGGGAGTCGACTTCACCCGGGAAATCGTCCTGACCCGCGAGCTCGCCATCGGAGATACGACCATCATACGGCAAGACGGCGAGGTGGTGGCCTTCGCCCTGTGGCACTCGACTCCTCTGGCCGCAGGACGGCCCAAGGACGAGCTGCGAGTGCTCAAACTGGTGGCGCGAAGTGAGCAGGCGTTTGAGCGACTGGTTGCGGCCCTGCCCGCCGCCGCCGCCGCCGAACGGGTCGGGCGTATCGGCATCCGCTGCCAAACCGATTTTCCGGCAGCCTATCTCCAGCTAGTGGGCCTGGGTTATCGAGTCCACTGGACCGATCTGCGAATGACGCTCGGCGGCGAGCCCCAACCAGTTCCCCGGGAAGGGGTGGTCATGTCCAACTGGGAGATCTAGCCCGGCTCACTCCGCTCGGATCGCCACCCGATGCCAGGCGTTGTTGCTATACCCTTTGACGTTCCAGGTGGCGCTTACCGTTGGCGGTTGAGTCGCACCCGAGCTGTCGGTGGCTCGCGCCGCCAATGTGTGTTGACCCGGCGCCAAATCCACCATCGCCTCCCAGAATGTCCAGGTCCACGCTTCTCCTCCGGCCGTTATTTGGGCCGGGATCCAGTCAAGGCCGCCGTTGGTCGACAGCTCTATCGACGTCACCAGGCATCCCTCCGAGCCCATCGCCCAACCCCTCACCCGACCACGGCCCGCTGGGACGACCCGGTCCGGTACCGGATCCACGATCACGGCATTGAGTGGGACCGCGCTCAGCGCCACGCCGGCGGACACGTCGCGGGGATCCTTCGGGTTGAGGTCCCGTTGAAAGCGATAGGCCTTGCTCTGGAAGTAGTTGGGCGACGGATCCTCCCGAAGGGTGATCCGACCCAGCCACTTGACGCTACGCGCCCCGATCCATCCCGGCACGATGCTGCGAAGGGGAAATCCGTGCGCCGGCGGTAGCGGCATCCCGTTGAGCTCGGTGGCGAGAAGCACCTCGGCGCTCAACGCCTTGTCCACGTCGATCGATCCCCCGAAGCCGAATCGGTGGCCCTGCCGCTCCACTTGGTCCAGTCCAATGAACTCCACGTATCTGGCCGAATCGGCCACTCCGACCGCACGAAGCACATCAGCGAGAGCGATCCCGGTCCACTGGCCGGTGCTGACTGCCTCCGGCCCCCAGGGAAGCTCTCCCGGCAGCGGGCCCAGGCGTAAGAATTCGTCTCGGCGGAGCCCGGCACATACCAGCGTGGCGACCACCTGCCGCCGCGGAAAATCGCGGATCAGCTCCTCGAGCCCGAAACTTCCGGGGCGATGCACCAGACCATCGACCTCGAGTCGCCAGGTGGTGGGATCGATGTTGGGCGCGGGGGCGTGGCTGCGGGTAAAGAAACGATCGACCGGCGTCACGAAGTGCTCGGAGAGCATCGGCCACACGGCCGTGTTGAGGCCTTCAGCGTCGTGGACCAGACGAGGATTGGTCGCCGTCATGGGCTCCCAGAGAAGTCTGATGAATGCGGTTGGCGAATCAGTGAGCGGGCAGCAATCTGCCTACCGACGCCAGCGTCGTAAAGGGCTGGGATTCTTAGTAGTATGCCGAGCTACTCCTCTGGTCTGCTTGCCGACCAGCTCTTCGACCACCTCCAGAAGTCGGGATGGAAGGAACGGCTTACGGAGCAGGGACACCGCGGGATCGAACAGGTGGTGAGCCTCGAGATAGGCGCGGGGATAGCCCGACACAAACAGTATCGGAAGACCGGGACAGTGGGTGGAGACCCAGCGCCCAACGTCCCGGCCGCTGACCAACGGCATGACCAAGTCACACACCACCAGGTCGATGGCAGGAGCGTGACCCTCGAGGATACCCAGCGCCCCTGCTCCGTGGCTGGCCTGAAGCACTCGGTAGCCGGCCTCGGTCAGTGCCCGGGACACCAGCAGGCGAACGACCTCTTCGTCGTCCACCACCAAGACGGTCCGCTGGCGAGGAGGGCGGGCGTTGTTGGATGAGTCCGTGAGATGCACAGGCATAAGGGGTAGGGGGTCCGTGCTCCGCGAACACTCGCTAATAATATGGGCCGCGAGTCGGTAACCCGTGACCTCGATCACTGGGTGCTGTCGTGCCGTGCTAGGACCAAATTCACGGATGGTTGCTGTTCGATTCTTTTGTTACAAATAGACTTGGTATATGACTGCAATGCTTTGGAAAAGTGTGAGATAACATGCACAGATTAGCCAGATACTGTAGCGACTGTCAAGTTTTTGCGGGTTGATGAACGCACGCTCTTGCAGGTAGAGTATGCCCACCCAAGGGCGGATCGCGGGGGTCAAAGGGAACGGTTGGGCACCACGCAAAGGAGAGCCATCAGAGGGTAACCCGATGACTTATGCGTTCAAGCTCTCGCGCAGGCTGGCAGTCTCCCGACGATCGGCCTGGCTGGCGATCGTCGTCCCACCCAGTACGCTTCGATAAACCTCCAGAGTATTCCTCACCGACCGGTCCAACGTAAAGTGCTGCTCGTAGCGGGTCCGGCCATTGGATCCCAG
>CAWEWK010000007.1:0-511231 GCA_963812755.1 uncultured Gemmatimonadales bacterium | reverse complement strand
GCATCATCGTTCATCGCACCGAGGGATCCCTCCTTCTCTGCTACGTGGACCATCACGACAAAGCCTACGACTGGGCTGAACGGCGCAAGCTGGAGGTCCACCCTAAGACGGGTGCGGCCCAGCTGGTGGAGATCCGGGGAAACCGTCGTCGAGATCCCGATTCCCGTCTCCTTTCCCTCGGCACAGCCTCTACCCTCGGTACCCCTTCCAAAACCTGCACTCTTTGCCGATGTCTCCAGGGATCAATTGCTCGCGTATGGAGTGCCGTCGGAATGGATGGCCGATGTTTTGGCGGCCACGGAAGACTCCCTTCTGGAGCTGGCTGATCACCTGCCCCGAGAGGCCACCGAGGCGCTGCTGGAGCTGGCGACGGAGGGAAGCCCGCTGTCGTTTCGATGGCCGTGGCCGCTGCCGATCCCTTTGCGCATCCCGATGCGCAGCGGCGTTTCCGTGTCATGGAAAACCGGGAGGAGCTGGAGCAGGCCCTGGCGTACCCCTGGGAGAAGTGGTCCGTCTTCCTTCATCCGGCTCAACGGGACCTGGTGGAACGGCGCTTCGGGGGACCGGCGAGGGTGGCCGGAACGGCCGGGACCGGCAAGACCGTGGTTGCCCTCCATCGCGCAGTGCAACTGGCCCGCCGCCCTCCCCGACGCCCGGGTGCTGCTCACCACCTTTTCGGTGACTCTTGCCCGGTTGCTCCAGCAGAAGCTTCGCAGGCTGACGGGAAACGATGCCGCACTGGCCGATCGTATCGTGGTCGCTCCAATCGACGATGTCGCCATCAGTGTCTACGAGAGGAACTTCGGCACCCCCCGCATCGCCACCGTCGCCATGATGCAGTCTCTGCTGGGCTCGATCTCCAAGGAAGTCGGTGGCCACGGATTCTCGGACCGATTCCTGACGCAGGAATCCGGACTGATGTCGTGGATGCCTGGCACCTGACGACCTGGGATCAGTATCGCGACGTCGCCAGATTGGGCCGGAAGACCCGCCTCGGTGAAAAGCAGCGGCTTCAGCTCTGGAGGATCTTCGAACAGGCGCAGCAGCGGCTTCGGGACGGCGGCATGTTTACCACGGCCATGATACTGGCCGCGGTCACTGAAGAGCTCAGAAGCAGCGATACCCCTCCCTACGATTTCATCGTCGTGGATGAAGCACAGGATGTGAATGTCCCCCAACTTCGTTTCCTGGACGCACTGGCGGGAAACCGTCCAGACGCCCTGTTCTTCGCGGGAGACCTGGGTCAGCGCATCTTCCAGACGCCATTCTCCTGGAAATCCCTCGGCGTCGACGTGCGGGGCAGGTCGTCGACTCTCAGGATCAACTACCGGACATCCCATCAGATTCGACACAACGCCGACCGGCTGCTGGGGCCTGAATTGGCGGACGTGGATGGCAACGTCGAGGATCGCCGGGGAGCGGTGTCCGTCTTCAATGGGCCGGAGCCGGATGTGCGGGTCGTGGAATCACCGGATGCCGAGGCTGAGGTCATCGCTGCATGGCTCCGGCAACGCACCGGAGAGGGTATCGCACCCGAAGAAATCGGCGTCTTCGTGAGGTCGGAAGATCAGCTAGGTCGAGCCAAGAGAGCGGTCGGCCGAGCGGGGCTCGAAGTCACCGTGCCCGCGGCTGGCGCCGATCCGGAACCGGGGAAGGTAGCTCTGATGCCCATGCATCAGGCGAAAGGACTGGAGTTCAAAGTGGTGGTGGTCGCGGCCTGCGATGACGACGTTCTGCCGCTTCAGTCCAGAATCGAGTCGGTCACTGACGATTCGGATCTGGAAGACGTCTACAATACCGAACGTCAGCTCCTGTATGTGGCCTGTACCCGGGCGCGGGATCATTTGTTGGTGACGGCGGTCGAGCCCGGCTCCGAGTTTCTGGTCGATCTCGAGCCTAAGAATGTCGCTGGACGGCAGTTGAGAGGAAGACTCCCTTTCAATTTGCCTGGGCGGCCGGCGCGATCGGCTCGGAAAGACCGCCGACAAGACCACGGGCCGGCAGCTATCCTCGCTCCCGGCCCGCGGCCTTTGATGCCGGACCACTTCACGCCGCCGGCTTCACCTCCCCCGTCGCCGGCTGATCCGTCGCTGGCGCTGGTGTCGGTGCCGCCTGGCGCCTCCACCTGCGGCCCCGACACCACGTGCTTCGCCATCTTCCACGCCACCAGCAACTGCGGATCCTTGTCGAACCGGTACCGGTTGATCCCGTCCAGCATCCCGACGAGCCGCATCACCTCGTCGCTCAGCGTCTCCAGCTCGGCCCGGGCCAGCACGTGGTCCAGCTTCCCGCCGTTGGTCTCCGCGACCGACGCGTCGAACTCGTCGATCGCGGCACTCAGGTCGTCCAGCAGCGTCGCGGAGAGCCCGTGCTTCACCAGCAGCTCCTTCTCCGCCTGGCCCTGCTCCAGCATCTTCCGGGCGACGGTCCGGAACAGCTTGTTGCTGAAGTTGTTGGATGGGACCTGGAACTTCTCCGCCAGCTCCGGCTTCTCCCGCGCGGCACTCCCGGCGATCGTCACCAGGTGCCGCAGCAGCCCGCCGTGCAGCCGCCGCCTGATGTCCTGCCGGCGAGCCGTGGACGAGCGCTTCGATAGGAACCCACCCACCTGTTGCGCGACCAGCGTCTCCATCCGACTGATAGTCTCGTCCAGCCGGCCGAGCACCGACGCATGGTTCGCGTCGGCCGACGGGTGCGCGCGGCAGAAATCGCGAACGCGCACGGCCATCTCCAGTTTCCTCCGTACCTCTCTGTCCATACGACGACTCCCTTCACCTACGTCCGGGCGGTGGTCGGGCGCCGCTCGGCGGCCATGAATGAGACGCAGTCCGAGTCGTCTCCCGACCGGCGGCCGGACACTCGACCCGGAACGCATCGGGTGTGCCAACTCATGCACGCGTTCCCAGGTGCCGAGCACTGGTTCCGAGATCGCATGGGCTGCTTCTGCACGGACGATTGCGACCGCACCGGTGTCGCGGATGTGTTCGACACGTCAATGCAGAACCGCGACGCTGTCGCGCGTGACCGCACCACCGACGTTGGCACTGCGCAGCGTCGTCGCGCGTGAATGGGCGGCGTCACGGATGAATGCAGCGACGTTTGCGCGCCTACCGAGCAGCCTTCATTAGCCTGAAAGGCAACAGCTTGCGCCGCTTCCCCGTCCGGCTCTGAAGCGCCGCAGCATGTCCCGAATGCCTGATGCACGTTGCTTAGCGACTTCACCGCCTAACCGCACCGCACATGAACCAGGTCGACCCACCCGTCACCCGATCGCAGCGCACCGCGTCAGCGGTAACCGAAGCGCGTTCACCACCGACGCGCGCGGCTTTCGCCACCGCCGCGCGTCGGACGACCGTCCGCCGCGCACCGCTTCACCGAGCTCGTGAACTGTCCCCGGAAAGGGACGGGCGCACGACGGTGGTCATCGGTGCCGCTCACTGTCACACCCGATCCCTAGACTCTTCCCCAGCGCCTGATCGGCGCAGGTTCACCAGTCAACCAACGCGAAGGGCGGGGAGGCACTCTATGCGGCGCATGTGTCTGGGATTGTTGATGACGGCGGCACTTCTGCTCGGCTGCGGCGGCGGACGACTCCAGCGGTCCCAGCACACCGGAGGTGGAAGGCGCCTGGTCGGGCACCGTCAACCCGGGCGGCACCCTGGTACTCAACCTGACCGAGACCAACGGCAATGTCACCGGCACCGGCACCCTCACCGCCCCCGGCTTCGGCGTGAACATCTCGGCCTCCGGTACCTATGTGCCATCCACCGCCAGCGCCTCACTTACCCTCACCTCCCAGGGCTTCGAGCCCATGAACCTGAATGCCACGGTCACCGAGACCAGAATGGTCGGCTCCCTCAACGGCTCCGGCTTCAACAACGCCGCGATCAGCCTGGATCGTCAGTAATGCGACCGCAAAAGCACCAGAGCGTCGCATTTGCTCCGTACTGAATCGAAAATGCGACGGAATCTGGCAGCGATTACCCGCGACCCTTGGCCCTGGCGGTCGAGTGGGCTACCCTCCATGAGGCGGAGTTGCTCGAGAATTGGAACCTCCTCCGTCTGAAGCAACCCCCGGTCAAGATCGCGCCACTGGAGTGAGCTATGCACCCCCGCGTTACCGGCGTCAAAGTTGTGCCGCCCTACCGGCTCACTCTCACGTTCGCCGACGGAACCACCGGAACGGTAGATTGCGCCCCCTGGGTTCTCGAGCAGGACGCCGGCATTTTCGCGCCGCTTCGAGATCCCAGCCTTTTCGCTCAGGTCTTTCTGGACCACGATGCGGGTACCGTCGCGTGGCCAAACGGGGCGGACGTCGACCCGGACACGCTTTATGAGGAGGCCCACCCGCCGGCCACTCCCTGAGCATCCCAACTCGCTGAGGCCGCAACCCCGCTCCCGCTCGCGACTTTCTGCTCTAGGCGTTAACTTCTCCCAGCCTTTCGACACCACCGAAGGCACCCCCAAGACAACTAGTTCGCCCCAGGCCGGTCCCTGGCGAGAGCCGAGGGCCGGTTGTGCCGGCCTGTCACAGGCCAGCCTTAGCTTCGAGCGGTCATGAACCACTCCGCCGATGGCAAGCTCCGGTTCTCCCCCCGCGACCTCGTGGCCTACCTCGAGGGCGACTTCGCCGCCTGGTGCGAGCGGATGCTGGCCGAGCGCGGCCGGAACGGCGGCGCGGGCTCGAGTGAGCTCGAGTGGGCCACTCCCGATGAAGACGAAGAACGCGAGCTCGCCGCCCTGAAGGGGCAGGAGTACGAGCACCGCTATCTCGGCCTGGTGCGGGAGCGCCATCCCGGCCTGGTGGAGATCGAGTTCGAGGACCCTGCGGGCCCCGAGCTCACCCTCTCCGCCATGCGCGACGGCGCCCCGGTGATCTACCAGGCCCACCTCGCAGTCAGACGGCTGGCACGGCTACCCCGACTTTCTCTATCCGCTGCCTCGGCGACCCCTGCGCCTGCCGCGGCTACCACTACACCCCTTGGGACACCAAGCTCGCCCGCTCCGCCAAGCCGTACTTCCTGATCCAGCTCTGCGCCTACGCCGAGATGCTGGAGACGATCCGGGGATTCCGCCCGACCGAGCTGGTGTTCGTGCTGGGACAGGGCGACGAGCTGAAGTACCCGACTCGCGACTTCTTCTACTACTACCGCCAGCTCAAGCGCTCGTTCGTCGCGTTCCAGGGATCGTGGACTGCGGCCGGGGTGCCCCATCCGGGACTGGATCGTACCTGGGGCCGCTGGGACGGCGCCGCGAAGAAACTGCTCGAGCAGTCCGACCATCTGACCCAGGTCGCCGGCATCAGCCGCGGCCAGGTGCGGCGGCTCGAGGCCGACGGGATCACCTCGCTGAATTCCCTCGCCGGTTGCGCGCCCGATCGCCGAGTCCACCGGGTATCGCCCGCCGTGTTCGAGCGGCTCCAGTCGCAGGCGGCGCTCCAGCTCGCCTCTCGCGGCTGCCCCCTGCCGCTCTGGAAGCTGCGCGAGCCACCGGCCGGCGAGCTGCGCCGCGGGCTCGCCCTGCTGCCGCCGCCGTCGGACAACGACGTCTTCTTCGACATGGAAGGCTTTCCCTACGCCGAAGGCGGACTGGAGTACCTCTTCGGGGCGGTGACGGTGGACGAGATCACGCCCCGAGTTCCACGACTGGTGGGGCCACGACGACCGCGAGGAGCGAGCGGCCTTCGAGGGCTTCATCGACTGGCTGATGGCGCGTTGGCGGCTCGACCCGTCGCTCCACGTCTATCACTACGCCCCCTACGAGACTTCCGCCGCCAAGAAGCTCATGGGGAAGTACGCCACCCGCGAAGCCGAGGTGGACGAGCTGTTGACCCACGGCGTGTTCGTGGACCTGTATGCCGTGGTGAAGCAGGGATTCATCATCGGGACCCGGAGCTACTCGCTCAAGGAGATCGAGCGACTCTACATGCCGCAGCGCCAGGGCGAGGTGCTCTCCGCCGGTGCCTCGGTGGTCGAGTACCAGCGGTGGAAGGACAGCGGAGAGCCGAGCCAGTGGGAGCAGTCGCCGGTTCTCAAGGGGATTCGCGATTACAACCAGTTGGACTGCGAGTCTCTCGTGGGGCTCCGGAGCTGGCTGCTCGATCGCCGGCAGGAGACCGGTGTCGCCTATATCCCGAACCCCACCAAGAACGGATCGGCGCCTTCAGCCGGAGCAGGAGGAGCAGACGGCGGCGGAACAGCTCGCCAGCCGGTTGCTGGAGCGCTCCCGTCGCGCGTGCCGAGAGCGATCCGAAGGGGGCGCACCTGGACGAGCTCATCGGCTGGCTGGTGGAGTTCCACCGGCGCGAGGAAAAGCCGATGTGGTGGCGGATGTTCGAGCGCAACGACATGACGGTGGAAGAGCGGTACGACGACTTCGACTGCCTCGCTGCGCTGGTACGCACCGAGACGCCTCCCCGCCGGATCAAGAAGTCCACTGGCCTGGAGTATCGCTTCGACCCCGCCCAGGAGACCAAGCGCCGGGTTGGTGACAGCTGCTGGGTGGCCGGTGACCTCCAGCTCAAGTGCGAGATCGTCAGCATGGACGAGGACGCCGGCCTGGTGGAGCTCAAGGTCGGCCCCGGCAAGTCTCTGCCGGATCGGCTCTGCCTCATTCCCGATGCGTACCGCGAAGCGAAGGTCATCAAGCAGGCCGTCGCCCGGTACGCTGCGGCTTGGCTGGAAGGCAGGATCGCCTCCCAGGCGGTGGACGACCTGCTGTCCCGCCGCCGTCCCCGCATCGAGTCGCATGATGGCGGACCGCTGGTTCGCGACGGCGAGGATCACCTCGTTCGGGTCCCGGAATTGGTCCTCCGGATGGACCGGACCACGCTCTGCATTCAGGGCCCACCCGGCACCGGTAAGACCTACACCGCGGCCGCGGTGATCGCGGAGTTGCTGCGCCGAGGCAAGCGGATCGGCGTCACTTCGAACAGTCACAAGGCCATCCTGAACCTCATGCGTGCCGTGGTGGACGCGATGGAGAAGGCGGGAGTGCAGGCCGCGTTGTACAAGGCGGGGGATGACGAGGACGACCCGCTGGTGGAGCAGGGAATCGTCGAGCACCTGGACTCGGGAAGCGAAGTGAGAGCGGTGCTCGGTGACGGCCCGGTGCTGGTCGGCGGGACCGCCTGGGTGTTCAGCCGGGAGGAGCTGGAGGGATCGTTCGACTACCTCTTCGTCGACGAAGCGGGACAGGTGTCGCTCGCCAACGCGGTCGCGATGGGTCTCTCGGCCCGGAACCTGATTCTCATGGGCGACCAGATGCAGCTCTCCCAACCGTGCCAGGGCAAGCACCCCGGTGACACCGGCCTTTCCTGTCTCGAGTACCTGCTGCACGGCCACGCCACCGTCCCATCGGACCTCGGCATTTTCCTCGAGCACACCCGCCGGATGCACCCGGATGTCTGTCGCTTCGTCTCCGAGGCGGTCTATGAGGCACGCCTGGGCAGCATTCCCGAGACCTAGCGCCACCGGGTGATCCGCAACGGCAGCGCCAAGCTGGTGCCGGCGGAGACCGGGATCGTGTGGGTGCCGGTGGAGCACGACGGCTGCACCCAGTCGAGCGACGAGGAGTGCGACACGATCGTGGCCATCGTGGAGGAGCTGCTCCGGCGCGCGAGTGGTGGACCGGGAGGGCAAGGAGCGCCCGATGACGCCGGAGGACATCCTGATCGTGGCGCCGTTCAATCTCCAGGTGCGCTGCCTGCGCGAGCGGCTGGATCCCGCGGTCGCGGGTCGGGTCGGTGGACAAGTTCCAGGGACAGGAAGCGCCGGTGGTGATCGTCTCGCTCTGCGCCTCCACGCTCGAGGAGGCGCCGCGCGGCGCGTCGTTCCTCCTGAGCCCCAACCGGCTCAATGTCGCGGTGTCCCGGGCCGAGGCGCTGGCGATCGTGGTGGGGTCACCGGAGCTGCTGAACGTGCGCTGCCGGTCGGTGGAGGAGATGAAGCTGGTGAATCTGTTGTGCCACCTGGTGCAGTACGCCGAGGAAAGTGCGGCGTCCAGTCATGACCGAGTACGCCAGCGAAGAACCGACCAGTTGACACCAGAAGGCTTGGCGACCCTGCGGTCGCCAGGCTAAGCGCTCGCGGAGGATCTCCGGCCGCTCGTCTTCCGGCCGCCAGCGCTCCGCCAGTCGTGCGTCTAGATCGACGATCTCAATCTCCGGAATGCCGGCCTGCTGGTAGCATCCGCGCTTACCGATCCCTGGCGGCGTGCTCGAAGCGATCTCGACGACCTGGAGCGGCAGACCGAGATCGCCCACTGCACGTGGCGGATGCTGGACGTGGGATCACGAAGAGAGCCAGCTCCTTGGCCTGCGTGAGCCAAGCGGCGATTGATCAGGCATTGACAAGCTCGGTCATGCAGGTCTGACCGCACCCGGAAGTTATGGACTCGGCCGCCAGTGAAGCCCACGATCACGGAAACGTTGCCTACTGGAGTCACGAGTCCCCGTCGAGCATGCTACGTGCCGGCGGGCCCTCTTGGCGTTCGAGGATCTCGCTGAAGAACTCCTGAACGTCGATGGTTGCAGGGCATGGCTTGGCGTCGTCGGGCCTCCATTCGATGGCTCATGGATTACCTCGGGCCGATCGTCACCCGGCCGCCAGCGCTCGAATAGCCGCGAGTCGAGGTCCACGATCCAGTACTCCGGGATTCCGTGCCGCTGGTAGCGAGCCCGCTTGATGTGACGGTCACTGCGGGCGGTACTGGGCGAGAGTACCTCGATGGCCAGCGAGAAGCGGACGCAGTCCTTCCATCGAGCGGGCCGGTGGCCGGCAGGATGCTCGAAGACGAACACATCCGGCTGGACCAGGGTCCGCTCGTCCAGCTCGATGTCGGCGGGGGCGATGCCTACTCGTCCGACACGACGCGACTGCACGTAGGATCGGAGGCGGGCTCCAAGCGCGAGTACCGCTTCCTGATGGAAGAGCTCCGGTGAAGGACTCACCAACAGCTCCCCGTCGACGACCTCGTACCGGTTACCGTCGTCGGGAAGTGCGAGTACCCGTTCCAGCCGTCCAATCGTTCGTAGCCCGCGGCATACCCACAATGTGCGACCCTCGGCGCAGACTCGGCAAGAGTACGGGTCCAAGATGTGTAGCCGCGGCAGCTGAGTGGTAACCGATTTCACGCGAACCCATGAAATCCCCCAAGATCCAACGCTGGATCGACCTCCTCGCCGCCCTCCTCCGTCGCCACTACCCGGCGACGTTCGAGCAGCTCATCCGAGACGTCCCGGCCTACGCCGCGGAGCAGAAGGAGGAGAGCCGTCGCCGCACCTTCGAGCGCGACAAGGACGAGCTGCGGAAGTTCGGTGTGCCGATCGAAACCCTCCCGGCCACCGACGTGGAGCCTCAGAGCTATCGGCTTCGAGTGCGCGACTTCTATCTCCCGTACCTCACCGTTCACGATGAGAGCCCACGAAAGGCCGGGGCCAGCAAGCGCGACCCCTACGGCTACCGTTCCCTCCCGAACCTGAGCTTCGAGCCCGAGGAGCTGGCCGCCGTCACGGCCGCGGCCGCGCGGGTGCGCGAGCTGGGCGACCCGCTCCTCGCCGAGCATGCCGAGTCGGCCATGCGGAAGCTCGCGTGTGATCTCCCGGTGGATGCCGCCGGCCGGCCGGATGGCGATGCCAGGGTCGCGGCGCCCCGAACGGCAGCGGCGGCCAACGTTCTCGCGACCCTGGACGCCGCCCTTCGAAGCCGGAAGCGGGTGACCTTCGGCTATCACACGATGGGCTCCGACTCCAGCGGCCGCCGCACCGCGGAGCCGTTCGGGCTCTTCTTCCTCAATCAGCACTGGTACCTGGCTGCCCGCGCGCCCGGTGAGGACCTGGTCAAGAACTTCCGCCTCACTCGCATCGACTGCCGTCGAGGTGAACGACAAGCGGCCGAACACTATCGACTACGAGATTCCTGCCGGCTTCGACCTCCGGAATCACGCCCGATCCCGACAAGCGTGGGATCTGGGCGCGGGCGACGCGATGGAAGCCACCGTGGCCTTCCGCTCCCGCACCGGGGCCGCGGCGGCAGCCTTGCGCTTGGGCGAGGTGGTCGAGGGCCATGCCGACCGGCGCCGGTTCCGGGTCCGCCGGACCGATGCCTTTGCCCGCTGGCTTCTCTCCTTCGCCGGCGATGTCGTGCCGATCGGCCCGAGAGAGCTGGTGGACGAGTATCGCGGCCTGGTTCGAGAGACCCTCGACCACCACGCTGCCTCGCGATGAACGCCTCCGACCAGTTGCGCCGCATTCTCCACCTCATCCCCCGTCTCGCCGACGGGGAGCCGCACTCGCTCGACGAGGTGTCGCGGCTGGCCGGAGTGGAGCGGTCGGTCGTCCTCCAGGACATCGAATCCATCTCGGAGCGCTTCGAGGCACCGGGCGGGTTCGTCGAAGGGCTCCAGATCTTCATCGACGCGGACGACATCTCGATCGTCCCCAACCATTTCCTTCGCCCGATGCGGCTCACTCGGAGCGAGCTCCTGGCCCTCGAGCTCGGCCTCGCCATGCTGCGGGGCGAGCGGCCGCCCGAGGAGCACCGCGCCATCGAGGGCGCAGCCGCTCGGCTCCGCCAGGTGGTCGCCAAGCTCCCGAGCGAGGAGATCGCCGACGACTTCCGGGTCGCGTCGCTTTCTCCGACCGGAGACCTGGAGCACCTGCGCCGCCTGCGCGACGCGTTCCGTACCCGGCACAAGGTGCGGCTGACCTACCGGAAGGCGGACGAGGAGGCGTCTTCCAGGCGGGTGATCTGCCCCTACGGGATCGTCTTCACTAGCGGGATGTGGTACGCGGTGGCCCACTGCGAGACCAGCGAGGGCATCCGGATCTTCCGGCTGGACCGGGTGGAGCAGGTGGAGGCGCTGCCCGCGAAGTTCGAGTCGCCTCGCGGATTCTCGCTGGACGCGTTGGTGCGGGACGGCAAGGCGTTTCAGGCTGCCGGCAACGGCACGCTTCGGCTCCGGTACTCGCCGCGGATCGCGCGCTGGATCGCGGAGAGGGAGGGGAAGACCCTCGCGGAGGACGGCTCCCTCACGCTGGATCATCCGTTGGCGGACACCGACTGGGCTGTGCGCCACGTGTTGCAATACGGGCCGGAGGTGGAAGTGCTCGAGCCCGCGGCAGTTCGGGAGGCCATAGTCGAGCAGCTCCAGCGGATCGCGAGCTCATGATGCCAGTCGCAAAATTGCTCCTCGTTGTTGCAGAAGGGTTTAGCGCTTTGAGCCAGCCAAAGTAAGCTAGCGGACATCGGAATAACCCAAGGGAGCGCAATGGCCTCAGAGCTGCCGGACCTTTACGCGGACGGTGCACGGATTCACGCCAGTGGCTTCGGCGCCAGCATCACCTTTACTCTGACCCCACCTGGTGAGCCCTCTGGCGAGGCGCGCCCTGTTGCCAATGTTCGCATGAGCCTTGAGCACGCAAAGGTCCTGGCGATTATCCTACGGAAGTCGCTAAAGACATATGAGGACGGAAACGGGGCTCCCATCGTTCTGCACCCGTCCCTATGGAAGAATCTTGGGTTGAGCAAACAAGAGGACTGGTAAGGAGGAATCATGGGGTCGCGAAAGCCGGTCAAGGTAACCAGTTCCACGACTGAGCTCACCAAGGGCACGATCGTGACGGTCTCCACCCCGACATCAGCGTCCACATCATCCACTACGCCGTCGTGTAGGTAACTGGCCCCTCTCTGTCACACCCCTCCGTTAGTCTGGTGGTAAGCGATACTCCATGACTCCTTGAGGGGAGGCAGCATGAGACTGCACACCGAGTCCGATCGCACCCTGATCCGTTCCAAAGCCCCGAGCACGCGATACGTCCGGGTGTTCTTCACTGCGCCTGAGGCGGCCCATCGCGTCAGTCGTCTCCCGGTCAACCTTGCCCTGGTGCTCGACCGCTCCGGCTCCATGTCCGGCGGCAAGCTCGACCTCGCCCGGGAGGCGGCGGAGCGCGCCCTGGCCTTCCTCCGGCCCCACGATCGGTTCGCGGTCGTGGTTTACGACGATCAGGTGGACGTGGTGGCCGAGAGCTCCAAGGCCAACCGCGTCGCTCGCGGGCGGACGGCTGACCGTCTCAGGGAAATCGAGCCGCGCGGCTCGACCGATCTCTGCTCCGGATGGCTCCGTGGCTGCGAGCAGGTCGGACGCAAGCTGGATCGCGAATCCATCGGCCGTTGCCTCCTGCTCACCGACGGCCTGGCCAATCAGGGGATCACGGATCCGGCCGAGCTCACTCGGTTGGCTGGCAGGCTACGCGCGCGTGGGGTCGCGACGTCTACCTTCGGGGTCGGCGACGATTTCGACGAGCGTCTGCTCCAGGCAATGGCGGAGGCGGGCGGCGGGAACTCGTACTACCTGCAGGACGCGACCCGAATCGCCGAGTTTCTTCAGAGCGAGGTGGGCGAGGCGCTCGAGGTCGTCGCGCGCGGTGCGGCGCTGGTGGTACATCTCCCGGAAGGCGCGTCTGCCAAGCCGCTCGGTCGCCAGCGGTTTCACCAGTCTGGGCGTACGGCTCGCATCGAGCTCGATGATCTGGTCTCGGGCCAGGAGGTCGAGCTGGCGGTGGCGATCCGCTTCCCGCTCGGGCAGGATGGCGATCAGGTGGACGCGCTGTTCACGCTCAAGGATCGCGACGGTGTGATCGATTCGACCGAGGAACGGCTCGCGTGGACCTATGCGTCCCACCATCGTAACCAGCACCAACCCCGAGTTGTCGTAGTGGACCGGGTGGTCGCTCGGTTCTACGCGGCGCGCGCTCGAGCGGAAGCGGTCGATCGGAACCGCGACGGCGATCTCGAGGGCGCTCGCAAGGTCCTCCGCGACACCGCGAAGCGCATCCGCAGCTATGCCGGCGCCGACCCCGAGCTACTCGCTCTCGCCGAGGAGCTGGAGCGGGATAGCCGGCGCTACGCGGTGACCGTGCTTCCTGCTCCGTATCTCAAGCAGCAGGCCTACCTCAACTTCGCTGTGGTCCGGAGCCGCGCAGCGGATGGGAAGGCACGGCGGCGCTAGCGGCTCGCCCCTCGCCTCGGCCGCCATTGCCCGATCTCCCCGCACGACGTACCATCGGCCAGTTCCCGGCACAACACATGACTCCCGCCAGGGCGGGCTCCCCCGCGAGGGACCGGCGTGCTCTTCAACTCGCTCACCTTCCTGTTCTTCTTCGCCGTGGTGCTGGCGCTCCACGCGCTCCCGCTCTAGGTGAAGCACCGTAAGGTCTGGCCGCCGTCCTGGCGTGCCGCCCCGTTGCACGTCGTTCGCTAGAGAGTGCCGAGAAACTTGAGCAACGCTCGTCGGTCAGATCCGGAGAGGGCCCCGAACCCGTCGCGGGAGACCGCCGCTTCGCCGGTGTGTAGCTCCACCGCCTGCTCGATGGTGCTGGCCCGGCCGTCGTGCAGGTAGCGCCGGGCCAGTCGGAGCGCCATCAAGGGCTCTGTGCGAAACTCCGACGGAGTCGCCACCAGGCCCTGGCAGACGTCGGCGAGCTGGGGGCCCATGTCATGCAGCAGGAGATCGGTATAGGCCGGAAAGTCGCGATTCGCCAGGGCCCGAATGGGGTGATCACCGGTCCTGAGCGTGGGGATGTGGCACTTGGCGCAGCCGATTCTGGAAAAGATCTGCTGGCCCCGTCTCGCGTCGCCGTCGAGATCCTTCGGCTTGGCCGGCGCCAAGGTGCGCACGTAGGCGTCGGTCTGGGCAACCAGCTCGGCACTTACCTCGGGCTCGGGCAAGGGGTCCACATTCGGCGGCATCGGTTGGCCACCGACTGATCCCTCACCCAGGAAGTTCGGCACCGTCACGCCCTGCTCGAAGTGGAACGCGCCTTCCGCGAACTCGGCCAGCGTGGGGGTGAGCGCCTTCCGGCCGAACCGGCCGACTCGGCCGTCGAAGAATCGGTTCACCCGTCCGGAGATGCCATCACCGTCGGCATCGTCCGGATCGGCCAGCGCGAGGATGGCAGATTCCGGCACGGCATCGAGTAGCCCGAACCCGAACAGGTCCGGCGTGGTTCGTTTTCCTCTGGCGGCCTCCGGGGGTATCGGCTCCGCATCGATCCCCAATGCCTTCTTGAGTGCCGGGGTAACCGAGAGCTGGAACACCGGACCGCCCCGCTCCACCAGCGGGTCGCAGAAGCCGCCTGCCCGCAGCACGCTGGCATTCACCTGGGTGAACGAACCGCCGCCGCCGGACACCGGCTCGTTGTGACAGTTGGCGCAGCCGGTGCCGTTGAAGAGAGGACCCAATCCGGTTTTCGGGGTGAAGTCCTGGTTGAAGACGGCGCGGCCCTTCTTGAACCGATCGCGCTCGTCACCGGTGAGATCATCGAGCGGGTTGCCCGCTTCCGGCGACCCGTAGCAGCTCGTCGCTCCCAGAAGACCGGCCAGGAGAGTCAGGGCTCGAACCGTCTGGGCGGGGCGCCTCATGGTCACCTCGATTCGGTGGGGTCCAGAACCTCCTCGATTCTATCGGCTTCGTTGCCTTGGGGTGTCCTCCGGTAGTGGATCCGCACGACCTTGCCCGGTGCCAGGTCGCTCAGCTTGGCAGGGCCGCCATCGACCACCACGTCGGTGGTCTCATCGACCTGGAACCTGACCACGCGCAACGAGAACGACAGGCCCGTGATCACGTCCATGGTATCGCCGTCATAGCTCATGGATCGGCAGGTCGCGGTCAGCACCTGAGTCGGTGAGCTGATGGGTTGCGCCGGTCGCGGCACCGGCGCCTCCTGCCGCGCACCGCCGCAAGCCAGGATGGGGAGTAGCGCAAGGGTGGAGGCGAATGCGGATGGGAACTGGGGGCGACTCATAGGACCTCCTGCCTCCGGCTGGTTCCAAGAGGGACAGTACTCCTCCCTCAAGGTGAAGATAGCAGCCGTCGACCCGAGACCTCAATTGCATCAGGGGACAAACGCCTCGTTGGTGTAAGATTCAAGCGTGACAGCCAACCGGCGGATCCGCGCTTACGCCGTGCACGCCTACACCGCCTCGGGCGTGGCGCTCGCCTTCCTGGCAGCCGCCGAGATCAGCGGGGCGACCCCGGATGCCCGCGTGGTGTTCCTCTACCTGACTGGTGCGGTGCTCATCGACGCCACGGACGGGCCCCTCGCGCGCCGGTGGCAGGTGAAGCAGTGGTTGCCCACGATCGACGGTCGAATTATCGACGACATCGTCGACTTCCTGACCTACACCTTCGTGCCGCTGCTCCTGATGTGGCGGATGGACTGGCTCCCTCCGCCGGCCGCGGTGTGGATCATTCCCGCCCTCATGGCGTCCCTATTCGGCTTCGCGAACCGGGAGGCCAAGGACGAGGAGACCGGCTTCTTCCTGGGCTTCCCGTCGTACTGGAACGTGGTGGTGTTCTACGCCGGATTCTGGCACGGCCGGTACGGGCCCTGGGCGAATGCAGCCATAGTCCTGACCTGCACTCTCCTGACCGCCGTGCCAATACGGTTTCTGTACCCCAATTGCGCGCCACGGCCGTGGCGGGTCCCGGTCATCGTGGGAGCCCTGTTGTGGCTCGCTCTCCTGCTGGTCCTGCTGCTCGACTACCCCCGAGCGCCGGCGTGGCTGGTGTGGCTCTCGTTGCTATACCCGGCGTTCTACATCGCACTGTCACTGCGCCTGAGCGCGGATCGGGCCAGGCGAGCAAGCCTTTCCTAGAACACGGCGGGTCATATGCGGGGGCTCGACGGCTTTGGGAGCCAGGTGAGCGTCATTTCGCCTCCTCACCCGGTCCGCCACCGCTCCGTGCTCCAGCGCCCATTCCTCGAACCCCTTGGGCGCGTGACGCACACCTGAAATGCTGAGGTAGATCGCGTTGGCGAGCGCCTCCCAGCCGCGGAGCCCGCTCAGATCCGCCCCGGGAAGCTCGACCCCCCCGCCCTCTCAGGCAGAGCTTGGCCGTCGTGATTTCCAGGTGATTCGGGCGTGACCGCGGCCCTTAGACTGGCCCCGGTCCGTTGCATGCGTTACCCGAACCCTAGCACGGGACCTCGGTCCCGGGAGCCTCACGATGCGTTGCCTGCCCGGTTCCTCGCTCTCGCTTCCCTGGTCGTCCTTGCCGGCTGCGACCAGGCCGCGGCCCCGCTCGCCCCTGACGAGACCACCGGCGACCCCTCATCCGCTGCCGACCCCGGATCCGTCGGCCTGGCGACCCTGGGCGCCTCCCGGATCGCGTTCATGTCCTACGGTGCCACGGAGGAGAGCGACATCTATACGATCGCCCCGGGTGGTGGCGGTCTGACCCGGCTCACCAGCTGGGCCGGCTCGGAGTGGGACCCGACCTGGTCCTACGACCACGGGCGCCTGGCCATGGTCCGCTGGCGGCCGGACGCCAACAAGGTCATGCACAGCGACATCTTCCTGATGAACGCGGATGGCACCAACAAGCACTGGGCCCGGTCGACCCCGTCCAGCTACGAGATGTTCGAGCCCTCCTGGTCGCCCGACGGGAAGCGCCTGGTGCTCACGGTGCGAATCGGGAACACCAGCACCTCCGCGTACCTCGCGACCCTGAACCTGAGCACCGGCAAGGTGCTGTATGCAGCGCCGAAAGGGGTGTACGCCGTGCAGGGCCGCCACGCCTCCTACGATCCGACCGGCACGTCGATCATCTATCTCGAGCCCCTGGGCGGGGCCGTGCACCGGTTGGTCCCCGGCGGCAGCGACCAGGTCCTCCTCAAGAGCGACTGGCAGATTCGGGACGCGACCCTCTCGCCCGACGGGACCAGGCTCGCCTACAGCCGGCTGGTCAGCAGTACCAATCCGGAGATCTTCGTCCTCAACCTCGCCACCAAGACGAGCAAGCGCCTCACCTTCTACTCCGGCGACGACATCGGGGCGACCTGGTCCCCGGACGGCACCAAGCTCGGGTTTCTCAGCAAGCGATCCGGGCGCTATCAGGTCTGGACCATGAACGCGGCGACCGGTGGCAGCCTCACTCGGGTCACTAGCGTGGTCGATGCCAGCGCGCCGGCGTGGTGGCACTAGCGCGAGGGAGCGACCTTGAACGTTGCAGTGATCGCGGTCCCCTACGACACGGCCGTGCGCGGCTGGCGGAGCGGCGCCGACCCGCGCTCGGTGCCAGCGTGGCCTATGTACACTGCGACCTCGACGTGCTCGATCCCGGAGTCGGACGGGCCAACTGGCTGCCGGTCCCGGGCGGCTTGTCGCTGGACGAGGTGACCTCGACAATCGCCGGTATCGGCGCCGCCGTGGAAGTGGGCGCGGCGGCCATTGCCTCGTACGCACCCGAATACGACAGCGACGGCGCCATTGCAGGCGCCGCGCTCGACATCGCAGACGCGCTGGTCGCGGCGGCTGCCTCTTAATGCGAGCATACGACCGTGAACTCAATGTCAATCGTCTCACTCAACATCACGGTGAACCTGTCGGTTGGGTTAGGGCCACTCACGCGGCAGTTTGCGGGGACGCCCGTCAAATGGATGAGGTTCCAGTAGGGTCCCCCGAATGACGGCGCGACTGTAGCGATCAGGGTACCATTCGGCTCCAAATCACCCAAATATGTCGGCGTACCACCATAGTCCCAGTAGCCGTACACCTCGTGCAGCACGGTATAGCGAGTTGAGGGCGGTATTGTACCGGACGTGGGTGCAGTAATCCGTAGAGTCCCGCGACCGCTCGGCGGGTCGCAGGCTACCGAGAAGCCAACCTCGACGGTATCGCGAATGAGCTCACCGATATTGACTGTCACCTGCTGTGGTTCAGTTTCCAGCGTGCAGTGAGACGGGGGCGCCAGGGAGACGAGATGGTCCCCCGCTGAGACCGGCGCATAGTACTTCCTGTGGTGAGGGCCGACGAAGAAGAGGCCAGCGCCGTCTACCATCACCTCGAACGCCGCATAGACATAGCCTGTCGACTGCTCGACGATGACCCCGAGCACTCCAGTCGTCGCAGTGCACACCACCGCAATGTGTATCGGCACGACCTCGGCTCTTGCCAGGCTCACGCTGCGGGAGGCCGGCCCATCGATCCTGCAGTTCGGCGCCAGACCCGTGAGGGTTATCGTCCGGCTTCCTGGATCGAGCCGAGTCAGCACCGTACCGTTCGATGGAATAGGTCCTCGTTCGGCGCCGTCCACCAGCACACCATAGCCATCCGAGTCGACGTCCAGACCGGACGTCGTGATCGTGATCCGTGCGCCGGTAGCTGGACAGGTAATCGTGAAGGTCACTGGTGCGGTGCCGTCGGGTGGCACGTCGACCTCGAGAGAGACTGAAGGCGAGACCGAGCAGTGCGCCGCGACGCCGAGCAGTCGCAAGCTGTGCTGGCCGGGAGGGAGATCCAGCGCCGAATGACCGGTGGGGTGGAGGACAATGGAGTCGACACCGTCAACCGCGAGCAGGTAGCCATCCAGGTCGGGGTCGTCTCCCTGGGTCGACGTCGAAATCACCAGCGTTCCCTCCGCCGGGGGGTCACCTGGCGAGGGGCTGTTGGTGTCCTGACAGGCCGCCTGCAGAACTCCGGCAGCCAGGAGGAGGATGAGGGGTAATCGCATTTGGCGCCTCCGTCCTGCCAAGTCGGTCACGGGCGGGTATACTAGAAACGGCGCGTCGTAGTGGTGTCGCGTGCGCGTCGTGCCCCCTAGGCCCTGGCCATGTTCACACTTCGGCTGCTTGGCGGCGCCTCACTTGACGGCCCGGACGGCCCCGTAACCGGTCGTGCCGCCCTGCGGCAGCGCATCGCTCTGCTCGCCCTGCTGGCCGTCGAGCATCCCCGCCCGCTCAGTCGTGACAAGCTGCTGGCCTACATCTGGCCGGAGAGCGGCACGGACGACGCCCGCCACCAGTTGCGCGACTCCCTCTACATCCTGCGGTCAGCGTTGGGCGATGACTCGGTGCTCAGCGGCGGCGACGACCTGCGGCTGAATCCCGACCGGCTGGCTTGCGACCTTTGGGAGTTCGAGGCGGCGCTTGCCCGTGACGACCCCGAGGCCGCGGTCGGCCGGTACCACGGTCCCTTCCTCAGCGGCTTCCATCTCGCTGAAGCTGAGGAGTTTGAGCCGTGGGCGGAGGGAGAGCGTTCGCGCCTGGCCCGGCGCTACAGCCAGGCGCTCGAGCTGGTGGCCGAGCGGAAGATGCGGGATGGCGGTCCGGTTCAGTCGGTCGAGTGGTGGGCCCGCTTGGCCGGTGAAGATCCTTACAACTCCCGGATCGCGTTGCGTTACATGCAGGCTATGGAGGCTGCCGGCGACCGCGCGGGGGCGTTGCGGCATGCCAGCGCTCATTCCGAACTGCTGCGCATCGAGCTTGGCGCTGTGCCGGAAGACGATGTAGTCGCCCTGGCGGAAAGGCTCCGGCTCCAGTCGCGCGCTGCCTCAGAGGTAAGGACAGCGTTGGCCCAAGATGACCCCATTCTTTCCCCCGTCGCTCAATCCAGCCCACCGACACGGCACCAGTGGGTTCTCCCAACAGCACTGGTCGTTGCCCTGACGCTAGGGGGCGGTCTGCTGGGTGGAGCGCTCTCGCGCCACAAGTCTCCGGACCTCAATGCTCGACGCGTCGCCGTTGCCGTCTTCGAGAACCGTACCGGGCGACCCGATCTCGATGACCTCGGCAGCATGACCGCCGACTGGATCGTCCGAGGTCTGATGGAGACGCCGCTCATCAACCAGACTGATCTCGAGACGGTGTACGCGGGTCGGATTGGCGATACCGGCGCGCGGGCGGACCCCCGAGTGCTGGCGCGGCGGAACGGCGCCGGTCTGGTCATCTCGGGCAACTACTACCGCTCGGGCGACAGCGTGCTCATCCAGGCAGGCATACGTCGATGTGGCGAGCGGTCGGGTGCTCCGATCATTCGACCCCGTGGGCGCGCCGGTCGAGAGACCCACCAGCGCGCTCGTGGCCCTTCGAGACGCGATCGCGAGCGGTCTCGGCGCCCTGGTGAATCCGGCAAACCAGTTCTTTCCGGTCGATCCGGACTTGATTCCGCCTCCTAACTATGCCGCTTACCGCGAGTTCATCGCAGGGCTCAGACAAGGGGTGCTGAGGGATGAAGCCGAACTGCAACACTACCGCCGGGCCGCCGAGCTCGACTCGACCTTCGTCGCCCCGCTCGTCCAGCTCGCCTACCGCGCGACCTGGGGCGATCAGTGCGACCTCACGGACTCGATAGCGACCGTTCTCGACCGCCGCAGGGAGCGGCTGACCGACTGGGATCGTTTCACCATCGACCTGCTGCGCGCTCGCTGCCAGGGCGACATGGCGAGAGCGGTCGCCCTGCTAGGGCAACGACTCGACCGCTACCCCCAGTCGCTCACGGCAAAGAGACAGTACTCTTCGGCCCTTCAATTCTCTAACCAGCCGATGGCCAATAGGAGAATGCTGAGTCGTCTCGATCCCGAGCTCGATCCCGAGGGCAGGCAATCTCGCGAAGAACTCCGGGCGGCCTACTGGTGGTTCATGGCCGCCTCTCATCACATGCTGGGCGACTATCTCGAAGAGGTTGAGATCACCGATCGCTGGCGTGACTCCAGCAGCTGGGCCTGGTCGCCAATTCGAGGGCGGGCGCTTGCTGCCCTCGGGCGTGAGCGAGAAGCGCTCGGGCTCCTCGAGCGGATGCTCGCCGGCTCCATCGCCTCGGTGGCAGGACCGAGCCTCGGCATGGCGGCCGAGCTGGATGCGCACGGCTATCCGGCGACCGCGAAGGTTGTGGCCGAAAGCGTGCTGGCGCGGCTCACACTCGCGCCCGTTGGGGACGTTGACGTGAGCAAACACATTGCCATGGCGAATCTGCTGCTCGGGCGGCCGCAGCAGGAAAGGATCGCCCTTGACGAGATCGCGCGGAGTGACCCCGACTCGCTGGCAGTGTTGGAGGCACAGGGCCGGATAGCGGTGCTGTCAGCCGATACTGCCCAAGCCGAACACATCGACCGTGTTCTGGCCGAGCACAGCGAGCGCCCCTTGCTGACCCCAACGATCAGAGGCGCACAGATCCTCGCCCGCGCTCACATCGCAGCGGGCTTCGGTCGGCGTGAACAAGCCATCGCCTTGTTGCAAGCCGCGAGCGCTCACGGGATGCTGAGTCTGGGCCCTTCCCATGCGTTTCACGCCGATCCGCTGCTCGCGCCGCTTAGAGGCTATCCACCGTTCGAGGCGCTGCTCCGGCCGGACAACTAAGCCTTACTTGCCTCCTGCCGCGAGAAGGGGGCCTCCGACCGGAGTCCAGAGCGTGGCACGAATCCCACCCTGCTTGTTCCAGGTCGTGCCCACAATCTGACCGAACTCGTTCAGATCCTGGGCCTGGCCCCGGTCGCCACCCAGGTCGGGCAGGCGCTGTAGCCCGCGTCCCGGGATCCAGACGAAAGGCAGATCGAGCTCCTCCGTCGCGAAGCTTACGCCTACCGCTCGGCGGTGGGTGTTGACGCTCGTCGCGAAGGCGGCCGGGTCCTGATTGAGGGTTCCCAGACTCCGCATGCCACGGTCCGGCGTCCACAGGAAGGCCACCTCTTTGCCGGAGGCAGTCTCGCTGGTGCCGACGACCTCGCCGGTCTGGCTGATGCCGAGAGCGCGGCTGGTCGAACCGCCCAGCGTACCGAGGTCCTGCATCCCCCCGGCTGCGGTCCAGAGGAAAGCGTGTTCATCGCCGCCGGCCGTCTCGCTGACGCCGACGACCTGGGTAGCGTCGTTGAGGTCGAATGCTTCACTGTTCTTCCCACCCAGCGTGCCCAGGCCCCGCATGCTCCGGCCGGGACGCCACAGAAATGCTCGCACAAGTCCACTGCGGAGATCGCTACTGCCCACCACTTCACGACGGTTGTTGATCGCACTGGCCGTGCTGCTCTCACCACCCAACGTCCCGAGGCCGCGCATGCCGCCGGCTTGGGTCCAGAGGAAAGCCCGAGTTACGGTTGAGCTGGGCCGAATCTGGCTGAAGCCGACCACCTCATGCCGGTCGTTGAGGCCGCGGGCTCTGCTGATCGCGCCGCCCAGCGTTCCCAGGCTCTGCATGCCTTGTCCCTGCCTCCAGAGCATGGCCCGCACTTCGCCGGACGGCAGCTCGGCGAAGCCAGCCACTTCCCCTACCTCGTTAATGCCGTTGGCGCCGCTGAAGCTGCCGCCGAGCGTACCGAGACTGCGGATGGTGAACAGCTGCTCCACCGCAGCCGTTGTGGAGATCGAAGGGTCATTCGTTGGCTCGGTCGACCGGATGGCTTCCTCGCAGGCGGTCAGGCCGAAAAGGGCCGTCGCGCAAAGCATGAAGCGTTTCAAGGAACACCTCTCTCAGGTAATTGTCGCGGACTACCCTAGGAGAGGAGCGTCCCGGATGCGTCGTGGATGCGTCGTGGTAGTCAGGAACCGCTAGAAGGAGAGGGTGCCACCGAGCTGGAGACGCCAGCGCGACGCCTCCACATCGATCTCCCGCCGAAGGACCGGAACCACTCCATACACCCCACGCCCATTGGCGACGTCGTAGCCCACAAGGTCCAGCAGCTCGACACTGCCCGCGTCGGCAGCCGTCCGCCGCACCCGTCCCCAGTCGCTGTCCACGAAGCTGAGCAGGTTGAAGAGGTCGGCGGTGACTTCGAGTACCCGCCGGCCGGCGAGTCGAAAGTGCTTTGCCAGGCGCGCCCCGCTCTCGTGCACCCAGGGGTCGCGGCAGCTGTTCCGCTGCAGGAGTCGGCCACGCTGGGTGCGGAGACAAGGCTCGTTCTGAATGAAGCTCTCTAGTGCCTCGAACTCCGCCGAGTCGGCCAAGGTGATGTCACCCGCGTCCATCGGCACGTATACGGCATCGTTCGACAGCTGTGAAAACGGTCGGAAGCCATCCGCGTTGGGATCCCCTCGCGATACGTAAGTGTAGGCCGCGCCGGATATGCCGACGTAGGTGAGGCCGAACTGGAAGCCGAGCGGAAGGTCGACCGTGCCTACCAGGGTGACCTTGTGCGGTCTCCCCCAGAAGGACGTGCGGAGCTCGCGGTGCTCGAGGGTGCCGTCCACCGGCGCCGAGCCGAGGTTGAGGCCTCCGAGATCGTGGCCCAGGCTCATCCGGTCCTTGGCATCGGTGTAGGTATAGGCCGCGCTCAGCTCGGTACCGTTGGGGAAGTGCTTCGCCAGCTGGGCCGTGATCGAGTACGAGCGATCGGCGAGACCGTTCCGCCACTGGGTGACAAAACGCAAGGCATCGGTCCGGCGGCTGGGCGTCGCTTCGCCAGTCGAGTCATTGATGGTGCCGTAAAGGAGCCGGCCCCCTTCGCCGGCGGAAACTCCTACCGGTCCGACGAGGTTCACATCCACTACCTGGAGGGTGTTCACGCCGCGGGTATACAGGAAATCCAGCGTTCCTACAACGCCGCCGGGCAAACGTACGTCCGCGCCCATTGCCACCTTCAGGGTTCGGGGGTAGCGAAAATCGGGGTCGAAGTAGGCGAGAGGAGCCGCTAGCGGCGTCGGTTCGGCACACTCCGTCGGCTGATTCTCTGGGTCGAGAGTAAAGCCCGGCACGGCATCGCTCTCCGCACTCGATCCGCAGTCCTCGGAGAGGCAGTGGTACCGTAGACCGTCCTGAACCACACGTAGGCGGGATGCCCCGCGAAGAATCCCGCCCCACCGCGCAACACGGTTGTGCCCCGGCCCGAGACATCGTAGTTCACACCCAATCGAGGAGACCAGAGAACGTTCCCGCTCGGAGTCAGCGAGGTATTGATGCGAAGCTCTCTCGCGGCCACCAGGTGCGTCGCGGGCGCCGTGGGGACATAGGGCACATCGAGACGCAGGCCGGCCGTCAGCGTCAGCCGCGGCGTCGGCAGCCACTGATCCTGGGCGTAGAAGCCGATCTGCTTTACCCGAAAGGCTACCTGTGAGTCTGCTGCGGTGGGGAAGTCTCGGATATATCCGTCCGCTTCCCCCTGTTCCAGCGAGTCCAGACTGCTGAAGAACCAGATCCCACCCGGAACAGGTAGCACGTCGTCCACCAGGTCGATCCGCTCGCCATGAATCCCGAAGATGAACCGGTGATTTCCCGCCATCATGCCGAAGTTGTCGGTGATCTCCCACATGGTATGTCCGGTTTCCAGACCGGTGCAGGAGCTCCGCGCCCCCTGCCAGAGGTCGCTCTCATCGGCCCATACAGTTACCAAAGGAAAGCGTGAATTGGGATTGCAGGTCCGCCGGTCATCCACTCGTGCCAGAATGAGCCGATTGGAGAAGCGACCCGCGAAAGCCGTGTTCCAGCTGAGCCTCGTGGAATTGATGGTCTCGGGATTCTCGGTGCCCGCCGAGGAGAGGCCATAAGCCCCTCGAGCCCGTGGGCCGGTCTCGTCTCGCGCGTTTCCGTGACCGTAGGTATGGGACACCGCCAGGCGGCTGTTCACCCCGAGTTGCGCCGTCACCTTGGCAAAGAGATTCCTGGTGGGTGAGCTGAACGCCCCAGCGGTGAAGCTTCCCGGCTCGGCGCCGTAGCCCCGCAGCAGATCCTGAAAGCGAGCCAGGGTCTCGTGTCGGATGCCCACTCCGGCCGAGTCGGCTCCGCCGGTCGTGTCGCTGCCCGGGGCCGGCACGGACTGAGGAAGGACCGCATTGCTCCAGGCACCATTGACGAAGAACGCAACCCGGTCCCGCACGATAGGCCCGCCCAGGGTCAGACCCAGCTCCTTGCGACTGAATTCGCTCCCTCGACTGCCGGTCGCGTCGGTGCCGGCCAGATCGGAGTTCTCGAAGTAACCCAGGACCGAGCCTTCGAGCTGGTTCGAGCCCGACTGGGTGACGGCGTTGACCAGACCGCCGGCGAAACTGCCGTAGCGGACGTCAAACGGCGCGCTGACGACCTGAAGCTCCTTCACCGCCTCGGGGGTGAACGGCTTGAACCCCACAGCCCAGCCCGGCGTACCGTTACCGGAACCCGACTTGCCGAAAGGGTCGTTGTTGTTGGTCCCGTCGATCTGGATACTGTTGAACCGGTCGTGCAGGCCCGCGAAGGAGAGCCCCCCGTTGGGACTCTTGGTCACTTGGGGTGAGAGCCGGGCGAGCTCGGTATAGTCCCGTCCGGGTATCGGCAGGCGCCGAATCGTGGTATCCGAGATGGTTTGGGCCGGGCCGGTTCGGGCCGCGCTCAGCCGGAGATCATCGGAGCCGATGACGGTGATCGGTTCCAGTTGGAGCGCGGCGGGCGTCAGTGCGAAGTCGGCGCTCAGGCGCTGGCCCAACGCGAGAAAAATTGATTCCCGTCGCGCGGGCTCGTAGCCGACCGCGCGGACCTCTATCCGGTACGGCCCGCCGACGGACAAGTAGTCAATGAAATAGCGGCCGCGAGCGTTGGTCGTCGTTTGCCAGCGCTCGCCGTCGGAGGGGTTGATCACATGGACGATCGCCTGCTCCAGCGGCGTGCTGTCCGCGGCGAGTACGCGGCCGCTGATGGCCGCGCCGGTGACGTCCTGGGCTGCGACGGGTGCGGCCCAGAAAATCACCGCCAGTAGATAACCACGGCGGGGTGCATAGAAGTGGAAGGAAGTAAGTTCGGCCACCTGCCCTCGGGCCGGAACTCTGGTTCCCCAATCTGGGGCGGAATGTCAGGCTGCGCTAGCATCGGCGGCGGCGGCTCCAGCGGACCTCCCGCCTTGTGGAACCGTCAAGGAACAGGCTCGAGTGCTGGCAATCGCACGACTGGGAAGGCACATTGTGAAGACCCTCTCGCCAAGGTCCGGCTGTGACTGACGCGACGGCCTCCACATTGGCCGAAGCCCTGCGCGACCGCTATACGCTCGAGCACGAGCTCGGGCGTGGAGGAATGGCTAGGGTCTACCTGGCCCGGGATATCCGCCACCGCCGGCGCGTTGCGGTGAAGGTGCTCCATCCCGAGATCGCACAGTCACTGGGGTCCGAGCGCTTCCTCCGGGAGATCGAAACCGCCGCCGGCCTTCAACACCCTCACATTGTTCCCCTCTTCGACTCTGGCGAGGCCGGCGGCTTGCTCTACTACGTCATGCCCTACGTCGAGGGCGAGTCGCTGAGAAGCCGCCTTGCTCGCGAAAAGAGCCTCCCGATAGATCAGGCGCTGGAGATCACCCACCAGGTGTGCTCCGCGCTGGCCTATGCCCATGCGCAGGGCATCATTCACCGTGACGTGAAGCCGGAAAACATCCTGCTCAAACACGATCAGGCGGTAGTGGCGGACTTCGGGATTGCGCGCGCGGTGAGCGCCTCCGGCGGAGAGAGCTTTACCGGGACGGGCATGGCGATTGGCACTCCGGCCTATATGAGTCCCGAGCAGGCGAGCGCGGAGCGGGACCTCGACGGCCGGAGTGACGTCTATAGCATGGCATGCGTGCTCTATGAGATGCTGGCAGGGCATGCTCCGTTCTTTGGCATGAGCGCGAGGGAGTTGATGGCCCGGCACGCAACGGACCCGGTGCCGCCGCTCCGGACAGTGCGGCTCACGGTGCCGTTGGCGCTCGAGCGAGTGGTGATGAAGGCCCTCGCCAAGGTACCGGCAGACCGATTCAGCTCGGCTGAGACCTTCCGCCAGGCACTGACTCAGGTGGGGCAGGGTCTGGCCTCGGGGGACCAGCAAGTCGAGATGCCAACGGCTGACGGGCGCCCGATAGGATGGGCGGCCAAGCTGCCGGCCCGTCGCTGGATCCTGGCGTTAGGAGTGGGCGCGCTGGCGATCGCCGGCGCGATCTCGGCTCTGTACTGGTACGGCAGGCCCGCAACGAACCCGAGCTCGTTGGTTCGTCACCGACAACTGACCTTCGTCGGCAACGTCGATCGTCAGGAGATCTCCCCCGACGGGAAACTGGTGGCCTACGTCGAGGGCGGTGAGATTCGCAGGTTGATGATCAAGGATCTTGTGGGCGGCTCGACCATCCCGATCGCCAGGCTCGGACCCTGGACCGTGGACCTCAGATGGTCGCCCGACGGCGCCCGGATCATGCATTCGGGGGCAGACAGCACCGGCCAGCCATCTCGAGTCTCGTTTCCCCGGCTGGGCGGCAGCTCCCAGCAGCTACCAACCCCAAGTGGATTCGGAGTGTTCTCGCCTGAGGGGTCGCGGATAGCTACATGGAGTAAAAACCCCGGGCCGTTACTCGTCACGACATTGGCGAGCGGTCAGGAGCGAAAGATCGCTGTACCGAAGATTCTTGGCTGGCTTGATGCAGGAGACTGGTCACCCGATGCGCGTAGGATAGCGCTTCTTGGTGCAACTCAGGCTGAAGACCATAACATGTTGTGGATTGTCGATGTGGATGACGGTGAGTGGCATGAGGTCCTATCGGACACATCTCGATTGTCTCGTCCGCGTTGGTCTCCGACCGGAGACGCTCTCTACTACCTTCGTGGTAATGACGAGTTGCGCAGGATCCGGGTCGGTCGCAATGGATCTGCCCGAGGTACTCCGGAAGTCCTGTACGACAGACTAGGAACCACGGAATTCAGCATCTCTGCTGATGGGTCAATGCTGGTCTATCCCAAGCGGCTGAACTACTCCAACCTCAGGCTTGCCACCAGCCAGCGTGGCAGCAAGCGTTTTGCGGAGCGGCAACTGACCCGTGGAACTACTATGAAGACGCGAGGCCGCCTCTCTCCCGATGGCCGGCGGATCGCCTTCGTCCAGGGCGAAGGGGAGCGGGCGGACGTCTTTGTACTTCCTATCGAGGGCGGGGAGCCACAGCGGGTGACCTCGAGTGGTGTTGCCCTGGGGGCTCCCCCGGTCTGGTCGCCTGACGGGAACCGTCTCGCGTTTGTGGTGGTGATAGAGGGGGAAGGGCTTAAGCTGCGAACTATCGCGCTCGACGGACGAGATGAGCACACCTATCATCGAACCGACCCCAGCCTCAACCTGGCTTGGGCCCCTCACACCCGCATTCTTTATCAGCAGTCTGGTAATCGAAACTTTCATTGGCTCGACCCTGTCTCCGAAGCAGAGCAGCCCCTGGTGACAAACGATTCGGTAGGCTGGATGTTCGCTCCGGTCTTTTCGCCGGACCTCCAGTTCGTCGCGGTCCTGTGGAATCGCCGACCGGCACAGCGCATCTACCGAATTTCGCTGCGAGACGCCACCCAAGTGCCGCTGGGGCCGGCCAATGCCTCGCCGATGGCCTGGTCGGCAGATGGCACCTCGTTGTACGCAGGAGTGGAGGACAAAATCTGGCGTCTTCCCGTGAATGGCGGAGTGGGGAGCATCGCCGCCTCCAACCCGTTCAAGAATGATGCGGACTGCGGTCTGACTGACCAGCCCACTGGCCTGCTTCTCTTGTGCGCTGTGGATGAGTCGGTGTCTGACGCATGGACGATCGAGAACTTCGATCCGTCGTTAAGCAAGACCCATTAGGGTAGGTCGACCGCCATGAGCGGCGGAGCCCGAGCGCACTTGCCCGGGCTCCGCTCGTGGCTGTCCCTCAGCGTCCCGCAGTAGCTCCCACCTTGACCCCCTCGCCCCGGTACGCCCGCTCCAGCGCCGCGATGTCGAGCTTCTTCATCTCCAGCAACGCCTCGAACGCCCGCTGCGACCCCGGATCATTCGGGTCGCCCATCAAGTCCTCAATCGTCTCCGGCACCACCTGCCAGGACAGGCCGTACTTGTCCTTGAGCCACCCGCACACCTGGGCCTTGGGATCCCCGCCCGCGGTGAGCTTCTCCCAGTAGTAGTCCAGCTCCTTCTGATCCTTGCAGTAGATCTGCAGGGAAATCGCTTCGTTGAAGGTGAACACGGGCCCGCCGTTGAGCGCGGTGAAGGGCTGTCCCTCGAGCTCGAATTGCACCGTCATGACGCTGCCCGGCGGCCTCCGGTGAGTTTCGCGCCCCGCTTCTCCGTACCGCGAGATCTTCCCGATCTTCGAGTTCTTGAAGATCCCCACGTAGTATTTGGCTGCCTCCTCGGCCTGATCGCTGAACCACAGGCACGGGGCGATTTTCTTCACGCTTGCCATGAATGCCTCCTTAATGTGGTGCGTACTCACTCTGCTACGGTTTGGTCCTTCGCCAAGTCCCAAGCTAAAACCGGTGCCGGCGGCATCCACTGTCGCCGACGAGACTGTTACGTGCTGCGATCTGGAACAGGTGACGCAACTCGTTGTTCTGGGCGAAGATTCCGGCAGAAGCTCGGCGTAGATATCTCGATGCTCGGCCTCGGAAACGCGAAGCAGGGGCATACCCGGTGGGCATGCCCCCTTTCGCTTCGCTCAGAGCCCGAGTCTATGGCTCGTTCCGCATTGCCGTCCGCATGGCCACGGATGCCCGGCTGATCCGCTGAAGGATTGCGTCGCGGTCGGACGCGGGGAGGAGTGGCGCGTCGGCCAGGATCTCGGCACGGTGACCCCACTCCCAGACCTGACGCGGGTTCTTCTGCTCCTGCGCGATCCATGCTGCGTCCAGGTACGCGAACGCCGCCGCCCGGAGGTCGCCCCGCGCGAGCGCTTGACCGGCCGCCTTGGCCATGTCGGCCCGGGCGCCCGAGGGGTCGCCGGCGGCGTAGGCGAGTGCCGCGGCCTCGGTCAGGCACTGGTACCCAAGCGGATCCTCCGGAGCGCGGAGCTCCGCCGAGCGGCGATGCAGACGGGCCGCGTCGCCCCACCGGTGTGCCGCCACCAGTGCGACTGCGGCATCGTGCAGACTGTCAGCCTTCACCGAGCTGACGATGGTGGGCAAGCGGTACTGCGCCGACGCAGCGCCGGGCAGACCCACGGTTGCAAGCAGCACGCCGGCTAGGGAAACGCGGCGGGCGAGTGTGGCCTTCATTGTTCACCTCCTCAGGCGAAGCGGATCATCATTTCATGTCGTGCTGTCGGGATCACGCGCTAAGCTGGGGGTGGGGGCAGGTCGGCGCAGGGGACGTTCGTCCCATGATTTTCACCCGGCCCGAGGAGCCGTGGCGAATCACGGAAACTTCACGCAGGGCGAGCAACGTAGTGGAGTACTTAGGCGGGCTCTACCATGGACCTTGCGCCACTCGTTCGAGCAGTCGAAGTCTTGATGTCACCGCTGGAATGGGGCAGCCAGGACGTGTGGCTTGCCGAGAGCGTGCGGCTGGTCCGCGACGTGCGAGGCGTTCCGGTCTGGCCTGCACCGGCCACTGCACTGGGCGAACTGGAAGAGTTGCTCCGACTTCCCGGCGATGAGCCGGGGTGGCTCCAGGCAGCGCTCGACTGCGCGGGTGCGACGCGCCGAGGCAGTGCCTTGCCGCCCGCGGCGGTCGCCCCCGAGGCCCTCCTCCCCGTAGTGTCCCTGCGCTGCGCCCTTGCCGCCGGCCTCGCGACCCTTCAGAGACTGCACCCGTGGAGCCCGGGACTGCCGAACACCCAGGAGCTGCGGCTCACCTTCGGGCTTCGGGGCCGCGAGCCACAGGTCGCGCTGCTCGCGGCGGAAGGACTCTCCAATGCGGACATTGCCCAGCGGCTCCGGCTGAGCGCCCACACCGTCCGTCATTACCTCGAGCGGGTGCTCGACCGGCTCGGCCTCCATTCGCGGAAGGCGCTCGCCCTGCACCTCATTGTCTCGAGCGGAGAGCGCCCGCAACCGCCGGATCCCAGGTGACTCTGCTCGGCTGAGTCCCCGTCACTCCATGTGACGCGCCTCGAACCGGCCGATCACGTTCCCATCGGCGTCGAGCAGCTCGAGCTGCTGTCCCGCAACGCTGGTTAAGATCGCGGCCACGACCAACGCCGCCGGCACAACAGGAGGGCCGGATTGTCATCCCGAGCGCAGCGAGGGATCTACCTCCGGGTCCGGAGACTCGCTGACCAGATCCCTCGCTGCGCTCGGGATGACAGCCTGCGCTCCGAGGCAGAAATCCGCCGCCCTGGAGAAGGTCGATCAGCACTTCTGGTCAGGAGGACACAAATCCATCTGCCACATGCTTTGGACCTCCGGCTGTTCGTACACCCGCAGCCGCTTCTCACCCGGGCGTGACTCTTTGCCGATCTTCTCCTCCCGGCTTCGCAGGAAGGCCCGGGCATGGTCCTGCCCTATCAGGTACATCCGCTTCTGGTCACCGACTGTATTCTCGAGGCTCGCCCCGGGAAGGGGAAGGCTCGGCCGAATGATGTTCAGTTGCAGCTCCGAGAAACGCCTGGTGCCTTTGGGATCTGCCAGGACCAGGACAGCCCGCAGCGAATCCGCGATCGACCGTGCCGCCCTTCGCTCTTCATCGGAATCGAGCAATGAGTCAAGGGCATTCAGCCTGCGAAGGACGACTGCTGCCTCCGCGATCAGCTCGGCCCGCTTAAAGTCGGTCTCGGTCACATGGGTTGTCAGAACATCGATGAGCCGGGCCAGGACTTCGATGCTCTTGTCGTAGCGATGGACGTCCCTGGTCTGAAGCGCATCGGTGGGACTGGGTAGCGGCGGACCAAGTGCAATGACCCACACCTCCTGAACGTCTTGCACCATGGCGGCCAATATCGGCGTACTCACCCGGATACCCCCGTCCACATACTGCTGAAGGTCGTGCCCCAGCACCGGAGGTGTAAGGACCGGCTCCGACCCGGAGGAGAGGAGCGCGCTCAGCATTTGCTCACGCGAGGTCACCGGGACGAAGCGATACCCCGACTCCGTGGGAATCGTGGTGTTACTCACCCGGCCTGTGTAGTAGTAGGCAAGGCTTTTGTCCTGGAGATTGACGGCGGTAATGATGATCGGACGCGCGGTGTCGCTCTCGATGCGCTTCCATCGGGTGGAGTCCATGTAGTGGTCGAGGAGAAAGTTCCTCAACCGTCGAGTGTCCATGAATCCCGGCTCGAACAGGAACGCCCGTAACGCGGGGTGTTGAGTCAGGAGATCGCTGGGAGAGACCTGAGTATAGAACCGGGTGAGCTCGCGCAGGGCGCCATCGTGTACCAGGGGCACCACCAATGCTCCGGTGCTGGTGCCGGCGAACACGTGAAAGCAATTCGGGGTCCAGCCGGCCGAGTCCAGGATGCTCAGCACTCCGACGGCGAAAGCACCCTTGGCTCCGCCTCCCCCGACCACCAGGGCACGACGGGTAGGTGGGGAACCTTTCGGAGACTTCGGACATGCCGGTTGATTTGCCTGCGACAGGAAGTCTGCCATCGGAGCCGGCTTCTCTTGTTTTGGCCGGTCCACGGCGCGCAATAAGCCGCGCCGAATGGCCTGGACTTGGTCTACCTCGGGCAGACTGTCGGCGCCCGTGGAGCTCAACGCAAGTTGGACGGCCCGCTGGGCGGCTACGGATCGCCGTCCCAGCAGCAGCATGGCCTCGTAGAGTGGCATGCTATCCCGCATTCCGGACGCGGCACCGCTGACCGCACCGACTGCAGCGCCACATTCCGGATCGCGGGCATTGAACAGTGCACCGACTCGCAGGTTGACCTGTTCCTCCAGGCCGCGGTCCGGGTACTCGCGGGCGACGAAGGGGGGAGGATCATTTCGCCGGACCAGTGGTACCGTTACTCCGGCATACCCTTCAAAAGTCCAGATTGGCGCCCTGGTTAACGTTCTCGAGGTGCGTATACCAAGGACCAGCGGCTCGACATCGGCATCCACCTGGGCTTCGAGTGCGGAGAGGTCCCTGTCCGTGAGGTTCCAGGTCACGGCCAATCCACCCTGGAAGGGGATCCGAAGCGGCGGACTGCCGAAGGAGAAGAGTGAGTGGGTAATCCCTGTGCCGATGACTGGGCGCCACTTGCCACCGAATTGATCCACGCCCGTAATGAAGAAGGCCCTCTTCTTGTCGGCGCGGTCCAATGAAAGCTCCGGGAGCACCCGGATCGAAGTGCTGGGCAGCCATGGGGCATCGGAGGGACCGAGAGCGCCCCAGCCGCCACGTAAACTGAGCCGGAGTAGCTCGTGGCTGGATTTGGGCGGCGGATAACAGGGATCCCATGCAAGGGCGGCCGTGTTGGAAAGCCACACCGCCAGGACCACCATCGTTCGCTGTAGCGGGAGCGCAGGAGGGGAGAGGTGGTGCGGCATAGAGGCCTCCGGGGATACTCAGGCCGTCTTGCGGGATGGAGAGGGAGGCGAAAAATGTTAGTCCCAGGAAAGCGCCCCGCTAGGCCCCAAATGCGACAATAGGGGCCCGAAATGCGACAACGTCCGCATAAGCCGGGCCTTCTTCGCCATTGTGTAATATCTCGGTCGTTATCGCAGGTAGGGTGTGGTATGAGGAACAGGGCTGGTTGCCGCCTCTGGGCGCACCGCTAAGGGATTGCGGATCGGCTCCGACGTGCGCGGCCACTGCCGGCTCGGGTTCTGGTCTGGGGGCGCAGCGGAGCAAGGATGACGAGGCTTTCACCGACGACGACCGACTGGTGTGCGCCGAGCTGTTGCAGGCGTGGCGCATTCAGCAGAGGATAGAGCGGTCCTGAAGGGCTTCCCCGTTCACCCTATCCCGACTCGAGCCCGAGCCACCGCACCGGCAGCTCGGCGTCGAGCAGCACCCGGCGGATCGCGATGGTGAGCGGAAGAGCCAGCAGCGCGCCGGTGGCCCCCAGCAGATACGCCCAGATCAGCAGCGAGAGCAGTCCCACGATAGGAGGAACGTCCAATCCGCTCTTCATGAAGCGCGGCTTGACCAGGTTGTCCACCACGAAGTTGAGCACCAGGAAACAGGCGAGCACGACCAGCGCCCGCTGCCAGCCCAGCTCCAGCAGCGTGAGGATGACCGGCGGGACCACCGACAGGATGATGCCCACGTTAGGCACGAAGTTCATGATGAAGGCGAGCACCGCCCAGGTCAGGGCGAGGTCGGTCCCCACCACGAGCATGATGACGTAGACCAGGACCGAGAAGCCGAAGCCGGTGAGTGCGGTGATGACGAGGTACTGGCGGACGTCCCGCGCCACCCGCTCGGCGGTGCCGCCGGGCTGGAAGGTTGGGTCCGTCTTGAGGCCCTGCTCGGCCAGGAAGAACGCGACGATCAGGATCAGGAGCAGAGCCTGGCTCAGCACCTGGCCCAGGCCCTGGAGAAATCCCGCCGCCAGCCCCAGCAGGCGATTGGGGTCCACCAGATCGATCGAGAGTACCCGGTCCGGCTCGATGCCCCGGGAGACCAGCAAGCTCTCGAGTGTGTTGCGCAGCGATTGGGCCCGATCCTGGTAGTGGGGGAGCACCTGGATGAGCCGGGTGCCGGAGAGGCCGAGGGTGCCGAGCAGCACGAGGAGAACAGTGGCGAGCAGCACGCTGGTGAGGACGACCGCCAGTCCCTTCGACACGCCCCGCCGGCGCAGGGCGTCGAACGCCGGCACCACCGTGACGGTGAGCAGCATGGCGAGCAGAATGCTGTTGAGCACCGGCGCCGCTTCCCGGATCCCCGCCCCGATGATGACGAAGGCGGCGGTGCCGATGAGGAGGCGGTAGTGCCGGTCGGAGCGGGCGGGCGGGACGGGAGTCATGTAAGCTTCGGCGCTGCTCGACCTGGAGGAAATGGCATGAGCATCGCGTGGACGCTGCTGATCATTGCCGGCGTGTTGGAGGTCGTGTGGGCGGTCGGGCTCAAGTATACCGAAGGCTTCACCCGCCTGCTGCCCAGCGCCATCACCCTCACCGCAATGCTGCTGAGCATCGTGCTGCTGGCTCGCGCTCTACGGACGATCCCAGTGGGGACCGGCTATGCGGTCTGGACCGGCATCGGTGCGGTGGGTACGGCGCTGGTGGGCATCCTGGTGCTCGGCGAGCCGAAGGACGCCGGCCGCCTGATCGCGCTCCTCACGATCATCGGTGGAATCGTGGGCCTCAAGCTGGCGAGCCCGCACTGATGGCGAGAATCAGTGGCGATACCTAACGCCCTAGACCGGTCAGTTCGCGCGTGATGTTGAAGAGAGCGGAGAATCCCAGGGAAAGTGTGGCGCTGGTCGCGGCGTCGCCCGCGCTGCGATCGGGGTCCCAGCCCATCCGGGCGAAGCTTCCGGCGTAGGAACCGGCCATTCGGGGGACCGTGAAAGTCTGGGCCAGGGCGTGCGCCACGCGGGGGCCGAATCCGCGGCATTCGCAGAACTGGAAGCCGGTGGGGCGGTGCATCAGGGCGGCAAGGCCATGACTGACGCTGACCTGGACGGCATGCTGCCCGAAGTTCGAGGCGATGCCTTGGGGTGACCGATCGGAGCGCAACAGTCCACCACCGACCACGCCGATGAGGGCGGGCGGACCGGCTAAGTCGTTGAGGTACTTGCTGAACCGGACGTTTTCCGAGGTGACCCGGATGGATTGGGCTTCCTGGGCCGAGGCCCCCCTGGCCATCGCGGCCGTGAGCACCGTTGCCCCTATGCAGCACCGCAGCGCACCGCGACGCACCGTCCGAATTTGATCCACGAGTTCCCTCTTGCTGATGAAGCCGGGTAGGCCAGAGGCGGAATATGGCCCCCTGCTGTCCCGCGGCGCAACCGTGACACCCCTGATGCGCGAGTTCTGGAGAAATGCGGACATGAGTCACCGGATCCGCTGCGGCAGGCGCGAGTCTTCCAAGGCCAGCCCGGCTCGATCATAGCGTGCCTCGGCCAGGGAGGAGAGCCGGGCGAGCATTCCGTAGCCGTTGAGGACCCTGGCATAGATCCCGAGGCCCACGCCGGGATCGCCACGTTCCACCTTGTATAAAGTACTGCGCGAAATCGAGGCGCGATCGGCCGCGTAGGCCACCGGCATGCGCCGGCGGGCGCGCAGGTTTTTGAGCCCGGTGCCGAAGCCGGCCAGGGCTTCTGCGACGGGTGGTGGGAGCGGTAACGGGACCTTTCTGGCCACTGTTCAATACCTCGGACGTAAACGCAGAGAAGGTCTGCGATTAGGGACTGGGCCGGCTGCCGCCTCTGGCAAGTCTACGGCGCCGGCTCAGTCTCGCGAATCCGGCACCATCGATCCAACCCTATCCCCGCATAGAGTGCCGCAATCCGGCTGTCACACCCAGGCCATCTTACGTGTTCCTCCTAGGGCGCCCTGGATCGTCACTTTTCCTCCCCGGAGGACCTATGCCTATCGGCCACAGACTCATCGGTTTGCCGGCTCTGTTCCTGCTCCTCTTCCTGCCGGCCTGCGACAAGCCCACCACTCCCACCAGAACCGAGGCCGACCCGGGGCAGGCTACCACCGAAGCCGAGCTGGATGCCGCCGGCGCCTCGGATGCCGCCGCGACCGTCGACGCCGTCCCCTTCGCCGACGCCAGAATCTTCTTCGAGCTCAATTCCACCGCCAACGACCTGGGGCTCCAGCTCGCCCTCGATAACGACGACGGATGGCGGCGGGTCAGGGTGCTCGATCCCGGCCTCAAGGACATTCTCCTCTTCCAAACGGCGGGACGACTGAACCAGCTCGGCATCACCGAGCTGTTCTTCGAAACCGCCGAGCCTGCGCCCGAGGAAGTATTGGCCTTGTTCCCGCCCGGCCAGTACCGCTTCCGCGGCGGCACTGTGGACGGCCAACACCTCGCGAGCGTCTCGACCCTGTCACACGACTTCCCGCCGGCGCCGACCTTCACCCCCTCCGGCGGCGCAGTCGTGGATGTCAGCAACACCGTGGTAAAATGGAGCGCGCCGGACGCGGAGAAGGTCGAGGTCATCATCGAGCAGGACGAGCTGGAGCACATCCTCGACATCACGCTTTCCGGCTCTGCCACGCAACTGCGGGTCCCCCGGCAGTTCCTCACCCCGGGGAAGGAGTACAAGATCGAGGTCTTGTCGATCGGCGAGAACGGCAACCGGATCATCACGGAGGGCACGTTCCGCACCGCGCCCTGAGGTAGCCGGGCTACGGCGTGGGAGTGCCGTCGTCGGTGAACCGCGCGTAGCGCCCCCGCGCCGAGGCCATCAGCTCCTGGAAGCGCCGATCCGGGCGTAAGCTCTCGAGAAAACGGTCGTGTCGGATGAAGTACACGTAGTCGACCCAGCCGCGGACCGTGACCGCATGCTCCAGCCAGCTCAGGGCCTGGTCCGCCTCCCCGACCAGCGCGTAGGCCGCGGCCATCAGGTACGACCAGTATTCGTCCGACTCCGCCATCGCGCGCTCCGCCGCGCTCGGAGGCGACAGCACCGCCGCCCGGTCGCCGGTCAGGCCGCGCCGGAACCGCACCGCAACGGCAGCCAGGTGATCGTCCGAAGGCTGCCGCTCCAGCCACTCGAAATGGTCCGCCGCCTCGGCCCCGTTTCCCGCCGCCACCAGCGCCACCGCAGCGCAGGCCCGGCAGATGGTGCTCCGCGGATCCAGCTCCACCGCGCGCCGATGTGAGGAGAGCGCGCCGGGCGCGTCGCCGCCCAGCGAGTAGCTCAATCCCAGCAGACAGTGATTGCTGGCCGTCAGCGGATCCAGCTCGACCAGCCTGGTCAGCACGTCGCGCATCGGGCCGATCCTTCCGCCCAGCAGATAGGCGCCGCCCAGCTGGTGCATCGCGTCGGGATTGTTGGGATCGGCCGCGCAGGCCTTGGTCAGCAACCGGACGGCCTCACCCGCCTGGCCCCGGCGGTAGGCCACCTGACCCATGATCGAGAGACCCTGCGGCGAGTTGGGATTCAACTCGAAGGCTCGGCGGGCGCAGGCCTCCGCCTCTCTCAGGGTGGTCTCCTCGTCGCCGGCCAGCACGATCGGCGACCAGGCGTAGACCGTGCCCAGCATTCCGTACAGTGCCTCATGGGGGCCTACCACGGCGAGCCCGTGCTCCGCCAGTGCTCGCGCCGCCAGCATCCCTTCGGCGGTATACCGATAGTACTCCTGCCGCGCGCGCTGGTAATACTCGAACGCGCGAATGTCCGCGATCGGCCGCTCCGCGATCTCGCGGTCTTCCGGCGGCGACAGAGTGATCCGCAGCGCCTCGACGATCTGCCGCGAGAGCCGCTCCTGCAGGTCGAACACGTCGTCCACCGTTCCGGAGTATTTCTCGGCCCAGAGGTGGGCATCACTCTCGATGTCGATCAGCTGCGCCGTAATCCGGAGTGTGCTACCCGCTCTGCGCACACTGCCTTCGAGCGCGTAGCGAACGTTGAGCTCCCGTCCGACGCGGCGAAGGTCCCAGCCGGTCTGCTTGAGCTTGACCGACGAAGTCCGGGAGATCACGGTGAGGGCTCGGACCCGGGAGAGGTCGGCGATCACCTCCTCCATGAGGCCGTCGGCGAAGTACGCGTTGTCGGGATCGGGGCTCAGATTGGCGAACGGCAGCACGACGATGGCCTTCTTCGGTGCTACCGCGGGCGCCTCGGGGGCTTCAAGGGCGGCCAGGAACTCCAGCACGCTGCTAAACCGGTCCGCCGGAGCCTTGGCCAGCGCCCGCTCTATGGCCTGTCGCACCGACCCTGGCACGCCGGGACGGAGGGTGGTGAGCGGCGGCACCGGGTCGATTACCTGACGCGCCAACACCGCGCCCGCGGTGGGCGCGGTGAAGGGCGGTTGCCCCGCCAGCAGCTCGTAGAGGACGCAGGCGAGGCTGTATTGGTCGGCCCGCGCGTCGACCTCCGGTTCGCCTCCCGCCTGCTCGGGGCTCATGTAGGCTGGGGTCCCCATGCTCAGGCCCGGCTGGGTCAGCCGGTCGCCGGCCGCGAGGCCGGCCGCACGCGCGATTCCGAAGTCCGCGACCAGGGCGTGACCTTGGGAGAGCAGGACGTTCTCCGGCTTTACGTCGCGATGAATCAGCCCTTCCTGGTGGGCGTAGTGCAGCGCTTCGCCGGTCTCCCGCACCAGGCGGAGCGCCTCGCCCACCGGGAACGGGCCCTCCCGAACGAGCCGCTGGCGCAGGGTCTCGCCGTCCACGTACGGCATGACGTAGAAGGGCCGAGGCGGCGTCTCGTCGGTAGTGCCGGAGTCGAGCAGGGCGAGGATGTGGGGGTGCTGGAGCCGCGCCAGGATCTGGATCTCGAGCAGGAAACGCTGGGCGGCCTGGCCCGCGATGATCTCCTGGCGGAGCACCTTGATCGCGACGGGGCGGTCGTGCTTGGGGTCGCGCGCCAGGTACACCACTGCCATGCCGCCCCGGCCCAGCTCTCGGTCCACTGTGTAGCGGTCGCTCACAGTGATCGGGTCCAGGACGGCTCGGTTACCTCGGTGGGGCATGCTGGAAGCTAAAAGGGAAGGCTTCATCGTGTCAGAACTCCGTGGTCGCCTACATCTATAGTCGAACGACCGGAGTCCGGATCGACATTTCCGTTAAGGGTGGGGCGCCCCCAGCTCCGCAAGGGTGGAGTGATGAACGTAGCCAAGAACCTCACCCTCCAGCGCCACGCGATACCAGCCCCGCTCGAGCGAGTCGGCGAGGACGGTGTCACCGGGCAGGAGCACGGCCTCGAGGTCGGCGCCCTTGCTCCGGGACTTGCGCACGCTGGTCCAGGTCCGCGCCACGAGGAGCTCGCCCGGGGTCGGTGGCGTCGTGGCGTACGCGACCTCGGAGGACGCCGGAACAGAGGCCGCCGCGACGGTTGAGGATTGCCCTTCCTGGGCTGGACTGGCTCGGCCGATCCAGGCTACTGTCACCACCCCCGCCGCGGCGAGTCCCCCTAACGCCAGTCTTGGCGATAGGAAACGGGCCGGTCCACGCCCCCGGGCCGGCCTGTCCTTCTGGACTGGCTGAGACAGAAGCTCGCGGCCGCAGCCGGGGCAGCGGGTGGCGATACTCAGGGCCCGTTTGCCGCAATCGAGGCACTGCTTGTAGGACCCGCCCATCAGAACTGCCCCGGCTCCTGTTGCGTGCTCGACGCTGTCACCGCGGGTAAGCGCTAGTTGGACCATGAAGGTGCTGCGAAGCTGTGGTGAATGGCAAGTCGGATGCCAGCCGCCTACCCGTTCCCGCTGCGGGCGGCGATGCGCGCCTCCGCCGACACCCAACCCGCGTCGAAGGGGTGACCGGGATGGTCGAGGTCGATCACCAGCGGCGCATGGTCCGAGGGGATCGGCTTGCCTTTCCGGGCTTCGCGATCGATCTCCGCCCCGACGGTGCGCTCCGCCACCGGGCGGGTCACCAACAGGTGATCGATCCGCATCCCGAAGTTCTTGTGGAAGTTCCCGGCGCGGTAATCCCACCAGGTGTAGCGGCCGGTCTCCGGGTGATGGAGCCGATAGGCATCCACCAGGCCCCAGCGGCACAGCCGGAAGAACGCCTCCCGCTCCCGCGGCGACACGTGGGTCCCGCCATGGCAGGCCCGTGGGTCCCACACGTCTTTGTCCTCGGGAGCAAGATTGAAATCGCCGCCTAACACGATGGGCTCGTTCGGATCGGCCGCTCGCTCGAGCCATTGGGCGAGCCGCTCGTACCAGGCCAGTTTGGCCTCGTAGAAGATCGAGTCCACCGACCTCCCGTTCGGAGCATACAGCGCCACGACCCGCACCCCTCCGCAGGTGGCGGCCATCATCCGCGCTTCGGCCAGCGGCTCATCGTCCCCGACGTCGGGGGTCCGCGCGGGACGCAGCGGCTCCCCGAAGTTGGTCACCACGTCCGCGATCCCCACCCGGCTGGCGATCGCGACTCCGTTCCACTGACCCTCGCCATGGTGAGCCAGCTCGTAGCCGGCCGCGCGGAACTCGGCCGCCGGCGCGGCTGAATCCGCCAGCTTGGTCTCCTGCATCAGCAGCACGTCGGGCCGCGTCCGCTCCAGCCACCAGGAGACTTTCTCCAGGCGCGCCTTGAGCGAGTTCACGTTCCAGGTCGCGATTCGCATGACGCATTTTAGCTGAGCGTCGGCGCATACAATAGCCAATAGCCAATAGCCAATAGCCAATAGCCAAAAGCTTGTGACCCTCGCCACCACTCCCCACCTCGGAACGTCCCATCTTGCGTCATGGAGCAACGATTCGCCGAGAGACGGAGCCGAATCCACAGCATCCGGGACCAGTGGTTCCGCTCGCTGATCGAGCAGATTCGCGACCACGCCATCTTCTTGATCGGCCGCGACGGGCGAGCGCTGACCTGGAACGAGGGCGTCCGCAGGTTGGTGGGCTACGAGGAGGGTGAATTCGTCGGCCTGCCGGTGTCGGCCCTGTTCCCCCCGGAGGAGCGGCGGGCCGATGTTCCCGACCGCGAGCTGCTCTCGGCCGCGGAGCTGGGCAGCGCCAGCGACGAACGCTGGCTGGTGCGTAAAGACGGTAGCCGGTTCTGGGCTTCCGGCATGACATCGCGGATCGAAGACGAGCATGGGCAGGTAATCGGCTTCGCCAAGATCTTTCGTGACCTGACCCGCGAACGCGAATTCCAGGAGATGCAGCGCCGGAGCGAGGAGCGTTACCGGCTCGCTACCCGCGCAGCTCGGGAAGCCATCTGGGACCGGGACCTCAACACCAGGACCTTGACCTGGTCCGACGGCTTCGAGCTGTTATTCGGGTACTCGTCCGACGAGGTCGGACCGGACGTGCGGTGGTGGGAGGAGCGGATCCACCCCGAAGACCGGGAGCGCGTGGCCGCCGAGATTGCGGAGGCAATCAACCGCGGCGCCACGTCCTGGGAGGGGGAATACCGCTTCCAACGGCGGGCCGGTGGCTACGCCCAGGTTCAGGACCGGGCCTACATCGTGCGCAACACCGACGGAGAGCCGGCCCGGATGCTGGGGTCGATGGCGGACGTGACCGAGCGCCGTCGCACCGAAGAAGCGCTGAGCCAGGCCCAGCGGATGGAGACGGTCGGACGGCTCGCCGGCGGAATCGCGCACGACCTCAACAACATGCTGGTCGTCATCCTGGGGTATGGCGAGATGCTGACCCGCAGCCTGCCCGGGCACGACGCCCGCCGGGACTTTGCCGATCACGTGGTGCACGCAGCACAACATTCAGCCGACCTCACCCGCAAGCTGCTGACCTTCGCCCAACGGCAAATGATTCGCCCGCGGCAGATGAACCTGAGCACGCTGCTCGACGACCTGGTGCCGATGCTGCGTCCTCTGTGCGGCGAGAGAATCGTCCTGGAAACCCGTCTGGCACCCGACACCGGCCTCGTCGAAGCCGATCAAGGCCAGCTGGAGCAGGTGTTGGTGAACCTGGTCCTCAACGCCCGCGACGCGATGCCGGAGGGAGGGCACCTGCTGATCGAGAGCAGGAACGCCGAGCTGGGGCCGGACAGTCTGGAGCGACATCCGGACATGTCGGTGGTCCCTGGCCGGTACGTGATGCTGGCGGTGACCGATACCGGACACGGGATGGACCGCCAAACGCTGGAGCGGATCTTCGAGCCGTTCTACACCACCAAGCCGGCCGGCGAAGGCACCGGCTTGGGGCTCGCGTCGGTGTACGGCGCGGTGAAGCAGAACCGCGGTTACGTGTGGGCGTACAGCGAGCCCGGCCAGGGCTCGGTCTTCAAGGTCTACCTGCCGGTGATCGAGGCCGGGACTTCCCCGGGAGACGAAGCCGAGAGCGAACCGCAACCGGCCAGAGGAGCCGAGACCATCCTCATCGTGGACGATGAAGAGGGGGTGCGGCAACTGACTTGCGACCTGCTGCGGAGCCAAGGGTACCAATGTCTCGAAGCCTCCGGGAGCGCAGGAGGCACTCGAGCTGGGGTCGAGCCACCGGGACCCGATCCACCTGATGATCGCCGATGTGGTCATGCCGGGGATGAACGGCATGGAGCTCTACCGGCAGTTCGCCCCGCTGCACCCCGAGACCCGGGTTCTCTTCATCTCAGGCTACCCGAGCGACGACGTGATCCGTCGTCAACTGCTGCGCCCGGGACTGCCCTTCCTGGAGAAGCCGTACCGCTCCGACAGCCTGTTTGCGATGACCCGGGAGGTGCTCGACCAGCAACCGCGGTGATTACCCTCGCGTCACGGACCGGTCGGGACCTCAGTGACCACGATGCCGGCATCCATCGCGAGCCGCAGCAGCCCATTCCCGACCGCCGTGAGCGACTGCAGCTTGACCTGACCCTCACCCCGCAGCCGGACGCCGTTGCCGGCGTTGGCCGAGGCGGTCGCGCCGACGATCTCGGCATCCACCACGCCGGCGTCCTGCTCCCGAAGCTGGATCCCATCGATCAGGTTGCTCGAGGCCGTCGGGTCCACGATGCGGCTGAGGATGCTCCCGTCGCCCCGCTCCCGCAGCTTGAGCCCGGCGTCCCCGGTGACGCTGCCGTTCCTCAGGGTGACGACGTTCCGCAGATCGGTGATCAGGTCGCCGCCGCCGATGAAGTCGTCGTCCTCCTCCAGGTCCACGCCTTCCTCGGCGTTGCCGCTGGCCTCCACCTGGGTCATCTCCACCCGCAGGTCGCCCGCGTCGTTCTCGTTGAGGTCCAGCCCCTCCTCGGCGTTGTCGTTGGCCTTCACCTGCATGAAGCGCCCGATCTGGCTGCCGTCGCCCGACTCGTCCACGTCGAAGCCGTCGTCGAAGTCGATCGGGTCGTTCACCTTGGTCCCGTTACCCAGGAAGTCGGTCTGCTGGACGGTATAGGTGACGTCGCCGGCGGCCCGCTCGTCCAGCTCGAGCCCGTCCGCCCCGTTGCCGGTGAACGTGGTTCCCTGGACGATGAAGTCGAGGGTGCCGGGGCCGCCCTCGTTCACCCGCAGGCCGTCCTGGTCGGCGTCGGCGAAGCCGTTGTCCTCGAAGCGGCTCGCGGTCACCCGCACCACCAGCCCGGCCGCAGAGCCATCCGGCGAGGTGGACTCGGGGTCGTTGAAGTATTCGGCCTGGTCGTTGATGAGGACGCCGTGCAGCCCGCTGTTCCGGGCCGTGAAACGCTCGAGCTCGACGGTGAAGCTGCCGGTCGCGGCGGCGGGTACCTTCACCGTGAGCGCGGTCCCGGACGAGTTGCTGATGGTGAGATCGCTGATGGAGAACCCCGACGCGCCGTCCACCAGCACCGCGGCCAACTCCCCGCTGCCGATGCCGCCGGCGTCGAGCTCGGCACCGCCTCCCTGGATGGCGAGCGCCTGCGGGCCACTATAGAAGATGGGCGACGAGAGGGCGATGGTACCGACCCCGGGCGCGATCCGGACGCGGGTGACCGACGGATCGAGCTCGGCCGCGGCGATCGCCGCGCGCAACGAGCCCGGTCCGGCATCGGCGCCGGTCGTGACCGATGCGACGGCGGTGCTGATGGTAGGACCGAGCGGGCTCGCGTCCTTGCTGTCGCTCGAGTCATCACAGCCGGCCAGCACGAGGGCACCAGCGATAGCGAACCCACTGAAGCGCTTCACGGGATTCTCCGGGGAAGGTATCCGGTGAGACTACAGGCCTCTGGTGACGCACCGGTAACGAGGGGGTATAGATTGGCCACATGAGCCATAACCCCATCGCCGCGCCACACTAGGGACAACCTATGCTCCGACTCCGACTCGCGACGATTCTGCTGTTTGCCGTCTTCGCGGCGCTGTTCTTCTTTCCTGCATTCAGCGGCCTGATTACCGACTGGTGGTGGTTCCGCGAGATCGGGTACCAGATCGTCTTCATCCGGGAGCTGACCACCCGGGTGCTGCTCTTCCTGGCCGCGGGCGGCCTGACCGCCGGCGTGCTCTACCTGAATCTGCGGGCCGCGCAACGAGGCGTCGCCCCCGATCGGCTCGTGCTCCGGTTCGGGCCGGCGGCACCGCGGGTGGACGTCTCGGCGGCGCTTCGCCGTCTGACCCTGCCGGTCTCGCTGGTCCTGGGCCTGCTGGCCGGCTTCGCCGCCTCCCCAGCTTGGAGCCTGGTGCTCCGGGTGATCTACCAGACGCCGTTCGGGACTGCAGACCCGGTCTTCTCGCGCGACATCGGGTTCTACATCTTCACCCTGCCCGGTCTCTCCGCCGCGCTCGGGTTTCTGACCACACTCGTCGTCCTCTGCCTCCTCCTGCTCACACCCCTCTACTGGTTGCGCGGCGATGTCGTGCTGGGCCCCCGACGGCTCCTGATCGAGCCGACCGCTGGGCTGCACCTGGCCATTCTGCTGGCGGGGTTGTTCCTCCTCACCGCTCTGCGACTCTGGCTAGTGGACATCCCCGGTCTCCTCTATTCCACCACGGGCCCACTGATCGGCGCCAGCTACACCGACCTGCACGCTCGGCTGCCGGCACTGCGCATCTCGGCGGCCCTGGCGGTGCTCGCCGCGGTTGCCGCCGTGATCGGCGGGATCCGGCGGCAATTGGCCTGGTACGGACTCTTGGCTGTCGTGAGCTACCTGGGTGTGGCGCTGCTGGGGCGCGCCCTCTTCCCGCTGGTCATGCAGAAGTTCGTGGTGGCGCCCACCGAGCTGACCCGCGAGACACCCTATCTCCGGCATCACATCGCCGCCACCCGCCAGGCGTGGGGGCTGGACAGCGTGGACACCCGCGAGTTGGGCGGCGAGGCCAACCTCACGCTGGCCGACATCCAGGCCAACTCCCCGACCATAGAGAATGTGCGGCTCTGGGACCGGGAACCGCTGCTGCAGACCTTCGGGCAGCTTCAGGAGATCCGCACCTACTACGATTTTGTCGCGGTGGACGACGATCGGTACTGGATCGATGGAAAATACCGGCAGGTCCTGCTCTCGCCGCGGGAGCTCAACGCCGCGTCGCTTCCCACCCGGACCTTCATCAATGAGCACCTGACCTTCACCCACGGGATGGGGCTGACCCTCAGCCCAGTCAATCAGGTGACCACCGAAGGCCTGCCCGTGTTGTTCGTGAAGGACCTGCCACCCGTCTCGACCGTGTCACTCCGGGTCACCCGTCCACAGATCTACTATGGCGAGCTGGCAAACGAGTACGTCTTTGTCGGTACGCGGCAACGCGAGTTCGACCATCCCTCCGGCGAGGCGAACGTCTACGCCAACTACGGCGGCAGTGGTGGGGTCCGGGTGGGCAACCTCGTGCGCCGCCTCTTGCTCGCCGCCCGATTTGGCTCCTCCAAGATCCTGTTCTCGCAGGACATCACCAACGAAAGCCGAGTGCTGTATTACCGCGACATCGCCGCCCGGGCGAGGAAGGCACTGCCGTTCCTTGAATTTGATCGCGACCCCTATCTCGTGATCGCGGCCGACGGCACGCTGAAATGGATCCTCGATGCCTACACCACCTCGGACGGGTACCCCTATGCGCAGAGGCTCAGGGACGGTACCAGCTACATGCGGAACAGCGTCAAGCTGGTCATGGACGCCTACGACGGCTCGCTGACCGCCTACGTAAGCGCCCCGGCCGATCCCCTGGTCCGAACCTGGGCGCGCATCTTCCCCGGGATCTTCGTTTCACTGGACAGCATGCCGGCCGACCTGCGGTCACACATCCGCTACCCGGATGACATCTATCGGATTCAGACCAGCCTCTATGCGACCTATCACATGGAGGCGCCGGAGGACTTCTACCACCGGGAGGACCAGTGGCAGATCCCTGTCGTCGCCAAACCCGATGGGTCGGTTCCGTTCATGCGGCATATCATCATGCGCCTGCCGGAAGAATCGCGGGCTGAGTTCATCTACATGGTGCCCTTCACGCCAAGGGGTAAGGACAACCTTGCGGCCTGGATGGTGGCGCGGAACGACGGCGATGTCTACGGGAAGCTGCGGGTGTATCGGCTCTCCCGGCAGAGTCTCGCGTTCGGCCCGCAACAGATCAAGAACCGGATCAACCAGAACACCGAGATATCCCGCCAGGTCTCGCTGTGGGACCAGCGCGGCTCCCAGGTGATCCGGGGCGACCTGCTGGTGATCCCGATCGAGGAATCGCTATTGTACGTCCAGCCGCTCTATCTGCAAGCGGAAGGCGGGCGGATTCCCGAGCTCAAGCGCGTGATCGTCGCCTATCAAAACCGGGTGGTGATGCAGGAGAACCTGGAGGATGCCCTGATCGAGCTCTTCGGCGGCTCCAAGGGACCACGCCGCCCTCCGCCGGCCGTAGCGGCCGGGGCAGCCGCGGCCGGACCCGCGATCACCGACACGGCGTTCCGGGCCCTGGTCGCCGAAGCGCGGCGCCGGTACGAGGCCGCGCTGCAGGCGCAGCGAGAGATCGACTGGGCTCGCTACGGGGAGGAATTCCGGCGGCTCGGCGAGCTGCTCGAGCGGCTCGGGGCTGAAGGGTCGAAATGAGCACTAAGATTCCGGAGAGCAGGAGGCATTCATGAGTCATCGAAAGAGCGTCATCGCGGGCGGGGTCGCGACGGTTGCCCTCGCCGCGGTGGGGTATCGCCTGTGGGATCGGGGAGCGCTGGCTCTGGGAGAAGGGCCGCCCTATGACCCCTGGGATGAATGGCGCGGTCGGGAGGACGACGGACCGCGAAGGCCACTGCATGCCGCCGTTCTCGCGGCCAGTCCGCACAACACCCAGCCGTGGCTCTTCGAGGTATCCGGCACCACCGTCGCGGTCCATGCCGACCGATCCCGCCATCTCGGCGCCTTCGATCCCTTCCGGCGCGAGATGCATCTCGGCGTCGGCTGCGCCATCGAGAACCTGGTCCTGGCGGCGCGGGCCTTCGGGATCGACCCCGCCGTAGAGCCGGCTTCCGGTCGCCTCGAGCCGTCGCCGGGTACGGAGCCCGTGCTGGCCGCACGGGTCGCGCTGGAGCGGAGCGGACCGACGGAGAATGCGCTCTTCGCCGCGATCCAACAGCGACGCACCGACCGCGGCCCCTATCGCGACGCGCCGGTCTCGGAAGACCAGTTGCGCATGCTCGGCGATCTCGCGTCGAGCCCGGATGTGCGCGTCGTCTTCCTGTCCGACGAGGGCGCGCGGCACGAGCTGGGGACGGTGATCGTGGACGCCACCCGTCGGATCGTCGCCGATCCGGAGATGTCCCGGGACAGCTACCGCTGGCTGCGCATGGGACGGCGGGACATTCTGGCTCATCGCGACGGGATCACGATCGAGACCTCCGGTACGACCCCGCTCGTCACCCTGGCGGCGAAGGTGCTTCCCGACCTGGACGAGGCAACGACCCATCGGTCCTGGCTGGCCACCACCCGCGACGTGCACACCGCGACGGCAGCGGTGTTCGGTATCGTCCTGGTGCGGGACCGGTTGGACATGGGGCAGGCGATCGCGGCAGGACGCGCCTGGCAGCGGCTCCACCTGGCCGCCACCGCGCAAGGCCTCGCGGCCCAACCGCTGAATCAGCCGGTCGAGATGATCGACCGCAATCAAGAGCTGGCGCGGAGTGACGCGTACGGTCCGGCGCTCGCGAGGCTGGCGAGCGCGGGCGACTGGGAGCCTACCTTCGTCTTCCGGCTGGGCCACCCGACACGCCAGGCACTCCATTCGCCCCGGCGGGCGCTGCAGGATGTAGTTCGCGCCTGAGCCGGCTGCTCGACCAGAAACCGGGGTGATTGCCCTCGCGTACATCTTCATATGTGCTCCTATCTCGCCGCGTCTATCCTTTGCGCCCTGACCGCAACAACCCACCCCGATACCCTCACCGACTCTCGCGACGGATACACCTACCATCTCGTGACCATCGGAGGCGCACGATGGTTCGCCGAGAACCTGCGATTCAAGACCCCCGACAGCCGCTGCTACGAGTTGGATGAAGCGAACTGCCACGACCACGGCCGCCTGTACCGGCTCGACGACGCGCTCAAGGCCTGCCCGTCGGGATGGCGGGTACCGACCGAGGATGACTGGCGGGCGCTGGAGCGCACCCTGGGACTGTCGCAGGCGGAGATCGAGAAGGAGCGAGGCCGCGGAGACCCCGCGGGGCGCCGCCTCAAGTTCGGGGGCGACACCGGCTTCAACGCCCGGTACTCCGGCTGGATCGATCCCCATCGGGCCGACAGCTCGCGTGCCATGGGGCGCAACGCGGCATACTGGACCGCGACCCAGGGTCCGCCTGACGAGGTCTCCGCCACCGCCTGGCACCGGGACATCGCCGCTAACCGAAACTCGATCTGGCGTTCGCCGGTGAACGTCACCTATTGGTTGTCGGTCCGATGCGTGGAGAGCCGCCGGGGCTAAATTCCCTGGTCCCCAACGCGGCCGACCTTATACCCGACCTCCGCTCCACCCTCCAGCGCACCCTCGGCACCACCTACACCATCGAGCGCGAGCTCGGCGGCGGTGGCATGTCCAGCGTGTACCTCGCCGAGGAGACCGCCTTCGGCCGGCGGGTGGTGATCAAGACCCTGCCGCCCGAGCTGGCCCATGCGGTGAGCAGCGAGCGCTTCCGCCAGGAGATCCGCTTCGCCGCGCGGCTCACCCATCCGCATATCGTTCCCTTACTCACGGCGGGTGAAAGCGACGGGGTCCCCTGGTACGTCATGCCCTACCTCGAGGGCACGACCCTCCGCGGGCGGCTGGCCCAGGGCCCGCTCCCGCTGGCCGAGGCGGTGAGTCTGCTGCGCGACGTGGCCCGGGCGCTCGCCTACGCCCACGAGCACGGCCTGGTCCATCGCGACATCAAGCCCGAGAACGTGCTTCTCACCGGCGGCACCGCCATGGTGACCGACTTCGGCATCGCCAAGGCGCTCACCGCCGCCACCGGCGAAGGGCAGGGTGGGCTCACCTCGCTCGGCGTCGTGCTGGGGACCCCGGCCTACATGGCGCCGGAGCAGGGAGCCGGCGATTCGGCCGCCGATCATCGGGTCGACATCTACGCCTTCGGCTGCCTGGCGTACGAGGTGCTCACCGGCGCGCCACCCTTTGTCGGCCGCCCGCCCGCGGCCATGATCGCCGCGCACGCGATCGAGGCCCCGGAGCCGATCGCGCGACGGCGGCGTGACGTCCCGCCGGCGCTGGCCGACCTGGTTATGCGCTGTCTGGAGAAGGAGGCGTCGGATCGGCCGCAGAGCGCCGCGGAGGTGGTCCAAGCGCTCGATGCTGTGCCGTCGGGCGGCCGCGCTCCCCGGCGGTGGACGTTGGCAATCATCACCGCGGCGCTCGCGGTCATCGCGGGACTCGCGGTCGTGTTCTCCAGCCGCCAAGGCACCGCGACCGGCGAGGCCGGGACGCTCCATTCCGTCGCCGTCCTCCCTTTCGTCAACACCGGCGGCGACCCCGAGGACGAATACTTCTCCGACGGCATGACCGACGAGCTGGCCCATGCCCTCGCCGGGCTGCCCGACATCCGGGTGGCGGGGCGCACCTCGTCCTACGCCTATAAAGGAAAGGCGGCGACCGTGCAGGACATCGGCCGCGCGCTGGGGGTGAAGGGCGTCATTGCCGGCACGGTGCGCCGCGCGGGCGACCGGCTCCGCCTCACCGTGCAGCTCTCCAGCGCCGCCGACGGTTTCCAGCGCTGGTCCCACGAGTACGAGCGCCAGTCGTCCGACGTGTTCGCGCTGCAGGACGAGCTCACCCGCGCGATCGTAGCGGAGCTGGAACCGGAGCTCCGCGGCACGGCATCCCAGGTCGCGCACGAGCGGCGCGGCACCGGCGACGCCGCTGCCTACGAGCACTACCTCCGCGGGCGCTTCTTCTGGGAGCGGCGGGGCACGACGGGGTTGCTCAAGGCGCTAGATGAGTATCGCGCGGCGATCGCGCGCGACTCATCGTTCGCCCGTGCCTGGGCCGGAATCGCGATGGTCTATATGGTTCTGCCTTCGTACACCGAGCTCAACCCCGACTCGACCACCGATCTCGGCATCGCGGCCGCGAGGCGGGCGCTGGCGCTGGATTCCACCGTGGGCGATGCCCATCTGGCACTGGCTAACGCGCTCAGCAACCAAGTCCGGATCGCCGCGGCAGTGGCAGAGTTTCGCCGGGTGGTGGCGCTGGTGCCCAATGACCCGACCGCGTTCCAGTGGTTCAGCTCGAACCTGCTCGCGGAAGGAAAAGTCGACGAGGCACTCGAGGCCTCCCGTCGCGCGTCTGCCCTCGACCCGCTCTCGGCAGTGATCATCAACGACCAGGCGGTCGTGCTGATGTCCAAGAGACGATACCCCGAGGCCTTCGGGGTGGCCCGGCGCGCGCTCGAGCTGGATTCGACCTACACCTACACCCGCGCCATCCTGGCCCAGCTGCACGGCATAACCGGCCGCGCCGATAGCGCGCTCGCCCACCTCGGCATGGACCCACCGGCCCGGCCCGGCACCGTGTGGCGCGGCCCGGGCTGGCGCGGACTGGCGGCCTGGGCTTATGGCCTCGCCGGCCGGCGCGCGGACTTGGAGCGCATGCGGGCCGAGATCGCCAGGCAGCCTGGCGGCCCTGACGGATACGACGCGGGGATGGCCGCCATGGCGCTGGGCGACCTCGATGGCGCGGTGAAGGGCCTGGCGCAGAGTCTGGAGCGGCACCAGCTGCTCGGGATGGAGGCGAGTCCGGGGTGCACACCGGTGTTCGACCCGTTACGGAAGCTGCGAAGCTATCGGGAGCTGATGACCCGGTACGGAATCACGGGTCTGCGATACCGCGGCATGTCGCTAGCGCCCTGCTGGTCCTGACCGCAGATTTGAGAACTCCCTCCAACCCAGGTGGTTTCTGGACCTGACAGCCTCGCACGTCCTCGCGACGGCGATGCGTGAGCGTTACGCACTCGAGCGTGAGCTCGGGCGCGGGGGCATGGCCGTGGTCTTTCTCGCACAGGACCTACGGCACGACCGGCCAGTGGCGCTCAAGGTCCTGCATGCCGAGCTGGCCGCCGTTCTAGGAGCCGGAGCGGTTCCTCCGGGAGATCCGGCTGGCCAGCCGGCTCGACCACCCGGCCATCCTCCCGCTGCTCGACTCCGGCGACTGCGAGGGCCGGCTTTGGTACACTATGCCGTACGTGGAGGGCGGGTCGCTGCGGCAGCGACTGCAGCGGGAAGTCCAGCTCCCCATCGACGAGGCAATGCGCATCGCTCGCGAGGTGGCCGGCGCGCTGGAACACTCCCACCGGCACGGCATCGTGCACCGCGACATCAAACCCGAGAACATTCTGCTGAGCGGCGGCCGGGTCCTGCTGGCCGATTTCGGGATCGCCAAGCTGTTCGATGCCGGAGACGCGGCCAAGCTCACCGAGACCGGACTAGCGCTCGGCACGCCGGCCTACATGAGTCCGGAGCAGGCGCCGGTCGATCCCCGGCTCGACGCCCGCACCGACGTCTATTCCCTCGGCTGCGTGCTGTATGAGATGCTCGCGGGCCAGCCGCCATTTACCGGACCGACCGCCCAGGCCATCGATGGCGCGGCATGCTCTAGAGCCGATGCCGTCGCTCCGCCTGGTGCGCACCACCGTATCTCCGAGACTGGAGTCGGCGGTCTTCAAGGCGGCCGCCAAGGTCCCGGCCGACCGGTTCGCGACTGCAGGCGAGTTTGCCGACGCACTCTCGGCGGATGCCGCCACGGCCGTCACCTCGGCGAGTGCTCCAGCGTCGGCTCGCTCGACTCGCCGTCTCCTGGATCCTGGCAGCCACGGTCCTGCTCGCGGCAGGTGCGGGCGCGGCCGGCCGGAGCATGCTTCGTAGTAGTGGGCCCCCAGTAGCTCCCTCCGCCTCGTCGCTGGCGGTGCTGCCGTTCATCGCCATCGACCAACGACACCGCCCTCGTTCGCCTCGGACGTGATCTCGCCGGCACCATCAGCGCTAGCCTCGACGGCGTGGGCGAGATCCGCACCGTGGATCGCCTCACCGTGCTGGCCCAGGCACCCGGCCGAGGGGTCGTCGCTTCCTCTTAAGGACGCCGCGGCGCTGGCCCGGCGTCTGGGGGCGACGAGCGTCGTTTACGGCAGTCTCGCCCGGGATGGCGCCCGGGTCCGGCTGGACGTCGGCCTCTATACCACCGACAGCCTGAAGTCGCTGGCCCATCGGTCTGTCCTGGCCGCCCCCGAAAGCCTGAGCGCGCTGACCGACTCGGTCGTGTGGAAGCTGCTCGCCGACATCTGGCGGCACGGCCGGCCACCCACCCCTACACTGGAAGCGGTCACCACCCGGTCGGTGGAGGCCTTGCGGGCTTACTTGGACGGAGAACGTGAGGCAGTAGCGGGTAACCACCAGGAGGCCATTGCCGCTTACAGCCGGGCCATCGCTGCCGATAGCAGCTTCTGGTTCGCTTACTTCCGTAAAGGCAACGTGGCCGGATGGGCCGAGGAAGACGTCGATTCAGCGACGGAGCAGGCGTACTGGACTCACCGCCAGCTCCTGCCCCCACGGGAGCGGATGCTGATCGAGGCCGCCCGGAGAGACAGTGGTCTCTCGCGGCAGCGCGAGCGGCTCGAGGCGATTGTGGAGCGCTACCCGGATTACTGGCCGGCCTGGTGGATGCTGGGCGACCCTCTGTTGCACATCTATGGGTATATCGGCGCTTCTGACGCTGACGCGAGAAAGGCGCTCGAGCGGGTGGTGGAGCTGAACCCCACGATGGTCGGTGCCTGGGAACACCTGGTGTGGCTCGGCAGCAAGCAGCGAGACACTGCGGTACAGGCGCGCGGGCTGGCCGTGCTCGAACGGCTGCGGGCGGGCCCGGGTTTCATCCGCAACGAAGGGATGGACAAGTTGCTGGGCTGGCGAACGGTTCTCGCCCTCCAGCGGCGAAGCCCCAACGCCAATGCGCTGCTGGACAGCTTCTACCAGGATGCGCTGAAGCCGGACCGGGACCTGTTCGTGCCGGCGCTCATGCTGCAGGCCGGCGGCGAGCCGGCCGCCCAGATCGAGTTCAACCGCCGGCTGCTAGGTCACGGCCTTCCCCCGGACGGCGCCCGCACCGTTGCCATCCTGACTTCCCTGGCGTGGGCCTCGCGCGGTGCCTGGGACTCGGCACTGGCGGTCAGGGAGCGGGTGGTCCGCTCCTCAGCCGACACGATCGGAATGCTCGACCTCTATAGGATGTCGGTACTGGCTGTATGGGTGGGCGCGCTACCAGCGACGGAGGCGGCCGAGCGGCGAGCCGCCGCTGCCCGCCTGGTTGCGGGGCAGACCTCGGGCTATCGGGCGGACCTGGCCTGGCTCGACGGCGTGCTCGCCGTTGCGAAGGGGGACACGGCGGGTATCGTGTCCGCCCGCGCGCGAGTTCGGCAGACCGGCGCGGAGTGGGCTCCGTTTCTCGACCGCTCGCTGGGAGCGTTCGAGTCGGCCATCAGGGGGACCGGAACACGGCGGCCACGGCGATGGCCGCGCTTGAATGGGAGCTGGCGGACGGGAATCCCTGGTACGGGTTCGACCCGAACACCCCTCATGTCATGCTCCGGGGCATCGACCGGATGGCCGCCGCTCAGTGGCTGCTCGAGAAAGGGGACAGCGCGCAGGCGATTCGGCTGCTCGGCTGGCATCGGGCCTTTCCACCGCTGAACGACAAGATTCCGCTCGCCCCGCTGGCTTACCTGCTCCAGGCTGGGATCGAGGATCGACAAGGCGACACCGCCGCCGCCCGCAGCCACTATCAGCAGTTTCTGGTGCGCTACGACATGCCGACCTCCCCGCACCGACATCTTGTCGCGGAAGCCCGGGCGGCACTCACCCGGCTCGGAGCTGCACCGGTTCCGCCACCAGAACGTTGAGGGGTGCTGGTTCGCCCACCACAACGGAGTGGATTCATGCAAAGCCTCAACTCCCGTGACCTCGAGGCCACCCGCTGGCGAATGCAGGTAGGGGCGCGATACAGGTTCTAGTCTACGGCACGCGGAAATGCAGCGGGTCCCTGAGGTTCTGTAACTCTCGGTAGTAATAGAGCGGCGTCGGCCTCTTGCCCTTGAACCTCAGCCGCTTGAGCATCGCGACTTCATCCTCGGTCACGGTGCCGCTGAGGGCAGAATCCTTGAGGAATTCGGTGAGCCCCGGCTCTTCGCCGAACAACTGGTCAGGTTCCCTCTCCATGAACTCGAATCTCCTGACATGCCCGGAGACAACTCTGCCGTTCAGGACAATGTCCAGGGCAAAGGTCGTGAGGTCGATGTCCCAGGATTCAATCAGCGGATCCAGGAACGAGACGCAGTGTTCGCGGGACAGGTGGAAGATGTCGGTATCGAGGAACTCGAGGACGATGACGCGCATCTCCTCAAAACTATGGCCGCTGAGGTCCGCCACCATGCGAAGCCAGTAGTCGTTGCTCAATTCCTCTTTGGCCACCGCTTGGAGCACGTCCAGCAGCCGTTGAGTGACCAGCTGCTCCAGCTCGCCAAAGGGCTGCTTCTCAAAGATCACGCGGACGTGAGTTTGCTTGTCGGGGTGGCATTTGCGGAGAATCAAGTCGCGGACTTCCCCAAACAGCGGTGCAGGCTCCTCTCCCAATTCCCGCTTCAATTCCTCCTTCCGCTGGACGTCCGCCAGCCGCGCAAGCTCCCCGCTCGGCAGCTTCAAGAACCTGTCCATCTTCTCATAGATGTCGGTGCGGCTCGGAGCGGGAGGCGCCTTCCTTCGAGTCAGTAGCTGCGAGATATACGACTCGGTGACTTGGGCGGCCTGGGCGAGCTCGCGCTGCTCCAAGCCAAAGGCCTCCAGCCGCTGCCGGATCACCAGTGACACATCCACGGTACCCTCCCGGGTCATCTTAACAAAATGAAGTTAAGCTACCATGCAGCCATCTGACAATAATGCATGATCCACTTGACAAGTATAGTACATGAGCCTAAATTGCGGTTCTGCGAACTACATTAGTAAAGTTTCTTCAGTAGAGTTTCCTTCAAAGCAGCACTTAGGAGTTCCTCATGTACGCACGGATTGTTGCGATGAACCTCAAGTCCAATAATGTCAGCGAGTTCACCCAGACATTCGAGAAGGACATCCTGCCGCTGCTGCGCAAGCAGAACGGCTTCCAGGACGAGATCACGTTCCTCAGCCCGAACGGCAAGGACGTGCTCGCCATCAGCTTGTGGGACCGCAAGGAGAGCGCGGAAACGTATAGCCGCGACACCTACCCCCAAGTGCTCAAGAGCCTGGCGAAAGTGGTTGAGGGCACGCCGGAAGTGCGCGCCTACGAGGTCGGCACCTCGACCTTCCACGAGATCGTCGCTAAGAGCTAAGCCTGGCAGGTTGGTTCAAGCGAGGGGGGCGGCGCTAGTCCGCCCTCCTTATCTCCATAGCACTGCAATGGGCGAGCAGCGTACTAGCCGCTGACCCAGTTGGGAGGGATACCATGTCCACAGCTACCAAGGCCAAACCCAAGATCAAGATCCATCCCCTGGAGGACCGCGTGGTGATCCTGCCCGCTGAGGAGGCGGAGACCATGCGCGGCCCCCTGTACATCCCGGACACCGCGAAGGAAAAGCCGACTCAGGGCGAGGTGCTGGCCGTCGGGCCCGGCCGGATCGAGAAGGGCGAGCGGGTGAAGATCGATGTCGGGGTGGGCGACACGGTGATTTATGGTAAGTACAGCGGCACGCCCTATCAGGTAGGCGATGACGAGCTGATCATCGTCAAGGCGTCCGACATTCTAGCCAAGATCGGTTGATGCAGATCACCCGGGGGGAGTGAAGTCATATGGCAAAAGAACTGCTCTTCAGCACCGATGCCCGCGCCAAGCTCAAGAGGGGCATCGACGCCCTGGCCGAAGCGGTGAAGGTCACCCTCGGTCCCAAGGGGCGGAACGTCGTCATCGACAAGAAATTCGGCTCCCCGACGATCACCAAGGACGGGGTGACCGTGGCCAAGGAGGTCGAGCTGGCCGACCCGATCGAGAACCTGGGTGCCCAGATGTTGAAGGAGGTCGCCACCAAGACCTCCGATCTCGCCGGCGACGGCACCACCACCGCCACCGTGCTGGCCCAGGCGATCTTCCGCGAGGGCCTCAAGAACGTCACCGCCGGCGCCAATCCCATGGAGCTGAAGCGGGGAATCGAGAGAGCAGTCGAGGCGGTGGTGGAGGAGCTCAAGAAGCTGAGCTTCCCCTCGGCCGGCAAGAAGGAAATCGCCCAGGTCGGCACCATCTCCGCCAACAACGACAAGGAGATCGGGAATCTGATCGCCGAGGCGATGGAGAAGGTCGGCAAGGACGGGGTGATCACGGTCGAAGAGGCCAAGGGCCTGGAGACCACGCTGGAGACGGTCGACGGCATGCAGTTCGACCGCGGCTACCTCTCCCCCTACTTCGTCACCGATCCGGAGAAGATGGAGACGGCGCTGGAAGACGCCTACCTCCTGATCCACGACAAGAAGATCTCTTCGATGAAGGAGCTCCTGCCGGTCCTGGAGAAAGTGGCGCAGAGTGGGAAGCCACTTCTGATCATCGCGGAGGACATCGAGGGCGAGGCGCTGGCGACCCTGGTGGTCAACAAGCTGCGCGGCACCCTCAAGGTCGCCGCGGTCAAGGCCCCCGGCTTCGGTGACCGCCGCAAGGAAATGCTGCGTGACGTCGCGGTCCTCACCGGCGGCCAGGTGATCTCCGAGGAAGTCGGCTTCAAGCTGGAGAACGCCACCCTGAACGACCTGGGCCGGGCCAAGCGGATCGTGATCGACAAGGACAACACCACCATCGTCGATGGCAAGGGCAAGGAGAACGACATCCAGGGCCGGATCAACGAGATCAAGGCCGCGGTGGAGAAGACCACCAGCGACTACGACCGGGAGAAGCTGCAGGAGCGGCTGGCCAAGCTCAGCGGCGGCGTGGCGATCATCAACGTCGGCGCGGCCACCGAGACCGAGATGAAGGAGAAGAAGGCTCGGGTCGAGGATGCGCTGCATGCCACCCGTGCCGCGGTCGAGGAAGGCATCGTACCGGGTGGTGGCGTCGCGTTTCTCCGCGTGCTGCCCTCGCTCGACCGGCTCAAGGGCACGGACGACGAGAAGACCGGCGTCGCCATCGTGCGCCGCGCGCTGGAGGAGCCCATCCGGATGATCGCCCAGAATGCGGGCGCCGAGGGCTCGATCGTGGTCGCCCGGGTGAAGGAGTCGAAGGAGAAGAACTTCGGCTACAACGCCCAGACCGACACCTACGAGGACCTGGTGAAGGCCGGGGTCATCGACCCCACCAAGGTCGCCCGTACCGCACTCCAGAATGCGGCGTCGATCGCCGGCCTCCTGCTCACCACCGAGTGCGTGGTGGTGGAGAAGAAGGAAGAGAAGCCGGCTCTGGCCGCGCCTCCGGGCGGCGGCATGGGCGGGATGTACTGATGAAAAGGGGGAGGCGAGGCCGATGACGCGGGCACAATATCAGGGCCTCGTACTCCCTTCGCTCCGGCGTCTGATGAAGCACCAGCGTCACCCTGATCCCGGCCAGCGGTACGAGCCCTGTTTCCTGCAGTCGGTGGTCGACCAGGTGCGCTGGCGAGGGATTGACCTGCCCACGCGGCGGGGTCCGTGGACCGTCGGAGCGCGGTGGCTTCAGGGTCGTGGGCGGGGCGGGCTCCCGGTGATTCCCCTGGTGCATCGTGCGGACACCGTCGTGATGACGGACTCGTGGGATGAGGCAAGGCGACTGGCCGGGCTGCTGAACTGGTGTCACGCACCGAGTCTCATTCCAGAGGAATCCAATGTACCCGCTACGTCGCCGTCTGCCCCAACCGGTTAGTCCCCCGGCCGCCAGTGCCGCTGTCGCAACCCTGGACCCCATGGCACAACGGATTCTGGTTGTCGAGGACAGCGACTGCCTCCGGGCCACAGCTGTGAGCACCCTCTCGGCTCGAGGTTATGCGGTGGCGGAGGCCCGACATGGGGAGGACGCCCTGCGGGTGATCGAGCAGACGGCGAAACCGTTTGATCTGGTGGTTACCGAGATGATGATGCCGGTGATGAGCGGCTACAAGCTCGGGCGGCGCCTCGCCAGGCAACGCCCCGAGCTGCCGGTGCTGTATATGTCGACTGCCGCGAGTGAGACCCTGGTCCGCCACGCTTCACCATCCGGGCGGACGAAGTTTCTGCGGAAGCCGTTTCTGCCGGCGGACTTGGTGCGTCAAGTGACGGCGTCGCTCCAGCCGGCCTAAGCGAACGGCAACCATTGGTGGCCGCAGCTCCGGCACCTGGCTTCCGGGTTAGGGCCGATCGCGGATGCTCGAGGGCGCCCGGTGTTGCCACACGTGGGGCACGGGCCGGGATCACGAGGGTGCCAGGGGTTGGTGCACCCCCACTTCATCCGGCCGCCGCTCAGTTCACCGACCGGGACCATCGGGTACCCGTCATCAGGGCAAGTCGGCACGGGGTTACGATGCCGCCGCCAGCCGGCCGATGACACCTTCGATGGACGCGCCATAGTCGGTCAGATCTAACTGAGCCGGGTCGATGATCGCCTGCACTGGATATCCGATGATCAAGCTCACCGCCGCCGCAGCCACCCCAGCGGGAGTGCCCTTGCCGAAGCGCTCGGGTTCGATACGAAGAGCCTCTTCTGCCATGTCCCGGAAAGCCTCCCGATAGCGGTCCAGCCCGGCACTGATCCTTCCTTGGATGAGGGCGTTGTGGGCACCCCGAGCCCAGTACTCCAGCAACAGCCGGATCCTGCGAGGCTCCTCCGACAACCGGTGCATTTCATGCCGCAACAGCGCCTGCAGGCGCTCCCGGGGGTTCGGAATGGCGCTGATGTGGTCCGGGACCGTGAGCGACACCGTCGCCGCGAGCACCCTATCGAGTAAGGCGAGGCCCAGCTGCTCCTTCCGCTTGAAGTGGAACAGGAGGAGGCCATGGCTGAGCCGCGCCCGGGCAGCAACGGCCCGGACGGTGAGGCCGTCGATCCCTCGGCGCACCGCCACTTCGTACGCCGCCTTCAGAATCTGCTCCCTTCGCGTGGCCTCGGCGGCCTTGCGTCCTGGCATATTCGCCCCCTTGAAGCTATTGACCACCTGTTCAATGTAGAGTACTATTCATTGACCGCCTGGTCAATAGGGTAGTTCTCTCGGGCGCACGCTGCGATGCCGAACCAGGCTTCTTGCCGGACCGCCCCACGGAGGGCACATGTACAATCATCGACTTCTCATGCTGGCAGTCTCGGCCTTTGCGCTGGCCTCGTGTAATCCGTTCCGCCACGAGCAGGCGGTCGAGGTGAGCACCAAAGACGAGAATCTGAACTCCCGCTGGCATGCCAACCTGGCGACTCCGGCCGATCTTGCCGGCGCGATACAGATGAACGGCTCCGCCTCCATGGCACCGGCCTCGAAGAGTGGCAACACGACCGTGGTGCTCGACCTGGCCAATGCGACTCCCGGCGGTTTGCATCCATGGCAGCTGCACCGTGGGCAGTGCGGCGCTGATGAGGGCGTGTTCGGAAACGCTGAGGCGTACCAAGCGGCAAAAGTGGGCAAAGACGGCCGCGCGACTTCGTCAGCCAATGTGGCGATCGATACCCCCACCACGGGCAGCTACTTCGTGATCGTGAGCGCGTCGGCAGCCAACGACGCCATGACCGTCGCCTGTGGAAACCTGGCCCCACCGACCCTGTAGGTTTCTTGGGTCGTAGATCAGACGGGACTTTCGCGATGTGGGGAGCGGGGGAAGGTCCGCCGCTCTCGACCGAAAGTCCCAGGTGAGGAGAGATTCAGAATGCAGAAGCGGCTAGTTCACGCCCCAGCACAGAACAAAGCAGTAGAGGGTATCTGGTTGGATCTGGAAGATATGACACAGGTGGAGCTCACCTCCGAGGACCCTATGCACCCGGTGGAGGGTGCGCTCCTCTCCAGAGGTGAGTCCGGGTGGCGGGCGGCGAACCCCGGCGTGCAAAGCATTCGCCTGCTGTTCCATCAGCCGCAGCGACTCCGGAGAATCCGGCTCCGGTTCGATGAGCCTACTACCGCCAGGACGCAGGAGTTCGCGTTGCGCTGGTCGCCGGACGGTGGACGCTCGTTCCGGGACGTGGTGCGGCAGCAGTACACCTTCAGTCCCGAGGGCTCGACTAGCGAGCTGGAGGATCTCAACGTCGATCTTCCGGCTGTGACCGCTCTGGAATTGACGATCAACCCGGATCAAGGTCGGGGCGATGCATATGCTTCCCTGGCCGAGTGGCGCCTGGCCTGATCCAACGGGGCATGGGCTTGAGCGATCCAGGCCGGCTGGGAGCCTCAGGGGGCAGTGCATCCGCCCCCGGCGAGGCAAACCTCTGGAGCTTGATCGTGGCCGTGGTTGGTGCGGTGGTCCTCCTGGTATTCTACCGCGCCATTACGGGAAGAACGCCTCGACGGGTCTGACGGCGGCATGGACGTATCGGTCGCCCGTAGTGCTGAGCGTCCCGGGTTGCGACTTGCGGCCCGGGGTCAGCTTTTAGCGCGGCCTGATACCTTGCTCCGAGGTCGGGGGGTATGCCCGGCTGATGCCGCGCCGTCGGGCACCTCGAAGCAGCAGCGTTGACGGTTGTATCGATCGCAGCACTTGGCCACCGGCTGACCCACGAATTCGCTCAGGAGGCTCTCGAGCGCATTGCACGCTTCGGGGTACTCGGCGGTGGCGGCGGCGAGCGGGCAGCCGTACCCGCGAATGACAAAACGGCTCCCTTCCTGGTCGGCTTCGGTAATGCCTCCGAGGTCGTTGAGGAGGTCACTGGCCGCGAGCACGCGTTCCCTTAGTGTCCCGTGCGGCATGGCGCGACCGGTCATTAGGCCGCGACCCACCTCGCGCATGATCGCGTCAAACTCCCGGCGCGGCATCCGGTCAGCCAGGACGTGAAGGAGTTGGGTAAGGATCGGAACGTAGGCCCGCGAGAGGAGCAATTCGGCCTCGGCCGTTACGCCGTAGGTCCGCGCCGGCTTACTCGTGCCCTGTCGCACCCCCCGCTGCTCGACTGTGCCGTCCTGCTGCAGCGTAGCGAGTTGCGCGCGGACCGCGGTACGGGTCAGACCCACCGCACTCGCCAGCTCGTCGATGGTCATGGCCCCACGCCGCAGGAGCTCGACAATCCGTCCCGACGTCCCTTGGGTCAGCCGACGTTGTGACTCCAGTTTTCTCACCGCACCCCCTCACTGCTCAGCCAGGCGCCTTGAAGAGATATTGCAGTATTGGCTAATATTTCTTACTTTTCTTCTCTATTCCATTGTCTTGCCCGAATCCACTTTCCCCACCTCGGACCACTCGGGCGGGGGCTGCCAGAGTGCCTGTGGCAGCCGCGATAGGAAGCGGAGGAGGACATGGTCGCCCAGATGAAGCGGACTCCGGGTCGGACGCTTCAAGCGCCGAGCATTGAGATCGCAACCTTGGCCCTGGTCGCATTGACAGCGGGAGCTGCACTGGGCGGATGTGGGCCCAAGAGAGCGGCTCCCGAGGAAAAACAGTCAGCGGCCACGAGGGATCTGCCGGCGACGGCGTCATCCGAGACTGTCGCCGAGGGCCAGCGCATCTTCCGCTTCGATACCTTTGGTGATGAGCAATTCTGGACCGACACGCTCCGCATGAACGAGGTGGTCGAGAAGAGCGTGGACCCGACGACGGCGCTCACGGTCGGGCTCAAAGTGGACGCAGACGTACTGCCCCCCGGGTTGCTCAAAAAGGTCGACCTCAAGAGCCCGGCGACGACCGTTGCGCTGCTCAAGATGAACGCCGTCGTGGGCATCCAGGCCACGGTGGACTCGAACAACCATATCACGCGGCTCGGCATCACCTGCGCGCTCTGTCACTCTACCGTCGATAACTCAGTCATGCCCGGCATCGGCCACCGCAAAGACGGCTGGCCGAACCGAGACCTGAACGTCGGGGCTATCATCGCGCTCTCACCCGTGCTCCCCGCGGACAAGAAGGCAGTTTACCAGTCGTGGGGTCCCGGCAAGTACGACCCGCGCTTCAATTTGGACGGGAAGAACACGCCGCTTGTCCTCCCACCCGCGTATGGCCTGGCCCGAGTCAAGCACGAAACCTACACGGCGGAGGGACCGATCTCATACTGGAATGCGTACGTCGCCGTCACCCAGATGCACGGGCACGGCAACTTCTCCGACCCACGGCTCGGGATCGACGTCAAGCAGTCACCGGACCTCGTCGGTCCCAAGCTCCCAGCGCTGCGGGCCTACCAGCATAGCCTCGCAGCGCCTCCACCTCCGGCCGGAAGTTTCGATGCCGCGGCGGCGGAACGCGGGCGCTCGCTATTCAACCGGAACTGCTCGACCTGCCACGTGGGGGCGACCGGTACCGATAACAACGAGGGGAAGCTGCACCCGGCGGCGGAAACCGGTATGGACGGAGCGTACGCGGCCCGTACGGCCAACAAGGCCTACCGCACGACTCCGCTGCGGGCGCTGTGGCAACACCCACCGTACTTCCACGACGGCAGCGCCGCGACGCTCGCGGACGTCGTGGCGCACTACAATCGGGTTCGTGCCCTCGGTCTCACCGCGGAACAGCAGCAGGACCTGGTCGAATACCTGAAGTCGCTTTGATCGACCTACTGGCGCGCGTCGGCTGCAGGCGCGGGTCAGGCGGCAGTCACGCTACTTCAGGCACGCCGGTGTCACGCTGTCCCTGCCGCAGGTCGGCCCTGGCACCCTCCGCCAAGCGCGCGTAGCCCGCGCGAATCTGATCGAGTTCGCGCTCTTCAAGCTCTTCAAGGTCCAGCAGGGCGTTGTGCGCGCCTGCCGTAGCGCGAAGCAACTCGTCCAGCTTGACCTGCACGGCCTCGGCATCGCGGTTCTGGGTATTCTGGATGAGGAAAACCATCAAAAAGGTGACGATCGTCGTGCCCGTATTGATGGCGAGTTGCCAGGTATCGCTGAACCGGAAAAGTGGGCCCGTCACCAGCCAGGCAAAGATCACGCCCACCGCGAGGAGGAAGGCCGCGGGTCTGCCCGTCACCCGCGCCGTCGCCTTCGCAAGGCGAGTAAACCGCGATCGAGACTTTGTCGGGCGCATAAGATGGTCCTGTCCGTCAGGGGGAAAGCCGGAGAGCAGTCGCGCTCGGCCGCTACGTTCCGCTAGATTCGGTCCCGCTCACCCGATCGCCGTAGGGCCACTAGCCCCGCTGCAGTGCGGCGCCTAGGTGGCCGTAATCCTGGCTGCAAAGTGTCCGTCCAGAAACTCGCAGAAGGAGTCGAGCCCGGCCAGAACCGGGGCCACCACGTCGTGCACCTGCAGGGCATCCTGCAGGTAGGTCCGCAGAACCCCTTCCCGGGGCTCGTAGAAGGAGATGTCAATCGAGCCGTAGTGGGTGACGTAATCGCGGTACTCCCGCAGTGTCTGCAACCACTCCAAGTGCTCTTCGATGTACGCTCTCAGCGCGGGATCGGCGTCCGTTCCGGCGGCGCGACTCTGGTTGAGATAGCTGACGAAGGCGGCGAAACTGGTGAAGTGACTTGAGCTTGGGCCATAAAGGAAGTGCAGCAGAGTAGCGATGGTGTCCAGCGTTCCCCGCGCCACAAAGAGAATGTTTCCCAGCTCCGACTTCAGCGCGTAGACCTGGTCCACAACCCGGGAGGACGGCTGCTCGGTCCTCTGCGTGGGTTCACGGATCTCGTTGTAGTACCGCTCGACCCACCGCTCGAGCTCGCGAAGGCGGCCGAGCCCGAGCTCGAGCGCATAGCGCTTATCGGCCACGGCTGGGAAGACGAACTTGTAGTACTCGGCTGCCGGTATGAGCCGCTCGATCTTTCCGTCTCTGCTTTGGATGTGATAGTGAATTCCGAGGAACTGGGCCCGGTGGGCGGAGCTGTCCAGGATGCGGCTGAGCTGGGGGAAGGCGTTGGGCAAGGCCGGCATCTCGTAGCGGACGAGGGCGCCACGAGAGGTCATCAGCTGCTGATCTCGGTCGGCTAGCCGCTGCTGGATTCGAGCGATCTGCGTTGGGTCTCTAACGATGTCGAAGCGCATGGGGTGCGGCCTCGACCCGCTCACCACGACGGCGCGGGGGTTGGGCCCCGCGCCGCGTCGCACGCTCTCACTGGTGTTGCCTGGTGGTGAGCCACCTGCGGTCACTTCGACTGGTGGGTCCCGATCCTCTTCTTGGGCGAGTCCTGGCGACTCTCGCCGCGACCGATGACCTGTTGCGCGCGGCTGGTCGCGTCCACGCCAGCCTTGACTTGAATCTTCTTCGGCTGCGGCAGTGCCGTCTTGGGGATGCGTACCTGGAGCATGCCCTGCGCGACGTCGGCCTCGATCTTCTCGTCGTCCACGCCCTGCGGGAGCTGGAATCGGCGCATGAACGACCCATAGTTGCGCTCGATCAGATGGTACCGCCAATCCTCCCCGTCTCTTCGCTCCGAGTTTCTCTCACCGTGAATCGTCAAGACGCCGTCGACCGCGGTCACTTCGACGTCTTCCGGCTTGATGCCCGGAAGCTCGACCGCGAAGGTCAGCTCCTGGTCGGTCTCGTGGATATCGACTGCTGGGATCCACTCCGTTTGCCCGGCTTGGCCCCGTCCGAAGGTATCCTCGAACAGTCGATCAATCTGCCGCCGCAGCCCAAACACCGGGGCGGCTGGGCTGGTTGCGTATAACATGTTGCCTCTCTCTCGAGGGACCCTACTTAGGCATCACCGGACCACCGGGTCCCGATAGGCTCCAGCTTCCTCGTGGCACTCTTTATAGGTGCAAATCTACCCGAAGGGTCCTGATCTGTCAATGTCTTGTATTATACAGAACCTTGACAGAGCCGGGCCCTGGGGCTAGCCTTGGGCCATGGGGACAGCCATGCGTTTGAGGACAGGGGGCCACCGGCATCCCATGCGGATCGTCACTCGCCGGACTGGGCTGAGCGCTAACCTCCTCCGGGCATGGGAGCGGCGGTATGAGGTCGTGACGCCCTCACGCTCCGAAGGCGGCCGGCGGCTCTACTCGGACGCCGACATCGAGCGGCTCCGCCTCCTCTACCGCGCCACCCTCGCCGGCCGCAGCATCGGACAGGTGGCCGAGCTTGCCCCGGAGGCACTCGCCGCCCTGGTGCGCCAAGACGTCGAGGCAGAGGCCGAGGCGGACCTTTCGAGTCAGCGAGGGCAGGGGTCGGAGCTCATCGCGCCGGCAACGACCGGCTATCTCGCCGACTGCATTCGATCGGTCGAGCGGCTCGACGCGCTTGGGCTCGACGCCACCCTCCGGCGCGCGGTGGTCGCGCTGCCTGCAGCGCTGCTGCTCGATGCGGTCGTGGTACCGCTGCTCGAGCGCCTGGGCACGCGCTGGCGCGAGGGAACGCTCCGCCCGGTGCACGGGCACCTGGCGTCGGCAGTCCTGCGGCGCGTGCTCGATAGGGTGATCGAGACCGCGAGTTCGCCACTCGCCACGGCGAATCTGGTGATCGCCACGCCGGCGGGCCAGGTCCACGAATTCGGCGCCCTGATTGTTGCCGCGACCGCGGCGGCCGAGGGGTGGCGGGTGACTTACCTGGGCACGGACCTGCCGGCGGAGGACATCGCTGAGGCCGCGACCCGGACGCGGGCTCGGGCGGTGGCGCTGAGCGTGGTATTCCCCGCGGGAGACACGGCACTGGAGGACGAACTCCGGCGTCTCCGGACAATGCTGCCGAAAGACGTCACCCTGGTGGTCGGCGGCGCCGCGGCGTCCGCCTACAGCGAGGTGCTCAACGAGATCGGCGCCGAGCGGATCAACGATCTGGAAGATTTCCGAGCGCAGCTCCGGACACTCCGCCGCGCCCGGCGGCCCAGGCGCTAACCCATGGTTCCTTGGCGGAGTTCACCGACCGCAGCCGGGGGTTCACCATGGACACAACGGCTATAGCTCGCCAGGCGCAGCTCAGACCCGAGTGCGCGGATCGCTACCCGACCCTTCCCGCCCGCATGTGGACCTCGGCTGCCCGCCTGGCCCAACTGGTGGACTCCTTCCGGGGAGCGCCGCAGAAGGCCGGAAAGACGAAAAAGGAGCGCACCCTTCCCGAGGCTGAGTTCGAGTTTCGGGGCGGCTCCTCCCGTAGGCGCCAGCGCCCATCAGCTTGGCCCGGCAGCCGCCCGCCGCAGCTCACGGGCGGCGACCACTAGGTCTAGTGTCTGCACCCGCATGGTGCGACTCGCCTCAAGCGCGGACGCGAGCTGGCTCAATCCGGCGTGCGCCCGCACGATCTCTGCCTCGGCGACGGCCGCCAGATCGGTGGCGCGGGTGATGGCGTCCCGCACCGCGTGGTACAGGTCATCGGGGGTGAATGGTTTGAGTATCACCCGAACGGGAGTGTCCGACGACTCGATATGGGGCACCGCGTCGGGATCGGCGGACATGCAGAGGACGGCAACGCTTGGCCGGTACCGTCTCAGGATCTCCGAGACCTGCCGCCCATCGACGTGCGGCATCGAGAGGTCGGTCAGGACCAGATCGAACGGTTCGGCGCGCGCTTGAACGAGTCGCAGCGCGGACTCGCCGTCCGGAGCCTCTTCAACGTGAAAACCTTCGGCTACGAGCATGCGGCGAAGGAGCTCACGCATCGGCAGCTCATCGTCGACCACCAGCACGGTGGCCCCATACCAGATAGGTCCGTGGGGAGGGAGGATGGCTACCTCTTCGCGACACCCGGCGGATTGTCGCTCTTGAACACGTCGCGGTTCTTGGCGGTGTACGACTGCCAGTCGGGCGGGACATCCTCCTCGGTGAAGATCGCGGTCACTGGGCACTCCGGCACGCACGCCCCGCAATCGATGCACTCGTCGGGGTGGATGTAGAGCTGGTCTTCGCCCTCGTAGATGCAGTCCACCGGACACACGTCGAGGCAAGACCGGTCTTTGACCCCTATACAGGGTTCGGCGATCACGTAGGTCATGGGCTGCTCCTCTGTTTGCGGGCGGCTCGCTCAGCAAGGAGCTGTTCGACGCGCGCCCACAGCTCGGGCCGGATGCTGTCGCGCAACTCGATGTTCAACTTACCGAGCATCACAGCGATGGCGCCCGTGTCGAGTCCGGCGATCCGCGCTTCCTCGATCACCGCCGCGAAGTGGATGCGGGCCTCACGGATCATTCGGCCGAACAGCGCGGACCCCTCCGGGCGGTCGCCCAGGGCCAGCGCCAGGAGATAGAGATCGCGCGCGCCGTCCAGCCGCTGGGCTAAGTAGTCCCGAGTCTCGGGCGGGAGCTCCCTCGACAGGTGAGTCGTCGACTCAGACATGGCGTGCGCCCCCCTTAAGCGTGCAGCTCGACGATCTCCGCCAGATTCGTCTCCAAGCACAGTAGCCTCCGGGGCCAGCCGCCGCCACCGGTCGGCCAGCAACGGCATCAGATTTCGAAACTGGAATCAAGACCTGCAGCGTGTTCTCGCTGACTCGTACGCAGTCACCCGATAAGCTCCTTGGAGAGCGGCGTCGGAAATCGAGGGACCGGAGGAACGCCTCGCAGCCACGCCGTCAGCCGCGCGGCCTCGGCATCGACCGCGAGCGACGCCCGCCGCCCGACGTCCTCCAGCAGCCTGGTCACCACCTCACCATTCGCCCGCATCGCCCAGCCGCCCACGATCCGGCCATCAACCCAAATCGTCGGGCCCGCGTTGCCGTTGCTGTCGAACAGCGCAGCCTTGTGGCCGCCCAGGTACCAGTCGCGAGACTGCCATCCCATGGTCGTCGGATCCAGAGCAGGGAGGAGGGCAATCCACGGCTTAGGCTTCGGCGTCCGCTCGAGATCATCGGGGAGGACGAACCCCGCCTGCCCGTCCAGGTCGACCTCCACCGCTCCGATGGTCGCCAGCGCCGCGCGGACCGCGCGCGCGGTCCAACCGGTCCACCAACGGATGTCCGCCCTCGGTCCCCGGCCCGAAGCGGGACAACCAGCGCCGGATCACCTCGGCCTGGGCCTCGCTCACCGGGAGCTCCGGCATCGGCCGGCCCAGCCACCGAGTCGTCAATACCCAGCGGTGCTGGCTGCTGACCCAGGTCCCTCGCGGTCGCCCGCGCACCACCTTCCCTTCGAGCGCGAGGAGCAGTAAGACCCGGCCCGACATCCCGATGTAGCCCTCGTACCGCTTCCCCACGTTCACCAGCAGCTTCCGCCGCAGGGCGGGCACATCCGACGCCAGCTCCTGGGCCGTCGCCTCGCCGCGCTGCTTCGAGCGCCGCCAGCGTCGCCGTCTCCGCCTTTCTGAGCCAGGCGGCCGGGTTGCGAATGCCGAGCAAGGCGGCCATCGCCTGGTTGCGCTTCCGCTCCACCCGAGCGATCGCGACCCCAGCGGCGGCGTGAAAGATCGGTGCGTCCCCGGCCGGCACCACGAACATGGTCCGGCGCATCGCGATCATGCGGACCAGCTCGCGGTCCTGGTAAAGCGCGCGATCGACTGCCTCGATCGTGGGATCGGTCGTCCGGGCCCAGGCCGAGAGGTAGACCGTGGCCGGATCCGTGGCGTGAAGGCAGACCAGGTCGCGGGTTGCATCGACCACCGATCCCACTCGCGCTGCCGGCGCCACGTGATGGCGCAGGGACAGGCGGGCGCGGCGCTCTTCCACTCCGATCCGAACGGTCACGTCCCTCACTTGCTGAAAGTCCCTGTAACAAACCTGGCGAGGAGTCGAGCTTCGGTATACCTTCGGGTCCGAGTGTTGACTCGAAACTGGGCTTTTTAGAGGTAGACCGATGTCCAACGCAATCGAAACCAGCGGGCTCGTCAAGGCGTTCGGCACCACCCGCGCCCTGAACGGGGTGGACCTCCGCATTCGCAAGGGGTCCGTGTTCGGCCTGTTGGGCCCGAACGGTGCCGGGAAGACGACGACCATCCGTATTCTGGCCACACTCCTCCGTCCCGACGCCGGCACGGCGACCGTGCTGGGTCACGACGTCGTCCGCGAAGCACGCACTGTTCGGGAGAAGGTGAGCCTTACGGGACAGTACGCTTCGGTGGACGAGGACCTCACCGGCCACGAGAACCTGGTGCTGATGGGACGCCTGCTCGGCCTGTCGTGGCGCGACGCCAGAGAGCGGGCCTCGGAACTGCTCGAGGCCTTCGGCCTGGCAGAGGCAGCAGGGCGGCAGGTGCAGACCTACTCCGGTGGCATGCGGCGCCGGATCGACATCGCGGCCAGCCTGGTGGCGATCCCCGAGATCCTTTTTCTCGACGAGCCGACCACGGGCCTCGACCCCCGCAGCAGGAACCAGGTGTGGGACCTGGTGCGCCGCATCGCGGACGAGGGCACCACCGTGCTGCTCACCACCCAGTATCTCGACGAGGCCGACCGCTTGGCGGAGCGCCTGGCCGTCATCGACCACGGCCGGGTCATCGCCGAGGGCACCAGCCGCGACCTCAAGGCGTCGGTCGGCTCCAGTGCGCTGCATTTGCGCGTGGTCAGCGCGGACCAGCGCCCACGGGCGCTGGAGCTGGTCGAACGGGTGCTGGGCGAGGGCACGCTGCCGGTGACGGACCCGACGGCGGTGACCGCGCGGCTCACCAGCCCCGCGCAAGCGGCCGCGGTCCTCGCCGTCCTCACCAATGACAGCGTCGACGTCGCCGAGTTCTCGATCGGGAATCCGACCCTCGATGAGGTGTTCTTCGCCCTGACCGGCCACTCGACCGAGGTCGAGGTTCAGGAGGGCAAGCCGTGACCGCCAGCGTACTTCCCACCGGCGAGCGGACTCACCAGCTGCTCGCGGCGCATGGCCGGCCCCGGCCGGCGTCGGCGCTGTCCGCGGTGCTCACGCTCGCCTGGCGGGCCATGCTCAAGATCAAGCACGTGCCGTTCCAGCTCTTCGACGTGACCGTGATGCCGATCATGTTCACCCTGCTGTTCACCTACATCTTCGGCGGGGCCCTCGCAGGGACGCCACGCGAGTATATCCAGTACCTGCTGCCCGGGGTGCTGGTGCAGACCGTCGTGTTCATCACGGTCTACACCGGCATGGGGCTCAACACCGACATCAACAAGGGTCTGTTCGACCGCTTTCGCTCGCTCCCGATGTGGCAGGGGGCTCCCCTGCTCGGCGCCCTCGCGGGCGACCTGTTCCGCTACTCGGTCGCGTCCGCGCTGATCCTGATCATGGGCCTCATTCTCGGGTTCCGGCCCCAGGGTGGCGTCGTGGGCGTGCTCCTGGCGGTGGCGTTGGTCCTGACGTTCGGCTTCGCCCTATCCTGGCTGTGGATCATCGTCGGCATGCTGGTCCGGACGCCCGAGTCGGTCATGACGACGAGCTTCATCTTCCTCATGCCGCTGACATTCGCGAGCAACATCTTCGTGAACCTGTCGACCATGCCTGGCTGGCTCCAGGAGATCGTCGGCCGCAACCCGGTGACCTATCTGGCCAACGCGTCGCGCGGGCTGATGCACGGGCGACCGGTGTGGACCGATGTGGCCTGGGTGCTGGTAGCTTCCGCCGCCATCGTGCTGGTGGCGGCACCCATCGCCATGCGGATGTACCGCAAGGAGCGGTGAGGTTGTCATCCCGAGCGAAGTAAGGGAGCTACTGAGAGGTTCCGGAACAGCGACTTAGGTCCCTCGCTTCGCTCGGGATGACAAGGTGTTGCTCCTACGGGGTCGTCTGCATTTGCGCCAAGTACGCCGCCTGGCCCTTCTCCATCTCCTCGGGCGTGGGAAATCTCAGGTGCTGGGCGAGCGACCAGTTGTGGCCGAAGGGATCCTCCAGCCGTCCAACGCGATCGCCCCAGAACATGTCGGCGACTGGCCGCACCGCTTTGGCCCCGGCCTTGAGGGCGCGCTCAAAGGCCGCATCCACGTTCTCGACATAGACGTAGAACGTGACGGGCGAGCCACCGAGCGTCTTGGGGCTCAGGGCGCCCATCTCCGGGATCTCTTCACCCAGCATGAATTTCGAGTCACCGATCTTGAGCTCGGCGTGGAGGAGACCGCCGCCGGGAGCGGGCATGCGCGCTATCTCTTCGGCCCCGAAGGCCTTCTGGTAGAACTCTATGGCCTTCACGCCATGGGAGACGCAGAGATTGGGCGTCATGGTGTGGTACCCTTCGGGAATCTTCGCTGCCATAGTGCCTCCTTTGTGCTATCGCTGCACGAAAACGATGGTGGGAACCTTGTAGTTGAGGGCGCTGGTGCTGCCGGCCGTGACATCGAGCGTCACCCCGGTGATCTTACCCGCCAGATCGGAGGCGAGGAAGACTGCCGCGTTGGCAATGTCTTCCATCAGTGGCATTGCCTTCAGCATGGTGTCGTTGGTGGTCTTCTCGAGGAATTCCTTCACCTCCGGCCCACCTTGCTCCACGGCCTCCCGAAAGGGCCGCGAGTCGGGTGAACCGGCCGAGCGGATGTTCACCACCCGGACCCCATGCGGACCCAGCTCCGAGGCGAGATTCCGGGAAAATGCCTCGATGGCGCAGCAGGCCGGCCCGAATCCCCCGACCATCGGATAACCGATACCTCCCGGTGTCGCGGTCAGCGAGAGCACTACGCCCGAGCGCTGTCGCGACATGATCCGGCCGGCGGCCGTGGCGGTGAGAAACTGGGTGAGCATGGCCGTCCGCACCGGGCGCACGAAATCCTCCGCCGCCATGTCCACCAGCGGCGCGCCCTGCCGGTCGCCAATGTTGATGAGGTTGAACGAGATATCCAGAGTTCCGGAGGTCTTCACCACCCCATCAGCGTGGCGGTTCACGGCCTTTTCGTCCAGCGCGTCCACTTCGTCCGCCTCCGCCTGACCTCCGGCCGCCCGAATCTCATCGGTCACTTTCCGGGCATTTGCCAGCCGGCGAGCCGTCAGAAATACCTTCGCGCCGGCCTCGGCGAAGGCCCGGGCAACCGCTCCGCCCAGTGATTCGCTTACCCCGTAAAGCACGGCGTTCTTGTTTTCAAGGACCATTTGGCTTCCCCCTCGCGCGTTAGCGCCTCACTTGCTGGTCGAACAGGGGGCGCCAAGATCGACAGGCCCCGCGCGGGGTCGGCCGGAGCTTGGAGGAGATGCGGCTGGTGAGCTTGCGCTGCCACCTGGTGCGGGAGACGGCCTAGAACCCGAAGAAGCTCAACACCGAACTGTACGGCCCACCCTTGGGACTCTTCCCCTGCCACCCCCCGAAATCCCGTACCGTCCAGTAGCACTCGATCGCCGTGCTCGAGGTGAACACCGTGCTCCGGCCGCAGTCCTGCGTGGCGGTATGGCTGCCGCGGCTCCCGATATTGAGCGACCCAGTGGACGCCACTCGCGCAAAGGTGTCCGCCTTGCACTCGTCGAGGCCCAGCTCGCCGTCGTCGCACTCGGTGTCCGAGCGATAGAGCGCGTGCTTTCGCAGCGCCACGAATGCCCTGGGGTAGCCGCCCTTCTGGGCCGGAAAGTTCATGCTGGGATACGCGCTCAAGAACCTGGGGTAGATGTTGTAGAAGCCGTGGGCCGAATAGATGGCCTGGTCCAGCACCCAGTGTTGGCTGCTCGACTTGTAGTAGACGTCGAGCACGATGGTCTCGGAATCGCCATAGTGCCCGCCGCAGGCCACCAGGCCGAACGGACAACCATAGGTACCGAGATCGAAGTGCAGCGACAGCAGATACACCAGGCGCACCTTGCCGTTGCCGAGCCGCCGGGCTGCCCACCGCGGCTCGCGGGTGGTCCGATCGCTGGCCGCATAGGCCAGCTCGGGCGCGAACGCCGCTGCGAGCGAGCTCTCGCAGTCGTTGGCCAGAGCGTCCCCGTCGGTATCGGGTTGGGTGCCGTTGCTGCAGGCCGCGGGCGTCACCGCGGTGCCGAGGAAGATGCCGGGCGCGGAAGGCGCGGGATCGACGGCGAGGTCTGGCCGGATAAGGGTCTGTTCTGTGGGACCGGTGGGGCTCTCGGTGCAGGCGAACAGGACCATCGCCCCGACGCCGCTCAGTGCGAGTCTTGCGGGAGACCTTCTCATGTCGGTGGGCTCCAGCGAAGCAGGGGGAGCTTTGCGGGAGCAACATTCATCTCGGCGCCACAAGTGTCAATGGAACCTCAGCAGTGCATCCCGAAAGCAGGACGGGCACCGGTGGCATCTCCCTGCTTGTCGGTATACGCGACCGCGCTCGCGATGGCACATCCAAATCGACCGTCGAGCCCTAGGCGTGCACCGACGCTCCGGGGTACGCCTCATCAGCCGATGGACCATAGAGCGATGGCACCGGCTGCTGGTTCAGGCGGAGATAGGTCGTAAGCTGCGCGCGGTGGTGGTAGAGATGGTTCAGTGCACCCACCCGAACGGCCTCATACCGGGTCTCGTTCGAGAGCACCTGGCCGTTGAAGAGAAACTTCCACCTCGATCCCACGAGGCGCTCGTCGGTCGCGGCGGCGAGAGCGGCCCGCGCCTCCGCCGATGACCGCTCGAATTCGCGCACCAGCTCGGCCGTCGAGTCGAACATCCGTGTCGCATAGCGTCCCGGCGAGCCAACGTCGAACTGGTCCTCGGTGACCATCGATACGATCCAACGCGGCATGGTGGCGACCAGCCCGGCGAGATACCCGAGCGGGGTGGACTTCTCGTGCGGTTTCCAGTCGTTCTGTCCTTCGGGGACGCGCTCGAGCGCCCGGCGGGTTCCCGGCATCTCATGGTCCAACTCGGCGACCAACAGTTCTGCAATCGACGGCATCGCTTCTCTCCTTCTTCATTAGTTAAGCTGAGCTCACTCGCGCAACCGATACCCCGCCTTGGCCACCGTAAGAATGTAGCCGGGCTCTTCCACCCGGTGACCGAGCTTGCGGCGCAGCACCGCGACGTGGGTATCCACCGTCCGGCTGGTGACGCCATCCTGGTATCCCCACACTTGGGCCAGCAGCTCCCGGCGGCTCGCTACCGCCCCGGCCCGGTCGACCAGCGCACGCAGTAGCTCGTACTCCTTGGGCCGGAGCGATACCAGCCGACCGGCACGGCGCACGCTCCGGGTTGCCGGGTCGAGCTCCAGGTCGGCGAATCGGAGCGGCATCGCGGGCGCCCGCAGCCGCTCCAGCTCCTCTACCGGCGTATCCGAGAGCTCCCGCAGTATGGCGACGAGATGCTCGTGAGAGCGGCGCCCACGAGCCCCCGCGGTATAGGCGCGGACCCGCTCCAGCGTCGCCAGGAATCGCTCCTCCTCGAACGGCTTGAGCAGGTAGTCGAGCGCCCGTACGTCGAACGCCTCCAGCGCGTAGCGCTCGTGCGCGGTCACGAACACCACTGCGGGGAGCGGCTCGCCGGTGAGGCCGGCCGCCACGTCGAGCCCGCTGGTCTCGGTCATTTCGATGTCGAGGAACACGACTTCGGGGCGGGTGCGTGCAATGACTCCCACCGCCTCCGACCCTTCGGCGCACTCCGCAACCACCTGGATGTCGGGGTGCCGGGAGAGCAGCCTCCGAAGCCGGGTCCGCGCAAGGGGCTCGTCGTCTACGATGAGGGCCCGAATGGCCGGGGCGGTCATCGGCTCGCCGGCTCCGCCAGCCGTAGCGGGAAGGAGAGCGCGCACACCGCGCCGCCGCTCGCCGCGGGAGAGAGGTCAACCCGTTGCTCGGATCCATAGAGCTGACGCAGCCGGGCCCGGGTGATCGTGAGCCCGACCCCTTCCCGCAGACCTCCCTTGCGCAGACCCACCCCGTCGTCGGACACCGCGAGGTGCAGCCGTCCCTCACCCTCCCAGGCGCGCACGTCCACCCGTCCCGGCGTGATGCGGCGGGTGATCCCGTGGCGGATGGCGTTCTCCACCAGGGGTTGAAGGATGAGCCGGGGCACCATGGCGCCCTGGACCGCCGGCTCCACGTCGAAGGCCACTCGGAGCCGCTCGCCGTAGCGAGCCTCCTGGATTTCGGCGTAGCGGCGCAGCAGCGCCAGCTCCTCCGCGAGGGTGGTCTCCACCCGGGTGCCGCTCTTGAGCGTGAGTCGCAGCATCTCGCTCAGCCGGGCGAGCAGCCGGTCGGCGCGGGCCGGGTCCTCCCACACCAGCGCCGAGATGGTGTGCAGGGTGTTGAACAGAAAGTGCGGCTGGAGCTGCGCGCTCAGCACGTGGAGGCGCGCCTCGGCGAGCTGGCGGGCGTAGGTGGCGGCGGCGATGCCCCGGCGGCGCGATTCCCAGGAATGGGCGACGGCTTCGGTGGCGGCCACCACGAGGCAGTACAGCAGCAGGTCGGGGCCGAGATAGCGAATGATGCCGTGCAGCGCCACAAGGGGCAGTCCCGCTTCCCGGTGGGCCCAGGGGAGCAGGCTCTCGAGAGTCCCCATGAGCGCCCCGCCGATGCAGATGAACAGCACGGCTCCGAGGGCGTGCAGCAGGAGGGCTCCGGTCAGCGATGCTGCGGATGCCCGGACCCACAGCGCGCCCGCCACCACGGCCGGTGTGAGCAGGGCGCAGGGCCACCAGCTCGCGACCTGGCTCACCAGGAGGCGATGAAAGGGTCCACCGGCATTCCCGAGGACCAGCAGGTCCTGACAGGCAAACACGAAGGCTACCGCGCTCCAGAAGGCGAAGCCGGCCAGGAACAAGCGGCCTAACCCCACGAGGTCGCCGAGCCGGGCCGGTCGCCCGGCTGCCGGGTCATCGAGGATGGGGGACGGGGCGGGGTCGGCCATGCCATGAGGAGACGCCCGAGCACCGCGCACCGGCACCCGGGCGTCATGGAATGGTCAACGACTACCGTAGCTCATGGCGCCGGCCGGCTGCTCCCGAAGTCGGCCACGAACAGCCAATCGCCGGTGTCCTGCTTCTGCCACACGGTCAGGTACTTGGTGTAGAAGGTGCCGAAGTCGGCGAAGACGAAGACGGCGTCGCCGACGGTGAAGCCGAGGTCTCCACTCGCGGCGGCATCGGAGAAACGGGGAACCCAACTCACCACGTCGTTGGGACCCACGGTGAACGCCTGGCCGATGGGTCCCGGCCCGAAGAGGAATTGTACGTCCACCGCGATCGCGTTGGGCGCGGCGAAGCGCTCGAACGCGGGCCCGGTGCCATCCGAGACGGACGCGGCGGAGAAGGCGGCGTCCACCGCGATCAGCTGGTCGCGTTGTTCGTCGGCGTCGGTGTTGGGGAAGGTGCGGCGGTGCTTGTTGTCGGGGGTGCCGAACCCCTGGGGGAGCGGGAGGGGCTGTGGCCCGCCCCGATTCAGCGACAGGGCAGCGATCTCCCAGCCGCCGCTGGCGGTGCGGCGCCAGTAGGCCAGGAAGAAGCCCGCCACGGTCTCCGGTACCAGCGCCAAGATTGATGGTAAAGTCGCCCTGGGACCAGGTGTAGCCCTGAGAAGCGTCGTTGGAGACCTCCGCGGCGATCACCTCCCAATGGATCCCGGTCGGCGCGATGGGGGCGCTCGAGAGGAACGCGGTGGCAGCCGCGCGCCCTTCGAGCGTGTTCGATCTGGGCGAGAGGAACAGGGCGTCTTCCGCGAGCGCACCGCCGAGGCCGGCCACGACTCCCTGGGCAGCGATAGCGGCGGAGACGGCGTTGCCGGCGGCGATGAGCGACGCTCGCTCTTCCCGCAGGTCGATATGGGCGCCGATGGAGGCTTCGGACAGGGAGGCGTCGCCGGGGCCGGCGGCATCCCGGCACGCAGAAATGGCGACGGCCAGCGAGGCGAGCAGTACGAGGTGGCGCATGATTCCGGTCTCCTCAGGGGTGAGTGACGTGCCTGCTCACCCGGGGACGCCGGACTGCGGCCGCCAAACTGGGTGGGGGTGTTAGGGAATTGTGAGAGGCAGCCTCTGGCCGACTGCGGTCCCGGTCGGTATGCTGGAGTCACACCCTGATTTCCACGGGAGGCACGCCCATGCGAACCACGCTTGCGACCCTGTGCGCGCTCCTGGTTCTCGGCGGATGCGAGCGCCGGGCTGACCGAGAGACCGCAGCGGATCTCGATCGCTCCGCCAGCGATACGATGAGCCCGAACATGGCGGCCGGTGACACCGCTGCCGCCGCCGGCACCGCGCTCGACTGGCAGCCGGCAGCGTTCCTGCCCCCCGGCGCCCGCGCCGCGGTCGTCGAGGGTGACCCCACCAAGGCGGGGTTCTTCCGAATACAGGTGGAGATGCCGGCCGGCTTCGAGGTGCGGCCGCACTGGCATCCGATGAGCGAGCAGGTCAGTGTGCTCGAGGGGTCGATCATGCTGGGCCAGGGGAAGGAATGGGCCGACGACAAGATGAAGCCACTCGCGGTCGGCGAAAAGGCCAACGTGGCCGCCAAGCAGCCCCACTACCTTCGCGCCAAAGATCGGACCGTGCTCGAGGTTCGCAGCGAGGGGCCGTTCGAGATCACTTACGTCAACCCGGCAGACGACCCGCGCAAGAAGGCGATACCATAGCGGGCTAAACATACGAAGTGGTAGATCTCGACGTTCTTCAGCAGCCGGAGCGCCTCGACGCGCTCCGCAGGCTCGCCCTGGCGAATCTGGAGCCGGAGGAGCCTTTCGACCGGCTCACGCGCCTCGCCGCGGCCATCTGCTCCGCCCCCACCGCACTCATCGCCTTCGTCGGCCAGGACCGCGAGCACTTCAAGAGCTCTCAGGGTCTCCCCGAAGTCCTTGGCGTCACTGCGGGAGACTCCGCTCACCCATTCGATCTGTCAGTACGCCGTCGCCACCCGGCAGCCGCTGGTAGTCCCCGACACCCGGCACCACCCCATTCTTCGCACCAATCTGGCGGTCACCGAGCTCGGCGTTGCCGCCTATGCCGGCGCGCCGCTCATCACTTCCGACGGCTACTGTCTGGGCACCATCTCGGTGCTCGACTGGAAGCCACGCGACTGGACCGACGAACAGGTCGCGCTGCTCCAGGATCTCGCCGGCACCGCCGTCACCGAGCTGGAGCTGCGGCGGGAGCTGTCGGATCGCGGCCGGATAGAACGGGCGCTGCGAGAGAGCGAGCTCCGCTTCCGCTCGCTGGTGGAGCACACCTCGGATGTCATCACGGTGGTGGACGAGGACGGGGTCATTCGCTATGGCAGCCCTTCGGTCGAGTCAGTGCTCGGCTACGGGCCGGACGAGCTGCTGGGCCGGAGGGCGGCCGAGTTGGTTCATCCCGACGACCAGTTCCGGGTGTGGCAGGCGCACCTCGCGGCGATGCGCGACCCACTGACCGCCCAGCGAGGCGTGGAGTTCCGCTTTCGCCATAAGGACGGGACCTGGCGCTTTCTGGAGGCCTTGGGCAGCGCCATCCAATATCGCTCGGGCGGCCCGCGGGTAGAGCTCACCCTCCGAGACGTCACCGACCGCCGCCGCGCCGAGGCCGCACTCCGGGATAGCGAGGAGCGGCTCCGCCTGGCGCTCGAGGCCGGAAAGCTCGGGATTTGGGATTGGGACATTCTGAGCAACAAAGTGACGTGGTCCGAGCGGGTCTACGAGCTGCACGGCCTCACCCCCGAAGGCTTCGCGGGCCGGGCAGAAGACATCCTCAGTGTGGTTCACCCGGATGACGTCGATCGAGTCGGCGAGGCGATCCGGCGGGCGTTGGAAGAGGGGGCGGATTACGGCATCGAATTTCGGGTGGTGCATCCCAACACCGGCGAGACCCGTTGGGTCTCGACCAACGGCCAGGTGTTCTTCGGCGACGGCGGCGCTCCGATCAGGATGTTGGGTGCCACGCTCGACACCACCGAGCGACGCGAGGGCGAGGAAGCCCTGCGCGCTTCCTACCAGCAGCTGCGCCACCTGGCTCGCCGGCTCGACGAGGTCCGGGAGGTCGAGCTGACCCGGGTTTCCCGGGAGATTCACGACGAGCTGGGACACGCGCTCACCGCCTTGCGGCTCGACCTGGGCTGGATGGTTCCCAAACTGCGCCGCAATCGAGAGCCGGTGCAACAGAAGGCCGTCGAGATGCTCGCCATGGTGGACGACACTATCGACACCGTGCGGCGCATCGCCGCCCGGCTCCGTCCGCCGGTGCTCGACGACCTGGGCCTCGCCGCCGCGCTGGAATCGTTTCTGGAACGGTTCGCCAGGCAGACTGATATCCAGGTGGAGATGCAGGCCGGCACCGATGACGTGCCCAGCACGGCGCGCCGGGCACTTTATCGCATCGTGCAGGAGGCGCTCACCAACGTCGCCCGCCATTCGCTGGCGCGGAAGGTCCGGGTGGTGCTGGAGTCCCGGCCCGAGCTCATCCTGCTCGAGGTGGCTGACGATGGGGTCGGGATCCCGGCCGGCATGCTCGACAACCCCGGGTCGCTCGGGCTGGTCGGGATGCGGGAGCGGGCGATGGCGCTTGGCGCCGAGTTTCAGGTAGAGGGCGGCCCCGGCCGCGGGACAACCATTCGGGTCAAGCTGCCGCGCTCGCTGGAGACCGGCGTCCCGTGATCCGGGTGATTCTGGCGGACGACCACGGCGTCGTCCGCGAGGGGATCCGGCGGCTGCTGGAAGAGCGGAACGGAATCACGGTGGTCGCCGAGGCCGCGAGCGGGACCGAGCTTCTGGCCGAGCTGCGCAAGACCCCGACCGATGTCCTGGTCCTCGACGTCGCGATGCCCGGGCCGGGGATCGTCGAGACCCTTCGCCAGGTCAGGGCCATCCAGCCGCGGGCGCGATCGCTGGTGCTCACGGCTCACCCGGAATCGGACTACGCCGTCCGGGTGCTCCGTGCCGGCGCGGCCGGATATCTCACCAAGGACCGCTCCCTGGAGCAGTTGGTCGAGGCCATCCGGCGGGTGTATCGCGGCGGGATGTACGTGAGCCCGTCACTGGGCGAGGCGCTCGCCGTTCGGCTTGGCGGCGACGAAAGGCCCGCGCATGAGGCGCTTTCCGATCGGGAGTTTGAAGTCCTCAAGGCCCTGGCAGAAGGGGAGACCCTCAAGGCGATCGCCGCCCGGATGACCGTGAGCCCGAAGACGGTCACCACCTACCGCGCCCGCATCCTCCAGAAGCTGGCCTTGCGCAGCAACGCCGACCTGGTGCGTTACTCGATCGAGCACAAGCTCATCGGCGCAGATTAGCTGTGTAGGAAAAGACCTACAGCCCGACCCGACGACTCCCGACTGACCGGTCGCGGCGGCATGTGCTATCCTTTCGCGCGTCCAATAGCAGACGTGGGAACAGGAGAGCATGTCGTGAGGGTGTTCGTGGTGGAAGCGTCGCCGGGGCTTTCTGACCGGCTGCTGGAACGTTTGAACGTGGTGCAGGAACTCACCGTCATCGGTGTCGCTCGAAACCTGATCGATGCCGTCCGGCAGATCACCATCAAGGCTCCCGACATGGTGATCACCGACCCCGAGCTGGCGGACGGGGGCGGCTTGGCACTCCTGCACATGCTGAACGCGCGGCGGGCGGTCAGGGGCACCGGCCCCCGCGTCTTGTTGTGGACCGGCGATCGAGATTCGCGCCGCTGGGCCGTCGCCCAAGGGTTGGGGGCGGAGGCACGCTTCGACAAGGCGCGAGAGGTGGAGCAGCTGGTCGAGCACTGCCGGAGAGCCGCGGCAGAGAATGGTTGACGCCCCCCTCGAGGAGCGGCTCCGGGAGACCCAGCGACTCGCGAGCGTGGGACTGCTCGCGGGCGGCATCGCCCACGACTTCAACAACGTCCTCACCGTCATCATGGCGAGCGTCGGGTTTCTCAAGGACCGTCTCGCCGGCCAGCCGGACGCCCAGGAAGAGCTGGAGGAGATCGAGGTGGCGGCCCGTTGGGGAGCGGCGCTCACCAAGCAGCTCCTGGTCTTTGCCCGCCGACACGTGTGGCAGCCGCAGCACGTGCACCTGGGCGAGCTGGTGGCTCACACCGAGCGCCTGCTGCGCCGTCTCATCGGCGAGCACATCGAGTTGACCACCGAGCTGTCCGCTTCGGCCGGGCTCATCTGGGCCGATCCGGCACAGATCGAGCAGGTGCTGGTCAATCTCGCCTTGAACGCACGTGATGCGATGCCTGCCGGCGGCCGGCTCCAGATCGGCACGACGGCGGTGTTTCTGGATGCAGAATACGCGGCGGCCCATCCAGAGGTGACGCCCGGCCACTACGTGGCGGTCACGATCAGCGACACCGGGCATGGCATGACTCCCGACATCATGGCCCGCATCTCGGAGCCTCTGTTTACTACCAAGACCAAAGAGAACGGCACCGGCCTCGGACTTGCGACCTCCTACAGGATCGTGAGCCAGAATGCCGGCCACATCGTGGTCTCCAGCGAGTGCGGTAAGGGGACGGTCTTCCATTTGTACTTCCCCCGGGTGGACAGCGAGCCGCCACTGGCTACCATGGTGGACTCGCCGGCAGTCCCGCGCGGCACCGAAACCATTCTGCTAGCCGAGGATGAGGCTTCGGTGCGGAGCATCGCCGCACGCAGGCTCCGGTCCCTGGGGTACACCGTCCTGGTAGCCGCGAACGGCCTCGAGGCGCTCGAGGTGGCGGCGGGCATTCGGGGCCGGTGCACCTGCTCATCACCGACGTCATCATGCCGCAGTTGAGCGGGAGGACCTTGGCCAACGAGCTGCGCCGGGAGCGGCCCGACCTCAGGGTGCTCTTCACTTCCGGCTATCCCACCGACGTGCTCGCCGATGCCGCGTTGCAATCCGAGGTCGCCTTCATCAGCAAGCCTTACGACTCCGTCGCACTGGCGCGGCGGGTCCGGGAAATCCTGGCGGAGACGGTCACGGCGTAGCGGGGAGGCAGGACATTTCCTATTGTAGGACCTCCCCGATCCGGATTGGTGGACCCATGAACACCACACTTCAGCTCGTAGCGCTCGCGGCCTGCTCCCTCGCTGTCGCCGGCGCGTCGCGGCATGCCGTTACACCCGTCTCCGATGCCGTACGCTCCGCTGCCGCACGGGCCGAGAAGAATTTCATCGCCGCGGCCGAAGACATGCCTGCCGGCAAGTACGGATTCAAGCCGACTCCGGCACAGCAGAGCTTCGGTGAGGTGATCGCCCATATGGCGGCGGGGAACGATGCCCTCTGCTCCAGCATCGGCGGAGTGCCTGCGCCCAAGCGCCCCGAGGTAGCTATTGGAGACTCGAAAGAGAAGCTCGTTGCCCGGCTTCGGGAGACGTTTCAGTTCTGCCAGTCGGCGCTGGCCAAGGTGAACGACTCGAGGCTGGCCGGGAAGGTGCCGTATTTCGGGTCGGGGGAGATTTCTCAAGCGGCGGCGATGGTCGCGGCTGCGGAGGAGTGGGCCGGCCATTACAGCCAGCTCGCCGTCTATCTCCGGCTCAACGGCCTGGTACCACCCACTGCCAAGGGCGGGGCGGGAGCCTAACGACTCGGCCGCTCACCCTGAAGCCGCCGGGCCAGAGCGGGCAGGTTCTGGATGACCATGATGCGAGCCGCCGGGCTCCGGCGTACCATGACGAAGGTCTTCCCGTCGGGAGAAATGTCGTAGTTGGCGTGGGGGCCGGAGCCCACCATATCCCCGATGGGAAAGAGCCGCTGCCGTCCGGTCACGACCAGGGCTGGTGTCGTGGAGATGCGAGCGGCCACCAGGTAGGGATCCGATTGCTTCGTCTCGCGGTAGTAAATCTCCCGCCCATCCGGGCTCCACGCTACCTCATTGCCTCCATCGAGCGACACCAGTACCTGATCGCTCTGCCCCGCGAGGTCGCGAACGTAGACCTCGTCCCGGCCGGACTGGTCCGAGACGAACGAGATCCAGCGGCCGTCGGGTGACACAGCGACATATTGCTCGGCGAACGCACTCGCGACCAGCGGCTCCAATGGGCCTTTCCCGCCATTGCGAATGATGCCGGCATCGGACCTCGATTCGGCCTGGACCGAGTCGGGACGTCGGGGATCACGCCGCAGGTTGACGCCGGTGGTGACGAGGCCGCTTCCGTCCCGCAGCCACTGCCCGGTGTATGAGAGGGAAGGCGAGGCAAGGAGCGTGTCGGCCGGTTCGGCGCTCCCAGGCCGTTTCCGCAGCAGCACCAGGATTATCCCGTCCGGCCGGGTCATGGGGGTTATGTAGGTGAGGAAACGGCCGTCCGGAGTCCAGGTGGCATCGTGTCCGTCGCGGTCGAAGGTGGCGCGGGTGAGCGTGCCCTCCTCCAAACCGAGAATCCAGACGTTCCGGCCCTCGACCGAGCTGAAATCCAGGGAGATTCGGCGGCCGTCCGGTGAGAACGTCGGATGGTGGAAGTTGCGACGCTCGGCCGTGACGAGGCGGCTTGCGCCGGAGCGATCCAGAAAGACCAGCGAGGCCGGCTCCTCGGGGATATACGCGACGTTGCCATTGGGCGACACGGCGAACTGGGCTATGGCGGTTTGGGTGGTAGCCACGTTGGTGGCCACCGTCAGCGGCGTCCCTGAGATCCGCCGGCTGTCCCGATCGAGCGCCGCGACTTGCAGGTTTCCGCCCAGGGTCACGAAGACTAGAAGGCCCTGGGTCACCCGTGCCTCGAGGACCGGCGTGCCGAGGAGTTGCGACTCGGTCCCATCCTCGAGGTCGACCATTAGGACCGGGCCGGTGGAGTTGCCAACGCGGTTGCGAACAACCAAGGCGGTCCGGCCGTCCGGCAGGATCTGCTGCACTCGGTGCTGGTTGCCCCGGACCCGGGTCACCAGCGAGTCCCCCACGACTTGCCCCAGGCGATTACCATCGCTGAACCAGAGAGTGCCGTCGGGTCCCCAGGTGGCAGCATACGAAGCGAGCGGCGCCGAGCTTACCAGCTCCGCCTCGCCTCCATCCAGAGGCAAACGGTACACCTGGTTCTTGTCGGCCCGGACCGCGACCAGCCACCTGCCGTCGGGCGAGACCATCGGACTGCTCAGGTTGACTGCGCCCGAAACCACTGACCCGGCCTCCGACTCGAGCGACTGACGCACCAGGTGCGCAACCCCGTCGGAGCCCATCATGGTGTACACCAGCTCCTGGCCGTCGGGCAGGAACGTCAGGTGGCGCTGCGACGAGCTGGCGCCGCTTCCTCCCAGCCCCGGCGCCATGATCGCGAGTCGCGATGGAGAGATCTCGGGCCGCGGCCGGAGCAGGGCCCACGCAGCGACGGCGCTGGCGATTCCAGCAACGACCCAGCCCAACCACGCCACCGCAGAGCGAGCCCGCCTGAGTGGCAATGCGCCGGCAGCCTTGATAGGGACGGTGGCCGCAGCTTGGCTGCGCGGCGGTCCCGTTCCCGACAGCGCATCGCTGAATTCCTTGGCCGAGCCCCAGCGATCGGCGGGAAGCTTCTGGAGTGCAGTGAGGATCGCGCCCTCGGCCACCGGCGGTACGGTCGGCCGCTTGGGCCGAAGCGGCGGTGGCTGCTCGGTGAGGACCTTGGCGACGATGGCCTGGGAGCTGGGGCCGGTGAAGGGCGGCTCGCCGGCGAGCATCTCGTAGGTCATGGCGCCGAGAGCGTACACGTCGCTCCGGGGGCCGATTTCCCGCTCGCCCATGGCCTGCTCGGGCGACATGTACGCCGGGGTGCCGAGCGACATCCCGGTCTGGGTCATGCGGCTGCCGCCTGCCTGATGCACGGCGAGGGCAATACCGAAATCGGCCACCAGCGCGGACCCATCCTGCAGCAGGATGTTCTCCGGCTTGATGTCCCGGTGGACCACGCCCTGGCGATGAGCGTAGTCCAGCGCGGACGCGACTTCTCTTGGAGAGCCTTATGGCGTCTTCTATCGGGAGCTGGCGCTCGCGGGCCAGGCGCGCCCGGAGCGATTCGCCGGCGACGTAGGGCATCACGTAGTAGAGCAGGCCGCCGGCCTCGCCCGAGTCGATCAGTCCCAGGATGTGCGGGTGCTGGAGGTTGGCGGTGACCTTGATCTCGGCCAGGAAGCGGTCCCCGCCCAGCACGGCGGAGAGCTCGGGGTGCAGCACCTTGATGGCGACCTTGCGGCCGTGCCGGAGGTCCTCGGCGAGATAGACGGTGGCCATGCCACCCTGGCCCAGCTCGCGCTCGAGGCGGTACCGGTCGGAGAGAGCAGAAGTGAGCCGGGCTGAGGTGGTCACTGGCGTGAATATGCCTTGCGGGGGCGCCAGCGGCCAGGCATCGTATCTCCGTCGGCCCAAGTCCCGCGGCCGCCGCCACCTCTATTAAAGGAAGGTCCCATGCCGATCGATCGCACCCGCGAGGTCATGTCCCGCTACTGGGACTCCGAGCACCGAGACGTCAGCATGATGGCGGACGACGTGGTCTTCACCCACATGGCCACCGGGGACGAGCACCGGGGACCGGATGCGGTCCTGAGGATGCTCGACTACATGTACCGGCAGGCCTTCGACGCCACGGCCGAGATCCGGACCCGCATCTGCGGGGAGAGTCAGGCAGTGCTGGAGGCGGAGTTTGTGGGGAAGCACATTGGGGAGTTCGCGGGAATTCCGGCCACGGGCCGCGCGGTGCGCGTCCCGCTCTGCGTGGTCTACGATCTCGAAGCCGACCGGATCAAGCGCGCACGGGTCTATCTGGAGATGCCGGTACTCATGCGCCAACTCGGCGAGGCGCCCGCAGCGGCCGGGGTGGCGAGCGCCTGAGCGTCAGCCGTCCTTGGCCACCGCCCGCCGCACCACGACGGTGATGTTGTCCTTTCCACCGCCGTCGAGCGCGTCTTGCATTAAGTCCTCGCACACCTGCCGGGCAGAGGTCATCGAGCGCAACCGCTCCCGAATCCGCTCGTCGGGCACGTGGTTGGTAAGCCCGTCGCTGCACAGCAGGACCACGGTGTCCCAGTCCAAGTCGATCCGGCTGACCGCGGGCGCCGTCTGCCGGCCGCCGATCGAGCTCGACAGGGTGTGCTCGAGCCGGGTGCCCATGGCATCGGCATGGGTCATGACCCCGAGGTCAATCAGCTCCTGGGCCATCGTCTGATCGCGGGTGATCTGGGTCAGCTCACCACCCCGGAGCAGGTAGCATCGGCTGTCACCCACCTGGAGCAGATAGGCCCGGGGCCAAGCGCCGAGGTAGAGCGTGAGGGTGGTGGCCATGCCGCGATGCTCGGGTGATTCCTGGCCCCGCCGCACCAGGTCCACATGGCTCTCGAGCGCGCCTTCCTGGAGCGCCTCGAAGATTTCCTTGTCGTCGGCCGAGCCGGCGGCGTAGTAGCAGCGCATGCTGCCGGAGACGTACCGGGCCACGTCCTCCAGCGCGATCCGGCTCGCCTCGGCGCCCTTGCTGCCGCCGCCCACGCCGTCGGCCACCATCATGAGCAGACCAACCCGCTCGCTCTCTCCCATGAGCTGGCCCGGCTCCGGCAGGCTGGTGAGCTGGACCACCGTCTGCTTCCGGAGCGCGCAGATGAGGAAATGATCCTGATTGTCGGCACGGACTTTCCCGGGATGGGTAAGTCCGTAGATGTCCATCTCGTCGTCGCGAGGCTTCCGGTCGGGTGCCGCGGTGAGCTGCTGGGAAGACATGGGGGCCTCCTTTTGAAAGGGGCCAGAGAGGGGATATCAGAAGATGGTGCGAAGCCGCCTGCGCCGCTAGGAGTAACTGCCTGAGATTGCACTCCCGTCTCGCCCGACTCTTGCCGGGTCTCCTCTCGCAATCCACCACCACTGCCACTTAGCCGTTCCCGCTCGTCCCGCGAGAGGCAACCATGCGAGACCGACTGGCGATTTGCGCCCGCCTCGGAGTGCTTTCCATTGCACTCTTCGCCTGCTCCGCCGAGGATCCCAGCGGTCCGACCGATCCCGGTCCCGAGCCGCCGGTCTCGCCGGCGGTGCGCTGGTCCGATCCCGCGGCATGGCCGGGTGGCGCCATTCCGGTCGAGGGCGCCGCGGTCGTGATCCCAGAGGGTCGCAACCTCCTCCTCGACGTGAGCCCGCCGCCGCTCGCGAGCCTGAGCGTCGAAGGCGCACTGACGTTCGAGGAGGCTGACCTCGATCTCACCGCGGGCTATATCGTGGTACAGGGCAGCTTCCGGGTAGGCACCGCGGACCAGCCGTTCCAGCACCGGGCGACGATCACCCTCACCGGTAGCCCCGACGCGCCCTCGGTTCTGGGAATGGGCAACCGTTTCCTCGGCGTGTTCAACGGCACGCTCGATCTGCACGGCGAGCCGCGCGCCGGATGGACCAGGCTCGCCGCCACCGCCCCCGCCGGCACCATGACACTGATCCTGCAGAGCGCGCCTGAGTGGCGTGCGGGAGACAAGCTGGTCGTGGCCTCGACCGATTTCGATCCCGCCCACGCCGAAGTCGTGACGGTCGCCGGAGTGAGCGGGGCGACCGTGACGCTGGTCCAGCCGCTCGCTTTCGCCCACTACGGCGAGCTCCAGACCATTGAAGGGCGCACCGTGGACGAACGCGCCGAGGTGGGGCTGCTCACCCGCAACATCGTGGTCCAGGGCGACAGCACCACCAGCGCGGCCGGCTTCGGCGGTCATATCATGGGCTTGTCCGGAACCCTTCGGGTCGAAGGCGTCCAGTTGCGCTTCATGGGGCAGAAGGGACTGGTTGCCCGGTATCCGATGCATTGGCACATGATGGGCGCGGTCGACGGCCAGTACTTCGCGCGGAGCAGCGTGTGGAAGAGCTTCAACCGCTGCGTCACGGTCCACGGCACCGACAATGCCCGGGTGGAGGACAACGTCTGCTACGACCACCTGGGGCACGGCTACTTCCTGGAGGACGGCGCCGAGACCGGCAACCTGATCGCCGGCAACCTCGGCGTACGCACACGGAACACCGCCACCGGCGAAGGTGTGCTCCCCACCGACACCAGGGCGGCGACCTTCTGGATCACCAACCCGGACAACACCGTCCGTGGTAACGTGGCGGCCGGCTCGGATGGGTTCGGCTTCTGGTACGCGCTCCCGGCCTCGCCGACCGGCCTCTCCACCGGCAGCGCGGACCTGCCCCGCACCACGCCGCTCCGGGAGTTCAGCAACAACGTCGCCCACTCCAACCGGCGTCCCGGCCTGCAGGTAGACGACGGACCGATGCCGGACGGCAATACCGAGGTGACCAACTACACCCCTCGCTCCGATCCCGCCAACGGCAATAGCGGCGTCGTCGCGAACTTCACCGGGTTCACGGCCTATAAGCACTCGAGTCGCGCGGTCTGGCTCCGGGGGCGCGACCACCGGCTGTCCAATGCGATTCTGGCCGATAACGCCACCGGCGCCACCTTTGCTTCCAACGAGACCTTCGTCGAGGACGCGCTGTTCGTGGGCGAGTCGGGCAACACCGGCGGCACGCTGCCGGCGGGCACGCCGCGGCGGGGGTACGAGTTCTACGACGGCAGGGTGGGAGCAGACCGGGTGACCTTCGTCAACTACACCGCCGCGGGCTCGATCCCGTCGAGCGCGCTCGGCTTCAACCGGAACAACGGCTTCTCGGTGAGCACCGCCAACTTCGCCGGCGCGCTCAGCTTCGTGAACGCGACGCCGTTCTACGTCGAGAGCCCGCACGCCGACATGGATGGGGACAAGGCGGCCGTGTTCCTGGACCGGGACGGGGCGGTGAGTGGTGCTGCCGGGAACTACGTCGTCGCCAACTCCCCGTTCCTGGCGACCGCGGCCTGCACCGCGCGGGCGGAGTGGAATGCCTACGTCTGTCCCCATCGCTTCGTCGGTTTCAGCGTCCGAAGCGACGCCGAGACAGTGGCGCCGGTCACCCTGACCCGGGACGACGCCGCGTCGCTCACGCTGGTCGGTGTGCCGGACAATCCCCGATCCGCCTTCGCGTCAATGGTGCCGGGCCGTGGCTACACGCTCCAGTTCACGGGCGCGGCCCCGCTCCGGCCGCGGCTCTCGCTGAGCCGGACGGTCGAGGGTGAGTGGGCGCTGCTCACGCTCCCGTATCCGCAGCCGGCTCTCCGGGTGATCCGCGACTTCAACTCGTCTCAGCCGCTGGCTCAGGCGGCGGACCTGGCGGCGCTCGAGGCCGGGTCGGGCGACACCTACTGGTACGATAGTGGCACCGGCATGCTGCATCTCAAGCTGATGACTCGTGCCGGTCGAAGCTCGACGACGCTGCAAGTGGAGCCGCTGTAGCGGCTCCACTCCCACCCGCTTGCGGGACCCCGCTCTCCGGTCGTATTCGTTCCCATCCCCTCGCACGGCTCCACCACAACCCGGCCGGTCAATGCTGAACTACATCTGGGCAGGCCTGATCGTCACCGCCTTCGTCTTCGCCCTCGGGTACGACATCCGCGACATCTCCGGCGATAGGTACCGAAACGGCCAGCCGCTCCCGGTGGAGCTGACCTTCCCCCAAGGCTACGACTCGGCCGCGCGCCGGGTACCGGTGGAGATCCGGATCGAGCCCGGCCGGTATGCGAGCTTCTACCAGACGGAGCAGGCGCCGGCCGCACGCTATCCCGGCTACCTGGTGCAGACGAAGGAAGGGGCCCAGCTCCGCTTCGAGGCGAAGGCCAAGCTCCCCGAACCGCTCGCCACCATCGGCAAGGTTTCGCGCTCTCGCGACGAGGAGCTGCAGGGCCGGCTGGTGGAGTTCACGCCGCCCGACGCGAACGCCGGCGTGGTCTTCGAGCCGGTCCGGTTCGTGAAGCTCAACGCCATCGCGACTGCCGCCCTGGACTTCGCGAAGACGGGCGCGGAGATCGCACTCGGCCTCATCGGAGTGCTGGCGCTGTTTCTCGGCATCCTCAAGATCGCCGAGGATTCGGGGATCGTCTTCGCCCTGGTGAAGCTGGTGCGCCCCATTCTTCGCCCGCTGTTTCCCGAAGTGCCGCCCGACCACCCCGCGCTGGGGATGATCGCGCTCAACCTCACCGCCACCCTCTTCGGCCTGGGCAACGCCGCGACCCCCTTCGGCATCAAGGCCATGGAGGAGCTGCAGAAGCTCAACCCCTCGGAGGACACTGCCACCAACTCGATGGTCATGCTCCTGGCGATCAACACCGCCGCCCTGCAACTGGTCCCGCCGGTGCTCCTCCTGGCGCTCATGGGCACCGAGATCAACACGCTGATCTTCCCGATCCTCACCACGACGGTGCTAGGTCTGATCGTCGCCATCGTCGCCGCCAAACTGCTCGGCCGGCTGCCGGGCTACCGGGCCTCCGACCCCAACCGGAAGGCGTGAGGGCACCATGGACACCGCGCGCGACATCATCAGTCTCCTCTCCTACTTCGTCATCCCGCTCATCCTGGTGGGGTTCCCGCTCTACGGGCTGTACAAGCGGGTGCCGGTGTACGAGAGCTTCGTCGAGGGGGCGAAGGAAGGATTCCAGGTCGCGGTTCGCATCATTCCCTATCTGGTGGCGATCCTCTTTGCGATCGCGATGTTCCGGGCCAGCGGCGCGATGGAGGCCCTGACCCGCGCGCTCGATCCGGCGCTCGGCCTGATCGGCTTTCCCGCCGAGCTGCTGCCGATGGCCATCATCCGCTCGCTGTCGGGCTCGGGCTCGGCGGCGCTGGTGGTGGATATGATCAACCAGTACGGTGAGGACTCGATCTTCGTGAAGATGGCGGCAGTGATGTACGGCTCCAGCGAGACGACGTTCTACGTGATCGCGGTGTATTTCGGTGCGGTGAATATCAAGAAGACCCGCCACGCGGTGCCGGCCGGGCTGCTGGCGGACTTCGCCGCCATGGTGATCGCGGTCTGGACGGTGCGGCTGCTGTTCGGTTGAGGCCGTCGTCGTAGTTGCGGAGGCCGGGTCCGGCTGTACCTTCAGACGAACCCCATTGCCAACCTCAAGGGTAACCGACAGGAGTAGGGCCCCATGCCCGAGCTCGTGAGCCGTCTGCAAATTGCCCTGGAGGACCGTTACCGGCTCGACCGTGAGGTCGGCGCCGGGGGCATGGCTACGGTCTACCTGGCGCAGGACCTCAGGCACGACCGGCGGGTCGCGCTCAAGGTGCTGCGCTCCGAGCTTGCCGCCGTCATCGGCGCCGAGCGGTTCCTGGCCGAGATCAAGCTCACCGCCAATCTCCAGCATCCCCACATCCTACCACTCTTCGACTCCGGCTCCGCGGACTCCTACCTCTTCTACGTCATGCCGTTCGTCGAGGGTGAGACTCTGCGCGACCGGCTCAATCGGGAGAAGCAGCTCCCCGTCGCCGATGCCGTCCGGATCGCCACCGAGGTCGCGTCCGCGCTCGACTACGCGCACCGCCACGGCGTGGTCCATCGCGACATCAAGCCGGAGAACATCCTGCTGCACGACGGGCAGGCGCTGGTAGGCGACTTCGGGATCGCGCTGGCGGCAAGCAAGGCGAGCGGCTCGAGGATGACCGAGACCGGGATGTCGCTAGGGACGCCGCATTACATGAGCCCCGAGCAGGCGATGGGCGAGCGGGAGATCACGCCCCGTTCGGACGTCTATGCCTTGGGCGCCATCCTCTACGAAATGCTGAGCGGCGAGCCGCCCTTCACCGGCAATACCGCTCAAGCGGTGGTGGCCCGGGTGCTGACCGAATCTCCCCGGCTGCTCGTCACCCAGCGCCATACGATTCCGCGCCACCTGGAGGCGGCGGTGCTGACGGCGCTGGAGAAGCTTCCGGCCGACCGGTTCGCCACCGCGGCGGCATTCGCCGAAGCGCTCAAGGACAAGACCTACGTCAGCACGGTCTCGCTCGAGGCCCCCACGCAGGTCTCGGCGTCGGCACGTGCCGGGAGGCGGCAGTGGGGTCGCCTCACCATTGGGTTGGCCGCCGCGACCGCCGTGGCCACGGTGGCCGCGCTCTGGGGTTGGTTTCGGCCGGCACCGCCCGAGCCATTGAGCCAGTTCAGCCTGGCGCTGCGGCAGGGCGAGGCGCTACAGCCGCCTTCCAACTCGGGCGGCGCGCGCCTGGCCATCTCACCGGACGGCCGCACGCTGGTGTATCTCGGGCCGGGCGAGGGAGCGTCGCGCCTCTGGGTTCGGCGGCTGGACCAGCTCGGGGCTACACCGATCCAGGGCACCGAAGAGGCCTCGAGCCCCTTCTTCTCTCCCGACGGCAAGAGGGTCGGGTTCCTCAAACGGGGGACCTCGGTATTGGTAGCCTCACTCGACGGGGCGCCCACGGTGACGCTGACCGACAAGGCCAACTCTACGGGAGCCGATTGGGGAGATGACGGGTACGTGTACTTCGAAGTGGACTCCGGGCTGGCGAGGATACCGGCCACAGGGGGAACCGTCGAGCCGGTGTACAAGATGTCGAAGGAGAGGAACGAAATCGGCACGGAATGGCCGTTCGTTCTCCCGGGCGGCCGCGGCATCCTCTTCCGGCTGCGGCGTGCTGGCCAGGGGGCGGCCGACTTCAACATCATGGCGATGAAGCTCCCACAGGGTCCGGCCCACGCGCTCACCCGGGGCATCTCCGCTCGGTACGTGCCGACCGGTCATCTGCTGGTCGTCACCAGCGACGGCAAGCTCGTCGCCATCCCGTTCGATCCCGACAAGCTCGCGCTGACCGGCTCTCCGGTAGCGCTGATCGAAGGGATCGGCGCGCGGACCGGCGGCTTCAACGTCGACCTGTCTCTGTCGGCGACCGGAACCTTGGTGTACACCACCGGCGGCACCCTCGGCTCCCGGCGCGCGTACTGGGTGAGTCGCGAAGGCGTGGCCGCGTCGGTGGATCCGTCCTGGGATCCGCAGGGCGTCATTCAGAACCTTGCGCTCTCTCCGGACGGGAAGGCGCTGGCGGTGGGGTTGTCGCGCAACGGCAGGAACGAAATCTGGGTCAAGCAGATCCCGGCCGGCCCCTTCTCTCGGATCACCTTCGAGGACACCGCGAACGGTCGGCCTTCCTGGTCGCCGGATGGCCGGGAGGTGTATTACATCCGGGACCGGGGAGGCACGGGCGTGGGGAGTATTTTGGCGCACAAGGCGGACGGTACCGGAGCCGCCCGCCCGCTGACACCATCGAAGGTGGATTACGGCCAGGTGGTGGCGTCGCGCGACGGACGCTGGCTGCTCACCCGGACCGCCCTGAACGCCGGAGGGAACGGCGACATCTTCGCGTTTCGGCTAGGGGACACGACGCCCATCACGCTGGTCGCGACACCCGCCACGGAGGGCTTTCCGGCGCTCTCGCCGGACGCCCGCTGGTTGGCATACGCCTCCAACGAGTCGGGGAACATGGAGGTCTACGTTCGGCCATTCCCCGCAACCGGAACGGGCAAGTGGCAGGTGTCCACCGCCGGTGGCACCGAGCCCTCGTGGTCCAGGAACGGGCGGGAGCTTTTCTTCATCAACGGCAAGGGTGAGATGGCATCGGCGGAGGTTCGGCCGGGCGCGGCGTTCTCGGTAGGGGGGCAGCGAGTTCTCTTTTCCGCGACGCAATTCGCGGGCGGGTCAGGGGTCCACTCCTATGTTGTGAGCCCGGATGACCGCCGGTTCATCATGGTGCAGGAGGGGACATCGGTACAGCAGAGCGAGTTGGTGCTGGCCGAGCACTGGCTGCAGAAGTTGAAGGAGAGCGGCCCAAAGTGATCAGAATGCGGCCCCGGCTCGGAACGTGAGCGTCGTGCGCTCAGAGCCCCGCGCCACGCATAGCGAAACCAGCTTGGACCCGCCGAGCCAGGAGAACCACACCCCGCCGCCGAATCCGGCGTGCCAGACGTCCGACGATTCGCCCTCGAGATAGACTCGACCCACATCCGCCAGACCTACCACACCGAGGGTTCCCGGCACGACCAGCGTGGCTCGGCTCACCGGCACCCTGAGCTCGGTTTGCCCGAACACCGCGGCGTCGCCCATGAACCGGCCGGTCGAGTAGCCTCGTATCGACCTGCCCCCGCCGATCCGCGCCGCCTCGAAATAGGGATAGCGGCCCCACACCCGCTCGGCCGCGGCTCTGAGATAGAGCGTGGGACTCCACCCTGATAGCGGGCTGATGTAGGTGGCGACCGTGGCGTAGGCGCTGCCGAAGGTCTCTTCCACGTTCCAGGCGGGAGGTGTGACGTCGCCACCCAGCTCGAATAGAAGTCCGCGCCGGGGATGGCTCGGCAGGTCGGTCAGGTCCCAGCGGGCATAGGCGCGAGCGCCGACCTCACCGAAGCCGCCGTCACCATAGGGTCGGGCCGAGCCGATGAGGCGGTCGACAGTGCCCTCGGACTTCACGTATCGCACCCTTGGCCCCGCGGCGAAGACCAGTCCAGGGGCGGCGGTGACCTCGAGCACCGGCGCCAGCTCGAGCTGCCAGTTGCGGACCACGTGGAAGTCGCGGTTCTCGGCTTCGACACTCTCGTTGCCTAGATCGTAGAGCCGCAGCACGTCGACTCCGGTCGCCTTCGCGTCGATTACCAGGTCGAGGGACGGGGCACCGGTCTGTATGGTGGTGGTCAGCGCGACACCCGGCCGGCCGCTGGTGGTGCCGAAGGCGGCCTTCACCGATGTTCGGCTGGCAAAGGGGAGTTTCCTGAAGCCGTAGTCGACATGGGTGAGGTACATGCCGAGCACCAGCCCGGCATCGGAGTTGGCGCCAACTACCGGAAGAAAGGAAGTGCGACCGCCCCAATCGGGGGGGAGGGGAGGGTCGCCCTCACGCGGGATCGGACGCCGATCGGTGTCGTCCTGGTCCAGCTTCACGCTCGGTCCGTCGCCCCGGCTGATCACGTCGACACCTCGGCCGCCGATGACGCGGACCTTCACCCTGGCCTTTTCACCCCGGGTGACCACGGTGTCGGCGCCGCCGTGCGCAAAGACCCGAACCTCGCCGGTCTCCGATGGCTGGAACTGCCGGCTCGTTCTCCCTGATGCACTGGCGAAGTCGACTCGGACCGCGCCTTCCGGCTCACCGGTGACGGTGATCCGTTCGGCGGCGTCGGTGCCGTGCAGGTCCGCCTCGGCGGCGAGGTTCAGGTAAAAGCTGCGAGCGGCATCGGGGAGTCGCGCTCTTCGTCCGCGCAGCGTAGTGGCGAGCAACCGCCGGGACGGCTCCGGGACCTCGGGGGGCATCTCTGCCACCGCGCTGTCGATGACGGCGTCGGTGAGGTGGGCCTGTACCGCTGTCACGACCGAGTCCCAAGCGGGCCAGTCGAGGCCGGTGAGCAGCTCCCGATCGAGGTCCCGGCTGTACCAGATCAGTCCTGGAACCGGCAGCCTTCCAGTGTTGAACCGCACCAGTTGCGGCGCCGGTCCGCTGCGTGCCAGCGCAAGCAGAAGGCCGTCGTACTGCGAGAAGGCGCGGTCGCGGTCCCGGGGAATCGGCTGCCACGGCGAACCTTCGCCGACCTGTCCCCAGCGCCACTGCCCGCGGTTCCGGTCCCAGTCACCCACCAGAAGATCCAGGACGCGCGCCGCCAGGAAACGGGGCGCATCCACCTGCTCCTGCCGCTGACGCCGGAGACGCAGCAGCTCCTCGGTGCCGATGATCCGGCTGAATCCGGCGAACCCAGCGGCCGGCCGCTCCTGGATGTACCCCACCATGCCGGCAAATTCCTGGCGGAATTCGCCGAGCGCGGGATCGTTGGGCGTGGCCACGAGACGGGGCTGGAGTCGGGGCATCCCGATGGCGGCGCCGAGCCGGTCTGCGACGAGGGGGCCGAAGGGATGGACCGCGCTGATCTGGTCCTGGAACAGGCGCTCAATCACGGTCCCCCTGAATTCCCGAGGGAGCTTGGCTGCGGGATTGGGATCGACCGGGCGAAGTTGGTATTCCCGGCCGTCCGCGCCGAGGAGGCGGAGCGACCGGACTTGCGTGCCGGCAGCGCGCTCGACTGGCCGGAGCCCGCCGGCGAACGTGCGCAAGTCCAAGACCGAGACGCGGACGGACCCGGTCCACAGCGAGCGGTAGCGGGTGCCGAAGAGGAACCGATGGATGCCGCCCGCGCTGTAGCGCGCGCCGAGCGCTGTGTCGATGGCCTGGAGAGCTTCGGGGCCGGCCACCTGGGGGATTGCGGTCTGAGCCAAAGCGGTGGCCCCGAGAAGCGGGGTCACGGCAAGGAGCAGTTTGCCGGCGTTAGAGCGTACAGCGGATCGGCCCATGATGTCCCCAGGAGCAGGCTGACCAGCGGTTTACTTGACTGTCTCAGGCTAGCTGCTGAGGAAGGGATTGGACGTGCGGCGGGTCACAGCCTTGGTGTGGGATGGTTCTTGGGTCGCACGGTTACCGAGTGCCGCACCCCATCGTCGGTGAGCGGGATCGTGGGCCCTTCCAGGGTCTTGCCGTCGAGGACCACCTCAGCGTTGCCCCGCACAGCGTGCGGGCTCTGCACCTCAATGGCGTACACGCTTTGTCCGTACCGGTACTCTATGGTGAACTCGGCCCAATCGGATGGCACGCACGGATTCAGCTGGAGTGTGTTCCCCCGCTTGGTAAAGCCGAGGATGGCCTCGAGCGCAACCCGATACATCCAGCTGGCCGAGCCGGTGTACCAGGTCCAGCCTCCGCGACCCTGTTGCCCTTCCGCGGTGTAGACGTCGGCCGCGACGACGTACGGCTCCACCTTGTAAGTCTCGACGTCCTCCGGCGTCCGAGTGTGAGTGAGGGGATTCAGCATCTGGAACAACTGAAAGGCACGCTCCCCGTTGCCCAGTAACGCAGTGGCCAGCACCGCCCAGAGAGCCGCGTGGGTGTACTGGGCGCCATTCTCCCGCACGCCGGGCAGGTAGCCCTTGATGTATCCGGGGTCGTGCGGCGTCTCATCGAACGGAGGGGTGAGGAGAAGGAGGAGTCCGGGATCCTCCCGCACCAGAAGCCGCTCGAACGACCGCATCGCCTGGGCCTGCCGCTCGGGATTGCCCGCGCCGGAGATGACGCTCCAACTCTGGGCGATGGAATCGATGCGGCACTCGTCGCTCGCGGCCGAACCCAGAGGCGTTCCATCATCGAAGTAGGCTCGCCGGTACCATTCCCCGTCCCACCCCTGGGCCTCCACCGCCGCAACGTACGCGCTCGCCTTCGACCGAAGCTCCGCAGCCTCCGGGTCGCCCCGCGCCGCGACGTGCTCGCTGAAGCGGCGCAGCGTCGCGGCCAGGAACCAGGCCAGCCACACACTCTCCCCTTTCCCCTCGATCCCCACCCGGTTCATCCCGTCGTTCCAGTCGCCCGAGCCGATGAGCGGAAGGCCGTGCGAGCCGGTGGTGCAGGCCCGGTGCAGGGCCCGCACGCAGTGCTCGTACACGGAGGCCGTTTCGCCGGTGACTTCCGCCGCGTCATAGACCTCGTGCTCGTGCGGCTCGAGCGTCCGCATGGTGAGAAACGGCACTTGCTGGTCGAGCACCGAGCGATCACCGGTGGTGCGCACGTAGTGATCGACCACGTAGGGCAGCCATACCAGGTCATCCGAGAACCGGGTTCGCACGCCGCGGCCGCTCCGGGGGTGCCACCAGTGCTGCACGTCTCCCTCGACGAACTGCCGCGCTGCGGCACGAAGGATGTGCTCCCGGGCGAGCGCCGGTTCGGCATACACCAACGCCATCGAGTCCTGTAACTGGTCGCGGAAGCCGTACGCTCCGCTGCTCTGGTAGATCGCGGACCGGGCCCACATCCGGCAGGCGAGGGTCTGATACAGCGTCCAGCGGTTGACCATGGCGTCGAACGACGACTCCGGTGTCCGCACTTTGATCGCCGAAAGCCGGTCCGCCCACTCCCGCTCGCTGCCGGCAACCGTCGCCTTGGCTCGGCTCACCTGGCCGTATCCGGTGGCTGCTTGCCGGGCGGCATCCTCGCCTTCGGCGACTCCGAGGACGACGACCAGCTCCCGGGTCTCACCCGGCGCGAGCTCCAGCGCGCATCGCAACGCCGCGCAGGGGTCGATTCCGACTCCCGTTGTACCGCCGAGCGGAGCCCGCAAGCCGGCGGGTGCGGCAACCGTGCCGTTTCGGCCGAGGAACTCCCGCCGGTCGGCGGTGTGGCCCGTCACCGGCTCGCTGATGGAGCAGAATCCCACATACCCGGCGAAATCCGGGTCGAAGTAATTCCGCGCCAGGATCGCCCGCTGCTCGGGCGCGAAGTTGGTCTGCACCAGGTGCTGGGTATGCTCCCGCAGCACACCCAGGGTCCATTCGACGAAGACTGTCACCGAGAGCCGGCGCGGGCGCGAGTCGTCGTTGGTCACCCGCAGCATCGACAGCTTGACTGCCTCGTCCTCCGCCAGCCCGAGCTCGAGCGTCGTGGAAATGCCCCCGTGCTCATGGGAGAACGACGAGCTGCCCATCCCGTGTCGGACGGTGTAGGGGCCGGTGTCGCGGATCGGTGCAGGGGTCGGGCACCAGATCTCACCACTCTCCTCGTCGCGCAGATAGATCACTTCGCTCGCCGGATCGCTCACCGGATCGTTGTGCCACGGGGTGAGCCGGAAGAAGTGACTGCTCCCCGCCCAGGTGAATCCCGCTCCCCGTTCGGTGACGACGAATCCGCCATGCGGGTTGGCGATGACGTTGGCCCAAGGGGCCGGCGGCAGATGATCTCCGCCCACTCGCATCTCGTAATCGCCCTCGGCGGTGAGTCCGCCGAAACCGTTGGGAAAATCACTGGCGAAGGCCCCCGCTTCGGGTTCCTCTGCGCTGACCCGAGTCGGACGCGACGGTCGAGTACGGCCGGCAGAATCCCGGTCCGGCGCACGGGCCACCACTCGGAGCAGCGCGCGCAGGGCGGGGGCGGTGGCGCGCTCGGCCACTCGCAGCGGCGCAGCAAGCAGATCGTGGGCTTCCTTGGCGGGCGTGTCCCGCTCGGTCGCTACCTCGAGAATCCGTCCCGGCGAGCGGCCGTCGCAGGGAAGGACCACGCGCGCGGTGGCGCGCAGCATCCGCAAGATGTCGGCGCTGAGCAGGTCACGTCGCCGGGGGAACACGCCACCCGGCCGGTCGATCACTCCCGAGTCGGACGAGGCAAACACGGTCGCTACGATCCGCTGCTGAAGCTCCTGGAAGTAGCTGGGCGGCAGATCGTTCAGGACCACGAGATCCACCATCATGCCACGCCGTCTCCAGTACCGGTGGGCCGCCAGCAACCGGCGCAAGGTCGGGAGCCCTTCCACCGAGTCGATGGTCGTGAGCAGGATCGGCCAGTCGCCCGACACGCCGGCGCCCCACAGGAGCGGTTGCGAGCCGCGGTTTCGGAGCAGCTCGGCCTGAGACACCCGCAGGGTGGGATCGGAGTAGAAGAGGTGACCGGCAAGCTCCTGGAAGACGGCGGCCTCCGCCGGCGTAATGCCGAGCTCGCGCAGCTCGACCTGAGTGGAGGTCCAGGCCAGCTCCAGCGCCCGGGATGCCGCGTACGAATCGTGATAGCGGTCGGCGAGGTGAAAGGCCTGCTCCCGGGTGGTGGCCACCAGCGTGGTAAACGCAACCGATGCCGACTGACCCGGGCCGAGTCGCACCCTGGTCCGAAGAGCGTAGATCGGGTCGAGCACCGCGCCCGTGGTGCCGCTGAGAGGACCGGCTCGCGCCAGGGCGATCGGATCCCGGGTGCTGCGACCCCGCCCGGTGAACCGGGCGCGGTCGGTCTCGCAGCTGACCGATCCGACGCGTTCCTTCCCGGTAGCCACCACATGTACGCACCAGAGCGGCTGCTCGGTTGCCGAGCGAGGGCGACGGGTCGCGGTGATCGCGGTACACCAGTCGTGCCACTCGGTCTCGACGAAGAGGTTCCCGAACGCCGGATGGGCCCGGTCCGCATCCGGTGGAGCGAGCACGATCTCGCCGTAGCTGGTCAGCTCCACCTCGCGGGTGTGGCGGCCGTTGTTGGTCACGGTGACGCGCCGCACTTCCGCGGCGTCGGCGGGCACGACCGCGATCTCGGTGCGGGTTTCCATGTCGCCGTCGGTGCGGTGAAAGGTGACCCGATCGGTGGCGAGGAACGCCCGATAGGAGTCGGCCTCGGCGCAGACCGGCTGGTGCGCCGCCGACCACACCCGGCCGGCGGTGAGGTCCCGGAGGTAACAGAACTGCCCGGTCGCGTCGCGGGTCCCGTCGGCCCGCCAGCGAGTGATCGCGAGGTCCTGATAGCGGCTGTAACCTCCGCCGCAGTGGCTCACCATGATGGTATAGGGCAGGTGTCCCAGGAGCGCGACCCGGGGCTGGTCGGTGTCGCAGGTGTCGACCTCCCGCACCACCGGACGCTCGAGCTCGGGATCGGGCAGCGCCTCATCGGCGCGCGCGGCCTGGGGCTCCTGAAATATCAGGCGGCGGGGAATCCGCTCGTGCAGCAGCAGCTCGGCCGAGCGGACCAGGGGGTCGGTGTGGAAGCGTCGCTGCCAGATGGAGGCGGTGAGCGCGTTGGTGAGCGCCACCAGCCCCATGCCGATGTGGTGGGCCATGTAGTTCCCCACCACGGCGTATCGCTTGCCCGGGACCGGCCGGGTGTAGTCGATGGCGTCGCGGAATCCGAAGGGGCCCAACGCCCCCAGCTGCTCCACCATCGCGAGGTTGGCGAGCGCCCGCCGGGGGGCCACCATGGCGGCGAGCATAGACGCGTAGGGAGCGATCACCAGATCGCGGCCGAGTCCCCGCTTGAGCGCGAGGTCGGGCACGCCGAATGCCCGGTACTGGTAGGTCTGGTAACCGTCGCGAAGGTTGTAGGCGCTCTCGCTGGCACCCCAGGGGACTCCGCGCTCCGCGCCGTACTCGATGTGCCGCCGCACCGCGCCCCGGTAGGTCTGGTCCAGTACCGTGAAGGGGAACGATTGCATGACCAGAGCCGGCATCAGGTACTCGAACATGCTGCCGCTCCAGGAGACCAGGGCTGTCTCGCCCGCGGCGTGGGTCAGGGTGCGGGCCAGCCGGAACCAATGCTCGACCGGCACTTCGTTCTTGGCGACCGCCACGAAGCTGGCGAGGCGTGCCTCGGAGGCGAGCAGGTCGTAGTAGGATCCGTCCCGGGAATGAGACTGCGGCTGATAGCCGATGGCAAACAGCTCCCGCGCTTCATCATAGAGGAAGCGAAAATCCATCTCCTGCACGTAGTCGTTGGCCCGGTCGGCCACCCCTTGCAGGCGGGCCAGCAACGTGGCCGCGGCCGGGGACCGGAGAGAGAGCTCGTGCCAGGTCTCGGATCGGGTGACCGGCCGCCCGTCGCGCCCCGAGGCCTGGACCATGGCGACGCCATTCAGCTCGCCCGCCTGCTGCTGGATCAGACGCAGGCTCCACTCGATCCACTGCTTGGCGGACGCCGAGGCGAGCACGTCGCGGGTGCGCAGAAGCGTGGGCGCGATGCTTTCGGCTAGCGCCGCGGGCCCCCTATCGTCTGTAACCGTGGCGATCGCTACCCGGGCGACGCGGAGCTGCTCCAGAGCAGCGGACCCGCTGGCCCCCTCGGCGGCAAGTGTGAGCGCGGTCTCCAGCGTCCGTCCAGTGCGCCCATCGAACACCGGCTCGTCGCGAATGCTGAGGCAGGCGTTGCGGAGCGCGATGAGGTGGCCGGCGAGGTTGCCGCTGTCAACGGTGGAGATGTAGGGCGGCTGGAGCACCTTGAGCCCGTGCAACTCGTACCAGTTGTAGAAGTGTCCGCGAAACCGCTCCATCCGCTGCAGCGAGGCTAGAACGCGCTCCAACCGCAGGGTCATGTCCTCCGCGGTAATAAACCCCAAGTCATAGGCGCTGAACGTCGCGAGGAGCTGAAGACCGATGTTGGTCGCCGACGTCCGCATGGCGATGATGGGCTCCGGGTCCTCCTGAAAGTTGTCCGGCGCCAGCCAGTTGGTATCCGCGCTGACGAACCGGTCGAAGAACCGCCAGTGGAGCAGGGCATAGCGCCGGGCCGCCGCCTGGTTGGATGGCGTGAGCCGCCGCTCGCGACGGACGACGGGAGCGCTGAAGGCGTGGGCGATAACCGGTGACGCCAGCCAGAGACCGATGAGCGGCAACGCGCTGAGGACCAGCGACCACGGCACCGGCGCTTCGCCGCCGGCTCGGTGCACCGCAACGGCTACCACCGCGACCAGGACCGCGGCAGCCAGGGCGACCGCGGGCCACATGGTGCGCCACACCGTGGCCGCCCCGCCGGACGTGACCCGTTCGGTCTGCGACGCGGTTTGCCACTCGAGCAGGTTGCTCCGGGTCACAAAGAGTCGCCACAGAGTGCGCAAGATGGCATCGGCCGAGATGCAGGCCTGATGGGGCAGGAAGACGATTGCCAGCGCCACCTGCCGGGCACTGCGCTCGACGTCCCGGCCGACCTCGCCATAGTAGGCACGCCAGGACTTGTCCATCGGCGGCCGTAGCACCGCCAGGAGCAGCGCGGCAATCCAGGGCGCGGCGATCGCTCCCAGGCCCAGCAGGGTCCACCGCAGCGGAGATCCCGGGAGCATGGTCCAGCCGGCCACCAGAAAAGCGAGCTGGGCCAGCTCCACCGTGCTGCGCCGGAGATTGTCCAGGATCTTCCAGCGTGACAGCACTGAAAGACGGTTGGGCTCCGGGCCGTCGGGGCCGGGCACCCGCGAGGTCAACCACTGGAGGAGCTGCCAGTCGCCGCGGATCCAGCGGTGCTTCCGGCGAGTATAGGTGAGATAGCGGGCGGGGTAGTCGTCGTACACCATGATGTCGGTGGCGAGACCCGCGCGGGCGTAGCTTCCCTCGATCAAGTCGTGCGAGAGGAGGGTGTTTTCGGGAAACCGGCCGTGGGTCGCTTCCTCGAACGCGTCGACATCGTAGATGCCCTTGCCGGTGAAGCTTCCCTCGCCATAGAGATCCTGATACACGTCGGACACCGCGGTGGTGTAGGGATCCACGCCGGGATGACCGGACTGAACGGTGGCGAAGTGGGAACGATTTGCGCTGGGCAGCGAGACACCGACCCGGGGCTGAAGAATCCCGTAGCCCTGCACCACTCGTCCGTGGCGGGGGTCGTACTCGGCGCGATTGAGTGGATGGGCCAGCGCCCCGATCAGGAGCGGCGCGGTCTCCGGCGGCAGGATGGTGTCGGAATCGAGGGTGATGACGTAGCGCACTTCCCGGAGCGATTCCGTGGCGCCTTCGACAACGCTTGAAGGCGTCCGGCGCGCCGCCTCGCAGGAATCGGTTGAACTCCGCAAGCTTGCCCCGCTTGCGCTCCCACCCCATCCAGACACCCTGCCGTGGGTTCCAGCGGCGCGGCCGGTGGAACAGAAAGAAGGCATCGTCGGTCCCGTCCGAATGGCGCGCGTTCAGCTCGCGGACGCCGCGTACCGCCGCCTGGAGGATGGCGGCATCGTTCTCCCGAGTCTCGGTAGGTGAATCGGTGAAGTCGCTGAGCACGGCGAAGTGCAGGTGGGCCTCACGGTTGGCCAGATACTGTACCTCGATGTGCTCGAGCGCCTCGCCCACCGCCTCGACGCTGTCGAAGAGCGTCGGGATCACGACCGCGGTCCGGAACTCCGGAGGCACGCCGTGCTCGCCCAGGTCGAGCTTGGCGAGCGGACGTGGGGGAAGGAACGTGGTGATGAGCTGATTCACCCAGATCACCGCGATGTCGCTCGCCGGGATCAGGGCCAGGAGCAGGGCCAGCCAGGTGGTGCGCCCCTCCGGGCCCGCCAGCCAGAGCGCCGCCGCGAGGAGAACCACGGTGCCGGCGAGAATGCCACCCACGAAGACGAAGTTGGGATGCCGGAGTACCGCTCGGTATAGCCGCTCCGAGGGCGGCGGCCGGTATCCGCTCTTCTGCTCCAGGTCGGCCAGACCCCGGTCGATCAGATAGTAGCCCACGTGTCCCCGGCGGGACTCGTGGGTGCCGGCGGCGGCGGCGGAGCGGGCGAGCTCGACGGCGAGCCGAGCCACCTCACCCTCGTCGCGACCGGTCCTCCGCGCGATGCGTTCCACCACGTGGCGATAGCGGTCACGAGTCGCAAACGTCATCCGGGCGTGAACCCCCGCAGGGTCCTCCTGGAGCGTCCGCTCCATGACGCTTTCCCGCTCGACGAACGTCTCCCAGTCCATGCGGGCGATGTCCCGCAGGCTGGTGATACTGTTCGCCATCGTCATCTGGGTCAGGGCGACCCGTTGGGTGGCCCGGGCGGCGGCGTCCTCGGCGCTGACTCCCTCCTCGGCGATCCACCGCTCGAGCCAGATCAGCGGCTGCACCGAGCTGCCCACCTCTCGCAGGCGTTGGAGGAAGCGGGAGACGAAGGTCGGAGTGAGCGTGGGATGTCCGTTGACGAAGTCATCGACCGCCGCCTCGAGGGCGGAGCCGGTCTGCCCACTGGCGGCGATGAGACGTTCGGCCCAACTGTCGGCTTGATCCAGCTCGTCCAGCCGCTGCACCGTACGCCGCGCCATGCGCCGGATGCTCTCGAGCAACCCCAGGCGAAGCATCGCGGGCACGGCCCACAGCTCACCGATGGAGAGGGGCGCGACCTCCTGAAAGGCGCCGACGAAGAGATCGACGTTGTCGAGCTCGATGCGCCCTTCGGTGTGGGAGATCAGGGTGATAGCGAGCTCGTAAACCCGCGGATATCCCGATAGGGTGCCGCCGGTGAGGTCGGGCAGCTCCCGGTAGTATCCCCGTGGCAGGCTCTCCCGGACTTCGCGGATGTGCTCCTGGACCACGTGGAAGTTGTCGAGCAGCCACTCGCCGGCCGGCCCCACGTCCATCTCGCGCTCCGCAGCTTCCGCCAACCGGACGTGGACGTCGTCCAGGATCCGGCGGGTCTCGTCCAGCCGGGCAAGGAGTCGGGGGTACCCCCACCGCTTGCGGCGGGGAGCCAGGCGCTGAGCCTTGGCCACCGCGCGGGCGCGCTCGGCGAGGTGCTCGGCGCCCAGCAACTCGCCCCGGATCGGTCCGGTGAGAACCTCCTCGGAGCCTTCCCGGCGGCGGGAGAGGAGACGGGCGACGACGAGTGGGGCGCTTACTCGGGCGATGAGAGGACCTCGGATGGCATCAGGCGAGAAGTGGGTTCGACAGGAAGGAGTGTAATACCGGCGGTGACCCGATGACCATATGCTTCAGTGGACCTCATCGAAGACGAGCCGAGCTTCCCGTGTCGTCCGACCAATTGGAGCGCCTTCGCTCGGCCCTCGCCGGCCGCTACCGGATCAACCGCGAGCTGGGCCGCGGGGGGATGGCCACGGTCTATTTGGCCGACGACCTGAAGCATGACCGGGAAGTGGCGGTCAAGGTCCTCCGGCCCGAGCTCGGGGCCCTGCTCGGACCCGACCGGTTTGCCCGAGAGATCCGGATCGCCGCCGCGCTCAATCACCCCCACATCCTGCCGCTCCATGACTCGGGCGAGGTGCTGGTCCAGCCATCCGAGCCCAGCGGCGAACCGCAGAAGCTCCTCTTTTACGTGATGCCGTATATCAGGGGCGAGTCCCTGCGACGGAAGCTTTCTCACGAGAAGCAGCTCCCGATTGAAGTGGCAATCGGCATCGTGCGGCAGGTGGCCTCCGCGTTGGACCATGCCCATGCCCAGGGGCTGATCCACCGCGACATCAAGCCGGAAAACATCCTGCTGCACGAGGGCGAGGCGATGGTCACCGACTTCGGGATCGCGCTGGCCGCCCACGGAACGCCCGGCGAGCGACTCACCGCCACCGGCCTGATGCTGGGGACGCCCGAGTACATGAGCCCGGAGCAAGCCGCCGGGGAGCGGACTCTCGATCCCCGCAGCGACCTGTACAGTCTTGGCTGCGTGCTCTACGAGATGCTCGCGGGCGAGCCGCCCTACACCGGGCCTACGGCGCAGGCGGTGGTCGCCAAGCGGTTTACCGATCCGGTACCGGCCGTGCGCCGCCTCCGGCCCACCGTACCCTTGGCGGTGGAGCAGGCACTGACCAAGGCCATGGCCCGGGTCCCGGCCGACCGGTTCGTCTCCACCGCCGCATTTGCGGCCGCGCTTACGGCATCGCCCACCAGCCAGCCACTGCCTCCCTCGGTCGCGGTCCTGCCGTTTCTGAGCCTGAGCCCGAACCCGGACAACGAGTTCTTTGCCGATGGGATTACCGAGGACGTCATAGCCCAGCTCAGCAAGATCCGATCCCTGAAAGTGATCTCGCGCGGCTCGGTGATGCGGTTCAAGCAACAGGAGCGCAACCTCCGGGAGATCGGTGCCACGCTGCAAGTCGCCACCGTGCTGGAAGGAAGCGTTCGTCAGGCCGGCGATCGGGTGCGGATCGTCGCGCAGCTCATCGATGCCGACGCGGATCGGCACTTGTGGGCCGAGACCTATGACCGCCAGCTCACCGACATTTTCGCGATTCAGACCGATGTGGCTCTGCAGATCGCCTCCGCGCTCGAGGCGGAGCTTTCGCCGGCCGAGCGGACCCGGATTCACCGGGAGCCGACCAGCGATATGCACGCCTACCAGCTCTACCTCCAGGGGCGGCATTGGTATACCCGGTACACCGAGGGGGGCTTCCGGAAGGCCATCGGGTACTTTCGGCAGGCGATCGCGGCCGACCCGGGCTACGCTCTGCCGCATGTGGGCGTGGCCCTGGCGTATGCGGAGTCCACCGCCGGAGAGGGTGGCAGTGGGCTGAGGGCAGAGGAGGCGTTCCAGGAAGCCAAGGAGGCCGTCACCAAGGCACTGGCGCTCGACAGCGGATTGGGAGAGGCACACTCGGTGCTCGCCCTGCTCAAGTGCATCCATGACTTCGACTGGACAGGCGCCGAGCGGGAATTCAAGCTGGCGCTCGAGTTGAGCCCAGGGGGAGCGGACATCTACGACCACTACGGGTGGATGTGTGCCGCGCTCGAGCGATATGAAGACGCTATAGCCTTGGTCAAACGGGCGCAGGAGCTCGACCCTTTGACCCACCGGGCTGATGTCGCCAGCACACTCATCCGGGCGGGACAATACCACGAGGCGGTGGAATCGGCCCTGCGCTGCATCGAGTTCGAGCCGGAATACGCCCGGGGACGTTCGACGTTAGGATGGGCCTACCTGAAGAGTGGGATGCCGGACGAGGGTCTGGCCGAAATGGAGCGAGCGGTCGCGCTTGCTCCCGGCAGTACGATGTACCTGGCCCAGCTGGGACAGGCCTACGGCTTAACCGGCAAGCTCGGGAAGGCTCGGGAGGTGCTGCGACAACTGGATGAGCTGTCGCAGCAGCAGTACGTATCGCCTTACCACATGGCCTACGTCTACACCGGGCTCGGAGAGCAGGATCGGGCGATGGATTTCCTCGAGCGCGCGTACCAGGAACGAGCAGGCAGTCTCTACGGGGTGAAGGGCTCGTTCCTGTTCACCACCCTGCGCTCGCACCCCCGGTTTCAGGCCCTGCTCAGGAAAATGAACCTCGCCTGAGCTGGAATCAGGGCACCACGTTGGCGTACGGCGCGACCTGCTCTGCAACCGTCTTCTTATCTCCCACCACCACGATCGTCATCTGGTCCGGCGTCAAGTAGCGGCGGGCGGCAGCCTGCACCTGCGCCGGCGTGACCGCCAGCATCTTTTTCACGTACTCGTTGAGGTACGAGTCGGCCAGGTCGTGGAGGTCCACGAACTGCAGCTGAGTGATGATGCCCTGGCGCGAGCCGTTCTGCAGGGTGAAGACGCCGGCGAGATTCTTCTTGATGCCGGTGAGCTCAGGCTCGGGAGGGGCCTCGGCGCGGAGCCGGTCGATCTCCCCGAAGATCTCTTTCAGCGAGGCGCCGGTCACGTTGGTGGTGACATCCGCCTGTTCCGCCCACTGCGACTGCCGGTACTGATCGGTGACCGTGGAGAACGGCGCGTAGCTGTAGCCCTTGTGTTCCCGGATGTTGGTGGTGATGCGGGATCCGAAGGTGCCGCCCAGCAGCCCGTCGGTGACCTGAAGCGCGATGTAGTCGGGATGGATCGGATTGGCGACCGGAAGGCCGACAATGATGGTGGACTGCACCGCATCGGGGCGATCCAGCAGAGTGAGTGAGCGTCCCAGCCGGGGACGTGGCGGAACCCGCTGAGCCGGCGGTCCCGGCTTCCAATCTCCGAACGCCTTCCGGATCGCCGCCTCCGCGGCCGCCGCGTCGAATACGCCGGCCAAGTAGAGATGCGCGCGCTGGGCGCCGAAGTTCCGAGCGTAAAAGTCGCGCACCTGGCGAATGCTGAAGCCCTGCAGCGTTTGCTCGGTGGGAAAGACGCGTCCGTAGGGATGACTGCCATAGAGGATCTCGCGAAACTTCTCTTCGGCAATCGGCTGCGGTTGACTCTTCTGGATCGCCAGCGTCCGAAGCCGGTCGGCCTTGATGCGGGCGAGCTCCGACTCCGGCAACCGGGGATTGCGCCCCACGTCGGCGACCAGGCGGATCATATCCGGGGCTCGCTCCCCCAGGACCTCGCCGCCGATCGTGGTCAGGTCATAGTCCACCGAAACCGACAAGGTTCCGCCCATGCCGGCGACCTGTTCCGCCAGGCGAGCGGCGTCGAGCGTCGTGGTGCCTTCCCCCATCAGGTCGCCGGTGAGCTCCGACAGCCAGACCTGATCCGGCTTCTCATTGATCCGCCCCGCTCGCACCGTCAACCTGACTGCCGCCTTCGGCACCGTGCCGAAGGGCACCATGGTCACCGTCAGGCCGTTGGGGAGCTTGAACTCGCGCTTGGCCGGCAGCTTGAAGTCCTTGGGGGTGCCGACCGGCGGCGGCGCCTGCTTTTGCGCCGCGGCGGGCAACGCGGCGGCCAGGGAGACGATGCCACACAGGAGAGTCCCGATCGTGGTTCGCATCTTTAGGACTCCGCTCAGTGGGTAGTGCCGGGGGAACCGGCCGAGGCCGGTTTGGCCGGAACTATGGTGAGGATGGTCCGATTGCTGGGATCCAGGTAGGTCTTGGCCGTCGCCATCAGGAGCTCTGGAGTGACCTTGGCAAATTCCGCCTCGAGCCGGTTGATCCGCTCCGGATCGTCGTCGAACAGAGCAAAGGAAGCCAACAGGTTGGCCCGCCCGAAGCCGGCGAACGCCTCGATGTCGGAGTACAGGCTGGACCGCAGCTTCACCAGCGCGCGATCCAAATCCTCACGCCCGAGTGGCTTCGTCCGAAGCGGCTCGATAGAGGCGTCGAAGGCCGCGATCAGTGAGTCGGCGGATTTGTCGCTGTCGTGAAACGCCTGGATGATCCACAACATCGGGCCATTGTAGTCGTACATGCTCCCCAGACCCCAGTTGATCCCGGCATCGACCCCACCGGTCAGGCCTCGCTTCCTGACCAAGTTGTCATAGAACCGGCTGTCCCGGCCCTGACCCAAGATCTGATCCAGGATGCCGAACGCATACCACTCAGGCGTGTAGCGGTCGGGCACGTGATAGGCCAGCCCGATCGCCGGGCGGGTTGCCAGCGAGTCACTCTGGGAGAATCGTTTCTCGGCGGTCTGCTTCGGCTCGGTGAGATCCGGCGGCGCCGGCTGCGGAGCGGAGGGGATCGGTCCGAAGTACTTCTCGATCGAGGGCCGGACCTCGGCGGCATCGAAGTCCCCCGTCACCACCAGGACCGCGTTGTTCGGTGCGTAGAAGGTCTTGAAGAACGCCGCGGCATCCTCGAGGGTGGCCGCGTCGAGGTCGGCCAAGTCGCCGTAAAAATTGTGCGCGTTGAACCAGTTGGTATTGGCGCGCATCGGGAGATCGATCCAGGGGAATCCGCCGTAGGGCTGGTTCAAGACGTTCACCCGCACCTCGTTCTTCACCACCTCCTGCTGATTCTTGAGGTTGCCGGTGTCGATCGCGAGCCCCCGCATCCGGTCTGCCTCACCCCAGAGGATCGTGTTGAGGGCGTTGGAGGGGACGACTTGGAAGTAGTTGGTGAAGTCGAAGCGGGTGGAACCGTTGAGCAACCCACCGTTCTGCTCTACCAGCCGGATGAACTCCATCTTCCCCAGGTTCTGGGAGCCCTGGAACATCAGGTGCTCGAAGAGATGGGCGAAACCGGTGCGATTCCTGGGCTCGTTCCGGAAGCCGATGTTGTAGTAGACGGCGACGACGGCCGTGGGAGTCGTGGTATCCCGGGAGAGCACCACCTTGAGCCCGTTGGGCAGTTTGTAATACTCGATCGGGACCGTCAGCTTTCGAGCCGGAGCTTGTTGGGCCGCGGAAGGCACGGCTCCGACGCCGGTGGCGGCCGCGACGAGTAGCAAGATGGCGGGAAGAGTGCGGGCAGGCATGAAATGTCCTCGATAGATAGCTGGACGCGAGAGCCACGCTATAGGTACCTCCCAGTCGGTGCCAAGTCCAGGAAGCGTTTCAATCTGTTCTTTTGGGTCTTGACGCCCGGGGACCACTCCCTATACTGGGGTCCCTCAGACGCAACGAAGCCCGGCGCCGTAGTCTCTTGGTCGCCCAAGCGTCGGGTCGAGCGAATGGCGAAACCGGCTGAGCAATCACTCGCTCGGCTTTTTTATTCGCCATCGCCACGAGGCGATGACACTTACGATCGGAGGGAACGATGTACGCCACTATTCGACGGTACACCCCTAAGCCGGGGGCCGTCAACCAGAAGGCCATCGAGGACTTTAAAGGCCGGATAGAGAACAAGTTCGTCCCAGTCGCTCAGGATATCCGGGGCTTTCACTGCTACTACGTTGTGAACGTGGGGAACAAGGAGCTGCTCTCGATCGGGATCTTCGAGGACAAGACGGGGGCGACGGAATCGACCCGCCGCGCTGCGGAGTTCGTCAGGACGGACCCCCTCAAGGACCAGCTCGGCACGCCTGAGATCTTCGAGGGCGATCTGCTGGTGTCGAAGGAGGCCCTGGTCGGCGCTCGCTAGCCGGACCAGTCAATCGGCAGAATCGGAGCCGGACGGGCTAGCCCGTCCGGCTCTTCTCGTTCAGGCGCCTCCCTCGCCCGCGATCTTCTGGCGGCACGGCGCGGCTGGTCGGGTTCAGGCCACCCCGATATGCTTCATCCATCTCATCTCGGCGAGTCAAGCGGAAATCTGAATGTCAGAACGTCTTGCGGCGTCTCTCGCAGACCGATATCGAATCGAGCGCAGGCCGGACGGCAGCCTGGCCCTGCTGGGCCAGGGCGGCACCGCCACCGTCTATCTGGCGCAGGATGTCAGGCACGACCGCCCCGTCGCCCTCAAGGTGGTTCACCCGACTCTCGCCGCTTCCGTAGGACCCGAGCGATTCCTCCGGGAGATCCGCTTCATCGCCCGGCTCTCCCATCCTCATATTCTCCCGCTCTTCGATTCCGGCGAGGCCGACGGCATGCTGTTTTACGTCATGCCTTACCTCGCCGGCGAGTCGCTGCGCCAGCGGCTGGAGCGGGAGGGGCGGCTTCCGGTGACGGCAGCGATCCGCGTTGCCCGGGAAGTTGCGCTGGCTTTGGACTATGCCCATCGCCACGGACTGATTCACCGGGACATCAAGCCGGAGAATATCCTGTTCGAGGACGACCAGGCGGTCGTCGCCGACTTCGGCGTGGCCACCGCGATGGAAGCCGCGGGTGGCGACCGGCTCACCATTCCGGGCCTGGCGGTCGGAACGCCGGCGTACATGAGCCCGGAGCAGGCAGGCGGTGCGTCTGAGCTCGATGGACGGAGCGACATCTACGGCCTGGGCTGCGTGCTGTATGAAATGCTCGGCGGCCATCCGCCATTCTCTGGTCCCACTCCGCAGTCGGTCATCTCCCAACAGGTCATCGCGCCGCTGCCTTCGATCCGCTCACTGCGCCCGGAGGTTCCCGAATCGGTCGAGCAGGTCCTGGCGAAGGCATTGGCCAAGGAGCCGGTCGACCGCTACGACACCGCGGCCGAGTTTACCGCCGCGCTGGAGAGCGCCGGAGCCGCCGACCGACCGAGCAAATCCGGCCGGCCGGCGGCAGGCGGCCGTGCTCCTGGGAGTGGGGGCGGCTGCCGCAACCGTGTTGCTGCTCGCGCTGGGTCTCCGGGATCGAGGCGAGAAGCCGGTTGAAACCGCGACCATAGCCGTGCTGCCGTTCCAGAATCTGGGCCCGCCGGAGGACGAATACTTCACCGACGGCATCACGGAGGAGATCACCAGTCGGCTGGCCATGCTGCCCCACCTGGGGGTCATTTCCCGTACCAGCGCCGACCAGTATCGCGAGAGCGACAAGCCGCTCAAGCGGATCGGGCGGGAGCTGGGGGCGGATTACGTGTTGGAAGGGAGTGTGCGCTGGCAGAAGTCCGAAGGCTCGAGTCGGGTGCGGGTGACCCCGCAGCTGATCCGAGTATCCGATGACCACCATATGTGGGCGGGGCGCTACGACGAGACGCTGGAGGAGGTCTTCCAGGTGCAGTCGCGGATCGCGGAGCAAGTCGCGAGCGCCCTGGACCTGGCGCTTCAGAAGCCGGAGCAAGAGGCCCTTGCCGCCAAGCCGACCGAAAACCTCGCCGCCTACGACTACTATCTCCGGGGCAATGATTACTTCGCCAAGCTGGGGCCGGAAGCACTGGGGCAGGCGGAAGAAATGTATGCCAAGGCGACGGAGCTGGACCCCACGTTTGCCCTCGCCTTCGCCCGATTGGCTCGGACTCACATCTGGCACTTCCACTTCGCGGATCGGACCGCTGCCAGACTGGCCGCTGCCCGAAGCGCCGCCGACTCGGCTCTCCGGCTGCAGCCAAAGCTGTCTGAAGCGCACCTCGCGCTGGGACTGGTTCACTATTGGGGCGACCTGGATTACCAGAAGGCGCTACGGGAGTTCCGCACCGCCCAGCAGCGCGACCCCAGCAACAGCGATCTGGCCTGGGCTCGCGGACTGGTCGAGCGGCGCCTGGGACAATGGGAATCGGCCCTGGCGAATCTGCGACGGGCTGCCGAGCTGGACCCAAGATCCGGAGTAAAGAACCTCGATCTGTTCGAGCTCTACCTGCGGCGCCGCGAGTATGACGAAGCAGAACGCTACGTCAACCGAGCCGTGGAGCTGGAACCCAATACGCCGGCCCACATGTACAAGGCTGTACTGATCCTGGCGCGGGACGGCGATGCCAGGAAAGCGATAGGGGCGCTGGAGGAAGGAATCAGCCGCGGCGCCAGAGAAAACCTCGCGCTCTGGGCTCCGCAGTTTGATATCGGCGCCGCACTCTGGACCAGACTGGACAGCGCCGCTCAAGCGGCCGCCGACCAAGTCACCCTCGAGCGCTCGGGCAATGATTCCGCCGGGTACTATCTCGCCCGAGCACGGATTCTCCGGTACCGGGGGAATGCCCGAGCCAGCAGGGTCTACTTCGACTCTGCGGCAATGGTATTGGAGCGCAGGACCAAGGCCCGTCCCGAGGACCCGGCTTTGCACGCCTCGTTAGCCCAAGCCTACGCCGGCCTCGGCCGTCGCGAACCAGCCGAGCGGGAGGGCCAGCGTGCTGTGGAGTTGCGGCCGCCTTCGAAGGACACCTGGTTCGGGGTGGACATGCTTCGCAACCTGGCCGTGGTCTACGCCACGCTGGGACAAGCCGACTCGACGGTGAAGCAGCTCCGTTTGCTGCTGTCGCTTCCCTCCACGATCTCCATCCCCTTGCTGCGGTCCGACCCAACCTGGGATCCGGTTCGCCACGATCCTGCGTTCCAGGCGCTCCTCAAGGAAGGTCCTCGCACAGACTAACGATCGCTACCTGATTTCCTCGATCTCCGGAGCGGCACATGCACCATCACGCCCACTCACTCATCTGGCGCAGCACCCCTTTTCACTTTGAGCGGTTAGGAGAGCGTGCCGGCGACACCGCCACGGCTGAATGGGCGGTCTCCCGCGTTGGAGAGTTCATCGGGACCATGCCGTGTCCGGCCGAGGTCACGACCCGCGAGTTTGAGGTCCGCTGCCGGCACTGGCTGGGCGAGCTGTTCGAGGTGACGGCCAGGTAACGATTTGAGGTCATGCGACACATCGCCTCGGAGCTGACGGGCTATCTTGCGGACTGAGCTCTAGAGGTGACTTTATGCAACGTCGCACACGAATCCTGGCCCTGATCGGGACCGTACTCGTCGTTCCGCTCGTCCTGCTGATCCTCCTGCCGGTGTTGTTTCGCGACCGGATAGCCCAACGGGCAAAGGTCGAAGCGAATCGCACGCTCAACGCCCGCATCGACTGGCGGGACGTCAGTCTCACCTTCTTCCGTGACTTTCCCGACCTCACTCTGCGGCTCGACGACTTCACCGCCGCGGGGGTCGGCAAGTTCGAGGGCGACACCCTGGCCTCGGTCAAGCACCTCCAGGTGGTGCTGGATCTGGCGAGTGTGGTGAAGAACGCGTTGCGCAGCAACGGTGAGCCGATCGTGGTGCGCTCCATCGAGCTGGACCGGCCGAGGTTATCGCTGATAGCGCTGGAGGACGGCACCGCCAACTGGGACATAACAAAGGAAACGCCGGCCAAGCGCCAGCCGGAGGCCGCAAGCCCCGTATCGATCAGCTTACGGCGCTTCGAGATCCGCGATGCCGGGCTCACCGTCGACAATCGCCAAGCAGGCTTGAAGGCTTGGCTGAGCGGATTTCAGCAGTCGCTCTCCGGTGATTTCAGCAAAGACCTCGTCATGCTCCAAACCCGGGCCCACGCCGACACCCTGAGCCTGACGTTTGCCGGCGTTCCCTATCTCAACCGGGTAAGGCTCGACCTCACGCTCGACGTCCAGGCGGATCTGGCCAAGAAGGCATTCACCCTCAAGAACAGTGGGGTACGGCTCAACGATCTCCTGCTCGGCGTCTCGGGCTCCGCCCGCAAGGACGGAGAGAACCTCGGCCTCGACTTGGCCTTCAATACCCCAAGCACCGACTTCAAGCACATCCTTTCGCTGGTGCCGGCGATTTACGCCAACGACTTCAAGTCGGTGCAGACCTCGGGAAAGATCGCGGTCTCGGGACGGGTCAAAGGCACCTACGGGGACAGCGCCTTTCCTTCATTCGCACTGAACGCCAAGGTCGACAACGGGACCTTCCGTTATCCCGATCTCCCGCTCCCGGCGCGAGACATCTTCGTCGACCTCTCGATCACCAACCCCGGCGGCGCTGCCGACAGCACCGTGGTAAAGCTAGATCGCTTCCACGTCCTGGTCGGGCGCGACCCGGTCGACGCTGGGATGGTGCTCAGGACGCCCATATCGGATCCCGACGTGGACCTCCGGGTGGTGGGTAAGCTGGATCTGGCAGATGTCCGTCGAACGATGAAGCTGCAGGGGTTTGACGAGCTGAGCGGCCGAGTGGCGGCGAACGCCGCGGTGCGCACCCGCATGTCGTATCTCGATACCAAGCAGTACGACAAGGTCGGGGCGCGGGGCAGCGTGGAGGTGGCAAACATCACGGTCAAAGGCAAGGACCTCCCCCATCCCATGACGATCCAAGAGGCGTCGCTTCAGTTTGCCCCCCAGAGGGCAGAGCTCAAGTCCTTCAGGGGGTCCATCGGGAGCAGCGATCTCCAGGCCACAGGCTCACTGGAGAACCTCCTCGGCTACGCCTTCCGCGACGACGTGCTCCGAGGCAACGCGACGCTGCGCAGCAATCGGTTCAATCTGGACGAATGGCGAACCGGCGAGGGCGACCTGAAGGTCATTCGAGTACCGCCGAAGATCGATTTCGGGTTGGATGCGACCGTGGCCGAGCTGCTGTATGACAAGCTGAAGATGACCAATGCGCGCGGCCGTCTCCAGGTCAAGGACCAGCGGGTCATCCTGGAGAATTTTCGCTTGAACACCCTGGGCGGAGAGTTCGATCTGGCTGGTTTTTACGAGACGACCAACCCGGCCAAGCCGACATTCGACATCGGTCTGCGGATGACCAAGATCCAGATCCCGGCGGCTTTCCAGGCGCTGATGACGGTGCAAGCGCTGGCTCCGGTGGCCAAATACGCCAAAGGAAACTTCTCTGCCAATCTCCAGTTGAACGGCGCCCTGGGTAAGGACATGATGCCCTTGTTCAACGCCCTCACCGGACGGGGCTCGCTCCAAACCTCGTTCATCACGCTGCAGGACTTTCCGGCCCTGAACAAGATCGCCGAGGCGACCAAGCTCCAGCTCTTGAACAATCCAACGCTGGACAGCATAGCGTCGACCATTCAGATCCGGGACGGCCGGCTGCAGGTCGAGCCGTTTGCGGTGAAATTGGGGAAGACGACGCTGACGGTGAGCGGCTCCAACGGCTTCGACCAGTCCCTGAATTACGGCCTTCGGCTTCGGGTGCCCAGCTCCGAGTTGGGCGGCGCGGCGAATCAGGCCATCGGCAATCTGGTGTCGCGGGCGGGCCGATCGGGGATCGACCTCCAATCTGCAGCCGAGGTCGAATTGCCGATTCAGCTCACCGGCACGGTGAAAGATCCCGCGGTGAAGATCGACGCCGGCAACGTGGTCGCCTCGGCCAAGGAAACCGCCAAACAGCTGGTCCAGCAGGAGGTTGCCAAGAAAACGGGAGTCGATGCAGCGCGCCTGGTTGCCGAGGCGGAACAGCGCGCCGCGACCATCCGGCAGGAAGCCGAATCGACGGCGGCCACGGTAAAGCGGACGGGCTACGAGCAGGCGGACGCGCTGGTGCAGCGATCCAGCAATCCAATCGTCCGAGCCGCCGCCGAGCCGGCCGCGGACCGGCTTCGCAAGGAGGCCGATGAGAAGGCAGCGGGGATCATTCGCGCGGCGGACGAGCAGGCCAAGAGTCTGGTGGCTGAGGCTCGACGCCAGGCGAGCTTGACCGCGGAACCGAAGTAGCCGAGGAAGGGGAGGCCTAGGCCAGGCTCGACCCCAAGGCCGTGAGGAGCAGCGCCCCTCCGACCGCCACGACGTCCTCCGTCAGTGCCACGACGTAGTCGGGCACTTCGAGCGTGCGCACCAGACCCATGCGAGCCCGGTAGCCGCCGAGGGTCCCCGCCACGCCGCCGAGGACGCCGGCAACGGCACCCATCGGTAGTGAGTGGCCCAGCCCGACGGCCAGTGCCGCACCAGCCAGCCCTCCAGACAGGATCCGCGCGATGAATGGCCCCGGCCTCTTCCGGCTGGGCGTGAAAGGCAGCTTGTCGGCCACCAGCTCTGCGAGCATCAGGGCCAGCAGAACGTATCTCGCCACCGGGGTGCTCAGAAATGCAAGCGGAGTCGCCTCCAACTGAAGCCATCCGAGATGGGCGGCCCAGGCCACAATGGCGGGCGCGGTCATCGAGCGGAGGCCGGCGACAATGCCGATGGTAAAGGCGATTAGCAGAATCATGCTGGACGCTCAGCTCAAGGGATGGTCCACCAATACCCGGGCCAACTCTGCCTCATCGGTGAGGTCCAGGCGCAGGGGGGTGAGCGACACGTAACCCTGTCTCACCGCCCACCGATCGGTGCCCTCTTCCGCCTCCTCGATAGGGATGACGGTGAACCAATAGTGCTTTCGCCCCATGGGATCTTCTCCCGGTACCACCTTGCCGTCGTATTGATGCACGGCCTGGCGGGTCCACCTGACACCCTTGGGCTCACGGGGGAAGTTGACGTTCACCAGCGGCAACGACGACTCAACCAGGAGATGGCCGAGCACTCGCTGCACATGCGGTTTCAGGCTCTCGAAGTCGGGGTCGACCTTTCCGGCCGGGGTGCTGAGCGCGATGCCGCGCAGTCCTAGCAAGGCTGCCTGCTTAGCGGCCGCGAGGGTGCCCGAGTGCCAGACGGAGTTCCCCAGGTTCACCCCGAGATTGATCCCGGAGAGTACCACGTCCACTTTCTCCCAGTTATATGATCCGAGCGCGACGCAGTCGGCGGGGGTACCATTCACCCGGTAGGCCTCGAAGTCCCCTACCGTGGCTCGCCGGTAGGAGAGCGGGCGGCTCGCCGTAATCGCATGACCGGTCGAAGATCGTTCCACGTCAGGGGCGACCACCAGAACCTCGCCGAAACCGGCTGCCGCGTCGGCCAGCGCGAGTAGCCCGGGACTGTAGACGCCATCGTCGTTCGTGACCAGTATTCGCATGGTACCGCCAGCTCCCTCTCAAGAGTGACCGCCAGGCTCTCCCCCATGAATGTTACTTTGATGCATAACCCCACTGCCGGGGACCAGACACCCGGGGCCAAGAAGCTTCTCGGGTGGCTCGAGGACCTCGGTCACCGGGTGACCTATCGGTCCACCAAGAAAGGGAAGTTCGCGGAGGCCTTGAAGGACCTGGGTGATCTCGTCGTGGTGGCCGGCGGCGACGGCACGGTCAACCGAGTTGCAAGGCACCTCGTAGGGACCGGCATTCCGCTTGCCATCATACCGATCGGTACCGCCAACAACATCGCTGCTGCGCTTGGCCTCAGGGGCAAGCCCAAGAAGATCATCGCCGGCCTCGAGTCCGCTCGGCCCTTGGCGTTCGACGTGGGTCTGGTGCGAGGTCCCTGGGGCGAGTCCCGGTTCTTCGAGGGGGTCGGTGTGGGCTTGCTCGCCGAGGCGATCTGCTTGGCGAAGTCCAAGAAGGAGGACGGATCAGCACCCAGCGACTGAGAATCGGCTGGAATTCATGCGCGAGCTTCGATTCCTGAGGCGCGCGCTGATCGATTTCCCACCGCTCAAGTGGACGGTCACCCTCGATGGAGCGGACGCGTCCGGGGATTATCTCTTCTGCGAAGTCCTGAATACCGGCTCGATCGGGCCCCGGCTTTGCCTGGCGCCGGAGGCGGTGCCAACCGACGGTCTCCTCGATGTAGTGCTGCTGGACGTGGAGCAGCGTGATCGACTTCACCAATATCTGGTAGATCGCCTCAAGGGAGATGCCAGGCCGCCGGATCTGAGCGTGCGGCGGGCGCGCCGAGCGCAGATCTCGATCGAGGGAGTGGCCGTGCGCATCGATGACCGGATCAAACGGGCCGGCGCGCGAGTGGAATCCGAAGCCGCGTCCAATGGTGATCCGTCAGCGACACGGGTGGACATCGGACTGGAGTCTCAGACCCTGACGGTGTTGGTTCCCACCTGAACCACCAGTGACAAAACGCTGTGCTAGCCCGCGGACCACATGGCCCACAGCGTTGCCCCGCTGAAGAGGCACCAGAGAACCGGTACTAGCAGGAGCGACCAGCGCGATCGCCCCTCTGCCGACAGCAGCAGGCCGAGCGTCGCCAGCACGGTGGGGTCAGGCGCCATCCCGAACACTTCAGCCTGCCGCCAGCTCCGCCCGAGGATGGGAGCAAGAAGTGGGTAGAGTCCCACCGCCAGGACGAGCAGTCCCACTCCCACGATCCCCCCGGCACTACGGTGAATCCTGAAGCTCACTGCCTTCCGGATCACCCCGAGGCCAACCAGAAGCGCCACCTCGAGGGCGAAGAGCCATGCCGCGTAGGTCGCAGCCCAATTAATCGTCGCGTACCGCTGCCAGAGGAACGCCGTGGCCACCCAGGCCCAATGGCCCGCCACGATCGCGGAGATCACCTGTCCTTGCCGCGAGGACGGGCGGCGCAGCAGCCAGATGATGACCAGCCCGAGGCCCAGCGTCACGATGTGGGCCGGCCAGACGGCTTCGTTGTACCGCTCGATCATTCGGTAATAGGTGCGAGGCGAGAAGAGCAGAAAATCCGAGACGGTGTACTTCCACCACTCCGACATCAGAGCGACTCGAAATGAGCCGCCAAGCGCCGGCGCATGGCCGCATCGGGCAGAGGGCCGGCGGCAGCGCGCAGGTTCTCGACCACGTGCGCCACCTGGCTGGTCGCCGGAATGACGCAGGTGATCGCCGGATGGGAGATGATGAACTTGAGAATCAGCTGCGCCCAGCTTGCCGCGCCGATCTCTCGGGCCCAGGAGGGAAGCGGGTGGCGAGTAACCTGGCGGATGAGATCGCCCTGCCGAAACGGCCGGTTGGCAATGACCGCGATGCCTCGATCCTGGGCCAGTGGCAGGATCCGCTGTTCGACCTCGCGGTCCAGGACGTTGTAAGTGATCTGGACGAAGTCGATCGGCCGGCTGGCCATGACCCGTTCGATCTCGTCGTGCCGCCGCCCCTCCGACGTGGTGATTCCCACGTAGCGGACCCGACCTGCCTGCTTCATGGCGAGCAGCGCCGGCAGGTGCTCCTCCCAACCCAGAAGATTGTGCACCTGCAGCAGATCGAACCGGGGGACGCCCCAATGGGTGCGGGATTCCTCGATCTGGTCCGGCCCCTGAGCGCCCGAGGAAATCCAGACTTTGTCGGCCGCAAAGAGGGCAGGGGGCCGGCCGAGCCGGGCGAGACCATAACCGACCACCGACTGGGAAGAGCCGTACATCGGGGAGGAGTCGATCAGCCGGCCGCCCTCCTGGAAGAAGGCTCGCATCACCGCGGCGCACTCGTCCCGCAACTCGGGGTCGTCGCCCACGTTGAAGGTGATCCAGGTGCCCAGGCCCACCACCGGAAGCTTCTCGCCGCTGGAGGGTATGGTCTTGGTAGCCGGCTCGGCCTGGGCAAGCGCGGAGAGGGGCCGGAGCAGAACCGCGGCGGCGCCCGCGCCGATGGCGCCGATCGCCGCGCGGCGGCTCAAGCTGAAGGAGGAATCCATGGCGGTAAACCTACTACGAGCAGATCGGCACCAAGTGTCAGGATATCGCCGAGCGCGGGGTTGCCCGGATGTGGTTCGGAGGTACATTCCCGGCGTGAGACGGACTCCGGATCCTGCCCTCCCGACTCGCTCCACCATCGTCCCCAGCGCGCGTGCACTGATCCTGTGCGTGGAGCGCGACCCGCATATCCGCGAGCTGGAAGCCTACTTCCTCGATCAGGCGGGTTTTGTGGTTCACTTCGCCGAGAACGGGGCCGAGGCGCTCGAGCTGGCGCGGTCGCTGCGGCCCGCCATCGTTATCACCGAGATCCTGGTCCCCGGGCTGGATGGACTGGCCCTCTGCCACCAGCTGAAGGCCACCGGTGAGACCAAAGGCATTCCGGTTGTGGTCTTCAGCGTCCTCGCGGCAGAGTCACGAGCGCGGGATGCGGGTGCCGAAGCGTTTCTCAGGAAGCCCCTCGCGGAGCATCGTCTGGTTCAGGTTGTCCGCGATCTCCTGGCCCAGCCGAAGCCATCCTCGGCCACCGGATCGACATGAGCGACACTGACGGCCTCCCACGGGTGACCACCGGCAACGCCGGGGCGGATGCTATCCTGGGCGGCGGGTTCCCTGCGAACTCGATCAACCTCATCATGGGAGCGCCCGGGACCGGCAAGACCTTGTTCGCCCAGCAACTGGCGGTGCACAACGCCACCCCGGAGCGTCCGGTGCTGTACCTCACCACGCTGTCGGAGCCGCTGGCCAAAGTCATCACCTACCTCCAGCAGTTGTCCTTCTACGATGATGCCAAGATCGGCACGGCAATTCACTACGAAGACCTGGGCATGACCCTGGTAGAGCGGGGAGCGCCGGGGCTGGTGGCACGGCTGAGAGAAGCGATCAAGGAATTCTCACCCGGCATCATCGTCATCGACTCGTTCAAAGCGGTGCACGATCTGTTCACTTCGGTCTCGGAGATGAGACTATTCGTGTCCGACATGGCCGGCCTGTTGACCGCCTACGACACCACCACCTTTCTGCTGGGTGAGTACAGCGAAGAGGAGGCCACCCGGTATCCCGAATTCGCGGTCGCGGACGCGATCGTCGAGTTCGCCCGGCACAAGAGCAGCACGCGGGATGAGCGGTACGCGCGGGTCTCCAAGCTTCGTGGTTCCTCCTATCGAGAAGGTCTGCACGGATTCAGGATCACCCCTGGCGGGCTGCAATTTTTCCCTCGCCTGGTATCGCCTAATTTTCCCCGAGAATACACCCCGTCCTCGGCGCGGGTCTCCACCGGTATCCCAGGTCTGGACGCGATGCTCGGAGGCGGTCCATGGCGAGGGAGCTGCACTCTGATTGCCGGTCCCACCGGCTCGGGAAAGACCACTGTCGCTCTCCAGTTCTGCCTCGAGGGGGTCAAGCAGGGCGAGCCCATCCTGTATCTCAATTTCCAGGAGAACCCGAGTCAGTTAGCCCGGTTCATCCATTCGCTCAGCGGCGGCCTGGATAAGGAGGCCGACGAGCGGTGGCACGGCATTTACCTCTCTCCGGTCGAGCTCCAAATCGACAGCCTGATCGGGGAGGCGTTCGAGTTGATCACCACGGTGGGCATTCGCCGAGTCGCAGTGGATGGGATCGGCGACCTCCTCACCGCCGCGGGAGACTCCCAAAGGGTGCATGACTACCTCTACGCGCTGAGCCAGCATTTTGCGCGCAAGGGGATCTCCTCGGTCCTCACCTTCGAGACCGGAATGAGCATCCGCCACAGCAGCGGAGGCCTCACCGACAAGCTCCACTTCAGCGCGGTTACGGACAACATCGTGCTGCTCGACATCGAGGCTAGGGACCGCCTTCGTCGCAGCGTATGCGTGCTCAAATCGCGCAACAGCGCCCACGACTTGGCGATCCGGGAGGTGGAGATCGCCGGCACCGGACTCCGGGTCGGCGAATCGGGAAGCCCATGATCCTTCCTTTGTCGGACCGCGATCCCGCCGAGCTGCTGAGAGCCCTGACCCAGGTGAGCCGCGCGGTGAGCAATGCGGCATCGCTGGAGCCGATCATGCAAATGGCGGTCGAGCAGGCTGCCGTGCTGCTCGGCGCCGAACGATCGGTCGTCCTCCTCACCGATGACGGCGGCGGACTGCGCCTCCGTGCCTGGTACGGGCTGGACAGCCCGGAGCCCGAGTTGTTTCCTGGCGCTCTGGACGAGGGGTTGATCGTCCGGCTCGCACCAGTGCTGGGTGAGAAGTCGCCGGAGGGAGTGGTTGCGGTTCCTCTGGTAGTTCGCGGGCGAGTGACCGGGGTCATAGCTACCGCGCTGCCGCATGACATTGGGCTCTCCGATCGCGCCGAAGTCATTCTCACTGCGCTTGCCGATCAGATGGCCGCCCCGCTGGAGAATGCGCGGATGGCGGAGGAGGTCCGCCAGGCGCAGCTTCTGGTCGAGAATGCTCGGCTGTATGAGGCGGAGCGAGAGGCGAGGCTGGCCGCTGAAGGAGGTCGCGACGTTCTCCAGGCGGTTCTGGACTACATCCCCGAGGGAATCACCATCGCCGATGCGCCGGACGGAAGGATTCGGCTGGTCAGCCGCTTCGGGCTGGAGCTGCTCGGATTATCATGGGAGCAGGTGCGTGGGCTCACCGCTGAGCAGCAGGCGTCGCTGGTGCCGGCCTGCCGACCCGACCAGGAAGTCCCTGCGCCGGCCGCCGAGCTCCCGCTCATCCGGGCCATTCGGGACGGCGTGGTGATTCAAGGAGAAGAGTGGGCCTTGCTGCGCCCCGACGGGTCTCGGGTGCCGTTGCTGTGCGACGCCGGTCCGATCCGTGACAAGGAGGGGACAATCACCGGCGGGATCATCGCCTGGCGAGAGATTGCCGCCCACAAGCGGATGCAAGAACAATTGGCGCAGGCTCAACGGCTCCAGGCGGTGGGAAAGCTGACCGGCGGCGTGGCGCACGAAGTGAACAACATGATGACGGTGGTCATCGGGTTCAGCCGGTTTGTGCTGCAGGAGCTTCCGCCGGAGCACCCTCAGCGCCACGAAGTGGAGCAGATTGTCCGGGCCGCCACCCGCGCAGCCGGCATCACCCAGCAGCTCCTCGCATTCAGCCGCCAGCAAGTGCTTCGCCCCTCGATCATTCAGCTGGAGCCGCTGGTTCAGAACGTCGCACCTCTCTTGCGGCAACTCCTCGGCGTGGACAAGACGCTGGAGGTGCGGCCCTCGGCCGAGCCGCTTCAGGTCTATGCCGATCCCGGACAGCTGGAGCAGGTTCTGATCAATCTGGCGGCGAATGCGCGTGACGCGATGGGGCCTGGAGGGCGGCTCACCATAGAGCTCGGCGAAAAGGCTTTCGATGCCGGCTACGCCAGTTTGCATCCGGAGATCATGATGGTGCCCGGACGCTATGCCGCCATCATGGTCAGCGATACCGGAGCCGGAATGGACGCCACCACGCGGGCGCGTGTGTTCGAGCCGTTTTTCACGACCAAGGCCGTCGGCGAGGGCACCGGCCTGGGACTCGCGACGGTCTATGGCATCGTCAAGCAGTCGAGTGGCTACGTCTGGGTGTACAGCGAGGTAGGCCTCGGCACCACGGTCAAAGTGTACCTTCCGCTGATGGGCGCTGCTGAGCGGCTGTCCGATGGCGCCCCAGCGGCGCCACGTCCGGCGCGAGGGGGGCGAGAAACGATTCTGGTGCTGGAAGACGAGCCGATGGTGAGAGAGTTGGCGCGCCAGAGTCTCCAGGAGCTGGGCTATACGGTGCTCGAGGCGGAAAGCGGGAAAGCCGGCTTAGCGCTGATCGCGCGGTCATCACCACCCGTTGATCTGATCCTGTCTGACGTGGTCATGCCCGGCCTCAGCGCAAAGGCCCTGACTGACGCGTTGGCGCGCTTCCATCCCACGCTGCCGGTCCTCTTCATGTCCGGGTATCCGGGCGACGACGTCATTCGTCGCGGCCTGCTCAGCCCGGGCGCTCCTTTCCTTCAGAAGCCGTTCTCGCTCGAGGAGCTCGATCGGAGTGTCCGCGGGCTGCTCGATCGGGCCGCACGAACGCGCACCTGACCTGCAGGAGCTTGCAGGGTGGGACGACGCCTTGACACGGCGAACTGCCAGGGCGCGCAACCATCGTCACTGACCACCGGAACAACAGGGCAAGGGTAATGGGAACTCAGGGATTTGGTTACGCTCGAGAGCGCTCGTCTGGTATGACAAATGCCGCACGATGCCGAGCTATTCGAGTCCTCTCCTACGGGATCCCATGCCCACACGCCGCGGTCTCAGCCTGATCCGATGGCGCGAGAAGTGGACCGGCTGCTCGCGCAGCTCGAGCGCACCGCCCCCGTAAGCCGTGACACCGGTCCGCCCCGTGACGGATCCGCGTCCCCACGGCCAATCGTCACGCCCAGATCCGGGCCCGCCGTATCATCCAGCGTTCGTTCCGACCGGGGTAGCCTGATCGCCCTTTGGGCGCGGGTGCTCCTCGGCGTAGGACTGGGTGCTCTCATGACCCAGTGGCCCTACTCCCACGGGTGTGGGCTTCAGCTCGCCGGGTATCTCGGGGCCGTCGCGATGGTAATGCTCGCCGCCGCCTGGGGCGGATTCGAGTCATGGAAGCTGCGGAAAGGTCTTCCGCACATTCTGTCGCTCATTCTGTTTTTCTGGGGAATCGTGCTGGCAGGCGAGCAGTTGCTACCCCGAATTGGGTATGCGGCGAACGCCGCCGGCTGGTTTTGCTACGTCGAGGCGGCTACTCCACCGAAGTGACCTCAGGCGAGGCCTAGTTTCTCCAGTAGCGCCGCGTAGCGCCGGTCGGAGCGCAATGGATCGGCCCAGGGCGCGACTCGGAGGAACAGCAACCCAGGCTCCCGAAATTGATAGGCCCGCTCCAGCTGCTCGAACGCCTGGTCCTTGGCATCCATAGCGGTGGACACCAGCGCGGTCAGCAGGGCCAACCGGTTCTCTTCCGCCAGCTTGGACTCCAGCTCCCACAGAATTCCGCCGGCCTCCTCCCGATTTCCCGCCGCAGCGCAGGCAAATGCCAGCATCAGCTTCTTGACGGTGCGCATCCCCCCCGCGTCGATTTCCTTGCGGATATCGGTGATGGCCTCGTCGTATTCTCCCTTCGCGATATACACCCACCAGAGCACCAACCGGGCGCCGAGGAAACTGGCGTCCATCCCCAAGGTCTTGCGCAGCTCCTCGATCGACTGGTCATAGCGGCGGCCGAAATAGAGGATCCAGCCCACGGCCCGATTCACCGGAACCGAGAGCGGATCCAGCTGCTGGGCACGCTTGGCTTCCGCCAGCGCCTCGTCGTGCCGGCCGAGCGCCGCCAGGTACTCGGCGTACCACTCGTGGGCCATGACGTAGCTGCCCTTGAGCTCGAGAGCGCGTTTGAACTCGCGCTCCGCACCCGACCAGTCCAGATCGCCGAGCCAACGGGCGTAGGCCAGCGAGGTATGGGCCTCGGCTAGCGAGTCGTCCATTTCCAGTGCCTTCAGCGCCATGGCCTTGGCCTGGGCCAGGTATTCCGCCGGCGGCTTGGAGCCGAAGCCGATGCTGAGCAGCTCGTAGGCGTCGGCCAGACCGGCATACGCCACCGCGTAACCGGGGTCCTTGGCGATGGCCTGCTGGTAGAACTCGATCCCTTTCTGGACGTCGGCCGCCGACCACTTGTTGGCGTGAAAGCGCCCGAGCAGATACAGGTTGTACGCGTCGGCGTCGCCGGTCGCCTTCTTCTCGACCCGCGACTTCTCTTCCGGAGACAGCGCCACCGACAACGCCCCGGTAATCTGCTGCGCCACCTCGCTCTGCACCTCGAAGATGTCGCTCAGTTGCCGGTCGAAGGTATCGCCCCAGAGGTGTTTCTCGGTCTTGGGGTCGACCAGATGCACCACGATCCGTACTCGCTGCCCGGCGCGGCGGACGCTGCCCTCGAGGATCGAGCCCACTCCAAGCTCTTCTGCAATGGCAGTGATCTTCTTGGTGGTCTTCTTGTACTGCATCGACGACGTTCGGGAGATCACCTTGAGCGCGCTGATCTTGGAGAGCTGGGCGATGATGTCGTCGGTGATGCCGTCACTGAAGTATTCGTTCTCCGGGTCGGTGCTCATGTTCTCGAACGGCAGCACGGCAACCGACTTGCTCGCGGCGACGACCTCGTGAACCATGGCCTGCGCCGCTCCGACCGCGATGGCAACGGTGGCGGGAGTGCCCAGGGCCTCGGCGAAGAGGGCGGCGGTCTTGAAGCGGTCGGCAGGCAACGAGGCCATAGCCTTCCTGACCGCGTCGTCCACCGCCTCGGGCACCAGTTCGCGGAAGGTACGAGATGAGGGGGAGGGAGTCTGGATCCGTCGAGCTATGACCGCCTCGAGGGTGTTGCCCGAGAACGGCTGCTCTCCCACCAGCATCTCGAAGAGCACGCACCCCAGACTGTAAACGTCGCTGCGGCCATCGAGGTAGTCGCTGCCCTCGATCTGCTCCGGGCTCATGTAGGCCGGAGTGCCAATCACCTGGCGCGGGCCGGTCAAGGCACTGGAGCTGGCTACGCCGATGGCTCGGGCAATCCCGAAATCCGCCACCACGGCGTGCCCCGCGTCGAGAAGGATGTTGCCCGGCTTGATATCCCGATGAATGACGCCAGACTTGTGGGCGTAGCTCAGCGCGTCGGCTACCTCGCGGGCAATCTGAAGGGCGTCGGCGACCGGAAGCTGGCGTTCCCGGGTAAGCCGGTCCCGCAACGACTCGCCCTCCACATAGGGCATGACATAATAAAGGAAGCCGTCAGTCTCATCCGAGTCGTACAGGGGCAGAATGTGAGGATGGCGGAGCCGGGCGGCGATTTGAATCTCGTGGAGGAATCGGGTGGGGCCAACCGACTCGCTCAGCTCGGAGAGGAGGACCTTCACCGCTACTGGCCGCTCGTACTTCAGGTCGTGCGCCAGATAGACCTTGGCCATGCCCCCCTGGCCAAGTTCCCGCTGCACCTTGTAACGGGCAGCGAGAGCCGCGGTGATGCGTTCCAATGTGAGGGCCACTGGGGGACACTCCCACGGGCTGGCTTCGTCGAATCACCGACGGAGTCGACGGTTGTCGTCGCACCAATCTACGGCTAAACCCTGGGGGCGCTAGGCCGATCCGGAATGCGCCCTCAGGTGGGGGGCATGCGAGTCTTGCAAGACCTACGGCAAACTGTATGTTGGTGTTTTCGAGCCTAGCACTCTGCGGTCGGAAGGCGGCAACGCCACGAGGCAGGCGGATGTCCAGCGCACCGGATCTGGTAGACCAGCTCGCGCGCCTCGCCCAGCCCTGGGCCTCGCTCTACGGCGACAGCCCGACCCTCCAAACCACGGTCACCTTCCTTCACGTCGCGGGAATCTTCCTGGGTGGAGGCTTCGCCATCGCCACCGACCGGGAAACCTTTCTCACGATGCGGGCCGCGCGACTCTCCGGCCAGATCCGTCACCTGGCGCACCTTCACACCATTCACCGGCCGGTGATGTTGGGGCTGGTGATCGCGCTCGGCAGTGGGTTCCTCTTGTTTGCCGCCGACGTCCAGACCTTTGCTCGCTCGCCGGTCTTCTGGGTGAAGATGCTTCTTCTAGGGTTGCTCCTGGCCAATGGATTTGTCCTGGCCCGGACCGAGACCGCCCTCCGCGGTGGGGAACCTGACTCACCGGTGCTCTGGGCCCGCCTCCGCTATGTCTCCGCCGCAAGTATAGCACTCTGGCTGGGCCTCATTCTGGCCGGCACTGTGCTGATGAGCGCTGCCTGATGCCCGGCAGGAGGAGGTGTTGATGCACGGCCCTCAACAGCGGCGCGACTTCCTGCGCGAGGCGGCATCCCTGGTGGTCTGTACCGCTTTGGGCGCGTCGCCCGCCGAGGTCTTCGGACTGAACCTCAGGCCCACCGCGGCACTCCGGATCGCCGGCGATGAGGCAGTCTATCCCATCCCGGCGCAGGACGAGGCGACCATCGATCGGGAGCACGAAGTCATTCTGGTCCGGGAGCAAAACCGGATCTATGCCTTCGCGCTGTGGTGCCCGCACCAGCGCACGGCGCTCCGGTGGCAGGCGGAGGAGCGGCGGATTCGCTGCCCCAAGCACAAGAGCACCTTTCAGCCGGATGGCACCTTCATCTCCGGGCGTGCCACCCGTGCCCTCGACCGATACGCCATCCGGCGCGACGGTGATACCGTGGTGGTCGATTTGTCGGCGGTCCTGCAGGAAGACAAGGACGCCGAACGTTGGGGTCAGGCGGTAGTGCAGTTGTAGGAGACAGGGGGCAAGATGGACCAGCCGCGACGAAATGTGCTCCGCGGACGGGCTGCTGCCTGGTGCGTGACGCTGGTTGCGATGGGGGGTCTGCCAGGGTGCAGCCGAGCGCCTGCTGCCACAGCCGCCCCGACCGTCGAGCCGGCCGAGCCGGCCAAGGTGCCGAGCGCGCCGGTCGCGCCGGCTCCCGCTGCTCCATCGGCCGACACGGCCCAGGACAAGCTACTGGTCACCGAGGCCGAGTATCAGGGGTGGAAGTATTACGCCGTATACTGCGAGCGTTGCCATGCTCCTGACGCGGTCGGCACCGCCGACGCCCCTGACCTGCGCTACTCGATCTCGGCCGAGGGAGAGGTCACGCCCGACTCGTTCCGGGTGGTCGTGCGCAACGGGACCGAGAACAAAGCGGAGAACAAGATAATGAAAGGATTCGAGGGTGTGCTGGACGATGAGCGGATCGGCCAGATCTACGCCTATGTGCTGGCCCGCAGCGAGGGACGCCTCGCGGCGGGACGGCCCCACCGTGCATCCCGGCAGTAACGATCACGTATTCCTAATCACTAGTCTACGGAGAATTGAAAAATGAGCGGCCATTCGGGGCGCCTTCGTCTGCCCGTCATATCGGTTGGCCTCGTGGCCTGCCTCGCTCTGGGAACCGGTTGCGGAGGCAAGCCGGATGCGAACCCACCGGCGGACCAAGCATCCGGAGCCAGTGGGGGTACCGGGAGTAAGCCGCTCATCGCCCTGATCCGCGCGGCCGACTGGATGGGGACGGAGTGGGGGGAGGACGCGATCAGAGTGGGACTGCGCGAGGCCGGCTTGGAGCCGGACCGGGATTTCGAGCTCAAGATCTCCAGCGCCCAAGGTGATCTGGCGACGCTGCCCAGCCTCATCGACGCAGCCATCGATGCCAAGGCCAAAGTCATCGTCACCCTGCAGGACGCCACCCTGCAGGCAGCGGTGAAACGGGCCAAGTCGATACCGATCGTTTTCAACCTCTTGTCCGACCCGTTCGCGGCCGGCGCTGGGACCAGCGATAGCAGCCACCTGCCCAACATCACCGGAGTGTACTCGCCCGGCTTCGGGGACCCGGAGCAAAGCCGCCGGATGGAGTTGATTCGGCGCGTATTGCCCAAGGCGCGCCGGGTGGGGGTGCTCTTCAGTCCGGAGGAGCAGCTCTCGGTCATCTTCAAGGACCGAATGACCAAGGCGGCGAAACAGGCAGGCCTACAGGTTACGGCTGCACCGGTCGGCAGTGTGACCGAGGTGGGCGACGCGACCCGGTCGCTCTGCGGCAAGGTCGATGCGATCGAGCTTTACGGCAACGTCGCCCACGCCGGGTTCGCCAGCCTCATCAAGGTGGCGAACGAATGCAAGTTGCCGGTGTTCTCGCCGGCACCGTTCGAGGTGCTCCAAGGAGCGGTTGCGTCGTTCTTCCCGGACTTTCAGGAAGGCGGTGTGGAGGCGGGGAAGATGGTCGCCCGGGTGCTCAAGGGTGAAAGCCCGGGGGCGATTCCCTTCTATCGTTTGGAGACCACCAAGCTGATCGTCAATCCGGGCGGGGCGGGCAAGGCCGGGATCACCTTGCCTGAGGACGTCGTGAAGCAGGCCGACACGGTGGTAGGCGAGGGCGCAAAGAAAGAATGAAGATCGATGCCGACCGCGACGGCGGGTCGGCCGTGCTCCGGCTGGGAGGCCGCCTGGACCGGGAGGGGGCGGAACACCTTTCCAACACTTTGGAGGACCTCCTTGCGGACGGGGTACGGTCGCTGACCATCGACCTCTCGACCGTCAGCTATATCAGCTCGGCCGCAACCAAGGTTCTGACCCGTTGGCAACGGGAGTTAGACGGCCTGCGGGGGGAGGTGAAGCTCATCTCCCTCTCGCCGGCGGTGAGCGAGACCCTCACCATTGCCGGATGGGACTGGCGCTTTGCACCGGCCGGCACCGCGCGACTCGACCTTCGGCATTCCTCCTGGCAGCTCCGCTCCGACTTCGCCACCGGCGGCGATTACCAGACATCCTCCGGCGTTCCCGATGGCACGTTGAGCTGTCATCTGTACGGCCGGCCGGATCAGTTGGGGAACACGCGTCTCCAGCCGGACGACTGCACCGTCGTGACCTTTCCCCATCGCGCCTTTGGCCTTGGCCTGGGCGCCATCGGCCGGAGTTACGAGGACTGTCAGGAACGGTTCGGCGAGCTGATCGGGGCCGCTGGATGCGTGGCGTATTTCCCCTGCGGCGGCGCCCGGATGGCGGACTATCTGGTGGGCGACGGACCGGCACCGCCACAAGCCGTGCTGGCAACCGGGCTGGTCTGCGAGGGCGACTTTTCGAAACTGGTTCGCTTTAACGCCAAGCCCGATGCGGGAGCGGTTGCCATCTCCGAGGTGGCAAACATCTGCCTCGACGCGGCCGGCGGCAAAATGGCCGGTGTGGTCATCGCGGGCGAAACGGCTGGACTCTCGGGAGTGCGGCTACGGCGGTCACCGGCTGCCGGCGGTGGTTCGGCCGTGGAGTTCGACACGCCTGCCGTGCGCGACTGGTTGTCGTTCGCGCCGGAGCGCACCTACCCCCTGGCGACGGCACTCATAGCCGGGGTGGTTGCGCGGACTGCAGAAGGTCCTCTTGCGGCACACCTGCGTCAGTTGGGGCCGATGAGAAAGCTGTACGGACATTTCCATGCCGCGGTGTTTTCGTACCATCCCTTACCCCAGCGAACGGTGGAGCTCGGCGTCCTGGTGAGAGAGCTCTTCAACGACCAACAGCTTCGCGATGTTCTGCATCTCGTGTGGGACGATCGTCGCGAGGCCGGGGTGGAGGAGAGCGAGCTGGTTCGCGGCGTCGGCTGGGTGTCGCCCATCACCCAAGTCTCCTGAGACCGGATCGTGAACCTTCTGATTGGGGCAGTGACGATCGGCCTCATTCTCGCCTTGCTCAGTCTTGGCGTCTTCATCAGCTATCGGATTTACCAGGCAGTAGACCTGACGGCCGACGGGTCGTTTGGGGTGGGCGCCGCGGTCGTCGCCGCTCTCCTGGTCCAGGGAGTCGATCCACTCGTCGCTACCGCGGTAGGCACACTCGCCGGCATTCTCGCCGGGACCATTACCGGCATTCTTCACACCCGCTTCCTGGTGAGCACCTTGCTCGCCGGCGTCCTCACCAGCACCGCGCTCTACTCGGTGAACCTGTTCATCATGGGAAGCGGTAACCTCTCGCTCGCGTCGGCTGAGAGCCTGACGACGGTAGTGGAACGGCTCGGGCAGTTGCTGCTCGGGCTCCCGCCCAGTGTCATGCTGTTCGGCACCACGGTGAGTGGAGGGAGTCTCGCCACGCTCATCTTCATGGCTATACTCGTCGGTGGACTCGCGCTGGCCCTCACGGTCTTCATGGGCACCGATCTGGGGCTGGCGATGCGAGCGGCCGGGAACAACCCGCAGATGGCCAAGGCGTTGGCGATCGACGTCGATCGAATGATCGTGCTGGGCCTCGCGCTCTCGAACGGGCTCATCGCGCTCTCCGGGGCGCTGTTCGCTCAATACCAGGGCTTCTCCAACATCCAGATGGGCATTGGCGCGGTGGTCACCGGGCTGGCGAACCTGATGATCGGGGAGGCGTTGCTGGGGAAGCGCAGCATCGGGCGATGGATCGCCGGAGCGGTCATTGGCTCCGTGGTGTTTCGTCTCATCGTCGCCGCGGCGGTGAGGGCAGGGTTGAACCCCAACGCACTCAAGCTGGTGACGGCCGCGTTCGTGATCGCCGTTCTGGCCCTTCCCCACCTGGTGCGGAAGGTTCGCCGCGGCCGTATGGCCGATGTCGCTGGGCACCATGCCTGAAGCCACCCTCCGGCTGGAGCGGGTCTCGCACGTTTTCCACCCAGGGACACCGAGCGAAGTGCGGGCACTGGACTCAGTTGATCTGGAGCTGGAACGGGGAACGCTCGTCGTGGTCGTGGGCACCAACGGGTCGGGGAAGTCGAGCCTCCTGAATGTCGTTGCCGGCAGTCTTTCACTCGTCGGCGGCCGGATCTATCTGGGGGGACAAGACATGACCGGCTGGCCCCAGCACCGGCGGGCGCGCTTGATCGGCCGGGTGTTCCAGAGTCCGTTCACCGGAACCGCTCCCGACCTGAGTGTCGCGGAAAACCTGGTGCTCGCGGCTGAACGGGGCGGGGAACGGGGGATGCGCCCGGCGCTGAGTCGCGAGCGGCGGCGAGAAATCCGGGCAGAGGTCGCTCGTCTCGGCATGGGCCTGGAAGACCGACTCGACACCCCCATCGGACTACTCTCGGGCGGCCAGCGACAGGCGCTGACGGTTCTCATGGCGACGATGGTACGGCCGACTCTGCTGTTGCTCGACGAGCACACCGCGGCACTCGATCCCCGCAGCGCGGATAAAGTGACCAGGCTGACTCAGGATGTCATCACCGAGGGCGGGCTCACGACGCTGATGGTGACCCACTCGATGGCGCAGGCGGTGCAACTGGGAGACCGGGTCCTGGTCATGCATCGAGGCCGGATAGTCTACGATCTCGGAGACTTGCGCCGGCACCGGCTGGCGGAGGACCATTTGCTGCAACTGTTCGATCAGCTTCGTTGGGCCGAGCTGCTGGACGAGTCCGCCGCGGAGATGCTGCGGCGCACGTACGTGTGATCGGTGGAGCCATGGCCCCGCTGCTGCGATGGTAGATTAGGAGACCGAATCCGGTGGAATCGATGAGCGTAATCTCGGAAGGGCTGGCCGAAGCGTTGGGCGAGCGCTACGCGGTCGAGCGAGAGATCGGGCGCGGAGGAATGGCGACCATCTATCTCGCCCGGGACACCCGCGACGGGCAGCAGGTGGCCATCAAGGTCATGCATCGCGACCTGGTGAACGCCCTGGGTAAGGAGCGATTTCGGCGGGAGATGGGAATCGCAGCGACGCTGGTTCACCCGCGCATCGTCCCCCTCCGCGACTCCGGCGACGCCGCCGGAGTGCTGTACTACGTCATGCCGTACGTGGAGGGAGAGTCGCTCTTCCAGCTGCTGGGGCGGCAACGGCGGCTTCCGCTCGATGTGGCAATTCGAATCACCCAGGACGTGGCCGACGCCCTAGGCTACGCCCACGCCCGCGGCGTGTTGCACCGCGACGTAAAGCCGGAGAACATCCTGGTAGCGGCAGAGCATGCCCTGATCGCGGATTTCGGGCTGGCACGTGCCATCGGCGCGGCGGATTATCAAAAGCTGACGGAGACCGGGGTGATCGTGGGGACCGTCTTCTACATGAGCCCGGAACAGCTCCTGGAAGAGCGTAACCTCGACCAGCGGGCGGATATCTACAGCCTGGGAGCCATCATGTTTGAGATGCTGGTGGGGGTACCGCCGCATGACGGACCGACGCTCCACGACGTCATCAAGCGGATCGTGCGCGGTCCAGTGCCCTCGGTGCGGCGCCAGCGAAACGATGTCCCGTTGGGAATCGATCAAGCCATCAGCCGGGCCATGGCCAAGACTCCGGCCGATCGGTTTCCCAGCATGCAGGAGTTCGCGGCTGCGCTTGGCTGAGTCTTTACCCTGGTAACGGCCGCGCTACCAGGATCCCGGTAGCGCGGCGGATGGCGCCGACATACTCGGGAAGGGTCGTGCGAGTAATCTCTACCACGCCCCCGGACAGAGGCGCATGGAGTACCCGAAGGACGTTCCCTGCGTCGCGATAGGCAAAGGCGGCGTGGGTCACGTCCAACCCGGGGATCGCGGTCGCGAAGGCAAGTACGTCTCCCGTCTCGATCTGTCCGGCTACCTCGGGAATGCGCTCGGTGGGTATCAACCGCCGCGGCCGCGTATCCAGCCCGCTCTCGATCGATTCGATTTCCCGGAACACGGCATCGTCGCTTAGCGCAGGATAGCTGGCGCGATGCTCGGTCATGAAGCGAAGTGGACGCGCGTCTTCCACCCCGCCAAGCTCGGTACCCAGGTCGCGAACCAATCCGCGTCCCTCCCCATCACTGATCCATTCACTGAAGTAATGCAGCCGCGAGGCGTAGCCGCGGCGGTTCCCGCCGCGGTAGCGCATCCGCTCGATTTCCCGCCCGAAGCGCTTCCACCGGTAGGGGGCCACATTGCTTGCCGCTCGCGCCACCGCCAGACATGCCTCCACCAGGGTTACGCAATCGAACCGAGTCAGTGAAAGAGTGAGCGGCTCGGGACCGGTGGCACTGCGGCCCGCGCGGAGGTAGCTCTCCAAGGTGGACGGCTCGTAGGGACTTCCGGCGGCCAGCTCGCCCACCCGGGCAGCGGCTGGGCCCAGGAGCGGCATTTCTCGGCCGGCGAGTCCTTCCGCGCGCAGGGCCGCGATCCAGGAATCGAGCCGCTCGCGGTCGGGGTCGATCCGGGAGCAGGCGAGTAGGGAATCGGGGACCGCAAGGGCGGCGGCGACGGCGGCGGCGCGCTTGAGCAGGTCTCTCCGGGAGAGCGGGGTACTCATCGTCGGGGAAGTCTCCCAAATCGCGAGGGGTATTGCACGGTAACCAGCAGGCTACCCGGGATTTCGGGTGGAGGTGCAACCGTTTGCACCCGCCTCGACCCGCGGGAGCGGTGTTTAGCGCCTCTATCGGGCATCAACCGAGCCATTCCGGTTAGTCGAGGACCCGCTTCCGCTTAGCGGTGAAACAGGCCCATGATTTGCTCGCGCAAAGAACTGGCCGCATCTGGCCGCACCCCTCCAACTATTCGCTCGCAGTTCACACCGTCACCGCCGTTCGAGAGTGTCCGCCATGACCTACACGTTCAAGTTGGCTCGCCGGATCGCGCGTTTTCGAGCGCTCGCCTTCGCCGCCATGTTCCTCAGCTTTGCTGGCTGCGACAGCTCCCGAGCGGTAGACCCAGTGGACGACACCCAACCCGATGCAGTAAATGAGCTTCCCGCCGACAACAACGCCCGTGGCCTCGGTCACCTTTGCCGGCGGCATTCCAATGGGCTTCTTCGCCTCTGCCCACGGCCAAATTACGGATCGCTCTATAATGGTGCGGCCACGCGATCATCTCCGCCGCGGAGCTGCTGGAGCAACCTCGCTGCCATCAAGTCACGAGGTGGCAAGATCGTGCTGATGCTTGGCCGGTTATCAGAAGTACTTCCATAAGGATGCTCAGCGGTCACTTCAGCTTCACCAAATGGAAAGCCCGAGTCGATCGGTTCAGGCATGTCAACTTCGGCTCCTACATCAACGACGGCACGATCATCGGGCACTACATGATCGACGAGCCGCTACGATCCGAGGAACTGGAACGGCCAAAAAGCCGATGCCGGCATCCACTCTCGAAGCGATGGCGAAGTACAGCAAGTCAGATCTGGCCCAGCATGACCACGGTTGTACGGGAGGGAGCCGAGCTATCTCTTGAGTAACCACAACTATACCTCGACGTCGCGTGGTCGCAGTACACCTATCCCTGGGGCGACGCCGGCGATTCCTCGCAAAGAACGTTTCCATCGCGCAGAGATGGGACTTCGTTGATCGTCGGGTCTCAACGTGCTCAAAGGTGGTCCCAACGCGGCGACCAGATGACCCCGACCCAGGTGAGGACCTGGGGCTCGGCACTGCTCAGCAGCACCTATCCCTGCGCCTTCATCAGCTGGACCTATGACTCGAGGTATCTGTCCAACAGCGGCTGTGTGTCGATGCCATGAAGCACCTGCGGTCCCTGGCTCAAAACCGCGCCGTCAAGAATTGCGGCGGCGGCACGACCTCCGCAGCCGCCGCCTCCGGACGATCCGACCCCACACCACCGCCACCGGATGATGATCCCCGCCACCACCACCGACCACGACGGAGAATCCGCTTCCATTCGGGCTGTCCCTCGCCCCCGTGGAGGAATACTCGTCGCGCTGGACCGGGACGGTGTACCGTGCAGACCCCGCAACTCTGACAGCACGGCTCGATCGAGCCAAGTCTGCCGGGATGAGGGTCATCGTCAACCTGGTGCCGAAGTCGCAAGCCCAGAATGCGGACGGAACCTTCAGCCTGACCGAGTGGAAGGCACAGGTCGACCGCTTCCGCAGCCTGGGCCTTGGCCCGTACATCACCGGCAAGACGCTGTACCTGCATGACCTGGTCGAGCAGCCCCAATGCGCCTCGTGCTGGGGTGGAAGGGCGATTTCCTGGGCGACGGTCGAGGAGATGGCCAATACAGCAAATCCATCTGGCCGTCGCTGCCGACCGTGGCGCTGGCGCCACCCAGTGGCTGGCGGAGGCGACGTTCCGCTGGACCTATCTCGATGCGGCGTGGGTCCAGTACAACACCCGGCAAGGTGATCTTCGGATCTACCTGACTGCGCAGATCGACAAGGCGAAGTCGGAAGGACTGGGTCTGGTCGCTGGACTCAACGTCATGCACGGCGCCGGCCTTGACTCGCCATCGATGACGGCCAGCTCAGATCAAGGCCCTCGGCACGATCATGGCCAAGAACGCTTCGGTTTGCGCCATGATGGCCTGGAAGCACGACGAGGGCTACCTGAGCCAGACTGGAATCCGGGCAGCATTCGACTCAGTGGCCAAGGTTGCGAAAACTCGAGCCCCGGGTCCTTGCGTAGTGGGCTGAGCCGCTCAGCTAGGCAGTTCGCGTAATCGACGCGCCAGGAACCGACGCTCCGGTTCCTGGCGCGCCAGTTCTAGCGCCCGCAGGTAGGACGCTCGGGCTTCCGCCCTTCTTCCCAACCGCCGGCACAGATCCGCCCGCGCGGCATGCGCCAGGTGGTAGTCCACCAGGTCACCCCGAGCCAGGATGGCGTCGATCAGGGCCAGCCCTGCCAAGGGCCCGTCCCGCATGGCCAGCGCGACGGCTCGGTTGAGCTCGACCACCGGCGACGAATCAGCCCGCGCCAGCACGTCGTACAATCCCACGATCTGCGCCCAGTCGGTGGCCGCCGCGCTGGGCGCCTCGGCGTGTACTGCCGCGATCGCAGCCTGGAGCGTGTAGGGCCCGAACCGCCGCGACGACAGCGCCCGCTCGACCAGCCCCAACCCCTCCAGGATCTGCTCCCGGTTCCACAGCGAGCGATCCTGCTCGTCCAGCAATACCAGCTCGCCATCGTCGCGAGTGCGGGCGGCGCGACGGGAGTCGTGCAGCAGCATCAGCGCCAACAGCCCGATGGCCTCGGGTTCCGGCAGCAGCTCGATCAGCAGCCGCCCCAGGCGGATCGCCTCGCCGGAAAGATCGTGGCGAGTGAGCGCCTCTCCCGACGACGCGAAGTAGCCCTCGTTGAAGACCAGATAGATGACGTTCAGCACCGAGTCCAGTCGCTCGGGCAGATCGGCGCGGACAGGTACCTCGTACGGAATCCGCGCATCCCGGATCTTGGCTTTAGCCCGCACGATGCGTTGAGCCAGCGTGGGAGGCTGGGTCAGGAACGCGTGAGCGATCTCCTCGGTGGTGAGGCCGCACACGGTGCGCAGGGTCAGCGCAACCTGCGCGTCGGGCGAGAGGGCCGGGTGGGCGCAGGTGAAGATCAGCCTCAAGCGGTCGTCGGTCACGCCCTCCACGTCGATCTCCCCTGAATCGCCGCTGCCGGGATCCAGCTGCTCGGCGATCGCTCCGAGCGATGCATCGAAACGGGCCCGGCGGCGCAGTCCGTCGATGGCCTTGAAGCGCCCGGCCGAAACCAGCCACGCCCGGGGGTTGCCGGGGACGCCGTCGCGCGGCCAACGCTCGAGGGCGGCGGTGAATGCGTCTTGCAGCGCCTCCTCCGCCAGGTCGAAGTCACCCAGCAGGCGGATCAGGGTCGCCAGAACCCGCCGGGAGTCGGTGCGGTAGACGGCTGCAACCGTCTCCCGCACTCGCTCGAGGTCCTGCGGTGCGTGTTCCTCTGGAGCCACTGCCTACTGGCTGGCGAGGTTGAGGATGTTGCCATCGGGATCCTTGAACCACGCCATCTTCATGTCTCCCGCGATATGCAGGTCGCCCTTCCGAGTGGTGCCCGGCAGGTCGTACTGCTCGAAGGTGACTCCCTTGGCCTTGAGCGCTCGCATCAGGCCCTCCAGATCGTCGCCGACCTCCCAGGTGAGGGCGGTGGCCTTGTTGGTACCGGCATACTGGGACTGGTAGACCATGATCGTGGACTTGCCGCTCTGATAAGAGACCCACTCGCGATCCACGCCGGTCGGTTTCAGTCCGAGGGTGCCTTCATAGAATTCCCGCGCCAGGTTGACGTCCTTGACGGCAACCATGGGGACAGCGTCTCGATTTGCGAACATGAGAATCTCCTTATGCCTCTCGAAGCAGCACCACTGCCGCAAGTGCAGCGGCGATCGCGACGATGGCGCTGATGGCGGTGGCCAGCTCCAGCGACCGGGCAAATGCCTCTCGAGCCGCGGCGAGCACTTCGACGCCGAGCCGCTCGGGCAATCGTCCGGCGACCGCGACCGCACCGCCGAGTGTACCCCGCAGGGCCTCCGCCACGTCGTGAGGCACATCACCGGGTATGACGCTCGACATCCTCGCGCGATACACCGCGGTCCCGATGCTCCCGAAGATGGCGATGCCGAGCGCCCCGCCGAATTCCGAGCTGGTCTCGGAAATGGCGGACGCCGCACCGGCTCGCTCGGGCGGGGCTGCCCCGACGATCATGTCGGTCGCCAGGGTGAACACCGGCGCAAGGCCGAGCGAATAGAGGATGGAACCGGTCACCAGGATGGCGAGCCCGTGTGGGCCATCGATCTGCGTGAGCAGCCCGAAGCCCACAGCGGCGAGAGCCAGTCCCCCGGCCATCGTGTGCGCGCGACCCACCCGGCGAGCGATCAGCGGCGTCAACATGGAACCAACCACGAACGACAGAAAGAACGGCAGCATCCACAGGCCGGCCCTCAACGGCGACAGCCCGAGCACCAGCTGTAGGTACTGCGCGGTGAAGAGAAAGGCACCGAAGGCGACGAAGGTGCCCAGCATGTAGGTGGTCAGCGCCGCGGTGAACGATCGACTCTTGAACAGCCGAAGGTCGATCAGCGGATCGGTCAGGGTGCGCTGCCGGCGCACGAACAGCACTCCCAGGATGAGACCGGCGGCGATCGATGCCAGGGGCACCCACTCCACGCCCCCCTGAGCGATCTGCTTGAGGCCCCAGATCACTCCCAACACCGCGCCCAGCGACAGCGCAGCGCTGAGTAGATCCAATTTCCCGGCGGCGGGGTCTCGGAACTCCGGCAGCAGGATCGGTCCGACGACCAGCAGCAACACCATCACCGGCACGCCCAGCAGAAACACCGAGCCCCACCAGAAGTACTCCAGGAGCACCCCACCGAGCACCGGCCCGAGCGCACCGCCCACCGAGTAGCTGGTGATCCACAGGCCGATGGCGAAGGTGCGCTGCTGCGGATCGAGGAACATGTTACGGATCAACGACAGAGTGGACGGCGCCAGCGTGGCCCCGGCCACGCCGAGGAGCGCCCGAGTTGCGATCAGCATCTCGGCGCTGGTGGAAAACGCCGCCACCACCGAGGCGACCCCGAAGGCGGCGGCCCCTATGAGCAGCAGCCGCCGGCGCCCGATCCGGTCCCCCAGGGTACCCATGGTGATCAACGATCCGGCGACCAGAAACCCGTAGATGTCGATGATCCACAGCAGTTCGGCGCTACTGGGCTTGAGGTCGGCGCTGAGGTGCGGAACCGCCAGATTGAGCACCGTCAGGTCCATGGAGTAGAGCAGGCAGGGCAGGGCGATCACGGCCAGGCCCAACCACTCGCGCCGGGTTGCCTTGGGGAATTCGGAGGGCGGCTTACCGGTCATGGCTTGGCTGGAGCTCTCGGATGGGGCGCACCTCGACGTTTCCCAGGCGGGCCGACGGAATCCTGGCCGCGACCTGGATGGCGTCGTTCAGGTCTCTCGCTTCGATCAAGAAGAAGCCGCTCAGCTGCTCCTTGGTTTCGGCAAAGGGACCGTCGGTCACCGACATCTTGCCGTTCCGCACCCGCACGACCGAGGCGGTTTCACCAGGCTGAAGTGCCTCCGCCACCAGGAAGTGCCCGCTCTCCCGCAGCACGTCGTCGAAGGCCAGATGCTCGTCGACCAAGGCATCGAACTGCGCCTTGGGCATCGCATCCAGTTGCTTCGCATCGTGGTAAATGAGGCACAAGTACCTCACGGCTCGCTCCCGAGTCAGGGTAAAACCGGCTGTGATCATGGAATAGTCGTGTGGGGGCGGGCCAAAATCGACAACCGACCGTCCCAGGCGGAGCCCGGGGCCCGGCCTTGCCGTTTGGGCGTCTCTCAGGTATGTTCTCGCGGCGTTCGGATCGCCAATCAATATCCGACACCCGACGTGATCAGACAGGGGCTGGCGTTGGCGCTGGCCCCGTTTTCATTGGCTGTCGTTCCTGGCGCACTGCTGCGCCGCGGCAGCCGCGCCTCGCGTGAGGGCCGGGTTCACGCAACCGTAGTCGGCCGTGCGGCATGTCCCCACTCCCGATTACACCAGGTACAAGGAGTAGGAACGATGCGCACCACTGGCACGGTCAAGTGGTTCAACGACGCCAAGGGCTTTGGCTTCATCACGCCCGAGGACGGTCAGAAGGACTGCTTCGTCCATCATTCGGCGATCCAGGCGCAGGGCTTCAAGAGTCTCGCCGAGGGTGACCGCGTGGAGTTCGACGTCGTGCAGGGCCAGAAGGGCCCGGCGGCCGAGAACGTCGTGAAGCTCGGGAAGTAACCCGGCACGGCGCAAGCCGCACGATCATGGCGGCCGGCTCGCTCTTGGGCGGGCCGGCCGTCGCTTTTTACGAGCAGGGGACCGCTCTCGCTGAAGGTGGCCCCATGAGCGAAGTCAGGCTGGCAGAAGGCGACAGCGTGGAGCGAGCGCTCAAGCTGCTCCGACGCAAGCTGCAGAAGGCAGGGCTGTTCAAGGAGCTTCGACGCAGGCGGCATTACGTCAAGCCCAGCGCCGCCCGCCTGATCAAGGCGGCGGCGGCGCGGCGCCGCAAGCGGAAGAAGCCGAGATCGGGGCCGGACGACAACGCCTAACTGCCTAGCTGCCAGGTGGTTAGCCTGCAGAGCCTCGTGAAGTGGCGCCGATGAGGGTAAATTTCAATCTGTCGCCGCCTCACCGTGATGCAGCGGCGTTCCCCCACCCTGGCAGGATTCCATGAAGAACAACGGATCAAAGGTCTCGGGCGCATCGCCTTCGGAGCCGTTACACCCCCTGGCCGATCGAGTGCAGGCCCGCGTGACCGAAGTCGGCCTGGCCCTGGAGAAGCAGAGTCGCGCCTCCCGCCCGCGGGTCAAAAAGTCCCGGGCCCCGCTCCAGACTCAGGGCCACTTGCACGAGGCACGCTCGCTTCGCCGGGTGTTCAACGAGTTGGCCGTGACCCACCGGCAGCATCGGCAGCGGAGCGGGCAAAGGGTGTCGGCCGAGCTAAAGGACGCTGCCCGCGCCTTCAAGGAAGGGCCCACTCTGCCCAACCTCGTCGTGGTTGCGTCGTTCCTCGAAGAAGACGGACTACTCGCCTGGTAATCGAGAAGCATTGAGTCCAGCTCCCGCCAGGGCGGGGGCTGAGCTCGTGCTTTCGGCGTAGGCAGCCCGGTTATCTTCCCACCGCATCATATTCAGCCTGATATCGAGCTCCGACCCTCTCATCGGCAGCACCGCGACTGGGAGACCCTATGGGCCTCGCACTTCTCGTCCTCCTTGCCGTCGCCGCCTTCGTCGTTCTCACCTACAACAGCCTGGCGCGACTCCGCCTTCTCGCCTCCAACGCCTGGTCCGACATTGACGTCCAGTTGAAGCGCCGGCACGACCTGATCCCGACGCTGGTCGCCACGGTCAAGGGACACGCGGGCTATGAGAAGGGAACCTTGGAAGCAGTGGTGGAGGCCCGTAACCGCGCCGCGAGTGCCAGCGGACCGGCCGCGGCCGGCCAAGCCGAGGGAGAGCTGGCCGCCTCGGTACGGCAGATCTTCGCGCTGGCCGAGGCCTATCCCGACCTCAAGGCGGCCGAAAGCTTCCTCTCGCTGCAGCATAGCCTGGTCGAGATCGAGGATCACATTCAGAATGCGCGCCGGTACTACAACGCGGTGGTGCGCGACTTCAGTACCAAGATCGCCCAGTTTCCCTCGAACCTGGTGGCCGGAGCATTGGGCTTCAGGCCACCGGAATTCTTCGGATTGAGCGACCAGTCGGAAGGCGCCGCACCCCGAGTCGATCTCGGAGCCGAGACGTGATTCGCCTGGCGTTGACGCTGCTCATCACGGCGATTGCAACGCCGGCCCAGGCGCAGCGCTCCCTCACCATCCAGCGATTCGACGCCGTCATCGCCGTTGGCCGGGACGGCGGAGTGGACGTCACCGAGACCATCACCGCACAGTTCACCGGATCCTGGAACGGGATCTATCGCACCGTTCCGGTGGAGTACCACTCGCCTCAGGGCTTCAACTGGACGCTGCGGCTGAATCTCCTCGGCGCCACCGACCAGAACGGCCGGCCGCTCGAGGTCGAGAGCGAGCGCGAACGCCATTACATCAAGTACAAGATCTGGGTACCCGGGGCCGAGAACGCGACTCGCACCATCGTGCTCCGCTATCGGGCTAAGAACGGGCTTCGATTCTTCGAAAATCACGACGAGCTGTACTGGAACGTGACCGGAGACGAGTGGGACGTGCCGATCGAGGCGGCCGCCGCGCGGATCGAGCTGCCCAGCGGGGCGACGGGCGTCCGGGCGATCGCCTTCAACGGTGCGTACGGTTCGACTGCTCGCGACGCCGAGGTGGTGACCAGTGGGACCAGCGTACGGGTCACCATGCCGCATCCGCTCGGCTTCCACGAGGGGCTCACCGCCGTGATCGGCTGGGACAAAGGGCTAGTCGCGGAGCCCACCGCCACCGACCGGGCGCTGGGATTTCTGGCGAGCAACTGGCCGCTCCTGATTCCATTCCCGGTCTTCCTCGCCATGTTCGCCATCTGGCGGCGGAAGGGGCGTGACCCGAGACGGCTTCCGGTGGCGGTGCGGTACGAGATACCCGACTCGCTCACCCCGGCGGAGGCCGGGACACTCATGGACTCCTCCGCCGACATGCGGGACATCACCGCCACGTTGGTGGACCTTGCGGTACGAGGCCTGCTCAAGATTGAAGAGCGAGAGGAGAGTGCGCTGCTGGGCCTGACCAAGCGGCGGGAGTATGTCTTCCACCGCTTGGAGGCATCCGGGGCCAAGCCGCTGGAGCCACACGAGAGGAAGGTGCTCGACGGAATTTTCGAGGATGGCAAGGACCAGGTGAAGCTCTCGGATCTGGAGAACGACTTCTACCGGCACCTGCCCGGCATCAAGGACAGCATTTTCACCCGGCTCATCGGCCGGGGTTTCTACCAGGCGCGTCCCGACTCGGTCAAAGGATACTGGGGGTTCGGCGGGCTGGTGCTGGGTGGGATCCTCATCGCCATCGGGTCCGTCTTCGGCGCCAAATTGAACATGACGCCGTTGCCCTGGGTGATCGCGGGGCTATTCAGCGGAGCAATCGTGGTGGCGTTCGCCCGTCTCATGCCGGCCCGCACCGTCGCCGGTGCCCGGGCACTGGAGCGGGTCTTGGGCTTCGAGGAGTTTCTGGGCCGGGTCGAGGGTGACCGACTGGAGCGGGTGGTCAAGACTCCGGAGATGTTCGAGCGCTTTCTCCCCTTTGCCATGGCGTTCGGAGTGGAGCGGAAGTGGGCCAAGGCTTTCCGGGATATCTATCGGGAGCCTCCGACCTGGTATGTCGGAGGCAACGCGACCTCGTTCGACGTGGGGCGGTTCTCCAGCCGGCTGGGTGACTTGTCGAGCCGAACCCAGAGCGTCATGTCCTCCTCACCCCGAAGCTCGGGTGGTTCGGGATTCAGCGGCGGGTCGTCCGGCGGGGGGTCCGGCGGCGGCGGTGGAGGAGGGTTCTGATGGCTGGTGACGCCGACATCAAAGCCACGCTGATCCGGGCCGAGCCGTCTCCCTCGTCGGCCGGCCGGCGAACCAGCTCGTGGACCTTGCCGCCGGACCTGCTGGGAGAGGCTGTTCGCCGGGCGCGGGCGGTCGCATTGCTCTATGCCACGGCGTATTTCCTGAGCGGCTTTCTGCTGACCCTGGTCACTCCGGAAGGCCGGGCACTCCTATTCAGCAGTCCTGTATTCTGGCTTCCCGGCACTCTCTCCATCGGATGCGCCCTCGCGTTCGCCTGGCTGGCATCACGGGCCGGCATCCCGGACCGAGTAAAGTTGTACGCCGGTCTGGTGTTTGAGGTGTTGGGCAGCGTGGGGATCGTGGCTGCAGAATATCACCACATCGTCGCGCCGATCACCACCCAGTACGGCACCAGCGACTTCGGCCTTTCGTGGGTAGCGGTGTGGGTCATGCTGTTCACGGTCGTGGTACCGACCCCGCCGAAGCTGACCCTGCTGTCGGCGACACTCTCCTTGTCCGCGGTGCCGTTGGTGTACCACGCGGTCGGCACCAACGTGCCGCTGCCCTGGTTCCCAATGTTTTTCTTGCTGGTATTTCCCTACCTCGTCGTGCTCATGATGGCCTACACCGGCTCCCGGGTCGTGTACCGCCTCGGTGCAGCGGTGAGCCAGGCCCGGGAGATGGGGAGCTATCGCCTGGTGGAGCTGTTGGGGAAGGGCGGCATGGGAGAAGTGTGGCGGGCGCAGCACCGGATGCTGGCCCGTCCCGCCGCGATCAAGCTCATCCGTCCCGAGATGCTGGGGCTCAAGAGTCCCGAGAGCCGCGACCTGATCCAGCGCCGGTTCGAGCGGGAGGCCCAGGCGACGAGCCTCATGCGCTCCGCGCACACCATGGAGCTGTACGACTTCGGGGTGGCCGACGACGGCACCTTCTACTATGTGATGGAATTGCTGGAGGGCTTCGACCTGGATCGGCTGGTCGGCCAATTTGGGCCGGTGCCGGCCGAGCGGGCCGTGTTCTTCCTCCGGCAGATGTGCAGCTCGCTCGCCGAAGCCCATGAGGCCGGTCTCATTCACCGCGACGTGAAGCCGGCCAACGTCTATGCCTGTCGTTACGGACGGGAGGTGGACTTCATCAAGGTCCTGGACTTCGGCCTGGTGAAACACGACGAGCCCAAGGCGGAAGGGTCTCACAAGCTCACCGCCGGGGATATGGCCGGCGGCACTCCGGCATTCATGTCGCCGGAGCAAGCCCTGGGCGACGATCAGATGGATGCCCGGAGCGACCTCTACGCCGTCGGCTGCGTGGCGTACTGGCTGCTCACCGGCACCCTGGTCTTCAAGGGCCAGACACCAATGGAAACCATCATCCTGCATGTGAATCGGGAGCCGGACCCGCCGTCCCGCAGAACTCAGCTTCCTATCCCACCCGAGCTCGAGGGCATCGTGTTGGCCTGCCTGGCCAAGGATCCCGGAGCCCGGCCCCAGAGTGCGGACGAGCTGGCCGCGCGCCTCTCGTCGGTTCCATTGGATCAGGAGTGGACGGCGGTTCGAGCCCGGGAGTGGTGGGACCGGCATCGGCCCACCGACTCGCCGCGGTGTCATCCCGAGCAGAACGAGGGACTTAGTCGGCGTGTCCGGGACCCCCTAGGAGGTGCGGTGGTGACCTCCCTCACTCCCAAACCCGGTATGCCGTTCCAGATTCGGGGGATACCTTAACCCCCGGAGCGGACCATGTCCGGCAAGACCAAGCAACTCGCGCGGGCCGCGGTAGCCCTGATGGCAGCGCTGCTGGCAAGAAAGGCGATTGAGAGGGCAGCCCAGGATCGGAAAATCCGGCGCAAGGCCAGCGATCTGGGCCAGGCGGCCCGGAAGCAGGTCCGGTCGGCAGGCAAGGTGGTAGGTGAAAACCTGAGCTGGCTGGCCCGGGAGGCCGGGAAACAGGCCCCGGTATTGAGCCGGGAGGCGGTGAAGCAGGTCAAGCGGCTGGCCAAGAACGCCGCCGGGTAGCACCGCGGGGCAGGGATCCATTTTCCTGGCCGCGACGTTACTTGAGCATCTCATTCGGGAGTAGCCGGCATGCGTCGTGGTCAGGTCTTTCCTGCCAAGGGATTTGCCATCATCGGGCTCTTGGCCCTGTCGGTGATGGGTTTGCGGCTTCCCGCGCCCCAAGCGGTGGCGACTTTCGCCGGGGGGTGCTTCTGGTCGATGCAGAAGGCGTTCGACGGCGTCCAGGGGGTGACCAGCGTGACCGCGGGTTACGCCGGTGGCACCAAGCCGGATCCCACCTACCACCAGGTGTCGGCGGGGAACACCGGGCACGCGGAGTCGGTTCAGGTAGTGTATGACCCGGCCCGAATCTCCTATGACCGCCTGCTCGACATCTACTGGCACCACATCGATCCGCTGACGCCCAACGCGGCGTTCTGCGACCACGGGCCGCAATACCGCTCGATCATTTTTTACCGCAATGCCGAGCAGCAGCGGCTCGCCCAGGAGTCCAAGCGGCGCCTGGACCAGTCGCACCGATTTCCCACGCCCGTTGTGACCGCAATCCAGCCGGCCACTGCTTTCTATCCGGCGGAGGAGTATCACCAGCAGTTCTACAAGAAGAACCCTGGTCAGTACGAGGCCTACCGAATCGGGTGCCGGCGGGATGAGCGGATCCGTGAGCTATGGGGCGACGAGGTCGTGTCGCAGGGAGCGAGTCGGTGAGGGCAATCATGACATTCTTCGGCGCCGCCGCCGCCTTCCTGGTTGGGAGTGGCGTGGCGGAGGCGCAGACTCACGCAACGGGATGGAATCCGATGACCTTCGAGAAGCCCAGCGACGCCGAGCTGAAGCGTCGGCTCACTCCGGAGCAGTACGCCGTGACCCAACACGAGGGCACCGAGCGAGCGTTCGACAACGCGTATTGGGATAACCACGAGCCGGGTATCTACGTAGACGTGGTCTCGGGGGAGCCGCTCTTCAGCTCGCTCGACAAGTACGACTCCCGGACCGGGTGGCCCAGCTTCGTCCGGCCGCTGGAGCCGGCCAACATCAAGACCACAGTGGACCACAAGCTCCTGATGGAGCGGACCGAAGTGCGATCCGCCCACGCCGATTCGCACTTGGGGCACCTGTTCGATGACGGCCCGGCCCCGACCGGCCAGCGCTACTGCATGAACTCCGCGGCGATGCGGTTCATCCCGGCGGATCGGCTGGAAGCGGAGGGGTATGGGAAGTATGCGGCGCTGTTCAAGCGAGAGGTCAAGCAGGGTAGCTAGTAGCAACGGATCACAGCCCGGACCGCTCCCGCTCGCGCCCGGGCTCCGGAACGGGCATCTTCCTCTCCATGCCCGACCTCCTCGATGAGCTGATCCAGCTCTCCCATCTCATTGGCAACGACCCCCGCCTGGTTCAGCCGGGCGGGGGCAATACGTCGATCAAGCTGGGGAACCCGGCGGACGAGCTGCTGGTGAAAGGGAGCGGCACCGACCTTCGCACCATCGGCCGCGAAGGGTTCACCCGCCTCTCCCTCTCGCGCCTGGCGCCGCTCCAGCGGGTCGAGACCATGAGTGACCCGGAGATGATGCGGTTCATGGCGAGCTGCATGCTCGCCGAGGGCCCCGCTCCCAGCGTAGAGACCCCGCTGCACTCGCTCCTCCCCCACCGGGTCATCGTTCATACCCACGACGTCGCGACGATGAGCCTCACCAACGTGAGTGACTCCGTCGCCGAGCGGCTGGTCGGCGAGCTGTTCGGAGGGCGCATCGTCTACGTGCCCTACGTCCGCCCCGGGTTTCCCTTGGCCCGCTCGGTGAGTGAGATGCTGGGACGGATCCCCGACCACGCAATCGGGCTGGTGCTGGCGCATCACGGTCTGGTGGTCTGGGGAGATGATGCGCGGGCCTGCCATGCCCGGCTGGTCGAGGTCGTGGGGTGCATCGACCAGTATCTCGCGACCTGCCGCAGAGGACGTCAGGTGCTGGGATCGATGCGTCGTCCTCCACTCGCGGCGCCACAGCGGCGGCGGCTGGCCGAAGCGGTGTTGCCGGCAGTGAGAGGCGCGCTGGGTACGCCGGACCGGGTGATCCTCCACCTGGATGACAGCGACAGTACCCTCGAGGCGTTGGCAGCGGAGCGGATGCCGGAGCTGGCCCGCCGCGGAGTGGCCACCCCCGAACATCTGCTTCGAGCCGGCCGGCTACCGGTCTGGTTGGAGGTCGACTCAGAGGCCACCGCCGACCAGATCGTGGCGCAAGCGCGGAGCCAACTCGCCACGGCCCGCGCCGAATATGAGGAGTACCACCGGCGCCACGCGTCGCCGGGCGAGCCTCCGCTGGACGACTGGGCCAAGGTGATCTTGGTCCCCGGGCTCGGCGCGATCGCGGCCTTCGGCGACAAACGCGGTGCGGTGACGGCCGGTGTCTGCTATCGCGCCGTGCTGGAGAGCATCGCCAACGCCGAGGCGGTGGACCGGTTCGAGTTCATTCCCGAAGCCGACGTGTTCGAGTTCGAGCATTGGCCGTTGGAGCGCCGGAAGATCGAGGAGCAGGCCGCCAAAGATCGAACCAGCCGTCTTCTGCCGCGCCATGTCGCGCTGGTGATCGGCGGAGGAAGCGGCATCGGGAAGGCCGCGGCGCTGCGCTTCGTGGAAGAAGGCGCCCACGTCGTGATTGCCGACCTCGACGGTGCCGCAGCCGAAGCGGTGGCGCTGGAGATCGCGGCCCGCTTTCCCCAGCGGGCAATCGGCGTTGCGGTGGACGTGAGCGACGACGCCAGCCTCGACGCGCTGTTTCAGCGCACCGTTCTCGAGTTCGGCGGCCTGGACAGCCTGTGCTATACCGCCGGGCTGGCGCCGCGTTTCGCCCCGATCACCGACATTCGGCGGGAGGACCTGCAACGGCAGCTCGAGGTTCACTATCTGGGAGCCGTCGCTTCGGTGGGGAGGGCCGCGGTGCTGATGCGGCGCCAGGGCCTCGGCGGTTCCATCGTGGCGTCGGTCTCCAAGGCCGCGGTGGTCCCGGGGCGCGAGGCCGTCGCCTATGGCGGGAGCAAGGCGGCCCTGCTCCAGGCGCTCCGGGTCGCCGCGGTGGAGCTCGGAGCGGACGGGATTCGGGTCAATGCGATCAACGCCGACCAGGTGGAGACTCCGCTCTTTCTCCAGTTCGTGCGCGAGCGGGCCGCGAGCCGGGGCGTGTCGCTGGAGGATCAGTTGGAGACCTATCGTGGCCGGAACCTGCTGGGCGTGGGCCTCATCCCGGCAAAGGCCGTCGCCGATCTCGCGGTCCTGCTTGCCAGCGACCGGTTCCGCTACACTACCGGCGACATTCTCACCGTAGATGGCGGACTACCCGAGGCGTTTCCCCGATAGCCGTTGCGGCTGCTTGCCGTTGACGAACCCGGAAATCACCATGCGCATTGGTAGCCGCCTCACGCTCCTCACCATCCTCCTCGCGGCATGCGGCGGGAACTCCTCCGCCCCCGAGTTCGGTCCGGGTTGGTCGCCCGGTCCTCCACTGCCCGCACCGGTGCAGGAGTTCCAGGCCGCGGTGCTCAAGGATCGGATCTACGTCGCCGGCGGACTGTATCACGGCAATTACGTGAGCCGCGAGGTGCATCGGTTGGACCCGGCGGCGGGGACCTGGCAACGAGTCGCCGACCTGCCGGAGGGGCGACATCACATGCCGCTGGCGGCGACGAGTGACTCGCTCTACGCCGTCGGCGGTCTCGCTCCCGGTGGCAACAAGGCCGCAGCCACGCTCTGGGTCTACGACGAGTCCACCAATCAGTGGATGGCCCGGGCTCCACTGCCCGAGTCCCGCGGGGCCAGCGCGGCCGGGGTGGTGGAAGGCCGGATCATCGTGGTGGGGGGAATGGGGGCGGGACAGACCTTGCTCGACTCGATCGCGATCTACGATCCGGCCTCCGACAGGTGGCGGCACGGCGCGCCGATCCCCACGCCGAGGGATCACCTCGCCGCCGCGGTGGTCGGCGGGAGACTCTACGCCGCCGGCGGACGACCACTCGATCCCAGCCGGAACTTCGACCGTCTGGAGCGCTATGACCCGGCGACCGACACGTGGGCGTCGCTCGCGCCCATGCCCACTGCCCGCGGCGGACTGGCCGCCGCCGCTCTCGACGGAACTATCTACACCTTCGGGGGTGAAACCAGGCGCTCGGTGTTCCGAGAGCACGAGGCCTACGACGTAGCGTCCGGCCGCTGGGCGTCCTTGACTCCGCTTCCGACCGGACGGCACGGACTCGCGGCGGCGGCACTCGGCGGGCGACTCTACGTTATCGGCGGGGGCCCGCGCGCCGGACTGGCCCAGACCGAAGTGGTCGAAATCTTCCAGCCGTAACCGTTACTCTGCGCGGGCCGTCGACTCGGCGTTGACCTCGGCCCAGTCCAGCTCCTCCTCCATCCGGTGGAACGCGTCGTCGCCGATCACCCCGTTGGCGCGAAGGTCGGAGAGTACCCGCCGCTCCGCAGCCTGCGCCTTGCGCCACGCCTCGACGTACTCGGTGTTGCCATCGCCCTCGGCCCGCGGCGCCGCCGGGTCGGCTTCGGCTCGACTGAGTCGGGCCTGGTACTTCCGGCGGAGCAACCCAACCATTTCCTCTCCGCTCCTGGCGCTGTCCAGCTCCGTCAACGCCGCCCGCAGAGTCTCCGCTCGTGCCAGCCGAACCTCGCGCTCGACCGTCTCGTCCGCCTGAAGAGCCAGCAGACGCATGAGCGGCCGCACCGTCATCCCCTGGAGCACCAACGTCCCCAACACCACGCAGAAGGCAGTAAAGAGAATGAGGTCTCGGTAGGGAAAGACGATCGGACCATGCACCCCGTCGGGAAGAGCCAGTGCCGCGGCCAGGGTGACGATCCCGCGCATCCCGCACCAGGCGATGACTGCGCCCGCCTTGAAGGAGGGGTATCGACCGCTGCCGCGAGCCCGCACTACCCAGCGACCGACGGCGGCATATCCCATCACCCATACGATCCGGATCAGGATGACCGCGGCACACACCGCGGCGGCTACCGCGGTGTAATTGATCAGCTCGTCGCGGTTCAACCGAGCCAGGATGGGCTTGAGCTGCAGTCCAACCAACACGAACGCCAGAACGTTCAGCACGAAGACCACCACTTCCCACACCGCGTAGGAGGGGATCCGAAGCCGGGCCGGCACCACGTCCGGCGCAGTACGGGCGACCAGGATCGCGAAGACCACCATAGTGATGATGCCGGAGAGGCCCAGCCGCTCGGCGATCATCCAGACCGCGAAGGTGGAGAGGAACTGGACCACCACGGCGGTGGCCACGTCCTGAATCCTGGTCGTCGCGAAAAGGGAGATCCGTGACAACACGGCGCCCAGGACGACGCTTCCAACCGTCACGGCGGCGAGCAGCGGCAGGGCGCTCCATCCCGAAAAGGTCCCCGTGACGACGGCGGCGATGGCCAACCGGTAGGTCAACAACGCGGTCGCGTCGTTGAACAGGCTCTCGCCTTCGAGGATGACCATCACCCGGTGCGGCGGGCGCAGCTGGCGCAGCACTGCGGTGGCCGCCGCGGCGTCGGGCGGCGCCACGATGGCGCCTAGCGCGATGGCAGCGGGCCACGGCAAGTCCGGCACGAGCCAGCGAGCCACCAGGGCAACCGTGGCAACGGTGAGCCCTACCGCGACCAGTGCGAGGCCGGTGACCGCGCGCCAATTGTGCTTCAGGTCTCTGGGCGAAGCGTCGTAGGCGGCGTCGAGCAGCACCGGCGCGACAAAGAGCGTGAGCGCCAGCTCGGGATCCAGGGTGACGGTGGGGACGTCGGGAAGCAACGCCAGCGCCGCCCCGGCCAATGCGAGCAGGGCGGGGTAAGGAGCGTTGATTCGCCGGGCCCACGCGGCGAGGACGGCGCCTACCAGGAGCAATGCGATCACCAGCTCGAAGACGTCCACGACGTTCCAGGGTTTGAGGTTAGGGTACGATAGCTCGACACTGGATGAGGCGGGAGGCCGCCCCGCCGGGATTGCGTTCTTCCCGCCCATTTGCACGACGCGGTGCCCATCCCCCCACGGACCCCACCAGCACACCCCGAATCCAGGGGGTCATCTGCTCGGTCATCGGTCAGCTAAGCCTAAGGTAGCAAGTGGCTTAACCACAGTAGGTTTCTCCCTGAAACCACCCTTGGCAGGCCCCTTGCTGGCCCCCCGGTCGGACGGCCTAAACGTCCTCACCAGCTTCGCCTTCCTTCCACCGTAACGGAGAGAAACGATGAACAGCGTGATCCGTGGTGTCGCGGTTGGTCTCGCCGTTGTCCTTGGTGCCCAGTCAGCCCATGCTCAGGCCGGCGTGAGCCTCGGGCTGGGGGGCGGCTTGACGGTGCCGACCGGCTCCTTCGCCGACGGCGTCGGGACCGGCTGGAACGGCATGGTCGTGGCCCGCATCAAGCCCGCTGTGAGCCCCATGGGCTTCCAGATCGACGGGTTCTATAACCGGTTCGGGCTCGAGGGCGTCGAGGGGAACGGCCGGGTCATGGGCGCGACTGCCAACGCGGTCTTTGCCTTTCCCAGCGCCGCGGTTGCTCGTCCGTATCTGCTCGGTGGCGTGGGGCTGTATAACCTGAAGGCCTCGATCGACGGCGGGCCGGAGGGTGAGTCGGAGAGCAAGTTCGGGCTCAATGCCGGTGCCGGATTCGACTTCGCGTTCGGCAGCAACGCCCGGCTGTTCGCGGAAGGCCGCTTCCATGCGATCCTCAAGGGCACGGTGGACGGCCAGACCCTCGAGGAGACCACCGCCTACATGATTCCGCTCACGGTGGGGATGCGCTGGAACCTGCGTTAACCCGACGCTGCTTCGGGAATACACGAGCCGCCTCGCCCTCGGGCGAGGCGGTTTCGTTTTTGAGCTAGCGGGGCCAGAGCCAGCCGAATGTGCCCGCGGTGACCAGGCCGTACAGCAGTCCGTCGAATACGTCCTTCCACGCGACCGACCACGGCTTCCCCGCCCAGATCGCGGCGGGCACCTGCCCCGCGGCATAGGCCAGGAACCCCACGGCTCCCACCACCTGGAACACCTTCAGATATTCGGCCCCCGGCGGCAGCGCGTGGCAGGCGACGTACGCCATGAAGAACGACACGATCAGGAGATAGAGGAACCACTTGCCCAGCATCGGGCCCATCGACATCGGGCCGGGTTTAATGAGGTACAGCATTGCGACCGGTCCCTCGGCGTACTTCTGCTTGACCTCGGGCGAGTTCATCTCCTGACCGACGCAGTGGGGGATCATGTACTGGCCCGGTCCAGCGTTGCCGGCCCGAAGCGTCGTGCGGACGGCCTCCTCGTTGGGGAGCTTGCGGTAATCCTTGTCGTGGTACTTGAGCACCATGTGAATCAGGGCACTGACGACAAAGGCGAGAACGGCGGAGAGGAGGATCGGAAGCCAGAGCGCACCGAGGGTCACCATGAGGGCCTCCCAAAGGGGGTTGGGCGAGGAGCCTGGCGACGACGAATTTACCCTGCGGATGGCTCTGGGGGAGGGGTGCGCAGCACGTTTCCTCTACCACCAACTCGACAGCCGGCCTCTCCCTCACTCTTTATTCCCATTCTATTTCCACTTTACCTTTTATCTTAATATCTTCACCCTACTCTAATTCCTTTATCATCATACCTTCTCTTTTATATATATCTATTTTCCTCATATTTTTTAACATCATATTACCTACATATTCATATCATTTAAATAAACTCCCTATACCACCAGAAACCCCACATCCCACCACATAGAACTCACACCCTACTCCTACTAAACGTACATAAAGAAACTATCACCCACTGATCCAATCCGATTTCCTCGTCAATCCCCACATCCGACACCTCAGCCTAGCCGCTGCCACCAAGCTCTCCTCACCTTGCGCCGCTAGATGTACTTCTGCAGTTGGAATAGACCTGGTCGTGGTGAATTCTACATCGCCCCGTCTTTCGCCCGCTCCAGCCTGCCGTTGAGTCTCAGCCGCGCGAGTGGCAAAGTCGATAGCCAGAAGCCCCGCGAGCGGCTCACCCCGAGATTTTCCACCAGCGTGTCGTCTGTTGTGCGCGCCACATCGATCCTAATAATCCTCTCATCTATCATCCACGCGAATCCCTCACTACCTCACAGAATCGAAACCCAAAACCACTATTGCTGATCAACTAAAAGACAACACCCTCACAAACCACCACTACTCCAGAAACACCTACACACATGAGACACCAAGTCATACATCTAGCCAACTATCCAACCAACCTAACACACACCCCTACCTACTCCTACACCTCTATCTCTCCATTTGATACACCTAAACCATAACCATATCTCCATAAAACTCAAAAAAATCCACAAATAACACCACCACTTATACACCTAATTTTCACCCACTCCCTAACTTTAAAAATCTCCAACCTAATACCATCTAAATCCTCTAAAAAAAAACCACCAAAATCCACACCTTCCCTTCTATCACACATACCACCTTATTATATCACCTAACCTATCTCTATCAACCACTACTCCACTACCCTAACCCTATCTATCTACTCCACCTAAAAAAAGATATGAAGCAATCCAAGTCTATCTATATCTAACCCACCTCTACTCTAAACCAAAAAATTAAACACAATAATCTTACCTTACACCATAAAAACATATACCCTACCAACTACTACCATCTAACTCTACCAACACCTCTAAACCTAAAACCTCCTAATAAAAACTTTTAAAACTCTCTATATCTCTAACATTAAACCTACATAACCTATAATAAACCAAATAACAACAACTATACACATAAAAACCCCACAACTATAAAAAATAAATCACACCTACTAAATACAATATAAAATATTAAAAAACCCACCTACACCTATCAAACACTATTTTAAAATAAACACACCTACCTATATTGCTAGTCATAGCCAGCGTCTCAGTGGAGAGCCCAATTTCACCTTGTCTTCAACCTACTCTTCTCTATCTGGTGAACACCTAGCCTTTGCGAACGCGCACTCGTCTAGCTGCTGAACCACTTCGCGATCTGTTGCTTTCGCTGCAGCAACCTCGCTCTCACCGCCTATGATGCTCTACTCGCCACCCTCCTCTGTCTGCGCTCACCTTAGGCCATACCTCCCTCCGTCAGACATTAACCCTGCTAGCAGCGCTACTCAGCTAGACTAACGGCTCTCTAGAGAAAACCTACCTTTGACACCATATTGAAAACTCAACCTCGTGCTGGCCTTTCTCCCTACCTTTACCCAGCTATTTCTCATTTCATACTTGCCACCCATCTCCAGCACTCCACTCCCCTACACCTCCTTTCCATCCATCCAGCTTTATTACACACCATCTTCATCCTCATCAACTACTCTCCTTCTACACACACCACCCCCCCCCCCAGCTACGGCCTACTACCGGCCAAACACAACACATCACAAAGCTGATGCGCAGGATCTTGCAGAAAATCCCAGCTTTTGCACGTCGCCTTGGTGTGGCAGCGCTACATCCGGCCGGCCCGTGTGCCACCCTGTGCCAGCTTTGTATGTCATTGTAGTACAATATCTTACAGCTAAATTCGAGATCCTGGCCCCGACCCTGCCTTCCTCCCGGACCCAACGGGAGGTCATATGCGCTCGCTCATGAATCGTTCGTTGGTTGGCTGCGCCGTTGGGCCCCTTGCCTTCTTTCTGGCTATGTCGCCGGCCGAGCGGCCGGCCAATCCGATGCCGTCCGATTGGACCCCGTCGGTTGTGGCGGGTGCCGGTGTGGCGCCGCTCGCCGCGGTCGATGCGACTCTGGCCGACAGCCTGATCGCGGAGTCTCGCCTCACTGCCGCCGAGCTGCGGCGTCCGCTGGAAGGTTACTTCGCGCGATTCAACACTGATCGAGTGCTGGTGCGACGGGTGGCCCGCGCGGTGGTGCGCGAGGCCCGGCGCCAGAACGTGGCCCCGTCACTCATCGCGGCCGTGGTCATTACCGAGAACACCACCCTGAAGCCCGCGGCCCAGAGCTTCGTCGGGGCGCAGGGCCTGATGCAGGTGATGCCGATGCATGCCGGGCAAATGGGCTGCAACTCGGACGACCTGGTCGACGTCGACAGCAACATCTGTCACGGGACGACGATCCTGGCGCGGAACCTCAAGCGTTCGAGCTCGCCCTCGGTGGCGCTGCTGCGGTATAACGGCTGCGTGAAGGGCACCAACACGCCGAACTGTCATCGCTATCCGCTCCAGGTACTGGCCCGTGCCGGCCGGGTGCGGCGGGAAATTCTGGCGGCGGCGCAAGCGCAGCCGGCGATGATTCAGTTGGCGCAGAGGTAGACGCTACAGGGTCGCGTCCAGTCCAGTTTGTCGTCGATAGATCTCCCGCAACGTCTCGAGAGTATCCGCCTCCGCCGCGGTCTTGTCGGTTCGATACCGCTTGACCCGGGCGAATCGGAGCGCCAGGCCACCCGGATACTGCGGGCTCGCCTGGAGGTCGTTGAAGGCCACCTCTACCACCAGCTCCGGCCGTACGTGGACCGTGTACCCATCGCTGGCGACTTCCAGCTCTTGGAGCCGGGTGGTCTGCCAGGCCAGCATTTCGTCGGTCATGCCCTTGAAGGTCTTCCCCAACATGACGAACCCCAGGGTCGGATCGCGGGCCCCGAGGTGAAGGTTGCTGAGCCAGCCCTTCCGTCTTCCGTTGCCCCACTCCGCCGCCAGCACGACCAGGTCGAGCGTGCGAGCCGGCTTCACCTTCAACCAGCGGCGCCCTCGACGGCCCGCCTCATACGGCGCATCGAGCGCCTTGGCCATGATTCCCTCGTGGCCGGCGTCCAGCGCGCTCTGGAGGAAACGCCGCGCGTCCTCCGGCGATGCGGTCACCAAGCGTGGTACCAGGAGCCCGGGAGCCAGCTCGGCCAGCGCCGCCAGCCTGCGGGACAACGGCTCATCCAGCAGGAGCGAGCCGTCGAGGTAGAGAAGATCGAAGAGGAAGGGAGTGACCGGCAATTCGCCCCGCAGGCGCTCCACGTCCAGCCGGCGGCCAAACCGTCGCATGGTGACCTGGAACGGATGGGGCGTGCCGCCGGGGCGCAGGGCCAGGACCTCGCCGTCCAGAATCAGCTCTCGGGCGGGCAGTCGTCCGATGGCCTCCACCACCTCGGGCACCGCCGCCGACACGTCGTTGAGCCTGCGGGAGTAAACCACCACCCGATCGCCCGACTTGTGGACCTGGATTCGGGCGCCATCGAGCTTGTATTCCAGTGCCGCCTCCCCCAGCTCCGCGAGGGCATCACCCTCATCCGCCGCCGAGTCGGCCAGCATGGGGAGAACCGGTTGGAAGAGTCGGGTGGCGAGACGGGACAGTCCTTCGTCGCCTTCCTGGAGGGCCACCTTGGCGACGGCGGGAAGATTGCCGGTCATCATGAAGGCTCGTCGCACCTGTGTCGGAGGCAGCCGGGCGGCTCGAGCCACGGCTTCCACCACCACTCCCTCCAGCGCGCCTTGACGCAGCTCACCCATTACCAGGCCGGCGAGAAACCGTTGCTCTTCGGTGGTAGCGCGGGTCAGGAGCTCGCGCAGCATGCGGAGCCGTTCTCCGGCCGAGCCCTTGCCGGCCACCCGGGAGATCCGCTCGAAGGCGGCGTCCACTTCGGCCAGATCGAGCGTAGACGACTCGCTGCCGCTCTCCGGCATCGCCGCTCGCAGCGCGGCCCAGCCGAGGTTGACCTTGGATTGCCGAAGTGATCCGGTGAGAAATGTGGTGGCGATCTCGATCTCGTCGGGCCCGGCTTCCGCGAGCAACCCGGCGAGGAGGGCGATCTTCTCCAGCCGCCCGCCGGACTCGGTTACCCTCCGCGAGGTCTCGACCAGCTTGGCCAGCTTCATCGGCGTGCCGGCTCAGTCGCCGACCATGGCGCGCAACGCCACCGCCGCTGCGGGCCCGGCCGGACTGTCCTCCTCGTGCTTGAGGAAGGCGAAGGCTTCCTGCCATGGCTGTTGTTTGATCCTGTCGGCCCATTCCTGCAGCTCGCCCGGCTGATAGGTGGTGCGGCGAAGCCGCAGGTAGCCCCACGAACCCGTCGGCACCAGCGGCGCCCCGGCTCCTTCGTCTTCATCGACCGCTACCAGGGGGATGTCGTGCGTTCGAAGGGTCTGGTACACCTCGTCGTCGAACCACGATTCGTGCCGGAACTCGAGCGCCGCACGCCAGGTGCGGGGAACCCGGGAGAGGAAAAGCTGCAGCCGGGGAACGTCTTTCTTCAACGTGGGAGGGCACTGAAACAGCGTGGGGCCCAACCGATCGCCCAGGACATTGACCGTCCGAAGGAAATACTCCAGCGAGTCGTCCTCACCGGCCAGCCGGTTGATGTGAGTGATTCGTCGCGAGGCCTTCATCACGAACCGGAAGTGAGCCGGTACTTGCTCCAACCAGCCCAGCAACACCCGCTCGGCCGGAATGCGATAGAAGGAGTTGTTGACTTCGACAGTCGCCAGCCGGCTGGAGTAGTACCGCAGCATGTCATCGGCGGGGAGATCGGCGGGATAGAAACTGCCCTTCCACTCCTTGTACGCCCACCCGCTGGTACCTACGTGGATTTGCACGATCGGAGCAGTCTACGACAGCGGGGCTTATCCCGCGGCCCGCTTCTTCCCTTTGGTGGTGGGTTCCTTCTTCTCGGCCTTTTCGCTGTTCACCGGCTTGATATCGACCTCGATCGTGCTGCCGCCTCGCTTGGCGAGACTCGCCTTCAACGCGTCCATCAGGTCGATGATCTTCGCCTGCGGACCCTCCGCCGGCTCGTCGGTAATCTCCTGGCCGTCCACCTTCCGTTGAATCGCTTCCAGAACCCGCTCCCGAACTTGATCGTGATAGTTCTGGGGGCGGAACTCGTCCACGGCGGACTGCTCGATGAGCTGGCGGGCCAGCGCGAGCTCGGCGTCCTTTACCGGCACATCCGGGCGGGGCACCTCCTCAGCGCTGCGAATCTCGGCGTGATAGTGGAGTTGCTCCAGGGCGAGGATGTCGCCCATCGGACGCACCAGCACCAGGTGCTGCTTGCCCCGCGCCGAGTACTGCCCCAGCGCCGCACGCCCGGTCGCCTGGAGGGCCGCGACCAGCAGGCGATAGGCCCGCTCGCCGCCCTTGCCGGGACCCAGGTAGTACACCTTCTCGAGATAGATCCGGTCGACCGTCGCCAGCGGGACGAACTCGGCGATGTCGATGGTGTTGGTGGCCTTCTCGTCGAGGGCCTTGATCTCTTCCGGAGAGAACTGGACGTACTGCCCCTTGGCGAACTCGTAGCCCTTTCCCACCTCGTCTTTCTCCACCACCGTCCCTTCCTTGGAGCAGATGTATTGCTGCTTCAGGCGGGAGCCGCACTTGGTGTGCAGCATGTTGAAGCTGACCGCGGCGGAGGACTCGCTGGAGGAAAAGAGATCTACCGGGACCGACACCAGTCCGAAGGAGATCGTGGCCGAACTAATAGATCGCGCGGGCATGGAAGGTTGATATATAGGCGGGACCCGGGGGTCGCAAGAAGGGGGGCCGCGCCCTGGGCGCCTCGCGGCTATCGGCTATCGGCTATCAGCTATCAGCTAAGTTCCTGCGACTTCTGGGCTTAAACTCGTATCCACGAGCTGATAGCTGATAGCCGATAGCCGATAGCCGATGACCTACCCCTCCACAAACGCTTTCAGATCTCGCACAAACTCGACCGGACGCTCCCAGTGGAGCGCATGACCGGTGTCGTGGTACACCTTGAGCGTCGATCCACTCAGCAGACTGGTCAAGGCATCCTGCTCGGCCCGAAGAAAGATGGCGTCGCGGTCTCCCCAGAGAATCAGCGTCGGGATCCGGCTCTGGCTCAGTCGAGACGCCCGATCGGTGGCCAGCATCCCCGCCATTATTCCCCGCCACACCCGGGCCGGCAGCTTCCGGCTGTCCGCAACCACTCGATCGACGAATGCGTCCGGCAGCCGCCGGTGGATGGTGCTGAGCTGGAAGTCGCGCGCGAACCCGACCGGTATCGGGTCGGGCAGGGAGTCGACGGCTCGCCGTAGCTCTCCGATGCCCTCGATGTTGCGCGGCGTGGTTCCCGATCCGATCAGCACCAGCCGTTCGACCCGCTCGGGGGCCGCGAGCGCGACCTGCTGGGCCACGAAGCTCCCCATCGAGTGCCCGACCACGATGGCCTTGCTCAGCCGGGCAGCATCCATGAACCCGATGACGTCGGCCGCGAGGTCGCGCATGGTGTAGCCGCCGGCCGGGCGGTCGGAATCCCCATGTCCCCTTTGATCCAGAGCGAACACATGATACTTGGCCGGGATCAGTGGCAGGACCCGGCTGAACGAGTACCAGGAATCGCTATAGCCGTGAAGCAGAATCACCGGCTGACCCGCAGGATTACCCTGTTCCGCGTACTGCAAGCGGACGCCGTTCGGAAGGCGAATCTCGGCCAGCCGCTGCCGCTTCACCTGGGCCGACTTCTTCTTCACTCGCGCATGGACCGTGGCCTTGGCTGGATGTTGTGCCTCCGCGCTCGCAAGGGCCAAGGCCGCGAGCAGGAGGTAGCTGGTGCCGAAACGGAGAGACCCGCGCATGGTGCACACTCCTCCTACCGATCGTTCGGGTGGGTCGCCTGGAACTCGGGTTGCTAAAGGGGTATGCGCAGGAGACCCGCGCGACCGGCCACGATCCTGGGGGCTGGCGGAGGGCGCCTGGGGGAGTTAGCTCCCAGACTCTATGCCGAAAGAACCGTCACCCGATCTCCTCTCCTCCTATCGTGCCAAGCGCTCGTTGGAGCGCACGCCGGAGCCGGCCGGGACGCTCAGGGAAGCCACCGGCCGGCTCTTCGTGGTCCACCAGCATGCCGCGCGGCGACTGCACTACGATCTCCGGCTGGAGATGGAAGGAGTGCTCCGCTCGTGGGCTGTGCCCAAGGGTCCCTCCTACAATCCTGCGGACAAGCGACTGGCGGTCCACGTGGAAGACCATCCGCTGGAGTACGGGGATTTCGAGGGACTGATTCCCCAGGGGAACTATGGCGCCGGCGCGGTGATCGTCTGGGACCGGGGTCAGTGGACCCCGGAGGGCGATCCGTTGGAGGGACTGGAGAAGGGGAAGCTGCTCTTCGAGCTCCGGGGCTACAAGCTGCGAGGGCTGTGGACTCTGGTGAAGCTGAAGAAAGGCGAAAAAGAGTGGCTGCTGATCAAGGAGCGGGACGGATGGGCCTCCGCCGAAGAGCCGCCGGCCGAATCGGTGCTGTCCGGCCTGACGGTGGAGGAGTTGGGAGAGGGACAGAGTCGGGGCGAAAGCGTACGCCAGGTTCTGGTCGACTCCTCCGCCCTTCAGAAGGCGGTGGATCCCAAGTCGGCGCGTCTGATGCTGGCCGAATCGGCAGAGCGGGCGTTTTCCGGTGCCGGCTGGCTGTTCGAGCCTAAGCTCGACGGCTACCGGGTCTTGGCGGCCCGGATCGGTGGAGAGGCCAGGCTGCTGACCCGCAACGGTAACGACTGTGCCGCCAGCTTTCCCGAGGTGGTTCGCGCACTCGCGGCGCTCCCGTTCGACCGGGTGGTGCTCGACGGCGAAATCGTAGCGCTCGACGACAAGGGGGTGCCCAGCTTCCAGCGGCTTCAAGGCAGGGCTCGGCTAAGTCGCCCGATCGATATTCGCCATGCCGCGGTAAACCTGCCGGTCACCTACTACGCGTTCGACCTGCTCGGCTTCGAAGACTTCGACCTTCGCCCGCTTCCGCTGATCGAACGGAAGCAGGCGCTGAGGCAGATCGTGCCCGCGGTCGGTCCGCTTCGCTTCCTGGAGCACGTAGAGACCGAAGGGGAGGCGCTCTATCGGGAGACCGAACGGCTCGGCCTGGAGGGGATCATCGCCAAGAAGGCCGACTCACCGTACCGGCCGGGCCGTTCGAAGGTCTGGCTCAAGATCCGCTCGCGCCACACCGGCGACTACGTCGTGGTGGGATACACCGCTCCCAAAGGACGCCGGGGAGGCTTCGGCGCGCTACAACTGGCCGAGTACGTGGACGGCGAGCTGGTGTATGCCGGCATGGCGGGCAGCGGGTTCAGCGACAAGCAGTTGGCGGAGGTAAGCCGTACGCTGCAGCAACACCGGCGCCGCGACCCGCCCTGCAGCGGTCCTATTCCGCCCGCGAAAGACATCACCTGGGTCGATCCGGTGCTAGTCTGCGAAGTGGAATACACCGAGGTGACCGACGAAGGAGTGCTGCGGCAGCCGGTGTTTCTCCGGTTTCGAGACGACAAGCGGCCGGAGGATTGTCAGCGACGCAGCGAGGTCGAGGTGAGTGACGCCGTCATCCCCAGCCAAGCGAGGGACCTGGCCGACGAACCTCCCAAGCCCTCGGGCAAGCTCCCTCGCTCGGCCCGGAACGACAAGTCCGGCGGCGAGCTGCCCTTCGAGCTGACCAACCTCAAGAAGATCTTCTGGCCGGAAGAGGGATACACCAAGGGCGACCTGGTCGAGTACTACCGCGCGATCGCGCCCTGGCTGCTCGCTTACCTTCGCGACCGGCCGGTGGTCATGACTCGCTATCCCGACGGGATCGGGGGCAAGTCGTTTTTTCAGAAGGACGCGCCCGGTTTTGCGCCGGAGTGGCTCCGGACCGAGCGGATGTGGAGTGAGGACACTCAGCGGGAGATCGACTATTTCGTTTGCGACGACCTGCCCTCACTGCTCTACATCGTCAACCTGGGCACCATCCCCCTGCACCTGTGGGCCAGCCGGGTTCCCACGCTGGAGCGCCCGGACTGGTGCGTCATCGACCTGGATCCCAAGGGCGCGCCGTTCGAGCATGTGGTGGAGGTGGCGCGGGCGACCCGGGAGCTGTGCCAGCGGATCGAGCTGCCGCTGCTGATCAAGACCAGCGGCTCCTCCGGGCTGCACCTCATGGTTCCATTGGGCAAGCAGTGTACTCACGAGCAGTCACGTTCGTTGGGTGAGCTGCTCGCGCGCTGCATCGTCGGGCAGCTACCGGAAATTTCGACCATCACCCGCCAGGTATCGCGGCGCGACGGGCGGGTGTACCTGGACTACCTCCAGAACGGATCGGGCAAGCTGATCGTGGCACCCTTCAGTGTGCGGCCGCTGCCCGGTGCCCCGGTGTCGGTCCCGCTCTCCTGGCGAGAGGTGACCCGTACGCTGGATATCCGTCGGCACACCATCAAGACCGTCCCCGAGCGGATGCGAAAGCTGAAGACGGATCCGCTGGTGGAGGTGTTGGAGACGGTGCCCGACTTAGCGGCGGCGCTAGGGCGATTGCAGGCGGAGTTGCAATGACACGGACGGACGGCCGATGAACCTCGAGATCGATGTCGGCGGCGGGATCGGTAAAGTGTCCGGCCTCCTCAACCGGCCGCCGAAGGCTCGCGCGCTCTACCTCCTGGCCCACGGCGCCGGGGCCGGCATGCGGCATCCGTTCATGACGAGCCTGGTGGAAGCGCTGGCAGGGCAAAGCGTCGCCAGTCTGCGATACCAGTTCCCCTACATGGAGGCCGCGCGTCGCCGTCCCGATTCGCCCTCGGTCCTTGAGGCCACCGTGCGTGCGGCGGTGGCGGTGGCTCAGGAGATCGCCCCCGGCTTGCCCCTGCTGGCGGGAGGCAAGTCGATGGGCGGCCGGATGACCTCGAACGCCGCCGCGCGCCAGCCGTTGGCCGCGGTTGGCGGCCTGGTCTTTGTGGGTTTCCCCCTCCACCCCGCTAAGCGGCCGGGGCAGAGCAGGGCCGAGCATCTGCGCCGGGTCGATCTGCCCATGCTGTTCCTTCAAGGCACGCGCGACACGCTGGCCGATCTCACGCTCATCAGCGCCGTATGCCGGGACCTGCCACGCGCGACCCTGCATGTGGTCGAGGGCGCGGACCACTCGTTTGCCGTGCTCAAGCGGTCGGGTCGTACCGACGCCGAGGTGATGGAGGAGCTGGCCCAAACGATTTCCCAGTGGTCCGAGCGGCTCGCCCCCTTGGCTATGGGGCCTGGCTCGCCGACGTCGCCCGCCCGACTGCGCCAGTGAGCAGCGCCTTGTATTTCAACGCCTCCGTCGGTTTGCCCCAGCCCTGGTACAGCGCTACGAGATCGTGCAGGGTGTGTTCCCGCAGAGTCCGGTGATACCAGTTCTTCGCTGACGCCAGAGTCCCGTAGCTCTGGAGCAGCAGTTTCTCCGCCTCGGGACGATTCCCCAGGGTCATCAGACAAAGGCCAAGTAAGCGTTGCACCCTCGCGGTGCGGCGGTCGCCCGGTCCCAGCTTCGCTAATCGCTGGGCCAATGCATCCCGCAGCAGGGGCTCGGCCTCGCCCGGTCGTCCTTGGTCCAATTGGATTGCACCCAGGGCCATGATAGTCCCCGAGTTGTAAATGTTCCCGGGTGGGAGGACCGCGCGAGTGATTTCAAGCGAGGTCAAATACGCTCGCCGGGCCTCGTCAAGCTCTCCCATCTCGGCCAGCAGCTCGGCCAGATTCCCCCAGGCCGCGCCCACGTCTGGATGGGTTTCCCCCAAACGCTTGCGTCGCAGGGCCAGCGCCTGTCGGTACAGGGGCTCGGCCTCGGCGTAGCGGCGTTGGTATTTGAGCGCGGCCGCAACGTCGTTGAGCGCCTGTAGGGTGGTGGGGTGATCCTCCCCCAGCGAGCGTTTCCATGCCGCGAGCGCCTGGCGAAAATCGGTTTCGGCGCCTTTCAGGTCCCCCTTTTCGTACTTCAGGGTGCCGAGATTACTCACCAGCTCGAGGGTCTCGGGGTGATCGCCGCCGAGCCGCGCGCGGAGGATGCCCAGGGCCTCGAGACCGAGCGATTCGGCCTCGGTATACCCACCCTGAATCTGGAGCGTGTTACCCAGGGTTTGGAGCGCGTAAGCGATTTCGGGATGACCAGCGGGGTAGATCCGCCGTCGGCGCTCCAGCACTTCCCGCTCCAGCCGCTCGGCTTCCGGATACTCCAATTCCTTCTCGCGCAGCGTCGCCAGATGATACAGCGACATGATGACTTGGGGATGGTCCGGGTCGAGCAATTCGCGCCGAAGCCTCAGCGCTGCCTGGTAGCTGGAGTCAGCCCGCTTCAGTTCACCCGCTTCCTCGAGAACCAGCCCGAGATTGTCGAGATCGTCGGCCACGCGAAGCTGGTCACCGCCACGCGGGCCGCGGTCGATCTTCAGCGCAGCACCGTAGAGGGACTCGGCCCGGGCGAAGTTTCCCATTCGGCGCTGGACCGATGCCAGCGCGCTGAGGGTCGTCGCCACGCTGGTATCCCCCGACCCTCGTGCGCCCCGGAGGATATCGAGTGCATTCCTGAGCAGACTGTCGGCCCGGCCATAACTGCCGCGGGCAGCAAGCACGCCGGCCCAGTCGGTTAGCTTCGCCGCGACTTCAGGGTGGCTTGCTCCGTAGGTCGTGCGGGAGAGCCCGACCGCGCGTTGAAGGAGGCTGTCGGCCTCTGGATAGAGTCCCAGATCACGGTGAATAACCCCCAGCACATCCAGTAACTCCGCCTGCAACTCCGGCTGTCGTGCCAGCCCGCTGTCGATTCGACGCGCCCCCAACTGGAGCAACTCTCGGGCGGTGATCTCGCGCCCCCGAGACTCTTCCGGCTTGGATACTCGGAACAAACCCACCACGAAATTCTTCACGGCGCGGGCCTTGGCCGCCTCACGTGCGGTTGCCCGCGCTTGCCACAACGTGCCGGCAAGACCGGCGGCGAGCGCCAAGACCACGAGGGCCACCACCGCGACCGCGAGGCGATGGCGCCCTAGGAACTTTCGGGCCCGATATGCCAGCGAGTCGGAACGAGCTCGAACCGGAAGTCCGACCCGGTGCCGCTCGATGTCATCGAGCAGCGCCTCGACCGAGGGATAACGCCGGGCCGGATCCTTCCGCAGAGCCTTGAGCACGATGAAATCCAGATCACCGCGCAGCCTGCGCCTTTCGGCCTTGCTGCGCATGGCCTCACTTGGCTGGGCCGGCTCCACCTCGAGGATCATCCGATAACGCTCCGCTCGGGGTTTGCCGGTGAACTGGTGCGGCGGCCGTCCAGTGAATAGCTGATAAAGAATGGCGCCGAGCGCGTAGACATCGGTGGCGGTGGTGACCGGCTCGCCGCGAACCTGCTCCGGGGCCGCGTAGTCCGGTGTCATCAGCCGCTGGTCGGTACGAGTGACCGAGCGGTCGTTGTCATCCTCGTAGAGCAGCTTGGCGATGCCGAAGTCGACCAGCTTGGTTTCGCCGGCGGAGGTCACCAGGATGTTCGAGGGTTTCAGATCCCGGTGCACTACCAGACTGCGATGGGCGTACTGCACCGCTTCGCACACTTCCTGAAACAGCCGCAGTCGGTCGTCGAAGCCCACCTGGTGCTCCTCGCAGTACCGATGCAGCGGCACGCCGTCCACGTACTCCATGGCGAAGTACGGCTGTCCCTGGGTGCTGACCCCGCCGTCGAGCAAGCGGGCAATGTGTGCATGGTTCAGCCGTGCGAGGACCTGCCGTTCGGCCAGAAAGCGACCCAGGATTTCGTCTGAGTCCATGCCGCGCTTGATGAGTTTGAGGGCGACGCGGTGCTCGAACTGGCCGTCGGCTCGTTCGGCGAGGTAGACCACGCCCATGCCGCCGTGGCCCAGCTCGCGGACCAAGCGGTAAGGGCCGATCAGAGTGCCTTGACGGGGGTCGGCTCCGTCTCCCGACCGCTCCGACTCGAGGAGCGGCGCGGCCAGCACCGCCGCGGGCGACTTCAGAAAGTCTTCTGCCTCGGCGCCGGCCAGCATCGCCTCCACCTCGGCACGCAGCCCTGCGTCGCCGGCACAGGCCTGGTCCAGAAACGCCGGACGCTGCTCCGGCGTGAGGTCGAGTGCGGCATCCAGGATCCGCGCAACCTTTGGCCATCGGCCGGGCGCGTCGGGGGACGAGCGACCCATGAGTCGTCCAAGTGCTTTCGGGAGAGTGGCTCAACATTGTGAGCCCGGGCGGCGCTTGGCAACAGCCGCCCTGTCATCCCGAGTGAGGCGAGGGAGTCGGCGATGAACGAGGGAGCATGTCCGCTTTCAGGGGGGCAATTCGCATCCGAGCCAGGAGCAATTGGGCACCGGGTTGAGAACTGGTTGAGAACCCGGTGACCCCCGACCCCTACAATGTCATTCGACCCGGCACCGCGACGCGGGCGGCTCTCTTCCACCACTGTTGGAGGTTACGATGCGCAACAGCTCACTTCGTCGAGGCATCCGCGTCACGGCGCTGGCATTCCTCACGCTCACCGCCCTCGCTGGGGCGGGCTGCGGCAAGGGCGGCGACGGCGGCCCGACCGATCCCGGCCCTTCCGACGGGCCATCTGATCCGGCTCCTACCGATCCGGCGTCGGGCTGGACGGGACCTGCCCCGGTGGGAACCGTGCTCTATGCCGTCGACTTGGGCAACACCTTCTACGTCTTCGGCTCCGAGAGCTTCGGCGTGCCTACCGCACAGATGAAGATCACCGGACTGCCGATCCTCAAGCGCGTCATCGGCATTACCATTCGGCCGTCCAATGGCAAGCTGTACGGCATCGGGAACGATAGCCGGGTGTACACCATCGACCCCTTGACCGCCGTGGCAACCCCGGTGGGCAGCGGCCCGTTCTCACCCAAGATCGCCGCTATGTTCGATATCCACTTCGCGATGGCACTGGAGCCCAATGGCGACCGTGTCCGGCTCATCGCCGCGGAATCGGGCGGGAACTGGTCGATCAGCCTGGACGACGGAACGGCCACTCTTAGCGAGAATTCCCATTACGGAGCGGGAATCGAGTTAGAAGGCCAAACGCCGCGCGTTCTGGGGATGTTCTTCGCCGCGCCCGCCGATGCCGCGAACCCGGACCTGTGTCAGAACCTGGCGTACGGCATCGACGCGGACAAGGCAATCATGATCGCCACCTGCGACCCGGCCACCGGCGAATGGTGGCCTACGGTGACCGGTGAGCCTCAGCAGGCGTCAGTCGTGGGCCGCCCAGGGGCGAGCCGTTCCCAGGCGTCCTTGGCCGGCTCGACCATTCCGCTGGAGGATCTCGCGAACGTTATCGCTCGTTGCGGGGAGGTCCTGCTCGACCCCATCGAGCCGTCTCCGGAGAGTTCGGAGCCCAGTCCGGAGTCTGACAAGCCATGGGCCCCGCGTACTCCGGAATCTACGGTCGTTGTGTTGCTGGCTCAGGCGGGCAAGTACATCCACGGGCGGCTCAAGGTCATAAGTTCCACCCTGGGTTACACCCCCGGCGGGGACGTGGCCACCAAGGATCCGATCCAGTCGGCGATCTGGGTCCACGCCCCGTACGTACCCCAACCGATACCGGCGCCGAATGAACCGCCGAAGCTTCGGACGAAGGTTCCGCAGGACACTCAGCTCTCGGTGGCGCGAATTCAGGAGGACGAGGCCAGCACGCCTCCCTTGCCGCAGGGCGATCCTCGGGCAAGGTGTAGTTAGGGAGCTATAGGCTATGGGCTATGGGCTACGGGGTTTCAGCTCATAGCTCACAGCCCATAGCCTTCTACGCACTCAGTTGGTGATACAGCCAGCCCTTGGCCTTGAGCCAGTCCCGCCGCACGGTTCGCGCGGTCACGCCCAGCACCTCTCCGGTCTCCTCTTCGGTGAGACCACCGAAGAACCGGCACTGCACGACTTGGCCCAGCCTCGGGTCCAGCTTCTCCAGGTCCTTCAACGCTTCGTCCAAAGCGACCAGCGCCTCGGCCCGATCCTCGACCCCGAGCAACGCTTCGTCCAGGACGATCACCTGGTGAACCCCGCCGCGCTTCGCGGCCCGGTGCCGCCGGGCATGGTCCACGAGTATCTGCCGCATCGCCCGGGCTGCGATGCCGTAGAAGTGAGCCCGGTCACGGTACTCGAGGCGAGTCTGATCCGCCAGGCGCAGATAGGCTTCGTGAACCAGCGCGGTGGTGCCGAGCGTGTGGCCAGTGCGCTCGACCCGCAGAGCGCGCCCGGCCACGCGGCGCAACTCCTCATAGACCAGGGGGAAAAGCTGGTCCATGACCTCATCCCCGCCGGCCCGAAGCTGAAGCAGCAGCTCGGTGACCGGCTGGGTATCGGGAGTGCCTCGGGGCTCGGACGACTCGATCGCCACTGAGACTCCAGTCCGAGGATGGTGCTGGCTGGGTGGAGTCTGAAAGTTGTGCCCCGCTGATAGGCTCCGCAACTACCGGTTGCATGTCCGCTTTTGCGGTCGAGCTGCGCATCAGAGTCGAACAAGAAGTGACGCTCACTCTTACTCGTCCTTTACTCGTCCGAGGACTCGAATGAACGCAGACTTATTTGGCCTGCGCACCGGTATCGTCGTGCCGGTCATTGCGCTCCTGGCACTGGCCGTGACGGCGTGTTCGGACATCTCCGATCCGGTGACGGCTGACCCAACTCCTCCGATGGCGGAACCCTCGAACGGCGTTACCGCCGCTATGGACGTTGCCGCAGTGGCCGCTCCCAATTCCTGGATCTCCCAGATTCAGATGCCGACGGCGCGCGCCGGGCTGGTGACTGCCAGCGTCAACGGCGTCATCTACGCCATCGGGGGGAATGACGCTGATCTGAACCCGCTTTCCACTGTCGAAGCGTACCGCCCCGGGACCAACACGCTGGTGCCCTGGGTGACCAAAGCTCCGATGCCGGCGGCGCGCAGATCCTCTCACGGGGCCACGGTGATCAACGGGAAGATCTACGTTGTTGGCGGGCTGAACGCGGCGCAGGAGCCAACCAGGAACCTGTTCGTCTACGACGTGGCTGGGAACTATTGGGTGAGCAAGGCCCCGATGCCCATGGCGAGTTACGCTGGCGCCTCGGCCGCGATCGACGGGAAGCTGTATGTGGTCGCTACCCCACCAGGGGACGACGGTTTCTATAGCGGCGCGACCCGTCTCTATCGCTATGACCCGGCGACCAACACCTGGAGTGCACGCCGCTCGGCGCCTCATAATCACCAAGGGGGGATGGCCCGTGCGATCAACGGCAAACTCTATGTAGTGGGAGGAGTCACCTTGTATTGGGACGACGCTCCCCGTCCAATCGGCCACAACGAGCTGGAGGTGTACAATCCGGCTACCAATGCCTGGATCACCAAAGCCTCGATGCCAACCACGCGCTGGGGGGCCGCGGCCGCGGTTCTCAACGGGAAACTGCACGTGGCCGGCGGCACGAAAACCGATGGCTCAGGCACCTCTCAGACATCGGCTTTCGAGGTGTATAACCCGACGACCAACTCCTGGGCGGTGAAGAAGTACCTGCCGACGCCGCGGGCGTCCGCCGGCGCCGGCGTAGCGGATGGCATTCTCTATGTCATTGGAGGCTCGGCCAACCGGAACGGGGCGCTCCGAACTAATGAGGCCTATACCCCGTAGCTCTAGTTCGCTTCCTGCGCGCAGCGCCCGGGCTCCGGCTCGAGCGCTGCTCTTTTTCTACCCCGATGTCCGCATTTCGGTGGCCTTCGCGCATCCAGGGTGAGCTTGAGACCGACCGATCATCCGACTCTCGGGGAACCCCATGCCGACCACACTCAGATGTCTGATCCGCCACCTCGTTGCCACCCTCGTGTTTGCGGCAGCTTCCGGTCTGGAGGCCCCATGCTGGTGGGAGACACCGGTGGCGGCTGTTCCGACGCCACCGGCCGATGTCCGCATTTAGCCGACTGCTGCGCATCAGGGTCGAGCAAGAAGAAACCGAACCCTGAGCCCAACACTTGGAGGAACCAAATGCGTGACATTCTGCGAATTGCGAACCGTGTCCTTCTTAGCGCCGCCGTCATCGGCGCCGCCGCCTGCGGCGGTGGGTCGGACGGCGCCACCGGGCCCTCGGAGCCCGGACCTTCGAACCCCGGGCCCTCGGCGCCCGCCAACCCCGATGTCGGGGGCAGCTACGCCCTGAAGCAGGTGCGGACCCTGGGCAACTTGAGTGGCGGTGGGAGCGGGCTGCCGGTGACCTTCATCGACGGCTCGGGCGACCACCTCGTCTTCCAGAGCGGGACCCTGGTTCTCGCCGCGGACGGAACGTTCGACATGAAGGTGCAGGTCACCTTCAAGGGCAACCCATCGGAGCTGACCGACTACGGCACATTCTCGGTATCCGGTGGCGGCATTGACTTCGATTCGCAGAAGTCGACCCCGCGTCTCTCCAACGGCACCGTAAGCGGCGCCAAGATCACGGCCCATAGCCAGTTCGGCGGGATCCCCTTCGAGATCGAGGTGGAGCGCTAGAAAAACGAGAAGCGAAAGGGGGCTCGCCCGGCAAGCCCCCTTTCGCGGCACTCCCCGCGATGCTATTTCCAGTGCCAAGCGATGATCCCCGCACCCAGTCTCCAACAGCAGAAGGCTATCGAAGCACCACTCGGCCCCCTCCTCGTGGTCGCGGGACCGGGAGCGGGGAAGACCTTCTGCCTGATCTCCCGCATCCAGCATCTGATCGCGCACCATGGGCTGGCACCGCCGCGGATCTGCGCCGTCACCTTCACCAACAAGGCGGCCCAGGAGGTCGCCGGCCGGTTGCATCGCACGCTCGCCCTGGACGGGCAGGAAATCGTCTGCGGCACGCTTCACTCGCTCTGTCTCTCCATTCTTCGAGCCCACCCGCTGGCCGCCGGACTCCGCGAGGGGTTCGGCATGGCGGACGAAGACTACCAGCGCCGGCTGCTGCGTCGGCTTCGGGTCCGTCCGGAGCGCCACACTCAGCTGCTCAATCTCTTTGGCCGGCATCGGCTGGAGGGACGCCCGCTACAACAGGGAGACGCCGAGCTGTTCGAGCAGTATCGCGCGGTGCTGCGGGCCAAGAACCTCCTCGATTTCGACGATCTCATCGACCTCACGGCCGTCCTGCTGCGCCACCACGACGCGATTGCCACCGCGCTGAGCTCCCGATGGGACGCGTTGCTGGTGGACGAGTTCCAGGACCTCAACCTGGCGCAGTATGGGATCGTCAAGCGGCTCGCAGCGGGCCACCAGAACCTCTTCGCGGTGGGCGACGACGAGCAGTCGATCTTCTCGTGGACCGGCGCCGACCCCAGAATCCTGCGCCGGTTCCAGGATGACTTCGAGATCCAGTCGCCGGTGGTCCTCGACCACAACCGCCGCTGCTCGGTGCGGATCTTCGAGGCGGCCCGCCGCCTCATCAGCCGCAATCCTTCCATCTTCAACAAGCAGATCCAGGCGGACCGCGAGTCGGAGTTCGAGGTCGCCGCGTTCGGCTTTCCCGACGAAGCGGCCGAGGCGGCCTGGATCGTGGAGGATCTGCTGCGCGACCGGGAGGCGGCGGGAATGCCCTGGGGCGAGTATGGGATTCTTTACCGCAAGCACGATATGGGCGGGGTGCTCGAGGCGCGCCTGCTGGGCGCCGGAGTTCCCTGCCGGCTGGCCCGGGGGCAGGCTCTGATGGACGACCTGGTGATCGCCTACGTGGTCTCCTCGCTCCGGCTGGTGATCTCTCCCGACGACCCCATCGCGATGGAGGCCTTCGCCGAACGGGTGCTTCCGTCCCACATGCACGGTCAGATCCGTGCGGCCAGTGGCGCATCGGCCGGCGACCTCCTGGCCTGCCTCCGGGTAACCGCGCAGAGTCAGCCGCGGGGGGATCACGACACCCGGAAGCTGTGGCGTTTCATCTACCACGTCGAGAATCTGCGCGCCCTCCGCCGCTCGCACGACACCTTGCCCGGGATGGTGGAGGAGCTGCTTACCCAACGGATCGGCCCATACCGCAACCCGTTGGAGGAGCGATATCAGGAGCTCAGTGATCCGGCGGAGTATCCCGGTGCCGCAGAGCTGGCCCAACGATTGGCCGTGGCCCAGCAGCAGGGTGCTCCGGTCCGGATCGAGGCGGCCAACGGCCTGGAGGTGGCACTCAAGGGCATGCTGGGAGCCGGCGGACTCGGCGCGCTAGCCGTCTCGCTGGAGCCGGGGGAGCCATCGGCCCAGGACATCGTGCTCCGCCGCACCGATGCCCGCGGGCGATCCTGGCCACTCCTGGTTTTCAAGTCGCTCCAATTACTGCACAGCCGCGAGCTGGTGAACCCCTATCAGGACTATGTCACCTTCGACCTGGAGACCACCGACCGCGACGCTTCGGTCTGCGAGGTGATCGAGTTGGCCGCGGCGCGGGTCCGGGGTGGGGTCGTGGTCGCAACGTTCGAGTCGCTGGTGCAGTGCGGCCGACCCATCAGCGCAGGCGCCCGCGGGCAGCACGGCTACCAGGACCAGGACCTGTGCGGCGCGCCGACCCTGGCCGAGATATGGCCCCAGTTCCGGGAATTCATCGGGCGGGACCTGCTGGTGGCGCATAACGGCCAGGACTTCGACGTCCCGGTGTTGAAGCGCTGCGCCGCCGGACTTCCCGGATTGGACGACTTGGTGCTCTTCGACAGCCTGCCGCTGGCCCGGTCGCTGATCGAGGGCAGCGCTCGGCTGGAAGACCTCGCTCGCCGGTTCCAGGTGAACCCGGGGCGGGCACACCATGCGCTGGACGACGCTCGCGCCCTCGCCCTGGTGCTGCGACAGCTGGGTGATCTCAAGGTTGTTCGCGCCCGAAAGGCCTGTCTGGTGCATCTGCTCGACCACCTCGGCCTGGCCTTCGCGCTCGACGCCACCCCGCGCAGCGGAGACGAGGAGCACGTTCTTCGGGATATCGCCCTCCCCTACACGCTCGGCCGCTATAGCGACTGCCTCGAGTTTTATGCGGGTGAATGCGAAGCGGGGGGAATAGCCGGAGCGCCTGATGTGGAGGAGCTGATCGAGCGGCTGGGCGGGCGTCGGCTGATGGAGCGGATCAGGGCAGAACGGCCGGCGGCGCAGCGCTATCCCGCCTCGGTGGCCCGGCTGCGCTCGCTGGTGGGGTCGAGCGTGGGTCCGACGCTGGAGGAAAGCGTCCGGCTCATGCTCGAGCGGGTGGCGCTATCCAGTAGCGAGGGGGCGGAGGTGGATCCCTGGCGGGTGAGCCTGTTGACGCTGCACTCGACCAAGGGGCTGGAGTTCTCCCGGGTCTACATCGCGGGAGTGGAGGACCGGCAGCTGCCGGGCTATCCGGCGCTGGAGGAGGACCGGGAGGACGAAATCCAGGAGGCTCGGCGACTGCTCTACGTCGGGATGACTCGGGCCAAGGACCGTCTGGTGCTCACCCGGGCGGCACAGCGGGGCGGCCGGCCCACGGGAGGGAGCCTGTTCCTGAAGGATGCGGGGTTGGACAAGGCTATGCGCTCTGGGCTGTGGGCTGTGGGCTCCGATCCCCCACCGAGCCCATAGCCCATAGCCCATAGCTCTCACTGCCGCGCAATTCCTTGCCCGGTCCCCCTCTAACCGATGCGGCGACGCAGCCACAGTGGCATCGAATCCCAGATGCAGTGGTTCGCAGCAGAGAAACCAAAGTACAGCCTAGCCACCGGTTACGAGATCCCGTCCCAGCCCCTCCCGATGGGCCCGGCGCGTGCGTCCCTGACTAGCCGACTCGCCAATCGTGCGGTATGATGGGGCAGGAAGATGAAGTCTCGGTCTTCCCTCCCGGACAAAACAGACTCTGCTGTGTCGTGGTGGATCCCCGTCGCTCGCCGAGCGGCGATCTGGATCCGTTCTTGGTCCCGGGAGATTTTCGATGCCGTCCACCCGGTCGTTGCCAACACGAACTATGTCGCGCCGCCTCCTCCCAGCCCTTGCGGCCTTCGCGCCTGCCGCCCTGCTCGGCTGTGCCCTCCCTACGCAGTCCGCCACGCTCTCCGATGGGGTCGAGCCGGTGCAGGTGGAGATGATGCCGGGGATACCCCGGTCCGGCCAAGCCGCGGAGCTGGTCATCAAGAGCCCCACCGCCGACAGCATTGTCCTGGAATCGGCCAACGGGCTGGATCGCTACTGGTCCAAGGGGTCGCAGCTCAAGGTGTGGCTGCCTTCCGATTTCGGCGACGCCTCCGGAAGCGTCCGCTACGCCGAGCGCAAGAACGGACGGTTGCTCAACCTGGTGCAGCGGCCGGCTACGATTCGGACCTGCCGGCAGGGGCGCTGCCGTGAAACTGCGTACGACATCCCGCTGAAGTTGCCGGAGCGGAATCAGAATTCGGTGGCGGTCACTGCCGGGTGGAGCAGCGTCTTCGCCCGCAGGTCGATCACCGGCGGCAATCGCACCGTGCTCTTCAAGGAAGTGCTGAACAGCGGTATCTGGACCGTCCAGGGCGAATGGGCCGGACGATCCTGGAGCGCGCAAGTGCAGGGATTCCTGACTCCCGACGAGCACGGCGGGTCCCTGGATCTGTCGCGGGTGCTGAAGCGTGGCGACGGCGTGCGCTACGGGGTGGCGATGCACCTCGGGGTGACCCACAGCGACTGGCTCCCCGAGCTGCGAAGCTCGACCCTGTCGGACCGCACGGTCTACCAGGCCAGCGTGGGTCCCAGCATCATGCTCCGCGGGATCACGGCCAGCTCGCAGCTCGGGGTCTATGCCGACGGTACCGAGACGCTCCAGATCGTGAGCACCCGGATCTCGGCCAATGGAAACCTCACCTCGGTGCGGCAGCCGATCACGGTGACGGCGGAGAAGACCTTCGCATTCGGTGGTGGGCCCATCGTGTCCCGGCGGCGGGATGCCCGGGAGCGGATCACCGCGGGAATACGGGTGCTGGATGACTTCGCAGTCAAGGTCGGGGTGAGCAACCACCGGATCGCGTGGCCCAGCGACGACCCGGCAAATGACCTGCACGCGTCGGAAGTGTTGGTCACCCTGGGCGGGCAGTATTCGCTGAGCTGGTAGCTCACAGCCCCCAACCCGCCGACTCCTTTCGGTCTCCTCTCTCGTAGGGCCTCTCATCCCGTTCCCTCGAGAGGCTTCATGCGCCATCTTCTGTCCCGCATCGCGCTCGCCATGGCGTGCGCGGCCCCCCTCGCTGCTCAGGCTCCCCAGCTGGTTCTCCCCAAGGCAAGTCCGCGGGCTTCGGTAGGCCAAACGGTCGGTCTCACCGAGATCACCATTACCTACGACCGCCCCGCGGTGAACGAGCGCGAGGTGTGGGGTAAGCTGGTTCCCTACGACTCGGTATGGCGGGCCGGGGCCAATGAAAACACCGTGATCGACTTCAGCTCGCCGGTGGCCTTCGGTGGGAAGGACGTCCCGGCCGGCCGCTATGGTCTCCACATGATTCCGACCCAGGGCGAGTGGACCGTGATTCTGAGCCGCCAGGCCAACGCCTGGGGCAGCTTCAGCTACCAGCCGTCCGAGGACGTGGTCCGGGTAACGACCACGCCGCAGCCGAGTGAATCGCAGGAGCGCCTGGCCTATACCTTCGACGCGCCGGGGTTGGACTCGGTGGTGGCGACGCTGCGCTGGGAGAAGCTGGCGGTACCGATCACCATCAGAGTCGACGAGAAACGGGTGGTGGCCGACAGTCTCAGGGAGCAGCTCCGCGGGTTTCCCCGCTTCTTCTGGCAGCCCTGGAACCAGGCCGCCGCCTGGTGCGTCGCCAACGGCGTGAACCTGGATGAGGCCGCGACCTGGGCCGACAACTCGATCGCCATCAACGAGAACTTCAACAACCTGAGGGTGAAGGCGGCGCTGTTGGAGAAACGGGGCGACCAGACTCAGGCGGCAGAGCTGCGTCGGCGCTCCTTCGAGATCGCGGGCGAGAACGACTGGAACACCTATGGCTACTTGCTGATGGGCCAGGGGAAAATGGACTCGGCGATCGCGGTGTTCCGGAAGAACACCAAGACCTATCCCAAGTCCTGGAACGCCTACGACAGCCTGGGCGAGGCCTACGCCAAGAAGGGCGATAAGAAACAGGCCATCGAGCTCTACTCCAAGGCGCACTCACTGGCTCGGGACCCGACTCAGAAGAAGCGGATCGCCGCCATCCTGGCCACGCTTCAGGGTGGCTGACCCTGTGGCCGGAATGAGACCAACCTGTCATTGACAGCGGCGGTACCGGGATGAATGTTGTCGGCCCACCAATACATCGCGGGCTGGACGACTAGCCCAAGGAGGCATTATGGCGCAAGCAACCGCCGTATCGCCGCAATCCCTCATCGACACGGCGAAAGCCACCATCCTCGCCTATAACGAAAAGGACTGGAACAAGGCGCGGTCCATACTGGCACCGGATTTGGTTTATGACGAGGTCGGTACCCAGCGGAAGCTCCAGGGAGCCGACGAGACGATCGCCGTTTGGCAGGGGTGGGCCAAGGCGTTTCCCGATTCCAAGGGGACCATTCACAGCGCCATCGCGAGCGGCAATACGGTCGTGGTGGAGGTGACCTGGAAGGGAACCCACACCGGCCCGTTCCAGAGCGCCAAGCAGACGGTACCGGCGACCAACAAGCCGTTTCAGGTTCGGGCGTGCGTGGTGTTCGAGTTGGCCGGGGAAAAGGTGAAGGTGGAGCGGCACTACTTCGACATGATGACCCTGCTGGGGCAGCTCGGCATTACCGGGTAAGCGCTTCGGCGGTCAGGCTGCGACTCAGGCGGGGGCTCGCGCGCTAGATGCGTGGGCCCCCGCCTACGCGAGTCGGCTCGGCAGGACGAGACGCGACCCTTACGCTCAGCGGGAATCCGGCCCCGACCGGACGGGCGTACCCACGGTCTAACGCTGCCAGATCCAGCTCGATCGTCTCCAGGTCCGTGAGGTGCAGCTCGAAGAAGGCGATCGCGCGCAACACCGCAATGGACTTGAGGTATCCCCTGCAGTGGGTACACGTCTCCACTCTGAGGTTATCTCGCGGGTCATCCGCAACCATCGATCCCGGCTCGAGGTGATCCTTCCCGCCACAGAACGCGCAACCCGGCCAGTCCGGCGACGGTGGCCAGCGCATCGGCATCGACCAGCCATTCGGCTGCGACGGCTCCGATACCTGCTCGGTCCTGTTCCAAGGCGTATCGCATCAATCGATGGAGCCGCTGGGGAGAAGCCCGAGTCACAGGCCCCATCGTGCAGCGTGCGCTCGGCTTCTTGCAGCAGATGAAGCCAGGTTCGCCATTCCGGCCGCTGCTGCTCCAGCTGGGCCAAACGGCCGGCGATGCCGGTCCGAACACTGGTATCGGACCTTGGCATTCCACCTCCTGGACCAACGGGTTTCGAAATCCGCTCGGTGCGGCGCAGAGCCGGAAGACAACAGTCGGAATGACAAGAGCGGTGCGCGGTGATCCTGCGCACCTCGCTCCCTCATTTGCGGATTGAACCGGTCTCGACCATCCTACGATGCGATGAATTCAGCCAATTCCGACACCCGGGCAGGCTCGGAACACATCCGCGCGACCATCGTCGAGGATCACGACGAGCTCGGCAGGCTGGTCGCACGACGGATCGCCGATATAGTCCGGGCCCGCGCGGCCACGGGACGACATGCCGTTCTGGGCCTGGCCACCGGCTCTACGCCCATCGGAGTGTATCGGGAGCTGGTTCGGTTGCACCGGGAAGAAGGACTCAGCTTTGCCGAGGTGGTGACCTTCAACCTCGATGAGTACTACCCGATGGCTCCGGGGAGCCTCCATTCCTACCATCGGTTCATGATGGAAAATCTGTTTTCTCAGCTGGACATCCCGCCGGCCAACGTTCACATCCCCAGGGGCGACGTTCCCCGCGAAGCGGTAGAGGCGGAGTGCCGGCGATACGAGGAGGCGATCCGCGCTGCGGGCGGCATCGATCTGCAACTGCTGGGCATCGGGCGAACCGGGCACATCGGATTCAACGAGCCGGGATCGGGCATCGAGAGCCGCACCCGGCTGATCACTCTCGACCTGGTGACTCGAAAGGATGGCGCCGCCGACTTTTTCGGCGAGGAGAACGTCCCCCGGGAGGCGATCACCATGGGGGTGGCCACCATCCTGGAGGCACGGGAGATCCTCATCCTCGCCACCGGGGAGCACAAGTCGGAGATCGTGCGCCGCGCGGTCGAGGGCGAGGTGGACCACGAGGTCGCCGCCACCTTCCTCCAACGGCACCCCAACACCACGTTTTTCCTGGATCAGGCTGCCGCCGCCGGGTTGACCAGGGTGGCCACCCCGTGGCTGCTGGGCCCGGTCGAATGGACCACCTCGCGCGCGGTCCGGGCGGTCACCTGGCTCTCCCAGCAGACCGGCAAAGCGATTCTCAAGCTGACCCAGCATGACTACGCCGAGCATCGGCTCTCGGCACTGGTGGCACTGTACGGCTCGCCCGGAGCGCTCAACGGCCAGGTGTTCAATGCGCTCGGCGCGAAGATCCGGGGTCGATCCAAGCTGCCGCGCGACCAGAGCATCATCGCATTCTCGCCGCACCCCGACGACGACGTCATCTCGATGGGTGGAATCCTGCGGAAGCTGGTGGAGAACGGGAACGCGATCATCGTCGCGTACATGACCAGCGGCAACCTCGCCGTCTTCGACCACGACGTGCGACGGCATCTCGATTTTCTCCGGCGGTTGAGCTCAGGAACGCCGGATGGGAGAGCAGGCCGCGGCCGAGCTGAGCGGCAAGGTCGAGGGATTCCTCCAGCGCAAGCGGCCGGGGGACGTGGACATCCCCGAGGTACAGGACGTCAAGCGAATGATTCGGGAGTCGGAGGCGGTGGCGGGACTCCGGACCCTGGGACTGGAGGACGGAGCCGCTCGGTTTCTGAATCTGCCCTTCTATCAGACCGGCAAGGTGAGGAAGGACCCGATCGGCCCGGCCGACGTGGCAATTGTGCGAGCGCTACTGGAAGAAGTCAGGCCTGACCTCATCTTCGCCGCCGGCGACCTGTCCGATCCCCACGGCACTCACCGGATGTGCAAGGAAGCGATCGATCTCGGGCTGACGGAGTACTCCGCGGCCGGCGGCCGGCGGCCCGAGCTGTGGCTCTATCGCGGTGCCTGGCAGGAATGGCCGGTCACCGACGCCACCTGGTTGGTGCCGCTCTCGCAGGAGGAGTTGCGGCTCAAGGTGCAGGCGATCTTCAAGCATCAGTCCCAAAAAGACACCGCGCCGTTTCCCGGGCCCGACGAGCGGGAGTTTTGGCAGCGGGTGGAGGCGCGGAACAAGGGGACCGCCGCGGAGCTCGACCGGCTGGGCCTGGCAGAGTACTTCGCCATGGAAGCGTTCGTGGTGCAGGAGTGAGTCCATCCGAGAGCGGGGCTCGGTCTCCGCCCGCTCTCCCCCAGGCCATTGGCCGTCTCGCCCTGGTGGGCCTGGTACTCAACGTCACCATTGGAAGCAGCGTATTCGGACTGCCCTCGGTCATTGGCGAGCGGCTCGGCCCGGCCAGCCCCTGGGCCTGGATTGTGGCCGCCGGCGGAATGGCGCTGGTCGTGGCCTGCATCGCCGAGGTGGCGAGCCGGTTCAGCCAGGCCGGCGGCCAGTATCTCTACGCCCGGGCGGCATTCGGCCGGCTGGCCGGGATCGAGATGGCATGGCTCGCCTACCTGGTGCGACTGACCGCGGCCGCCACCAACGCCAATCTGTTCGTCATCTATCTGGGTGAGTTCTGGCCCGGCGCGACCGGTGCCGTGGAATCCCGGATCGTGGTGGCTCTGTTGATCCTGCCGCTGGCGGTTGCCAACTATCGCGGGGTCGGCACGGGACTGAACCTGAGTAATGGGTTCATCATCGCCAAGCTGCTTCCGCTGGGCGTGTTCGTGGCGGCGGGATTGGTGCCGCTCCTGGGGCATTGGGCCGCGTCAGTTGGTCCCATGGCACCGCCGACGGCCGGGACCTGGCTCGAAGTGATCCTGCTTCTGGTTTTCGCGTACGGCGGATTCGAGGCTGCGCTCTTTCCCATGGGTGAGGCCAAGAACGCCAGGCGGGATGCGCCGGCCGCTCTCCTCGCCGGGCTGGCGGTCTGCACCCTGGTGTACACCATGGTGCAGGCGGTGGTGATCGCAACGCTGAGCGACCCCGGGGCCAGTCCGCGTCCGCTCGCCGCAGCGGCGGGGACATTCCTCGGGCCGCCCGGGGCCACGCTGATGGCGCTGGGCGCCCTGGTATCGGTGTACGGGTATCTCACCGGCGCCATGCTCGTGGTGCCCAGGCTCACCTATGCGGCGGCCGAGCAGCGTGATCTCCCCCCACTGCTGGGCGCGGTGCACCCGAAATTCCGGACGCCCTACGTGTCGGTGGTGGTGTTCGCCGCGCTCACCTGGGTTCTGGCAGCGGCCGGAAACTTCCTCCAAAATCTCACGCTCTCGGCCGTATCACGGCTGTTGACCTATGGCGCGCTCTGCCTCGCAGTGCTGGTGTTGCGCCGAAAGGAGCGACGGGGAGTGGCCGACGTCGGGCCGGCGGGCTTCCGGGTCCCCGGTGGGGCGGTGGTGCCGCTCCTGGGCCTTGCCTTCACCGCGGTCCTGGTCTTACGGATGACCGAGCGTGAGCTGGCCGTGCTCGCCGCCACCCTCGCCGCCGGGCTGCTGCATTGGGTTTGGGTCCGCCGATGAGGGCTATATTTCACCCATGAATCTTCCTGATTTTCACCCCGTTATCTCCCGCTGGTTCGCCGAGCGTCTGGGGGAGCCCACCCCCGCCCAGCGCCGGGGCTGGGAGGCCATCCGGTCCGGGCGCGACACCCTGATCGCGGCCCCCACCGGCTCGGGCAAGACGCTCGCGGCTTTTCTCATGGAGCTGGATTTGCTCCTGCGGGAGAGTGTGGCTGGAACGCTGCCGGAAGAGACTCGGGTGCTCTACGTCTCTCCGCTCAAGGCTCTGAGCGCCGACATCCACCGGAACCTGGCGGAGCCCCGGCGAGAGATCCGCCAGCTCGCGGAGGAGATGGGCTTCGGCACTCCCCGGATCACCGCGGCGGTGCGCTCGGGGGATACCCCCGCAGCCGAGCGGGCGGCGATGCTCAAGACACCGCCGCATATCCTGGTCACCACTCCCGAGTCGCTCTACCTGCTGCTCACCGCGCGGCGGAGCCGGGAGATGCTGCGAAGCGTGCGCACCGTGATCGTGGACGAGATTCACGCGGTGCTCGAGTCCCGGCGCGGGGCCCACTTGGCGCTGAGCCTGGAGCGTCTGGCGCACATCGCGCGGCAGCCGGTGCAGCGGATCGGTCTCTCGGCGACGATGCAGCCGATTTCGGAGGTCGGCGAGTGGCTGGTGGGCGGACGGGCAGCCCCGGCGATCATCGACGAAGGCCATCGACGCGCCCTGGATCTCGCGCTCGAGCTCCCCGGTTCCCCTCTTGAAGCCGTCATGGCAGGCGAGGTATGGGACGAGGTCTATGACCGGCTCGCCGAGCTGATCCGGGCGCACCGCACCACGCTGGTATTCGTCAACACCCGGCGCCTTGCCGAACGGATGGCGCGGCATCTCTCCGAGCGACTGGGAGAGGAGGCGGTTACCGCTCACCACGGTAGCCTGTCCAAGGAGGTACGGCTCGATGCCGAGGCCCGGCTCAAGGAAGGGCGACTCAAGGCGCTGGTCGCCACCGCCTCGCTGGAGCTGGGCATCGACATCGGGCACGTGGACCTGGCCTGCCAGATTGGGTCACCCCGGCGGATCTCCACGTTCCTCCAGCGAGTCGGCCGCTCGGGTCACACGGTCAGTGGCACTCCCAAGGGGCGGCTGTTTCCGCTCACCCGTGACGAGCTGGTCGAATGCACCGCGGTGCTGCGGGCCGTGGGGCAGGGGACCCTCGACCGAATTCGGATCCGGGAGAAGCCGCTCGACGTCCTGGCCCAGCAGATCGTGGCCGAGGCCGCGTCCGAGGATTGGCAGGTGGATGAGCTGTTTGGCCTGGTGACCCGAGCCTTGTCGTACCGGGGGCTCGAGCGTGCCGAGTTCGACCAAGTGGTTCGGATGCTGGCAGAGGGCTTCACCACTCGACGCGGACGCCGCGGGGCCCTGATCCACCACGACGCGGTGAACGGCCGGATCCGCGGACGCCGGGGTGCCAGGCTCCTGGCGATCACTTCGGGCGGCGCAATACCCGACACGGCCGATTACCGCGTGGTGCTCGAGCCCGAGGGCACCTTCATCGGTACAGTGAACGAAGATTTTGCAATCGAGAGCATGCAGGGAGACATCTTCCAGCTGGGCAACCTCTCTTGGCGAGTTCTTCGGGTGCAGCAGGGCACCGTCCGGGTAGAAGACGCCCACGGCCAGCCGCCGGGGATGCCGTTCTGGCTGGGCGAAGCGCCGGCAAGAAGCGACGAGCTGTCGGCCGAGGTTTCGACGTTGCGCCGCGAGCTGGAGGCCCGGTTGGGCGATCGCGAACTGGCGCGGGAGTGGCTGGGCGACAATGGAAGCGCCGCCTCCTTCCAGCTGGTCGAGTATCTGGCCGAGACCCAGCGGATGCTGGGCACCATCCCGACCCAGGCTACCATCGTTGCCGAACGGTTCTTCGACGAGTCGGGAGGAATGCAGCTGGTCATCCACGCGCCGTTCGGCAGCCGGGTCAATCGGGCGTGGGGACTGGCGCTGCGGAAGCGTTTCTGCCGGCAGTTCAATTTCGAGCTTCAGGCCGCGGCTACCGAGGACGGGCTTCTCCTCTCCCTGGGCCCCCAGCACTCCTTCCCGCTCGACAGTGTGTTTCGCTTTCTCCAGCCGGAGACGGTGGGCGAGATCCTGATTCAGGCCTTGCTCGACGCCCCCATGTTCGGCACCCACTGGCGGTGGAACGCGACCATCGCGCTGGCGATCGCGCGGAGCCGGGGCGGCCGCAAGCTCCCTCCCCAACTCCAGCGGATGGAAGCCGACGATCTTCTCGCCGCTGCCTTCCCCGACGCGGCAGCCTGCCTGGAGAATATTCCGGGCGACCGGGAGGTCCCCGACCACCCTCTCGTGCGGCAGACCATCGACGACTGCGTGCACGAGGTGATGGATCTGAACGGCCTGACTCGGGTCTTGGAGAAGATCCGGTCGGGTGAGATCCGCTGCGTTGCCCGCGACCTGCCCGAACCCTCGCCCTTCGCGGCCGAGCTGCTGAACGCGCGGCCCTACGCTTTCCTGGACGACGCTCCTCTGGAGGAGCGCCGGACCCACGCGGTGTACACCCGGCGCGCGTTCGAGCCCACCGCTGCCGACGATCTCGGCGCGCTCGATCCAGCCGCGATCGATCGAGTGCGGGACGAGGCTTGGCCCGACGTGCGTGATGCCGACGAGCTGCACGACGCGCTGCTGACTTCCGGGTTCCTCACTGGTTCCGAGATCGCCGACGGCCGTGCCGGAGTTTCGTGGGAGCCGTGGTGGGTCGAGCTGGCTGGGTCCGGCCGGGTCCGGAACACGACTCAGGCTTCGGGAGTGGAGCTCCGGTTCGCCGCCGAGCGGGGGGCCGAGGTCGAGGCCCTCACGGCGGGCGGAGCCGGACGGGAGGAGGCCGTCCGCGAGCTGCTGCGGGGCCGGTTGGGCATTGTTGGGCCGACCACGGCTCCAGCGCTGGCCCAGTCGCTCGGGGTCGGCGAAGCCGAGGCGGAGCAAGCGCTGGCCGCGCTCGAGGCGGACGGTGTGGTGCTTCGCGGCCGCTTCACGCCTCGGGCCGGCGAGACCGACGCGGAGCTGGAGTGGTGCGACCGAGGGCTTCTCGCCCGCATCCACCGGTACACCCTCAACCGGCTCAGGGCCGAGATCGAGCCGGTGAGCGGCTCCGACTTCACCCGATTCCTGTTCGCCTGGCAGCGAGTTGCTCCGGAGCACAGGGTCGCCGGGTTGGAAGGCTTGGCAGCGGTGCTGGCGCAGCTGGACGGGTTCGAAGTCCCCGCCGGTGCCTGGGAAACGGAGGTACTCGCGGCCAGGTGTGAGGAATACGATCCGGCGCTCCTCGATACGCTCTGCACGACCGGAAGGGTTGGCTGGGGGCGGAGCGGCCGGGCGGAGGGGCAGAACGGCAAACGGGCAGCGGGTCCCATTCGGTCCACACCGATCTCTCTGTTCTTGCGGGAACACCGGGACCTCTGGTTGACCGACGCCGCCCCTAATGGCGGCAACGATCTCTCGGCCTACTCGGCCCGGGTTTTTGAGGTGCTCCAGCGCCGTGGGGCATCGTTCTTCCAGGAGCTGGTCGCGTCCTCCGGCCTGCTGCCAACCCAGGTGGAGCAGGCGCTTGGGGAGCTGGCGTCGCTGGGAATGGTCGCGTCGGATGGCTTCGCCGGACTTCGAGCGCTGATTACCCCGTCGCACAAACGCAAGCCGTTGACCGGAGGTCCCAGGCGGCATCGGACGGTACCCTTCGGGATCGAGAGCGGCGGGAGATGGGCGGTACTCAAAGACGGGCAGACGGGAGGACCGGCTGACGAGCATCAGTCCGACCTCGCGATGGTCCTGCTGCGCCGGTACGGCGTGGTCTCCAGACGACTCCTGTTGCGGGAGGCCAACCCACCTTCGTGGCGCGACCTGCTACAGGTTTATCGCCGCCTGGAAGCTCGGGGTGAGATTCGAGGAGGGCGGTTTGTCGCAGGCTTGTCGGGCGAGCAGTTCGCGCTGCCTGAGGCCGTGGTCCAGCTGAGGGCAATCCGGCGAGCCGAGCGAGTCGGCGACCTGATCGGCATCAGCGCCGCGGATCCTCTCAACCTCACCGGAATTCTTACTCCGGGAGAACGGATTCCAGCCCTGGCCGGCAACCGGATCCTGTACCAGGACGGCGTTCCAATGCTGGCCCTGGTGGCCGGTCAGGAGAAGCCGCTGGCGACCCTCGACGCCGAGCAGACCACCGTTCTTACTCGGGCGCTGGTCCACCGGGAGATCTCCCCGGCGCTCCGGATTCGACTCGGGATGAGCGGGATCCCGGCAGCGGCTCTTTCGCGAGGCGAGAGCCGCCTGCGGCGGCGGCGATCAGTGGCGCTGACTCAGCGCCGAGACCCGGAGGACGCCGAGAGCAAGACCAGGGGTTAGTCCGCCGAGGGATCGACGTACCGCGACCGCAGCGATTCGACCAACCAGTGCGAGGACGGCGGGCTCCCGGTGGCCCGCTCCACCAGCGACGCGGCGGTGTAGCGTTGGCCGTGGCGATGGATTCGCTCGCGCAGCCAGGCAAGTAATCCGCCAAACTCGCCCCGGGCGAACTGCTCGTCGAGGTCGCCCAGCGCGGCGCCGGCCGCAGCCATCAGTTGCGCCGCGTACACATTACCCAACGTATACGTCGGGAAATACCCCATCAGCCCTTCGGCCCAGTGGCCGTCCTGGAGACAGCCCTCGCGGTCGTTGGCCGGGGTGACACCGAGGCACTCCTCGTAGGCCGAGCTCCAGGCGCCGGGAAGGTCGCGAGTGGGAAGGTCACCCGAGAGCAGCGCCTGCTCGATCTCGAAGCGCACCAGAACGTGCAGATTGTAGGTGACTTCGTCGGCGTCGACCCTGATGGCAGACGGTTCGACCCGGTTGAGCGCCGCCACCATGGCATCCAGCTTCACGTCGTGCAGCGCCTCGTGGAAAACTCCGCGGGCCCGGGGGAAGAAGTGCCGCCAGAACGACCGGCTCCGGCCCACCAGATTCTCCCAGAGCCGGGATTGGGACTCGTGCAGGCCGACCGATGCGGTCTCACCCATCGGAGTGCCATAGTGCTCCTCTTCCAGTCCCTGCTCATACAGCGCGTGACCCACCTCGTGCAGCACGCCGAAGAAGCCCCCGGCAAAGTCGCGCGCGCTGAACCGGGTGGTGATGCGACAGTCACCCGGCCCGAGGGTGGTGCAGAAGGGATGCACCGACGTATCCATCCGGCCCCGGTCGAAATCGAACCCGACCGCGTTGGCCACCGCTTCGGCGAAGATCCGCTGGCGGTCCACCGGGTACTCCCGCCGGAGCACCGAGCTGCGGCCGCGCCGGGCGGCCGGGGGGACCCCCTGGACCAGCGGGATCAATTCGCGTCGCAGGTCGGCGAACAGCGTCGCCACCTGGCGGGTGGTGAGCCCTGGCTCGAAGTCCTCCAGCAAGGCATCATACCGGGTCTCGGCGTAGCCCACGGCATCGGCTTCGTCGCGCGCGAGCGTGAGCAGGCGGTCGAGCCAGGGTCGAAACCGGGAGTACTCACCGGTCTCCCGCGCGTCGGCCCACGCCGGATTGGCCAACGCGGTCACCCGGGCGATCTCTTCGACCAGCCGGCGGGGAAGCTTGCGCTCGCGGTCGTACGCGCGGCGAATCTCCCGGACATTGACCGCGCACGCCGAGTCGGGGTCGGCTTCGAGATCCGATCCTTCCACCGCGGCGAGCAGCTCCTCGATCTGCGGAGCGGTGCTTCGGTCGTGCAGCAGGCCGGCCAGGAGTGCCAGCTGCTCGCTCCGGTGGGGCACACCGGAGCGAGGAAGACAGATCTCCTCGTCCCACTCGAGGACGTCGACGCAGGACCCGAGGATGGTTTCCTCCCGGGCCAGCCGGATCAGCTCATCGTATGCCGCATTGGGTTGCATGAGGGATGTGATCGGGTCGGCGAAGAATAGTCTCGGACCCCCTGCATCGAGGAGTCCATGGCCGAGTCGTCCGAGGTTCTGAAGCCCAGCCCGGCTGAAACAATGGGCCTCCGAGGCCCGCGGCTGGCGGCCCGGGTCCGGCAAGCGCTGTATCATGTCCCGGTCAGCGAGCTGGTGGAGGCTCGCGAGCGGATGCGCGAGGCCGCTCACCAGCGCCACCTCGACTACTTCTTCGATGGCAAGGTCGAGACCATCCGGGTCCTCCCCTGTCCCATCACGGTACTGCCTCAAGAAGTCGAGTATCTGCATCACGTCACCCGCACGTTGCACGGCGCCATCGTTCGGCTGCCGCAGCTCTACCTCGCCGACCCCGCGGTGCGCCGAGTGCTCCGACTCACTCCGGAGGAAGACGAATGGCTTCGGAGCTGCTGGACCCCAGCACACCAGGCTCGCAATCCGATCTTCGACCGGCTCGACGCGATGGTGGACTACACCAGTCCGGTCTGGAAGGAGACCCTGAAGTTCGTGGAGCCCAACCTCACCGGCGTGGGTGGGCTGTACCTGGTCCCCGCGGTGGAGGAGGTCGTGGAGCTGGGAGTGGTGCCGTTGGTCCAGGCGCAAGATCCGGGGCTACGGCTCACCCGCCTGACCGATGCTCGGGAGATTCTTCTGGCGGAGCTCAACGCCCAGCTAGAGGCCGTGGGCCGCCCGGGAGGGACGATTTGCCTGATCGAGCCCAAGTACGAGCTGGAGGGCATCGATGAGCAGCGGCGACTGGTGGAGTACTATCGGCGGCGGCATGGCCTGGAGCTCTTGCACGCCGACCCCAGCGAGCTCAGGCTGCGCGGCGATGAGGTGTTCTACGAGGATCGCAAGGTAGACCTGGTGTACCGGGACTACAGCGTTCTCGACCTGCTGGAGATCGCCGCCGAAGGGGCGGACGTAGAACCGATGCGCCGGCTGTTCCGGGAGAATCGGGTGGTTTCTTCCATCGGCGCCGAGCTGGATCAGAAGAGCTGCTGGGAGGTGTTCACCGATCCGGTGTTGGCCGAGCGGCACTTCACGCCGGAGGAGCGCTGGTGCTTCCAACACCACGTGCTGTGGACCCGGGTCGTGGAGCAGCGGCACACCTTGCTTCCTCATGGCGAGTCCGGCGAGCTGCTGGAGTACGCCCGGCGCGAACGGGAAGGTTTGGTCCTCAAGCCCTCCCGCGGCTACGGCGGGGAAGGGGTGATGCTGGGCCATACAGTTACCGCAGCGCAGTGGGAGAGCGGACTCGAGTCGGCACTGGCGGATGAGGAGCTGTGGGTGGTCCAGCGATTGGCTCAGATCCAGGTGGTGGAGGTGCCGACTCTGGGCCCGGAAGGCGACCTCCGACCGGAGGCGTTTTATCACGTAATGGGCTTTGCCTCGAACGCGGAAGGCCTTGCGATTCTGGCGCGCGCTTCCCAGCGGCAGGTGGTGAACGTGGCCCAGGGGGGCGGAATGTGTGCGGTGATGATAGTGGAGGAATCGGAGACCTGACTTGCGGGCAGGTCATCGCACACCCATCCTTGAATCGATGCCTCTACGCCGTCTGCGACTAGTCCTCGCACTGGTGCTGATCGGTACCTTCGGGTTCCGAGTCGCGGCTGCCGGGGTGGTCTCCCAGTGCGCGGCCGGAATGGAATATTCCCAGCACTCCGGCCACGGCCATGGGGGCGGCGAGCACCAGCACGACCGGAGCAGCAACCTGCCGGGTTGCGAGTGCGTGGGACATTCCTGCTCTCCGGGCGCCGCCGTGTTGGCGCACGAACTTACCATCGCCATCCCGCAAGACGCTTCCGCTCCGCTCAGATGCGCGAGTGGTAGCAAGCCACTCCGATCGAACTCCGATCATCTCCTTCCCTACGCCCACGGACCGCCCGCACTGCTTTCGTTTCTCGCTTGAGGCTTTTTCGGCTCTTCGACTCGAACGACAGCGGACGGTCCAACGATGTTCTCATCTCGTCTTTGCGGCGCCAACTTCTCGCGCTTCGGCGGTGTAGTCTGCGTGGGGTTGATCGCGGGCCACGGCTCGGTAGCGGCACAGGCCGGGTCGCGGCAATCCGACAGCACGCGGGTGACTCAGCTCGCCCCGATTACGGTCACCGGACGCCGGGAGGAAGCCGTCGCTCCCCCGGTTTCTACCATCGACGTTGCGCCTGAGGACCTGCGGCGCACGCCGGCGGCGAATCCATACGATCTAGTGCGCCGAGCCGCCGGCATCGAGGTGCACGAGCAGGGGCAGGGCCCCGGCTTCGCCTCCGATGCCGTTCTCCGGGGCTTCACTTCGGACCATTCCTCCGATGTCCTGCTGGTGGTCGACGGCGTCCCCATCAACCTCCCGGTTCACGGCCACGTAGAAGGCTACGCCGACTGGAGCATCCTCTCGCCGGCCGCGGTCAGCGCCCTTCGGGTCATTCACGGTCCGGCGAGTCCGTTGTATGGCGATTTCGCCTTCGGCGGGGTGGTTGAGGTGTTCACCGCGCCCGAAGCATCCGGGAGCGCTGGCTCGGTTTCCGGATCCAGCTACGGTGACGTCGGCGGTTGGATCAGAACCGGCGGCACATCACCGACCGGCGGGGTGCTGGTGGCCCTCGATGGAAAGCGCGAGCAAGGATGGCGGGACAACTCCGACTACTGGCTGGGAAACGCAACGCTTCAGGGCTGGCGGCAAGCGGGGAGTGGGCGGCTGGAAGGCGGCATGATGGTCTATGGATCCACCTGGAACTCGCCCGGCTTCGTCTCGGTGGACCGATACAACGCCAATGACCTGGAAGCGGCCACCGATCCCACCGATGGCGGGTCTGCCGGCCGGCTGATCCTCCACGGCCGATATAGCCGCCCGGTCGATGCTTCCACCACGCTGGAGACCGGTGTCTGGGGCCAAGGGGTGCTGTCCCAGGTGTTCCTCAACATCCCGGAGGACGACGAGGTTTCTCAGACCGAGGAGGACGACCAGCGGGTTGCCCTGGGTGGGCGGGCCACCCTCACCCGGCGAAGTGGTGGCGGGGAGCTGAGCGGTGGCTTCGATACCCGGGCGGACTGGACCGGCTACGATCTGTACCACACCCAGGCACGGGTTCGCGGCTCGACGGAGCAAGCCAACGACGCGCGCTACCAGTCGGCCGGCGGGTTCGCCCGGTGGCGTGGCCTGCTGGGGCAGCGAGTAGTCTATGACCTGGGAGCACGGGTCGACCTGCTGCACTATGCCAGCCTGGACCAGTTGGTCACCGACGGCGCGTGGCAAGGAAAGACCAGGGTTCTAGCCAGCCCCAAGATCGGCGCCCGCTATCTCTGGGGGAGCAAGGTCGCCTTGCTGGCTTCCCTGAGCCGGGGCTTCCGCGGAGCCGTCGGAGTGATCGGCGACCCCGGCCGGCCCCCGGTGGTGGCCTGGGCCAAGGAGATCGGGGCCACTTACGACGGGGAGCGACTGCACGCCCAACTCGCCATCTTTCACATCCGGGTTTCCCACGAGCGGATTCTCGACCCAGTCACCCGGGACGTATCCGACGTCGGCCGGAGTGTGCGCCAAGGGGTGTCCCTCGACGTCTCGTTTGCTGCTGCGGCAGGAGTTCGTCTGGTCGCAGAGGGCACGTTCAACGATGCCAAGATCACCGGCGTCGCCTCCGCCTCGCCGGCCCTCGAGCTCTCGACCCTGGGTGCTGGAACGGAGCCGCCGCTGCGGCCCAACTTTCACGATGTGCCCTTGAGTCCGGGAGACCGGGTGCCGGGAGTGGCTCGTTATTTTGGGCGGGCGGGGGTGGAGGCGGCCGTCACTCCCTCTCTGGCCTCACGGGCGTTGGTACGCTTCTCCGGTCCATTGACCCCGGTCGGGGAGCCTGGTGTGCGAACCAGGGCCTATGGAGTCGTCGATCTTGGAGCGTCGCTACGGTTGCCCCACCTGGGCGGTGGGGTGCTCGACTTCGACCTCCTGAACCTGCTGGATGCGCGTTATCCCGAGTTAAGGGCCTCGGGGTTTCTGAATCCCGGGGCTCCCAGGACGCTCCGGGCGGCGATGCGATTCGGCGGCCAGACCTAAGCTCGAGCGCTACCTACTCACCCACATGGAGTCCGTCTCATGCGACTGATCCCCTGCTCCCGGTCCTTTCCCGTCATGCTCCTGGTCCTGGGACTCGTGGCCTGCGGCGACGAGTCTCCGGACGAGAACCACGACGTGCCGCACAATGGCCGGCTGTTCCTCAATGGAGTGAACGTGAGCGAACCGGGACCTCTGGGTCTGGGCGCCAATCAGACGGTGCGGGTGGAGGTCAGGTTCTACAACGAGGCCGATGTGGAGATCACCGGGATCGACGACGAGCACTTTGCCAGGGTGAACGTGGTCCCGGAGGGGCTAGTGACTGTTTCGGCCGTTCAAGGGGAGAATTTCCAGAAGGATATCACCGCCGGCCCTGAGGGTGGCACCGGCACCTACACCATCGGCTACGGTCACACGGCGTCGGCGGACGAACGGACCTTCGGCATCTATGACATCGTGGTCACCGCCCCCCCGGCGACCCGCTGAAGTGCCTCACCCGTCGTGGCGCTCCACGGCCCGTCCTACCACAATGGTGATGTTGTCGTTGCCGCCATCGTCGAGGGCATCCTGGAGCAGGTCATGACACACCTGCTTGGCCGAGACCATCGAGCGTAGCCGTTCCTTGATTCGCTCGTCTGACACGTGCCGGGTGAGCCCGTCGCTGCACAGCAGCCCCACGTTGCCCCATTCCTGGTCCATCCGGGTAACCACCGGCGCACTCTGTCTTCCCCCGATCGAGCTGGACAGGGTATGCGACAGGCGTACTGCGGCGGCGTCGGTCCGGGTGAGGACGCCCAGGTCGATCAGTTCCTGGGCCATGGTCTGGTCTCGGGTGATCTGGGTGAGTTCGCCTCGGCGGAGGACGTAGCAGCGGCTGTCGCCTACCTGGAGCAGGTATGCGCGGGGCCAGACCCCTAGCCACAGCGTCAAAGTGCTGGCCATTCCCTGGAAATCGGGGTCTTCCTTCCCCCGGAGCAGCAAATCCTCATGACACTGCAACGCCGCCTCTTCCAGTGCCTGGGAGAAGTCCTGGTCGTCGGCGGAGCTGGAGGCGTAGTAACACCCCATGCTGCGGCTCACGTATTGGGCGACCGCCTCGACTGCGAGGCGGCTGGCCTCCTCGCCCCGGGCGCCGCCGCCGACTCCGTCGGCCACCATGGCCAGGAAGGCAAGTCGCTCGGCACCGACCGGCACCTGGCTCAGCTGGGTGAGGCTGGTGAGATGAACGACGACTTCCTTGTGCAGCGAGCACACGAGGAAGTGATCCTGGTTTTCGGTCCGAACTCGGCCCGGGTGGGTGACCGCGTAGACGTCGATCTCCTCGTCACGCGGCTTGCGACTCTGGACGGCGCCGGGGGGCGCCAAAACCTCTGGAGCGGACATCGGGGTCTCCGCTCGTGCAGGACCCCACGAATCTGTTGCGTTGCGACGAGAGTTGCTAGGGGAGGGTCACCGAATCTGCTCTTGCTTCCGACTCGCTTCGAGGATGTCGCCGACTCGCTCGACCAGGGCCTGGGGAGAGAACGGCTTCTGCAGGAACGGCGCCGCCGGCCCAATGAGACCCCGGCGAAGAACGTCGTCCTCGGTGTAGCCGGAGCTGAAGAGAACCTCCACGCCGGGGCGGACCACGCGGAGTTGGTCGGCCAGCTCACGTCCGCACATACCGGGCATGACCGCGTCGGTCAGGACCAGATCGATCGGGTTGCCGTGCCGCTGGATCAACTCGAGCGCCTCCGCACCCGACGAGGCCGCGAGACAGACATAGCCCGCCTCAGTGAGCGTGCGGGCCGCCATTTCCCGGACCAGGTCTTCGTCTTCCACCAACAGCACCGTCTCACCGCAAGGGCGCCGCTGGTGGCGCGGGATCTCTTCCGACTCTCGGCCCTCTTCACCACTGACGACCGGCAGGTACACCTTGACCACGGTCCCCTTACCCGGCTCGCTGTAGGCCCATACCAAGCCGCCGGCTTGCTTCACTGCGCCGTAGACCATCGCCAGCCCCAGACCGGTCCCTAGTCCGAGCGCTTTGGTGGTGAAGAACGGCTCGAACGCCCGGTCCAAGGTGGCCCGATCCATGCCATGCCCGGTATCGCTCACGGTCATCAGGGCATACCAACCCGGCTCGATCTTCACGGCCGGCTGAGCTCGGAGATAGCTCTTGTCGATCTCCTGGGCGCGCGTTTCCACCGTGAGGTGCCCGCCCCGCGGCATCGCGTCTCGTGCATTGAGCACCAGGTTGAGCAATACCTGCTCCATGCGGCCGGCGTCGGCCAGCACCCGGCCGAGGTCGGGAGCGAGCTTGAGCTCCAGCTCGACGTGTTCACCCAGAAGCGCGCGGAGCATGTGCTCGCTCCCTTCAACCAAGGCGCTCAAGTCGAGCTGCCGGGGGCGAACCAGATCCCGCCGGGCGAACGCGAGGAGCTGGGCGGTGAGTGAGGCCGATCGGCTGGCTGCTTTCTGGATCTGTTCCAGGTCTTCGCGGGCGGCATGGGCGTCGTCCATCTTCCGCACGGCAAAGTCGGCGTACCCCAGGATCACGACCAGCATGTTGTTCAGGTCGTGCGCTATCCCGCCCGCCAAACGGCCCACGGCTTCCATGCGCTGAGCCTGGGCCATCGCCTCCTGCGCCCGCTTGCGCTCGGTGATGTCTACCAGAACATTGACCGCGCCAAGCAGCTTTCCGGACTCGTCGTGTATCGGATTGGCGTGGGCGAGCGCAGTGCGCCGCTCGCCGTCGGGCCGCTCGATGACGATTTCGTGGCCGTTGTATTCCCGCTGCATCTGGAGCGCCAGCGCCATCCAGCACCGGTCATGCGAGATGGGTGACCCTTCGACCGAAAACAGCTTGAACGAGCCGCAGAAGCGGTCCACGGCATCGTTCAGCTTGGGCACTCTGCCCCAGAGCCGCACGGCATGCTGGTTGAAATAGGTGATCAGCCCGTCCGGGTCGCAGGTGTACGCGCCGGCTGGCAACGTCTCCAACAGACGTCGAAACTCCAGCTCGGTCGTCCGTCCGGCGGACACCAGGGTGGCTTCGCTCATCGAGTTAGCTCAAGTTGGACAGGGAGGCCCAGGGTCAGGGTCCTTTGGGGGAACAAGCCAATACCGCCGCCGGGCTGGCGCTCAGGCGGTGATGGCAATCACTTCGGTGCTGGAACGCAGTTGCGAGAGTCACAATGAGCCAGCATGGCGCGAACCGAATCCAGCGATCCGTCGGTGGGGGCAGGGTCGAGGCCGAGCAGCTCGATGAGCAGGGGATAGATATGGATGTTGCGGAAGGCCGGAACCCTGAGGCCCCGCCGGAAGCCAGGTCCGCGAGCGATGAAGATGGCGTGCATGCTGGGGAGTGAATCGTCGTAGCCGTGGTTCCCGTTTTCTGACCAGAGACTGTCGCTGCCCTTACCTCGCCACACGAGGGTCCAGCCCTCATCCGCGATCGCCACGATCGGCGGAATCCGTGGGCTGTTGTCCAAGTGAAGCCGGGATGGCAGCTGAGACCCGCGGAACACCCTGAGATGCCGGGCCCGTCGCAGTCCATTGTACACCGAGTCCTCCAGGCCGGGGCCGGGCCACGCCGTCAAGGTAGGTGAGAGCTCATCCACCTGGATAGAGCTTCGATCGACGAAATCGTCCAGCCTGATGACTCGATCAGGAGCGAGCGCGGTCATTCCATGGTCGGAGACGATCACCAGATTCACCGAGTCCGCCAAGCCACGCTGGGCCAGCCCCGCGATCAGGCGGCCGACCGTGCTATCGACCCTGGCGATGGCCTGATTCACTTGCCACGAATCGGGGCCGAAATCGTGGCCGGCGCCGTCGACCGGGCTGACATACAGCGTCAGAAAGGTAGGGCGGCGATCAAGGGGCAGGTCCAGCAGGTCCAGGAGCCGTGCCACCCGGGCACTGTCTGGAAGCTTGCCGTCATAAGGAAGGGAATAGGTCGGTCGCACGCCTCCGATCGTCGTTTCGCCTCCCGGCCAGAAGAGAGGAGCGGTGAGCTGTCCCTGCTTCTCAGCGGTAACCCAGATCGGCTCCGCTTCCCAGAAGCGGCTGTCCAGAACGCTCTCCCGATCCCACATGACCAGCTTTCTGCCGAGCTCGGGCGCGGTGAACCGGTTCCCGATGATCCCGTGTCGGGCCGGGTAGCGGCCGGTGACTATGGAATAGTGGTTGGGGAAGGTCTTGGTGGGAAAAACCGGTACCAACCCCTGGGCGCGGACACCCTGGCTCGCCAAACCCGCGAGAGTGGGACTCAAGCCGCGGTCGAGGTAGTCCCAGCGAAACCCGTCGAGCGAGATCAGCACGACGGTAGAACCGGTCTTCTTGGGAAAGACCGGGACCTGGGACGGCGGTGAAGCGCAGCCGGTGACCAGCAGAGCGGCTGTGATGAGGGAACGCTTCAGCGCGCCAAGTTCTCCGCGCGACGACTCGCCCGTTCCAGCAAGGCACGCACCGCCTCCGCCAGTTCCGGCGGGTCGAATGGCTTGAGCAGCACCGGCACCTTGTAGTCCCGCAACGTCGTCTCCAGGAGGTCGGAGGCGGTGGCACCGAAACCGGTCATGCACAGCAGCGGCAGTTCGGGGTGGGAACGGGAGATGTTTTCGATGACCTTGAGCCCATTGAGACCCGGCAGCATGAGGTCGATCAGCACCAGGTCCACGGGGGGAACGCCGCGTTCCAAGATTTGAAGTCCCGTCTCACCATCCTCGGCCTCGACCACCGCACAAACTGCGGGCTCGAGCGTCCGACGGACGATCGCGCGAAGCGAGGGTTCGTCGTCGATGAGAAGGGCGGTTGGGCGCGTGAAGGTGCCCACAGTGACCATCCGGAAGTCCGAGCAGGTAGAACCACGATAGCAGGACCGCACTGAGGCCGCCAGAGGCCTGACCATCTCCGGCAGGCCACGCGACCTGCCTGGAGGCTGGCAGCGTGCCAATCCGACGGTCTGGCGTAGGTGCCGGATCCGGCACCACCATGACCGCTCTCGTTCCGGCGATCTTCCGCCCCCGCAGCGGGTTGCGTACCAGGCCGGCAACTCCTGGAGCCCTCCGGGGAGGCAGAGGAGACGGGCACACCCGTTGCAGACCACGCCTCAGTCCGCCTCGTGCCACCCACTTCACGCGCTCATCCCTTCGGAGTACGCCATGGTCACGTTCCTGAAAGGTCGCCGCCGTACGGACGACTCGGTGGTCGCTGTCGATGCGAGCGGGCGGAACATCGCCGCCGCTCTCGAGGCGCTGGTCGCTCGCGCCGAAACCGCCGCCGGGCAGCTCCGCTCGCTGGCTCCTCTCATCGAACGCTCGGCCGAATTGGGTGCGCTGGCGGAACGCTGCGCCGCGGTTGAAGAACAGGTCAATTCCTACGAGCGCCTAGGCGTCCAGCTGGCCGCGGCGGTGGAACAGGCCGGGCGCGTAGCCCAGGCCAAGGCGGACTTCGACCGATTGCAGAGCGACTTGGCTCCGCTCAGCCATCAAGTCCAGGCTGCGCTGAGCTTCCGGGCCGAGATCGACGAATTCCTCGGGAACCAGAGTCCGCTGGCCGTCCTCAGAAACGACACCGAGGGGCTGCGAGGCCAGCTCGCCGAGCTGGGCGACAACGTGGGACGGATGCGGGGCCAGGCGGACGATGCCCTTCGCGCCCACCGGCATGCCACCTCTCGACTGGAAGCCTTCGATCAGGAGCACCAGGCTGCGGCCAGCCGGCTGGAAGACGTCGTCCGCCGGGTGCAAGCGGTCGAGCGGGCCCTGGAGCCGGTGGGACAGGCAGTGACCGCGGTGCCCGATCTCCAGCACCGGTTAGCGGTGCTGAAGTCGCTGGCCGATCAGGTTGCGCAAAAGGCCGGCATGCTGGAGCAGCAGCGTGAAGCGGTGGATCGCGCCTCCAACCAGATCTCCCAGCTCACCCGTCTCGATCGTGAGCTCGATGCCTGGCTCCGCAGACAGGAAGAGCAGATTCGCCGGTTCGGCTCCATCGAAGCCAAGATCTCAGAGGTCCAGGCGGTCCAGGCCAAGGTCCTTTCCCGGGGTGAGGAGCTCCAGGCCATGGCCAACAGCACGGAGGAGGCGCAGCAGGCGGCCCGCCAGGCGCTGAACGACCTCCGGGAGCAGATGCGCAAGAGCAGCGAGGGTTTCGAGCTGGAGAACCGGGGATTGCACGCGGTAAGCGAGCGGGTGGCCGACCTTCGGAACGCGGTAAAGGAGTGCGAGGCGCGCTTCGCCATGCTCGACGCCGCCAGCCAGGGGACCGCCGCGGTCCAGGGCCAGCTCCGCGGTGTGGTGGGGGAGGCGGAAGAGCTCACCAGCCAGTTCAATCGATTGAGGGATGATGCCAATCGCTTCGCCTCCCTCCGGCAGGAGGTCGACCGGTTCGATACCAGGGCCGCCGATCTGGGAACCAAGATGGAGCGACTGAGCCAGATGAAGCCCGACGTGGACGAGGCGGTGCAACATCTCGTGTCGCTCAAGGGAACTGGGGAGATCATGGCCGACGGGCTGGAGCGGATGCGGGCGGCCAACGAAGAGATGATCCGGCTGCGGGAGAGCCATACCGAAGTGCAGGCCTGGCTGACTTCCGCCGATGCCTGGACCCGGAAGGTGGAGAGTCAGGTCAAGGAGCTGAGCGAGTTGGAGCCGGGCGTCGAGCGGATTCGCTCACAGGTGGAGCAGGTGAAAACCGCGATGAGCGACATCGACGCCCGGCGACAGAGCGTGGAGGAAGTGCGACGGCAGCTCGGCGAGCTCGACTCCGTCAACGAGGAGCTGACCCAACAGACCGAGGGTCTCAGGTCTCGGATGGAAGTGGCGGAGTCGCGATTCGGCGTCCTCATCAAGCGGGCCGATGACGCACAGCGGGTCTCCGAAACCATCGCCGAGGTGACCGAGTCGGTGAGCGATGCCGAGCGGCGAATCGAGGCGGTGGATGCTTCGGTCGGCGCATTGGAGAACCGCACCCAGCAGCTCGACGAAGTAGAGGAGCGCATCCGGCTGCTGGGCCAGGAGCTGGAGCAGCGGCAAGGCGCCCTCGACAAGGCGACCGAGCATCTGACCCAGGCCTCGGCGCTGCGGCGCGATGCCGCCGAGACGGCGCACCGGTTGGAGGAAGTCGCCCTCAGCATCGGGACTACGCTGGAGAAGGCGGAGGAGCGTGCCGGAGGGCTCCAGCAGGTGACCGGAGAACTGGAGACCCGGGCCACCGCCCTCAAGACGATCGACCGGCAGCTCGACCACTTCGAGGAGCTGCTCGGCCGGTGGGAGTCGGCCCAGTCAGAGGCGGCAAAGGCCCTGGAGCAGACCCTGGCCCGCCAGGCGGCCGTGGAGGCGCTTGAGGCGCAGGTGAAGCACGTGTTCGGATTGGCCGAACGGGCGGTGGAGGACGTGCAGACGATCGGCTCCGCTCGCCGGGAAGTGGAAGAGACCAAGGTCTTGCTGGAAGAGACCCAGGCCAAGTTCAAGGCGACCGAGGAGGCGCTCGAGGGCTTCGATTCCCGCAAGCGGCAGCTGGAGCGGGCGGAGGAGCGGCTGGCCCGGGCCGAGGCGCTGGCGTTGGGCATCAGGTCGACGGTCGAATCGCTGGTGGCCCAGCGGGCGGTGGTAGACCACGCCATTGAGTCCGCCGGCGCGTTGGCGCTCCAGATGAAGCAGGCCGAGGCGGTGATCGCCACCCTTCGGCGGGAGCGCACTCTAGCATGCGAGCTGAAGGCGGCGGTGGAGGGGGTAGGGGACGAAGAGGTATAAAGAGGCTATCGGCTATCGGCTATCGGCTAGTGCCTGGGATCTCAACGACTTAGAGCCGATAGCCGATAGCCCTCGCGCGCGGATGGCGCGTGTATCATCCCGCCCCATGATCCGAAGCACCGGACGGTCGTCGGTCTCCCGTCCGGCCCCGGAGAGCCCAAGCGGGGATTCGTGATTCCGCCGCACGATCCTATGCAAGAAAACCGGGTACCCATCGAGGTGACCTCGATGGATACCCTGTTGGAACAGTCGCTTCGGGTGCCGGCCCACAACCCCGACAGCTTCACCTACGTGCGCCGCGATACACTCCCCTGCCGGGCGGATAACGCCCCGCCTACCTAGCCCGCCCACCCTTCGTAAGACGTTCCACCTCGGCCTGGCTCATCTTCTTGGGGTCGACGTCGTGTTGCCCGGTAATCCGGTGCCAGGCGTCCTTTACCGCGTCCTTCATGTTCTCCCAAGCCGCGCCGCCCGGCCCTTTGCCCTCGAACTTGTCCCACCCGGACCGCAGGTCCTTTTCGACGTCATTCCAGTCGCGGCCCATGTGGTGCAAGCCCGACTCGTAACCGTACTGGTAGGCCGGCCGGAACTCCTCGTAGGTTCGACCCTCCGAATACGGGCGGGTGATAAATGTCTCCCGCCAGTAGGTGTCTTCCTGAATCCAAGTGCTTGGCGTAACCATAGCGTCCTCCTATTACGAAACCCGAACGGTACTGGTGAACAGTACGGTAGTGAGTCGGCCGTCCACACCGGGTGACGCGCGTCACCGGATGACCCAACGCGGCGACGCCTCGGGGTGTATGTCACCCAAGTGGATCACCCAAATGACCGTATCTCTTCCTGAACCTGGAGGAAGCATCAGTGCGCATCTGGACCTTGGCCGCAATCTTCGCGGCCTCACTCGCCCTCAGCCCGCCGGCCAACGCCCAAGACCCGAGTGCGGGCACTCCCTCGCCTCGGGGACTCGATCCCGTGGTGCTGAAGGGGCCCCCGGCGGCCGACGAGTTCGCCCGGATCACCGGTCTGGAGCCGGCGCAGCGGGCACGATATGCCGAACTGCAGCAACGCTTCATGGCGAGCACTCAGCCTCAGCGCGACAGCCTCAAGGCCTCCTTTGCGGCCATGCGGGAGTCGTATCAAAAGGGAGACCGACAGAGGGGGCGGGCCCAGCGGCCGGCCCTTCGAGAACTGCGCGACAATCTGGCGGATCAACAGAGGCACTTCGAGGAAACGGTCAAGGAGTTCCTGAACCAGGATCAATGGAAAAAGTACGAGCAGTGGCGGGAGGAGGAGCGGGAGCGGGTCAAGAAGGAATGGCGCGAGCGTCGGGGCCATCATCCCGCGTAAGTCCGGACGTCAGGTTGTAATCCGAAGCGCGGTGAGGGATCTTCCTATTCCGACTCGGTCATTATCCGGGAAGATCCCTCGCTATGCTCGGGATGACAACTGTGCGCGGCGGTCTCCGATATCTCGGCACCGCGCTCCTGCTCGCCCTGGTCTACTACGGCGCCGCGCGGCTGGGGCTCCGCTACGCGTCCATCGGCCCCAGCGTGTCGCTGGTCTGGCCGCCCACCGGTCTCGCCTTTGCCTCGCTGGTTTTGCTGGGATATCGGTATTGGCCTGGCGTGGCGCTCGGCGCCTTTCTCGCTAACGCCGCCACCCCGGTTCCCCTCGCTGCCGCGGCCGGCATTGCACTGGGGAATACCCTCGAAGCAGTAATCGCATCCTATCTGCTGCTGCGGACCGCCGGCGGCCGTCCCCAACTCGATGATTACCGTCATGTTCGGGCGCTCATTCTCCAGGCCGCGCCGGGCGGCGCTCTGGTCAGTGCGGCGATTGGGGTAGCCAGTCTTCACCTCGCGGGCGTCTTGACCGACTCGGCAATGCCGGCGGCCCTGGCGGTCTGGTGGACCGGAGACGTCCTCGGCGCCCTCGTAGTCGCGCCGGTGCTCCTGAGCTGGACGATGCCCACCCGCATCCACGAGGCCCGCGGCATCCTGGAGGTCGCCGGGTTGTGTCTCGGTGCGGCAGTAGCCGCCGAGATCGGCCTTCTCCAGTCCTTCGGCCCCGCCGTCCTCCAGGGCGTCGAGTATCCCTACCTCCTGTTTCCCTTCGTGGTCTGGGCCGCGCTGCGATTCGGAGCGCGCGGCGCTTCGCTGATGACTCTCACCATCTCGACCGTGGCGGTCTGGCACACGGTTCAGGGGGCGGGACCGTTCGCCGGAGCCACCGCGGGCGCGACTCTCTTTCAGGTGGCTTGTTATCTCGGGGGGGTCGCGGTGACCGGCCTGGCGCTGGCCTCGGCCGTCTGGCTGGAGCGCGACCGCGCGACCAGAGCGCTTCATGAGAGCGAGGAGCGGCTTCGGTTGGCGCTGGATGCGGCCCGAATGGGAACCTGGTTCTGGTCGGTCGAAGGCAACAGCCTGGTGTGGGACGAGAGCCTGCGGCGGCTCTTCGGACTCGGCCCCGATGAGCGAGTCGCCAGCTACGAGCAGCTGATGGAACGAATTCACCCCGAAGACCGGGCCCTGGTGGCAGAGGCGGTCGAGAAAGCGGTGGAGAACGGCGGTCCCCTGGATTGCGAGTTCCGGGTGTTGTTGCCGGGTGGCGGGGTACGCTGGATCGCGGACCAGGGCAAAGTTGCCCGGGATGATCGTGGCCGCGCGGTGTACATGACCGGGATCTGCCTGGATGTCACCGATCGCCGGAACACCGAGGAGAGGCTGCGCCAGGCTCACCGGATGGAGTCGGTCGGGCGCCTGGCAGGAGGCGTGGCTCACGAGACCAACAATCAGATGAGCGTGATCCTGGCGGCAAGCTCCTTCATCCTCGAGCGCAAGGACATCCTGGCCGAGATCAGGGGCGACGTGGAATACATCCGCAAGGCGGCAGAGCGGACGTCCGCGGTGACCGCGCAGTTGCTGGCCTTCAGCCGCCGGCAAATCATGCGTCTCGAGGTGCTCGATCTCAGCGCGGTCGTCTCCGGCTGGGAGCCGGTGCTCCGGCGGATCATGGGAGAAGACTGCACCGTCACCCTTCGCGTGTCCTCTACCCCGGCTCCGGTCAAGGCCGACCGCGGCCAATTGGAGCAGGTCTTGCTCAACCTCGCTCTCAATGCTCGCGACGCGATGCCGGGCGGCGGCGGCCTCACGATCGAGACCCTCGCGGTCGAGCTGACCGAGGGCTACGCGGCACTCAAGCCGGGCGTCGTGGTTCGGCCGGGCGGATATGCCCTGCTGGTGGTGAGCGATACCGGGCATGGCATGGATCAGGAAACGCTGGCCCAGATCTTCGAGCCGTTCTTTACCACGAAGACGGAGGGGCAGGGAACCGGTCTGGGCCTCTCCACCGTGTACGGTATCGTAAAGCAGTCCGACGGGTATATCTGGGCCTACAGTGAACCGGGGCTGGGCACCACCTTCAAGGTCTACCTGCCGCTCACCGGCGAGATGGTGCGCCTCGCGCTCAGCCGCACGTCCGGACCGGTGGCGGCTCACGGTGAGTCCATCCTCGTGGTGGAGGACGATGAAGCGGTCCGGGTGATGACCCGGCGCGCGCTGGAGGGGGCCGGATATCGGGTGCTCGAGGCCGGCGATGGACAGAAGGCCCTGGAGATGCTGTCCCGGGCCATCCCGCCGGTGAGCCTGGTGCTGACCGACGTGGTGATGCCGGGAATGAACGGACGTGAGCTGGCCAATCGGGTCGCGGAGTCATTCCCGGGAACCTCGGTGCTCTTCACGTCCGGGTATACCGACAGCGAGATCGTTCGCAGGGGACTTCTGGATCCTGGAGCGGCATTCATTCAAAAGCCGTTTACGCCGGAAGTGATTGTGAGGATTCTGCGGGAGCGCCTCGAGAGGTCGGGATAACGAAAACCGGATCTCTTCCCTTCCTCAGCCTGGATTGATCACACTGCTGTCAAGAGCATGTGTTAGATTCGCGACGAGAGCATCATCTCATGTCGACAGGGAGCATTTCTCATGGCCCGGATCCCGCCTCTCGACCTCGACACGGCACCGCCGGCTGCGCGGGAAGCGGCGGCGGAACACATCGCGAAACATGCTCGGATTACCAACATGAAGCGCACCTTGCTTCACTCGGTGCCGGCCTTTCACGCGCTGATGGAGTGGTACACCCTGCGGGATACCGTTCAGCCCTTTCTGGGCGAGCGACTGACCACCCTCTTTTCCCACGCTATCTCCGCCGAAACCGACTGCCTGATCTGCTCGACCTTCTTCCGCCGGATCCTGATCGAGACCGGTGAAGACCCCGATCACCTGGCCCTCGACGGGCGAGAGACCGCCGTGGTCGATTTCGGCCGTCGGCTGGCCGTGTCGCCCTACCAGGTACCGGATGAGGTCTATCGCGGGCTGGAGCAGTTCTTCGACCGCCGCCAGATCGTGGCCCTCACCGCCTTCGGGGCCCTCATGGTGGCGACCAACGTGATCAACAACGCGCTCGAGGTCGATCTGGACGAATACCTGCAGCCCTTCCGCCGTTGGCCGGCCGGCGATGAGGCCGACGTGCCAGGAGGCCGCCGCTGATGGGTGAATTCTCCGGACGGGTCGCCTTCATTACCGGCGCCGCACACGGCCAAGGAAGAGCCGCCGCCCTTGCCCTTGCGGCGGAAGGGGCCCGCATCGCGGGCTTCGACGTCGCACGACCCCTGAGCTACCCAGGCTATGGAATGGGGTCGCGGGAAGACCTCGACTCACTTGGTGCTGCCTGCCGGGACCTCGGCAGCGAATGCCTCACCTTTGCCGGCGACGTGCGCGACGATAAGGCTGTCACCGCTGCGGTGGAGGGAACGGTGGAGCGGTTTGGCCGGATCGACGTTCTCTTCAACAACGCCGGTATCTGCGCCTATGGGTTGGCCCACGAGTTGACCGAGGAGGCGTGGGACGTAATGCTGGACATCAACCTCAAGGGCGCATGGCTGGTGGCCCGGCGGGTGATTCCCGTGATGATTCGGCAGAAGGCCGGAGTCATCATCAACAACTCTTCCATCGCCGGGCTCCGCGGGATGGGACGGCTGAGCCACTACGCCGCGTCCAAGTGGGGACTCACCGGCCTGACCAAGTCCTGGGCGATCGAGCTGGCGCCCCATGGCATTCGGGTCAACTCCCTGCATCCGACCGGGGTCAACACGCCGATGAACGATGGGTTGGCGGCACTGGAAGGATTGACGCCGCAGGAGATCGCCGAGCGGTCCGCCGGAAACCTGCTGCCGGTTCCCTGGATCGAGCCGGAGGATGTGGCCCATGCGGTGCTGTATCTGGCATCGGACCGGGCGCGGTACGTAACTGGCGCGCCGTTCGTGATCGACGCGGGGTTGCTGAGCCGGTAGGTGGTTCCCTACATCACTCCTTCCAACATCCAGAGGTCCCCACCCCGGGGCGCCGCCCGGTCGAACAGCACCGACTTGCCGTCCGGTGACCAAACCGGATAGTCGATCCGCACATCGGGGTTGGCAAATTCGAACACCTGGTAAGGTGCCGCCCCATTCATCGGGTGGGCCCAGAGCACTTTGTGGCCCCGCACGTCGAGGATGACCGACCGGTCGGGCGAAAACGACATGTGCGCGCCGCTCCCAACCTCTGGCAGCGGGGTGAGAGCGCCGCTCTCGATCGAGACCCGGAAGATGTGAAACGGCGGACCACCCTCGGCCTTGAACACCACCTCGCGGCTATCATTGGTCCACAACAGGAAATGACCCCACACGCCGACCGAAGCCAGCTGCCGCTGTCCCGATCCGTCCGCGCTCATCAGCCACACCTCTGACCTGCCGCTCCGATCGGATACGAAGGCGATCCACCGTCCGTCGGGGGAATAGAAGGGATTGGTATCCAGCGCGCGGTGCTCGGTGAGCCGGGTGAGCTTCCCGTCCGCCACTCGCACCGACCAGATGTCGGTGTTCCCGGTCCGCGCGGAGAAGAAGACCACGGTGCTGCCGTCGGGCGCCCAGGTCGGCTGGTAGTCCCCGCCCGAGCCGGTGGTGACCTGGCGCTCCGAGCCGTCGGCTTGCTGCCTCAGCCAGATGTTCATCTCACCCAGCCGGTCCGAATTGAAGGCGATCGTCTGTCCGTCCGGAGACCACGTCCCGCGGCTTTCCACCCGGGTGGTGGCGAGCAGCGGCTGCGGCTCGCCGGTAGGCCGGCCGGTCTGCGGCGCGATCGGCAGGGTCCAGAGATCGGAGTTGTTCCCTCGCACCTCGAAGAGCACTCGTCGGCCGTCCGGGGCGATGGCCGGCTGCACATCGTCTCCCGCGCCGGTGGTGACCTGCTCCAGGGGGCCGTCGGGCTCTCCCCGAACGCTGACCGGAACCCTCCAGATGTTGAGCCCTCCGCCGCGGGAAGAGGAGAAATAGAGCCACCGACCGTCAGGCGACCAGACCGGATCCAGATCGATGGCATAGTCATCGGTCACCTTGGCCACCGATTGCGACCCGAGATCCGACACTGCCAGGTCGGACTTGGTCTTCTCGATCCGGCGAAACACCAGCTTGGATCCGTCGGGTGACCACCGCGCCTGGGTGTGGACCACCGCCTCGCTCGAGTCCGAGCTCACCTGTCGGGGATTGCGCCCGCTGGCATCGGCCACCCAGATGCGCCGGGGCCCTGCCCAAAGCGCATCGAAGGAAAGCCGCTCGCCGTTAGGGGAATACGATGGGTTGAAGCCCCCTTCGATGAGCTTGGTCTGCTTCAGGCTCCCAACCTCGATGGTCCAGATCTCTCCCCCCTCGAAGTAGTGCCCCAGGATATCGTCCGGCTCCAGCTTGCCGGTGGCGGTCATGGCCCGGACGAACGCGAGCCGGCTTCCGTCGGGGGACCAGGTGGGCTGCACGTGATCTCGCGGTCCTTCGGACAGGCGCTTTTCCTCGCCGGTTGCCAGCGTCCGGATGATGAGCTGGCGGAAGCCGCTGACCTCCGAGACGTAGGCCAACAGTTTTCCATCGGGAGACCATGCCGGCCACTCCTCCGGACCCTCGCCGAAGGTGAGCTGAGCCAGCTTGCGGTTGAAGCCGGACGCGACCGTGCCCCCTTCCGAGGCGGCCGCCGATCCCGGGGCGGAGATGCGGCTCGCCGTCCAGTAGGTCGCCGCGAGACCGGCGAGAATCGCGGCCGCCGCGGCGGCGCCTCGAAAGCGGCCGCTCCGCTGCTCCGGCGCCCCGGCGGTCACTTCCAGCGCTGCGGCGAATTCAGCCGCGCTGGCGAAGCGCTCGGCCGGTGCCTTGGCGAGGGCCTTGGCAACCGCCCGGCTCACTGATTCGGGGACCTCAGCTGCAGCACCCACCGGTGGAGCCGGCTTGGTGAGATGCTGCGCAACCACCGCGTGTATGGTTGGGCCGGTGAACGGCGGTTCACCGACAAGCATCTCGTACAGCACGCAGCCGAGGGAGTAGATGTCGGTCCTGCCATCGATCTCCGATCCAGAGGCTTGCTCCGGACTCATGTAGCTCGGCGTTCCCACCACCACCCCCGACGTGGTCAGGTGCTGGGGCGCATCGCCTTGCAACGGCCGCGCGATACCGAAATCGGCCACCAAGGCGTTCCCGTCGCGAGTGAGCAGCACGTTTTCCGGCTTGATGTCTCGATGGATGACGCCTTGGCCATGGGCGTACTGAAGGGCGTGCGCCACGCTGCGCGTGATGCTCAGCGCGTCCTGCAGCGGAAAGGGTCGCTCGCGGCGCAACCGCTCCCGCAGTGACTCTCCCTCGACATACGGCATGGTGTACCACAGATGCTCGGCTCCGCCGCCCTCAGGCGAACCGGCGGCTCCGCTGTCATAGACCGAGACTACGTGAGGATGCTGGAGGCGGGCGGCGAGCTTGATCTCGCGCAGGAAGCGCTCGGGGCCGAGCGAATGGGCCAGGTCGGGATGGAGCACCTTGAGGGCGACGGGACGGTCGTAGCGGAGATCGCGCGCCAGCCAGACGGTGGCCATGCCGCCGCGCCCGAGCTCGCGCTCCAGGACGTAGCGGCCGCCCAATCCGCTCGCGAGGTCACGAGGAAAGTCGGCCAGGGAGTCCGCCCGATGAAAGAGCGCCTCGGATGAGGCGCCCCGTAGAATATGACGGGGGCGAGGCCGGCGCTATCGCCGCTTGACCGCTTCGATCTCGAGGGTCTGCTTGATTCCGGCCTTCGGCACCGAGCCGATGAGACGCTGCACCCCGGGCTTGCTGCCCAGGGTCCAGGTCACCGCCGCGCTGCCGGTCCGGTCGGTCATGGCGCGCGAGGGACTGACTCCACCCGCCGAAGCCTGGAGCGTAACCAGCTGATCGGGGATTGGATTGCCGTACACATCGGTGACCAGCACCCGGATCGGTTTGGCCAGCCGCTTGCCCGCGGGTGCCGTGGTCGGAGCACCATCGAGCGCCAGGTTCGCGGCCGTGCCGGGTCTGGCCACCGATGTGACCTTCACCGGCTTGAGCCGTGGCGCCACAACCGTAAGATGCTGCTCGCCAGTCGCCCGACCCAGTGTCCAGCGGACGTTGGCTCGACCCCCGGCGTCCGTTACGGTGGTGGACTCGGCAACCGCGCCCGATTCGGGGGCGATGGCGAGCCGCACATCCGGCACCGGGTTGTTCAACGAATCGGTCACTCGGACTACGATCGGTTGGGCCAGCATCCTGCCTGCGACCGCTTCTCGCTTGGCTGTGCCGACCAGCTCCAATCGGGCCGGATCGCGCGGCTGGGCGACCGCGGTCAGGACTCGAGGCGGGACGCTTCGGCCGGTCCCCACCACGGCCCTCAGCCGCTGGGTACCCGATTTGGTGCCGAGACTCCATTCGACCCGAGACTCTCCCAACGAGTCGGTCCGCCCGGCTCGGCTCTCGACCTTCCCGCCGTCGAGCGCGCTCCATGCCACTGGCACCCCGGGCAGCATCCGACCCGCCGAGTCGGTGACCCTGATCCCGGCAGCCAGGGCAGGGCCCCCAGCGAGACCTCGCAGTGAATCTTCCACCGGCGTGATCCGGGTGTTGGCCGCGCTGGGCTCTGCCTCCGCCTCCAGAATGAGGACACTGTCGAGTCCGGCGACGCCGGCGGTGAGACGTTGAAGACCGGGAGAATCTCCCAGCGTCCACCTTACCGCGGCGAGTCCGCGCTCGTCGGTGGTCACCGAGTCGTCGGCCACCAGGCCCGAACCTGTGCCGGCGGCAAAGCCGACCTTGAGGCCGGCCATCGATCGGCCGCTGCGGGCCTCGACCCGCACCACGATCGGGTCGCCCAGGCGGGCGCCGGCGGGAGCGCGTTGTCCGGTCCCCCGGATCGCCAGCAGACGCGCCGGCACTGGGGTCACCTCGACCGCAATGCTGTCGCTCGCGCCATCGACCGTACCGACCACGGTGGTGCGCCCGGGGCCGACCGCTACCAGACGATCGCCACGAATGCTCACGATTGCGGTATCCGCCGGCGCGAGCATGAGCTGCCGCCGATGGACTTCATGCCCGCGGGCGTCGAAGGCCAATGCCGTGAGCGAGCGATCGGTGCCCTCGGCGACGGCCAGAGAATCGGACTCGAGCTCCAGCCGTGCCACCCGGGGCCGGACCATGACGCGTGCCTTGGCGACTCGCTCCCCCACCCGGGTCACCACGTTGGTAGCGCCGATGCCTCGGGCCACCACGAATCCGGCACTGTCGACCACGGCCACCGTGCTGTCCTCGCTCTCCCAGCGAAGCGTCGCGCCTACCAGAGTGGCACCGCGCCGGTCGGTGACGGTGGCGACGAAGCGAAGCGTATCGCCCAACGACTCCGCGGTATCTGCCGCGGGCGAGAGACCGACCCAGTGAACCGCAAGGTTGGTGACGCTCAGGCGGCTGCCTTCCGCGCCCAACAGGCCGCAGGAATGGGCCGAGGCGAGAATGGTGGCGATCGCGGCTCCAGCGCCGATCCCGGCATGGAGCCATCGACCTGTCTGAGTGATGGGCTGCAACGCTTTGCGCTCAGTCTTGGGCACTCGTCACTGCCGGAAGGAGACCCGGACCTACACTGCACGGGTCGAACCACGCCGGAAGGCCGGGTCGGTCGCCCCAAGTTGCTGATTTTCTGAGGCTTACGAAAAAGGAAGGAGCCCGGCTCGAAGCTGCCGGCCGGGCACTCTTGGAAGTTGCGGTAGTGCGGGTGGAAGACTGCCTAACTCAGACCGTTCGCCGTCCGCTGATGAAGTTGATGAGGAGGACCACCACGGCGACCACGAGCAGGATATGAATCAAGCCGCCCGCCGCATGAAAGACTCCCCAACCCAGCAGCCATGCCACAAATAGGATCACCGCGAGCCAAAGCATCGTTCGCTCCTCGTTAGGGCCTCGATAACCAGCGCGTGTCGATAAATGCTTACCATTCGGGCCCTAAAACGTCTGTGATCATACTTACACCCGACTGTACCACCCCTTAGCTTGCGCCAATGCTCGAAAATTTCCGGCGCCAGTGGGCCCGCTGGCGCCCCACGCCTGCGGCGTGGCTCTGGCCCATTGCGCTGGCCGGGTCGCTCGCCGCCGCCACGACGGCCGGCCGCTGGTGGTGGGAGCGTCCTCCGGCTCCTCCAACCATCACCTATTCCGCCTTCCTCGCCGAGCTGGACCGGGGCACGGTGGAAGCCCTGACCCTTATCCCCGGATCCGAGCTTCGGGGAACCTGGTCTCGTCTGAACGGCAGCTCCCCTGGCGGAAGCGGCTTTCGCGTCGTCTATCCCACCTTCGAGGTGACTCCGGTGCTGGAGCGGGCGGAACGGGCCGGCACTCCGGTCACGCTTCAGGCTCCGACGGTGGTGACCGGTGGATTCTGGCGCGAGCTCCTTCTGGTGGCCGTCGCGCTTGCCATCCTCGCCCTGGTGCTCCGGCGTCAGTTCACCGGCGGAGACATGGGCCGCATCGGAGCGGCGCGCCGCTCCCGATTCACCTTCGCTGACGTCGCGGGGCATGAGGGAACCGTGGCGGAGCTGCGGGAGCTGGTGGAGTTTGTCCGGAACCCCGATGCCTTTCACGCGGTCGGAGCCCGCACTCCCAAGGGCGTGCTGATGTTCGGCCCCCCCGGCACCGGCAAGACCCTGATGGCCCGCGCGGTGGCGGGCGAAGCCGGAGTGCCCTTCTTCGTGATCAGCGGCAGCGAGGTCACCGGCTTTCTCATCGGGCTGGGCGTCGCTCGGATCAAGAGGCTGTTCGCGCAAGCGCGCAAGCGAGGCGGGGTCATCTTCATCGACGAGCTGGATGCCTTGGGCGGGCGCCGCGGCCGCAACCAGAGCCACAACGAGGACGATCGGACGCTCAATCAGCTGCTGGTCGAAATGGACGGATTCTCTCCCCGGCAGCACGTTCTGGTCATCGGCGCCACCAACCGGCAAGAGGATCTGGATCCCGCCCTGCTCCGCCCGGGGCGTTTCGACCGCGCGGTGGTCGTCGGACTTCCCACCTCGGTGGAGCGGGAGGCGATCCTCCGGCTGCACGTCAAGCAACGCGGCGTCCCCCTCGCCGGCGATGTCGATCTGGCCCGGCTGGCCCGGCTCATGCCCCAGACCAGCGGGGCGGATCTCGCCAACCTGGTCAATGAATCGGCCATAGCGGCGGCCCGGGTGCGCTCCCCGGTGGTGGCCTGGCAGCACGTGGAACAGGCGCGGGACCGGCTGCTGTTAGGCCGGGAGCGAACCGGTTTCAGGGCGACCGACAACGAGTGGCGCGCCGTGGCGGTGCACGAGGCCGGCCACGCACTCGCCGGAGTTCTCTTCCACGCGGAAGACGGCCTTCACAAGGTCACCATTCAGCCTCGCGGTCAGGCCATGGGCGTCGCCCACTTCTCGCCCGGTGAGCTGGTTCTCTATTCCCGCCGGTATCTCGAGGGACAGATCTGCAAGGGGATGGGTGGCCGCGCCGCGGAAGAAGTGGTGTTCGGCAGCGAGGCGGTCACCAGCGGCGCCAAGGCCGACCTCCAGCACACCACCCGCGTCGCGCGGGAGATGGTGTACAAGCTGGGAATGGGAGCGAGCACCGGCCTGATCGCGTTCGACGATCGGGAGACCGGCGGTGCGGTGAGCGCCGAGCTGCACGCGGCGATGGACCGTGACGTCCGGGCGATCGTGGAACAGCTCTACGCCCGGGTGAAGCTGGCCCTGTCGGACCACCGGGCGGCGCTCGATGCGCTCGCCGCGGCCCTGCTCGAGCGGGAAACGATCGAAGGGATCGAGGCAATCGCGTTACTCAGGGCCAACGGAATCGACTGCTGAGGGCTCTGCGCATTCGGCTGTCCGGTTTGTGACCTTCATCACCCTCCCCACCCGTCAAATCCCCTACGCTACGCACGGGCAAATCACCTGGAGGCGTAGCATGAGACGAATACGATTGTCGGCAGCGGTCGCAGGGGGATTCCTGCTGGCCGGGCTGCTGGCATGCGAAAAGAAGGCGGATCAGTCCACCGGAATGACCCGAACCGAAGTCGAGGGTGATACCGCGGCGCCTGCCGGCGGTGCGGCTACCGCGACGACTCCGGCCTATAGCGATGCCAACATCGTGGCGCTGCTGGATCACGCCAACGAGGCGGACAGCGCGGCGGGAGCCGTGGCAGCCAAGAAGGCCACCAATCCCAAGGTCAAGGAGTTCGCCAAGCTGATGATGAGCGAACACCACGCGTTACGCCAGCAGGGCAGGCAACTGGCCGAAAAGCTGGGTGTCACCCCTCAGCCGCCGGCCGATGACCCGGTGACGCAGCTGGCCAGCAAGGAAACGGCCGCGCTCGAGTCGTCCCCGAAGGGGGCCGAGTTCGACCGCACCTACATCGATCAGGAGATCGCGGCTCACGAAGCGGTGCTGGACCTGGCCGGTCGGGCGCATGATTCGGCCCAGAACCCCGAGCTCAAGAAGTTGATCGAGCAGGCCAAGCCGGTGATCGAGAAACATCTGGAGCAGGCGAAGACGATCAAGAGCAGCTTGAAGTAACGACGAGTGGCGAGGGGGCCAGGCACTAAACCTGACCCTCTCGCCACTCAGCACTACGATCCTCGATTCCTACCTCGAGAACGAAAACCGATACTTCGCTCCCAGCTGGACCGCCCACCGCGAGCGATTCACTCCCGCCTGCGCGCCCGACGGATTCTCGCCGAACACGGTCTGCTCGATGATGGCCGGAGCGGTGAAGGAGTAGATCGGACGACCGTTCGCCGCATCGAAGCCGGTCGCATTGAGGAACCGGGGGCCTTCCTCGAACTCGCTCACCTGCTTGTACAGTCCCCAGTCGCGGTCGATGAAGTTGAGCACGTTGAAGAGATCGAACGTAAGCTCGAGGCCCTGGCCGTTGACCGTTGGAATCACCCCGCCCAATCTGGCGTTCAGGTAGTTCTGCCAGGGGTTGCGGCAGGAGTTGCGCTCCAGGATCCGGCCCCGGGATTCCCGGAGGCAGTCCTGGCTCTGGATGAACTCGTCCAAGGCGGCAAACTGCGCCGGATTGGCCAGCGTGATCTGGCTCGGATCGGCCGGGATGAACGGCAGATCGTTGCCGTTGATGCCGTCGGCATTGACGTCGCCGTTCACGATCCAGGCGTACGGATCGCCCGACCGGCCGATGTAAATCAGCGAGAGGCTGGTGCGATACGGCAGGGCCACCGTGCCGCTCAGCGTGAGCTTGTGGGGAGTGTCGAAGAACGAGGTCGTCAGATTACGGCCTTCCAGCGGTCCGTCCACTGCGGCGAATTGGAAGTTGGAAAAGGCCTGGCTGCTGGTGAGTGAGATCGCGTCCTTGGTGTTGGAGTAGGTGTAGCCCGCGTTGACCTCGAGCCCGCTGCCGAAGCTCCTCTGAAGCTGGATGGTTCCCGAATAAGTCCGCCCCAGCGGGGTATTGGTGTGCAGCACCGCGGCGCCGATGGCATTGGGCGCCACCGCAATCCGGGAGGGCGTTGCGACGAACGAACCGGTTCCGCTCACCCCGATGTTCCCATACCGGGACCGGCCCTCGGAGCTCAAGCCGAGGTTGTTCAAGTTCGCGTCCTGGACGTAGAGCTGGTTCACGTTCTTGGAATAGAGCAGGTCGACCGTGCCCACGAACCCGCCGGGCAGCCGGTGATCGGCGCCGAGCGATATCCGGAAGGTCTGGGGGAACTTGAAGTCGGACACGAAGTAGTTGGGTGACGGCACTGCGGCCGACGCGCCGCCGCCGCCGGCACACTCGGTGGGCTGGGCGGCGGGATCCACGGTAAAGGTTGGAATGGTGCCCGTAGCCGTGCAGGTGAGCGTGACCTGCTCCAGACCGGTGTTCACGAACGCGTTCGACAACCACACGTAGGGCGGCCGACCGGTGAAGTAACCGACGCCGCCCCGCACGATGGTGCGGCCATTGCCCACGGGATCGAAGTTGAAGCCCAGCCGGGGCGACCAGAGCACGTTGCCGCTGGGGAATTCGGCCGTGTTGATCGGCAGCGCCGGATTGGAGACCAAGGCCGGATTCTGCGCCGGCTTGTCGTTGAACGGCACGTCCATTCGGATGCCCGCCGTGAGGGTCAGGCGGTCGTTGGGCGACCACTCGTCCTGGGCGTACAGGCCGAGCTGTTGAACGTTGAACTGCGCAATCGGTCCCTCGGGCCGGGCCGGCGTGGGGAGCACCCGTTGGAAGGCCGCCGGCGTCCCCGCGGCGAGCGAGTCGAGGCTGTTGAAGGCCCAGACCCCGATCTTGGCCTGGAAGAACGCGTTGTCGAATTTGTAGAACTCGTTGGCGGTTCCCACCGTGATGCGATGGTCACCGGTGCCGAACGAGAGATTGTTCTGGAGGTTGATGATGTCCTGATCCAGCGAGTTGAGCTGGGAGAACCGTTCGGCGCCAGCCGCCAACCAGGTGGGCGAGGTCCCCACGATCCCTGCCCGCACCAGGATCAACGGCAGGTTGCTGCCCAGAATCCGCTCGTCCCGGATGGTCGAATACCCGGCCAGGAACTCGTTGGCGATACCGTTGCCGAACTGACTAGTCCACTTGAGCCTGGCGGTATTGGTGACGTTGTCGAAGTCGTAGCCGCTATTGGAGAGCTGGTAGCCGTCCCGCAGCCGCCCGGGTATCGCCGGGCTGGTGGCCAACCGGCCGAGAATGCCTCGCTCGGCGTCCACGTGGTTGTAGGTGGCCTCGATCTGTCCCAACCGTTCGAGCTGCCAGCTGAGCTTGCCGAAGAGGTTCAGGTTGGGATTTGCCAGCTGGGGGGACGAAGCGTCGCCGAGACCGGGAGCGTTGAAGTTGGTCGCCAGGATGTCGCGGAAGCGGTCCGCGTCGGCCACGGTGAAGCCGGTCGTCGCCAGGTCCCGGGTGTTGTCTCCGGTCAGGTTGAAGTTGGAAGAGAACGGCGCGTCACGATCCTGAATGTCGGCGGTGACGAAGAAGTGCAGCCGGTCGCGCACGATCGGACCGCCCAGAGTGCCGCCGTATTGTCCCACTTTGAGCCCGGGGAAGGTCGGATCGTCACGGAAGCCGGAGAGTCCCTTGTCTTGATAGTACGCGAAGATGGAGCCGCTCCAGTCGTTGGTGCCGGACTTGGTGATCGTATTCACCAGGCCGCCGGTGAAACTCCCCTGCCGCACGTCGAACGGCGCCACCAGCACTTCGAATTCCTTTATCGCCTCCACCGAGATCGGACGAGCCCGGGCTTGGCCGCCGGGTGAGCCGACTTCCGCCAGACCAAAGACGTCGTTGTTCACCCCGCCGTCGATCTGAAGATTGTTGTAGCGGTTGTTCTGCCCCGCCACCGAGGTCCCCACCACTTGGGGACTGGTCTGGATCAGGTCGGTGAAGTTGCGGCCCTGGAGCGGGAGTCGGGCGATGGCGCTATCCGAGATCCGGGTCGAAGGGCCGGTCCGCGCGGAGTTGATCAGCGGATCGGCCGTAGCCGTGACCTCCAGTTCCGCCAACTGCACCGCTTCGGAGGACAGGATGACGTCCAAGATGCGCCGCTGACCTAAGCTCAGGTCCAGCGCCGGGCTCACAAACGGCTGGAAGCCGATGCCCCGAACGGTGAGCACATACCCACCGCCGGGCTGCACGTTGTCCAGGAAATACTTGCCGTTGCTTGCCGTGGTTCCTCGGTACGTCTGTCCCGCTTGACTGCTCCGAAGCTCGACTTGAGCTCCCTCGACTGGGCCTCCGTCGGCCCGGCTGACCGTCCCCTGTAATGCCGACCCCGTGACTCCCTGGCCATGCGCGGTGCCGGCGGCCACTGCCAGCAGTACCAGCGAGAGGATGGCGGGCCCTACCTGACCGAGCAAGCGGTTCATACCTACCTCTTTTGAGACTGAATGAGCGAGAGATGACAGGTCACCCCGGACCTGGCGGCGCTCACTATACAAATGCCGAGTATCGGGGAGGTCAAGAAGGTGTCAGTATTGCCACCACTGGATCGTGGTCGCTCGCTATGGCCCCATTGACGGCCGGGAAATCGACATTCAAATGAACGATGTCCAGTTCGGCACCCTTCAGCAGGCTGCCGGTGACGAAGATGTGGTCGAGGGCCTGGGAATTTCCCTCGTAGTTGTAGGTGTAGCGCCCGCTCTCCCTCGATCGGTCGAGCAGGTTGAACAGAATGGCCGGGCGACCCGGCAGGGTGAGACTCAGCTCATCGCTGGACTGGAAGGTGTTCATGTCTCCCAACACCACCACTCCCGCCCCCGGGTCCTTCTGTAAGGTCGATGCTACGTAGTCATGGAGCACCCGGGCCTGGGCGGCTCGGCCAGCCTCTCCGGCCTGGATGAAGGGCTGTACCGCCCCGAAGGTGGGGGTGGAGCCGAAGCGCGAGGTGAGATGGTTGTTGATCAGGGTGAATCGTCGCCCGGCAAACTCGAACGTGGCGGCCAGCGGATCCCGCGAGCTGCGAAACGCGCCCGCACCCGGGATACCCGCCGCAGCCAGGATAGCGCCCGTCAGTGAGCGAATTTGGATCAGTCGCAGCCGCCTCGGGTTATAGAGAAACGCATTACGAATGTTGGCGCCGGGAGCGCCACCCGGCCTTCCGTTCGCCGGAGGAAAATCGAAGAACGCGTAGCGCGGCCCACCGGCATCGATGACGGCATCGGCCAGGGCCTGGAGCGTCCCGGTTGCGTCGGTGATCCCGTCGTCGATTTCTCCGCTGTTGTCCTGGATCTCCTGAAGGGCGAGGACGTCGGGTCGGCGCAGATTGTGCACGATCTGGCGGGCGAGGGCCTCACGTTGGACGGCATCGGAGGACTGGGCGCTCAGATTGTACACGTTGTAGGTGGCGACGGTGACCCGGTTGGTCGACCCCACCAATCGGGTGGTGTCCGGAGCGCTCGAACCCAAGGTTACGCTGAAGCGCTTGAGGGCCCGCACCTCGAAGTTGCCGTAGCCGTAGCTCACCACGCCGGTCACGTCGCTCAGCCGGTCCCCGACCGCGATCGCAGGCACCGGCCCCGGAAACACGCCGCGACCCAGCTGGATCTGGATCCGCTCTGGATTCTGGTCACCCAGATTGTCGGAGCCGGAGCGGAGATAGATCCCGCCCCGGGGAGTTCTCGCCTCCCTGGGTTGATCTGCGCCACCGTCAGCCAGGGTGAAGAGCTCGCTGCTGGTGCTGCTGAGGGTTTGGGTTGGCGACACCGCCACGGGATTCGGGATCGTAACCAACATCCCTTCCAGCGACTCGTAGAAATCGATACCGTCGGTGTCGGGATTGAATCGGTTGCCCGGTGCCTCCCGTTGGTTCCGGAGGTTGATCGGGAGCTCATTCGGGTCGATGACCAGTTCGCTGGGCGGCCGCCGGCCGCCTCGGCCCAGGACTATCGGATTGGGAACCCGCGCTCCTCGGGAGCGGACCTCGATCGCGAGCGGCTCGGTGATTTCGGTGGTCGTGAGGTTGGCCGTTGACTCGCCTCCCGGAACGAACTCACCGACGGTCCCTCTCACTCGCAGGTGGTCGCCCTGGGCAACCGTCGGCGGGGTCCGAGGAGCCACCCAAACGGCATCCGACGTGGCATCATCGCCGTCACCCACGGGGTCTTGGAGGTAGAAACCGTCGGGCGCAACCGCCGTGACGACTCCTTCGGTCGTTACTGTCCGGTCCACCAATTCCGAGATGTGGCCCTTTCCCTGAACAATGGAAATAGGCGTGGTGTCGGGAGCGGTCTGAGGAGGGTTGGCGCAACTGACGAGGAGCAGCAGAACAAGACACCACCGAAGCACTTGCCGTTTTTGGACTCGAGGTTCCACCTATCGTGCCATCCGTTGGACGACCAACCCCAAGGGCACCTTTCTGATTCCTCGCCAGGTCTGGTTGCCGATTCGGAGCTGACTGGAGATCCCGCCGTCCAGCAGCATCGCGCTCCGGCATCCGAGCGCACCCATGAGCGCGGCGGTTTCCGGAGTGGTCAGTCCGAAAGGAAGATTGGAGAGAACGCCGCCTAATCCCTCGAACCGGGTGAGGGCGATGAGCAGGTGGCCATCGCGGGTGATGCCGATGGCCAGGCGCGCATCGCGATGGGTCAGGTCTACTCCGAGATCCGGCTCACGGAGTGGCAGGGGAAGCTCCCCGTCGCCCGAGAGCAGTGCAGGGTATGACTGGAACGCCTCCCTCACCGAGCGATCGCCGCGAAGCAATGCGATGCTATCCACCGGCACCAATCGCACGCCACCAGCGGTGTCGATCACCAGAGCCGGCGCCAGCGGTCCGATCCCGGGCGGCCTCCGCTCTACGCCGTTTCGAACCAGCCATCCCCAGGGGCCCTGAGAGGTGAACTGCCCCGTGTTGAGGGCCAGCAATGCTCCGGCGGGCGCCGAATCCACGGTCCACGGACCCGGCCACCCGTTGGGCCGAGTCGTCGAGTGAGTCTCGAGTCGGACACGCACTGGATCGAGTCGGGCGAGCACCACCCTGACCCGCCATGCCTCGCCGCTTCCCGACAACGTGAGCTCGCCCCACTCCACACCCTCGCCGGCCGGACGCCAGCTCACCGCCGCCGCCAGCCGGTCCAGAGGCTCCCTCCAGCGAGCCGGTGCCCGATCGGCGCGCCACCACTCGAGCCACCCGGTCGGCATCCGCACGGCCAGGGCTGCCGGGGTGTCGAGCGGCTGAGGCGGCGCGTCAACCCCTGTCAGAGGGCCGAGCCCGGCGAGGAGAAGAAAGGTGCGGCGCATGAGACTTGAGACCGTTAGTGCCCAGCCTGACGCAGCGGCTTTTGGGCTTTGCACAATTCCGGTCCGCGCTTCTTGAGCACGTCGAGCTCCGCGTCGGAGAAGGCCCACATCGAGGAACGATCTCGTACCTGGCAGTCCTCATCAACCGCGTACTGCGCCCGCTCCTTCATCAGCGCGTACTGCTCCTGGGTGAGTCCTGATGCCTTGGCTCCGTCGGCGTCCAGGTTCGGCTGAGTTTCGGACGGGGAGGCCGGCGGCTGCGGCTCAGCCGGCTGGGTGCCGCACTTGGTGGTCGCGGTCTGCAGCTCGATCCCGGCCTGGCCCGCTGCGGCGGTTTTGCTTGATACACTCTTGCTGAGCGAGTCCGCCAGTCGCATCACCTCCGCCATATCTCCCTTGGCTTGCGCCGCCTGGATCCGCTCCTGGACCTGCGCCATATGCTTCTCGAAGGCCTCTTTGTCGCCTCCGGTGAGTTTTTCCTCGCTCGCTTCGGCTTCCGTCTCCACCTTGGCCTGAGCCGGCTTCACCTCGCGCTCCTGGCAGGAATCCCATTCCTTCTTCTGCTTCTGGTATTCCTTCAACTTCACTCCGTGGGCCTTGTTCTGCTCCTCATAAGCCCGGCGAACTTCGGCATTCTTCTGGTCCGCTGCAGCGAGAGCAGCAGCCTCCGCTTCATAGCCTTTGACCAGTTGTGTTACCCGCGCATCGGTGATCTCCAACAACCGGTCGTTATACGTCGGCGCCGGGCCCGTGGTTTGGGTCTGCTTCTCCCCGACGCGCGGGAGCTTGGGAACCTTAGGCTTGAATTGCGCCGCGCCGGAACCTGCGAGCCAAAGGCTGATGCCGACCAACGCGAAAGCCTGGCGCCCGGATGAACGCATGCGAACCTCCTCCGGGCGCTGCCGCCCGTCGTGCCGGTTTCGGGAGTGGGACTCTGGATTGCCGAGAATATACCGTCAATCCCGGGTCCCGCGATCCCGGGTATGACGCCGGGAGGCTGGCCGGCTTCTCAGTGACTCATTCGCTGCCGGTCTGGTCGTGGGGCGCGTCCACCGGCTTGGACTGGGGGGAGCCGCGTTGACGGAGGTGGATCGACAGAAGGAGGAAAGCCAGCGATAAGGACGATACGCGAAAATCTGAAGGAACTCACTCTCCCAGTTCTCGCTCAAGGCTTCGACAAAGTGAGCACTATGGAGATAGCCCCAATACCCGACGCTGGGCTCTCGGTGAAGTCGCTGGTCTTCATTGTATTCGAGGTGGCCGGCGATGCGCATGTAGCCCATGCTCCGGCCGCAACGGGGCTACATACATGTTGGGAGCAGGACTAGCGAACCGTGGGAGGGGTCACATGAGCCCGAGAGCACTTACGCGGCGATATCACCAAACCATGTGCGGCGGGACCACCTGCCTGTCACTCTGAGAGGCCGGACATCCGTTTCGGTGGGACCTTCCCAGATCTCGGGGTGCTGGTCAAACCACTCGCGCTCCTCTTCGGGCGCGTCATTCCAACCGTTGTAATCGCAAGTAATCACTCTCTCAACCTTCCTAACTACCCCGCCGCTCCGACGTGGAACGGCTTGGGGACCTGCTCTAACGCAGACCGCGTGCCACTACCTGAAAGAACGTGCCGCCGGTCCCTCGAGTTCCAAACCGGCCTAATTTCGAGGGCCATGAACGTCGGTCAGAACCTCCCGGTAGCAGCGGTCTTGGAGGACCTGAGTGAGGCCCTCCAAGCCGGCTCGGCGGTGCTTCAGGCCCCTCCCGGGGCCGGAAAAACCACCGTGGTGCCATTGGCACTCCTCCACCGACAATGGATGGGGGAAAGCCGCATCGTAATGCTGGAGCCGCGCCGAATGGCGGCCCGGGCCGCCGCCCGCCGGATGGCCGGCATGCTCGGGGAAACCGTAGGACAAACCGTGGGATACCGTGTCCGCCACGACACCCAGGTGGGTCCAAGGACACGAATCGAGGTCGTAACCGAGGGGATCCTGGCCCGTCTACTCCAGTCGGATCCGGCGCTGGAGGAAGTTGGTCTGGTGATCTTTGACGAGTTCCACGAGCGCAGCATACACGCCGATCTGGGACTCGCTCTGGTGCTTCACACGCGTGCTATTCTGCGGCCGGACCTTCGGGTTCTGGTGATGTCCGCCACGTTGGATAGTGAGCCGATAGCCGCATTGCTCGGCGGAGCTCGGATCGTGACCGGAAAGGGCCGGGTCTATCCGGTGGAGACACGATACCGCGCGCCACGCCCGGGAACCCGGGTGGAGGCTGCCGTCGCGGGTGTCGTCCGTGAGGCCACAGACGAACATCCCGGCGACGTGCTCGTCTTTCTACCCGGCGCGAGGGAGATCCTCCGAGTTCAACAGACTCTACAGGACAAGAATTTTTCCTCGGAGATCGACGTTCTTCCCCTGCACGGAAACCTGAGTGCGGCGGATCAGGATCGGGTCATCAGCCCGAGTGTTGCGGGGCGGCGGAAGGTAGTTCTGGCCACTTCCATCGCGGAGACCAGCCTGACGATCGAGGGTGTCCGCGTGGTGGTCGATTCCGGCCTCTCCCGGGTCCCTCGGTACTCTCCCCGTACCGGCATGACTCGGTTGGCGACGGTGCGGGTCTCCGCAGCCTCCGCCGATCAGCGTCGGGGCCGAGCGGCACGCTTGGGGCCCGGTGTGTGTTATCGCCTCTGGTCCAAAGCAGACGATCACGCCTTGGTACCTCGAATCACACCCGAGATTCTCGAAGCCGACCTCGCGCCGCTTGCGCTTGAGCTCGCCGCTGCGGGCACGGCCGATCCTGGAGAGTTGGCTTGGCTGGATCCCCCTCCGATGGCGGCCCTCGCGGAGGCACGTCTTCTGCTCATCGAGCTTGGCGCCCTGGACCGGGACTTCAGGATCACCGCTCGGGGCCGGCGCATGACCGGAATAGGACTGCACCCTCGATTGGCGCACATGGTGATGAGGGGAAGCGAGTTGGGGGCTGCGGTCGAGGCCTGTGAGTTGGCGGCGATCCTCTCCGAGCGGGACTTGTTCCGGCACGGCGACGGTGTCCAGGAAGCGGACATCAGGAGCCGACTGGATGTCCTTCGGGGGACAACGGTCCGAGGGGACGTTGACCGGGAGGCGCTCCGGCGAGTGAGGCGGGAGGTGGCCGTCCTAAGGCGGCACGTTGCGGCCGGCGCCGAGAAGCCAGCCGTGCAGGGCGACAGCCCGTCGTGCTCGACGGGCCTCCTCCTCTCGTTTGCCTATCCCGATCGAATTGCCCGCCGGCGTCGGGGGCAGGCAGGACGTTACCTCCTGCGTAACGGAGCCGGAGCGTTCATTCAACCACAGACGTTGGAGCAGGAAGAGTGGCTGGCCGTGGCTGCGCTGGACGGTAGTTCCAGGGAGAGTCGAATTCTGCTCGCGGCGCCACTGGAAGGAGCGGAGTTGCTGGAGCACTTCGGCTCCCAGATCGAGCGGGAAGCCATCGTCGAATGGGATCCGACTGCACGGGCCGTGGTGAGTCGGCGCCTCGAGCGCCTTGGGGCTGTGATTCTGCTGGACTCGCCGCTTCGTGACCCCGATCCTGAGGCCCTCAGGCAAGTGCTGTTGGAGGCGATTAGGAGAGAGGGGCTCGGCGTATTGCCATGGACCGATTCAGCTCGAAGCCTCCGCGACCGGGTGCGGTTCCTTCATCAGCAGGACCCGAGCTGGCCGGATTTTTCCGATCAGGGCTTGGCCGTGACGCTCGAATCCTGGCTAGGGCCTCACCTCACCCGGATTCGTAGGATCGACGACTTGGGGCGGGTCGATCTTACCGGCCTGCTGGAGACCCAGCTGACATGGCGGCAACGGGCGGAGCTCACCAACGCGGCGCCCACCCACATCGAGGTACCCAGCGGTTCACGAGTCGCGATCGATTACTCCAATCCGGACGTCCCGGTGCTGGCCGTTAGGCTCCAGGAGTTGTTTGGCTGGCGGGATACGCCCAGAATCGCACAGGGACGAGTGCCGTTGACCTTGCACCTGCTCTCGCCGGCGCGACGCCCGGTACAGGTGACGCGTGACCTCGCGGGGTTCTGGCAATCGATGTACTTCGAGGTGCGAAAGGAGCTGAAGGGGCGGTACCCGAAGCACCACTGGCCGGACGATCCAATGGCGGCCGAGGCGACCAAGGCCACTCGGCCACGCCGCCGGTGACGCGGAACATCTGGTCCAAGTCAATTGTTTGAGATGCAACGATTTTGGGCCCGGGAGCATCTCTTGGAAACATCCCTGTAAGGGATCCGATGCCAGGCCTGGTTGTTAGTGTTAAGTCTTTTAATACGAATACCTTACCTAAATGGTATGGGTTCCCCGCACTGCGGGTCAGTGACGATAGGAGCGGTCCGTGGCAGTGAAGCGTGCGCGTTCGGGGCGGCGTCAGGTTCGGGCGACTCAGCTACCCCGCGCAATCGATGAAGGGCGCGAGAGCCTGGACTTCTACCTCCAGGAGATCAGCCGGATTCCGCTGCTCACCCTCGAGCAGGAGACGGCTTTCGCTCGGCGTGCGTTCAAGGGCGACGTGGAGGCGCAGGAAAAGCTCGCCCGGCATAACGTCCGATTCGTGGTGTCGGTGGCCAAGAAGTTCCAGAACCGTGGGGTTCCCCTTATGGACCTTATTGGGGAAGGGAACGTCGGCCTGATGACCGCGGCTCGGAAGTTCGATCCCGACCGCGGGGTCAAGTTCATCTCCTATGCGGTCTGGTGGATCCGCCAGGCGATCCAGGCGGCCATTGCCCGTCACGGCCGGCCGGTCCGGGTACCGCTCAACCGCACGGCGGACCTCAACCGCCTGGGGCGGGCCACGGTGCTGCTCACCGAGCGCCTGGGGCGAGTGCCGACCACCCAGGAGCTTATGAAGGCCACTGGCCTCACCAAGGAAGCGGTTCGTTCGCTCAGCGCCCTCCATATCGAGGCGCTGCGGCTGGACCAGCCGGTCCGTGAGGCGGATGATCGTGGGCGGATGGACCGGTTCGTGTCCCTCAGCCAGGAGGGAACCGATGCGACCACGATGGCCAATAGCCGCACCAGCGACCTGGAAGTGGCGCTGGCCGCCCTGCCGGCGCGGGACGCCAAGGTGCTCCGGCTCTACTTTGGGCTGGACGACGGAAAGAGCCGTACCCTGGAGGAAATTGGCCGGATGATGGGGGTCACCCGGGAGCGGATCCGGCAGCTCCGAGACCGGGCGCTGCGCCAGCTTCGTGAGCAGCATGGGGATAAGCTGAAGGAGCTTGCGGCCTAGTGTTCAGTATGTAACAGCCAGCGCCCCGCGGCTGAGCCTCCGCGGGGCACTGTATAAAAGTTGTATAGTTCGGGGGACTGGACGCGGACGGTCCTCCACCCGATACTGTAGGCAGCATCCCTCTGACATCCTGTTAGCACCCCCACTCCGCGCTTGTGGCGCCGGGCGCGACGACCTGCTGGACCATCCGAGGTCTCCGTGAGACACCCGTCGTCGCTGCGCGAGGCTGTGCTCAACAAACTAGCCGATCATTTCGAGTTGTTCCTTACCACCGTCGGGGTCATGCTCGCCGTGTTGGTCATTCTCGCGCAGTTAGAGCGAGGTCAACAGGGACTCCTGCTGGGCGGCATCGTCTGGCTCCAGGGCTTTATCCTCTGGGCAATGCGGCGTCACTCCTGGTTGAGGCGCCGGGCCCTGGTGCAGCAGATGCGGGTCATGCTTCAGGATCGAGTAAACAATCAGCTCACCGTCATGCTGGGAGCGACCGAGGTCCGAGGCCGCGAGATGACCGACGACGAGCGCCTCGATCTGGACTCAGCCGTGATGGCTGCCAAGGTGGTCTCGCAGGAGCTGGAGAACCTCTCCCTGGAATCGGTTCGCGTTTGGGAGCGGCAGTATGGCCGCTCGGTCCCCCGCGCCCTCCGCTGAGCGAAGGGCTCTGCCAACCCGCCGGGCATCTTGCGATCCCACCCTGCCAGCCCGGCGTTGAAGCTCGAGGCCAGCCGCTCATTCCGGCCATACTTTTCACCCGTAAGTCATTGCCTCTAAAGGTGTAACCCTGTCGGGGCCACCCGGCAGGGAAACTCACGTGCGCCGGGGCCCCGCACTAGCATCGGGACTGGAAATTGCTGCGCCGGCTGATGATGAGCGTCCCCAGCCAGATGTCTCTCCGACGGATCCCGGTCGAGCTGCACCTCCCCACTCGCGTGGCGTACGCGAGCGCGTGGGAGGCGCTGGTTCGCACCCACACCGATCAGGCCATGCAGTTTCTCTGCGAATTTGCCTCTCGGGTCTCGGTACTGGAGGGACTGGATCTCTACTTCAAGGTTGTCGCTGTCGCCTACCCAATGCAGGAAGTGATACGCACCCGAGCCCTAACCTCGCTGGAGTTGGAGTCTCTGCCGCCGCTGACCCCGATGCCGGTATTACGCGGGTGGCAGCGGCTGCGCCTCGACCTCGTGCTGGAACATCAACGCTATCGCCGACGCTACCAGGAGAAGACGATCCAGCTGGCGAAGATGGTCGGCGCCCGCGCGGCCGAGGCCGTCGTGGCGACCCATGTGGAGAACGCGATCAGCTTCGCCCGGCTGCTTCGCGGAGTTCTCCCGGTGGAGCAGGCCACCGATCACTACTTGCGGGAATTCACCCTTCCGTCGAGCGCGGCACAGATGGTATGGCAGCGGGTGCAAGCTCGGGTGGCGGGCGAGGAGCTGACCGCGCAATACAACGAGCTGCCGCCGCCGGTGGTCGAGGAAGAGACCCCTTCAGAACCCGAACCTGAGCTAGAACTCGAACCCCACCCCCAGGTTGAAATGAGTCGCGGAGAGCTCCTCCGCTCCGGCCGTATATCGGGTTCGGAGCTCGCGGACCTCGAGGCCGAGGACCGCCGGCTCCCTGCGCCAACTGACATGACCTTCGAAGGCCAGGTTGCGGAACCGTGACCCTGGACCGAGGTCGGCGTCATCCGGATCATCGATTCCGATGCCTCCGCCCACCTCCCACGTTGCCGGCCGCAAATTGAGCTGAACCCAGCCTCCCTTGGTCCGGACCGGCACCCCGTCGCGAACCATGTTCTGTCCGATCCCTCCACCGCCCAACCCTGCCAGTGCCTCACCAGTGAACACCTCGGCGCGAAGCTCGAATCCGGCGGCCAGCGGCGTCCATACGCTTGCCACCAAAGCCTTGGACGCGATTCGCTCACCGCTTGCCGCTTCCAGCCAGCCGTAGTGGCCTCCAACGCTGATCTCACCTTGCGACTCGGCCGAGCCGTATCGCGCGCGCACCCGGCCCTGCAGATAGGGGCGGCCACTCCGCTCGGCCCGATCGGGTTGAGTAAGAAAGGTCCCTTGCGGCTCGCCGGCGGTCGGAGCCAGCACCGCGATCTCCGCGCCGGCCCGAATCCCGCCGGTAGCGGGGAGATCAGCGCTGGCTCTCACCTGCGGAATCCAGAGCCAGAGATTGCCCGCGGCAGCGAAATCGGGAAATCCAATGCTGGCGAGCGATGAGGGACTCACGCTCGCGATCGGGGGCGATTCCTGGCCCACCAGGAGGGCGGCTCGAGGCCAAACCAGCTCGGCGAAGGCCCGGCGGATTCGAAGCAGCGGGAAGGTTCGTCCTCCGGTCGAGGGTTGCTGCCCGCCGTAGAAGTCTACGTCGAGCTCCCCGGTCAATGCGCCGCCGGCGAATTCGGGAACCGAGCCGAGGACCGTGACCCTGGATTGCCGGACAGTGCCACTCATGGTGCTGATCGGGCCGGTGGCACCGGTGGGTGGAATCACGAACTGGGGGACGTCGCTGTTGTTGACTTCGTCGCTGGTGTAGAACCCGTTCATGAGCACCAACCCGTGCACCGTGGCGTCAACGCCCGACTCCTGAGCATAGATCGGCGTTGCGCAGGCCAGGAGCACAAGCGATAGGCTCGTTGACGCGATTCGGGACGTCCGATAACCTTGGGTCATGCGAGGTAAAGTACAGCGCGGCGGGTTGCTCCGCCGGGGGTTGCTGCTCGGCGGCGTGCTCGGCGTCTGGCCCCGTGGCGCAGCCCAGGCGCCGCTCGAGCTGGTGAGCGGACGAATCACCATGCTGGACAAGCGCGACCGCCCGGCGGAAGACATTGGTCAGGCGGTCATCTGGCTGGCGAAGAGCCCGGCGCCAGGAACCACGGCGGTGCAAGCGGAGATCAGCACCGCAGAGAAGCAATTTTCTCCCCACATGCTGGTGGTCCCGGTGGGCTCGACCATCGCCTTCTCCAATCACGATCCCTTCAACCACAACGTCTTTTCGCTTTCCGAAGAGAACCCGTTCGATCTGGGTTTGTACGGCCGGGGTGAGGCTCGGTCAGTGCGGTTTCTCAAGCCCGGCATCATGCGGGTGTACTGTAATGTGCATGCCCAGATGAGCGCGCTGGTGGTGGTGCGCGACAATCCCTACTTCAGCCAGCCGGGCGGCGACGGCTCGTTCTCGCTATCTGCGCCCCCGGGAGAGTACCAGCTTCATCTCTGGCACGAGCGCGCGCCCGAGGTGACCCGCCCTCTCTCGGTTCCTGCCGGAGGCATTCAGGGTCTCGCGCTGGAGCTCGATGCAAGGGGCTATCGGTTCAAACCCCATCTCAACAAGTTCGGGCAGCCGTACCCGCAACAGGGAAGGCGCTACTGACCGGGCTGGGCAGCCGGATCTTTCTCGGCACCGCATCGGTGGTTGTCATCGTGCTGGGCGGCGCCCTGCTGATAACCAAGAACCGCGCCGACAGCGCCGCAGACGCCGCCTCCTCCCTGGCGATTCGAGCCACCCAGGCCAGCATCGGTGACGCTCTGGCCGGCCGAAGCCAGACCCTCCGCAAGCTGACCGCGGCTCTGGCTCAGGTCCCGGCCTACGTCTCCCGGATTGGTGAGTCGGTCCGTACCGGTGATCGAGCAAACCTGCTCGATCAGGCCGACGAGCTGCGGGCCCAGACCGGCGCCGACTGGGTGCTCATCACCGACGAGCGTGGCGTGCTCCGGGCCTGGACCGCGCAGCGCACGGCCTTCGACCAGGATTTCTCCGGTGGTGCGCTGATCGGGCGAGCGCTGGAAGGCCAGACCACGGAGGGACTCTGGATCGAGCCTGGCGCAGCAGGCGACGAGCTGTACCAGGCGGTCGGTGTCCCGGTGGCCAACCCGGGAAGCCCGGCTCCGTTCGGCGTCGTGGTCGCGGCCTTGCGGCTCGACAGCGTGCTTGCCCAGCGACTTCGGCGGCACACCAACTCTGAGATCCTCTTCTTCTCCGCGGACACGCTGGGAGTGCCTCAGGTGGCGGTCGCGACCTTGCCCGACAGTGGCCTGGTCGCGGAGATCCGGAGGATCCCGTTTGACACCACGACGTCCGACACCACCGCCCGGCTTCAGCTCACTGCCGGCAAGGTCCACTATGAAGGAGTGATCGGGCTGCTGCGCACCGCGGACAGCGTCCCGATCGGAGGCTACCTCGGACTTCATTCCCGCGACGCCGACCTCGCCACCTACCGGCAGCTCAGCCGCACGATTGCATGGGCCTTCTTCGTCGGGCTGCTTCTCGCGCTCGGATTTTCGGTCTTGATGGCCCGGCGGATCGCCGGACCGGTCCGAAGCCTGGTAGCTGCCACCCGGAAGGTGAGTGAAGGCCAATACACCGGGCGGATCGCGGCAACCACCAATGATGAAATCGGGGAGCTGGCAGGTGCCTTCGACCAGATGGTGGAGGAGCTGCGGGAGAAAGACCGGCTGGTGGGATATCTGCGGGAAGCGGGGCAGCGGCTGGGCGGGGCCGACGGACAGGAAGGGCGGACCCAGGTCGAGCCACCCCCGATAAGCGGCTCGCTACTCGCCGTTGGCGCGCGGTTCGCGGGGCGCTATGACATCAAGGAAGTCCTCGGGTCCGGTGGCATGGGGGTGGTGTATCGGGCGTATGACCGGGAGGTGGGCGAGACCGTCGCGCTCAAGGCGTTGCGCACCGACCTGGATGCTCTCGATCCCGCGATGCTCGAACGCTTCAAGCAGGAGCTGCGGCTGGCGCGGCGGATCACCCATCGAAACGTGGTGCGGACTTACGACCTGGGTGAAATCGACGGGGTCTACTACATCACCATGGAGTACGTGCGGGGCACCACCGTGGGGGCGCTGATCCGTGAGGCGGGCCGGTTGGACGTCCCTGCCACACTGACCATCGGGAAACAGGTGTGCCGGGCATTGGAGGTGGCCCACGAAGAAGGCATCGTGCACCGGGACATCAAGCCGCAGAACCTGCTGGTGGATCCATCGGGCTTTCTCAAGGTGATGGATTTCGGGATCGCCCGGCTGGCCGAGGGGCGGCCCGATGCGGCTCTCACGGCGGCCGGCATGGTGGTGGGGACACCGCAGTACATGTCTCCGGAGCAGCTATTCGGCGAGCCGGTGGACGGGCGCACCGACCTGTATGCCACGGGGGCGGTGTTGTTCGAGTGCGTCACCGGACGGCCGGTGTTCGAGGCCCCCAGCGTGATGGCGCTCATCTCCCGGCACCTCGACGAAGCACCACCTGATCCGTCTACCCTGAACCCGGAGGTCTCCGCGGCACTTTCTCAGGTGATTCTACGGGCGCTGGCCAGGCGGCCGGAGCACCGCTGGCAGGCAGCGAGCGAGTTGCTCCATGCGCTGGAACAGCTGTGAATGGGAGCTATCGGCTATCAGCTATCGGCTACCGGCGTATGCGGTGAGCACCGAGCCTTCTTTCCCGCGGACCGATAGCTGATAGCCGATAGCCGATAGCGTGATGACAATATTTGCGCTAAACCAGAGCTGCGTTGATCCTGGCGAATCGCCCGGTGGCCGAGCTAGCGGAGGCTTTCAAGTCATTTCCCGGTAGCGACCTATTACCTGGCCCACCGCTTGCCCAAGCAGACCACGAATAGTCCACTCTGTCGTTTCACCCGCTCGCATGCAACGAGTCGCTCATGGCCCGACGTCTGGTCTGGACGCTGGTGGTTATCTGGCTTGCAAGCGGCTTCGGCACTCCCCCGGTGCTCCGTGCGCAGCAATTGTCGGGGCGGGAGCAGGCCGAGCTGGACGCCTGGTTTCGCCGCACCGCGGAGCGGACCTCAGGCGGCGAGTGGGGCATCGCGGTCGGGACCATGGACGGTCGGGTCCTGTACAGCGTGAGTCCCGAGCTCGAGCTGATCCCCGCTTCCACCGCCAAGGTCTTCACCACCGGCTTCTCGCGCAGCCGGGTGGGCGGGGCATCGCGGATCACTACCCGGGTGATCGGCGATGGGCGGCTCGATTCCGCTACCGGCCGGTGGCAGGGAACCTGGGCGTTGCAGCTGGGCGGTGACCCCACGCTGGAGCGGTCCGGGCGGGCCGGTCCGACCCTACGGGAGTTGGCGAGCCGGCTGCGGGAGAATGGGGTCCGGATTCTGGACGGCCCGTTAGCGCTCGCCAGCGTGACCGGACCGGCGACATCCCGCTATCCCGCGGCCTGGTCCGTCGATTTCGAAGGCCAGCTTTACGCCCCACCCGTGGGACCCGTGGCGCTGCATGAGAACATCGTGTCGCTCACCTTCCGGCCCGGCTCCGAGATCGGTGCGCCGCCAGTGCTGGTGAGCGCGTACCCTGCCGGGGTCGAGCGGCTGGTGCGAATCGGGGCCATCACGGTGGAGGGCTCGAGAAAGCGGCTGTCGCTTCGCTCGGACGTCGATGGGGGGTGGACCCTGCTCGGCACCGTGGGCATCGCCCGCCGGACCGCCGGATTGTCGGCAGTGGCCCACGATCCTGCCCGGTTGCTCGCGGTCTCGTGGGAAGCGGCACTGCAACGGGCGGGCATTCGCTGGACCAACCCGGGCGGGCCGGTCAACCTCGCCCCTCCGGCCGCAACCGTGCTGGCCCAGGTCGAGTCGGCGCCACTGGACACCTTGGCAGTCGAGGTCAACCGCCGGAGTCTCAACATCGGCGCCGAGCTGATGCTCCAGTGGGCGGTGGCGAGCCAAACCTCCGGTCCCGAGCTGGTGAGCCGCCACGTGCGGGAAATCGTCGGCCCGTCTGCCCGGGTGCACCTGGTGGACGGCAGCGGATTGAGCGAGTACAACCGGGTGAGTCCGCTGACCCAGATGCTCTATCTCGCCCGCTATCCCCAGCTTCCCGGCAACCAGCGGTTTCCCCTGCTGTTGCCGGCCAACGGCACGGGAACGCTTCGACGGCTGCGCTACGGGATGGCGCGGGGGGTGGTCCACGCCAAGACCGGCACCCTGGACCGGGTAGCGACGCTGGCCGGCTACCTGGGCCGGCCCGATGGCGTGCTGGTGATCTCCCTGATGTACAACGGGCGCCGCACCAGGGCGGCACGGACGGCGGAGTGGGAGCTGTTCCGTTTGCTCGGCGCCGAGGGAGCCGACCTGAGTGGAGTGCTGGAGACCCACATGGGTGGGCCGAGCCCCAAGGCGGAAGAGTAAGGGTCAGCCGCGGCCTGACAGCTCGCGCACCACGGCGTCCAGCGCCGTCGCCTCCCCGACCGTCCCTTGAGCCAACCGCGCATTTCCTCCTCCCCGTCCGCCCAATCGCTCCAAGACCGCCTTCAACATGCGGCCGGCGTCGATGCCCGAATCCGGCGCCGCCGCCAGCAACACTGCCGGCGGCCGAAGCACGGTGGCCACGCACACCGCTTTCGGCAGCTCGGCGATGGCTTGGCCCAACGGCCGCAGGCGCTCGATCGGCTGGTCGCCGCCATTCACCAGAATCCACCTGAGTCCCGAAGCGTCCGGTACCGCCGCCTGGTACAACTCCCGCGCCCGGTAGGTCGCCAGCTCCTGTTCCAATGCCCGAGTGACGGCAGCGGCCTCCTTGAGCTGTCGGCGTTGGCCCTCCAGAAGGGCCGGCAGCTCCTCGGGAGTCGAGGATACTATCCCGGCCGTGCGAGCCAGCAGATCGTGCTCCAGGCGTGAGCGGCGGACGGTGCGCTCCCCGCAACAAAACTCCAGCCGCACGGCCTGCCGCACGCGCTCCACCCCGCGGATGATCAGGGCGCCGACCTCGCCGGTGGTGCGGACGTGAGTCCCACCGCAGGCACTGCGGTCCAAGTCTCGAATGGTGACGATCCGGAGGAGACCCTCGCGCTCCGAAGCTTTGCGCAGTCCGGCCGCCAGGTCCGCCTGCTCGAAGCTCACTTCGACCGGCCGATTCTCCACCGCGATCCGGTTGGCCTGGAGCTCGGCCTCCGCGACTTGCTCCGGCGTAATAGACCCGGCATCGAGGTCGAGGGTGGAGCTGTCGGAACCGAAGTGCACGCTGGTGGTGGCGAACCCGAACAGATCGGCGAGCACCGCAGAAAGCAGGTGCTGGCCGGTGTGCTGCTGCATGTGGTCGAATCGCCGGGGCCAGTCAATCCGCCCGCTGACTCGATCCCGGTCCAACGGGGTGGAGAGCAGGTGGGCGATCCGCTCGCCTTCGTCGATGACCTCGACCACCGGAGCGTTGGCGAGATGTCCGGTGTCGAACTGCTGGCCTCCGGAGGTGGGATAAAAAGCGGTGCGATCGAGATAGATCCTGTGGCCGCCGCCGGCGCGATCCACCACGGCGGCCTCGAATGTCTGGAGATAGGAGTCGGTGTAGTACAGCCGGTCGGTCATTGTTGCCAACCCTGAAACGGCGCTTATCATCAGCCTTTATGGCCCAGCCGACAGCCTCGACCGCGGTAGCCGGACGCGCCCAGCGGGATCGCTTTGCAGTGCTGGCGGGACTCATCCTGCTGGCCCTGCTGGCGTGGGGCTACACGGTCCACGTGGCCGCGACCATGAGGGGTATGGCCATGCCGGCCTCGACGTACTGGAGCCCGGGCGCGGTCGGCGGGCTGGCGATCATGTGGGTCGTCATGATGATCGCGATGATGGTCCCTTCCGCCGTCCCCGCAATCCTGGCCTTCGACGCGACGTCGCGGCAACGCCGAGACCCAGCCGGGGCGACGGCACCCACCGCAGCGTTCATCCTCGGGTACCTCCTGCCGTGGGCGGCCTTCGGTACGGTGGCGGCGATCGCCCAGGCGGCGCTGCACTCCGCGGCCCTGCTCACGCCGGCCATGAGTAGCGCCAATCCGTTGCTGGGCGGTGGCCTCCTGCTCGCAGCGGGAATCTACCAGTGGTTGCCGTTGAAGGCGGGTTGTCTGGAGCATTGCCGCACTCCAGGCGCGGCTCTCGCCGCAGAGTGGCGAGATGGCACCCGCGGTGCCTTGGCCATGGGACTGAGGCATGGCCTGGTCTGCGTGGGCTGCTGCGGGTTGTTGATGCTCCTCCTCTTCGTAGCGGGAGTGATGAACCTGCTCTGGGTTGCGGCTATCGCGGCGTTGTCGCTTACGGAGAAGATGGTGCGAAGCGGTCCCGTAATCGGGATGGTGACCGGGGCGGTGCTCGCGGCCTGGGGTGTCTGGGTCGTGGTAGCACCCTGAATGACCCAAAGTCCAACCGCTAAACTGCTTGGCCGGATCGGTCTTCCCGAGCCGGTCCGAGCCCTCGGGGCCCGCCGGTGGGATGCGATCGTCGTGGGGGCGGGACACAACGGGCTCACCTGTGCCGCATACTTGGCTCGAGCCGGACGCCGAGTGCTGGTGTTGGAAAGCCGCGACCGGGTGGGAGGCGCCTGCACTCTGGAGGAGCCATGGCCCGGGGTGAAGATGTCTCCCTGCGCCTACGTGGCCGGCCTGCTCCATCCGTTGGTCATTCGAGAGTTGGATCTCCCCGGACATGGCTTCCGATGGCTGCCTGCGGAGGGTGGGCTGTTCGTGCCGTTCGAGGACGGCAGCGCCGTCCAGTTGTGGAATGACGACCAGCGATGCGAGGAGGAAATCCGGGGGTTCGCACCGGGTGACCTCGATGGATGGCGTGCCATGCAAGCGGTGAAGCGCCGGCTGCGCGATGCTCTCCGTCCCGACGGTGAAGGCGATGCCTGGATCGGCCGCTCGCCCGGCCGGCAGGAGATCGAGCGCCGGCTTCGGGGCGATGCCGAGGCGCTGGGGCTGCTCTTCGAGTGGTCGATGGTGGAGCTGGTGGAGCGATATCTCCGGGACGAGCGGATGCAGCTCGCCTATTTGGGTCAGGGAGTCATCGGAACCAACGCCAGTCCCCACGATCGTGGGACCGCGTCGATCTACTTCCACCACGCCTCGGGCCGAATGAACGGGATGGCCGGAACCTGGGGGTACGTCGAGGGTGGGATGGGGATGGTGTCGTTCATCCTGTGCGACATTGCCCGCGAAGCGGGAGCGGTGATCGCCACGGGAGTGCCGGTGGCCCGCATCGTTCCGGGCGAGGGTGTGGTGCTGGCCTCGGGTGAGCGGATCGGCGCTAGGCAGGTCATCTCCAATGCCGATCCGAGAGCGACGCTGGCGTTACTCGATGGCGCCGCCGAGCCGGCGTGGGCCGAGCGGGTTCGCGCCATCCCGATGGAGAGCGTGACCGTGAAGGTGAATCTGACCCTGTCCGAGCTGCCCAACTTCATCGCCCGTCCCGGGCTGCGGGAGCCGCACCATACCGCACAAGTCAACACCCCGCTGAGCAAGGACCAATGGCGGCGGTACCACCAGCTGGCGAATCAGGGCGAGCTTCCGCCCCGGGTCTGGACCGAGCTCTATCTCCAGACGGTGTTCGACTCGTCGGTAGTGCCGGACGGGGTTCACACTCTCAGCGTGTTCGCCCAGTACGTGCCCAACCGCTTCAGTCAGGGCGACTGGGAGAGCCGGCGAGACGAGGTCGGCCGAGTGGTGGTGGATTCGATCGCGTGCTTCTGTAGCAACCTGCCCCAAGCAATCACCGGCATGGAGGTCCTGGGGCCGCCGGACGTGGAACGGCGGGTAGGTCTCACCGGCGGGCACATCTTTCAGGGAGAGATTCTGCCCGACTACATGTGGGACCGACGGCTCGAGGCCCGGACGCCAATGAAGAATGTGTATCTGTGCGGTGCCTGCACTCACCCGGGGGGAAGCGTGATCGGAATCAATGGAAGGAATGCCGCAATGGAGATCTTAGCGGAGCGGAATTAGTCCCTGCTGACCCTCCGGAGCGCTCTCACGAAGTCGTGCAACACCAAGAACTTCTCGTAGAGTATGACCCCCTTCCGCTTCTGCCCGAACTCGGCGAACAAGTCGCGCAGCCGTCCGCGGCGGGTGACGTAGAAGCGAAACGTCTCGGCGAAATCCTCCTGCGGGTGCTTAGCCGCGTAGGCGCTCACGTGATCCCGGGGCGCGATGGCCACCCGGCGGCGCTGAAAGTAGACCCAGGTGTTGTCCATGCCCCGGTATGCCTTGTCGACCTCTCCGAAGGCGCGGCGGAAGCGGCGATCGCGGGTCCATTCCCAGTGGTGATAGAGAAAGCTGTGTCCCAGCTCATGGGTGATCAGTCCCACCAGCATGGTCCAGGGTATCTCGTCCCGCCGCTGCTTGCCCACCACGTAGCGCTGCTCGATCTCGACGATCTTGGGATACAGCGGATCGACACCGGAGATTCCGGGCCGAAGTAGGACCCGGTAACCCCAATCCCGAATTCGCGAGACCAACAAGAGCCGGCGCACCCGGGTCAGCGCCCGGGGGATCCGGTCCCGTCCGGTGGCGTCGTTGCCGCACCAGGGACAGGCGTTCATCCAGTCGTCTACCCCATGGCTGCAGTGGGGGCAATCACCCTCGAAGAGCTCGTCCTCGTTCCAGAACTGAGGCCTGCCGCACCAGGGACAGTAGCTCATCGGGTACTGCACTCCCCCGCCACAGCCCCAATCGCAGCGCGCGTCCATCCGAAATCCCCGGGGCGCCTTGAGCGGCTGCTCGCTCGAGTGGCCCTCTTCGTGGATGTCGACGCCGCACCAGGGACAGAAGCTGAAGCTGTCGGAGACCACCCAGCCGCAGTTGTAGCATTCGGCCCCGGTTACTCCACTCAGGTCCCGCCACTGGAGTGCCCGGCTGCAGTTGGGACAGTGGTACCAGTACCGCTGAATCTGATGGCCGCACACGCAGCGGAGCTCGGGCGTCAGCGAGCGCCGGCGGCGCTTCCTACGCTGGCTCATAGCGCTCCATCGCGTCCTCCACCAATCGCTGGATGAACTGGTAGTAATCCATTCCCGCCTTCGCCGCCGCGTTGGCCATGTCGTGGCCGTAGCTGATGAAGGGATTGGCGTTGGCCTCCAGAAACCAGACTTCCCCGTCGGGAGCCAGGCGGACGTCCAGCCGGGCGTAGTCGCGTAGCCAGAGGGCGCGAAACGCGGTCCGGCAGATCTCCTCGATTCGCTCGCGACTGGCCCGCGAGATCGGGCGAGCCACCACGTTGCGGATTCCCTTGCGAGCCCGGTAGTCCTCGTCCCACTTCGCCATCCGGGTGGCGAAGCGCTCCTCGGGGCGAGTCTTGCGCTTGTCGAAGACCATTTCGATGATCGGGAGGATGCTCAAGTCCTCGCCGTTGCCGATGAGGCTCACGTAGAGCTCACGGCCGTCCACGAATTGCTCGGCGATGGCCGGCTGATGGAAACGGTCGTGGACCAGCGCCACCCGCTCGGCCAGCGCGGTGGCGTCTTGCACCAGCGAGGCCTGCGCGATTCCGGCCGACGCGTCGGTCTGGAGCGGCTTCACGATGAGGGGAAAAGGAATGTCCGGCGCCGAGACCGTTTCGCCGGGACGAAAGGTGACGAAACCGGGAACCTTGATGCCGTGATAGGCGAGAATCTTCTTGCTCATGGCCTTGTTGCGAGACACCAGCAGGGCCAGCGGCGGTGAGCCGGTGTAGCGGTAGCCTTCCGCTTCCAGCATGCCGGGCACCAGGTATTCCAGGAGGGCATTGCCGCGGAAGGCCTCGGTCCCGTTGAAGACCAGGTCGGGCGTGATGTCGGCGAGCCGCCGGACCAACTCCTGAAGATCGTCGGGGACCCCCACCAGGTAGATCTCGTGCCCCCGCTGGCGGAGCGCGTCGGCTACCTGGTACTCCATGTCGGGCTCGGCGTCCTGCCAAGCGGCCACTTCCTTGAGCATCTGGCGCTCGTGGTCCGGATGTTCCCAACTCTGGTAGGGGGTGTCAAAGACCACGGCGATTCGCATGGGCCAAAGTAGTCCCCGTTCGGGCAGAACCGGGAGGGGCTTGGGGGACGCCGCCGCACCCCTGGTGCAAGCCATCTCGACTCTGCATCTTCTACGGTCGCTCGACCCCCGCTCTACGACGCGTCCGACTCCTTCACACGCCGAAGTTGGAGGTGGGCATGGAGTTCACGGCCCGGGAAGCCAGGCTAAAGCTTGAGTTTGCCGAGCATTACCCGCACCTGGACCCCGGGGTTTGGGAGCCGGCGGCGGAGATCGGTGCCAAAGTCTTGCTGTGGCAGGTGCAGCAGCAGGGGACGGCGGCGCTGGCCACCCGAATCCTGGACGAGCGCCACTTCGAATTCCGGGGTGGATGGTACCGGGGCGAGGAGACCGAACTGCGGACCAGGGCGAGCGATCCGGCGTTCAACGGGCCGGTGTGAGGACGCTATCGGCTATCGGCTATAGCCGATGGCTGATAGCCGATAGCCGATAGCCTACCTGGGTAGGTATTCCGCGACTGCCTGTACCACGCTGAAGCTCCCTATTGGACCGCCGGAGGCCCAGGGACCGCCGTAGAGACGGACGAAACCGGTGCCGGCAGGGCCGCCGTAGTTCTTCACCCAGGAGCTGGCCAGACCGTTGTCGTCGACTGCAAGGGTCTGGGTGACACCCTTGGGATCTACCGACCAGTTGCTTTCCCACCATCCCGCCATTCCCCAGCGACGCCCCTCCGAGGTAACCGAGGCCCCGTAGCCGTCGAAGTTGCCTCGAGCGTGATCCACACCTAACAGCCGGGTAGTGCCCTCCCGGTCGATGTCCTTGTATTCGCCGCTCTCGCCGGTTTTCGGATCACGGGGCCAGATCAGCGGCGGTATTCCGGGCCACACCACCTTTCCGCCCGAGGCGAGGTAGCGGCGAAAGAGGACACTATCCGCTGCAACCGGCGCGACCGTGGCAGGCAGGTGATCGATGGCGAACACCACAACGCTGGGAGCGCGATCCTCCACCCGTTTCATCAAGAAGGTTCGCAGCGAGCCGGCGTCGAGGACCTCGTATCCGCGGTCGCGGAGATAGTCGCGCAGCTCCTGGTGCACCAGGATCCTCGAGGTCCGAACCAGACTGCTGTCCCAGAACACGGCGCGGTGAAGCGCGGCTTCCGCGGCCCGGAGTGCATAGACCCCGCCATCGTCGTTGCCCACGTAGAGCATCCCGTCGGCGGGCACCGGCGAGGAGAGGATTCGCCGCCCGGACTTGTGACGCCACCGCTCGACGCCGGTGGCTCGGTCCAGTGCGTACACTGTGCCCGAGCCGTCGCCGAAGTAGACCAACGATCCGGCGACCGCCGGGGAGGACCAGACCGGGCGCTCGGTCGGGAAATGCCAGCGCTCTCTTCCGGTCCGGGCATCGACTGCCTGGAGGAACCGCTCGTCGCTGCTGCCGGCGAAGACCAGACCTTCCGCGACAGCCGGCGAGGTATTCACCCAGGACATCCGGTGATCCACCCGCCAGAGCTGTCGGCCACTCTCGGCGTCGACGGCATAGAGGAACCCGTCGCGCGAGCCCACGAATACCCGGCCGTCGGCCACGGCGGGGGAGGACTGAATGGTGCGCCGGTCGAAGCCGAAGTCGCCCGAGCGAAGCGCGTGCCCCTCGGTATCGAACTGCCAGATCCGGCGGCCGGTCTGGAGCTCCAGTGAGTAGAGCCGACCATCCATGCTGCCGACGTAGATCCGCCCGGCCGCAATAGCGGGAGAGGAGCGCACTCGCCCCTCGGTTTGAAACCGCCAGCGGACCTTGCCGCTGCGTGCGTCCACGGCGTACACCCGTCCGTCACCACTGCCGAAGACCACCAGACCGTCGGAGAACACCGGTGATGAGGTATAGAGATCGCCGGTCTCGAAGCCCCAGGCCAAGGGCAGGTCGGCGCCGGTGGCGAGCTTCCAGCGCGCTGTGCCGTCGCCGGCGTCCAGGGCGTAGAAGGTGTTGTCCCGGCTGCCCACGAATACCAGTCCCTCGGCGACGGCCGGGGTAGAGGTGATGGCACGCCCGGCTGTGAATTTCCAGCGCTCCTCACCGGTCACCGGGTCGAGCGCGTAGAGATTTCCGTCTCCGCTCCCGACGTAGAGCACACCCTCGTGCAAGGTGGGCGAGGACTGCACCATGCCGCCGGTCTGCACCCGCCATTGCAGCCCGCCGAGCCGCTCGACACCGGTGGCGCGGTAGACGCCGGAATGCGCGGCATCGCCCCGGAACATCGCGAGATCGGCTTGGCTGGCGGACAGAGCGACACCGGCGGCGAGCGCCACGGCTCCCGCGACGGCTGCGAGGACAACACGGGTGCTACCGGTCATGACTCCTCGTCTCAGGTGGATCTAACAACTGACGGACTCACCGCGGCTCAAGTTTCCGCAGTGACGATCTGGAAGGTTCAGCAGTCTAAGGGGAATGATGATGCGCACGCATCCGTTCCCCAATCGGGCGATTGCGTTCTCGATCGCGTTGCTCTCCGTGCCGCTCGCCGCCTGCGGCGATGGAGCGGGTCCACCTACTCCTGCCGCAGTGCACGCTACCGAGGGTGGTGGTCAAGTGGCGCCGATCCGCACTGCGCTGCCGGCGCCGGTCGTGGCCACGGTGGTCGATGAGTCTGGTTCACCGCTGGACCGGGTGCCGGTCACCTGGAGTGTGGAAGGGGACGGAACCATCAACCCGCTCAATTCGACGACCGACGCTCAGGGGCAGGTGCGTGCACGGTGGATACTGGGTGAAACCGTCGGTACTCGAACCGCCACCGCCATGGTCGAAGGCCTGGAGCCGGCCCGGTTCACCGCGGTCGCCGAACTTCCGGACGAACTGCCTTTCGGTGAAGTCGTGGCGCTCGACCTGCCGACCTACGACGGCTCGGGACAGGTGGTCCATCCCGACTACGTCCGGTCGCCCACCGACGTATTCGGTTTCCCCAATCACCTCGCGATCACGCCCTATCCCTTTGGCAACGCGTTGCACGAGAACCCCTCGGTATTCGTGGCGGCGCGCCTGGTCGACCGGTGGCTGCTGGAGCCGGGAACGCCGAATCCGCTGGTGAAGCCGACCTCCGGCTATCTCTCTGATCCGGACCTGGTCTACGTCCCAGAGACCCGCGAGCTGTGGCTGTACTATCGGCAGGCTACTTCGAGCAACATCGTCTGGCTGATTCGCTCCACTGACGGCATCACCTGGACTGCCCCGGTCGAGGTGGCCCGCCGCCCCAGTCACCAGATCATCTCGCCGGCGGTGGTCCGGCGTGGGCCCGGTGACTGGTGGATGTGGGCGGTGAACGGCGGATCGGCGGGGTGCGGCGAGAGCAGCACCTCGGTCGAGGTTCGCCGCTCGATGGACGGCGAGCATTGGTCGGAGCCGACTCCGGTACGGCTGGAACAGCCGGAGCTGTGGCCCTGGCACATCGAGGTGCAATGGATTCCGAGCCGAGATGAATTCTGGGCGCTCTACAATGCCAAGCTGGCCGGAAGCTGCACCACACCCGCGCTCTTCCTGGCCACCAGTCCGGATGGAGTGCACTGGACCGTGCTGAGTCAGCCGGTGCTGGTCAAGGGTCGCATCCCCCAGTTCCAGGACATCGTGTATCGCAGCACGATGGCCTACGAGCCGGCGACCGACGCGGTGACCTTCTGGTACTCGGGTGCCCGGCACGAGGCCTCGGGCTACGTGTGGAGCGCGGCCGTCGAGCGCCGGCCGCGAGCGGAGCTGTTCCTGCCGGGTGCCGCCCTGCGCACGACCCGGGTGTTCGTTCCCGCGCCGGCGCCGCTGGTGGAGTGGCCGTGAGACAGGCTATGGGCTATCGGCTATCAGCTATCCGCTACTGCGATCCTACCCTCCGCGTCTACGGACCGTGACCCTCAGCCACAGCCGATAGCTGATAGCCGATAGCGGATAGCAATTACATTCCGTCATGACCTCGCCCGAACGACTCGTTCCCGACGCGGCCGCCGCCCGGATCGAGGAGGAAGCCCAGCTCGTGGCCGAGCTGATGGAGGAGATCGGCCGGGTAATCGTGGGCCAGCGCGCCATGCTGGAGCGGCTCCTCATCGGTCTCCTGGCCGACGGGCATGTGCTGCTCGAGGGGGTGCCCGGACTGGCCAAGACCCTGGCGGTGCGCACTCTCGCGTCCACCATCGCCGCCGGGTTTCGCCGGATCCAGTTCACTCCCGATCTGCTCCCCGCCGACCTGCTGGGCACCATGATCTACAACCAGCGCAGCGGTGACTTCACGGTGCAGCAGGGACCGATCTTCACCAATCTCCTGCTGGCCGACGAGATCAACCGGGCGCCGGCTAAGGTTCAGAGCGCGCTGCTCGAGGCCATGCAGGAGAAGCAGGTCACCATCGGGGGCCAGACCTATCCGCTCCCCGAGCTGTTCCTGGTGCTCGCCACCCAGAACCCGATCGAGCACGAGGGCACCTATCCATTGCCCGAGGCTCAGGTCGATCGCTTCATGTTCAAGCTGGTGGTGAGCTATCCCGAGCGGCGGGACGAGCGCGAGGTGCTGGATCGGATGACCGCGGGGCCGGAGCCCACCGCTCGCCCCATACTCGAGCCACAGCGCATTCTCGCGGCCCGCAGGCTGGTCCAGACGATCTACGCCGACGATCGAATCAAGGAGTACGTGCTCAGCCTGGTGGCCGCGACTCGCCGCCCGGCGGATGCCGGATTGAACGATCTCACGCCCTTGATCGAGTACGGTGCATCACCGCGTGCGGGCATTTTCCTCCTTCGTGCGGCCAAGGCGCATGCGTTCCTTCAGGGCCGCGCATACGTCAACCCCGACGACATCAAGGCACTCGGGCTCGACGTGTTTCGCCACCGGATCATTCTCACCTATCGTGCCGATGCCGAAGGAGTGGGCCCTGATGCCTTACTCCATCGGATTTTCCAGGCGGTCCCGGTGCCATGACCGCCGAAGAAATCGCACGCGAGGTGCGGCGGCTGGAGATCACCACCCGCCATCTCGTGCGTGATATCGTGGCGGGAGAGTATTCCAGCGCCTTCCGCGGTCGTGGGGTCGAATTCGCGGAAGTGCGCGAGTACCAGCCGGGAGACGACGTCCGCACCATCGACTGGAACGTCACCGCCCGGCTCGGCTCGGCCTACGTGAAGCGTTATCTGGAAGAGCGCGAGCTGGGCGTGCTTTTCGTGGTGGATCGCAGCGCGTCGGGATCGTTCGGCAGCCGGCTCAGGACTAAGGCCGATCTGGCGGCCGAGGTGTGCGCGGTGCTCGCCTTTGCCGCGGCACGCAATAACGACCGGGTGGGCGCCCTCTTCGCCACCGACCGGGTGGAGCGCTACATCGCCCCGCGCAAGGGGCGGCGCCATGCGCTCCGAGTGGTCAGCGACCTGCTGGGCTTCTCGCCTACCGGCCGTGAAACCCAACTCGGCACCGCACTCGCGGGCTTAGAGACCATGCTCCGCCGGCGGGCAGTGCTCTTCGTGGTCTCGGACTTCCTCACCTCCGGCTATCAGAACTCCATGGCGCGGCTGGCCCGGCGCCACGATCTCATCGCGATCCAGCTCACTGATCCTCGCGAGCGCGAGCTTCCCGATGTGGGGCTGGTGACCCTGTGGGATCCCGAGACCGGAGCCTCACGCTGCGTGAACACCCGGGACGTGCGGGTGCGGGAGCACTTTCGGCGGCGGGGAGAGGAGTTCGATCAGCAGCTGGAGCGCACCCTGCGGGAACAGGGAGCCGACTTGCTCCGGCTGGAGACCGGGCGGCCCTACGCCGAGGCGCTGCTGGCGTTCTTCAGGCGGCGGGAGCGGATGCTGTGGCGATGATCCGGTTGTCATCCCTCGCTGCCCTCGGGATGATAGGGTTGAGCTCAGTGACGACCTCGGCCCAGGTCCCGCATTCCCGCCAGTGGTTCGAAGTATTTCCCGAGGTCAGCCGCGCCACGGTGGGCGACCTCGTCACCATTCGGTTTCGCCTCCGGCTGGACGAGCGCGATCTCCTCTTCGACACCGTGCCGCGGCCTCCGGAAACGATGCCACCGGGAGTGAGAGTGCTCTCGGTGGAGAAGCTTCAGCGCGGGGCCGACCGGGTCTTCACCGGACGAGCCCGGCTGGCGTTCTACCGTCCGGGCCGGCAACCGATCCCGATTTTCAGCCTCCCCTTCATGCGCTCGGTGAAGGGGATCACCCGGGGCACGGTGTGGAGTGACTCCGCGACGGTCGAGATCGCGCCAGTGCTCGCGGCCGGCAATCCAACGCTTCGCGATATCAAGGAGCTGGAGCCCGAGCCCGGTGGCTGGCTGGTTCGGGCTGTCCTGGCGGCTTTGGGTACGCTGGCGATCGCCTGGTACCTGGCGCGCCGCCGCCGCACACCTATGTCTCGGCCGCGACCAGCGTCAGCCTCGACCGATCGAGTCGAGCTGCCACCCGATCCGTACGAGGTCGCGCTCGCGCGCTTGGCGGAGATCGAGCAGGCAGGATGGCCGGCCCACGGGGAAACCGACCGCCACTACGAGGCCACGGCGAATGTATTGCGTGACTATCTCGCGTCCGCCGAGGAGCTTCCGGCGCGGGAGCGCACTACGACGGAGCTGCTGTGGTCGTTGCCGCCTCGACTCACCGAGGGCGGGCTGCGGCGCCGGGCGCAGGGAGTGCTGGGTGAAGCCGATCTGGTGAAGTTCGCGCGGCGGCGACCCGACGTGGGCACCGCGCGCTCCTTCCTGAGCGACGCGCGCGACTTGCTCCACTACTGGCGGCGGGACGATGCGATTCGCTGATCCGCTCCTGCTGCTACTCCTGGTCTTGCCGGTCATGCTGGCCTGGCGAGCCTGGCGCCAGCGCCGTGTCCCGGCCGCTCGCATCGGGTTTCCCACGCTCCACTTTCTCGATGCCGCTCCGGCTTCGCGGCCCGCCCGTTGGCATCGGTTGCCCGAGGTTCTCCGGATATCGATGCTGACGCTGCTGGTGCTCGCGCTGGCGCGTCCCCAACAGCCGCACGAAGTGCGGGAGATTCGGAGCCGCGCCCGCAACGTCATGCTCGCGCTCGACATCTCGAGCAGCATGAAGGCCGCCGATTTCCAACCGGGTAACCGCCTGGAGGTGGCCCGGCAGGTGCTGGCCGAGTTCGCCCGCCGGCGAGAGGGTGATCTGTTGGGACTGGTGATCTTCGCCGGACGAGCCTTTCTCCAGGCTCCCCTCACGCCCGACAACCGGCTTCTGGGCCAAATGCTGGAGAAGGTGGACATCGGCCTCCTTCCCGACGGCACCGCAATAGGCACCGCCCTCGCAATGTGTATCAACCAGTTGAAGGATCTGCCGACCAAGGCCAGTGTGATCGTGCTGATCACCGATGGCGCCAACAACACCGGACAGCCCTCACCCTTCGTCGCGGCCGAAGCGGCGAAGGCGCTCGGCGTGCGGATTCATACGGTCGGAGTGAGCGCGCCGGACACTACCGGCCCGGACGACGGCTTCATCTGGCGCTGGGGCAGAACTCCCGACCGGCTCACCCGCTCGGACGAGGTCGTGCTGCGCAGGATAGCCGAGCGAAGTGGGGGCAAGTACTTCCGGGCCGACGACCCGAAGGCCCTGGAACGGGTGCTCGCGGAGATCGACCCGATGGAGCGAGACGAGGTGCGAATCAGCGAGACCCGAGACTATCGCGAGCTCTATCCCTGGCTGCTCGGGCCGGCGCTGTTGTTGCTCGCGGTGGAGCTGCTCCTGCGCGGGTCCCGCCTTCGGCCGCTGCCGTGATCGCGCCATGAGCTTCGCCCACCCCGTCGTGCTGTTGTTCCTCCCGATCCTGCTGCCGGCGGCAGCGTGGTTGGTGCTCCGTGCCGAACGGCGACACCGCGCCGCCCTGCGGCGATTCGGTGATCCGGAAATTCTGGGTCACTCGTCGGCGATCCCCTCGGACCAACGATCGCTCGCGACGTGGGCCTTCGCCCTGGGAGCGCTCGGCTTCGGGCTGGTATCGCTGGCGCGGCCCCAATGGGGTCAACGGACCGGGGAGCTGGTGCGAACCGGCCGGGACGTGCTGGTATTACTCGATCTGTCGCGCTCGATGAGCGTCACCGACGCGGGAGGGTCCCGCCTCGAGGCTGCCAAGCGCGTCGCTTGGGAGACGGTGTCCCGGTTGCCTGGCGATCGAGTCGGTCTGGTAGTGTTCGGCGGCAGCGCGTTTCTCCAGCTGCCGTTGACCACCGACCAGGCCGCGCTGCGGCTTTTCCTCGACGCGGCCAGCTCCGACGACCTGGGAGATCCGGCGACCGACGTTTCGGCGGCCCTCTTCGCCGCGGCGCGCGTGTTCGAGCACGAAGGCGAGCGCGGCAGGCGGGCGATTCTCCTCCTGTCCGACGGGGAAAGCGGGGAGGGTGATCTCGACGGCGCGCTGGGCGAGCTTCGGCAGGCGGAGGTTCCGGTGTTTGCCGTCGGTGTGGGTACCGCGGCGGGTGGGCCGGTGCCCGCTGACAGCTCCGAGGCGCCGGAGCGCTTCCATCGCGATCACATCGGCCGCGTGGTCGTGTCGCGGTTGGAGGAAGGTGATCTGCGGCGGGCGGCGGAAGCCACCGGTGGCGTCTTCGCCCGATTCAATCGCCGGGAGCAGCTCGATCGGGTGACCCGAGTGCTCGGCGAGCTGGAAACTCGAGCGCTCTCCTCCAGCGGATCGAAGGAGCGCGCGGATCGATTCCAATGGCCGCTCGCGGTGGCGATCCTGCTGGGCGTCTGTGGGGCAGCGGGCCCCGCTGTCCCCCTGAGGCGCGCTAACGCACTCCTCGTTCTACTTGGCCTACTCTCGTGCAGTGGGGATGCCCATCGGGGCGAGCGACTGTATCAGGAAGGCCGCTATCCCGAGGCCGACAGCGCCTTTCGACGCGCGCTCGCGGCCGACAGCAATCCCCGAGCGGCATACACCGGCGGGAACACGCTCTACCGCTTAGAGCGCTACGAGGACGCCGCCAAGCGCTACCGGCAGGTGGTGGCGGAAGACGATCGGTTGAAGCAACGCAGCCTCTACAACCTGGGGAACGCGCTGGTGCGGGGTGCGGAGGAGGCACCCGAAAAGGCCGAGCCGCTTCGCCGCGCCATCGAGGCCTACGAAGAAGCGCTGCGCCTCGATCCCAGCGACGCCGACGCCAAGTGGAATCTGGAGCTGGCCCTCAAGCGGCTGGGAGACGACCGCACGTCGGGTGGATCGTCGGGCCGGGGACGATCGGCGGACTACGGCCGGGGCAACATGGATGTGCCGGGTTACGAGGGAAATCCGGATGCCGCCGTGGGCGCGATGGCCGGCGGCGGATTCGGGGCAGGGGAGGGCGAATCGGTCGAGGAGCTGACGCCGGAGGAGGCCCGCCGTCTGCTCGAGACCGTTCAGCGGCAGCAGCTCAGCAGCCACGAGGGTCGCCCAACACGTAGCGGTCCGACCGGAGAGCGGGACTGGTGAATTGCGACTCTTGCGCCGCGCCGGGAGATTTGATATCGTAACCTGACAACCGAAGTCTCGTGGCCATTTGTCGGCATATTGCAGCCACGTTAAACAACTGCTAAAAAGCCTCGCGTCCCGCGTGTCTTTTTGGCACCGGGCGCTTTTCATTGACGCCGGTGCCCAGCACGGTGGAATCGAGGCGGAGGAACGCAAGAATGGCCCCCGCCCTCGCGCTCGACATCGAGCAGTCTCTCCGGCTGCTTCCCCAAGTCTGCAAGCTCTGCGGCACGCCCCATGAGCCGGCGGCGATCGCCACCTGCGAGGAGTGTCTAGGCCCGCTGGAGCCGGCCTACGAGCCCACCCGCCTGCTTCCCGACGCCCGTACCATCGCCTCCCGCCCCGGCTCGCTCTGGCGCTACCGCGAATGGCTGCCCTTCGAAGGCGAGCCGGCGCTCTCGCTGGACAGCGGGTTCACGCCTTTGGTCGAAGCGCCGGCGCTGGCCCGCAAGCTCGGCGTCGCCCGTCTGTGGCTGAAGAACGACAGCGTCTGTCATCCCTCGCTCTCCTTCAAGGACCGGGTCGTCGCCACTGCCATCAACGCGGCCCGCGCCCTCGGCCTCGATACCGTGGGCTGCGCCTCCACCGGAAACCTGGCCAATGCCGTCGCGGCCCAGGCCGCCCGTGCCGGACTTCCGGCCTGGATCTTCATCCCCCACGACCTGGAGCCGGCCAAGGTGGTCGGCACGGCGATCTACGGTCCGCATCTGGTCCGGGTACGAGGCACGTACGATGACGTGAACCGGCTCTGCGCCCAGGCGGCCGACCGGTTCGGCTGGGGGTTGGTGAACATCAATCTGCGAGGCTACTACGGCGAGGGTTCAAAAACGGTGGCCTTCGAGATCGCGGAGCAGTTGGGTTGGCGGCTGCCGACCGCGGTGGTTGCTCCGATGGCGGGCGGCTCGCTCATCACCAAGCTGGCCAAGGGATTCGGGGAGTTCCTCGAGGCGGGTCTGGTGGAAGGCGCTCGGCCACGACTCTACGGTGCGCAGGCGTCGGGCTGCGCGCCGATCGTGCGCCTGGTGGAATCCGGCGGCGATGCGATCGAGCCCGTCATTCCCCGGACGGTGGCCCGATCCATCGCTATCGGCAATCCGGCGGACGGCGGCTTTGCCGCCGGCGTGATCCGTTCCACCGGGGGGTGGGCGGCCGCCGTCTCCGACGAACAGCTGGTCGCCGGCATTCGGCTGCTGGCCGAGACCACCGGGATTTTCACCGAGACCGCCGGTGGTGCAACAGTCGCGGCGGCGTTGGAGCACGCGGCCGCCGGCCGGCTGCGCCCCGACGACGAAGTGGTGCTCTGCATCACCGGCAACGGCTTGAAGACCATCGACGCGGTGGCGGGCACGCTACCTGAAGCGCCGATCATCGCCCCACGGATTCGCGAACTGGAGGCCCTGTATGGCCGTGACCTTTAGCCTTCCCACCGTACTCGCCCGACTGGCGGACGGGAATTCCACGCTCAACGCCAGCGGGTCGACACTGGGCGACGTGGTGGCGGAAATCGCCGGCCGCTATCCCCGGCTGGCGCCGCGGCTGCGCGACGCCGAGGGAGGACCGTATCCCTTCGTCACCTTCTATCTCAATGACGAAGACATCCGGTTCCGCAACGGGTTCGCCACTCCGGTTGCGGAGGGGGACGAGATCACTGTGGTGGCCGCGATTGCGGGCGGGTGACAGGGTCGCTCAGTACTGTTCGATCATTATCCTGGCGAATCGCTCGAGCAGTCGCTGGTAGTGCGGTCGCCGGCGCCACTCCTCGAGCTGGACCTCGCGGGATCGAGTCAGGTCGGCCTCCACTCCCTCGGCCACCGCGCGTGCGAAGCCCGGATCGGCGATGCCGAGCACGTTCTCCTCGTTGAGCTCCATGCTCCGCTCGTCCATGTTGGCCGAGCCGACGATGGTCCAGGCGTCGTCCACCATGACGGTCTTGGCGTGCATCATCGACGGCTGGAACTCGAAGATCCGGACTCCGGCCGCGAGCAGCTCGTCGTAGTAGCTCCGGCCGGCCCACTGCACCGGGATCGCATCGGTGTGATTTCCTGGAACCAGGATACGCACGTCCACCCCGGCTCGGGCGCGCGCGACTGCGGCCCCCCGAAGATGGCCGTCGGGTATGAAGTACGAGCTGGAGATCCACAGCCGGTGGCGGGCGTTGATGAAACTGAGCCAGAACAGCAGCCGGATGGGTTGCTGGGCATCCGAGGGTGAGCTGACGACCGATACCCCGCAGGGACCCTTTGCCGACTCGAGCAGTGGATAGTAGCGGGGTCCAGCGATCACTTCGCCGGTGCAGTACAGCCAATTACTGGCAAAGGCCGACTGAATGCCGGTGACGAGGGGGCCGGTAACCCGGGTCATGCTGTCCCGCCACTCGTGCGGTCCCCGAGTGTCGCCGACCCACTTGTCTGCGACCGCGGCGCCACCGGTGTATGCAATACGGCCGTCCATGACGATGGCCCGGCGGTGGGTGCGTCGATAGATCCTCACCAGGTTCCGTAGGGCCAGCGGGCGGAACAGTTCGACCTTCACCCCCGCCTCCAGCAGCTCCTTGCGGTGCCGCTTCCGCAGGCGCCAGGAGCCGAAACCATCCAGCAGCACCCGCACCTCGACGCCGGCGCGGGCGCGTTCCTTGAACGCTTCCATGAACTGACGCCCGCTATTGTCGGGGTCGAAGATGTAGACCTCGAAGTGGACACTCTCCCGTGCGGCGCGGATGTCCTCCAGCATCCTGGGAAAGAAGGCGTCGCCGTTCTGGAGCAGGATCGCCTCGCCACCGCGCAGCATCGGCACGTTGAGAAAGCCGGCCGATGCGGCCACGAAAGCATCCGAACCGGGCGGCGCCTCGAAGCCGACCGTATAGTCGGGCTCGGGCCAGTCGGGAAGGAACAGGGCGCCGAAGACCGAGACCACCGAGATCACCCCGATGATCAGGAGTAGCCAGCCCCACCAGGGGAGCGCGAGACCCAGCCACTCGATCATGGAAGCTCTCCCGCTGAGCCGGAGCGGAAATCGATCCGGGCCAGCAGCGGATGGTGGTCCGAGCCGAAGACGGTTACGCCGCGATCACGGGGGTCTTCATCCAGCCGGTGCACGGTGGCCCGGGCAACTTGGCGGCTCCGATCGCGCAGCAGCACGTAATCCAGAACCAGGCGAGGCAGCGCATGGTACGTGTGACGCCACCGCGGTGCTGTCGGTGGAATGCCGGCACTGAAGCCGGCTTCCGCCAGGAGGCGCCAGGTCCGCTCCGCGCGCCCGCGTCCGAGATTGAGGTCGGCGCCCAGGACCACCGTGTCGTCCTCCACCGTTCCGAGCAGATGCTGAGTCTGCGTTGCCCGGCCGGCCGCACCGAGCCACTTATGGCCTGGCGGGCCTCGGGGATCGAGATGCGCCGACACCAGCCGGACCCGATGTGCCGCCAGAGCGACCGAGGCGGTGACCGCGGCCCTGCGGTGGAGGATGAGTGGCAGCTCCACGGCCCGCCCGTCGGCCAGCGGAAGGCTCGAGAGGATTGCATTCCCCCGATCGCTGCGATCGGCTCCATTCCGCATCGAGGGAGCAAATCGGAGATTGAGCCGGAGCCGCCGAGCGGCATCCACGATATCCTCTCGAGCGCGGACCCGGGTGCTCAGCTCGCGCGGTGCACGCCCATTGGAACGGAGCGGAATGGAGTCATCCACCCGGTAGGCCTCCTGCACCAGCACCACCAACGGCAGACCCGGGGGTGCATCCAATGAGGCGAATTCTCCGTCCCTGATCCGGTTGACCAGCTCCGCCAGACGACCGCGGCCCACCCAGACATTCCAGCTCAACACCAAAAGCGTGGAAACGTTTCGTTCGCTCGGCGGCGGCGCCAGGTCGAGCGCGATCGTGGCGCCGACATTCGCTCGCCACCCCGGGAGCCGGGGTGAGTCGAAGGGGAGGGTGTCCATGGACATGGGGCTATCGGCTATCGGCTATCGGCTATCCGCTATCGGCTTGTCCTCGGGGCCACCGCGCCTTCTTCCCGAAGCCCATAGCTCATGGCCCAAAGCGGAGAGCCGATAGCCGATAGCCGATAGCGGGGAGCCAATTATCTTCCACCCTCCAACTACCAGGGAGCACCCAAGCCATGAAGGCCAGCGATATCCGTCGAGGGCATGTGATCATCCTGGACGGACAGCCCTGCCGGGTCATGGATTTTCAGCATCGGACGCCGGGTAACCTGCGAGCCTTCGTCCAGGTTCGGCTGCGTAATCTGACGTCCGGCAACACCTTCGACACCCGGCTCAGCGCGACGGAATTCGTGGAGGACGCCCGGCTCGACACCAAAGCCCTCCAGGTACTCTACCGTGATGCCAACGGCGTGCATGTGATGGATGCCACTAGTTACGACCAATTCACCCTGGACGACGAGGCCACGGGTGACCAGGGCCAGTGGCTGGAGCCGGGCATGAACTTCCAGGCCGAATGGCTGGACGGGCGTCCCATCGCGATCCAACTCCCGGCCGTGGCCGAGCTGGAGGTCGTGGAAACCGCGCCGACCATGAAGACCGCGACCAAGACCGCCAGTACCAAGCCGGCCAAGCTCAGTAACGGGGTCACCATTCAGGTTCCCGAGTTCATCGGCGAGGGCGAGCGAGTGCGGGTGAACCCGCGGGAGGGAGTGTACCTGGAGCGGGCGAAGTAGAAAGCGAGCCCGCCGAGCCGGGCCGGACGCTCCGCCTGGCGCTGCTGTTCGAGGGCGGGCTCATCCTGGTTGCGGTCGCGCTGGGATGGTGGCTGGACGTCCAGCCGTTCGAACTGCTGCGGTTGGACTGGAGGGCCCTGGCCTGGGGATGCGCGGCCACGGGCCCTCTGTTGTTGTTGCTCCTCTGGGCTCGGCGCAGCCGCTGGCAGATCATGGTCCGGCTGGTCCACACCGTGGAGCACAAGGTCGCGCCTCTTTTTGCCGGACGCACAGCAGGAGAGCTTGCCCTGGTAGCAGTGCTGGCGGGAATCGGCGAAGAGGCATTCTTCCGCGGCGTGTTACAGACTTGGCTCGACGGCCGGTTTTCCGGAGCGGTCGCCATCGCGCTGGCCGGCGCAGTCTTCGGGGCAGCCCACTGGCTGACCACGAGCTATGCCATCCTCGCAGCGCTGGTAGGCATCTACCTCGGCTGGCTGTTCCTGGGGTCCGGAAATCTGCTCGTTCCCATTGTGACGCATGCTCTTTACGATTTCGTTGCGCTCTGCATCTTGGTTAGGGTGAAACCAGATGGGAGTGGTGACGTTGTTTGATAGAGGAGGCTATCAACTATCAACTATCAGCTATCGGCTATCGGCTATCAGCTATCGGCTATCCGCTTTGCGATCCGAGCCGCCACAGATAGCCCGATAGCCGATAGCCGATAGCTGATAGCTGATAGCTGACAGCTGATAGCCGATAGCCGATTGCGCCCTTCCACAACAACCGAGGAACCTCATGACCATTACCGCAACCTATGCCCCCGGGACTTTCTGTTGGTGCGACCTGGGGACCAGCGATACTGCTGCCGCGAAGCGATTCTATACCGGACTGTTCGGGTGGAAGTTCCAGGACATGCCCATGGGTCCCGACCAGTATTACACCATGTTCGAGCTGGATGGGAAGCCGGTCTGCGCTCTCTATCAACAGAGCCCGGAACAGCCGGGCGGAGACCGGCCTGCCTGGCTGTCTTACATCACCGTCGAAAGTGCCGACCGCTCTGCCGAGCGAGTGCAGGAGTTGGGTGGCAAGGTGACGATGGAACCGTTCGATGTCCTCGACGTCGGCCGCCAAGTAATGCTGCAAGATCCGACCGGAGCCACGGTGGCTCTCTGGGAGCCGCGGCGGCATCAAGGTGCCGGGGTCTTCGGCGAGCATAACGCGGTTTGCTGGTACGAGTTGACCACCAACGATCCGCAGAAGGCCGGCCGGTTCTATAGCGAGCTCCTCGGTTGGCAGACCGTGGCCCAGCCAATGGGAGACTTCGTGTACACGCTGTTCCGGAAGGAAGCCCAGGACAAAGCCGGCATGTTCCAGCTCACCGAAGACATGGCCGGCGTCCAGCCGTTCTGGCTGATCTACTTCGGAGTGGACAATTGCGACGCTAAGACGGCCAAGGCTAAATCCCTCGGCGCGGAGGTCGTGAGACCGCCTACCGATATCCCCGGCATCGGCCGCTTCTCGATCCTGGCAGACCCTCAGGGCGCAGCATTCGCGATGATCCAGCCGGCCAGCTGAACCCTCCGGCGGGGCTAGATTGATGGCCATGGACGCCATCGATGCCATACAGCGGCGGACTTCGGTCCGCCGCTTTCGCCCCGACCCGGTGACCCGCCAGACCATCGAGCAGGTGCTCGAATGCGCGGTGCGGGCTCCCAACCACAAGCTCACCGAGCCCTGGCGGTTCGGGGTCCTCAGCGGTACCGCGCGGGACCGTTTCGCCGAGATCCGAGCCGGTTACCGGCTCAAGCGATTCCCCGATCCCGATTCGGCGGAGGCTCTCGCGGCCGCGGACAAGGTGCGCCGGGAGGCGCTGGAAACGCCGGCCTTGGTGGTGGTCATGTGCGCGGTCAGTCCCGATGACAACACCCGGGAGGAAGACTATGCCGCCACCATGATGGCGATCGAAAACCTGATGATCGCCGCCCAGTCATTGGGGCTAGGAACCTATCTCAGAACCGGCGGCATCATGCGGGAGCCTGCCCTCACCGAGCTGGTAGGGCTGGCCGAAGGTTTCCGGGTGGTCGGGGTGGTTTCCCTGGGCTACCCGGACCAGCTCGAGGCTCCCCGGCGGAGGCGTCCGGTCCAGGAGCTGACTCGGTGGCTGGAGGGATAGAAATGGGTGTTACGGACTCGGCGATTCGGTAGTAACTTCGCGGTGTCGTATGTCGTTTCAGTCCCCTGCAAGGAGATAAGTCGTGCAACCCCGTCCCTTTGTGCCTCTGATGGCCGGCCTGCTGGTGATCGGGCGGCTGGCCGTGCTCAATGCGCAGGAGCCTACCGTAGCTCCGCCAGTCGCCGACTCCACCGCTGCCACCGCTCAGGACACCGAGGCGCGGGGGTACGCCCCCGCCCCGGCTGCTGCTCCCGCTGCGGCCCCAGCGGCGCCGGCAGCTACCCGCGCGAGCCTGGGCGCCTCGCTCGGATTCATCGACGTCCTTCCGCCGCGCAGCGCGGAGCGCATCCGGGCGGACCTGGCCACAGCCAAGGCCGACGAGCGCGAAGCGGAGGCGGAGCGTGCCCACGCGGAGCAGCAACGCGAGCACACCAAGGCGCTGGCCGAAGTAAAGAAGCAGGAGATCTCCACCATCGACGCCCGTCGCAAGGTGGCGGAGAAGACCAAGAACGAAGGGGAAAAGGTCGCCCTCACGGCGGAGAAGAAGGACGCTGAGCGGCAGAAGTCGTTCCTGGAGCGCCGCTCGGCGCTACACGGAGCCGAACTCGACCGGGCCAAGGCGGCGAAGAAGTTGGCGGAGTCCACCCAGCGGATGCTCGACATGGAGCAGCAGCTCAACTCGCGGCGGTCGGACCGGGCCGGTGTCGCCGGGAGTCGATGCCGCCGCGACCTCGCGGCATGATGTGGTTATCCGCGAGCTCGAGCTCAAGGTACTCGAGGCCCAGCGGGACCAGGCCTCCGCCGAGAAACAGTTGGCGGACAAGGATCTCGACATCGCCCAGCGCCGGCTGGAGCTGCACCGGGCCCAGCTCGCGGTCGGCGGTAGCTGAACCAGCTCGACGCTCGCCTCTCGGAACGCCCACCCGGCGACGGCCGCCGGGGGGCGTTCTTGCCGCCTCAGCGCTCCACCCGGAGCAGCGATCGCAACCGGGCGGCATCGCGGACGGCGTGAGCGCCGCGATCGTTGTTGAAGTAGACGTAGACCTCTTTGCCGGTGCGGTGCAGGGCGCGCACTCGTCCGGCCCAAGTACGCAGTTGTCCGGAGTCGAAACCGCCACCAGGCCCGTCTCCCTGATGCATTCGGAGATAGGCGAAGGATGCCGTCGTAACCAGATCGGGCTGCACCGCGCCGCCGACCGGTACGCACAGCGCCACCCCGCTCCGACCCAGGAGCTGGTACACGGCCGGCAGGTGCCAGCTCGAGTGGCGGAACTCGATAGCCCATTGATAATCGGCCGCGAGCCGACCGAGAAAACGCTCCAGCCTGGGGAGATCGGCCGGGAAGGTGGGCGGCAGCTGGAACAGGATCGGCCCCAACTTGGCTCCGAGGATGCCGGCGCGTTCCAGAAGCAGTTCGAGCGCGTCGTCCGATTGCTGCAGCCGCTTGAGGTGGGTGATGAGCCGGCTTGCCTTTACGGCAAAGCGGAAGTCATCCGGCGTCTCCCGGGCCCAGCGGCGAAAACTGTCGGCGGTGGGCAGCCGGTAGAACGAGTTGTTGAGCTCGACCGTACGGTAGCGGGCAGCGTAATAGGCCAGCTCGTCCCGCTGCCGAAGTCCTGTGGGATAGAAGGCTCCCTTGCGCCAGTGCGGGTAGACGTAACCCGAGGTGCCGATCCAGAGGGTGGCCAGGCGCTACCTCGCGCTCTTGTCGTGACGACGAAATCCGTGAATCTTCCGGCCCTGGCAGCGAGCTGATTTCTGTGTCGTGCATCACCGCAGCGGTTCCCAGCCGGTGACACGCTGCACCAGACTTCGAACTACGAAAGGCGCCAATCCCGTGAACCGCCACCCCCGCCACTCTTGAGCGCCGCGCCCCCCGTGCCCAAGTCGAACGGCACTCGATCCCGATCCGAGCAGCTCCTGCTCTTCGGCCGAAACTTTCTCAAACACCCCAAGATGCTCGGGTCCCTGATTCCGAGCTCACGCTACCTGGTGGACCGGTTGCTGGATGAGGTCGACTGGCCCCGGGCCCGGGTAGTGGTGGAATACGGCCCTGGAGTGGGCACCTTTACCGGCGAGATTCTGCGGCGCTTACCCCAGGACAGCTCGTTCGTCGCGATCGAGACCAACCGGGACTTCGTGCGCTACCTCAGCCGCACGGTTCGGGATGACCGGCTCCACCTGGTTCATGGCTCCGCTGCCGATGCCAGCGAGGTGCTGGCCCGGCGGAGCTTGGCTCGCGCCGACTATGTCATCTCCGGCATTCCCTACACCACCATGCCCCCCGAAGTCAGGCAGCGAATCCTTCAGACCACCCATGAGATCCTCCATCCTACCGGGGCGTTCCTAGTGTATCAGTTCACCCGCGCGGTGCTGCCCTATCTGCGCCAGGTGTTCGGGACCGTGCACCAGGAGTTCGAGCCGCGCAACATCATGCCGGCACGGTTGTTCTATTGCCGGCCCAACGGCAAGCACCACGATCCATAGTCGAAAGCGATGAGCCGGTTCATCGGCGCGCACACCATCGACAATGGTGGCATTCACATGGCGGCGCTGCGCGCCGGCCGGGCCGGAATGAACGCGCTCCAGATCTTCACCGCCATCCCCAAGTATTACGGAGACAAGTCCTCGATCCGCCCCGAGCGGGTCACTCGATTCCACCAGGCATTGAACGAGGTGAAGATCGCTCCGGCGCACGTAATGGCTCACGCCGCGTACGTGCTCAACACCGCAACCGTGGACGACGAGAAGTGGAGCCGCGCGGCCGCGGGCTTGCGCAAGGAGCTGGAGCGATCCACCACGCTCGGTCTGGGCTCGGTTTGCTTTCACCCAGGAGCGGCTACCGGGGGAAACCGGGAGGTTGCGGTGGAGCGGGTGGCGCGGGCGATGAGCGAGGCGCTGGAGGCGGTGTCCGGAGCGACCATGCTGCTGGTGGAGAACACCGCCGGAGCCGGCGTCACGGTAGGGAAGACGGCGGAAGAAGTCGGCGCCATTCTAAACCTGATCCCGGCTCGGTTTCGAGCGCGCACCGGCTACGGTCTCGACACCTGTCACCTGCTGGCCTCGGGACACGACATCACTCAGTCGCCTGCCGCGTTCGGCGAGATCCTCGATCGATTCGAGGAAGCCGCGGGCCGACCGCCTGCCTTCTTTCATCTCAACGACAGCGAGGGTGCCCTCGGCTCGAATAAGGACCGGCACGTGCTGATCGGAGAGGGACGCATCGGGCGAGAACCGTTTCGCTGGCTATTGCAAGACCGGCGCAGTATCGGAGTGCCGCTGATTCTGGAGACCCCCGAGCAGAACTACGAGATCGCCGGCGACGACCCCTCGCCCGATCCGTACGATCTGCAAATGATGGAGTTGTTGCGGGGATTGTTGTAGCCAGCCTCGGTGATCGCGGGCCCTGTGCCCGGATCTTGCTGTAGCCTCCCTGGGCGTTCGTAAGTCTCGAATTTTCAGCACGCCAGGGGGCATCCATCCTGCCGAATCCGCCGCAGTCCGCCGCATCGCGCACGCCGGAGGCCCCCCGCAGGCCGTTTACCGTCGCGCTGGCGCTGACACTGCTCGTGGCGGCGGTGCAGTGGAGCCCGTTCGAGCCGATGGAGACTCCATCGCTGGCGGAACTCGCGGCCTCTCCTCGGGCGGTTTCCCGTCCGGTGCTGGCTGCCGCGGTCGAGCTCCCAGCCGATAGTGCTGCGCTGGAGCGTGACATCGTCGCCCGCTTTGCCCACCGCCCATTGGCTTCACTCTTGAGAAAACACACCCGGAAGCCGGGAATGGCCAACCGGATCGCACGGGCGTTGGTGAAGGAAGCGAACCGGCTCGAGGTCGAGCCCAGTCTGCTGGCGGGAGTGCTGCTGGTCGAGAACGCACGACTGGAGCCGGCGAGCGTGAGCAGCCAAGGGGCGATCGGCTTGATGCAGGTGATGCACTTCCACGCCGGTGAGTTCGACTGCGGATCCGATGACTTGCTGCAGGTGGAGTCCAACATCTGTCACGGCGCGCGAGTCTTCGGCCGCTACCTCAAGCGTACCGGCAACGTGCGCACCGCGCTCTTGCGATACAACGGCTGTGTGTCGGGAGCCAACACGCCGAACTGCGGGCGCTATCCCACCAAGGTGCTGAGAACGGCGAATCGGATTCAGGTACCAGTTATTGCGATATAGTGAGTAGGCTATCCGCTATCGGCTATCAGCTATCCGCCTTAACAACCGACCCTCCGGTGGAATATCGGAGGGTCGGTTTTCTTCGGAGCAGCCCATAGCCGATGAGCCGATAGCCACTTATTCCCTCTCCTCCTCTACCCTCGCGGCCTCCTCTTCCGAGGCCCGGCTCTGACCGTTGGGGCCGACGCGATGCTGGAAGCGATCCCAACGATCGGCCGCCTCGCGCCGCACCGTCTCTGCGGTCTCGCGCACTTTGGTACGGGCCGGTCCAGTGCGCTCGCTGGTGAGGAAATAGGTCGTGGCGATGCCGGCGGCCACGGCGAGCACGGTTCCCAACGCGCTCGATTCATCTTCCTCCTCTTCCGTCCTCGTCCTCCCGCAGCGCGGCCAGACGCTCTTCCAGATCCTCGTATGCCTCCGTGCCGCGCTTCCGTAACCGGGCCAACCGATCGCGCACGCCCGCGCGCGCCTTACCGGACAGCTCTTGGGCCTCGCCCAAGCCCTCGCCGAACTCCGCGCTCAGCGCAGCGAGCTGTTTGCGCAGCCGCTTACGGGTCTTCGCGCCGGGTTGGGGCGCGGCCAACAGTCCGATGCCGACGCCGATAGCGGTTGCCAGAAACAAGCTGCCGCCTGAGGTGCCGGAGCCCCGCCGCGCGGCGGACCAGTCGGCCGAATCGTCGAATCTGCGCTGATGTCTGCTCATTGATCCTCCATCGCCGCCGCCACCCACCGGCGAAGTCTGGTCATGCCTGGGATCCGGAGGCCTCCCGGAGTAGGAACCCAACTCCGCACACTAATCATTTTTCGCAAGGAAGGAAACATCTTGCATTACACCAAGCCTTCCCGAAAAACGCACCCCCCAGGGCCTAAGCAGTGGGGTGGACGGAGCTTCCGGATCTCAAGCCTGGTTTGGGATGGCAACCTTCTGTCATACAGCACCTTAGGTGTCTGGGGCCTGGCCGGTAGGGGGCTCACCCCAGGGCGGAGCACGGAATTGGCACTCGCGTCGGGTAGCTTCTGCCGGTCCCTTCCGTCGACCAATTCGTTCAACCCCCAGGATGCCGCGGCCCTGGTGCCGGGATCCCACAACGATCGAGCGTGCGTCATGTATCTCGTCGAGCTGAGACCAGGGAAGGAAGAGCTGTACCGCAACGGCGACGAGCTTGCGGCCGCCATCCGCAACGGCGACGTAGACGTGCACTCCCGGATCTACCACCGGGCTACCTCCAAGTGGATCTCGATCACCCTGCACCCCCAGTACAAGGCGATCGTGGCCCAGAAGGCGGCGACCCAACTCCCCCCGCTCGAGCGGAAGACCTGGACCTACTTGAACGCTCAGAGCGAGACCTTGGGGCAACCCGACCCCGAGACCACAGCGGACGCAGATTCACGCAAGCCGCGCCGGGGATCGGGGGTGTATCCCTGGCGGCGCCCTTTCGCACTGAGCGTCACGGGGTTGTTTCTCATCTTCGGCGTGCAGCTCGCTTTTTCGGGACCGCGGCCGCCGTGGGCGACGCCACGGGAGAGCGGGATGAACCCGAGAGCCACCCGTCAGGCGGTCACTCGGGCTGAGAAGCCGGAGCCGTCCGTGGTCTCGCTCGCAAGCACTACCACATGGGCGGACGAAGACTCCACGTTCGACAGCGACCTTCCCGAGGACACGGCCCCACCGGAGAAGCGTCCCGAGCCCGCTCCTCTTCCGCGCGCCCCCAAGCTTCCGGTCAAGGCGCTGAAGGAAGGACTCCCCAAGCCGAGCGCCAGCCATGAGGCAAGCACGGTCGAGGGACTGATCGCGCGCTACTCCGCCGCGTACGACTCCGCCAGGGCTCGGCTGGGCAGCGGCATGCGGGTGGTGCGGCTGAACCAACTCTTCGCCGGGTCCAGGCTCACGCCCAACGGTGGGGTGACCGAGACGCGCCTGGCGCTCGCGGGTGCTGCGAACTTCATCCGGGTGTATCGCCAGCAGGAAGGCACCATCGAGCGAGAATACCAGGAGTCATTCACCACGCTGGCGAAGCAGCATGGGTGGTCTCCCAAAGTGTCGCGGGTCTGGCAGACCCGAGTGCCGCTCAAGGAAAAGGCCAGCCTGGCAATGCTCACCGGCGACTTGCTGGCCAGCATCGATTCCCTGCTGGGCGTGCTCGACGCCCAGGCGGGCGCCTACACCCTTCGCGGTGGGACGATCGACTTCGAGGATCCCAACGCAGCGCGAGAGTACGGTGCACTCCGCCGGCAGATCGCGATCCAGGTGAGAGCCGCCCAGTCGGCCAATGGGGCGGAGTCGGAAGGGGCGATGGGGCACCTGCTCAGGGCGATCGGAACTACGCAGCTTCCCCGGGAGACCTGACCTCCCGCTTTCCGGGTTGGCGGACCAGCTCTCCCGGGCACCTGGCCATGGCAGCTTCGGCCAGCGTGGCTTCCCCCCGCGCGACCAGCGCGTCGAAGGCTTCTCGCGGCGAGACTCCCACTCGCCTGCTGCCGTGATGATCGGTTGCGATCAGATCCACCAACCCCGCCGACACCATCTCCCAAGCCAATCGCCCCGAGGCGGCGCCATAGTAGGCGTTCAAGCTTCCTACGTTCACTTGGAGCAGCGCCCCCTGCTCGCGCCAGCGCCGCATCAGGTCGAGCGGCTCGATCCCCGGCAGGTAGCGGTAGCGCTCGGGGTGGGCTATCACGATTCCGCGGTCGGCGGCGATCGCCTCCCGGACGACGTCCTCGTGGGTACCCTGAAGCTCGAAGCCGAACTCGACCAGGAGAAACCGGCTGCCGCCCAGCCCGACGTCCGCCCGCCTGACAATCCGGCTCAGAGTGGCGGCATCCGGCGCCCATATCTCCTGGCCCAGACCCAGCGTTGGGAGCCCCGGCCGGCCCTCACAGGCAGTTACCAGGTGGTCGAAGGCCCGCCGGTGCCGTTCGAGCTCGCGATCGACGGCCGAGTCGCCCGCCAGCCGAGCGAGCAAGAGGTGGGGCGTCGTGATCACCGTACCCACGCCCTCGGCCCGGAGCTGGGCCAGGGAGTCGAGCGACTCGGAAATGGAGCCGGAGCCATCGTCCACGTCAGGAACGAGATGACTGTGCAGATCGACGAAGGGGGTCATGCTCGGAAGGTAAGGCAACGATCAGGCCAACGGTGTAGTCTTACACCGTCTCCACCAACGGAGCAGTCGTGAGCACAGCCCGCCGCACCCACGGGTTCCGGGAGTCGGTTATCCGGGGGATGACCCGTCTGGCGCGGGAGCACAACGCACTGAACCTGGCGCAGGGGTTCCCCAACTTTCCAGCCCCGGCACTGCTCAAGGAGGCCGCGGCTCGGGCTATTCACGACGACATCAATCAGTACGCCATTACCTGGGGCGCGCAGCGGCTGCGCGAGGCCCTGGCCCGCACCTACCAGCGCTGGTATGGGCTGGCGGCCGACCCCGACCGGGAAATCACCGTCACCTGCGGTGCCACCGAGGCCATGATCGCCACGCTGCTGGCGCTGGTGAATCCGGGCGACGAGGTGATCGTGTTCGAGCCCTTTTATGAGAACTACGGGCCCGATACCATCCTCGCAGACGCGCGGCCGGTGTACGTGCCGCTCGAGCCCGAAGGTTCGCTGGATCTCGACCGCCTGGCCGCGGCATTCTCTTCTCGCACCCGAGCCATCATCGTCAACACTCCCAGCAATCCTTCGGGGCGGGTGCTTCGCCGGAGCGAGCTGGAGGCGATCCGCGACCTCTGCGTCCGGCACGACGCGTTGGCCGTGACCGATGAGATCTACGAGCACATCCGCTTCGAGGGCGAGCATCTGCCCATCGCGACGCTCCCGGGCATGCGGGAACGCACGGTCACCATCAGCGGCGCATCCAAGACCTTCAGCGTCACCGGCTGGCGGGTCGGCTGGATTATCGCTCCGGCCGGCCTCACTGATGCCATCCGTAAGGTCCACGACTTCCTCACCGTCGGAGCACCGGCTCCGCTTCAGGAAGGGGTGGCCGCGGCACTGGATGGGCTGGAGGAGGGTTTCTACCGTGACCTCGCCACGGCCTATCGCCGGAGACGAGACCTGCTGCACTCGTCGCTGCTGGATGCCGGGTTTCGCTGCACCGCCCCGGAGGGTGCGTACTACATCCTCGCCGATTACCTGCCCGTCGCCGAGCTTACCGGGATCCAGCACCAAGATGACACCGCGTTCGCCGTGTGGCTCTCCCGAACGATTGGAGTCACTCCAGTCCCTGGCTCCAGCTTCTTCCGCGAGGGCGGGGGCCGCTCGCTGATACGCTTCGTCTTCTGCAAGACCGACGACGTCCTCGCCGAGGCCGCCAACCGGCTTCGCGCGATTCGGTCCGCAAAGGTCGAGGGGCTCGGCGTACAGTCACGGCCGGGGGAGCCGGCCGCGAGAAGCGGGCTTCAGCGATGAGCCGGCCGGGGCTGGCCGTGGTCACCGGCGCCTCGGCGGGAATCGGGAGGGAATTTTGCGAACAGCTCGCCGGCCGGGACTACGATCTCCTGCTGGTCGCAAGAGACAGTGGCCGGCTGGCGGACCTGGCGGCGGACCTCAGCCGCCGCTTCGGGGTGAGCGCCGAAAGCTTTCCCGCCGACCTGTCGACCGATGAGGGAGTGACTCAGCTGGTGCGGCGGATCTCGGCATCTTCAGGGATCGCGCTCCTGGTGAACAACGCCGGGTTCGGAACCAGGCAAGTGTTGGCCCAGGCGCCGACGGAGGAGCAGGAAGCCATGGTCCGGCTCCACGTGCTCGCGCCGATGCGCCTCACTCAGGCGGTGCTTCCGATCCTGCTTCGGAACCGAGCCGGCGCGGTGATTAACGTTTCTTCAGTAGCCTCCTTTATCTACTCGGCGGGCAACATCAACTACTGCGCGACCAAAGCATACCTCACGACGTTCACTGAGGGACTCGCAGCCGAGCTGGTGGGGACCGGAGTGCAGGCCCAGGCGCTCTGTCCCGGCTTTACCCGCTCAGAGTTCCACCGACGGATGAAGGTGACTGCGGATCGATTGCCCAGATACATGTGGATGCAAGCCTCTGCAGTGGTTCGGGCGTCGCTGCGCGCGCTCGATCGAGGTGGGCCGGTAGTCTGCGTGCCGGGGTTTCGCAACCAACTGCTGGTCCTGTTGATCCGACTATTCCCGCGGCGGCTGCTCGGCTGGGTCACCAGTCTGCGGAAGGCCAGGGGCACGACGGATGTGGTGGGGAGTGTGACCTGAGTCCTTTCGCGAGGGCTCACCCGCGCCGTAGCGTCGGTCGGTGCTCCCACAGGTTGGTGACTGATGTTCGCCCGCGTCGTTCGCTCTCGGAAGTTCTCCTTCCACCCTGGCACTCTGATCTCCGGTCTTCTGGTGTCATGCGGCACTGGCGATCTCACTCTGCCGCGCGACTCACAGGTCGCTCAACTTCTTGCGATATCGGGGGATGAGCAGCAAGGTGTGACCGGGAGCCAGCTGGATCACCCCCTGGTGGTGGAAGCACGGGACCGCTCCGGCATGCTGATTTCCGGGGCCGCTATCGTGTTCAGCTTCGACGGGTCGGTTGATGGCGGCAAACTGGATCCCGGTACTGTGATCACCGACCAGACCGGGCAGGCGGCGGCCTTGGTCCGGCTGGGGAAGAACTCCGGAACCCAAACGGTGGACGCCCGGCCCGACGCAGGTGTCGGCGACGGGCTGGCGCGCTTTCGACTCACCGCCCTCCAACCCAACAACGGCGATGATGATGACGACCCCCAGGGCGGCGGTGGCGGTGCGGGTGGGGGTGGGGGAGACGACGACGATAACGAGGATGACAGCGGGAACAAAGGCAAGGATGGCAAGGGCAAAGGGAAGGGGAAAGGCCACGGCGGCGGAGACTGACCGCGCAACCGTGTGCATACCGCCCTCACCATCGTCTCCTCAGGCTGCGTGGATGTGAAATCGGTTTTCAAGGTCTCGGGGGGCTTATGCGTAAGGCGGTCGGGGTGGTTTCGCTGGCGTTGCTGGTCGGGGCCGTTGGCTGCGGTAGACAAGAGGCTACTCGCTCACCCGAGCGGGATCTCACCCTTCAAACTCCGGCTCCGCCAGTTGTGGCGATCGCGTCCCCGGTCGAGTTGGCTCGGCCGGCCGCCCAGAGTCCGCGGGTGGTCAGGAAGGCTCCCCGACACCACCGGGTGCCGGCGCCTGCCCGCCCGACCGCCACGGCCGGGGTACCCGCGGTCCCGGAGCACCAACCGGTCCCGATCCCGGAGCCAGTCGCTGAGCCAACCGCTCAGCCCCTGGTCGATGCCGTTGTGCCGGCGGGCGGCGGACGGGAGCTGGCCCCGGGCGAGACGGTGACGGTCATTCCGGTGTCCGCCGGACCCTCCAGCTCCGAAGGCGACGAGGTGGGCCTCCCAGTGGAGCCCGCCCGCGGGGGGATTTTTATCGGCCGTGGGGGTGGCACCTGCCGGCCACGGGGAGGGGTCCGGGGGTTCCGGATCGAGATTCGGTAGGTCGGCGGGGGGTAGGCGGTTCGGGGGGTGGCGGAGCCGCCACCCCTCTAGTTATGCTTTAACCTCGTCCGCTGATTCCGTAATTCATCAGGAGTTCCGGCCCGCGGGCCGGTACAACCGCTCGGAAAGCCAGGCGCCGATTTCCTTTACGGGGATCGGCGCCGTCTCGTCCGGCCGGAACGGCGTGCGTAGGTGTCCGTGGAAGTGACCACCCATCCAGTACAGTCGGAGGTACGCATGAGGTACGCTTGGGCGATCGTGCTCGCCGTCGTGGCGACGACCGGATGCAACCAGGCCGAATTGAAGAAGGCGCTCGCCGAGGCCAAATCCGCTGAGGCGCAAAAGGATAGCCTTCTGACCGAAGTCCTCGAGACGACGCAGTTCGTTAGCGACATCAATAGCGAGCTGGCCAAGGCCAAGAGCATTGCGATCAAGCCGGCTAGCACCGACCCCGGCGTACCCGGAGCCAAGAAGGACCGTGATGAGCGCAAGGCATCACTGGATCGGATCCAGCAAGTCATTGCCAAGCTGAACGAGAGCGAGGCCAAGCTGGCCGAGACCGAGTCCAGGGCCAAGAACTCCCGGCAGCGTAACGCCAGGCTGCTGGCGCAGATCCAGAGCTACAAGACGACCATCGCGGACCTCAAGACCACGGCCGAACAGCAGAAGTCGGAGTACGAGGCCCAACTGGCGGCAGCGAACACCCAGATCGCCACCCTCGCCGGCCGGGTTGATACCCTCTCCACCGAAAACACCCAGCTTGCCACCGACAAGGCTGCGCTGACCGATACGGTTTCCGATCTGACCACCTACAAGAACACGGTGTACTACGCCATCGGCACCAAGGACGAGCTGATGAAGCGCGGCGTGGTCACCAAGGAAGGCTCCAAGTTCCTGGTCTTCGGCGGCACTCGTCTGGAGCCGGCCCGGAACCTCAACCCCGAAGCCTTCACCGCGATCGACAAGACCGCCAGCACCACGATTCCGCTTCCCCGCACCGACAAGAAGTACAAGATCGTCTCCCGGCAGAGCCCGACCTATTTGGCGGCCGGCGTGACCAAGGATGGCAAGGTCAGCGGCAGCGTGGAGATCGCTCAGCCCGAGGAGTTCTGGTCGGCATCGAAGTACCTGATCCTGGTTCAGGACTGACCTAGCACGCGGACGAGCAACAAAATACAGAGCCCCGGGATCGCTCCCGGGGCTTCTGTCTTATGACCGATCGGCTGTGAACTAGCCCTGGCCCGCCTTTCTTCTTGCCTCTTCCCGAGCCTTCTCGCTGGCATAGATCGCCACCTCGACTCGTCGGTTCTTGCGGCGACCCTCATCGGTGGCGTTCGAGGTGATCGGCTCAGTCTCGCCGAGACCACCGGTTCCGATCCGGGAACGCACCACTCCTTGGGAAATGAGATAACGCGCCGCGGCGTCGGCTCGGCGGACCGAGAGGGCCGAGTTGTATTCATCGGTGCCGACGCTGTCGGTATGCCCCAGGATGAGGAGGTCCGACCCGGGATATTTGTCGAGACTTTGAGCCAGGGCCTTCAGGTTTTGCTGAGCCTGAGGCTTGACTACGTCGGAATCGAAGTCGTAGAGGAGCCCTGATTCGAAGGTTACCTGGATCCCCTCGCCTACGCGCTCGACCGTGGCGCCGGGAACGTTCTGTTTGAGCTCTCGGGCCTGGCGATCCATCTGATCGCCAATGATGGCGCCGGCCGCGCCGCCAACCGCGGCGCCGATAATCGCGCCTTTGGCGGTGGAACCGGAGACCTTTCCGATGACCCCACCGAGTACGGCGCCGCCGGCTGCGCCGATTACCAGGCCTCGTTGGGCGTGTCTGGCGCAACCCAGCATTGCGGGGCCGGCGGCAAGGGTGAGGAGTAGGATCGAGCGGAATCGACGGGTCACAGGACACCTCTCGGCGCTGGTGGAGATGGATGATAAGCCGCTCGCCTGGCGCCGTCGGTGAGCCGGGTCCCAATGTATTGCTGTGCAATAACACTACGTACATCATGTTTATAAGTACAATTACATCAGCAAGTTCAAAAATCTATTGTCAACAGTTTAAACAATCCATGAGGAAAACCTCCAGTGACGCCGGACACGGGCCCGGGGGCCCGGATTTGCTAGATTGAGTGAGTATTCAGGAGCAGTGTGAAGCCGCACCCAAGCCCCAACCGGGAGGATTTCCGTGCGCAATCTCGCTCTGGCTGCTGCGATCGCCGCTGTGTGGGCGACCAGTGCCTGCAAGAAGACAGGTGAAGGGGAGTATGAAGTGCAGAAGCCGGTGGTCGGCACCCAGACCGACACCGTGGAGACGCCCAGCGTAGAGACCGGCACGGTGAAGGACACCATCAACGTGCCCAAGGTCACCACCGAGAAGAAGGAAGTCGAGCTACCCAAGGCGGAGATCAAGACGCCGGAAGAGCGGAAAGAGTAAGCTGCTATCGGCTATCGGCTATCGGTCCATCCAGGCGGAGCGTCGGTGCCTCAGGACCGATAGCGGATAGCGGATAGCGCATAGCCCATAGCCCTCATCCAGATATATTGCCTCTCCGTCCCCCCTTCCCACCAACTTGGAGTCATGATGAACCTCTCGTCGGGGCTCCTCGTGGTGGTCGCTGTCGCGATGAGCGGGTCGGAGCTGACGGCGCAGGAAGTGACGGCTATCCGGGCTGGGCGGCTGGTGGACGTGGAGCGAGGAGAGATTCGGCGCGATCAGCTGATCCTGATCCGAAACGACCGAATCGAGGCTATCCAGCCTGGCTCGGCCCGCCCGCCCTCGGGTGCCAAACTCGTCGACCTCTCGCGGTACACCGTCCTTCCCGGCCTGATCGACTGCCATAGCCATCTGATTGGAGAAGTCGGGCTGGCCGACGTGCTGCTGCCCCTGGAGCGCTCCGGTGCTCAGGAGGCATTCAGCGGGGTCCGTAACGCCCGGGCGACGCTGCTCGCCGGGTTCACCACCGTGCGCGACGTAGGCACCTATCGGGCCTTCACCGACGTCGCGTTGCGCGACGCGATCGCTGACGGCACCGTGCCGGGGCCGCGGATGGCGGTCGCTGGGGCCTATGTGACGGTCTCGACCGGGGGCGGCGAGCTGGTGGGCGCCGCCCCCGACGTCGCTCTCCCGGCTGAATTCCGCTTCGGCGTGGCCAACTCGGCCGATCAGGTACGGGAGCGGGTCCGCGTCCTGCTCAACGGCGGCGCCGATTTCATCAAGGTGATCGCCACCGGCGCCGTGCTCACCCGCGGAACCAAGCCGGGTGTTTCCGAATACACCGAGGAGCAGATCCGGGCAGCGGTGGAACAGGCGGCGGAGTACGGCACCTACGTGGCCGCGCACGCCCATGGTGCCGAGGGAATCAAGCGGGCGGTGCGGGCCGGCGTGCGGTCCATCGAGCACGGGTCGCTGATCGACGACGAGGGCATCGCGCTGATGAAGGAGCGGGGGACCTGGCTGGTGGCCGACATCTACAACGGCGACTACATCGCCACCGCGGGCAAGGAGCAGAAGTGGCCCGAGGAGTTTCTTCGTAAGAACCAGGAGACGACCGAGGCCCAGCGTGCCGGGTTTCGCAAAGCGGTCGCGGCCGGGGTGAAGATCGCGTACGGGACCGACAGCGGCGTCTATCCCCACGGTCTCAATGCCAAGCAGCTACCCTACATGGTGCGCTACGGCCTGACCCCGATGCAGGCGATTCAATCCGCCACCATCTCCGCCGCCCGGCTGATGGGCTGGGAAGACCGGGTCGGCTCCCTGGCACCCGGTAAGCTGGCCGACATCATCGCGGTGGAAGGCGACGCCCTGGCGGACTTGAAAACCTTCGAGCGGGTCGCCTTCGTCATGAAGGGTGGCGTCATTTACTCTGCTCCGTGATGCCCTCCGTTCCGATGCTTTTTCACCACGAAGACACGAAGAGCACGAAGGAACACAAAGCCTCCCCCCACCTTATTTTGTTTTGTTGCTGTCTTCGTGCCCTTCGTGGCCATCGTGCCTTCGTGGTGAACAGCCGTAGGAGCCCAGCGTGCTATTGAGTCGTGCGGTTTTGATTGTCGGGTTGGTCATAGCAAGTGCAGGTCAGGCGGATGCTCAGCGCAACGCTGAGCCCGAGGACCTGGTCCGGATCAGGGAGGTGAGCGACCCTCAGGTGTCCCCCGATGGCCAATGGGTGGCGTACACCGTGACGGTGGCTGACACGGTCAGGGACGAGTCCGAGGACGATGTCTGGATGGTGAGCTGGGACGGCTCCCGCCAAGTCAGGCTCACCTTCAGTCCCGCGGATGAGGATACCCCCCGCTGGAGTCCTGACGGCCGGTATCTCGCGTTTCTCTCCGCCCGCGCCTACGCCTGGGAGACCAAGCAGCTCTGGCTGCTGGACCGTTCCGGAGGTGAGGCCGAGCGGGTCACCGACCTGCCGGGCGGGGTAGACGATTATGCCTGGGCACCCGACAGCCGGCGGCTGGCACTCATTGCCACCGATCCGGACCCCGATCTCCCGCCGCCTGATGCCGAGGCCGACTCGAGCAAGAAGCCGCGGCCCAAGCCGATCGTCATCAACCGCTTCGCGTTCAAGGAGGATGAGACCGGCTGGCTGAAAGACCAGCGGGACCACCTGTATCTCTTCGACGTTGCCAACCGCAAGGCGGAGCTGGTGATGCCGGGGCCGTACGATGAGTTGTCCCCCGCATGGTCGCCGGACGGCCGGGCGATCGCCTTCGTGAGCCGCCGCCGGCCCGATTTCGATCGCTCCGATAACTGGGATCTCTACGTGGTGGACGCCAGCCCGGGCGCCACGCCGCGGCAGTTGACCACCTTCGAGGGGGCGGACTTCGACCCCGATTGGGGAAGTCGGGCGCCGGTCTGGAGTCCCGACGGCAGTCTGATCGCCTACGTGCAGGGCGGGCGGCCCGAGCTCATCTATTACGCCGGGCAGAAGCTGGCCGTGGTGCCGGCCGCGGGTGGGCCGGCGAGAGTACTGACCCCGGCGCTGGATCGCAACGTGCTCTCCCCTGCGTGGTCGGCCGATGGAGCGTCGGTGCTGTTCTTACTGGAGGACGATCGGGTCTATCACCTTGCGCGGGTGCCGGTCCGGGGCGGCGCGGTCGAGCGGTTGGTCGAGGGGCCACGCGCCATCTCCGACCTGGCCAGCGGTCCCGGCGGCAGGCTCGCGGTGGCCGCGAGTACCTCGTCCCAGCCCAGCGAGATCTTTGCGGTCGACGGGCGGGAGCTGCGCAAGCTCTCCACCCAGAACGACGCCTGGCTCGCCCAGGTGCGGCTGGCTCCAGTGGAGGAGATCTCGGCGCGTAGCAAGGACGGCACCGAGATTCACGGGTTCATGCTCAAGCCGCCTGACTATCAGCCGGGGCGGCGCTATCCGACGATTCTCCGGATTCACGGTGGCCCGGTGTGGCAATACTATCACGACTTCGCCAACTTCGACTGGCAGGTGCTAGCCGCTGCCGGGTACGTCGTGCTGGGAGTCAACCCGCGGGGCAGCTCGGGGCGGGGGGAGAAATTCTCGACCGCGATCTGGGCGGCGTGGGGACAGAAAGACGGTGAAGACGTCCTGGCCGCGGTGGATCACGCCGTCAAGATCGGGGTTGCCGATCCGGGCCGACTGGGTGTGGGGGGCTGGAGCTACGGCGGCATTCTCACCAACGAGTTGATCGCGCGCGACCGGCGGTTCAAGGCCGCCACCAGTGGGGCGGGGCAGGGCAATGCCTTTGCCGGATACGGCACCGATCAGTATGTGCTGGAGTATGAGGCGGAGCTGGGGAAGCCGTGGAACAGCTTCGATAAATGGCGGCGGGTCTCGTATCCCTTCCTTCACGCCGACCGGATCGTCACTCCGACGCTGTTCCTCTGCGGCGACGCCGACTGGAACGTTCCCCTGCTCAACTCCGAGCAGATGTATCAGGCCCTGCGCAGCCTCGGACGGGAAACCGAGCTGGTGATCTATCCGGACGAGTCCCACGATATTTCGCGGCCCAGCTTCGTAGTCGACCGGATGGAGCGGTATCTGGCCTGGTATGGAAAGTTTCTCGGTGGGTCGAACGACGCTGCGGTAAGCGGGAGCCTGTCACCCTGACCGGGTGGGCACCAGGTGGACATTGGTCTTCGGACATCGATGCTGTGGGCCGCGTGCCTCTCGCTGACATTAGCCTGCGGCGCCCGTTCGGCCTCGAATGCCCGAGAGGATGACCGCAGCGCCGATGCCGAGATCGCCATTGAAGTGGAGAACCACAACTTCAGCGATATCGTGATCTATCTGCTGCGCGGCGGTCAGGCGCAGCGTCTGGGGATGGTCACGGGCCTCAGCACCGCCCATTTCGTCGTCCCCTACCGCCGCTTGGGCGCGAACGCCAATGCGCGGCTCCGGGCGTACCCCATCGGAGGGCCCAGCGGGTTCACCAGCGAGGATCTGAACGTTCAGCCCGGCCAGTGGATCAAGTGGACCCTGGAGAGCGATCTATCCAGGTCGTTTCTAGGGGTATACTAGTACGCTATCAGCTATCAGCTATCAGCTATCAGCTATCTGCTATGCGCTCGTAGCTCAGCGCGGATAGCCGATAGCCGATAGCCGATAGCTCTTCATTACGGATCCCGATTCAGACACCCCGCGCCATTGGGATTGTTGTCCTCCTCGATCGGAAGCGGGAACGTCACGTCGCCGCCGTAGGTGCCTCCCTTGTGGTAATCCCCGATAGGGAACACCGTGTCGGCCGGACGCTCGTAGCCGCCGACGGCGATTGGCCGCACCAGGCGGCGCATGTCGCCGAACCGATGCCCAGTAGCAAATAGCCAGAACGCGCGCTCGCTGAAGAGCAGGTCCACGGCGGCATCCTGGGTGCCGGGAACTGCCACTGGATCGAGCCCCTGCAGGTCACGGAGATCGTTGAGTATCGCGGTCATGCCGGCCCGATTGTTCACCTGCACTAGTGCCTCGGCCTCTATAAGCCGAGCCTCGATGCCGTCGGCGACCGGCACCGGGGAGTCCGAGGCGTACTTCTGCAGGCTGTACTGTGGGGTGATACCGTCCAGGCCGGTGAAGAGGTCACCGGTCTCGTCGTCGATGAGGCTGTCGATCGGCACCCGGGGATCCTCGGCCGTCCGGAACGGAAGACCCACCTCACCCTCCTGGTCAGCGACCGACCAGAGGTCTTGGTTGGTGTAGGCCCAGATGCCGTTCTGCAGCAGCTGGGGACTGTCGGAATGCTCGGTCCCGTAGGTGAACTCGGTCGGCACCTCCGCCACAGCCAGCGCCGCATCGGCAAAGCGGCCCAAGCCGACCAGCGCGCGCCCGCGCCCCACCTGGGCGAGGCTGGTGATGGTGCCGTCGTCGTTGGTCAGCCCGGGATCCGCCAGGGCGGCGTCGAACCGAGCCAGAGCGGTGTCGAACATCTCCGCAGTGGTCCGCGGCGTCCCAAACACCAGACTGTCCCCCACGGCCCGGCTGAAGGGGACACCGGAGCAGTAGGTCTCGGCGAAATAGATGTAGGCAAACCCTGCGATTGACAGCATCTCGGGCACATCAGGAGTGGAGTCCACGTCGACCACGAACTGCTTAAGGGCTGCCGCCGCTCGTTCGGCTCCGGCCCGGGCCTTGTGGAGGTTGATGAAGGGGTCGAGCACGCTGCCATTGTCGGGAGACGGCGTGCGCTGATCGATCTCCTGCTGCGATGGTGGCGTGGTGGAGTGGATGAACTCGTCCGCCATCAGCCCGGATACCAGGATCAGACCGTCCTCGAACTGAGTGGCATCCCCATCCTTGGCGAAGGCAAAGTCCGCCAGGGCACCATCCCGCAGTGACGCCGCGCCGGCGGGCGTATCCAGGGTACCCGGGTCGATGATATTGGGTTGCTCGGTATCCAGTAGGCCGCAGGCGGGCGAAGCCGCAAGGATCATCGCCAGGGCTGCCGTCCGGAGAGTGGTCTTCGTCATGATCGTTAGCTCTCCTCAGAAGCCAATGTTCAGGCGAGCCGTGTAGTAGCGCACCTGGGCCTGCGACTCGAAGTCGGAGCTGGCGAAGTTGTCCTGCGCAAACGCGTTGACCTCCGGATCCACTCCGCTGTAGTCGGTGATGGTCCAGAGGTTTCTGCCGGCCAGGGTAAGGCTCAGCCGGCTGGCTCGAAACGCCCGGGCCCATCGGTCGGGCGCCGCAAAGGTGACCGACAGCTCCCGAAGCTTGATGAACCACCCGGGCTCGTAAAACAACACGTCGAACCCGCCACCGGGGAGAAACGTCGCCTGTGCCCGAGCCTGCTCCTCCAGCGGCGCCGTGCGATCGTATTCTCCCCGGCAGTTGACCACCGAGAAGCAGCGGAACTGCTCCAGGCTGTTGTCGACGATGTGCCCCCCGCGGTAGTCGAACTGGGTCCCGATCGCGACTCGACCGTCCCACAGCGCAAGGCGGCTATTGAGCGAGGCCTCGCGAGTGGGCAATGCGCTGCCCTGGAATACGGCGGTATCGCTCAGCGTCACCTCGCTGCTGTCGATGATTCCATCGGTGTTCGCGTCGTCGAAGCTGATGGTGGGTCCCCAGAAGCCACCGGCTGGGAGTCCTTCCACGTGGCGCTGGTAGAACCCGATGAAGATCGGAGTCACGCCTTCGCCCAACTCCAAAATCTTGTTGTGGGTGATGGACCCGCTGAGGCTGAGATCCCAGGTGAGCGAACGGGAATCAAGCACCCGCGTGTTGATCGCCAGCTCCAACCCCCGATTGCGGATTCGGGAGAGGTTGAAAAACTGAAACTCGGCGGTGCCCAGTGACGGAGCGATGTTCCGCTCGATGAGCGCGTCCTTGGTGAGCTTGGTGTAGTAGGTGAGCTCGACGCTGACTCGATCCTTCAGCAGACCTGCGTCCAGACCGAACTCAAACTCGCGGGACCGCTCCGGCTTGAGGTCCGGGTTACCCAGGTTGCCGAAGGACACGCCGGTGGTGGGGATACCGCCCCGTTTTCCGGCGACCGCATTGAAGAATTGCCGGGCGTCCACCGTGCCGGGTTGCTGTCCCGACACGCCGAACGCGGCCCGGAACCTGAGGGTATTGATGAAGTCGGTCCGGAAGAAGGGCTCGTCCGAGATCAGCCAGGAGACGCTGGCCTTGGGGTACACGGTGGCGTCGAAGTTCTCTCCGAAGGCGCTGTTGTCGTCGAATCGCAGGGCCCCAGTGACGAACAGCCGATCCTTCAGGGCGATCTCCTGCTCGACGTAGGAGCCGAGCGAGCGGGACTCGATGGTCGTGTCTCTCGCTTCCGTCGACCGGGCACCGTTGAGCGTCTCCGACCCGGCGGGCAGACCGAACCCGGTGGTAAAGGTTCCCCGGTTGAGGTCGCGGAAAAATTGTCCCCCGACCGAGGTGCGCGAGCCAACCGTGGGCGAGAGCTTAAACCGAGCGGTCGCGGCAAGGTCAACCGAGGTCTGCGATATCTGGAGCTTGTTGTCGACCCGCTTGCCTTCCCGGTTGGGCGGCAAGTCCGCCACTTCGCCGGTGGGCAAGAAGTTGACGTCGGTCCGGTCCACCACGTCGTAGCCTATGGTAGCCCGGCCGGAGAGCCAGTTGATCGGGCGCCAGTTGGCGGTGAAGCCGCCGGTGAATCGGTTGGCTTGCTGATTGGAGAGCGCGGCGAAGAGCTCGGCCGGAATGAAGAACCAACCCCGGTTCAGCTCGGGCGGGGTGTTGGTGGCGGTTCCGCTTCCGTTCACGGTCTGGAAGCTGTTGTCGTTCTCCACGAACCGGGTATTGCTGGTGACGAACCCTAGAGAGGCGTTGAAGTCCAAGGTCGGGCTGATGACGGACCCGATATTGGCTCGCAGGCTGACTTTTTCCAGCGCATTGGGACGGATCTGGGTTTCCCGCACCTCACCGATCGCTTCACGAATCGAGTCCTCCTCGAACCTGGGAAGCCGGTAGGGACCGACCTCGTTCTCGTACTCGCCCGAGAGAAAGTAGGTCGCCACGTCATTGCCGCCCGACACGTTGAGGCCGTGCTGCTGGCGGAGGCCGGCCTTGTAGGGCCGGGTGGCCTTGTCATTGAGCGCCTGGAACTGGTCGAGTTGAGTTTGGGTGCAGTTCCCTCTCAGCTCTTCCTGGATGGTGCAGAACCCGACGTCGTAACCGTTCGCGATTCCTTCGGGGGTCATATCGCGTCCCAGGAAATTCACGGGATACTCGTTTTCGTCACTCACCGCCCCGACTTCGGTGAACAGGTTCCAGCGGGGTTTGCCGGCCACGCCCCGTTTGGTGGTGATCCGAACGACGCCGTTGGAGGCCTGAATGCCGTAGAGGGTGGCGGCGGCGGGCCCTTTGACGATCTCGATGGACTCGATGTCGTCGGGGTTGAGGTCGTTGATCCGCGACGGCCCGTTGTTGGCGGCATCTCCCGCACCAAAGCCGCCGAGATCGAGCGTGGTCGAACGGGGATTGCTCTCCATCCGAATTCCGTCGATGTAGTAGAGCGGCTCGTTGGAGAGGGAGAGACTGTTGGAGCCGCGGATTCGGATTCGGGTGCCGGTGCCGGTGGTGCCCCCGCTCTTCTGCACCTGCACCCCGGCCGCACGCCCGGAAAGCAGATTGCCGAACTCGGCAATAGGCGCCTCCTCGGTAAGCCGGGCCACGTCGATGGTCGACACCGCGTTGGCCACCTCCAGCTTGCGCTGCTCGCCGGTGGCGGTGGTGACGATCTCGTCCAGCTGCACCGGTGCCAGGTCGAGGGCGAAGTCCACCGTCACGGCTTCGCCAGGGGCAACGGCCGCGCTCGCGGTATCCGGCCTATAGCCCAGCCGCAGCACCCGCACCTGATAGCTCCCGGCTGGGACGCCGCGGAAGCGGTAGTGGCCTTCCTGGTTAGTGGTCTCGATCCGATTGGGTCCGGTGAGGATGACCCGGGCGGCTTCCAACGCGGCCCCGGTGCTCTGGTCCGTCACTGTGCCCTCGATGGAACCCTGTTGGGCCAGGAGCGCGATCGGTACGACGGCGAGACCGCCAATGAGCACGCCCGCGCCCAGCATTCTCCGACGCATGCCAGCGTTCATAGGGACCTTTCTCCTGTCGAACGGGAACTGCCCAGGCCAGCGGGCAGGATTCGCCAATGTGCAGAGGGCCCGCCGGGAAGTCCAGACAGACGGGCAATCAGCTTGACGGTCCATTCGGCCCGAGGTATCTAGAGACAACTCTTACCCAGGCCCCAAAGCACCCCAGATCCACTCGACACCGGAGCAGCCCAGATGCGACGCATTGTTCGGCTGGTCGTCGGCTCCCTCCTGGCCATTCCCGCGACCGCGCTCACGCTCGCGGCCCAGTCCGGAACCCTCCGCGGTACCGTATCCGATAGCAGCGACAATCCATTGGCCAACGCGACGGTGAGCATCGAAGGCACCGGACTCCGCGCCACTACCGGCAGTGCCGGTGGCTACGAGGTTCGGGGCGTCCCCGCGGGCACCCGTACCGTGCGGGCCCGTGCGATCGGCTATCAGGCGACCGCCTCGACGGTCACCATCGCAGCGGGCGATGCGGTCCAGCAGGACTTTACCCTGGGGCAGAGCACCATCCAGCTGGCCCCAATCGACGTGGTAGTGGGCTCCCGGGGGCGACACACCGCCGCCGAGGAGCTGGCGGTGCCGGTGGACGTGTTCCCCGCCGAGCGGCTGCAGCAACAGGGCAGCACCGAGACCGGGATCGTCCTCCAGACGGTGTCGCCGTCGGTGAACTTCCCCCGCCAAACCGTCACCGACGCCACCGACATCGTCCGGCCCTTCACCCTCAGAGGCCTGAGCCCCGACCACACCCTGGTGCTGGTGAACGGTTGGCGCCGTCATCAGACGGCAGTGGTCAACACCTTCGCCTACGGCACCTCCGCGGGCTCCTCCGGAGTCGATCTCAACGCCATTCCGGCCAGCGCGCTCGACCGAATAGAAGTGTTGCGAGACGGCGCCTCCGCCCAGTATGGGTCCGACGCCATCGCCGGAGTGGTGAACCTGGTGATCAAGGAAGGCGCCTTCACGCCGTTCCTCAACGCCGACGCCGGCCGCTATGTGACCGACGACTTTCCCGATGACGGGACCACGGTAAACCTGAACGGCGGCTGGGGTTTCGGCCTGGGCCGAGGCTCGCTCGCGGTCTTCGGCGAGTTTCGCGACCGCGACCAAACCAACCGGGCCTTTGCCGACCCGTTCGATATCAGCGTCACCGGCGTGCCCGACTCGGTGGACAGCGAATGGCAAGGTCGTGGCCAAGCGCAACCCGGTCCCCCAGCCCAATCATCACTGGGGCGACGGTGAGGCCAAGGACATCCTCACCTTCGCCAACTTCCGCCACCCCCTCAACGTCGAGGGCTCGAGCGAGGTGTACGCCTTCGGTGGCTACAGCTTCCGGGAAGGCACCGGCAACGGGTTCCGGCGCTACGCCGACGGTGACAACAACTGGCCCCAGATCTATCCCATTGGCTTTCTCCCGACGTTCAATCCCGACGCGACGGATTACTCCGCAGCAGGCGGAATACGGGGGAGTGGTCTCGGGCTGGAACTACGACCTGGGCGGGACCTTCGGCAGCAGCAGCTTCGACTATGACCTGACCAATACGCTCAACACCTCGTTGGGTCCTTGCCTCGATCCCGCAGCGCCGTGCGCGCCCGGCCCGGCTGGATGGGGTGCTGGGCAACGCGGACGATCCCGGAATCCCCAACAAGACCGACATTTTCGCCGGCACCCTCAAGCGCAACGAGTTCATCGCCGCCCTGAACGTGGCCAAGCCGGTGGAGTTAGGGCTCCCGGCCCCGGTGAATCTTGCGTTTGGTGCCGCGCTCAGGCGGGAGAAATACGCAGATTCGGGAAGGGGAGCCGGCCTCCTTCATCGACGGGGGCTCGGTCAATCAGTTCGCGCGATGACGCACCCCGGCGGGTCGCAGGTATTCCCGGGCTTCAAACCCACCGATGCGGCGGACGAGAGCCGTACCAACTTCGGAATCTATGCCGACGCGGAAAGCAACCTCTCGCCCCCAAGTCCTGGCCAACGTCGCTGCGCGGTTCGAGACCTACAGCGACTTTGGGGAGCGGCTCAGCGGCAAGGTGGCGGTGCGCTACCAGCCTTCCCGCGCGGCTCACGCTTGCGCGCCGCCGCGAGCACCGGGTTCCGGGCCCCGGGGCTCAGCCAGATCTCCTTCAGCCATGTCACGACCAATTTCATCCTCGATCCCGATGTGGGTCCGCCCCCGTTGCCGGTGGACGTGGGCAACTTCCCGGTCAATCATCCCGCGTCGTTGGCCTTGGGCTCGAGACCACTGGATGAGGAGACCTCATTCAACTTCAGCGGGGGCGTCGCGGTGTCACCCGCGGCAAACCTGACTCTCACCGCCGATTATTTCCATATCACGATCGATAACCGCATCCTGCTGGGTGCGACCTTCGACGACGACGCCACGCTCCAGATCCTGAGCGATGCCGGATTTACCGACATCGGCGCGGTTCAGTACTTCACCAACGGGCTGGATACCCGGACTCAGGGCGTCGACTTTACCGCCAACCTGCGGGTTCCGGCCGGCGCGGATGCGCACGCTCGACCTGAATGGGTTCATCAACTACACCCGCAACCGGATTACCCGGGTCGACCCGTTGCCCCAGGTGCTCATAGACGCGGGCTCCACCGAGGTCGGATTGCTGGACGTGCCCACCCAGGTCGCCATCGAGGAAGAGCGGCCGGACTGGCGCGCCATCCTCAACACCAACTACTCCCGCGGCCGCTTTCACGGGCTGGCGCGGGCCTCCTATTTCGGCGGCTTCGCATCCGCCCAGCCCGGCCTCTGCGACGAGTGCCGGGAGGAGTATGGGGCCAAGACCCTGTTCGACGCGGAGCTGGGATACCGCTTCAACCTGATCAACCTCTCGGTCGGGGTGCGCAACATCTTCGACACCTATCCCGACCAGGCCAGCGAGCAGAACAGCTTTCTCATCTTCCCCTGGGCTGCTGCCTCGCCCTTCGGATACAACGGGCGGTTCATGTATGCCAGGACGGAGATTCAGTTGGCAAGATAGAGGCTATCCGCTATCGGCTATCCGCTATCGGCAAGGAGCTACTGGCTAAGAGCCGATAGCTGATAGCCGATAGCCGATAGCTCCATTATCATCCGCAATCTCATGACCACTTCTTTCGACCTCATCATCATCGGCGGCGGGCACAATGGCCTGGTGACCGCCGCCTATCTTGCCCGCGCCGGCGTCAAGGTGCTGGTGCTGGAGCGCCGCGAGCTGTTAGGTGGCGCCTGCGTCACCGAGGAGCTGTGGCCCGGCTACAAGGTCTCGACCGCGGCCTATGTGAACAGCCTGCTGCGTCCCGAGATCATCCGAGATCTGGAGCTCAAGCGGCACGGCTTCGAGATGCTGCCCCGGAGCCCGTCGTCTTTCACTCCCTTTCCCGATGGCCGGTCGCTGCTGCTGGGACCAGACAAGGCGCTGACTCACCGGGAGATTTCCAAGTTCTCGGTCAAGGATGCCGAAGCGCTGCCACGCTACGAGCGGATGCTGGAGCGGGTGGCCGACTTCCTGGAGCCGACGCTGGTGCAGACGCCGCCCAACCCCTGGTCGCTGCGACCGTCCAACCTGATCCAGCTCGCCAAAATGGGATTGGCGTTCGTCAAGCTGGGGACCGACGGACAGAAGGCGGTCGAGATTCTCACCGGGGCCGCGACGCCGATCCTGAATCGCTGGTTCGAGTCGGAGCAGCTCAAGGTGACCCTGGCTACCGATGCGATCATCGGCGCGATGGCGTCACCGTCGATGCCGGGAACGGCCTACGTGCTGTTCCATCACGTGATGGGAGAGTGCGACGGGGTCCGCGGGGTGTGGGGCTACGTCCGCGGGGGCATGGGTGGCATCAGTAACGCGATCGCATCGGCAGCGCGGGAACAGGGAGCGGAGATCAGGACCAACGCCGAGGTGGCAAGGATCCTGGTCAAGGACGGGATGGTCCGCGGTGTCGCGTTGCGGGACGGAAGCGAGATCCGGGCCTCCAGGGTCGCCTCCGGGGTAGACGCCAATGTCACCTTCCTCAAGCTGATGGGAAACGGTGACCTGCCTCCGGAATTCGTGGATGCGGTGCGCCACATCGATTACAGCAGCGCCAGCTGCAAGATCAACATCGCCTTGGGTGAGCTGCCCGATTTCAAGGCGCTGCCCGGCACCGCACCCGGACCCCAGCATCGGGGAACGATCCACATCGCGCCCACCATGGACTACATCGAGCGGGCCTACGACGACGCCAAGTACGGCCGGCCCAGCCAGTCCCCGATCATCGAGGCCACCATCCCATCGGTGTTGGACGACACCGTGGCCCCGTCCGGTAAGTACGTGATGTCGATGTTCACCCAATACTTCCCCTACAACCTGGCACCGGGCCTGTCGTTGGAGCAGGAGAAGGAGAAGTACGCCGACCGCTGCTTCGACCTGATGAACGAGTACGCGCCCAACTTCAAGCGCTCGGTGATCGCGCGACAAGTGCTGGCGCCGGCCGATCTGGAACAGCGCTTCGGGCTCACCGGCGGGAACATCATGCAAGGCGTGATGTCGCTCAGCAGCCTGTCGTTCATGCGGCCGGTGCCGGGGTATGCGGACTATCGGACTCCGGTGCGCGGGCTGTATCTGTGCGGAGCGGCGACCCACCCGGGGGGTGGGGTGATGGGGGCGTGCGGGTACAACGCGGCGCGAGAGATCCTGCGAGACTTGCGGTAGTAACCGGCTATTTCGACCCATGCCCGAATATCGCCTAACAGTCGCCGAAAGCCTGGCCCGTCTCCCCGGCCCCGAGGGCGAGCGCTTCGTCGAGCTGTTCCAGCACGGTACCCTGAGCGTGGAGCTGTACGCCCCCCGCGGCACCGACCCCCAGACTCCCCACACCCGCGACGAGGTCTACGTCGTCGCCGCCGGCAACGGCCAGTTTCGCAACGGCGACGCGCGACATCCCTTCGCGCCCGGCGACGTCCTCTTCGTGCCCGCCGGAGTGGTCCACCGGTTCGAGAACTTCAGCGACGATCTCGCGGTGTGGGTGTTCTTCTACGGTCCCGAAGGCGGCGAGGTGCCACGGTGAGTCTGGAGCGGACCCTGCACCGCGACTTCTATCTCTCGCCCGAACTCTTCGCGCGGGAGAAGGAACACATCTTCTGCCGCGAATGGGTCTGCGCGGGGAGGGAGGAGGAGCTTCCGGAAGCGGGGGATTACGCCGTGCGGGAGGTGGCGGGTGAGAGCGTCCTGATGGTACGCACCCGCGAAGGGGGGCTCGCCGCCCACTACAACGTGTGCCGCCACCGGGGTTCCCAGTTGGTTGCCGCTCCGAAGGGAACGCTCGGAGGGGCCATCCGCTGCCCCTATCACTCCTGGACCTACACGCTCGAGGGCGCGCTGCGCACCGCCCCTTTTCTCGACGAGGCCGACGGTCTCAGCCGGAGCGAGCTTTCCCTGCATCCCGTAGGCGTGGAATCGTGGGGTGGGTTCGTCTTTCTCAACCTCACGCCGGCCGAGTCGGCCGCGCGAGGGCACACCCTCGCCGTGCAGCTGGGCGCCGTGCCCGAACGGCTGCGACGCTACCCGCTGGCGGAGCTTCGGGTCGCCCGGCGGATCGAGTACCAGGTCGCCGCCAACTGGAAGGTGATGCTGGAGAACTACAACGAGTGCTATCACTGCGGCCCGGTGCATCCCGAGTTGTGCCGCCTGGTGCCCGCCTTCAAGCAGCGTGGCGGCGCCGACCTCGATTGGGAGCGGGGCATTCCCCACCGCGAGGGGGCCTGGACCTTCACCGAGAGCGGCACCAGCAACCGGGCGCCGTTCGCGGGGCTCGATCCTGATGAGCTGGTTCGTCACAAGGGCGAGCTGGTCTATCCCAACTTCCTGCTCAGCCTGTCGGCCGATCACGTCACCACGTTCACCCTCTGGCCCCAGGGTCCGGCCGGCACCGGGATCACCTGCGATTTCCTCTTCCATCCCGAGGAGATGAACCGACCCGAGTTCGATCCTTCCGACGCGGTCGAGTTCTGGGACCTGGTGAACCGGCAGGACTGGGCCATCTGCGAGTCGGTGCAGCGGGGAATGAGCTCACGAGTCTTCCAGACCGGCTACTACGCGCCTATGGAGAGTTGGAGCCTGGACATCAGGAGGTACCTCGGGGAAAAGCTTGGATAGAGAGAGCTATTGGCTATTGGCTATTGGCCATTGGTCTTTAGATCCGAGGCTTCGCCTCCGCGGACCATAGCCAATAGCCAATAGCCATCATGAAACGCGATTACGACTACATCGTCCTCGGGCTCGGCGGCTTCGGCAGCGCGGCAGCGTACTGGCTGGCCCGAAGGGCGGGGAAGGAAGTGCTCGGCCTCGAACAGTTCGAGCTGGGGCACGGGCGCGGTGAATCGCAGGACCACTCCCGCATCATCCGGCTCTCCTATCACACACCCGGGTACGTCGAGCTGGCCAAACACGCCTACCGGGCATGGGCGGAGGTGGAGCGCGACTCGGGCGACCAGCTGGTACTCAAGACCGGTGGCCTGGATTGGGGACCGCGGGTGAGCGCGATCCCTCTCAGCACCTATACCGACAGCATGGACGCGGCCGGGGTCTCCTACGAGCGCCTGGACGCCGATGAGATCACCCGCCGCTGGCCGCCGTTCCGGCCGACCGACGACATCCACGGCGTGTTTCAGCCGGAGAGCGGCATCGCCATGGCCGCCCGAGGGAACGCCGCGCACATCCGGATGGCCCGGTCTCAGGGAGCGACGCTCTGCGACCGAACTCCGGTGGACGAGATCCGTCCGCTCGACGGTGAGATCGAAGTCGTCGCCGGCGGCACCACGTACCGCTGCCGCCGTCTGATCATCGCGGCCGGAGCCTGGTCCAACAAAGCCCTCGCTCCGTTCGGAGTCCAGCTTCCGCTACGGGTCACCAAGGAGCAGGTGACCTATTTCGCATCTTCCAGGGCGGCAGACTTTCAGCCCGACCGATTTCCCATATGGATCTGGATGGATGACCCTTGCTTCTATGGCTTTCCCCTCTTCGGAGAAGCCGGACCCAAGGTCGGTCAGGATGCGGGCGGGCAGGAAGTGACCGGCGACACCCGCGACTTCGAGCCGGACGAGCCTGCCCGCCGGCGGGTTATGGACTTCCTCCGGCAATACATTCCTTCCGCGCTTGGCCCCATCATCTACACCAAGACCTGCCTGTACACGCTCACTCCGGACCGGGATTTCGTGCTCGACGGCGTTCCGGGGCGCTCGGACGCGCTGATCGCGATCGGTGGAGGGCACGGCTTCAAGTTCGCGTCCCTGATCGGGCGGATCCTGTCGGAGCTGGCGATTGATGGTCGCAGCAGTCATGATCTCTCGCCGTTCCGGATCGATCGTCCGATCCTTCGGATGGAGAACCCGCCCCGGAACTACATGGTGTGACGGCGCCGGTGACCGCCCCATCCCCGCCGGAGGCCTGGCGCTAATCCCGGCCGCCGACGAGCCGAACAAGGTCCTCGCGGTCACCAAGACGTGGATAGAGTGAATCTGTGTCGTATTCACCACGAAGGCACGAAGGACACGAAGGGCACAAAGAAAAAGCAACAAAAGAGTGTTGGGGTGGGGAGGCTTAGGTGTTCCTTCGTGCCCTTCGTGCCTTCGTGGTAAGCGAAAGCGAGATCTCGTCCTTGGAAAAACAAGTCGCGCTTCTGGGAATCTGCTACGACGCCAGCTCCTCGTATCAACGAGGCACCGCGGGAGCGCCCCCGGTGATCCGGGAAACGCTTTGGTCCGAAGCCGGAAATCCCTACAGCGAGATGGGAGTGGACATCAGCGCCGGCGTCATGGATGACGAGGGTGACCTTCGATTCGGCGACGACGAGGCCCCTGAGAGCGCTCGCAAGATGATTGAGAGCGCGGTCGCTGGTATCGCAACGAGCGGTCGCCGGCCGCTGATCCTGGGCGGCGACCATTCGATCACCTACCCGACCCTCCGCGGGCTTCGGCCCAGCTTTCCCCGGCTGTCCATTCTTCATCTGGACGCTCACGGCGATCTGTACGACGAGTTCCAGGGCGACCGGTTCTCCCACGCATGCCCCTTCGCCCGAATCATGGAGGAGGGGCTCGCCGACCGGCTGGTGCAGGTGGGAATCCGTACCCTGACCCCGCACCAGCGGGAGCAGGCCGCGCGTTTCAAGGTGGAAATCATCGAGATGAAGGACTGGCGAGACGGGACCCGGCTCGCCTTCGATACACCGGTCTACCTTTCGCTTGACCTGGACGCACTGGAGCCGGGGTTGGTGCCCGGCATTTCTCATCGGGAGCCGGGCGGCCTTACCGTGAGACAGACGCTGGGCATCATTCAGCAGTTCGAAGGCGACTTGGTTGGGGCCGACCTGGTGGAGTTCAACCCGCTCAACGACGCCGGCGGCGTGACCGCCGCCGTCTGCGCCAAGCTGGCCAAGGAGCTGGCCGCCCGCCTGCTACAGGAGACGAGATGAGGGTCGTTCGCCATCTGGGCTCTTGCCGGCATCCTGCTGATCCTCATGACCACGCAGGCCATGGGTCAGTCGGCCGGCTTCGACTACGCCCGTCTGCGGGACGAGGCCGCTGGGTTACTCTCGCAGTATCTCCGGATCAACACCAGCAACCCGCCCGGCAACGAGTTGGCCGCCGCCCGTTGGTTGAAGGAGGTGCTTGCCCGCGAAGGCATCGAGGGCCAGATCCTCGACACCGCGGAGTTGGGTCCCGGCCGCGCCAATTTCTACGCCCGGCTTTCGGGGAGCGGCCCCGGGAAGGCGATCGCTCTGGTGCACCACATGGACGTGGTGCCGGCCACTAGGGAGCAGTGGTCGGTGGCGCCGTTCGAAGGGATTACCAAGGACGGATACGTGTGGGGCAGGGGCGCACTGGACATGAAAGGACACGGGATCATTCAGCTGATGGCCTTCATCGCCCTCAAGCGAGCCGGAGTGCCACTCACCCGCGACCTGGTCTTTGTCGGCAACGCCGATGAGGAGATCGGCGGACTCGGCTCGCGCACCTTCATCCAGAAACATCCCGATCTGGTCGGCGACATCGAATACCTGCTCACCGAGGGCTCGGCCGTCCGGGTGGAGAACGGCAAGGTGCGCTGGTATGGAATCGACGTCGGGGAGAAACGGACTTACTGGAAGAAGATGGTGGTCACGGGAACCACTTCGCATGGCTCGGTCCCTCTGGGCGACAATCCGGTCGAGCGCCTGGCGCAGGCGCTGACCCGGCTCTCTGCCTGGCAGACCCCGGTGCGGCTGACGCCGGCAGTGGACCGGTTCTTCAAGGCGCAGTCCCGATATGAATCGGGCGAGCACCGGGCCTGGCTGGCCGACGCGGCCAAGGCGCTGCGCTCCCGCCGAGGCAGGGCCTGGCTACTCAGCGAGCCGGACCGCAACGCGCTGCTCCGCAACACCATCACTCCGACCGTGCTGACAGGCTCCGACAAGACCAACACCATCCCTCAAGAGGCCTCGGCCGAACTGGACATCCGGCTCCTGCCCGATGAAGACACTACCGCATTCCGTCGGCAGTTGGAGCGGGTGATCGCCGATCCCAAGGTCCGCCTCGAGTCGATCGGCGACATCGCTCCCCGATACGACGCCCCGTTGGATACCCCGATGTTCCGCGCCATCGAGCGAGTGGCCGGGCGGCTGCTGCCCAACGTGCCGTTTGCTACCACGGTGAGCGCCGGCGCCACCGACCGCCCCTACTACGCGGCAGCCGGGATCATCTGTTATGGGATAGAGCCCTGGCTGGTAGACATGGACGAACTGCGCCACAGCGTCCACGGCAACGACGAGAGGGTGTCGCTGGAGAACATCGACTTCGGGCTGAAGCTGTATGTTGGGGTGATTCAGGAAATCATGCGGTAGGCTATCAGCTATCAGCTATCAGCTATCGGCTATCCGCTATCCGCGCTACCGAGCCTCAAGCTGCGCGATCCATAGCCCATAGCCCATAGCCCATAGCCCATAGCCGATAGCCCGATAGCCGTTCATCCCAACGCCTTCAATACCTCCCTATCGAACGCCACCGACAGGCTCTCCCGCTTCGAGTAGGGCCCGGGGCGGTAGGCGCGGGACTGCACGCCGAGCTGGCTCTGCTCGCAGATGTGCCAGTCCTGGCGATTCGTCATGTCCCAGAACTCCACCCCGTCGTCCGGATTGAATGACGGATCGCTGAGAGTGGCCGGGTGGAACAACCAGGAGCAGAAGATCTGGGTGCGGTCGGTTCCCTTGGGCCACAGGGTGTGGAACATCACGTAATCGGGATGCAGACTGAGCAGCATGTTGGGGAAGATCGCGTAGTAGTACACCCGGTTCATGTCTTCTTCGGGCAGATCGCCGACCACGACACCGCAGGACTTCCCGCTCATCGTCAGGCTCTCGTGTCCGTGAGTCATCACCATGAAGCCGCCGGTGAACGGTCCCTCGACCAGATCGTTTTCGCCGCTGGTGGGCGGGGTGATCTTGGCCAGCGGCGGGTGCACCGGCCCACAGTGATAACACTCGGAATAGTTCTGGAAGAGAAGCTTCCAGTTCGACCTCACGTCGTACTCGATGGTTCGGGCAATCTGGAGGTTGGGGAGATTGAACCGGCTGAAGCGACCCACCAGCGCCTCGTATCCCTTCCGGAACGGCTCCGGATTCTGCGCCAGGTTGATGAAGAGGAAGCCTTCCCAGCGCTCCACCGCGACCGGGTATAAGGGCCATTCGGCCTTGTTGAAGTGCTCCAGGTCGCTGGTCGAAGGGGCGCCGATCAGCCGCCCGTCGAGTCCGTAGGTCCAGGCGTGGTAGGGGCACTGGATGGTTTCGGAAAACTGCCCGGTGTGCTCCTCGCAGAGCCGGGTGCCCCGATGGCGGCAGACGTTGTGGTAGGCCTTGATCCCCCCGGACCGGTCCCGCAAGACGATGACGCTCTCGGTCCCGATGTCCTGAACGAAGTAGGCCCCAGGATTGGAGATCCGGTCTTCCCGGCCGACGCAGAGCCAGCGTCCGAGGAAGATCTTCTCGATCTCCTGGGCGAAGATCTCGGGGGAAGTGAAGTACTCTCCCGGCAGGGTACGGGCTCCGCCGATCGAGATCTCGCTGGTCTTGAGGAAGGTAGCCACGGGCAGGGCGCTCCAAGGAAGTTGCATGAAATATAGCCTGCAGCATGACCACCGTTACATCCGGATGGTGACCTGGAACGTGGACCCGGTGTGTAGCCTGCCTCTACCATTCGCCCTAACCCAACAGGAGGCCTTATGGTCAGGATATCGAAGCTCGCCTTGCTTTTCTTCAGCACACTTCCAGCTGCTGCCTGCGTGGCGGCGGCGGCCGGCGCGGGGGCGGCTGGAGGCGTGTATCTCACATCACGCGGGGCGGAGTCGTTGGTGGAGGCGCCGGTGGACGAGGTGGCCGGTCGCGCCGAGTCGGTCATGGGCGAGCTGGGAATCGTGAAGGACGCGGAGAGCACCAAGCAGAGTGGCGACCAGCGGGAGCTCAAGGGAAAGAAGGGCGACCTCGACGTTACCATCAAGATGAATCGGGAGTCGTCCACCACCACGAAGGTTGAGGTATCGGCCAGAAAGAATACTGTGGAGTGGGACAAGGACTACGCCCAGGAGGTGCTGAACAGAATCGTGAAGAAGGGATAGATGTACGGGTGCACTCCGGTGCACCCCTACGCCACAATCGCCTCGACCTGCTCCACGATCTTCCGCTCGCTGGCAAACGCGAGCATCGGCTTGGCGTCCGCCAGGCCTACCCAGCGAGCCTCGGCCACCTCGTGGTCGTGATCCGCGACGTTGCCCGAGAGGTAGCGGAGCAGGAAGAAGTGTACGTACTTGTGATACCGGATGCGTTCCTGGCCTTCAGTCCCGTAGTACCAGTATTCGATCCGCTCAATTAGCTGCACCGGTTCGGTCACGATGCCGGTCTCTTCTCGCACTTCGCGGACTGCGGCGGCTTCCGGAGTTTCGCCTTCCTCGACGATCCCCTTCGGGAGCTGCCACCGCAGCCCTTTGGCCGAATCCACCGCGATCAGGACGACTTCGACTTCGGGTCCGTTCTTTCTGAAGCCGACGCCGCCGGCGGAGACTTGGGTTCGGGTAGGGATTTTCGGCACGATGGGTGTCATCCCGAGCGGAGCGAGGGACCTACTTCAAAGTTCCGGAACCCCACAGTAGGTCCCTCGCTTTGCTCGGGATGACAATCATCATGCTGGAATCACCAAGCCCCGGCACTCCCCGAACCCGATCCGCACCGCACCAGGACGCTCGCAGGCGCCACGCATGATGACTTCGTCGCCGTCCTCCAGGAACTTGCGGACCTCACCGGTCGGCAGGGTGATCGGCTCCGAGCCGCGCCAGGTCAGCTCGAGCAGGCAGCCTCGGGCCTCCTTTTCCGGCCCCGACACCGTCCCACTCGCGAACAGATCGCCCGGGCGGAGATTGCACCCGTTGCTGGTGTGGTGCGCCAGCATCTGGGCGACGGTCCAATACAGGTCGGCAACCCGTCCCCGGCTCAACCGGACCGGGGCAACCCCGGCCTCCCGCATCCGTGCCGATGAGAGATGGACTTCCACCACGAGGTCCACTCCTCCGCGCGTCTGGTCACGCTCCGACCAGAGATAGGGAAGGGGAGAGGGGTCGCCGGACGGACGCTTCCAGGCCGGAACCCGGAAGGGCTCCAGCGCCTCGAGGGTCACCACCCAGGGCGAGACCGTGGTCAGGAAGTTCTTGGACAGGAAGGGTCCCAGCGGCTGATACTCCCATGCCTGCACATCGCGCGCGGACCAGTCATTGACCAGGCAGAGCCCGAACAGATGCTCTTCCGCGCGGTCGATCGGCACCGGCTGGCCCAGCGGATTACCCGGGCCCCACGAAACAGCCCACTTCCATTTCATAGTCGAGCAGTCTGGTCGGGCCGAACACCGGGGCTTCAGCCTGAGGGTCTTTGACCTGGCCCTGGGGGCGCCGCACCCGCGATCCGCTGACCACGATGGACGACGCCCGGCCGTGATAGCCGATCGGTACCCACTTGTAGTTGGGTAGCAGCGGGTTGTCGGGACGAAACATGCTGCCGACGTTGCTGGCGTGATGCACCGAGGCGTAGAAGTCGGTGTAGTCACCGATGGCCGCCGGCAGCGCCAACTCGGCCTCGGCCATCGGCACCAGGAGTCGATCCGCCAAGCGAGGGGTGCGTTGAGGCGCCGGCGACTTCGAATCCAACAAAGCGCTCACCTGGCGCCGCAGGTCGATGCGGAACTCCCGTTGCAACTCCATCAGCGGGTTCAACCCCGGCGCGGCGCAGGCTTCGGCGGCACGCTCGGCCGGCCCGGTGAAGCGGCCCTCATCGTGGCAGGCGGTGACGTCGAGGATCTGATCGCCGATCGCGATGCCGACTCGTGGCTCTTCCTCCTCCCTCCGGCGAAAGACGCCGAAAGGCAGATTCTGAATCGGGAAATCGCTCTCGCCGTTGGCCGACTCCACCCAGGAGGTCCGCTCCGGCGCATGGGTTTGATCCAGCGGCTTATCCCGGGCTCTAGAGGATGCCGAGCGACTGGAGGTCTTCCAGCGGCTCGGTGAAGGAGCAGGAACCGAACGAGATGATCGCGTCGCGGCGGGCCCGGTGCAGCACCTCGCGGTCCAGCCGGTGACCGTTCCAGGAGAGCTCTCGTCCCTCGAATCGGAATGCTTCTACGGAACGCTCTTCCAGCAATCGCGCTGCATCGGCCTGGTCCATGCCCGCCCGCAGGAACGCCGCAGCCAGAAAGAGGTTGAGGAAGCCGTACATGGCTCCCCACTCGCTATCAGTCGCATAGGTGAGCCGATAGTCGCCACGGAGCGGATGATGCAACCCAGCCGTGGCCTTGAACCGGACGCCGGCCTGGGTACACGCCACCAGGAAGCGAAGCAGGTCGCGAGCGGCGGGAAAGGCAGCGGCGGCAATCCCACCGGTGCGGACCTTGGCGCGGGCACCGGTCCGCCCGATCGCCGCGATGAGATCCGCCGGGTCCCGGTCGAAGGGGATCTCGATGTACGCCTGCAGGGAGCTCGTCATCGCCCGCATGATGGACTCGATGGCTTCGACCGAGTCGGCCTTGAGCTCCACCACGTCGGCGACCACCGACCGCGCGCCAGCGGCCGCGTGGCGGCAGTTGAACTCACCGATGGCTTGGAGCTCTTCGGAAGACCCTCCGGCTAGAGCGGCAATTCGCCAGCAGTCGGCCGCCGTGGGGGACAACACTCCAGCGGCCGCGGTCTCGAACTCGGCCATGCGCGCCACCGGCAGCACGAACCGGCCCAGTGCCCACGCGTCAGGGCTCTTGCGATACGTCGCGTAGTTCCGAACCGCGGTGCTCATATCGAGCCCCGCCGGAGGGAACAGGCCGGCGTAGTCGATGCTATCGTGCAGGAGAACGTGCAGGGCGTCCATAGTCGCCGGGTAAGATAGTGTCATCCCGAGCGAAGCGAGGGAGCGGGCCCGGCGGGCTTCGAAGCATGCCTGCTAGGTCCCTCGCTTCGCTCGGGATGACGCTCGCACTTATCATTCCCCCATGCCTATCGCGACCATAAACCCCGCAACGGGTGAGACGCTTCGCAGCTTCACTCCGCTCACCCCCGCCGAGCTGGAAACCCGGCTGGCCCGAGCGGCGGAGGCCTATCGTCGCCACCGCCGCACCCCCGTTGCCGAGCGGGCCCGCCTGATGCTCAAGGCAGCCGAGATCCTGGAGCAGGAGAAGGAAGCCTTCGGACGATTGATGGTCACCGAGATGGGCAAGCCGCTCAAGGCGGGCATCGAGGAGGCCGCCAAGAGCGCCTGGGGCTGCCGCTACTACGCGGAGAATGCGGCGCGCTTTCTGGCGGACGAGGTGGTGGAGACCACCGCGTCGCGCAGCTTCGTCAGCTACCAGCCGATCGGGCCGATCCTGGCGATCATGCCGTGGAACTTTCCCTTCTGGCAGGTATTCCGCTTCGCCGCGCCGGCGCTCATGTCCGGCAACGTCGGACTCCTGAAGCATGCCTCCAACGTCCCCCAGTGTGCCCTGGCGATCGAGGAGATCTTTCGCCGTGCGGGGTTCGCCGAGGGCGTCTTCCAGACCCTGCTGATCGAGACCGACCAGGTGCGCCGGGTAATCGAGGACGACCGGATCGCGGGGGTCACCCTCACCGGCAGCAGTGGTGCCGGCTCCCAGGTGGCGAGCACCGCCGGAAAGGCGATCAAGAAAACCGTGCTCGAGCTGGGCGGCAGCGATCCCTTTGTGGTAATGCCCAGCGCCGACCTCGAGGCCGCAGTGCGGACCGCGGTCAAGGCCCGGGTCATCAACAACGGCCAGTCCTGCATCGCGGCCAAGCGGTTCATCGTAGCCGAGCCGATCGCGGACGAGTTCGAGCGCCGGTTCGTTGCGGGGATGGCGGCCCTAACCGTGGGCGATCCGATGGACCCCGCGACCGATATCGGACCGCTGGCCAACGAGGCGCAGCTGCGGACCATCACCGAGCAGGTCGAGCGGACGGTCGCGGCCGGCGCCAAACTTCTCACCGGCGGGCACCGGCTCGAGCGGCCGGGATACTACTATCAGCCGACGGTACTGAGCGGGATAAGTCCCGATTCACCGGCTTACCGCGACGAGGTCTTCGGGCCGGTGGCGCTGCTCTTCCGGGCGCGGTCCATTGACGACGCGATTCGCCTCGCCAACGACGTCCCCTTCGGGCTGGGGGCCAGCGCCTGGACCAATGACCCCGCCGAGCGGGCACGCTTCATCGCGGAATTGGAGGCCGGGATGGTCTTCATCAACGCCATGGTGGCGTCCGACCCCCGGCTGCCCTTCGGCGGGGTCAAGGAGTCGGGCTACGGGCGAGAGCTGGGGCCCTTCGGGATCCGCGAGTTCGTCAACATCAAGACCGTGTGGGTCCAGGAGGCCGCGGGCAGCGGAGGGAGGCTATCCAATTCGGAATGAACTTGGGGGGATCGTTGTGGCACCTGTCACAGCCGGTCGAGTCACAGTATCGTTACTCTACGATGACTGATCTGTGACCTCCAACCGCTCGGGGCCCCCTATGTACATCGATCCCACCGCCGGCAGCCTGGTGCTGCAACTTCTTGCCGCCGGCGCCCTGTCGGCCGTGGCCATGGTCGGCCGGGTGCGTGAAGCCGTGAAGTCCTTCTTCAAGTCCCTTGTCCCGCGCCGGGGCCCGTGGGCGGACAAGCACTAGACAGCTCGTTCCGCGACCCCAGCGGGTTCCTCTACACCCGCGACGGCACCCTCTACCGCCAGGTCAATCAGGTCTTTCGGGAGCCCTTCGAGGCCTTCCTGGCCTCGGGGCTGTGCGACGACCTCATCCGGGACCGGAAGCTGGTCGCCCACCGGCTGGTCGGCCTGGAGCTGGCGGCGACGGAGGATGCCTGCGCCGTGCTGGAGCCCCACCGCATCGGGTTCATCTCCTACCCCTACGAATGGTGCTTTGGCCAGCTCCGGGACGCTGCCCTCCTCACCCTCGAGCTGCAGGAACGGGCACTGGCCCGCGGCTTCACCCTGCGCGACGCCAGCGCCTACAACGTGCAGTTCGAGGACGGGCGCCCGATCTTCATCGACACGCTGTCGTTCGAGCCTCGGCAAGAAGGGTCGCCCTGGGCGGCCTACAAACAGTTTTGCGAGCACTTCCTGGTGCCCCTCATGCTGATGAGCCGGCGCGACGTCCGCTGCGGCAGCCTGCTTCGGTCGCATCTCGATGGGATTCCACTCCAGCTCGGCAGCAAGCTACTCCCCAGGTCTACCTGGCTTCGGCCTGGAACCCTGGTGCACCTGCATCTGCACGCTTGGCTGGTGGAGCGCTATTCGGGCACCGGGCCGGGCACCGAGGGTCAAGGGCGCCGGAAGGGGATGAGCCGGGATGCGGCCGTGGCCCTGGTCCGGGGCCTTCGCGGCACGGTCGAGGGTCTGGAGTGGAATCCGGCGGGCACCCAGTGGGCCGACTATGTCGGCGACAACAACTACACGGTCGAGGCCGCCGGCTCCAAGCGTGACATCGTGGTGGACATGCTGAGGGATCGTGGCGCGGGAGTCGCTTGGGATCTAGGAGCCAACACCGGGGAATACAGCCGCGCCGCCCGGCAGATAGTGCCGCGGGTTATGGCCTTTGATCTGGATCCCGCTGCGGTGGAGCGAAACTACCGGCGGGTGCGAGAGCAGGGTGAGACCGGGATTCTGCCCTTGCTTCTGGATCTGACCGACCCATCGCCTGCCCAGGGGTGGGCCCATCAGGAGCGGCTCTCGCTGGAGCAGCGGGGTCCGGCGGACGCCATCCTGGCGCTTGCCCTGGTTCACCACCTGGCCATCGGCCACAATCTCCCGCTCGAGCGCATCGCTCGATTTCTTTCCCGGTTGGGACGAACGCTGGTGATCGAGTTTGTCCCCAAGAGCGATTCCCAGGTCAAACGCTTGCTGCGCGACCGACCCGACATCTTCCCCGGATACACCCGGGAAGGCTTCGAGGAAGCCTTCAAGCGTCATTTTCGGATCGACCGATCCCAAGCGATCGCCCAGTCGGACCGCTCCGCGTATCTCATGACCTCCTGCGCGCCGGAGCTTTCGACGTGAGGCAGCGGCTCACTCGCCTCTATCCCTTCCTCTTCGCCATTCTGCCAGCCCTTCACATCGCAGCCAATTACCCAGGGTACGTGAGGGTTGGAGATCTACTCCCGGCGCTCGCAGTAATTCTGCTGGGGTGTCTCCTGGTGTATGGGGCGGCGCTGCTTGTGGCCGACGGGCGGTGGGGCGGACACTTTCCGCCTCTGGCGGTATTGACGGCGGTGGTCTGGTTCTTCGCTTACGGAAAAGTGGCGTTTCGGGCCGCGAGCGTGCTGGGGCCCGTCACTCACTTCGTGCTGGTCCCTGCGGGCCTGTTGCTCACCGCGGTCGTTCTCCGGGTGCTGTTGCGTAGGCCCGTTGTCCTCGAACGGGGAGCGAGCTTTCTCAGTCTTACCGGCGGATTCCTGACCGCCTGGTTGGTGAGTGCGATCGTCCTCCAACGAGTTCGGGCTGGAAGGGAGCTGCAAGAGAACCCGCTGGTCCGCCGCCTCGCCCAGCCGATTCCTGCCAAGGCGAAGCTGGCCGGCGGCTCTCGATCACCCGATATCTACCTTCTCCTGGTAGATGAGTATGCCAACTCGAGTGTCCTGCGTGAGCGCTTCAATTACGACAATGGTGACTTCGAGGACAGCCTCCGGCGGCTGGGCTTCTTCATCCCCGCGGTAGTCCATAGCAACTACGCGCACACGCTGCTCTCGATACCTTCGCTCCTCAACGCCAGCCATCTGGTGGATCTCGGTACCCACCCGGGAGCGGGCTCGAACGACCCGACGATTCCCAATCATCTGGTGGAGTCCAGCAGGGGCGTGCGATTCCTGACCGATCGGGGCTACCACTACGTCTTCTTTCCCTCACAGTGGTGGCTCCCGACCAGGCAGGCTCCGCAGGCCAACCTGAACTACCGCACCTGGGCGGGGCTGTCGCTGGACCGCGAGCTGACCGGCTCCGATTTTCGCCGGACGGTGCGACGGCTGACGATGCTGGACCTGCTCTACTCTGACTACGAGAGCGACGCCGATTACCTCAAACGGACCTTCGCCGGACTCGCGGGCGCGCCGTCCGTTCCAGGCCCGAGGTTGGTCTTTGCCCATCTGATCGATCCCCACTTCCCGTACGTATTCGACCGGGAGTGCCGCCCCAAGCCACGGCCGACCTACGGCCATCGGCAAGACCGGAAGCGGGCCTATCTCGACCAGCTCCACTGTCTCAACGGCATGCTGCTGGAGGTGGTGGCCACGGTGATTCGCTCTTCCCCCGAGCCACCGATCATTCTGATCCAGGGCGATCACGGCACCAACACTCTCGGCGCCTCGGACGCACCGGCCGCAGCCGCGGTTCCCCCAGCCGCCGTGCGGGAGCGACTAGGCGCGTTCGGCGCGTACTATCTCCCCGGTGGCGGCGCGCAGGCGTTCGGTGACACGGTCACCGTAGTGAACGTGCTGGGCAACGTGCTGCGACATTACTTCGGGGCCGACTTGCCCCGGGAGCCGGACGATCTGTATTTCTCGGTCGAAGGGGAGCCCTATCGGTTTCGAACGATGACGGGGCTTCGCTGATCGAAGGCTGTGACAGTAGGCTGTCAATCTCTTTCTCCCCAACTGGGAGCAGTGCGTGCGCCGCTTCGCCGACTGTCTTAGCAGCAACCCTGTTGTCCCTCTCCTGTGCCGGTGCCACACCGGCCCCGATTCAGCCGGCGAAGTCCTTCGACATACGCCAGGCACTGAGCGCCCTCGCCGCGGATTCCATGGAGGGCCGCAAGACCGCCACTCCAGGCTCCGTGCGGGCGGCACGCTTCATCGCCTCACGGATGCAGGAGCTTGGGCTCGAGCCCGCGGGAGACAGCGGGTACCTTCAGCGGATGACCGACTCGGTCAGAGACGTCAACGTCATTGGAATCCTGCGGGGTGCCGACCCGGCGCTCCGCAGCCAGGCGGTGATCGTTGGGGCGCACTTCGACCATCTCGGAATCGGCCCGCCGGTCGCAGGCGATTCGATTTACAACGGCGCCGACGACGATGGCTCCGGCGTGGTCGCCGTCCTGGGAGCCGCGGCCTCGATGGCCTCGGGGACGCCGCCGCGACGCACGGTGATCTTTCTGCTCACCACCGGCGAGGAGCAGGGGTTGCTGGGCACCAGCTGGTACATCGAGCATCCGGTGGTGCCATTGGAGCAGACGGTGGCCGATCTGCAGGTGGAGATGATCGGCCGGCCGGACTCGCTAGCCGGTGGTCCTGGCAAGTTGTGGCTCACGGGTTACGAGCGGTCCACCATGGGCCAGAGCCTTGCGGCCGCCGGCATCCCCGTCGTGGCCGATCCCCGTCCCCAATTCAAGTTCTTCGAGCGCAGCGACAACATCGCGTTTGCCATGCGAGGAATCCCGGCACACACGTTGTCGTCGTTCAATCTGCACGCCGACTACCATCAGCCGTCGGATGAGGTAGAGCTGATCGACTTCGCTCACCTGGAGCGTGCGGTAGACGCGGTCGCCCGCTCGGTGAGGGTGCTGGCCGACGGCGAGGCTCCCGGCCTGGAATCCCGGTGGCCGGCCGCAGCCGCCTTCGGCTTCACCGTAGATGTCCTTAGCTCCCGGCGATCTCTGGACGGTGCTCAAACGTGCCGTCAGCGGCTGGTGGAACGACAACGTCCCCCGGCTGGGCGCGTCGCTGTCCTATTACACCCTGTTCGCGCTGGCTCCCATGCTGGTGGTCGCCATTGCCATTGCAGGTCTGGCGTTCGGCGAGGAGGCGGTGCGGGGACAGATCGTGGGCCAGATCAAAGGACTGGTGGGACTGGAGGGCGCCCGAGCGGTGCAGGCCATGCTCGAGGGCGCGGCCAAGCCATCGTCCAGCCGGGTCGCGACCGTACTGGGGACGCTGACTTTCTTTCTCGGCGCCACCGGTGCCTTCCTCGAGCTCCAGACCTCGCTCAACGCGATCTGGCGGGTCAAGCCGAAACCCAACGCGGGAGTGCGTGAGATGCTGCTCCAGCGTGTCATTTCCTTCGGCCTGGTCATCGGAGTGGGTTTCCTCCTGCTGGTTTCGTTGGTGGTGAGCGCCGGGTTGGCCGCGCTGCAGAGCTATCTGGGGAACGTCCTTCCCGGATTCACCGTCCTGTCGCAAGCCCTCAATGTGCTGGTGTCGCTGGGAGTGATTACTCTGCTCTTCGCCATGGTGTACAAGGTGCTGCCGGACGTGGACCTGCTCTGGAGAGACGTGTGGGTGGGAGGGCTGGTGACGGCGGGACTCTTCACCATTGGCAAGAACGCGATCGGCCTCTATCTCGGCACTAGCGGCGTGGCTTCCACCTACGGTGCCGCCGGCTCGGTGGTGGTGCTGCTGGTGTGGGTCTACTACTCCGCCCAGATCGTGCTACTGGGGGCCGAGTTCACCCGGGCATACGTCGATCACTTCGCCGAGAAGCGGAAGCCCATGGCCCACGCTCAGCGCGATCCCGCGCCCGAGGCAACGGGAGGGAAGAAGAAGAACGGCGGTCCGGTGGTGTCGTGACCTCGCCTACCGATGGGTTCGCCCCATCAGCCGCTCACCTTCCGGCGGCGCGTAGCTCAGCATCCGGTCGAGCAGACGGCTGGCATCGGACTCGATCATGATCCCGCTTCGGTGCGACTCGGTGAGGAAGCCCTCCGCTACCGCGTGGTCGAGAAACGTGGTGAGCGCGTCGAAGTAGCCGGCCACGTTCAGAACCCCGCACGGCTTGGCATGGATGCCGAGCTGGCCCCAGGTGAGGATCTCGAAGAACCCCTCCAAGGTGCCGATCCCGCCCGGCAGTGCGATGAACCCGTCGGACATGTCGGCCATCTGTGACTTCCGCTGGTGCATCGAGGCCACCACGATCAGGTCGGGAATCCCGGTGTGGGCCGCCTCCTTCTGCATGAGCTGCTGGGGAATGATTCCGGTCACGTGGCCGCCGTGCTCGTGCACCGAGTCGGCCAGCTCACCCATGATCCCCACGCTGGCGCCGCCATACACCAGCTCGATATCCTGCTCGGCCAGCAGCTTGCCCAGCGCCTTGGCGGCGTTGCCGTACTCCGGCCGGGAGCCGGGATTGGTGCCGCAGAAGACGCAGAGCCGGTTGAATCGTCGCTGGTTTGCCATGGGGTTCTGTCATCCCGAGCGGAGCGAGGGATCTAGCCTGAAAGTTCCGGAACTTAGTAGTAGGTCCCTCGCTACGCTCGCGATGACAATAGCTCCTTCACTCGCCTCCGATGCCGCTCCGCCGCGGTCTCGTCCCCTCTCGCAGCGGCCATCTCGGCCAGCCGGCTCTGCGCCGGGGCGAGGTAGATCAGCTCGTAGGGCGACCGCTGGGCGATCGTAGCGTACCACCCAGCCGCCTCCTCCGGCCGGCCTGCCTCTCGGAGCAGCTCCGCGTGCAGGTAGCGGCGCGAGGCCAGCGAAAAGAAGGGTGAGGCTACCGTGAGCTGAAACCACAGCTCCGGCTGCGATCCGTCCAGCAGCCTCGCGCCCTGTTCTGCCTTGCCCTCTACTTGGGCGATCCGGGCTCGCAACTCGACCGCAAAGCTCCGCACCAGCGGTCCGGCTGTCTCCCCCAACGATTCCAGTGCGGCCGCCTGCTCGCCTGCGGCGCCCGCCCGGCCCAGCCGAGCCTCCAGCATGCCGAGCAGGTAGTAGCGGATCGCCGGGTGGAGCCCGTTGTGCATCGCGAACACCAGGAACATGCTGGCCGGCACCGCCGCGGCGTTCCACCGTGCCAGCTCGTCGCGCAAGCGCTCCAGCTCGGCATCGGTCATCGGTACGAAGGGTAAGGAGGCGAACAGCGCACGGATCTCCAATCCCCAGGTGGCGTCAAGCGACCTGGCGTGTTCCAATTCGTCTGCCGCCGACTTCCACTGACCCCTGGCCAGTGCCAGGTGCGCCAGCTGGATGTGGCAGAGGGCCCGCAGCTCGGCCGAGCGGGCGACCTGGATGAAACTCCGAGCCAAGCTCTCCGCTCCTGCCGGATTTCCGGCATAGAGCGCCACATCCGCAAAGGCTACCGCCACGGTTATGGCCCGGGCACGCTGGAGCTCTCCAGCAATGGCGGCCGACGCCGCCGGATCGTCACCGGCATAGGCCCGCAGGGCGCGCATGGCCAGGGCCTGATCGCCCTCGGGGCTGGCTCGCAGGATTCGCTCTATCAAGGCGAACATTTCCTCCCGGCGCCCCTCGATCGCCGAGATTCGCACCAGGTGAGTCATCGCTCCCACGTGATCGGGTTCCAACCGCACCACCCGCTCGAACGGTTCTCGCGCCTCCGCCGCCGAGCGGCCCCGCAGGGGGTTGGAATGGAACAGAAGGTCGCCCAGGTGGAACCAAGCCTCGACGTCGTCAGGGTAGGTGCCGGTAATGCTGTTGTAGAGCGACTCGGCGTCGGCCACCGCGCCGTGCAGCCAGGCACGCTGCGCCCGCAGCACCAGTTGGTCGTGAGGCGACAGCCGCTCGCGGTGCTCATAGCCCCGGTCGGCCATGCTCCTGGCCAGATCGATCAACGCGCATCCGGCAGCGGCGGCGGCCATCCGGTAATACGCCAGCGCAAACGAACCGTCGGCGTTCACCGCGGCCCGGAACCGCTCCAACGCGTCGAAATAGCGCCCGTCACGCAGGGCGCGCTCCCCGGTGAGATAGGCTTTGAGGGCGTCGAGCGAGTGGGTGGTGCGGGCCGCGAGCTGTCCCAGCCGGGTGCTCGTCCCGATTTGCTGGCTGCCGAGGATCTGCCGGGCAAGCTCGTCGACCAGGTCGAATACCTCGGCCTCGCTCGCCGCCGTGGCCCGCACGCTCGCGATGGGGGAGCCCGCGGGGGCGTAGAGCGACGCGCTTGCTTCCAATCTGCCGCCGGCTTCGACGATGGCGCCGAGCAGGTAGCGCCCCGCCCCAAAGTGCTGCGCCACCGCGCGGCCCTCGTCCGGACCGGGAGGGTCGCTGCCGGCTACCGGTTCCCGCGCCACGAAACGGAGCAGTGCCCGCGGATCCACCGTCCGCACTTCGCCGGCGCCATCCAGCTTGGTGGCAAGCAGGTCCACCATTCCCTGGCTGAGATAGGCGAAGCGGGGATCGCCCCGGATCGCGAACGGAAGGACGGCGATGGTGAACGGTGCCACTGGTGGCAGGGGCCTGGCATCGGACCCAGGGCGGGCCCGAATCGCATCCACCGCCGCGCGGGTTTCGCCGGAGGGCTGCAACTCGTACTCCTGGGTCAGCCGCCGGGCAAAGTCCTCGTAGGCCTGTAACGCCCCGGCACGATCGCCCGACTGGTCCAGGAGGTCGACCAATCTCCGCAGCGTGGCCTCGTCGTCGGGCGCCAGCTCCAGCATTCTGCGGGCCCACCCGGCGGCATCATGCAGCCGCCCTTCCGATGCGGCTTGCCCCGAAAGCATCTTGGCGGCCACTGCCGCCCGCGACCGGAGCCGGCCGCGCTCCCGGTCGAGCCATTCCTGGTACTCCGGGGCCGCCCCGCTGACGTAGAGCCCGTCGAGCAGGGGTCCCCGGTACAGCGACAAGGCCCGCTCCGGCGCTCCCTCCTCCACCGCACGGTCCAGCGCCGGGGCGTCGCACCAGAGGGTGTCCTCGTTGACACCTACTTCGTCGTCCCCCCGTCCGGCAATCACTTCCGCACCCAGCTCGGTCCGGAGAAAATAGAGGGCGCGTCGCAGCGCGGCCCGAGCGTGATCCTGGTCCAGGTCGGGCCAGAAGAGCGCAAGGAGGGAGTCGCGCCGGTGAAATCTCCGGGGTGACGCGACGACCAGGTAGGCCAGGAGGCCCAGCCGCTTGGGCTGTTGGAGGACGGAGCGAATCTCGCAGCCCTGGTGGTCCTTGAGGTCCAACACCCCCAGGGTATGGAATCGGATCATGGAGGAGAGTCTAGTGTCGAGGTTTACGGGTCAAGTCTGGCAATCCGACACCGGACCATGGTGACGCCCCTCCCGGCGCCGGAGTCACGCTCTGAGCGACGCTGCGGGGACGCCAAAGTGGACCTTGCAATAAAAGCCGGACCCTGTAATACACAGTAGAGCGCACCCCTAACCCTCGAGCTATGGCACCCGAAGAAACCCGAAGCGGCTCCACCGACAACTACGACGCCATTGTGATCGGCAGCGGTTTCGGCGGTGCAATGACGGCGCACGCCCTGGTCGAGGCGGGCTGGCGGGTGCTGCTCCTGGAGCGGGGCGGATGGGTGGATCGTGGGGCTCACAACTGGGCGGAGGACGCGGTTGGGCCCCTCACCCCGCACTATTCCACCGAGTCGCCCTACGAAGTGGTCGAGCCGCAAGGTTCGACGATGCTGGGTGCCTTCCATTGCGTCGGGGGGCCGTCGGTATTCTACGGCGGAGTGTCACTGCGGATGCGGGCGGAGGACTTCCACCCCGATCGCGACATCGCCGGTCCAGCCGGGGCCGAGTGGCCCATGGGGTATGAAGACCTCGAGCCGTATTACACCGAGGCCGAGCGGCTGCTCAATGTGTCGGGGGAGCCCGGCACGGATCCGACCGAGTCGCCTCGCAGCGCTCCTTATCCTCAGCGCTCCGGTGACCTCGCCCCGATCTCCCGCCGGATCGAGTACGCCGCACAGGCGCTGGGCTACCGCCCGTTCCGGCTTCCGCTGGCCATCACCCACACCGCCTCCCAGGGTCGGGGCCCTTGCCTCTCCTGCGGTACCTGCGACGGCTTTGCCTGTGCGGTGAGTGCCAAGAACGATCTCGCGGTCGCGGTGATCCAGCCCCTGCTGCGCCGCGGGCTCAAGTTGGTCACTGATTCTGTGGTCTGCCGGCTGCACTTCCAGGACGGACGGATCACCGGGGTGGAGTCGGTGAATCGGGAAAGCGGGCGCCGCACCGTGTACCGCGGGCGCGAGGTTATTCTGGCCGCGGGGACCCTGGCCTCACCCCACCTGCTGCTCGCTTCCCGACTCCAGGGAGTCAATCCGGGCGGCCATGTCATCGGCCGCTACCTCATGCGGCACTACAACGAGATCGTCTTCGGAATTTTTCCCCGGCAGCCCAGCCGGGACGGGGCCTTCCACAAACAGCTGGGTATCCACGACTTTTATTTCGGTCATCCCTCGGTGTCCCATCCCCAGGGGAAGCTTGGCAGCCTCCAGCAGCTGGCTACGCCTCCCCTCGGTCTGGTGCGGGCTGAGTTCGGCCCGCTGCTGTCGGCCGTGCTGGTCCCGGTGGTGAAGCATTTTACCGGGCTTCTAGTGATGGCCGAAGACCAGCCGTGCTACACCAATCGGGTGACGCTGGACGACCGGAAGCGAGATCGCTATGGTCTGCCGCGCCTGGTGCTGAGCCACCGGCACACCGACCGGGACCGGGCCGCGGGCACGGCGCTCGTCAGGGTCGCGAGAGCGATCTTTCGAGAGGCCGGTGCGTGGGCCTGCTTCCGCCACCAGATCGGCACTTTCTCCCACGCGGTCGGCACGGTGCGAATGGGCATCGATCCCTGGAGCTCGGCGCTCGATGCCGATTGCCGGTTTCGTGGAGTCGACAATCTCTACGTCGTGGACGGGAGTGTCATGCCCACCTCGGGAGCGGTTAATCCCAGTCTCACCATCGCAGCCATCGCCCTGCGGACCGCGCGGGCCCTGATCCGTCGCAGCACGAGAACGGTAGAGCGCCGCCGCCGTGTCGCCGGCCGTGGTTAACCTGGCCTTCCTCGGCTGCGGCGGCGTCACCCGCACCCATAGCGGTACACTGAAACGATTCCAGGGAGAGGTCCGGCAATACTACGCCAGCCGGGACCCTCGCCGGGCGGAGGAGTTCCGCCAACGGTTCGGCGGCGCAGGCGTGTTCGGGTCCTACGCCGAGGCGTTGGCGAGTCCTGAAGTGGACACGGTGATGGTGGCGACCCCGCCCGATTCCCACCTGGAGCTGACCCTCAGCGCGCTGGAGCAGGGCAAGAACGCCATCGTGGAAAAGCCGGCCTTCCTGCACTCGACCGACTTTGCCGCGGTGCGGGCGGCGGAGGCACGGTCCGGCCGGCGGGTGCTGGTGGCCGAGAATTACTGCTACAAGCCCCTGGCCCGAGTGCTTCAGCAGGTGATCGCATCAGGGTCTCTGGGCGAGGTGCGGTTTGTCCAGCTGGTCGCGGTCAAGCGACAGCGGGTTCACGGCTGGCGCGACGATCAGGCGATCGCCGGCGGTGGGGCGCTCTTCGAGGGCGGGGTGCACTGGATCGACCTGCTGGCCAATCTGGGCCTGCGGGTGGAATCGGTGCAGGGGTTCCGCCCCGGCGACGCGGAAGGCCCGGAGCGGAGCATGCTGGTGGTGGCCCGGTATCAAGAGGGAGGCGTGGGCACGCTCTACCATTCGTGGGACGTGCCGTCGCCGCTGCGTGGCTTACGGCTCTCCCGGATCTACGGCACCCGCGGCTCGGCGATGTTCGAGTCCAACGGACTGTTCGTCCTGATGCGGGGGGCTCGGTCCAAAGTGTTCTTCCCTGGGCTCCGGGACATCTCCGGCTACCAGGCGATGTTTCGCGATTTCTTCGAGGTGCTCCGCACCGGTCGGGAGCCGGTGATGACTCTCGCACGCGCTCAGCAGGGACTGGAGCTGGTCGAGGCCGCGTACCGCACGGCGGCCCGCAATCCCACTCTCGAGGAGGTCTCGTGACCGCGATCCTGGCGGCAGCTGTAGGGCTCCTGGCTGGTGCCCACACCGCGACGTGGGGGATGTACAAGGATGCGCCCCACGAGGGGTTCTCCCGCTGGAAGTACGCCCGAAGCATGGTGCTGGGGGTACTGCTGGGGATCGTGGTCTTTGTGATCTGGGGGCTGGACCCGACCCGGGCCGCCGACCTCGTGGTGCTCTTCGGGGTGACTTACGTGCTGGAGCGTGGGCTGGCCGAGCTGTACAAGACCTTCCTCCGCGAGGAGGACCAGTCGAAGTATTTCATCCCGATGCAGTTCGCGGTGTTCGGCAAGGTGGTGCGGTCGCGCGGCGCCCGGTTGCTGGCAGGCGCGGGGTATCTGGCCGTGATGCTGGCGTTGGTGGCCTTCGTCGCCTGGGTGGACCGGGCACCGGGCCCGCCCTCGCTCGCCGCGGTGCTGTTGGCCGGCGGGCTGGGCGGCTGGTTCAGCGCCTTCGGTGGAGCGTGGAAGGATGCGCCGGCCGAAGGGTTCCAGATCCTCAAGTTCTTCCGGAGCCCGGCCATTGCCTCGCTGTACGCGCTGGGACTCTCGTTCCTCACTGACAACCTGGTGCTCATCACCCTGGCCGCCACGGGCTATACCGTAGCGACCACCGAGACCTACAAGACCTTCTTCTTCCCCAGCAAGCCCCGGGGAAAGTTCGCCGGGATGCCGGTGCATCACCCCGACATGCTGCGCCGCCGACAACATTTCGTGCCGCTGTACGTGGCGATCTGGTTGATGGTGCTCGGCGCCGCAGGAATCGCGGTTCTCACGCCTTGGGATTGGGTTCTGAAATAGCCTCTACGATCTGGCCAAGGTCACGGTCGCTAGCCGCGGAGTCCTCCCGGGCGATGTCGGCCTGGGCTACGATGCCGACAAGAGCCCCGTCCTGGTCGACTACCGGCACCCGGCGAACCTGCTGCTGCATCATCACCGTCCGGACTACTTCCACCTCGTCATCGGGCTGAGCGCTGGTCGGACGCTCGGTCCACAGTTGCCGGATCGGAGTGTCGGGCCCCAGGCCCTCGGCGAGTCCTCGCACGGCCAGGTCGCGGTCGGTCACCACGGCGACCAGGCGCCGCTTGATCTTATCCTCCACCACGGGGATGGCCCCGCAGTCATTGTCCCGCATCATTCTTGCGGCCTCCCGGGCAGTGGTGTCCGGGGTACAACATGCGGGATCCCGCGTCATGAGGTCTGCGATCCGCACTGGTTTCTCCAGGTTGAGAGTTGGTCCTCAATCTGGGCGCTCTGCCCGCGACGTCGCGGTGACCTGGATACCACTGGGTTTTGAGGCTGGACGGTCCGGAGCTGTGCCTACGCGGCAGTCGCCGTAAGCATGAACGCAAACTTGAACGCCACTTCTCTCAGGTAATCGTAGCGTCCCGAGGCCCCGCCATGGCCGGCGCCCATGTTGGTGCGCAGCAACAGGAGGTTTTCGTCGGTCTTGCGGGCCCGTAAGCGGGCGGTCCACTTGGCCGGCTCCCAGTAAGCGACGCGGGGGTCGTTGAGACCCGCAGTCACCAGGATGTGAGGGTAGTCCTGGGCTGTGACGTTGTCGTACGGAGAGTAGGAGCGGATGTACTCGTAGGCCTCCCGCTCCCCCGGATTGCCCCATTCCTCGTACTCGATCACGGTGAGCGGAAGCGTTGCGTCGAGCATGGTGTTCACCACGTCCACGAAGGGCACTTCCGCCACCACCGCGCCAAACAGATCGGGACGCAGATTGGTCACCGCCCCCATCAGGAGGCCGCCGGCACTGCCACCGTTGATCACCAGCCGTTCGGGCGAGGTGTAGCCTTCCGCAACCAGGTGCTCCGCTGCGGCGATGAAATCGGTAAAGCTGTTCCGCTTGTACAGCAACTTCCCCTCGTCGTACCAGCGCCGCCCCATCTCCTCCCCGCCACGCACGTGGGCAATAGCGACCACGAACCCCCGATCCAGCAGGCTCAGATTGTTGGCGGAGAACCCGGGGTCGAAGCTCACCCCATAGGCTCCATAGGCCTGGAGTAGCAGCGGGCGGCTACCGTCCAGCTCGAGGGGCAGCCGGTAGACCAGCGAGATGGGCACTCGAGCGCCGTCAGGCCCGGTGGCCCAGAGCCGCTCACTGCGATATTGGGTGCGATCATACCCGCCTCGGATCTCGGTTTCCTTCCTGACCGTCCAGGTCCGTCCCCTCATGTCGTAATCCACGACCGAGCTGGGTGTGACCAGCGAGGTATAGGTGAACCGAAGGACCGAGGTGTCGAACTCCGGGTTCTCATGCCCGCGGACGGTGTAAACCGGCTCGGGGAAGGGAACCAGGTGCTCCCCGCCGGACACCAGATCCACGATCCGGATCTGGCGCAGTCCCGCCTGCCGCTGGTACACCACCAGGTGGTCGCGGAAGGCCTCGATCAGATCGATCTTGATTTGGTCCTGGTAGGGGAGCAGCGAAGACCAGTTGGGTCGCGAGGGATCGGCTACCGGAGCAGCCATGACCCGGAAGTTCGGGGCTCCGTCGTTGGTGGTGATGAAGAAGCGATCGCCGTGATGGGTAACGTCGTACTCGATGCCGGTACGGCGGGGCTCTACCACCCGAAACTCGTCTTCCGGCCGGTCGGCGTCGAGGAAACGCACCTCCGACGTCGAGTGGCTCGCCAGGTCCAGCATCAGGTAGCCCCGGCTCCGGGTCCGGCTGATGTCGAGGAAGAAGGACTCGTCGGGCTCGAAGTGCACCAGGACATCAGCCAGCGGATTGGAGCCCAGCACGTGCCGGTACAGCCGGCAGGGCCGGCGAGCGTGATCCAGCTGGATGTAGAACAGGGTCCGGCTATCGTTGGCCCAGGCCACGCTGGGCGAAGTGCCGCTGATCGCCTCGGCCAGCATCTCGCCGGTGGAGAGATCTTTGACGTAGAGGGTAAAGGTCTCGCTTCCCGTGGTATCCACGGAGTAGGCCAGCAACCGGTGGTCCGGACTGACCTCGAAGGCCCCCAGGCGGAAATAGGCGAACCCGGCAGCCAGGGGATTCTGGTCCAGCAGGATCTCTTCCGGTGCATCCGGTGCCCGGTTACGGCAGTAGATGGGATACTGGCCCCCGGCCTCCGTGCGGCTGTAGTAGTACCACTCGTCCAGCCGCTCCGGCACGGTGAGGTCGGTTTCCTTGATGCGGGAGCGCATCTCCTGGTAGAGCTGCTCCTGGAGCCCGTCGGTGTGCCGCATGATGCCGTCGGCATAGCGGTTCTCCGCCTTCAGGTACTCCAGGACCCGAGGATCGTCGCGATTGCGGAGCCAGAAGTACTCGTCGATCCGGCTCTCGCCATGAATCGTTTCCACCCGCGGCGCGGTTCGCGCCGACGGAGGGGTCACGTTCCAGGCGTTATCAGTGCTGGAAGCAGCGCGGTCGTTAGAGGGACCGTGCGAGACCGCGACCGCTGGCAGGGCACGAGTGGGGTTGGACGACGACATTGCGGGTCTTTCTAAGAGGCCAGGTTCAGTGGACCACCTTTGCAGGTCCTGGCCGGAATAACGACCCCTGTCGCCGGCAAGTCAAGTGAGCACTAAGTCATGCTGTGGCAATGTCTTACGACTGCTAGGACCGGTTCGGCGCAGACGGTATCTATTTCTGTCAAATTGGCAGGCATGCGCTATCGCAAAACCCCAAAATCGCTTGACGGTCCGCCACTGCTGCCGCCATTGTGTCGCATTACTGTCACCTAACAGGGCCTAGTCTCTTTTCGCTCCCGGAAATTCCAGCTCCGCGAGCCCGCCCCACCCACCACCACGATCACGTCCACCGGCTGGGTCAGGGCCATGGTGGTCGCGCAGGTAGGGGCGGGGGAAGTCTCGACCACATCTACGGTCAACTCCCCGGCTATCTCCGGAGACCCCCTGGACCGCGATATCGTAGCCCCCGCTGCTTCGCTGTCCCATCGCCACCGCGACCACCACGTTGCGGTTGAAGTCCACCTGAGGCTGGTCGCCGACGTTCAGCTCCCTCCAGAAAGCGGTCCAGGTCTGGTTGTCCCGGATCACCAGGCGCCTGGATTCGGCGATCCCGGTGTTGGACCACTGCCCGATCCGCCTGATCTCGAGGTTTCCCGACAGCTCGGGCGGCTGAGCGGGTGACTCGGCTGCGGGCTCGGGTGGCGGAGGCTCGGGTGAAGGCGATGGCGTGGGCTCCACCGGCCGAGGCGTCCCGCCCGACGGGCTGGGCTCGCCGGCCGGCCGAAGGGTAGTGCCGGACCCGCATGCCGCGAGCATGAAGACTGCGAAGAATATCAGCGGGCGCGGAGTCATCGGCCGGTCTCGGAGAGGGAGGTACCTGAAGTTTGCTGCTGAGGATCAAGCGTCAAGGGTCGGGATGACAGCTTTCGCCTACTGCTGACACGGCGCCGAGGGGTCCGGCTTCGGCTTATCCACCACGATCCGGTGGTCCAGGTTCCCCACCTTCAAGGTTGCGTCGGCAACCAGCCTGGTGACCCCCTCCAGCTTGGTGTAGTCGATGTACTGGGGCTCGTCGGTCACCTGGTGGTAGTCGAGGTGGCTGCCGGTGCTGAAGAACGCGATGGGGATGCCGTAGCGGGCGTACATGTAATGGTCGCTGCGGCAGTAGTAGTTGTCGGGGTGCCCATCGGCATCGAAGCTGAAGTCGAACTCGAAGCCGTATTTCCCCTCGCGATTCACCTGCTCGACCAGGTCGCCCAGCTCGGTCGAGAGCCGGCGGGAGCCGATCATCTGGACGTAGCGGGGGCCGCCCTTCTCGATATCGTCCACGCCTCCCCTGCCGATCATGTCGATGTTGAGCTGCGCCACGATCGAGTCTCGCGGCACGGTGGGATGGCTGGTGAACCAGTCCGAGCCGAGCAGGCCCAACTCCTCGGCGGTGTGCCAGACGAAGAGCACCGAGCGCTTGGGTCGCTTGCCGGTCGCCAGCAGCTCCGCGATTTCCAGCACGCCTACGGTCCCGGTGCCGTCGTCGTCCGCCCCGTTGAACACCGAGTCCACCCGGGGGCGGCGCACGGCCCGCAGACTGTCCAGGGTGGCCGCGATCTTCCGGGCCTGCTCGGCGGTGGGCTGCCCCGGAGTGTCGTTGGCGCCTTCCGGCCGCATCTGGCGGTTGAAGGCTCGGAGCGAGTCGTGATCCACCGGCTGGGGAGCGAAACCGTCGTGATCGTTGTGGGCTCCCACCGCGACGAATTGCCCACGCAGCGCCGGATCGCTCCCGCGGAGCACCGCCACCACGTTCCGCGCCTGGCTCGGAGCGGGTGAATCGACGAATCGCATTACCCCGTGCACGGTCCGGCCCGCGCCACCCGGCGGAGGGGTGCTGGCCGAGCCACCGAGAAGAGCCTCGGCGGCCCGGGTGGTCACGTACATGAACGAGGGGGTTTCGGCTTCCTCCTCCTTGGTGCTGAGCTGGGCACCGGTCTGCAGCAGCCCCGCTCGATCGGACGGAGGGATCGCATCCAACGTGGCCACCGCGATGCCCGCCGCGGTGCTGAACCGCTCGGTGGTCACCGCGCGGTTGACCAAGCCGGTCGGATTGCCGCTCGAATCCGGCGCCGCCTTGAGCAGCACCAGTTTGCCCGCCGCCGCCTCGCGGGAAATCATCGGATCGCTTTCGTCGCCCAACACCCCACCGTACACGACTGAAACGCCGTCGAGCGACCGGGAGCCTCTCCCCTGGTCCCGCGGGACGAAATCGACCGCCGGCCGAAGGGTGACTCCTTCGATCGTCAGGGCACTCTGGGGGTCGACTTTCCGCTGGAGCAGGGGCACGGTCTGGAAGTAGGTCCCCTCGTCGCCGGCCGGCTCCAGTCCCAGCCGCTTGGCTTCGGCCGCGATGTAGTCGGTGGCCTTCACGTTGCCCGGCAGCCCGGAGCGGCGGCCTTGCATCGAGTCGTCCGCGTAGGCGTAGAGCCGGCTGCGGAGGTCGGCCGCGGTGATCCTGGAACCGGTGCCGCCTGGACCGGCAGCCTCGGGGGTACGGACCGAGGGACCGCAGCCCAGCGCGGGCAGGAGCAGGGAAGAGCCGATCACCAGGCGGAGGACGAAACGTTGCACGAGTATCTCCGTTTGGTCTGGAGAGGTCGGGGGTCGAGGGCAGACGGTCGCCGGAACTTACGCCGGCGCGGGCCCGGGGGTTTCCGAATTCAGGTCTCCCCCCTTTACGGCTCAGCCTGGAGACAGCAGTATATGACCGCCCCTCACCACGTTTGAGCCCGCGGGCGCCTCCGGCGCAGCGGGCATTTCCCCATAACCGGGCCGGCCCGCTTCCAACGGCCGACCACCGACCGAGGAGACCGTCATGGGTCTGGTGGATCGCGTCAAGAACATCCTGCTCAATCCGCGTGCTGAGTGGGAAGTCATCGATGGGGAGGCTACCACAGTTGGGGATCTGTACAAGGGGTACATCATCCCGTTGGCGGCGATAGGTCCGCTGGCCCAGGCGATCGGATGGTCGGTGTTCGGCCACAGCATTCCGTTGGTCGGAACCTATCGCACCCCGATCGGCTCGGCCATCACCGGAGCAGTAGTGATGTTCGTCATGTCCCTGGTCGCGGTCTACGTCTTGGCGTTGGTCATCGACGCCCTGGCACCGACCTTCGATGGGACCAAGAACCAGATGCAGGCGCTCAAGGTGGCCGGGTACTCCGCCACGGCGAATTGGCTCGCGGGAATCTTCGCGCTCGTTCCCCCGCTCCAGATCCTCACCATCCTCGGGCTGTACAGCCTGTATTTGCTCTACCTGGGGCTCCCCATCCTGATGAAGGCGCCGAAGGAGAAGGCGCTGGGGTACACGGTAGTGGTGGTTCTCGCGGCGATCGTGCTGTTCATGGTGATCGGGCTGCTGGCCGGGAGGTTCATGGCCGGGCCGATGGGCTGACCGGCACGGCCACTCCTCTTCTCTCACATCAGGAGACCGTCATGGTGCGGCTGGATCGGGTGAAGAACATCCTGATGACTCCCCGGGAGGAGTGGCAGGTGATCGAAGCCGAGCATACCACGCCGGCGCAGCTCTACAAGGAGTACGTCTTGCTGCTGGCGGCGATCGGGCCGGTGGCGACGATGATCGGGGCGCTGGCGTTCGGCTACCGCGGCTTCCGGCCGGCGATCGGCGCCGCCCTTTCCTGGGCGGTGGTGACGTACCTGCTCACGCTCGGCGCGGTGTACGTGCTGGCGCTGATCATCGACGCGTTGGCGCCGCAGTTCGGGGGAACCTCAAACCAGACCCAGGCCCTGAAGCTGGCGGTCTACTCCAGCACCGCGAGCTGGGTGGCGGGCGTCTTCGGGCTGATCCCGGCGCTGGGCTGGCTCGGGATCTTGGGACTGTACAGCCTCTACCTGCTGTATCTGGGCCTGCCGGTGCTGATGAAAGCGCCGGAAGAGAAGCAGATGGGGTATACGGTAATGGTGGTCATTGCGGCGATCGTGCTGTTCCTGGTGGTCGGGTTGGTGGCGGGGACGTTCGTGGGGGCATCGGGCTGAACGCGACGTTGAAATATACCGCGCTCTATCCGCTGTTGTTTGCAGCAACGCGAGTCTTGTACGTCGCCGCTCACAACCCGGGTCAGTTCGCGATCGGCGATCTCGCGGCAGTACTCGTTGTCACGTTGACTCTCGTCGTTGTCATCTACGCGGTTGCTGCGCTCCTGTTTCGGGGGCGTGCCCAAGGCATGCTTCCGGCGCTGGTCACCTTTGTGGTGCTGGCCTGGATCTTCGGCGCTCCTCCCATCGAGGAGTGGCTTACCCGCATAGAGCTCCGAATCCCACCCGGCATACTCGGGGTAGCCGGCGTCGCCGCTAGCGGAATCTTGATTGTGGGACTTGCGCGGCGTCCGCAGGCGCTTCGAATCGGCGAGACCTTCCTTACTCTCACGTATAGCTTCCTCGTCCTCTACTTGGGTGCCAACGTTCTAATGAATTGGAGGCGGGCGCAGGAGCAAGTCAGAGGGAGCCGGATTGCTGCCGAACTCGCAAGGCCCGTGCCCGCCGCGCGGCCCCAGCGAACGCTCGACCGCGACGTCTATGTCATCGTCCTCGACGAATACGACAACGCCGCGACTCTGCGCGAGGTTCTCGGCTTTGATAATGGAAAGTTCGAAGACAGCTTGCGTTCGCTGGGGTTTCACATCCCCGTCTCCGTCAGCAGCAACTACGCGAGCACGTATCTATCCCTTCCGTCGTTTCTCAATGCTGCCCACATGAGCCGTGTAAGAGAGGAATTACCGCGGGGCAGCAACGATCCGACCCTGTTGAACCACTTGGTCGGGCAAAGCCGCGTCGCGCGATTCCTCCAGGAGCGGGGCTACCGCTTTGTCTTCTTTCCCTCTGCATGGTGGAACTCGACTCGCACGAGCCCAATGGCCGACTCCGTGGTTCAGGTGCTGCCGGCTTTCAGCCTGGGGCGGGAGCTGTCCCGCACCGAGTTTCGTCGGGTAATCCGTCGCAACACGATTGCTTGGCACCTCTATGCCCAGGCGGGTGGCGACGATGCCATCGTACGGACTACGCTCGAGGAAATCGGCCGGCTTCCATCGGTTTCTGGTCCGGTCTTCGCTTTCGCGCATATCATGAGCCCGCATCCGCCTCATAGCTTCGATCGTGCTTGCGGAACACGCTCCACGGAATGGCGCCGTGATCCGGTGAGCTACCTTGCCGACCTCGAGTGCCTTAACTCGCTAGTCCTGGCGACGGTTTCCCGGCTTATCCAGGACTCCGAAGCCCGCCCAGTGATCGTGCTTCAGGGCGATCACGGCAGTACCTTTCGCCGCTATACCGACACTCCAACCCTGGCGCAGATATCCGCAGCAGCCGCCCGCGAGCGACTCGGAGCGTTCGGTGCGTACTATCTTCCTGACGACGGTTCTGCAGCGTTTGGGGACAGCGTCACGGTGGTGAACATTCTGGGCCATATCCTGCGCCATTATTTCGGTGCAGCCATGCCCCTCGAACCGGACGACCTGTTCCTCTCCTTGAACCGAGCACCCTTCGAATTTCGACGGATCAATTCACGATGGCTTGCTGGAGAGGACCCGGTCCCGCGCGCGGCCGCCGGTGAGAGGGCAGCTCACTAACCGCAAGGCCAGCGCTACTGACTCGACAGCGCAGGCGGCACGCTCGCGCCGCTGGTTGTTTCATCCCCTGCTTCTGGGCGTCTACTTTGTGCTCACGCTCGCGGCTTCCAATGCCGCGGCGGTGAACGGGTGGCGCGAGCTTCTCTGGCCTGCGTGGGTAAGTCTTGCGGTCTCCATCCTATTCTGGGCGATCGGGTTTGCACTGACGCGTGACGAGCAGAGGGCGTCGCTGCTCGCCGTGCTATGGGTCGTCGCCTTCTCGGTGTTCGGATATGTCGCCGAGACGCTGCGGCCCGGTGGCACCCTGACCCTTATAGGGAAGGAGCCTGGCCTCGGCGGCCTTTTCGCCCTCGCGCTGTTCGGACCTTCTCTGGCGGTTGGCCGTACCCGTCGTCACCTCGAGCCGGTCAATCGCTACCTCACCCTAGTAGCCGCCATCCTGGTGGGTTACACGGCGATCCAGTTGGTTCGGTCCTGGGGAGACGACCGTGAGCAGCCCTCCCCGCTCCCGGTACCTATCAACCGTCATGCCCGGGTGAGCACTGAGGATCTCCCCGACATCTATTTGATCATTCTCGACAAATACACCAGCAGCGAGGTCCTCAAAGAGCATTTCGGCTACGACAACAGCGGTTTCGATACTTTTCTCCGGGGTCGAGGTTTCGCTGTGCCGAGACACGCGCGAGCGAACTATCCCCGGACCCAGCTGTCGCTCGCTTCGATGCTCAATCTGGACTACGTCCAGAATCTGCCCTTACAGCGCAACCTGGACGCTCTGATCGAGGACAATCGCCTGGCGGCGTTTCTGAAGCAGCAAGGTTATCGGTTTGTATTCTTTCCTACGCCGTTCAAGTTCACCTCCCACAACCGCAATGCCGACCTCCAGCTTCCTCCTCCAGCCGAAGTCAAGGGCGAATTTCGTGCGGCTTGGGCGCGAACCACGCTGCTGCCGGAGTTGGTGAGGGGCGGCTGTACGCTGTTACGCTGCCGAGCAGAGCGCTGGCGGCCGGTAGCGGAAACTGCCGATCTGATGGATTGGAAATTCGAGCGACTGGCAGAGCTGGCGGGGGGGCAGCAGCCGACTTTCGTATTGGCCCACTTGGTCTTGCCGCACGAGCCGTTCCTTTATCGGGCCGATTGCCGGCAGCGGGAGCCGTACTGGCCGTTGAACACCGGAGTGATGGGGGACAAGGAGGCAACCCAAGGCTACTTGGATGAGATCAGCTGTGCGAATCGTAAGCTCTCGGCCCTGGTTGACTCCATTCTGTCGCGCTCCCGGCGGCCTCCAGTGATCTTGCTCCAGTCGGATCATGGGCACGGGCGACTAGGCCGCTCACCCAGCCGGTTACCGTCCTTCAACTATGTCGATGCGTACCGGTTGAAGGAGAGAATGTCCGCCTTCGCGGCCTATCTCTTACCGGGCCTGGATAGCGCCAGTGTGGGGGACTCCATTACCCCGGTGAATGCGATCAGGCTCACGCTTCGCCACTACTTCGGGGCAGACTTACCGATGCTCGAGGATGCGAGCTACTGGTCGAGCCAACAACGGCAGCTCGAGTTCACTCGAATCCGGTGGTAGAAGCGGTCGGTAGCCCAGCTGCTCAGTGGGAGCGACTACCTACGGGCGATGACACGTCATCATGCGCCTCCGTCTGCTCGAACGGCGTGTCAAGCAACCCGCGGTTCATCTTCTGGAATGCAAACGGAAGCCGTTCCAGCGACAGATAGAACTCATCGGGCTCCGGAGGAAGGTCGGCACCGAAGTACTGCCGTAAGACATCCCCCAAGACATTTACCACCGACACGGTGTCTCCCAGGGCGCTCGCTCTATTCTCGGGAAAGTAGTAGGCGCCGAAGGCTCCAAAGCGCTCGCGGGCAGCAGCCGTAGAGACCTGGCTGACATCCGGCGGGCTGGAGTACCCCAAGAACGAGGTGCCATGGTCGCCTTGAAGTATGATGATCGGCTTCACCGTGGAGTCATCAATGAGATGCGACACGGTCTGAAGGATGAGTCGGTTCAAACACTGAACTTGCGCGATATAGAGCGACGACTCCCGATGCCAGACCGCAGAGCGAGCTTTGCAAGACGACGTCAGTACGTACGGCCGGTGCGGACTCATCACATGGGCGAAGCTAAAGATGGGACCGCGCTCTTTGGGAAGCCGGCTGATGCCCTCCAGGGTACGGCGCACGATCTCGGCGTCTCCTTCAGCGTCCCGGTAAAACCAGGAGACCAGAGTGTTCTCCCAAATCGCCCGACGGAAGGCTGTCGCCGACAGTGCCCGGCCAATGCTGAAGACCGGGTATACCTCTACGACGGAATCTGCTATCGGGCTTGAAAGAGTGGAGTGCCACCAGGAGGATGGGAAAAAGATGAACCGATAGCCATTGTCCTGGAGGACGCGCGCGACACGATTGTGAGCGACTAAGTGGTTGGCCAGGGTCCGATCGGTGCTGCCAGAAGGCAGCTCCCGCTGGATTTGATGCACGTGTGCCGCGTTCAGTAGCGAGGCCAGTGAGAGGTAGGTGTGTACGTAGTTGCTCCGAACCGAGGCCGGCACGTTGAAGCCGAGAGCGCGGAGGCTGTCCTCGAACGGCCTGTTGTCGAACCCGTGCACGTCTCGGAGGACCGCACGATTGGCGTACTCGTCGAGCACGATGACGTACACACTTCGTGCTGGAGAGCTGAGAGGCCGGCTGGCGGACACTGGCTGGGCCAGCGCCCGTACCAAGGGGCTCCGCGAGATCTGCTCTCGCTGCCGGAACCAGTCGAATGCGATGTCACCACCCAGCCAGAGCACCAGTATCGCGTACGTATGGGTGAGATAGGTGGCAGCTACCCGCAGTGCTTTAGGCCGCAGTGCCAGCCCTATGAGAAGGACACCGCTCACCAGCAGTCCCGCAATAAGGGCTGTGGCGGATGGTGGACTGTCCGGGACAGGCATTAATAGCCGGGCACCAAGGACCCAACCGACGACGATGAGAGTGATGAGTGCGGGAAGCTGACCATCTTTCCGGTTATGAAGCAAGAGAAAGGCGACGACGTAAACCACCATCGTCAATCCCAAGCACACCGAGAGCGCAATGAGGAGGTCGCGGACGCCAAACTCGCCCGGGTTGTTGGCTGCGAGGTATAGCACGGGAATCGCAACCAGGAGGAACGGATAGGTTGCGATATAGGAGCGTTTCATCAATTGGCTGCGGCTGGTCGGCTGACCAGCTCGGCGGCCTCGCGGCAGGTCTGCGCATACTGCTTTTCTATTCGAGCGCACAGCCTGGTTCGGTCGGCCTTGGAAGCGAGGGTTGTGAGGTTTCCCGCCGCGCTCCGATAGCACGCATCCCTCCAGGGCAGCGGCGAGGCCAGGCAAAGGCTGGCGGCCCGGCCGCCGGACCAGTCGATTTGGTCGAGTGCCATCGCAGCGCCGGCAATGCAATATGAAGCGAGAGCCTGTTGTCCTCGGCCGCACTGCCGGATGATCCATGAATCATCATGCTGGAAGAGGCCCGTGAGCTGATGGCCGATGCTCTTGTAGCAAAGCGCAGCCCGATTACTCGGCGCCTTGTCGCAGATTCGGAAGGCATCCGGTGTATTGAAACGGTTGTGTCGGAGGATCAAGAATCCCTGGAATATCCAGCACGAGTCAGCGTAGGGATCGCCGAAACGGTCGCAAGGACTGTAGGGGTCCCTGGAGTCGATGGCAAATCGCTGTGCCGACGTCGCACCGTGCATTCCGTGAGCGCTATGCCCGGCATCGGGGGACTGGTGCTCGTGTGATGCGGGGGTGCTCGTTGGAGCGGGCGCAACAGCCAAGTTGATTGCCTCCATGAAGGCGCCGGAATGGCAGGCGGTCTCGAAGGTCGGGGCCGACAACGCGTCGCAATGCCGTAGTGTTTGTTCAAGGTCGAATCCGCTTGCTCCCAGCACGCCGTGCCCCAGGCCGTGAGTGCACTCGTAGATGGGGCCGGGCTGCTCCGCACTGCCCGCGCCCAGACACATCCGCTCCAGACGCCCCATGTCGATCGTCCCGTGCGATTGCACGAAAGCCTCGACCACACCGTGGTAACAGCCGGACCCAAAACTGGCGCTGCACTCGCCGACCACGGAAGGATCCCCGCCTCGAGCAGCTACGGCTTGTCGACCGAGGGCATGGGCGAGCTGATGGCCGTTTCGCAGTACCGTACTGTCTTTGGCGGCTACCTTCTCAAGCACATCCAGTGCGGCCCCCAGCCCCTTTCGGTTGAGCATGTCAAAGGCAGCGGCAAGGCGAGGGTCCGACTGTGACGCAGACCTCCAGTCGAAACCCGGAGCCTGAGCTTCATCCTCGGCTCGCCAACGGGGAACCAGGTGCATCACCAGCGCGCCGGCTATGACACAGCTCGCGAGCAGGTAGGCGCCTATACGAAGCGTCTTAGGCAAGACGTGAGCCCCTAGCGAATCCGGACAAACCGGTAAGGTCGATCATGGGCTGACCAGTACGTGGCGTCCTGCAGGGGAGGCAGATCTGCCTGCAGGTAATGACGGAGGACAAGGCGCATTACGTTCACGGGGGTGATCGAGTCCGGAAAGTCGTTTACCGGGATACCAGGCAGAGAGTACGCTCCAAAAACCGACACTCGATCAGTGACTTGGTCCGGCGTCGCCCGCTCTAGGCCCGGCAGATCACGACCGAGCCGGCCGTGACCGTGATCCGCCTGGAGGAGGATCACAGGTGGTATCCGGGAGCGCCGTTGGATCGAGTCCACCAGTGTCGTGAGCTTCCGGTTTAAGCAGATGATTTGATCGACGTACGCGACTTTGACCTTGGCCTCCTCCGCGCCATCGTCGCGCAGCGGCCAATACGGGGGGCGGTGCTCACAGTCGGCACGGTAGATGTATGGCTCGTGCGGCAGCGTCAGGTGGGCGAAGACGAACAGCGGCTGGGCTCCTCCAGCGAGGTGCTTCGAGGCGTTCGAATTTCCAGTCCAGGAGTTCGGCCGATTCCGGAACGTACGGAAAGCGGTTGACCTGGCATCGAAGGATGGCACAACCCACGCGATGGAACGCAGGGATCATGGTGGTCCACTGCCACGCGGTAACGAACTCCGGGCGAACTTGGGAAGGGTCTGGAAGCTGGGCGTCGGCATACCGGTTCTCGCGGGTGGCGCCGAACGCGGTGGGGAAGAACACGAACCGGTAGCCGCTTGCCTTCAGGTCCGTGGCGAGGCGGTTACGCTCCACCGTTGGATAGGTCAGCGCCCAGCTCTCGTTATCGATGCCGAACGCTTTCGACAACGTGTCCAGGTACTGGAGATTGAGAAGGGAGGCCAGCGACAGGAAGGTATGAACGTAATTCGTGTGGCTGGCAGTCGGGACGGCGAATCCGCGGGCCCGAAGCGCGCGCTCGAACTCACTGTTGTCGTAGTGGTATTGTGATGCTAGTACCCGGGAGCTCGTGTACTTGTCGAGCACGATCAGGTAGATGTCCGGCAGCGACCGAGACGGGTTCACTGCTGAGGCATTTGAAATAGGTGTCAAGGAAAGGTTCGCTCGCCCGGAGACCCTGGTGTCGCGGTAGAACTGGATCGCATTGTAGCCCGTGAGCAGCAGCGCTACGAGGGCGAGGTAACGATTGAGATTGTCGAGGGGTTTCCGGCTGCGCGCGATGGCGAGCACCGGCCCCACGAGAGCAAGAATGAAGAGAAGTAGAACGCCGATTTCGCCTCCCACCCGCTGGAGTGCATTCGCTTCGAATAATGCCCCCGCCACATAGCCGAAAGAGGAGAATGCCACCACCTGGAGCAGGGTGATCAAGGCGCTCTTCTGGATGTCTCTGGTGGCGAGGAACGCAATCAGCCAACAAAGGGCGCAAAGTCCCACCGAAATCCCAATCGGCCAGACCAGGTCCCGTGCCGGTATGAGCTCGCTGTTATTCTGAACGGCGAGCGCCAGCACGAAATAGGTGCTCGCCAGGAAAGGGTACCCCAGCGTCGGGAAGTGCCTCAGAAACCGCCACTTCATTTCCGTGGATCCTCCCTCGAGTCGAGGGATAGGGAGGGAAGGGGAAGGTATTGGGCCGGTCGGGCCGGCCGCAACCGCTGCAATAATCATGTCAGGCCTGCTGCTTGCAGGCTGACAGTCCCGCCAAGTAACTTGCGAGCCAATCCCCGGTACTTACGTGTTAGCCCTGCGCTAGCTGCGGCCCTCCTGCTGTCGGAGTGTGTCGTGGCGCGAATGCTACGTGCCTTGAGGAACTCGACCACGCCACGAGCCACCCTTCATCCCTTCCTATTTGGCCTGTACTTCGTTCTGACTCTTGCCGCTGCTAATACTGCAGAATTGAAGGGCTGGCCGGATCTCGTGCGGCCAATTCTCATCTCTCTGGCGGTGTGTGGAGTCTGCTGGGCTGCGGGGTATGCGCTGACCCGAGACAGCCAAAAGGCCGCGACCCTCTCATTGCTCTGGTTCCTGGCATTCTCGCTGTACGGGTATGTTGCTGAGACACTCCGGGTGCCTGGGGTGCTAAGGCTCATTGGCGAGGAACGGGGCCTCGGTGTGCTCTTCGCGCTGATGCTTATCGGTCCCTCTCTTGCCGTGCACCGGACCGCCCGGCGCTTGGGGCCGATTAATCGGTACTTGAGTCTGGTCGGCCTCATCCTGCTGGGCTACACGTCGTTCCAGTTATATCGTGGCCTGCGGACCGGCCAGAACTCGCAAGGTGCCCTTACCCTCCCAATGTCATTAGCCGACAGCAGGCCGGCCGGCGATGATCGGCGACATCTACTTGATTGTCCTGGACAAATACACCGGCAGCGAGTTTCTCCGTAAAAACTTCGGCTTCGACAACAGTGACTTCGAGGCATTCCTGCGCAATCGAGGATTTGTCGTTCCCAAGCGCGCTCGAGCCAATTATCCACAGACGCCACTGGCCTTGGCATCGATGCTCAATCTGGACTACCTGCAGAGCTTCCCTGGGGAATGGAACCTCTATGATCTCGTCGAGCACAATCGCTTGGCGGCATTCTTGAAGCAGCGAGGCTATCGCTTTGTGTTTTTCCCCACTGGCTGGAGGATCACTTTTCAAAATCGCAATGCCGACCTACAGCTGCCCGCTCCGAAGGAAGTCGAGAGCGAATTCGCAGCCGTCTATCAGAACACCACCATGCTGCCTGAACTGCTGGGCGGGGTCTGCGCTCTACTCGGGTGTGAGGCGGGGCGCTTCCTGGTTACAGCGCAGTCGGCAGACGAGATGGACTGGAAGTTCGACCGAATCAAGGAGCAAGCAGGCGGCACGCAGCCGACCTTTGTCTTGGCTCATCTCTCACTCCCCCACGAGCCGTTCCTGTATCGCGCTGATTGCTCCCACCGCGACCTGTATTGGCCAGCGGGCGCTGGAGTGCTCGGCGACGAGGAGGCTGACAGGCATACCTTGACCAAATCCGCTGCGCCAACCGCAAACTGGAGAGCTTGATCGATTCTATTCTCGTACGCTCCCGTCGCCCTCCGCTGATCCTGCTGCAGGCGGACCATGGGCACGGTCGGATCGGTCGCTTACCGGGCCAACCCGACCAATTAAGCGCGTCTCAACTTGGGGAGCGAATGTCGGTATTCTCGGCGTACTTGTTGCCCGGCCTACCGGCGAATGCTCTACCAGATTCCGTTACCCCGGTCAACGTTATCAGGCTGGTGCTGCGGCACTACTTCGGAGCCAACCTGCCCTCGCTGGAGGATGCCAGCTACTGGGGACTCGAAGATAATCCCCACGACTTGACGCGTATCAGGTAAGATCGGGGCGAGACTCGAGCACTCGGCGCTGGCAAGGGAGTTGCTCAACCAGGGCCCGAGTCTTACTGTCAACTCGAGCTTCCCGCCAGCGACAAGTGACCTCTTCCTGGACCCGCTATGTCTGACGGACTGAGGCTGTCGGTCATCATCCCAGCCTACAACGAGGAGAACACGGTTGCCGCCGTGGTGCAACAACTGCGGGCTGTTCCGCTTCACGTCGAGATTGTCGCGGTCAATGACGCCTCCAGTGATAACACCGGTCGGATTCTCCAGCGGCTTAAGACTGAAGGTCTGATCGATACACTGATCGACCAGCCGGTCAATCGGGGCAAGGGTGCGGCGATTCGCGCCGGAATCTCGGCTGCCACAGGAGACGTCATCGTGGTCCAGGACGCTGACCTGGAGTATGACCCCGCGGAGCTTCCCCGGCTTCTCGAGCCGATTGCTTCGGGAAAGGCTGATGCGGTTTTCGGTTCGCGCTTTCTGGGAGGCGATCACCGGGTGCTGTATTTCTGGCACTCGGTGGGAAACAGGTTCCTAACGCTCCTCTCAAATATGTTCTCGAACTACAACCTCACGGACATGGAGACCTGCTATAAGATGGTTCGAGCTCCATTGATGAAGGGACTCGTCCTTACTAGCGATCGCTTCGGGTTTGAGCCCGAGCTGACCGCCCGACTGGCGCAGGCCCGAGCGCGCGTGTGGGAGATCTCGATATCCTACTCTGGTCGAACCTACGCAGAGGGAAAGAAGATCAACTGGCGTGATGGCCTTGCCGCGCTCGTGCACGTGATCCGCTTCAATCTGATTCGGCCCGGCCACGCTCGACCGTTGGCGCCGGTGGCACAGCGGCCGGTGGATGTACCCCGCTCATCCGAGGAGGCTTGAGGGGGATGGACCGCACAGCCGAGCCGCCCTCCGGCGTGTCTACGGGCCTCCTGCCTCGCGATGCCGCCGGCTCCGAAACGCTCGAGATCATGCAGGAGGCACCTCGTTACAATGCGTGGCAATTCCGCCGCATTGCGCCTCACCTCGGTACAAGGGTATGCGAGGTTGGCTCCGGCGTCGGCAACATGTCCCGGCTCATCCTGAGCCAGCCACGGGACCTGGTAGTGCTTACCGATACCGACCCGTTCTATTTGGAGACCCTTCGGACAACGTATGGCAGCCAGCCGGGAGTTTCGGTTGAGCCGTTAACGCTTCCTGATTCGGACGCCGCGGCACGCTTCCGCCACTACAACCTCAATACTGTTGTCGCGCTCAACGTAATTGAGCACATACCTGAAGATGTTGCAGCGATGCGCTCGATCGCCCAGATGATGGAGTCGGGGGGACGCCTGGTCATGCTCGTGCCGGCGCTTCGAGGTCTTTACGGATCACTCGACCAGGAGCTCGGCCATGCTCGAAGGTACAGCAGGCTGGACCTTGTGTCCCGTATGGAGTCCGCGGGCTTCAGAGTTGAACGAGTCTTCTATTTCAATCTCGTCGGCACCTTCGGCTGGTGGCTGAATGCGCGGGTGCGACGGGTATCTCGCATTCCTCGCTCCCAGCTCAGGTGGTTCGATGCACTGGTGCCCGTGCTGAAAGCCGAGGACTACTTCCCGCTCCCGTTCGGTCAATCGCTCGTCGGAATCGGTGTTGTTCGCTGACACCTTATTGACTCCCACTCATTCCGCGTCGGGCTCTCACCGTGCCCAGATCAACGGTCGGGCAAAGGTCGCGCTCGCCCTGGTGGTAGGTATTGGCTTGGGGCTGCGATTGCTCCTCTTCTCCAATCACCACTCACTGGGGATCGACGAAGCCAGGCTTGCGCTCAGCATCGCAGCCCGCTCCTATGCTCATCTGCTACCTCCACTCGAGCATGATCAGAGCGCCCCGCTGCTTTTCCTCTGGGCCGAGCGGCTCATGCGAGATCTACTAGGGGTTCACGATCTCGTTCTCCGCAGCATGCCGCTGGCGGCCGGAATAGCCTCTGTCATTCTCGCCTATCCCCTGTATAGTCGTCTGCTTGAGCAGCGTGGAGCAATATTCGCGACGGCACTGACAGCGTTGGCGCCGACCCTCGTCCACTACTCCGCTACCGTAAAGCAGTACACCTTCGAGACGCTCGTAACGCTGATGCTCGTGGGGCTCGCGTTAAGCCTGCTGGATAACCCGGATCGGCGGAGGGGTCTGCTGCTTCTCGTGGCTGGGGCGCTTGCTGTCTGGGCATCAGGTCCAGCGGTATTCGTGCTCGCCGCCATCGGAGCGTCTGTCGCTCTCACCCGCGGCTCCAAATCATGGCTCTTCGCTGCCCTCCTAATCTGGGGCACCTCGTTTGGGCTCGCCCACCTCTTGGTGTATCGACATGCTTCGGCAAACCCGTACATGGAGCGCTTTTGGGCTCCGGCATTCGTGACCCTCACTGATGTGGAATCTCTGCGCAGGTTCTCGGAGGCTGTCGGCCTGTTTGCCTGGGGATTGGTGATGGGCGAGTTGCCCCCATTTCCCAGGCAGATCGGCTATGTGGTCGTCGCTGGAGCCAGCTCACTCATCCTGGGGCTTGCGATCTGGGGTGGCCTGCGAATAGCTCGTAACCTGGGAACGAATAGGGCGGTGCTGGTCGCCGGCCCAATTGTCGCCGCCTTTCTCGCCTCGGCAGTCCATGCCTACCCCCTGGGTGTTCGGGTCATGGTATTCGCTGCACCGCTGCTTCACGTCCTGCTGGCGGGCGGAGCCTCTGCCGCGGCTTCGACCCTTCGGGCCGAGCAGCGACAGCGGATAGCCTGGTTCGCATTCGGTCTGCTTCTGTTGGTATATCCGTTCGTGGGGTCGCTCATCCGGGTCGCGCGATACTCACCGGGCACGGAGTTCAGCACTTTAGTGGCCGAACTGGGGAGGCAGCGGCAACCCGGTGAGGCGCTCTACGTATTCGCGGGAAGCATTCCGGCGTGGACCTTTTATTCAACGGACTGGAGCGCCCCGGACCGGACCCGCTTGGCCCGGTTAAATCGGCTCTCTCGGCCCGGAGGACCCGCCTTTGAGAACGCTCCGAGCCGTGGTCATGAGGTGCGTAACGTGGGTGACGACTTGGTTTCCCAAGAGGCGGCTGGTCCAGAGATTCTGGGCCTCCCCAGCGGAATGGAGTTTCTCGCCGTTCTGGGAATTACTCGAGACCAACCGGATCCTCGGTGGGCGGCAAACGAGGCCGAGCGGATCACCCGTGTCGGGAGTCGTGGTGCCTGGATTCTCATGTCTGAGTACTACGGACCGGAGCTCCATCTCTTCGACCAGCTGGAGAAGCTAGGAGGGACATGCATCGGTGCGCGAGCCGGGAGTGGAACCCGTCTCGCGCACTTCGAGTTCAATGGCATGCCACAGCGCGAGTCCACCAGGCAATCCGGCGAAGGGCAGTCGCTCAATGACGGTTGTAGACTGCTCCGCTGAGGTGTCGACACCGAACCGAGGCCTCGGGCGTCCCGGTATCGCTCTGCTTATCGGGATACTGGCTCTCGGTATAGTGCTGCGCCTCGTCTCCTTTGTGACAGATCCCTCTCTCAGGCTTGACGAGGTGAGGATCGCCCTGAATGTGGCAACCCGGTCCTTCGGGCAGCTCCTTCCCCCTCTCGACTATCAGCAAAGCGCGCCCCCGTTGTTCCTCTGGGTCGAAAAGGCACTCACCGTTCTCTTCGGCCTGAGCGACTCGACACTCCGACTCTTCCCGCTCGCAGCCGGAGTGAGTCTGCTACTGCTCACCTATGGAACCTTTCGGCGGTTCGTTGGCGCGCCGGCGGCCGTGTGGGGGCCGCGTTCGCTGCAGCTTCGCCCATTCTGGTGTATTACTCGACAGCCGTAAAGCAGTACGGCGTCGAGGCCCTCGTCACGCTGGTCCTCGTTCGTCTCGCGAGTGAGGCTCACGCCGGTTCTGCTGTCGCACGACGCGAAAGACTGTTACTTGCCGCCGGCGCCGTGGCTGTGTGGCTGTCGACCCCTTCGATCTTCGTCCTGTCGTCGATAGTAGCTGCATTCGCCCTCGCGGCTTTCAAGGGAACCCCCGCGGCAGTGAGAGTCGTCACCAAAGGCGCCGTGGTCTGGACGGCCTCAGCTGCCGCGGTTTTCCTGCTCGCCTATCGCCACGCGGCTCAAAGCCCCTACATGCAGCACTACTGGGCCACTGCATTTCTGCGGCTGGAGGACCCTGCTCCTGGACTGCGGTTTCGGGCGTTGTTCAATGAAGCGATCTGGGGTATGGCGCTCGGTTTTCCCGGTGCGCCCGGGCCTGTGGTTCCGAGCGTGATCTCGGTGCTCGTCGCCGCCGGCACGATCGCATCGGGATTTCTCGGCCTCCGGGGACTCTACCGAGCGCAAGGCTCCTTCGCTGTCGTCCTGTTGGCGGGTCCCTTCATCGCGGTCGTGTGCGCCTCGATGCTCGGGTTGTATCCTGTGTCGTTGCGCTTGGTGTTGTTCCTCACGCCAGTTGCTCAACTCCTGATCGTGGCTGGAGTCGAGCAGGGCTTAAGACCACTTCAGCCGTGGATCAGGAAACGGGCCTGGGTGCTGGTGGGCGCGACCGCCGTTCTCCCACAGCTGGCAGTTTCATTGCTGGAGGCTACTAACCCAGATCCGCCTCAGCATGTCCGCGTGTTGGTCGAGGAGTTGCAGCGGCGGCGGCAACCGCAGGAGCCCGTCTACGTCTTTGTGCGTGGCCTATTGCCTTGGGTGTACTACTCGACCGATTGGGGTTTGCCCGATCGGAAGCGGCTCACGTTGATGACCCGCCTGGCCGACGCCGGTGGACCTGCTTTTGAGAATGCACCGGCCCGAGATCATCCGGTGGATCGAGAGGGTGAAGAGCTACGGTATCGGTCTGAGTTCGGGGATGAGCTCTACGGAATTCCCAGTGGGATCGAATGGACACCGAGTCTCGGCGTGTTGAAGTTGAACCCAGACCCTGGCTGGCTCGAGAATGAGGCAACTCGGATCGAAGCAGCCGCCAAACCCGCTATCTGGGTGTTGATGTCCGATGTCGTAGGAGATGAAAGCCACCTGCTTCGGGAGCTCGAGCGGCGAGGGGCTCGGCGCACACACCTCCTCGACCGTAGAGACGCGACACTGGTACGCTTTGTCTTCGGCGACTAGGATGGCTGACTCATGGAGCGGACTGCTAACTAGCGCAGTCGCGTGAACTGGTACGGATTCGCCCACGAGGAGTAATACGAGCGGTCTTCCAACCTCGGCACACTAGCTCCAAAGTAGTGTCGCAGGACAGCCGGGAAAACATTGATCGGACTGATGGAATCGTAGAGCTCCGCCTTGCCTCCTCCCGGCAGGTAGTACGCAGCAAAAATGTCGCTGCGCTCGGTGAGCTGTTCCATCGAGATATCTGCGACGGGCGGCGGCCGGCCAAAGACGAAGCGGCCATTGCCGTGATCAGCCTGTAGAATGATGACCGGGGGCTTGGCGGAGTCTCGCAGGAGTCCTTCGACCAGGGTGAGCACCAGGTTGTTGACGCAGCGCACCTGATCAACATACTCGGTGCGCAAACGGCGATCCTCCACTGCATCAATCCGTCGCGGCCAGTGGAGAGGCTTGGTGCTGCAATCGGCGCGAAACACATACGGCTCGTGAGGGAGCAACAGGTGCGCAAACACAAACTTCGGACCAGGCTGCCCAGCCAGACGTCCTAGTTGACCGAACTTCCATCGCAACAGCTCCGGCGGCTCAGGAATGAATGGAAGCCCGTCTCCGGAGCAGTCCACCAGTTGGCAGGCCCATCCAATCAGTGGCTGACTGGGCGTCGTCGCCAACCAGGCAGCCGCGAACGCGTGGGAGCTCGGCGGCGGCCCGTTTGAATCCTGCGGAGCGTGCGATATGCCGGGAAGCACCTCGTCGGCAAATCGGTTCTGCGCAGTGGCGCCGTAGGGGGTCCGGAAAAACACGAACCGATATCCCTGAGCCTTGAAGAACCGCATGACCCGACTGTCCTCGACCATCGCGTAGGGCAGCGTGCGGTCGCTGCTGCGTTGACCGAGCTTGTCCTTGAACGAATCGAGGTATTCCCAATTGAGCGCCGCGGCAAGCGCCAAGAAGGTATTAGAGTAGTTGCTGTGGCTCGCCCGCGGGACGAAGAATCCCCGAGAGCGAAGAGAATCCTCGAATCTGCTGTTATCGAATCTATAGTTGCTCCTCAGCGAACGACTCCCGGTATACGCATCCAGGATGATGTAGTACACATCCGGCTGATAGGGGGGCTGTTGACCGGAGGATACGGATGGAAGCGGTCCTGGAACCCAGCGCGCTGACGCCCGATCTGCAGCGCTTAGCCTGGAACCAAACGCCCCGAGGTACGTGAGGCAGGGAATGACCAGCAGAAAGCAAGAAAGAAGATTCAGCGACTTGGAGAGCTGATCGAGCGCTGACGTACTCCGCAGAACCGTTCTGCAGCAGATGGCAGTGACTGCGATGGACAATGGCAGCAGGACCCTGTCGTCACCCAGTAAAGTGCCTGGGCTTACTCTCTCCGCAAGCGCGACGAGCTGTCCATAGAGGTTAAACCAGAGGCCCCATAACAGGGCGCAGATCGCCTGGCGATGCGGGTCCCGAGTCAGCAGCCGCGCGACGAGCCAGGCAATAGCGGTGATGATGAAGGTGAGACCTAGTGGGAGCGCCAGGTCGGCCACCCGGACGCCTTCTCCCGCATTGCCCGCGAAGAGGGCGAGCAGCGGGAACGCTGCGCCGAAAAATGGGTAGACGAGTGGGATTCTGCGAGGCCGCATTATCCGAAAGACGATCTTCGGATCGCCTCAAGAAATCGTACTGGCGATCTCAGCGGCGAAACTTGGATAGGGCCGAGCGAAAGAACGATCGCACCGACTCACGGGCACGGGCTACCGTCACCCCGAACGCCAGTACGGCGCCGGCAACCAGCTGGAGCACGATGCTCCCAGCGTTGGGATCGATGTACATCCGAACTCCAGAATGGGGGGTCGCCGATCTCGAAGCAAGTCTCAGGCCGGGGCCCGATTGTTTCGTGTCGACCCCAGATGCAGGCCTTCCAAGAACTTACTCACTCGAAGGACCGGTGCGCCTTGTGGCGGTCGGTCCACAGCCGGGCCCACCTCGGCCCAAAAACCGGCGCCACCGTCGTTGGGTCGCCGCAGTACCATCACGAGCGCAGGTAGATAGATCATCGCGAGCATCACCCACCATTGGTATTCCGCCCCTACGGGCCACGGACCCTGCGGGCCGAGCAGGTAGACCAGATGAGCAGCCATGGTAATGCCGGCAAAGGCCGCCGCCTGCTTGCGATTTTCAGCAAGCAAGGCCAATGGCAGAACCTCGTAAAGTGCCGTCGTCTGTGGGATGAGGCAGAGCGCGGTCAGCAACCTTCCCTCTGAACGCCTCCACCTCAGCAAAGCCAGCAGGAGCAGGAAGCCGCCAGGACGCAAGAGGTGGGGCCGGTGTGGCGTACCCGCCAGAGAGCTGACCCACTCGCCGACCCAGGGAGGGTACAAGACGAAGCATAGGGCCAGCAGAGCCACTCCCCCGATGACGGCGGACCGCCGTGGATAGGCCGCCCACAGCGCAAATCCCATGGTAGGCTTTACCACCAGCAGCCCGCCAAGTGTAGGAGTTAAAGCGGCCGCGACCAGCAGCGGCTCCCACTTTACCGCGATCCAGCTCCAGAGCATGGCCCCGCTGATCAGGAAGTAGAGCGGCCATCGCGCCCGGCGGGTGATGGCGAAGGTGAAGATCGCGGTAGCGAGACCCACGAAGACCCCGCGTGCGACTGGCAGGGGCAGTGGGGCGAACGGCGTGGAAAGCAGGATCGCGGGAAGCGGGTAGTTGATTCGCCAGGGCCAAGGCGGCATCTGAACCGCAGCGTAGGGGCTCTCACCTCGCAGGTAGGCGCCCGCGCCCACCCAAGTCGCGTCCCAGTCACTGACCACGTCGGTCGTTTGCCTGGCGTACAGCACAATGACGAAAAGTGCGGCCACAACGCCGGCAGCCACTGAGGTGCTCAGGCGCCAGCGAAGGCTGGGAACTTCGGCTCCGGAGGTCATGGTAGGGTAGAGGATTGCAGTAAGACTTGCGCCGCGGCTGACGAAACGGTAGCCTGTAGCGATCATCCCACAGCCTGCCAGGCCGGCGACTCCACCGGCTCACCCAGTGTTCGTCGGCCTTTAGCCGCGGCGCACGTCGCCGTCGGCATGGGAGTTGCCCCCGATGCGACACATGCGCCCACAACCCGACCTTTCCGTCATTGTGCCGGCCTATAACGAGGAGGCTCGGCTCGAGCGCGCCCTATGTAGCTATCTGGATTACTGCCATGGCCATAGGGTCTCGGCGGAGATCATCGTGGTTGATGATGGGAGCACAGACGGTACCAGTCGGCTGGTCGAGCAACTCGCAGGCGAGAACCCCGAGCTTCGACTGATCCGCCTGCCCGAGAACCGAGGCAAGGGCTACGCAGTTCGGAGCGGCGTGGTCAACGCTCGAGGACGAATGGTCCTCTTCGCCGATGCCGACGGTGCCACTCCACTCTCCGAAGTGGAACGACTCCAGGCCGCCATCGAGACCGGCGCCGACATCGCCATCGGCTCTCGAGTGCTTCAAGCCGAAGGCGTAAGGGTAGAGGCCAGGTTCTATCGCCGGGTCATCGGACGAATTTTCCACCGGATGGTGGAGACACTCACGGTCCGGAACGTCCGGGACACCCAGTGCGGGTTTAAGCTGTTTCGAGGCCCCGTCGCCCACGATCTCTTCTCCCGCATGCGAATGAGTGGATTCAGCTTCGACGTTGAGGTCCTGATGATGGCTCAACGTCGTGGTTACCGGATAGCCGAAGTCCCGGTCAACTGGACCCACCAGCCGGGCTCCAAGGTCAATCTGGTTACCGACTCCGCCCGCATGCTGCGAGACCTGTTCGTCATCCGTGGGCACTACCTCAGGGGCGAGTACAATACGCCCCATGTCGCCCCGTGGTCCGCTCCCACGAATGACCCCGGAAGCCACGACGCGGTAACCGACCGTCCGGTCGATCTGCAGGCAACTCCATCACCACACTAGCTCGACCGAAGGCGCTGCTGCACAGCCGCGCAGCCTTCGCCATAGTGCTCGCGGCAGTGATCTCGGCGGGTTTTGTGGCGGAGCTCACCAGCATCGCGCGGCCGGACCTCGGCTTCTTGCTCTATGCGGCCGGCCGAGTTCTCGAGGGGGCGCGGCTATACGTCGACATCGTCGAGATCAATCCTCCCCTCATTATCGGCTTGAACATTCCCCCGGTGGCCCTCGCGCGTGAGCTGGGAATATCTCCGATTCTGACTTATCGAGTTCTCTTCGCTGCGAGCCTCATTGCCGCGCTTTTCCCGGCAGCGATCCTCCTCAGACGGATTGTGCCAGACTCCGTGAGCGTGCGACGCGCGGTTCTGCTCGCCTTGGCGTTTGCGCTATTCCCCCTCTCGGGCGTGGACTTCGGTGAGCGGGAGCAACTGCTGCTGGCGTTCACGCTGCCATACATCCTGCTTGCCGCAGGTCGGAGTTCAGGACCAGCCTTAGGGACCTGGGCTGCTTTCGGGATCGGGATAATGGCGGGGCTGGGGCTTGCCTTGAAGCCTCATTTTCTCGTTCTGTGGGTCGGGGTGGAGCTCTATCTGCTTTGGCGCACCCGGCGGCCGACGATCTTGTTCAGACCTGAAGCCGTTGCCGTAGCCGGTGTGCTGGCGGCCTATGGCGTCTTCGTACTCGTGGGGGTTCCGGAGTATCTCCAACTCGTCTCGTTGGTCGGCTCCGCGTACTCCCAATTCCTCTACGAGCCGTTTTGGCGCCTTCTCCTTTCGGGGCCAGGTGCGCTCATCCCCTTGCTGGCTCTGCTCACCTACCTGGCGCTCCGCCGACAAGCCGGTCACGCCGAACTCTGGGATGTTCTAGCTTTGGCAGTCCTCGCCTTCCTTTTGGGCGGTGCAGCTCAACAGAAGGGACTGCGCTATCATTTTTACCCTTCGTTCGCCTTAGGCACGGTGTTGCTCGCGCTTGTGGCTTTGGACGCTAAGCACGGCACCCGATCGCTTATCGCCAGGCTGTATCGCGTGGTGGCCGCCGCGGTTGTGGTGACTTCGGTGGTGATCACGTTGACCGCAGACCTGCGTCAGGTCGTGGCAAGCCGCTTTGGTCGGCGTTCCGACGAGACGTTTACCCGACTTACGAGGTTCGTAAGGGGCCATGCCGCAGGTGAGAGCATCCAGGTCTTCTCCTACCACATCGGCTCCACCTTTCCGCTGGTGAATTACACCGGCACCCGGTCGGCCTCCCGGTTTCCCCAACTCTGGATACTCGCTGCTTCGTACCTGGACGAAATGCATGCCGACGGGCCCCTTCGCTATCGCACCCCCGCCGAGATGGGTCCGGTCGAACGTTTCCTGTACGAAGCCACCTATGCCGACCTTGAGTCCCACCGGCCGAAGTTGCTGCTCGTCTTGCGCAACGCTCGGGATGACAAGGTGAACGGTCTGCGCCGCTTGGACTATATGGCCTACTTCGGCCGAGATCCGCGATTCCGGCAAATCCTCGACCAATACCAGTCGCTTGGTGTGGTTGGAGAGTTCGATGTCTACGAACGCCTCCCTCCAGGCGCGACGCGGGCTGGGCCGGCGCCTAGAGCGACGAGTGGGGTGTTCGATGCTGTGCGGGTGAGCGAGCCCGGCCTCGAGCGACTGGCGCGAAGCGAGGAGCTGATTCTTGCCATCCTGGTGTTCACGGTGGCATTCCTTTGGTTTGGTCGCCGGCTCGTACGCCAGGGGTCGCACGCGAGCTACCCGGCTGGGTTCGATCGTGAAGACGTTGTCTGAGCCCGAGTCTCTGCTGCTTCGCCCGTTACGATCTCGTTGGGTGTACCTCTCCCTCCTGGGTCTATGCTTTCTGCTTGGCGTGGCAAGTGAGGTGCGAAGTCTGGTAGGTGCGGATATCGCGTTCTTGCTCTACGCCGCCGGCCGGGTAGTGGACGGTGCCCGGCTGTACCGCGACGTGCTGGAGATCAACCCACCGCTCATCATCCTGCTGAATATTCCGGCCGTCCTCGTGGGGCGCGCGCTCGGCGTGGCGGAAGTTTCAGCCTATCGCTTTCTGACAACGCTGCTTCTCAGTGGAAGTCTCCTAACCTGCGCTGCCTTGCTTCGGCGGATTGTACCGGCCGATCAAGAGCCCTTCCGTCGGTGGGTAGTTGTGCTCATCGGTGCAGCCTTTTTTCTCGTCGGCGCCCAGGATTACGGCCAGCGAGAGCATCTGCTTTTGGCCCTGACTTTCCCCTACCTGCTCCTCGCCGCGGCGCGCGCACGAGAGAGGTCCATACCGGGGTGGGCCGCGGTCGGGATCGGCATTGCAGCCGGACTGGGCTTCGCGCTCAAGCCGCACTTTCTGCTGCTGCTATTTGCTCTAGAGCTGGCGCGAATGATTTTCCGGCCCCGCTGGCGGCCCTCGGTCGAATTCGTAGCACTTGCTGGGACATTAGCGGTGTATGCCGCGGGAATTCTGCTGCTGGCACCGGAGTATGTGCCGCTCCTGCGCCTGCTAGGGCCCGAGTACGTCCACTTTCTCAGAATTCCCTTTACGGAACTGCTGTTGAGCGGCCAACGGGCGCCACTTCTCCTCCTGGCGCTGCTCGTAGGCATTGGGTTGGCCAGCCATGCCCGTCACCCCGAGCTGTGGGTCTTACTTCTGGTCTCCGCGGTGGCGGCGTTCGTAGCGGGGGCCGCACAGGAGAAGGGCTGGCGCTACCATTTCTACCCGGCTTGGGCCTTAACGCTCGTGCTGTTCGGTACCATCGGCGTGGCCGCACGAATTCCGGTGGCCGATCGTGTGAGAAGGCTGTATGCGGCCTTGGCGCTCGCGATCTCGGTGACCGGGATGCTGTGGTTCGGCGGGCTCGCGGCTGGACGCGCAGCCGGCGTCGATCCAGTGCAGCGGCGAGGCAAGGAGCGTTTTGCCCAGCTGGCGGGAGCGTTGCGCCATCAGGGGGAACCTGGTGGTGTATTCGCGCTGTCGTTTGTGATGGGCTCCGGGTTTCCCCTGGTCAACTACACGGGGATGGAATGGGCCTCCCGCTTTCCCCACCTGTGGCTTCTGGTCGCCCTCTATCAGGACCAGATCACAGGGCTGAAGCCGCTGACATTCAGGACCCCGGGCCGGATGAGCGCCGCGGAGCGGTTCTTGAACGATGTGGTGTATGAAGACTTGGCCGCGCACCCGCCGGCGACCTTGCTGGTGCTTCGGCACGCACGCGATGCACGGCCGAACGGGCCCAGGCGAATCGACTACCTGACCTACTTTGCTCGGGACCCGCGTACCGCGGAGCTACTGCGGAACTACCGATACTCAGGAAACGTCGGCGAGTACCGGCTCTACCAACGGATCCCGGCAGGCGAACCTCGGCCGAACCAATTCCCGCCAACCGAAACCGGAACGCTCGATCTTCCGCAACGCCAGCCATCTGGATGGGATTCCTTGGCGATGCATCGAGCCTTGATCCTTCAGATCCTGCTCTGCACCGCTCTTGCGGGCTTGATGTTCTGGTATCGTGGCCGGAGATCAGAGTCGGATGCAGCCCAACGCGCGTCGCATCAGTTTCGGCCCGAGCCAGAGGGGGAACCAGAGGGCATTGCGCCTCCGCCGAAATCGGTCCGACGGAATGCGTAGGGGTTTCGCTCCAGCGACATGAAGAGTTCGTTCGCCTTCATGGGAACGTCGGTACCAAAGTAGAAATTCAGGATGCTTGGGAAAACGTTTACCAAGGTGACGGTGTCGGCCAGCAGCCGACCATTGCTCTGGGGCAAGAGGTACGCGCCGAAAGCTCCAAATCGCTCCTGAGCTTGAGCCCGAGTGACTTCAGCCACCGTCGGTGCGCCGGAGAAGTTCAGCGAGCTGGTACCGTGGTCGCCTTGCAACAGGATTATGGGAGTTCTTCGGGAATGGGTGAGCAGCGCACCAGCTAGGTCAAGAACCAGGCTATCGAGACAGCGTACCTGGTCCAGATAGGCCGCCATGGTTAGGGGATGGTTAGCGCGCACGAGGTCCGGGCCGTTGACCGCCCGGCAATGTGAGTCCAAGGCCACCGGTGGATGTGGACTCACAATATGGGCAAAGACGAAACGGGGCCGATCTGTGGCGGGAAGGTTTTTCAGCCCTTCGAACGTGCGGCGTACGTAATCCGCATACTCCGAGCCGTCGCCCAGGGGGGTGTACCAGAGAGGCGTCAGCTTGCGCAGGTTCCGGCGGAGGTCGGAACGAGTCAGTCCACGACTCAGCGTGGCCGTGGACCACACTTCAACCTCCTCGTCGGCATTCCGCATGTGCCGAGTGGAGGGCCACCACTGCGAGGGAAAGAAGACAAACCGATATCCCCTGCTCCGGAAGAATCTGACCGCCCGATTCTCCTGCAGCAGCTCGTCGGGCAGTGAAGGGTCCATCTCCTCCGCTCCCAGCTCGTCGGAAAGTCGAGCGAGATGGGTAAAGCTCAGCAGCGAAATAAGTGATAACGTGGTATGGACGTAGTTGCTCTGAACCAGAGCCGGGATGGTAAAACCCAATTGCCGTAGGGAATCCTCGAAGGCCTCACCCTGGAAGCCGAAGCGCTCACGCATCACCTGCGAGTTGGCCCGCTCGTCCAGTAGAATCAGGTAGACGTCGGGTGCTTGGTTCTCTGCCGCTCCAGAGGCGGGCTTGGTGTTCACCAGCGGCTGAAGCAGACTACGCCGCAGCTCACTTCGTTCGATCGCCCGAGTAGCCTGTACCTCATCCACCGCGATTCCCAGAACCGACCAGACTACTAATCCGAATCCGACACGGGTGAGTGCTCTCGTGAGACCTAGGCTCAATGGGCGTCTATGTGCCAACCACCACAACACTCCGGCACTGACTGCAATGCCGAACGGTATGACAATGGAGTGAGCCCCAAGTGCTCCCAGGCCGACCGAGACCATTTGCTGAATGCCACGGTACAGGAAGAACCATCCCACCAGCATCAGTGTTGCCAGGGGGACGAGTTGACCGGCCGAGACGGTCCGCAGCGCTGTCGCGGCCAGGGCATAAAACACGGCGCACACAATCAAGGAAGCCGTCAAGACGATGCCCAGGTCGATCAGCGTAAAGTGACCCGGGTTGGCATTAGCGATAAGGAGTGCCGGCAACGCGGCATAGAGAAAAGGAACCATGAATCCGCTATGGCTGGTCGACGGAGTCAACGGATTCTCGGCGGCCAAGGTTCTACTTGGGAATGTGATAGAGCAGGATCGAAGAGCCGACGCGGGCGACCGGCTGGTACTTCTCGAGCCAGGCGAAATCGTCGTGCCCGGGCTGGTCCAAGGACCCGAGCTTCAGGGACCACAGACTCGCTGCCACCCAACCGGTGTCCCGTTGATGCGGGACCAGCCAACGAATTCTGGGCATATCATGCTCGGCCACTGTGGCCGAGCCGGCATAGGCCAGACCGACCTCCTCGACCTGCCGAGCGCGGAGGGTGTCAGCCAGGCGCCGGAGGTCCTGCCCGTCGTCCAGATCGCTATCCACGAGAATCTCTTCGGGGTGTCGCCCGGCGAATTCGTTGAAGTACGCCAGATAATCGGGATGGATGCGTACCCCCACAACGACCTGCCAGGCCACGAGCGCACTCACCACAGCCGGGCCCAGCAGTCCCGCCTTACGCCATCGCCACAGCGTGACGGCACCCCAACCTGCGAGCACCGCCATCAGGACGTAGATCGGAAGCACGTGGCGGAGGCCGATGTTGATCCGGCTCGGCAGGCTGACCAGAAGGATGGCGCCCGCAGCGGCCGCTGGAGCGAGTGAGCGCCAGCGGGACGCACGCTCCTGAATACTCAACACGGCGCCGAGTCCGATTCCGAAAAGCAGCAGGAACGGGATCGGCGTCTTGACCGCCAGCGCAACCGGGAAGAAGTACCACCAACCGTCCATTCGCACTTCGCCCAGAAGATAGGCCTTCTGTCCCGCCTGGTTCTTCCGGTACAACATCGACAGACCCTGAAAAAACTCTGGGGCGGGATAGATCGACGCGCGAGAGACGTCGTAGGCCGCTCGATAAAGCGCGCTATGCTCCCCATGAGCCCCCGGCCGACTTTCCAACGGCTGATCCGCCTCGGTCACGAGAGGGCCGACCGAGAACCGATATCCGGCCCACACGGCAACGATGGCCGATAGGTACGCCACCCTCATGGCAGTCAGGCGCGAGCCAGGCGAATGCTGTCCATGCGCATTATCTCGAGAGGCTCGCCGGTGGCAGAGCACGATCGCCAGGCCCCCCGCGGGCAGGAACAACAAGGCCGAAAGCTTCGAAAGGACGGCTCCAGCGACAGACACCCCCAGAGCCAGCCCTCGTGCCCCACTGGGCTGCTCCAGCCAGCGCCAGAGTGCGTACAGCGCAAGCGCCAGGGTGCCGGTAAGGGCAGCGTCCGTGGTCGCGATGCCTGAGTGAGCCAGAACCGAGGGCAAGGTAGTGAATAAGAGCGCTGCGACGATTGCCGTTGCGTCGCCGAACAGCTTTCGAGTCCACAAGAGCACGACTACAGCTGCCAGCACGAAGAAAGGGAGCACGCCGAGCCTGGCGAGGGACAGGTTGCGGTAATACCTCCCGCCGGCATGAAGCAGCGAATTTCCTTCCAGCCAGGTGTTCTCGTGGCCTACCGACCGTAGGCCGTCAAGGTAGGGCCCCAGCGCCACCATTACTCGGGCCAACGGGGGGTGCAGCGGCTCGTAGGTGTAACTGCCCCGGGAGAGCCACTCCATACCCGCGGCAATATGGGCCGGCTCGTCCCAGGTCTGGTTGAACACGGGATAGGTCGAGACGATACGGAACACACCTACCGCAATAAGGCCGGCAGCCGCAAGTGGAAGGACCCCGCGCCTCACTGAAGTCCCGCGACCCTGAACCACCTGCGAGTCAACCAACCGCAACCGATCCAAAGGAAGGCGGCGGCGAGGGCGCTGGCGTAGCCGTCAATCGCGTAGTGCCAACCGAGGTGTATCGAGCCGAGCAGGACTACGGCCGCGTAGGCCGTAAAGACGATGCCGGCAGCGCGCCCCACCTTCCATCCCACCAAAGTGAAGAGCACCGCCGCCGCTACGTGAACGCTAGGCATTGCCGAAATCCCGTTTACCGGCAGGCCCGACCCCCCGGAGTAGTAGGACCAGAGGTTTTCTTGGATGGTGACGGCGATAACGCCGTGCGAGGCATGCAGGCTGTGCAAGTACGCGAGCAGTGGCTGATACGGATCCGACCCGGAAATCACGCGCGCATAGTAGCACGGCCCCGCCGACGATAGCGCTGTTGCAGCCAGCGTACCCAACAGGATCCACACCAGCGCGTAGGCCAAGAGGAACTGGGTTCGCAAGAAGCTGCGCTCACCCCAGGCCAGCCAGATGACCACTGCGCAGTTGACCGGGTGCCACAGGGCGTAGAGCAGATCGATGGGGAGTGTAATGCCCGGATATCCCATGACCGGCTGGAGCAGTGCCCAGGGATGAACGCCGAAGTGGAGCTGCTGATCCAGCCGCATGAGGGCGGTATCCCAGCGAAAGGGCACCACCGTTGTGATGAGGGGCTTCCAGCTCGCGTAGGTGCGGAGGAGCACCACGACGGCGCCAGTGGAGAGAAACACGGTGACCAGCCGGTCGAACGTCAGGTTCCGGCGGCGTAGCTCGTTCCAGGCAATCCGCCACGCCGTTCTCCCGCGGAGCCACTCCCCCTCCTGGTCTCGAACTCGGGATCGAAGCCAGAGAATCCGAACCATCAGGTAGCCACTGACAGTGATGGCCCAGACCAGGTACGCGTTTCCGAAACCCACGTTCCCAAGTGGATTCGCAAGTCCGAGATAGCGCTCGGCCGTCCAAACCGATACGACGTACGCAGCCAGGATGAGCAGAAGAGGGAGGTGCTCGAGCAAGGTGGTTTGCACGACTGCCCACCTGGAGCGGTCAGTTGATCGTAGGTCCCCGGAGGAAGTCGTCACTGGAACGCTGGACTCAGCGGCCATCGCTTCTTCGGCAGGCAGCGCCTGAGGCTCGGGACGAGGCAATCAGCGCTCTTCCTATTCTCCGGACCCGCATCGAGAGAGCGCAGAATCGGATCCTGCGGAGCCGGGCAGCCCGTCGGTTCCCAGGATTGGTCTGCGCAGGATGGCAGCAGTCGAGTCGCAGTACCAGATATTCCAACGCGAGTCCCGCACCAACTCGTGTGCCAGACGTGACTGGGGGGGCACAAGGGTCAGCGACACGTCCCAATGACTCAAGATCTCGCGCCAGCCGGGATCCAGATTCCAGACCTTGATGTATTCGCCGAACAACTTTTCACCGTAGAAGTCCGTCGCACCGTCGATGAAGATCCGCTGTTCCGGCCACTCGTGAACCAGGTAGCCGCCCCAGATGAACTGGTTGAACAGCTTCCCGTCGAGCTTACTGGCACGCGCCTTCTCCACTGCGGCTACCGGAAACACCTTGGGGTCGAATTGGTTGGGCACGACGTCAATACCCGCCACCCGTCCGCCGGCGATCGCCAGGCCCATCAGCAGAAGGCCACAGACCGCCGCACCCACGCCACTGTACGAGCCCGCGTGCTCTCGCTGAAACACTTCCTTGGCCCGCTTGAGTAGTGGCAAAGCACGCCACTCGGCATCCAGCGACAGCGCCAGGAGAGGCAGCGCCACCAGCGCAAACAGCTCGATGTTGCGCTGGGAGATGAGGGCGAAAGCGAGATTCACCAGCACCAGCAGCAGGACCGGAATGGTTGGCCGCCGGCGGGACCAGGCGAGTGCCGCGACCACGCCCAGCAGGATCAGCAGGAAGATCTTTCCGTTCACCGTGTGAAAGTCGGGGCTCATGAACTCCTGGGTCTGGGCCAGGATGGCGCTGTTCCCGAAGAACCCAGCTACGTGAGCCAGGTTGCGGAAGCCATTGGGGTTGATCAGACTCGCAGCCAACGCGACACCGAATGCGGCGGCGTGATGTTTCGCCCGAGCCTGCCATTCTGCGCGACTCGGACCGAAGGCAAGCCTGGATTCCACGAACTCGCCCAGAGCGTATAAGGCGATGGTGATGCAGCCGTAGAAGAAGCCGCCGTGCAGATTGGCCCAGACCACGAACAGCGGGAGGTACGGCCAGAGAGTCCGGCGCCCCTGCCTCTCCAGCAGCTCCAGGAGCAGCACAACGCCGAGCATGGTGAAGAGATGCGGCCGGGCGAGCCAGTGGGCGGCGCTGAGCACCGCGGCGATCATGCTGATCAGATAGGCCAACAGCGGGTCGCCGCCGCGCCGGATGAGGAAGCGGGCGACCAGGGCGTAGGTCAGCCCCAATATCAATCCCGCCAGGACCGCGACTCCGGCCAGGCCAGCCAGACGATAAGCCGCCGCGTACACCACTTCGCTGCCCCACTCGAAGGCCACGAAGGGCTTTCCACCCATGGTGTGGGAGAAGAGATCCTGGCGAGGAAGCGCGCCTTGCTGGAGGATCACTTCGCCCAGGCGGAGGTGGCGAGCCAGATCGCCGTCGCTGTTGATCAGGCGGCCGCCAAACCCGACCGGTACCACGATCGCCCAGATGATGAAGATGATGTCGAAGAGCGAAGGACGCGGGCGTTGTCCCATCAGCGGCCCTGGCGAAGGGGCTGGGGCGACGCAAGGCGAGGCCCGAAGGCGCCGACCCGCCGGCGGTACTCGAGATATTCGGGGAAGGCGCCGGCGAGGACCGCCTCTTCATAGCGCATGCGCAGCAACAGCAACCCCACCCAGGCGGCGAGCACCGCGGCAAACGGGAGCGTCAGATGCCGCAGCAGGATTCCCGCGTTGATGGCGAGATAGACGGTATACATCGGATGCCGGGCGAAGCGGTAGGGTCCCGAGACCACCAGCGTGCGGGCGGCGGGCTCGAGGCTGAAGGACTTCCGGAGATACCAGAGCGGCCACAGGCTGAGGATCGCTCCGCCGATCCAGAGGACCGTCCCCACACTCCGCAGCTCCGGAATCGAAGTGGGCTTGATCCAGTCCCGATGCCACTCCGCTGCGATGAGCAGGAAGCCCATCACGATGAAGCTGTTGGCGTAGGCCACCAGCCGCGGGAGCCAGCCGCGAGACTCCTGCCGCGCCCGGCCTCGCACCAGGAAGCTGACCACGACGATCAGCTCCTGAAGCAGCCCGGGAATGATCAGGACCCCGAACTCGGGCGCCTTCCGCCACAGGCTGACGCCCAGGGCGGTAAAGGCCACCAATCCTACCCAATCGCTCCAGTGCCGGGTGCTCTTAGAGGTCACGCCGACTGCCTTTCGAGGGTTCCCGCGTTATGCCACAACGTCTTGGACGACGCACGAACGACCGGACCCGCCCTCGGGGGGAACTGGGGTCGTACTGCACGAGGCCGGCCAGGTGGGGCGCGGGGTATTTTGCGGCGATTCGGGATTTCTGTGCAACGTTTGGCGTTGTCTCGGCGGTGTCAAGCCATCGGGGCCACCGTAGCGACAGCTTGACGGCAGTAGGGCCGCCGTCTACTGTTGAAGGCCCCTTACAGTAATCGTTCCAGGTCGAGAGTGTGGTCGCGGGGTCCGGTATGGCGGCTGGGTTTTTTTCGCCGCCAGGCGGCGGGTGCAAGATGTTGCGTGGCGCGGTCTCACGAGTCCGCGGCTGACTCGTCTGGCATAGTTTCCCAGGTGTAGTGACGATGCCACAAAAGCCTCTTGACCCGCCACTGCAGGACGCTCCCTTCCTGTCGTTCACGCCGGTCCTGGAACTCTGGCGAAAGTCTTGCTCACAAATGGGATATCAGGCTCCATCCGACCGGAGCTTTGACGGGCACATGACTTGCTCGTTGCGCGCCCGTCCGTCATTCCAGACCTCGATCCTGAAGTGCGGTGGCGATGGCCACCAACGAGCACCGGCTGGCCCACAGTGGGTCCGCCTGTGAGGGACCCCTTCCGGTCGGTGGGGGCCTCAACCCCGTAGCTGGCCTCTGAGCCAGGGAGGAAGTATGACCGCGCTGTGGCAAGCCTTCTGGAGCGACGAGTCCGGCCAAGGGCTCGTAGAATACGCCTTGATCATCGCGCTGGTCGCGGTGGGGCTCATCGCCATCTTGCTCGTCCTGCGGAACAGCATCGGTAACGTGTTCAACAATGCTGCGACTCAGCTGAACAACGCCCCGGCCAATCCCTATCCTTGATTGGGGGCGGAACACAGAAGGCAGGTCGTCACAGCGTCGGGTGGGGGCCGGGGTACTTCCCCGGCTCTCCACCCGCCGGGCTTCTAGAGCCGTAGCACAGAGCACGGCGGGAGAGGTCCGGACGTGTTTCAGGTGGTCGTGTCCGCTACACTGGTTGTGTTGCTGGTCGTCGCGGCAGTCTGGGATATCCGAAGCCGCAGGATACCGAACGTCATCACTATGTCGGGGCTGGCTGCAGGGCTCGCACTGCGTCTCTATCTCGGTCCGTCGGCAGCGGTCGAGGGGCTGTTAGGCGTGGGGGTGGGCTTCGGGTTGGCCCTTCCGTTTCTGGCCGTCGGTGCCCTCGGCGGCGGCGACGCCAAGCTGCTGATGGCGATCGGTGCCTTCATGGGTCCGGTGGACATATTGGCCGCCGGGTTGCTGATCGCCGTGGTGGGTGGGATGATGGGAGTGATCGATGCCGGGCGGCGGGGTATCCTGCTGCCGGTGATCTTGAACTGCGGGAATATCCTGAAGCACTGGGTGACATTCGGGCGCCGGGGCTACAGCCGCTCCCTGACCTCGGTGGGGGCGCTGGCGATTCCCTACGGCGTGGCAATTGCTACTGGGGCGCTTGTTGTGGTGGTTTCTGGAGGTCCGAAGGCTATGAAACACTTTCATCGGGTCCGTCGTGACGAGTCCGGGCAGGCGCTGGTGGAGTTCGCCCTGATCCTGCCGATCATCCTTTTGCTCATGGTCGGAATGCTCGAGTTCGCCCGCGCCTGGAACCTGCACCAGGTGATGACCGATGCGGCCCGGGAGGGAGCCAGGCGTGCGGTCTTAGCCGATGCCACTGCGCCCTGGGGAGGGATGACCCAGGACTCGGTCAAAGCAGCCGTGTGGCGGCTGTCTCACAGTCTCGGGTATGACCCCAAGGCAGCGGGGTCCTCTTATCAGGTGACGGTCAGCCCAGTGGCGAACTGGAAGCAGACCGGGCAGAACATCACGGTTAGCGTGCGGCTTCCTTATCGCTTCTGGGTTCTGCCGTTCAGACAGATCATGATGCGATCCACCTTCACCATGCGAAACGAGTAGCGAGAGCCGCTCCGATGCGACGAACCCGACCCTGGTTGATGTTGGCAGTGGCGCTCGCCTCCGGCGGGCTCGCCGCCCTGCTGGCTCTGCGCTACCTCCAGCAGCAGACGCCGCTCGCGGCGGCCGAGCCCAAGAAGACCCGAATGGTGGTTGCGGCCAAGGCCATTCCCATGGGATCCGTGATAGCCCCGGAGCATATCAAGACGCTCGAGTGGTCCGGCGGCGCGCTGCCGCTGGGCTACATCGGCAAGCCGGAAGACGCCGTCGGTCGTGGACTGCTGGGCCCGATGCAGGAGAACGAGCCCATCCTCGAAGCCAAGCTCGCGGCCAAGGGAGCCGGAGGCGGGCTGCCGGTCATCATCACCGAAGGCATGCGAGCCCTGACCATGCGGGTAAACGAGGTCTCCGGCGTGTCCGGGTTCGTGACTCCGAATACTCGAGTCGACGTGCTTCTCACCATGGAAGACAAGAACGGCACCGGCGAGCCGGCGACCCGCATCATCATGCAGGACGTGCGGACTCTCGCGGCTGGTCAGTCCATCACGCAAGACAAGGAAGGCAAGCCCCAGTCGGTTCCGGTCGTCACCTTCCTGCTGTCGCCGGAACAGGCGGAAACCCTGGCATTGGCCTCCCAGCAAGGGAGCATTCAGCTCGCGCTGCGCAACCAATTGGACACCGCGGCGGTGAAGACGTTGGGAACTCGCCGCGGCGTGCTCATGGGCCCGATCGGCCGGCCCACGGCCCCGCGAAGGAGCGGAGGTCCTGCCCCCCGTGCGGTTGCTGCACCGGTGCCCAGCGCGACTACGGTTGAGGTCTACAAAGGTGGCGTTCGCACCCTCATGAGGTTCTGATCTTCCCTACAACCCGGTAGGAGCTTTGTGAGCTACGATCGCCTCTCTCCCGTCGTCGCGCGTCTCTCGGTCTCGGCTCCGGCTCTCGCCTCGCGGCCCTCGCGGTGCTTCTGTCGCTCTGCGCAGCCGGAAGCGCGCAGGCACAGCGGGTCGTCAGTCAGGCGGAACGGGTGGTGTCGGTGTCCAAGGGAGGCTCCGCCCTCCTGGTGAACCCGGTGCCGCTGTCTCGCTTCTCGGTAGGCGAGCCGGGCATCGCGGAAGCGACCGTCATCTCGCCCACCGAGGTCCTGATCAACGGAAAGGGTCTGGGAACCACGACCCTGTTCGTCTGGGACAACGCCGGCCAGGTGCGGGTGTACTCGGTCGAGGTGACTGCCGACGCGCCGGGACTGGAGCGCTACCTCAAGTCGCTCATGCCGGATGAGGAGATCCAGGTATCGGCCAGCGGCAACTCGGTCACGCTCTCGGGGACCGTCAAGGACCCCACGGCGGTTGCTCGGGCGGTTCAGGTCGCCACGGCTACCGGCGCCACCGTGATCGACAACCTGATCGCGCCACCGGCGGTTCAGGTGCTGCTCAAGGTCCGCTTTGCCGAAATCAACCGGACCGCCCTCAAGGACTGGGCAACCAGGTTCCGGGTCCGAAACCCCCAGAATCTGAGCGACAACGGCGACTGGTCAGGCACCGTGCAGCCTAATGCTGAGGCCGACGTCATTTCGTTCCTGCTGGACAGCGGAAACGAGGAGCTGCAGGCCTTCATCCAGGCATCCATCTCTCGGGGCGATCTCCGCACCCTCGCTGAGCCCAACCTCCTCACCCTTCCGGGCAAGGAAGCCTATTTCCTGGCCGGCGGAGAGTTCCCTTATCCGACCGTCCAATCCGGGAATCAGAATACGATCACGATCGTGTTCAAGGAGTTCGGCATCAAGCTTCGGTTTACCCCGAACATCGCCCGAAACGGAGCGATCCGGCTTGCCGTCAAGCCCGAAGTTTCCACCCTGGACTTTGCCAACGGGTTGACCATCTCCGGCTTCGAGATTCCGTCGCTGCGCACTAGAAGGGCGGAGACCGAGGTGGAGCTACGGGAGGGACAGTACTTGGCGGTGGCGGGGCTACTGGACAATGAGTCCAGCCGGAACCTAACGAAGATCCCGATTTTGGGCGATATTCCCATCCTCGGCGAGTTGTTCAAGTCTCGCGCAATGAGGCAGCGGCGGACGGAGCTGGTGGTAGTGGTCAGCCCGTCGCTGGTCTCGGCCACGGACGTGTCGCCGCCGCTCCCGACTGGTGAGCCCGGCGGCATGCCGGCACCCCGTTCGTGGAGATGGGACGGTTCCCTGAAGGGGCCGGATAAACCCGGTAACCCTTTGCAGCCTGGTAGTTCTTCGACCCAGCCCCAGAAGTGATGGTCATGGAGGACCGTATGTGGAGCCGTGCAGTCAGGTATCCGGAACGAGCGCGGTAGTACGATCGCGCTGATGGCGGTGTGTCTCTTCGCCATGCTGGCGATGGGTGCGCTGGCCATTGACCTTGCGGTCATTCGAGACGCGCGAGGCGAGGCGCAGCGAACGGCGGATGCTATCGCGCTGGCGGGCGCCAGCGCGTTCCGGGACATCCCCATCCCGGCCAACGCGGTAGGTGACGCTCAGAAGCGGGCGTTGACCTACGCCCGGCGCAACCAGATCGGGCAAGACACCGTCGATATTCGGCCGGCGGTGTGGACCGGGAACGAGGACGTCACCGTGCCGGGCGCGATCATCGTCGACCAGATCTACAACAGCACCATACCGGTCAGGACCATCACCACCAACGAGGTGACACTCAACATCATCTCGCACCCCGACAGCCAAAAGGTTCGGGCGTGGGTGCACCGGTCGGGAGTGCGCACCTTCTTTGCCGGAATGCTCGCGCGCCCCTACGGTCACGTTACCGCGATGGCGACCGCCTGGGCCTCGAACGCCGGACCCAAGGTGCCCTGTCTGAAGCCGTTCGTGATCCCCGACATGTGGTGGGAAAGCAATAAGACCACTCAGGACGTGAACGGCAACAACTACATGGAACCGAATGTCACCGGCCCCGGCAACGGGCAAACCGGCGAGATCTGGAAGTATGAGCCTGCATCGGTTGGGGGACAGGACTACTACCACCCGTTCAACCCCGCCGTTACCCCGCCCCCCGGTCAGGTTCAGACTGGGTATGGGTCAGGGCTCCAAGGTGGTGGGGGCTATCCCAGTGATGTCGGGATCCCTCTGCTGCTCAAGCCTCAGACCGGCAATGGCAACGGGCAGCCGGCTCCAGACCGTATGGGCAATGCCTTCTGGCTGCTGGATCTGGACCCCGACCGCGGCGTGGAGGACGAGATCAAGTTCAACTGCAGCGAAGGCGTCGTCGGCAGCAACGTACCCTACGAGCCAGGCTCGCACACCGGGCCCACCCGGAAGGGTGTGAACTATCTGATCGACCAGGACCCCAGTGCCGTCTGGAACCAATCAACCCAGACAAGTCGATAACTCCTCTTATCCAGCAGTGGACCGATAGTCCCCGGGTGATCACGGTGGGCGTCATCGACCCGAAGTTCTGGACCACGGCCAACAAGAACACCAAGCCGGATCCGGGCTCCACCTTTACGAACTTTGTCCGAGTCTGGCTCGAGGCGATGGATAAGAAAGACAACATTCAAGCGACGCTACATTGGGCCTGTACCTGGGACGACTGGCGGTCCGGTCGCCGGCCCCCTGGTGCGGACCCTTCAGCTGATCGAGTGAACCCAAACACCGACTCCGCCGCTCAAGACCGAGCCATCCGGACAGCCCTGATCTCCACCGATCGGGGCTTCCGCGAAATGGTAAAGGACGTGTTCCTCGCCCAGCAGGGCTGGAGTGCACCCGCCCTGGAGATCACCGCGCCCTTTGGGGCGTTCGGGGACGAGCTGATGCGGTCGGTGCGTCTGCTCCACCCGGATCTGGTAATCCTCGACCTGGCGGATGACCCCGAGCTAGGCATAAAGCTGGCGCAGTTCCTGAGCGAATCCTCTCCCGGGCTGCGCTTCATTGCCGCAGGTCCTCTCCTGGCTCCCGAGCATCTGCTGGTGGCGATGCGCGCCGGTGTGGCGGACTACCTCACCAAACCGGTTGCCAGTGATGAGTTCCGTGGCTCCATGGAGCGGGTCCGCCATCTCCTGGGGGTCGGTACTCAAGAGGGTCCCAAGCAGCCGGGGCGGCTCTACGCCTTCTACAGCGCCAAGGGTGGGGCCGGTACGACCACAGCCGCCACCAACTTCGCGGTGGTTCTCCAGCGGCTCACCGGAAAGAAGACGCTGCTGGTAGACCTGGATCTCGAGCTGGGCGAGATCGCCCTCCTGCTCGGGGTGCAGCCTCGGTTCAACTTCGTGGACATGGTGCAGAACTTTCACCGGATGGATGCCGAGCTGCTGGCCTCGTACATCGAGCGACACGACTCCGGGGTCCACCTGCTTTCGGCCCCCTATCATCCGGAAAAAGCCGAAGTGGTGACCGGTGACGAGATCCGCCGTATCCTGCACTTTCTCCGGCGGCATTACGACTTCGTGGTGGTGGACACCGCCAAGTCGTTCTCGCCGGGGACCCTCGCCGCTTTCGAGCAGGCCGACCTGGCATTCATCGTCACCAACGTGGATCTGGCTTCGCTCCGCAACCTCCAGCGCGGCCTCCCCCTGCTCAAGCGGATGCTGTCCAAGGGCGAAGATCACCTGCGTCTGATCGTGAACCGCTATCACGACAACAACGACATCACCCTGAGTGACGTGCAGCGGACCCTCGGCCTCCGGGTATTCCGCACCCTGAGCAACGACTATGAGGGCGTCAGCCGGTCGATCAGCGCCGGCAAGCCGATCGTGCTCAACGGCAATTCCAAGTTCACCCGGGACATGAAGCAGCTGGGCACCGACGTGACCGGCCTCAAGGGAAAGGCCGCCGCGCGCAACGGCCGGCTGCGAGCGCTTTCCGCGCCGTTCCGTAAGCTGTTCGCCCGAGGCGGGAAACATCCCGAGGAGGCAGGCAAATGACCGCAAACCCCAACGGTTCCACGCCACCGCCGGGTGACGGTCAGCGCGCGCGGCTTCCCTGGGAGACGGCTTCCGGTGCGGAAGCCTCGTCCGCCCTTCCTCCGCGGCCCGGTGGTGGTGCTGGTGGTGAGATGGCCACCGGCACTCACTACTTCCAGCAGGTAAAGAGCCGAGTCCACCGGCGGCTCATCGAACGGCTCAATCTCTCGAACCTGGAGCGGGTCAGCCGCGAGCAGGTGATCGAGGCCATCCGCAAGGTGGTCCATGACCTGATCTCCCAGGAGATGGTGGCGCTCAACTTCGACGAGCGCGAGGCCCTGGTCGGCCAGGTATTGGACGAGATCTTCGGTCTGGGGCCCCTGGAGCCGTTGATTCAGGATCAGGAAATCTCCGATATACTGGTCAACACCTTCAAGCAGGTGTACATCGAGCGGCACGGCCGGCTGGAAAAGACCGACGTCCGGTTCCAGGACGACAAGCACCTGCTCCAGGTTATCGACCGGATCGTTTCCTCGGTGGGACGGCGAATCGACGACTCCTCTCCCATGGTGGACGCGCGTCTGCCCGACGGCTCGCGCGTCAACGCGATCATCAAGCCGCTGGCGCTGGACGGCCCCCATCTCTCGATCCGTAAGTTCCGCCGCGACGCCCTCAGCGCCGATGACCTGATGCGCTACGACAGCGCCTCGGAACAGATGGTCGAGCTGATGCGTGGCATCGTGAAGGCGCGGTTGAACGTCCTGATCTCCGGCGGCACCGGCGCGGGCAAGACCACATTGCTCAACATCCTCTCGTCCTTCATCCCGCCCACCGAGCGGATCGTCACCATCGAGGACTCGGCCGAGCTTCAGCTCCGCCAGCCTCACGTCGTGCGGCTGGAGACCCGTCCAGCCAACATCGAAGGATCGGGCGAGGTGCCGCAACGGATGCTGCTCATCAACGCCCTCCGGATGCGGCCCGATCGCATAATCATGGGCGAGTGCCGTGGCGGGGAAGCGGTCGACATGCTCCAGGCCATGAACACCGGCCACGACGGCTCGCTCACCACCCTGCACGCCAACGCCCCCCGCGACGCCTTGAGCCGGCTCGAGACCATGATCTCGATGGCCAGCCTGGAGTTGCCCGAGAAGGCCATGCGGCAGCAGATCGCGAGCGCGATCAACGTGGTGATCCAGGTGAGCCGGCTGGGTGACGGAACTCGTAAGATTCTTCAGATTTCCGAGATCGTGGGCATGGAAGGTGACGTGATCACCATGCAGGACATCTTCCATGTTCGAGCGGCAGGGAATCGGAGACGGCGACAAGGTGCTGGGCCATTTCCGGGCGACGGGAATCCGGCCCAAGTTCGCCGATCGGCTCAAATCCTACGGTATTGATCTGGCCTCGATGCTGTTCTCCAATTTGGGGGACAAGCCGCATCCCGGACAAAAGGGCTACGCACAAGGCGGAGCACGATGGTAGATCTTCCTACTACAACCTGGCTTCCCGCGGTCTTGATTTTCGCGACCGTGGCATTGGCTACGCTGTCGCTCGCGCTGTTTCTGGAATGGCTCCAGGAGCGGGGGCGGCAAAAGGAAGCGCTGCGGCAACTGCGCTCGTTCACCAACGAGGGGATCGATGCGGACGCCGGAGGGCTGCTTTCCCGGGGAGACGATACCCCTCGCTGGCTGAAGCCCATCGCAGCTCGGATCCCGGCTTTCCAGGACATGGAGCTGATGTTGGAGCAGGCAGGGTTGAAAGGCCATCTCCCTCAGTTCCTCCTGGCTATCCTCGGGCTCAGCGTGGCGATGGGATTGGGCGCGTTGATCCTGACCAACATGTTCGCTGCCGGTCTCGTCGCCGCGGCCTTTGGGGCGGCCGTTCCCTACTGGATCGTGCGCTACCGGCGCAACAAACGGCTCTTTGCCTTCGAGGAACACCTTCCCGAGGCGATCGATCTCCTGGCCCGAGCCATCCGCGCCGGCCATCCTCTCACGGCCGGGCTCAAGATGGTGGCGGACGAGACCACCGAGCCGATTCAGGGCGAGTTCCGGCGCACCCACGAGGAGAACCGGTTCGGTCTCCCGTTCGAGGACGCCATTATGGCCATGGCGGATCGAGTAAGCATCGTGGATGTCCGCATTCTGGTGACGGCCATCCTGATTCAGCGGGAGGTCGGAGGAAACCTGGCGGAGGTGCTGGACAACCTGGCACACATCATTCGGGTGCGGTTTACCATCCGGCGGCAGCTTCGAGTCTACACCGCGCAGGGACGATTCAGCGGGTATGTTCTTGCCGTGCTGCCCATCGCGGTCGGCGGAGCGATCTACTCCTTGAATCCTTCCTACACGATGCTGCTCTTTACCGACCCCATAGGCAAGTTCATGCTGATGACCGCCGTCGTCTTCCAGATCATCGGATTCCTCTGGATCCGAAAGATCGTCGACATCGAGATCTGAGGACCGCGTGCTGTTCATCGTGCTGATCTGCGTCGCCGTCTCGGCCGCCTTCGTACTGCTCTTCTCCTGGAAATCGCTCCAGGGCGTAATCCCTTGGTGGCCCAGCGTCTTTCCGAGCTGGAGGCCGGGGGGCGGGACACTCCTTCCATCCTGCAGCGCCGGCGCCGGCAAGCTCGGACCGACCGGCTCAAGTCCGTCGTCCAGGCCTTCGGCGAAGCAGTCCAGGAGCGCAGCGCCAGCAGCAGTGCGGTGCGGCTACGGCTGATCCGGGCGGGGTACCCCAATGCCTCGGCGGTACCGTTCTATCTAGCGGCCCGGGTGCTGGCTCCCGCCGTGCTTGCCGGTGGAGCGCTGTTTGTGCTTCCCATGCTGGGCAAGTCCGCCGTTGTGACGACCTTGATGACGATCTATTTCGGGATAATGGGCTACGTACTCCCATCGGTTCTGGTGGGGATGCGAATCAAGAAGAGGCAAAAGGAGATTCAGCGCGCGCTGCCGGACGCCCTCGACATGCTGGTGGTGAGCGTCGAAGCAGGGCTGGGCCTGAACCAGGCATTGGTCCGGGTGTCGGAGGAGATCGACCGGATCAGTCCTGTCTTGAGCGAGCAGATGGCTTTGGTGAACCTCGAGATCCGGGCCGGCACGGCCCGCGAGGAAGCGCTGCGCAATCTGGGAGAGCGCACCGGCGTGGCCGATATCACCTCCCTGGTCGGCATGCTCATCCAGACCGACCGCTTCGGCACTTCGGTGGCCCAGGCGCTGCGGGTTCATGCCGATACCATGCGGACCAAGCGCCGGCAACGAGCCGAGGAAGCGGCGGCCAAGACCACCATCAAGCTGATCTTCCCTCTCGTATTCTGCATCTTCCCCGCGATGTTCGTGGTGATTCTGGGTCCGGCGATGATCCAGATCATGAAAGCGCTCAAGGGGTTCGGTTGAGGTACCTCCGGGCCGTCAACCCGGCCCGCGGAACGGTTCTCGGTACCAGAATAGGACTCGCCGATCGCTGGTGGCTGCGCCTGCGCGGGCTGCTCGGCCGCGATCGACTCTCCGCCGGCGAGGGTCTCATACTGCGCCCTTGCCGGGGAATCCACATGCTGGGTATGTCGTTCCCCCTGGACGTCGCGTTCCTCGACCCTCGAGGCGGGGTGGTCGCCAGCTATCACGCGCTCGGCCCGGGCCGGCGCAGCCGGTGGCACGCCGAGGCGCTCGATGCACTGGAGCTGCCGGCCGGAACGCTGGTCGCTACCGGAACCGTAGAAGGCGATACCATCGTGTGCACGGAGGTGGAGTGATGAGCGCGGCTCCAATGATCTCGCCCTACGGCCGGACCGTGCAGGGCCCCGAGAGTCATTTCCCCCCGGTACCCGAAAGCGTGCGGGATACCGGACTCTCCGAGGAGTTCATCACCGACCTCCTCCTCAAGACCCTATACGTACAGGGAGCCCGCACCGGATCCCAGTTGGTCGGATCGGTTCGCCTTCCCTTCGCCTTCGTAGACGAACAGTTGATGTCGCTGCAGCAGCGGCGGCTGGTCGAAGTGCGGGGCACGACGGGACACAGCCGCGGCGGCTACCTCTTCGAGCTCACCGGGGCGGGGCGGGATCGCGCCCGGGAGGCGATTGCTTCCAGCCACTACGTGGGGCCGGCACCGGTGCCGCTGACCCAGTACCGCACCTGGGTGGACAAGCAATCGATCCGCAACGTCCACGTGACCCAGGAACGGGTGCGCGATGGATTTCAAGGGATGGTCTTGTCCGACGCGGTACACGACGTGCTCGGCCCCTCGATCAACTCGGCCAAGTCACTCTTTCTCTACGGCGCCCCCGGTAACGGCAAGACCATGATCGCCGAGACCATCTCCCGGCTCCTGGGCGGCGACATCTACGTGCCGTTCGCGGTGGAGATCGAAGGCCAGATCATGGTGGTGTACGATCCGGTGTACCATCACGCCGTGGAACGGGCCGACCCGCTCGACATGAGCGAGGGCAACGAGCCGGCCTGGTTGTCGGCGCCTCCCTCGTACGATCAGCGCTACACCCTGGTCCATCGCCCGGTGGTGCTCACCGGCGGCGAGCTGACCCTGGAGCAGCTCGATCTCCAGTACGACATCTACACCAAAATGTATCAGGCTCCCTTTCAGCTGAAGGCGAACGGCGGGGTGCTGATCCTGGACGACTTCGGCCGGCAGCGGGTGCCGCCCAAGGACCTGCTCAACCGCTGGATCGTGCCGCTGGAAAAGCGGATCGACTTCCTGACCCTGCACACCGGTGGGAAGTTCCCGGTTCCCTTTGATTGCCTTTTGATCATGGCGACCAACCTGGAGCCTTCGCAACTGGTGGAGGAGGCATTCCTCCGGCGGATCCACTACAAGATCATGATCGAGGGCCCCAAGCCGGACCAGTACGCCGAGATCTTCGCCCGTTGCTGTACCGAGCGGGACATCGAGTACCAGCACGGTGCGGTGCAGTACATTTACCGGGAGTGGTATGGCAAGAACGGGATTCATCCCCGCGCCTGCCATCCCCGCGACATACTCGACCACCTGGTCGACATCGCCCGCTTTTATCAAGGGAAGGCGGAGCTGACGGTGAACATGGTCGACCGCGCTTGCCGGTCCTACTTCCTGGACGACTCGAGGAAAGAGTGAGCACCGAAGCCCCCCACGCCAACGTCTCTGATTTCGAGCATAGGGTGGAACACGTACTGATGCAGCGAATGGACCGCCTGGAGCGGGAGAACCGCCGCCTCAAGCGGTATAGCGTCATGATGATAGTGTTCTGCGCGATCATCCTGGGCCTCAGCGGCGCCATGGTGTTCTTCTCCGGGCGCTTCGGCCTGCCCGGTGCCGGGCAGGTGGTCGCCGCGCGGCAGTTCGTGCTCCAGGGCGATGGCGGGAAGACGCGGGGTGTCTGGGGCGTGGAAAAGGACGGAGCCGTCCGGCTGAGCCTTACCGACGGCCAAGGCCGGCAGCGAGTGCGGATGAGCCTGCTCCAGGATGGGTCCGCCGGGATCTCACTGTCCGACAGCGCGGACCGGAAACTCGCGGTGTTCGGAGTGCTGCCGGACCAGAACACCACCCTGGCCCTGACCGACCGCACCGGCACGCCACGCGTCGTTCTAGGGGTTTCCAACGACGGTTCCTCCAACCTCGTTTTCGCCGACCGAACCGGTGCCACCCGCTCGGGCATCGGCGTGGATAGCCGCGGTGCGGGGACCTTCAGCCTCGTCGATCGGGCTGGACGGGAGGTCGGCACTGCCGAGCCGGAGCCACCACCTCCCGTCGAGGAGCCGCTGGTCGTGGATTCCGCACCACCTGCTCCCAGATCCAGGCGGCGGTAGGCTCGACGTGCGCGTGCTCGTCACCGGCGGCGCCGGTTTCATCGGTTCCCACCTCTGCGATCGGCTTTTGGCCGCAGGGCACCATGTAATCTGCCTGGACAATTTCTTCACCGGCCGCAAAGAGAACGTCGATCACCTGTTGGAGCACTCCGGCTTCGAGTTGATGCGGCACGACGTTACCGAGCCGCTCTTCATCGACGTCGACCAGATTTACAACCTGGCCTGTCCCGCCTCCCCCATTCACTACCAGTACAATCCGGTCAAGACGGTCAAGTCCAACGTGATGGGCACCATCAACATGTTGGTGCTGGCCAAGCGGCTTCGCGCGCGGGTGCTGCAGGCCTCGACCTCGGAGGTTTATGGCGACCCGACGGTCCACCCTCAGCCGGAGAGCTACTGGGGCAATGTGAACCCCATCGGACCCCGATCCTGCTACGACGAGGGCAAGCGGGTGGCCGAGACGCTGATGATGGACTACCACCGGCAGGACAGGGTGGACATCCGTATTGCGCGGATCTTCAACACCTACGGACCCCGCATGGCGGAGTCGGACGGGCGGGTGGTGTCCAACTTCATCGTTCAGTCGCTTCGGGGCGAGCCGCTTACGCTCTACGGCGACGGTGAGCAGACTCGCTCGTTCTGCTATGTGGATGATCTGGTCGAGGGATTGATCCGGTTGATGAACGTCGACGGGCTGCACGAGCCGGTGAACCTGGGCAATCCCGGCGAGTTCACCATTCGGGAGCTGGCCGAGGAGATCTCCAAGGTGGTGGGGCAGGGGGTCCAGCTGACCTACCGGCCGTTGCCCCAGGATGACCCCACTCAGCGCCAGCCCGACATCTCCCGGGCCCGGGAGTGGCTGGGCTGGGAGCCCACCGTTCCTCTCTCCCAGGGCCTGGTGCGCACTGTGGAGTACTTCCGGGAGCGGCTGGCGGGGAAGCGGGGAAAGAGCCGGGCAGCACCCTAAACCGTGACGTGGGTAACACTGCCAAGGGGGCGCACCTCGGTGCGCCCCCGTCGTTTTCCGGGTACCTTCCTGGTAGAGACAACCAAGGAACCTCTTATGACACCGCGCTTTGCCCTCGGCTCCGTCTCCTCGATCGTCCTGGCAGCCGGGATTGCCGTCGCCTGCGCCCGAAATCCCGTTACCGGTAAGAGCGAAATCTCCCTGGTCTCCGAGAGCCAGGAGGTCGAGATGGGACGGCAGAACGCCCAACAGGTGGCCCAGAGCATCGGGTTCTACCCCGACGAGCAGCTCCAGACCTACGTCGCCGGAATTGGGAAGCGGATGGCAGCAGAGTCGGAGAGGCCTCAACTCCCTTGGGAGTTCCACGTCGTCAACGACGCCGCAGTGAACGCATTCGCGCTCCCCGGCGGATTCATCTTCGTCACCCGCGGATTGCTGAGCTACGTCAACAACGAAGCCGAACTGGCCACGGTGATTGGACACGAAATCGGTCACGTGACCGCCCGGCACTCGGTACAGCAGATCAGCAAAGCGCAGCTCGCGACGCTTGGACTCGGGGTCGGCAGCATCCTGTCCTCCGACATAGCCCAGTTCGCCGGGCTGGCCAGCCAGGGACTTGGCCTCCTCTTCCTCAAGTACGGTCGCGACGCCGAGAACCAGGCCGACCAACTGGGCTTCAAGTATGCGCTGAATGAGAACTACGACGTGCGGGAAATGGCGTCGGTGTTCCACACGCTTGACCGGGTAGGCCAGGCAGCGGGCGGCGGCGGAAGGCTGCCGGAGTGGCTCTCGACCCACCCCAATCCCGAAAATCGGGTGGCCAAGACCGAATCCCGGCTCGACACCCTCAAGCGCGATCTGAGCAAGACCATCATCAACCGGGACGAATACCTCAGCCACATCAGGGGCATCACCTTCGGAGAGGATCCACGGCAGGGGTTCTTCGAAGGGAGCAACTTCTACCACCCCGACCTGCGCTTCCAGCTGACTTTCCCCCAGGGGTGGCAGACCCAAAACACTGCCGAAGCGGTGGTAGCTGTGAGCGAGAAGAAGGACGCGATGATCCAACTCAGCCTGGCGGGGAAGGCCTCGCCTCGCGAAGCGGCGCAGCAGTTCTTGTCGCAGGAGGGAATCCAGGCCGGGCAGGGCTCGACCTCGAGCATCAATGGCCTTCCCGCCGCAACCAGCTACTTCCAGGCCCAGACCCAGCAGGGGCAAATCGAGGGACTGGTGTCGTTCATTTCCTACGGCGGAAACACCTACGGGTTGATGGGCTACACCGGCGCCGGCGGACTTCGCAACTACGACGCGGTGTTCCGCGAGTCGATCGGCAGCTTCAGCGAGCTGCGCAACCGAGCGGCGCTCAACGTGAAGCCCAACCGGCTGGAGCTGGTGAAGCTCACGCGGGAAATGACCCTGGAAGAGTTCAACCGGCAGTACCCGTCGGTCATCCCGATCGAGGAGCTAGCCATCATCAACGAGCTGGAAGGGGCGGCGACGGTGATTCCGGTGGGACGGACGGTGAAACGGGTGGTGAAAGCCTAATCCGGCAATCTCAACAGTAGCCGCTGGGGACTCTCCGGCTCCTTCGGCTCGATCTGGGCGAAGATCGTGAGGGTCTCGTCCCCGTCCTCGCTGTGAGAACAGGACGGGGGCACTAACCCGCGGACCTCGATCGTTGCTTCCTCATCCGAGAGGATCCACGACCCCTTGCTGCGTCCGGCACCGGCCCGGACGCACTCCCCTTCCACCCGCACTCTTCTACCAACCAGGCTGTCCTCTTCCAAGATCTCCCGCACCGTCACCACCGGGGCTTCCTCGGGCCGCACGGGGATGCCCTCGCGCCGCTCGGACCCGCCCGAGTGTCCGGTTGCGGCCGGGCGCTCCCGTCCTCCCGTAGGAGGGGTCACGGGAGTCGGACTGCCCGGATCCCGGACCGCTCCGGCTCCTGCGGTGCATGCCATAAGTGCCTGTAACACAATAAGATGCAGAGCAGGACGCATTGCGCGGTTACTCCCACGGGACTCCGGGGACCTGAACGCTAGCAGTCAGGCGAATTTCCCGGCAGTGACCCGCGTCATGGCCAAAGGCGGTAGCCTACGAAACCCGCCTTGTCTTTCGCTTCATGAAGTCCATCAGGATGAACTGGCCCAAGGTCATGGTGTTGGTGAAGTAGGCCTTGCCCCTGCAGATGGAAGCGACCTGCTTGACGAACTCGACCAGGCTGCGGTCGCGGGCGAGCATGAAGGTGTTGATCATGATCCCGTTGCGCCGGCAGTTGGCCACCTCCCGGTAGGTGGCCTGGAGAATTTGAGGATCCAGTCCCATCGAGTTCACGTAAATCCGGCCATCGGGCATCGTGAGCGCCGACGGCTTCCCGTCGGTGATCATGATGATCTGCCGCATGTCCTTCTTCTGGCCCTGAAGGATTCGGCGGGCCAGCTTGAGCCCCTCGGCGGTGTTGGTGTGGTAGGGCCCGACCTGCGCCGTGGCCAGCGCGCTGAGCGGGATCTCCTCCGCTGAATCGTGAAACAGCACCACTCGCAGACTGTCGCCGGGAAACTGGGTGCGGATGAGGTGGGTGAGGGCCAGGGCCACCTTCTTCGCCGGGGTAAAGCGGTCCTCTCCGTAGAGAATCATCGAATGGGAGCAGTCGAGCATCAGCACGGTGGCCGCCGAGGAGCGATACTCCGATTGGCTCACCATGAGGTCGGCATACTCGATGTTGATCGGGACGCCCAATCCCTCACGAGCGATGGCGTTGGAGAGCGTCGCTGGGACGTCCAGGTTCAGCACATCCCCGAACTCATAGGGCTTGCTCACGCCTTCCGCTTCCACACCGGTGGCGAGGTAGGGAGTGTCGTGCGCCCCGAAGCTGGACTTGCCGACGCTGCCGAGCAGGTTCTTGAGGGTCTTATAACCCAGGAAATCGATGCCCTTCTCGGTGAGATTGAACTGGACCTGTTGTGCCGCGGACTGAGCCTGACCGCCGGGCCCGAACATCGATCGGTAGCCCTGGGGCACCTGGGGGGCCTGGGAGACGTTGAGGTAGCCCTCGTCGATGAGTCGCTGCACGATCCGGTCGAGCAACTCGGCCAATTGCCGCTCGATCTGCTGGTCCTGCTCCGACTCGCCGGTGGATTCACCGCGCAACACCTTGAGCATGTCCGGAGTGAGCTGGCCCGACTCCATCAGTGCCTGAAGGATGGCTTGCCGCAGCGCATCCAGCGACCGTTCGCCTTCCCCCATCTCGTCGTGCCAGAACGACGGTGCCCCACCAGCGAACCCCGACTGGAGCAGGAAGTCGCTCAACTGGTCGAGTAATCCCTGGAGATTGACCGCGTCGGCCATCTCGGGGTGATACTTGGAGTAGGTGGTGAAGCGCATGAGAGCCTCCTGACTAAGGGATAATGCGTTCAGGGGCTATCCGCTATCGCGGATAGCCGATAGCCGATAGCGCACTAAATTGCACCCGTGCTTCCACCCTCCGTCATTTCCGCCACCCGCCATCGCAACTTCCGCATCTTTCTGATTGGTCAGTTCGTCTCCCTCTGCGGAACCTGGATCCAGACGGTGGCGCAAGGGTGGCTAGTGCTGCAGTTGACCAACTCCGCCCTTGCCGTGGGGCTGGTGACCACGCTGGGCTCCCTGCCGATCCTGCTGTTTACCCTCTACGGGGGCGTGGTGGCCGACCGGGTGGACAAGAGATCCCTGGTCCTGGTGCTGCAGAGCCTGATGCTGGTGGAAGCGCTGGCGCTAGGGCTCCTGACCGTGTTCGGCCGGATCACGGTGGGATGGGTGATGGGGCTGGCGGCGTTCTACGGACTGCTCTCCGCTTTCGAGGTGCCTACCCGGCAGTCGCTGGTCGCCGAGATCGTCCCCCGAGAGGATTTGATGAACGCGATCGCCCTCGGCTCGAGCGCATTCAACCTGGCCCGGATGATCGGCCCCGCCATTGCCGGCGTGCTGATCGCGACGGTTGGCTTGGCGGCGTGCTTTCTGATCAATGCGGCGAGCTATCTCGCGGTGGTGGCCGGACTCGCGATGATGCGGGTCGAGCGGCCAACGAGGCCCGAGCCGGTGCCGGCCCTGAACGCGCTGCGCGAAGGCTTCAGTTACATCTTCGGCCATCGGTGGCCTCGCGCGCTGATCGCAATCATCGCCACCTTCAGTGTGTTCGGCTTCTCCTTCGTGACCATGATGCCGGTGTTCGCCCGTGACGTGCTCCATCTGGGTGCCAGCGGATACGGTGCCATGGTCTCCGCGGTGGGCGTAGGGGCCGCCGTAGCGGCGCTCTTCATGGCTGCCATGGCCGGTACGCCGAGGAGCGGGCGCATGGCGCTCGGGTCCGCGGTGCTCTTCGGAGCGGTGCTGACCGTCGCCTCGATGGCCCCGGAGTTCTGGTCGGCGGTGATTCTCTTTACCATCGCGGGTTGTCTCATGGCGCTCAATGGGATCATGGCCAACTCCATGCTCCAACTCGAAGCACCCGACCGTCTCCGAGGCCGGGTGATGGGGTTCTACTCCTTCGTGGTCCTGGGCATGGCCCCGCTGGGGTCGCTCCAGGCTGGATGGGTGGCCGAGCACCTGGGCGTGCGGACCGCGATAGGACTCGGTGGAGTGGTGTGCTTTGCGGTGGCGTCCACGATTGCGTGGCGGTTTAGGAAGTAGACTATCCGCTATCGGCTATCCGCTACGCATCGTAGGTTATGGGCTCTGGCCCGCAAGACTCAAGGTCCCAGCGGTCTTAGCCGATAGCGGATAGCCGATAGCCGATAGCCTCTATGATCATCACCATTTCCCGCCAATACGGCGCCGGTGGGTCCGAGATCGCGGCCCGGGTCGCGAAAGCGCTCGGATGGCGGGTGGTAGACAACGAGCTGGTGGAGCGGATCGCTGCTCGGGCGGGGATGTCGCCGGAGGAGGTGGCGGAGCGGGAGGAGCGGGTGCCGACCTTCGTCGAGCGTCTCGCCCGTACCCTGGTTGCGGCGACCCCGGAGCTAGTGGTGCCTCCTGAAGCCGGCGGTACCGTTCCCCAGCTGGAGGAAGCCGACCTGGTCCGGATCACCGAGAAGGTCGTGGCCGAGATCGCCGAGGAGGGCGAGGTGGTGATGGTGGGCCGCGCCGCCTCGGCCGTGCTGGCCCGGCGGCGCGATGCCCTGCACATAAAAGTGGTGGCTCCCCGCGACTACCGCATCCGCGTTGCCGCCGAGCGCCTAGGGGTCACTCCGGAGGAAGCCGCGAAGGTGGTGGACGACAGCGACAAGATGAGAGTTCGCTATCACCGGCAGTACTACCAGCGGGACTGGAACGATCCGGTCCATTACCACATGGTGCTGAATACCCAAGCGCTGGGGATGGATGGAGTGGTTGATGTGATAGTTGAGAGAGCGCGGGCAATGGTTGACCGCGATCAGCCAAACGAAATCCCGCCCTTGCCATAGCTCCCCGGCTCTCTCCGCTCCGGCTTCATTCGGGTATATCCCAGCTCCTCGCTCCGGCTGATCCGCTTCTGGGCGGCAAGGCCCTCCAGAACCAGCTCGCAAGCGGCCACGGCGCGGGGGACGTCGTGCTTCGGTGACAGACCGAATTCGGAGACCGTGTCCACCAGTCCGGGCACTACGCTGAAGCCCTTGAAGCAGAGTTCGGCCCGCTCGTCGCCCGGGACCTTGAGCGCGCCGCCCTGATCGAACCATGCGACGATGCGGCCCAGGTCGGCGCCACCCATCCGATCCTCCATCACCTTTCCCGCGGCTCGGCGAATCAGCTCGCGGGCGATGGTGTCGCCCCCTTGCAGCTCACCCTCGTACTCCAGCTCCAGTTTGCCGGTAATGGATGGAACCGAGGCATAGACGTCGCTGACCCGGGGGACGATCCGGTCTTCCCCCAGCAGGACCGCGCGACGCTCGGCGTTGGAGATCGCGTGCTCCAACACGCTGATCGGAAGCCGCTGGCTCACCCCGGACCGCTTGTCCACTCGCTTGTCTTCCCGTGCCTCGAACGCGATCCGCTCGATCACCTCGAGCACGAAGTCGGGAACCTCGAGCGGCCGCCCGCCCCGCTCGGTCCAGGCTTCCTGCGCCGTGATCTCCATGCCGAGCTGGACCGTACGCGGGTAGTGAGTAATGATCTCGGAGCCGATCCGGTCCTTGAGCGGGGTGATGATCTTGCCGCGCGCAGTGTAGTCCTCCGGGTTGGCGGTAAAGGCGAGGAGGACGTTGAGCGGTAAGCGTACCGGGTAGCCTTTGATCTGGACATCGCCTTCCTGCATGATGTTGAACAGTCCTACCTGCACCTTGCCGCTCAGATCGGGCAGCTCGTTGATCGCGAAGATGCCGCGGTTGGCCCGGGGAAGCAGGCCGAAGTGCATGGTCAGCTCGTCGGAAAGCAGATGACCGCCGCGAGCGGCTTTGATGGGATCGACGTCGCCGATCAGGTCCGCGATGGTGACGTCGGGGGTGGCCAGCTTCTCCACGTAACGCTGATCGCGGCGCAACCAGGCGATCGGAGTGGCGTCTCCGCATTCGCCCAACATGTCGCGGGCATATTTGGAGATCGGAGCGAAGGGATCGTCGTTCACTTCGCTTCCCGCGACGCTCGGAATCCGTTCGTCGAGAAATCCGGTCAGCTCCCGCAGGATGCGGCTCTTGGCCTGTCCCCGGAGTCCCAGCAGGATGAAGTGATGCCGCGCGAGCAGCGCGTTGGCGATCTGGGGGAGAATGGTGTCCTCATAGCCCACGATGCCACTGAAAAGCGGCTCGCCCGATTCCACTCGGGCGAGCAGATTGCACCGAATCTCGTCCCGGACCGTGCGTCCTCGCAGCGGGGGCTCGGCCCAGGGACTGTTCTTGAGGTCACCGAGAGTACGTGGTTCGATCATAGAAGGCATCGCTCGCCGGCAGGGCCGGAATAAAGTCTCAACTGTTGATGGCGTACGGTCTTACAATGCCCGAATCAATTCTGTCCCGAGGCCGGCTCGGCGTCGCTCGCTTGACAAATCTCCTGCCGCGCTTAGCTTCGCCCCGCGTGATCCAGGCCGCGGCAGTGACGGCTTCATATATCCCGAAACCTGGTTGGCTTAACCATCCCCGTGAAGGAGTTCACATGAAGAAGATCCTGTTGACGGCCGCGATCCTAGCGCTGGCCGGATGTGGTGAGAAGAAGGCCGCTGAGGCTCCTGCTGGCGAGACCACTGGTGAGATGGCTCCGGCCGCGACTCCGGCCGACACCGGAATGATGTCGCACGACAGTGGCATGGGGCATTCCGACTCGGTGATGACCCGGGACAGCGCCAAGTAAGCTTTCGGCGTTCCGCGGTTTCGTCGGGCTCCGGGCAATGCTCGGGGCCCGATTGCTTTCAGCCATCCAGATCCTCGGCCCCGAACGGGAGCCGGACCAGCTTTGCCAGGCGCCCTCCCACCATCACATCGCTCCCGGGAGAAACCTCGCGCCGTACCATAGCCAGACCGAGGATGCGGTCGTCCAGCGCCAGCGCCGATCGGAGACTGCCGACGTCTTTTCCACCGTGCAAAACGACCCGCCCCTCCGCCTGATCGGTGCCGCTCCACCGTACTCCGCGTAGCTCGCGGTTGGTGTGTCCCCGAAAGTGCAGCCGGGCCACAACCTCCTGCCCGGTGTAGCAACCCTTGGTGTAGGACACGCCGCCGATCTCGTCGTAGCGAACCTCTTGAGGAAGCGTCCGCTCATCGATCTCGATACCCAGCGCCGGCCATCCGCTCAAGATCCGGGCCGCGTCGAGCTCTTCCTCCCCACCCGGGGCGGCACCGGCCTCGAGCAGGCGGCCGGTGACCGCTTCCAGGGCGGGAGCCAGCCCGACAGCCAGAGCCACGAAGGGCGCGGACTCCGGGGCCAGCGCCAGCGTCACCGGCCGTAAGTCGCCGCCTACCACCACCAGCCGGCCGGCGCCCTCGGGGGTCCGCACGCCGGACTTCACCAATGTCTGGAATGCGTGGCCGCCCAAGAGCCAGGCGACGCGCGCCTCGCCGGTAAGATCGGTGACCCGGGCCAGGCGAGGAGGCAGGGTCCGCTGGAAGATTTCCAGCGCGGCCGTGTGGCCCGACCGTGGGATCACCAGCGTCAGCGTGTCGCTCTGACGCAGCACCCAGGCGTCCACCACGATCATTCCCTTGGCGGTGAGCAGCGCCCCGTAAACCAGGCTGCCGTCGCCTGGCTTGACTAGATCATTGGTGAGCAGGCCTTGCAGGCAGGTGACGGCACCGGAGCCGGTGACCCGGAAGACGGCGGGGTCGGTGGTAACCAGGAGCGCGCCGTGACGGACCTCATTCAGCCGCTCCCGAGGGAGCATCAGGTCCAGCTCAGGCATGAGCGTGGCTCCAGGGCAGCTCGCCAGGTACATGGCCCACGAAGTCTTGCCAGACCCGATCCGCGGTCCCGACTGCTTCTTCCCCGTGTGAGGTGGTGAGCATCACGCAAGGAAGTCCGGCCGCGCGGGCCGCAGCGAGCCCGGGTAAGGAGTCCTCGACCACGACGCAGCGGTGTGGCGCCAGCGCGAGCGCTTCCCGCCCGCGGTTATATCCTTGAGGGTCGGGCTTGCAGGCGCTCACATCCTCCGCCGCGACGATCTCCGCGAAGTGCGGGCGGAGTCCGGCGAGGTCCAGCACCAGCTCGATCTCCCGCCGCAGCGCGCCGGATACGATGGCGAGCTGGAGCCCATCGAAAGCCGCCGCCTCGATGAAGTCGGCCGCCCCCGGCACCAGCCGGAGGGACCCGCGAATCGCGGTCTCGTAGTGCACGTTTTTCTTGCCGATGGCCTCACGCAGAAGGTGATCGTCCGCCGGCCGGCCCATTTGCTCGAAGGTGAAGCGAAAGCACTCCCGGTCGTCGAAGCCGAGATACTCCCGATAATAGGTGTCGCGGTCGAGGGTGTGGCCGTACTCCGCGAGAGTGGCGATCAGCGCGTCACAGTGCTGTGGCTCGTCGTCCACGATGACGCCGTTGAAGTCGAACAGAATGCCCGCGGTCATGGAGAAGGTATAACGGGAGTGGTGACCGGTGAGAAGTCGCGCCGCGACTTCACGCTTCAGTAGAGTCCTGCCGCCGCGTAGCTCCGGTCCAGCAGCTCGACCGGATGCGCCACCGCGATGTCCAGTCCTGCGGCGGCGAGCCCCGCGCCGATCTGCATCAGACAGCCGGGATTGCCGGTTGCGATCACCTGGGGCGGTGGCGAGGCGCCGGCGAAGCTGTCGATCTTGCTCTCCAGTACCGAGCGGGCCATGCCGGGACGGAGGAGGGAATAGATCCCCGCGCTGCCGCAGCAGCGATCGGAGCCGGGGAGCACTCGCACTCGGATCCCGGGAATGGCCCGCAACATCGCGAGCGGTGCATCCTGTACGCCCTGGGCATGCTGGAGATGGCAGGGTGCATCATAGGCCACGTCCAGTTCCAGCGCTCCGCCCTTCCGCGGCCCGACCGCGGCCAGAAGCTCGCTCACGTCGCGCACCCGGCCGGCCAGCCGCTCGGCGGCCTGGTCGCCGAGCAGGTGACCGTAGTCCTTGAGCAGTGCACCGCACCCGGCACTGTTCACGGCCACGAAGTCGGCCGAATCGGCAAAGGCTGCGAGGTTCCGTCGTCCAAGCGCGCGAGCCGACTCGCGGTCTCCCGCGTGCTCGTGCAGGGCGCCGCAGCAGACCTGCCCAGGGATCTCGACCACCTGGTACCCGTTGGCTTGCAGGGTCCGGATGGTGGCGGCGTGGACGTGGGAGAACAGCGTGTCCATGACGCAGCCCCGGAAGAGGGCGACACGGCCGCGGTCCGCGGTCTGAGAGATCGCTCGCCCCGTCTCCCTGAGCCCCGGCCCCGACCTGCTCGATGCCAGCATCCCCATGGCGAACCCGAGCGGTCCACCGCTTGACAACCCCCGCGGGATGCCCGATTCCCGGAACAGCCGCGCCAGAGTGAACAGCGGCCGCCACAGCCGCTCTCGGCTGAACAGGCCCAGCACCAACCTGGCCTGTGGGGGAAGGCCGTGCACCTCGAACAACCGTTCCCGCGCGATCTCCAAGCCGCGTCCGTAGCTGACTCCGGAGGGACACACCGGCTCGCAGCCCCGGCAGCCGAGACAGGCGTCGAGGTGCTGCACCAGCGCGGCGTCGTCGGCTCCGATCTCTCCTCGTTCCAACGCCCGCATGAGCACGATTCGTCCCCGCGGACTGTCCGCTTCGTCTCCCGTGGCGAGATACGTCGGGCAGGATGGGAGGCAAAAGCCGCAATGGACGCAGGGAGCTAAAGGGTCGGCCTGCGTGGTCGTGCTACTCACTCACACCCTCCAACGCCACACTGAGACACTGTCCCGGATCGAAGCTGTCTCGCAGACGGCCCACCACCTGGCCTACGCCTTCCCGATAGGCGCCGAAGTGACCCAACGCCCTGCGAAGAGACCAGGGCGCGCGTTCCAGAGTCATTGGGATCTCTCTGCTGGCCGCGGCGCGGCGGACGGCGCGGAGGCGCTCCAGGGGCGCATCCCCGGTCCACCGGATCATCCCCGATCCGGCACCGGCGGCCACGAGGCCCTCATCCAGATCATGGGCCAGCAGGTCGATGGTCTCATCGATTCCGTCGCCCAGGACGCCCAACCGGAGCGTGATGGGCCCACCGAGGCTGCCCCGGGCCACCAGGGTCCAGAAGGCGGCTGTACGGTCCGCCGGAAGGGGTTCCCAGCCAGGCTCACTCAACGAGGCCAGGCGGCGCACGTCGGACTGCACTGCCGCGTCGGTACCCACGAAGCGCGCGGCCAGCACCCAATCGGACTCGCCGGCCAGAGCAGGGGAGAGCAACTCTATGGCGCCGGGAAGGAGCTGCGCTTCGGCCAGGTCCCGCGCCGCCGAGGTCAACGAGTCGCGAGGTCCACGGGTCAGCAGAGTAACGTCGGCTCGGGGAAGCGCCCGCAACCGAAGGTGCGCTTCGGCAATGATCCCGAATCCTCCAAAGCCGCCCACGTGGAGCTTGGTGAGGTCGTACCCGGCAACATTCTTCACGACCCGACCGCCGGCCTTCACCAGGCGGCCGTCTCCGGTGGCGACGGTGCAGCCCAGCACGTGGTCCCGGACCGGGCCGAAGCCATGACGCAACGGCCCTGCGGTGGCGGTGGCCACCACGGAGCCGAGGCTGCGCTCCGGCCGCCCCGGAGGATCGATCGCCAGCCACATCCCCTCATCGGCCAGTCGGCGTCGCAAGGCTTCCATCGTGGTGCCGGCCTGCACGGTGGCGACCAGGTCGGCGGGGCTCACCGATACCACTTGATCGAGCGCGCGGGTGCTCACCGCCAGGTCCGCGGGAGCGTCAGGCATGAGCCAGGTAGCCTGTCCTTCGATCCGGATCTTCCAGCCTTCCTCGTGCGCGAGGCGACACACCAGCGAGAGCGCGTCGGCCGATTCAGGCGTGGCGCGCGGACGCCCCTCGCCGTCGCGCTCCACTCCTCCGGTGCCGAGCAGGGCACGGAGCCGGGGAAAGATGACGTCGCTCATCGGCGCGCCCGGCGCGGCGCGCCATTCGCGACAGGCGTGGACCGGCACCACCTTGCCCGGGTTGGCTCGCTCCCCCGGGTCAAAGGCCTGGCGCACGGCGCGCATGGCTCCAAGAGTCTCCGCGTCGAAAATCAATGGCATGTAGTCGATCTTGTCAGAGCCCACGCCATGCTCCCCCGTGATGCTGCCGCCGGCTTCGACGCAGGCCGCCATGATCTCGCGGCACGCCACCTGCACCCGCCCGGCCAGCTCCGGATCCCGCCGATCGAAGCTGATGTTCGGGTGCAGGTTGCCGTCGCCGGCGTGGAAGACGTTGCTGATGGTGAGCCCGTGGCGGCGCCGGATCTGCTCGATCCGGTCCATGATGTCGGGCAGCACCGAGCGGGGCACCACCGCGTCCTGGACCGCGAGGTCCGGCGCGATTCTCCCCATGGCGCCGAACGCCTTCTTGCGCCCCATCCAAAGCCGGGCGCGTTCCGCCGGGGTCGACGCGCTCCGCACCTCGCGCGCGCCGCGGCCCTTCAGCAGCGAGACCACGATCTCGGACTCGGCTTCCACCGCATCGGGCTGGCCATCGAGCTCCACCAGCAGCACCGCCGCGGCGTCGGTGGGATAGCCGGCCGCGTAGATCGAGGCCTCCACCGCAGCAACGCAGGCGCGGTCCATCATCTCCAGCGCGGCGGGAACGATACCCGCGGCGATGATCGCGGAGACGGCTTCGCTGGCGGCTCGCACGGTAGAGAAGTCGGCCAACATGGTTCGGACACTGGAGGGCAACGGCTCCAGCCGCACCGTGATCTGGGTGACGATCCCGAACATGCCCTCGCTCCCGACGAAGAGCCCAACCAGATCGGGCCCCCAGGGCTCACCCTGGGGTGATCCGATCAGCATCACCGACGCGTCCGGCAGCACCACTTCCAGCTCGACGATATGGTTGGTAGTGACGCCGTACTTCAGGCAATGAGGCCCGCCAGCGTTCTCCGCCACGTTGCCGCCCACGGTGCAAGCAGTCTGGCTCGAAGGATCGGGAACATAGTGCAGCCCGTGGAGCGCCGCGGCATCGCCCAGCCGCGCATTGACTACGCCCGGCTGAAGCACCGCCCGCCGGCGAACCGGATCGACCGCCAGAATCCGATTCATCCGGGTGAGGGCGATGACCACCGCATCGGGATCTGCCACCGCGCCGCCGGAGAGCCCGGTTCCTGCTCCCCGGGCCACGAACGGCACGCCGGTGAGGTAGAGCAGGCGGACGATCTCCCGCACCTCGGCGCCGGTTGCCGGCATGACTACCAAACCGGGATACGACTCCCGGGTGGGCAGCCCGTCCATGGTGTAGGTGGCCAGCTCGGCGCGCCGGTGGCGGACCCACCGGGTACCGGTGATCCGGCCGAGCGCCTCGATCAGCTCAGGGGTCATGATCCCGCGAGAAGGTCCGGCTGTGCGCCGCTTCGACCGTTGGTATGGGCGTGCCGATGAACCCGGAGCGCCGACTCCACCGAGCTGGTGAGGATGGGAACCAGCAGGATCAGGGCCTCGATCCGGCGAGCCGTGGAGCGCTCGATCAGGAGCCGGTGCTTGACGCCGAGATCGCATTCCACGGCGGCGGCGACATGGAAGGACAGTGCCAACGGCTCTTCGGGGAGAGAGGGCTCCTCCGGCTCGACGTCATTGAGCTGCCGCAGCAACGAAGCGTATATCCCGAAGAGTTTGCGCAGGCGCTCGGTTTCTCCGGGGGCGGCGTCGGTGCCTTCCAGATCGCCGAACGTCTCCACCATGGCGACGTGGTAGGGGCCCGACTCCTTGAGCGCGCGCCTCAGCCAGAACCGCTCGCCGCCCACCACGACGACGTTGGCCCGCCCGTCGGGGAGCGCTTGATGCACCCTGATCTCGGCGATACAGCCGGCGGTACCGGGGTCGGGCAGCTCCCGCTCGGCTCCGACCGGGGTGATCCCAAATCGCCGGTCTCCGGCGAGGCAGTCGGCCAACATCCGCCGGTACCGCGGCTCGAAGATGTGCAGCGGAAGAGGTGTGCCGGGGAACAGGACGACGGAGAGGGGAAAGATCGGGAGCCGAGACGGCATGAGGGGAAAGATACTACGAGTGGCGAGGCGTGAGAGAAGGGTGAAAGGTGAAGGGGTGGAGAGTGAAGGGGGCTTCTGGCTTCACTCTTCACCCCTTCACCTTTCACCCCTTCACTTTTCACCTCGTCACCCTTCACCCAGTCGCTGCTCTACGCGGCTCCCCAGAACCCACGGAGAGCCCGGACGTCCGGGCTATCCCGCAGCTTCTCGAAGGCCCGCTCCCGGATCTGCCGGATCCGCTCGCGGGTCACGCCGAGGAGGGCTCCGATCTTTTCCAGGGTGAGGGCCTCGGAGCCTTCCTCGAGACCGTAATAGAGGGAGAGGATCTTCCGCTCGCGGGGAGTGAGATGGCGCTGGAACAGCCGATCGATGAATTCGCGCTGGAGCCGACTGTCGGTCATGTCCTCGATCTCGACGCAGCCGGTACCCGCCACCCGCTCGCCGAAGGTACTGGCACCGCGGTCCTGCCGCTCGACCGGGGCATCCAGCGACACCTCGGTCGAGGTCATCCTGCGGGCCGAGCGAACGTTCTCCACCGTGTCATTGAGGGCGGTTGCAATCTCCTCGTCGGTGGGCTCGCGACCCAGCTCCTGCGCCAGAAAGCCCTGGGCCCGCGCCATGCGAACCAGGGCGGAGTTCTGGTTGAGCGGAATGCGCACGCTTCGGGTCTGCTCCGCCAAGGCCTTGAGCACCGCCTGACGCACCCACCACACCGCGTAGGAGATGAACTTCACGCCGTGGTCCGGGTCGAACTTCCTGACCGCCTTGAGCAGTCCCTCGTTTCCGATCGCCACCAGCTCGGACAGGTCGAGCCCGTGACCCTGATACTTCTTCACGTAGGAAATCACGAACCGGAGGTTGGCGGTGACCAGCCGCTCGGCCGCCGTCTCGTCTCCCGCCAGCGCTCGACGCGCCAGCCGCTTCTCCTCCTCGGGGTCGGAGATCATCGGAAGCTTCTGGATGTCGAGTAGGTATTGATCGAAGGCGCCGGACGGAGCGGAACGCAGGAACGCGCGGACTTTCCCGGTGCGGACGTGGGCCATAACCTACCCCGAAAGAGGTTGACCGACTTCGACTTGGGTGGCGATTCAAACGACAGAATGGTGGTGGAGAGAGTGAGACAATATAGGAGCCGCCGAAGACGCGGTCAAGCAAAAAATGATTTCCACATCACAAAACATTTGTGGACAATTGGTTCGTCCGTTTATCCACTTTTGCCCATTACTCGGGTCGGAACGAGGGTGAGAAGGAGCAGTTAACCAGTTGGAGAGAATTACCTTCGCCGGCGTCTCAGCGCACCGTTTCCAGCGCCGCCCGAATAACTGCTTCCGGCGCCTCGACGGTCCAGCCGTTGCCACGCCGCCATGGTTCCCAGATCACTTGGGAGCGCGAACCGTATCTTCGTGCCTCGGTTCTTCTTATCGCTGCCCATCGCGGCGATCAGCTGGTCGGTGGCCACGGGATGATCCAACCGCACCGGGAGGCCCAGCCGGCGGAGCAGTCCTTCCACCCGTTCGCGCATACCGGTGGGTGCCAGGCCCAGCCTCGCGGCCAGCTCGCACTCGGCCACCAGGCCCAGGGCAACGGCCTCCCCATGGGGCAGCCCGAACTGGGAGACCAGCTCCAGCGCGTGGGCCACGGTGTGTCCGGCGTTCAAAATGGAGCGCATTCCTCCTTCGCGTTCGTCCGCGCTCACCACCTCCGCTTTGATCTCCACGCTCCGCCGGATCAGGCGGGTCAGCGCCTGTTGGTCACGCCGCATCAGCGCCTCGGCGTCCCACTCGATGAACTCGAAGTACCGGCGGTCGGCGATCACTCCGTGCTTGACCGCCTCCGCCAGTCCGGCCCGGTACTCACGCTCCGGGAGTGAAATGAGAGCCAGCGGATCCGCGGCGACCGCAACGGGAGGATGAAAGGCACCGATCAAGTTTTTGCCTTGAGCCGTGTCGACCGCGGTCTTCCCACCTACGGACGCGTCCACCATCGCGAGTAGCGTGGTGGGCACCAGGAGATAAGGCAGGCCGCGCATGTAGGTGGCGGCGACGAATCCGGCGAGGTCTCCCGCCACCCCGCCCCCCAGCACCACCAGCCCGCTATCGCGGCCATGTCCGTCCTGAAGCAGCGCATCGGTCAACCTGGCCCAGCACTCGCGAGTCTTGGACTTCTCGCCCGCGGGAAAGGTGAGGACCTCTCCAGTCCAGCGCGCTTCGCCCAGCCTATGGGTCTGGAGTAACTGATGGACGGTCTCGTCCGCGATCATCACGACGCGTAGCCCGGCCAGGTACGCTCGGACCAATTCGGGCAGACGACCGAGGATGCCCGGCTCGACGTACACCGGGTAACTCCCGAACGTGTGGGTGACGGTAACCGGGTCCATTACCAGGTCGCGTCGGGTGTTCCGGCCCGATGATTGGCCAGACGCGCCAGGGTAAAGAGGAGATCGGAAAGCCGGTTCAGGTAAATGACGAAGAGCGGGGGAACTTGGCTCTCCCGCGCCAGTCGTACCACGCCGCGCTCGGCCCGGCGGCACACGGTGCGCGCGAGGTGCAGCGCGGCTGCCTTGGGTGTGCCGGCGGGGAGCACAAAGGCTCGCAGCGGGGGAAGCTCGGTATCGGCCTGGTCGATGATCTTCTCGAACAAGGCCACCCGCTCGTCCGACAGCTGAGCCTTGGCCAGCGCCTTGGCCACTCGCTCCGGGTCGGGTGTGGCCAAGTGACCGCCCAGGGCAAAGAGGTCGCGCTGGACCGATTCGAGGAGATCGTCGAAGAAATCCGCGGGCGGCGTCGCCCGGGCCACGCCGAGCGACGAATTGAGCTCGTCCACCTCGCCGTAGGCCGCCACCCGCGGATGGTCCTTCTCGACCCGTCCACCGCCGAAGAGGCCGGTGTCGCCTTGGTCGCCGGTGCGAGTGTAGATCGTCATGTGTGGGATACTATCGGCATGGCCCACTGACCTCCGCCGCGGCCACCACGATGTTTTCTCTCGGCTGCACGATGCCCCAGAGCACGCTCCCGTCCCGGACGTTGACCTGCTCCATCCAGAGGTCGTCGCGCGGGTAGGCAAAGTCGCTGATCGGCTGGAGTCGCCGCCAGAAGAGGGCACGCCGGAGGGCGTCATAGGGCGCCGGATGGCCCTGGACCAGCCGCAGCAGCGTGGGACGGAAGATCGCCTGGCGCCAGACGCCCGCGCTATCCCAGACCATGACGCCGGTGGCGACCAGCGTATCCCGTCCCCCGGTGACCCGTCGCTGGCGCAGCGACACCGCGTAGCGGGTGCGTCCCTCGTCGGCGCGGAAAGGGATCACGTCGGCAGCGTCCACGTCGGCCAGCGTGTTGATCTCGATCCGTGAATCATGGAGCGGGCGCAGCCCGACCCACTGGTACTCTTCCGACAGGGTGGAGTCGAGGTATAACGCGGTTCTATCGATCAGATCCCGGGCCAGCGAGTCGGAGGGATCGGGCAGCGGCGGCCGGCGCACCATTCCCTGGGCCGGCTGAGACTCTGACCCCCCGCTCACGAACGATCCCAAGACCGGGCCGCGCAGCGGGGGGTCGTCCGAGGCCTGCTCCCGCTCCACGATCAGCTCGGCCTGAGCGCCTCGCCAACCGCAGGTGCTTCCCCGGAGGAGGCCCACCCGTAGGCTGACATCGGTGTGGCCTAGAGGTGAGCCCACCACCGTTCGACTCCCCGCTTCCTTATCCGGTTTCGCGAGACCGCTGTCGCCCTCGATGGTGACCACCTTTCTCCGGGCCAGCTCACCCCACAGATCGAAGTCCTTCGGGAGGTCGGGCTGGAATCTCCGGGCCAGTTGGGCGATGAAGCCGCTGTCGGTGGAGAGCAGATGAACGGCGCGGGCCGTTCCTTCGCCCACGAAGCTCCCTGCCAGGTGGCCGAGTGAATCGACTCTCGCGTCGCTCGCGACATCCATCGAGTCGAGCGGTGTGGGCGGGGGCTGGTCGTGGATCTCCTGCCGGACAGTCTTGCTGCCGCAGGCAAGGAGGAGGGCCGACAATATCCCAACGAGGACGGGCGTTCGAGGCAGCATGGCGGTCAATGTATATTGGGCTATCGGCTATCGGCTATCGGCTATCGGCAGTGAGCATCGGGGTTCCTTCCGTAAGGACCGATAGCTGATAGCCGATAGCCGATAGCCGATAGCCCATTCAATGACGGAGCAGCGGTGGCCGAGCAGGAGCTCAAGGACATCTCGATCATCGGCGGAGGGCCCACCGGCCTGTTCGCCGCTTTCTACGCCGGAATGCGAGCGGCATCCGCCCGCATTATCGATGCCCTTCCGGCGCTGGGGGGTCAGCTCATGGCCCTCTATCCGGAGAAGTACATCTTCGACGTGGCTGGGTTTCCCAAGATCCTGGCCAAGGACTTGGTCCGCGACATGGCGGCCCAGGGGCTTCAGTTCGGGGCCTCCACTCACTTGGGCGAAGTGGTCACCGGACTCCGGCGGGTGGAGGATGACGGCATCGGCCATTTCGTGCTGGAGACCTCCGAGAACGATTATGCCTCGCGGACCATCCTGATTGCGGCCGGGATCGGCGCCTTCGAGGCTCGGAAGCTGGGGATCGAGGGAGAGGAGCGATTCGAGGAAAAGGGGTTGTACTTCAAGGTGCTGGATCCCCGACAATTCGAAGGGCAGCGGGTGTTGCTGGTGGGAGGCGGAGATTCAGCGTTCGACTGGGCCGTCAACCTCCAGGGCATCGCCAAGTCGATCATGCTGATCCATCGCCGGGACGGGTTCCGGGCTCATGCCGCGACCATCAATCAGGTGCAGGAGCTGCACCGTTGCGGGCAGTGCGAGCTGCGCACCTTCTGGGAAGTGAAGGCCCTGCACGGGAACGGCCGGATCGAGCGGGTCACCTTGGTCAACAACAAGACCAAGGAGGAGGAGACCCTCGACATGGACGCGGTGATTCCCCTCCTGGGGTTTCATTCCGACCTCGGTGCGATCAAGGAGTGGGGGCTCGACACCGAGAAGGCCGACATCAAGGTGGACCAGGTCATGGCGACCAACGTGCCTGGGATCTATGCCGCGGGCGACATCACCAGCTACCCCGGCAAGCTCAAGCTGATCGCCACCGGCGCCGCTGAAGCCTGCATTGCGGTCAACAATGCGGTGCACTACATCAACCCGAAGGCCAAGGTGAATCCCGGGCATTCGTCCAACCTGGCGATCTTTGGCCAGAAGGATGATTGAAGAGGAGAGCTATCGGCTATCGGCTATCGGCTATCCGCTGTGAGCGTCGTCGCTCCTCCCGCAAGGACCGATAGCTGATAGCCGATAGCCGATAGCCGACACTTTTTCACACCATCCTGGGCCTCAGAAAGAACCTGAGCTCCCCCGCTGCGGGCTCGAGCCGCTCCAGCTCGATACCCATCACTCCGCTCTTGGGAAAGTCGATTCTCAGGCTGGAGGTGGAGCCGCACAAGAGGAGAGCGGCGAGCTCCTCCATCCAGGGCGAGTGGCCCACCATCGCGACGATGGCCCCTTCCGGCTGATCTCCCACGTAATCGGCGAGGCGGATGAGATCGGGATCCTCGGCGAGGGCGTCGCAGGACACGGCGGGCTGCTGCAGCCGCGCCGACTCAATCAACACCTCCGCAGTCTGTGCCGCGCGGGTCCAGGGACTGGCCAGCACCAGGGTCGGCGCCAGATCCCACTTGCGTAAGGCGCGGCCCACGTCACGCTCGACCTTGCGGCCCTTCTCGGTCAGCGGGCGATCTCGGTCGTCGGGCCACTGGGCCGGATCGCGGGTTCCGGCGTGAGCATGTCGGTTGAGAATCAGCAGCATGTCGGACTCCGGGTTAGCCCTCTCATTTTCTCCCCATCTCCACCACTACACTATCGATCGCCGCCAGGATCGCCTTGGACGGCTGGACGTGATGGTTGGCCTCGACCGCAAACGTAAGCGCCTTCCCGTCGGGCAGCTCGATGTAACCGGAAAGAGTGTTCACCCCGCCGATGCTGCCGGTCTTGGCCAGCACCCTGCCGGCCAGCGGCGTATTGACGAAGCGGGTGCGCAGGGAGCCTACGCTTCCAGCGCGGGGCAGTCCGGCGGCGAACGTGGCGTAGCGGGGATGGGTTCGCATGAACCGCAGCAGCCGGGTAAAGGCGAGAGGGCTTACCAGGTTTCCCGCCGCCAGCCCGGAGCCGTCCACCAGCTCGAACTCGGTCGAGTCGATGCCCACGGAGTCGATCAGGAACCGCCGCTCCACCCTCAGGCCTTCCTCCCAACTTCCGGCCTTGCCGAATTGTCTGCCCAACTGCTTGAGCAACATCTCGGCATACCAGTTCTGACTGGTGTTGAGGATGGGAAAGATCCAGTCTCTGAGCGGGCGTGAGGTGATCTCCGCCAGCGCTGTCGCGGCCCGCGCCTGCCGGTATAGTAGCGAGTCGGTGGTGGACCGCGTGGTTCCGGCGACCGCGATCCCTGCCTCCGCCAGCGCCTGCCGCAGCGCCCGCGCGGTGAAGAGGTTTGGGTCCGGCATGGCAAACGATTCGGTGCGCGGGGGACGGTCCAGCGCCACCGTCCCCTCGGCCCAGATCTGAAGCGTTCCGGGCACCCGGTAGAACCGGTCACTCAGGTCGGTGGGGCCTCCAGCCGGAACGGTGACGGTCCGGTTCTCGAATGCCACGTCGCCCAGGTCGGGGGTCATGCTGATGAGCGCCGGCGCACCGACCGAGGCCCCCGGCAGCCAGCGAAAGTCCACGCTGTTGTCGTTGAAGCCCAGTCCCGACACCGGCGCGGCGTACCACCAGTTCAGGTCGAACAACTGCCAGGCGGGGTGCACTGTCTGGGTCTCGAACCAACTGCCGTCACCCACCAAATCGCCGTTCACCTGCCGAATCCCGCGGGCCTTGAGACCATCGACCAGCACCCGAAGCCTGATGAAGGGATCGGTATCACACACGCCCGCGCGAGTGGTGTCCACCGCATAACACCGGCGGCCCAGCGTGGGATCACCCCGGCCATAGAGCACCAGGTCTCCCTGCAGCACACCGCCGATCACCGGCCCGGCCCCGTACAGGCTGGTGCGCACGGTCCAGTCCGGCGGCAGCAACGCCGCGGCGACCGCGCTCACTACCAGTTTGGTGCTGCTCGCCGGAGTAAAGAGCTGCCGGTGATTGCGGCCGTACACCAGCTTGCCCTTCTGATCCACCAACGCGACGCCCCAGAGCTGTCGGTCGAAGGGGGGTGCGTCCAGACGGGCATCTAAACGCTTCGCGATCTTCTGCGCGCTGGCGGTGGCGGGGAGCAGCAGGAGGCATAGAAGCAACGCGCAGAACCGGCCCAGCTGCCGGGCCTCGGTCATAAACGATGCTCTCCGGTAGTGCGGGAAGGTCACGCTGGTCGCAGGCGGTGAGGAGAGGGCCCGAGGTGGTTAGTTGACTTGTCAACGTAAGGCCCTCAAACTACATGGCTTACAGCATATCGTCAATCGTGCCTTCGCCCTTTGACGCTGCTAGCCACCCCCGCTGGGAGCGCCGATGAGGGCAGCCGTCGCGGCCGGGTTCGCGCTGCTCCTCGGCCTCACGGCCCCGGGCCCGGCGAGCGCACAAGAGTCCCAGCTGGTTGTTCGCAAGCTCGACTTCGAGGGCAACAAGGCGATCAGCGACCAGACCCTCGCCAGTGCGATCGCCACCACCAACTCCAGCTGGTTCGCTCGCTTCCTCCTCGTCCGCTGGCTGGGCCTCGGGGAAAAGCGCTTCTTCGACGAGCAGGAATTCCGCCGCGATCTGGTCCGGCTGGAAGTGCTCTACCGTCGGAGCGGCTACCCTCACGTGGCAATCGACACCGTGCTCCGGCGAACCCAGGAGAACGTCTACCTAACCTTCCGCATTCAGGAAGGAAATCCGATCCGGCTCACCGCGCTGAGCGTGACCGGCCTCGACTCGCTTCCGGCGCGGGTGAGGGACCCCGTCTTGCTGGACCTCCCTCTCAAGCAGGGCGATCCCTTCAACCGGTTCCAGATGCAGGCCACGGCCGACACCATCACCCGCCGGCTACGGGATCGCGGCTATCCCTCGGCCCGGGTCTTCACCGCCTTCGAGTCCAATCGAGACGCCCGCACCGCGTCGGTCACCCTCGATGTGGTTCCGGGGAATCGGGCGGTGATCGGCAACGTGGCGGTGGTGGGGGCTCAGCGCATCGAGCCCGGACTGGTTCGCAAGCTGCTGATCGCACGACCCGGCCGGCTGTATTCCCAGGACGAGCTGGTCCAGAGCCAGCGCAATCTCTACCAATCGGATCTGTTCCGCTTCGCCACCGTGAACGTCGACTCCGCCACCTTCAAGCCGGGTGGCGACTCGGTGCCGCTCACGGTACAAGTGAACGAGGCCCGCCGCCGCCGCATCCGAGGCGGACTCGGCTTCGGCACCGATGACTGCTTCCGGGGCTCGCTGGGCTGGACTTCGCGCAATTTTCTAGGCAGCGCGGGCCGGATCCTCGACCTCACCAGCCGGATTTCCAAGGTGGGCGTCGCCCCGCCGTTCGATTGGGGACTGGCCAATAATCTCTGCAACGCCGACACGGTGGGCTCGGCCCGGGTCAACTACAGCCTGGGGGCGGCGATCCGCCGCCCCGCGTTCCTGTCGTCCAACAACACCATCTCGGTCTCGTTGTTCACCGAGCGCCGATCCGAGTTTCGGGTGTACCTTCGGAGGGAAACCGGCACCACCATCACGGTGCGACGGGAGTCTCCCCGGCGGCGGATTCCCCTGTCGCTGGCGTACACCCTCTCGTATGGTCGCACCGAGGCGACGCCGGTCAGCTTCTGCGCCTCGTTCAACGCGTGTACCCCGGACGTGGTGGAGGTGCTGCGGCAAAACCGGGTCCTCGCCACTCTGACCGGCAGCGCCACGCTGCCGCAGGTGAACAATCCCATCGATCCCTCCCGTGGCTCGCTCAAGACCTTCGAGTTCACGGTGAGCTCGCGCTTCCTGGGATCCTCCTCCTTTCAGCAGTTCACCCGGATGGTGACTGACGCGGCGTGGTACCGCCCGCTGAGCCGTGACGTGGTGCTGAGCTGGCGGCTTCGCGGGGGGATAATCTTCTCCCCCGAGGTGGATGTGGCCACGCAGTCGGGCAACTTCATCCCGCCGGAACAGCGCTTCTACGGCGGCGGACCCAATGACGTCCGCGGATTCGATCGCAACGAGCTGGGCCCGGTGGTCTACGTGGTTCCCCAGACCGAGGTGGACGCGGCGGCGGCGGCGGGTCGTCCGATCCGGCCGGATTCGGTGACGGTAGCGGCCACCGGAGGGAACACCATTGCGGTGGGCAATGTCGAGCTGCGGGTGCCTTCGCCGTTCTTCAGCGAGCGCCTGCGATTCGCCGCCTTCGTGGACGCGGGCGGCGTATGGCAGCGGGGCCTGGCGAACTCGCCCGCCACCATCCGGGTGACACCCGGGGTAGGCGTGCGGCTCAATACGCCCCTGGGCCCGGCCCGGCTCGACGTGGCCTACAACGGCTACAAGCTTCAGGAAGGCCCTCTGTTTCAGTTCGACACCGAGGGCAACCTGACCGCGGTGCCGGGTCAGGATTCCTACGTCCTCGAGCGAAAGGGTAAGCTGACCTACCATTTCGCGGTGGGGCAAGCGTTCTGATGCATCGCCGGATCGCGCGGTTTCTGTTCGTCATCATCCTGGGATTGGTGGCCATGGTCCTGGGCGTGACGACGGCCATGATCCTGACGCCACCCGGCCGCCGTCTCCTGGCCCGGACCGTTTCCCAGATGCTCGACCGGGTGGTGACGGGTGAGGTGGACGTGGGGGCGATCTCGGGCTCGTTCCTCTACGACCTCACCCTGGAAGATCTGGTGGTCCGCGATACCAGCGGCGCCCTCTTGGTCGACCTGCCGAAGGTACGGGTCGGCTTCCGACTGCCGAACCTGCTAGCCGGGCGAATCGTGTTGAGCGGAGTACAGCTGGATCGTCCGGTGATCCAGCTCATCAAGCATCGCAATGGGCGGATGAACTACGAGGAGGTGTTGGGCCTGGGCAAAGGAAAGCCCGGGGGCACCTCGCCGTTGGTGGAGTTCTATAATGTGAAGGTGACCGAGGGCACGTTGCGGATCGCGCTGCCCTGGAGACCTGACACCTCGCTCCACACCGCCCAACAGAAGGACTCGGCACTTCAGGCGGAGCGGGCCCGGGTCGGGCGAATCATCGAGGAGACCGGCGAAGGGCTCCGCCGGGTGTACCTGCTCTCCGATCTCAATACCCGCATGTCCCGACTTCGGATCGCGACGCCCGACCGCAAGCCGTTCACGGTCGACATCGATTCTCTCGCCACCCGGGTGAACGATCCTGCGGTCACCGTGCGCGACGCGGTGGGCCGGGTGCGGATCCGGGGCGACAGCGCGGTCTTCAGTCTCTCCCGCGGCGCCCTTCCCGATACCCGCTTTTCCGGCGGTGGCGCGCTGACCTGGCCCAACGGTCCAACCCTGTTCGACTTCCAGATGATTTCGCCCCACGTGAACCTGGAGGATCTGCACTGGGTGTCCCCCGACTTTCCACCAATGACCGGAAGCGGGGTCCTGGTCGCTCGTTCGGTAAGCGCCATCCGAACCGAGTATGACATCCGTGAGCTGCATTTGCGCGATGGCCTGCAACGCATCGACGGCGAGCTGGTGGCAATCACCGAGAAGAAGCGCGGACTGGGCTTCCGGGACATGGGGGTCACCCTGCGAGATCTCAACCTGGACGCGGTGCGCGGCTATCTCGACACCCTTCCCTTCGACGGCACCCTCACCGGCACCCTGTCCGGGTCGGGATTTCTGGACGACATGAACGTCCGTCTCGACTGGGCCTTCGCCGACGCCCAGGTCCCCGGCCGCCCCATCACCACCATCGCCGGAGAAGGCGGCGTCGGGGCCCGAAGAGACAGCGGCCTCACTTTCACCGACTTCGCGGTGCGCAGCTCGGATATCGATCTCCGCACCGTGCGGCGCCTCGCGCCCGCCGTGATTCTCGAGGGCCGGCTCAACGCCGAGGGCACGCTCAATGGGCCGCTTCGCAACACGACGTTCGAGGGCACCGCTCGGCACCGCGACGGCAATCGGCCGGCCAGCGCGATCGTGGGAATGGTCCATCTCGACACCCGCTTCGACACCTTGGGGCTGGCCACCGACGTCACCGTCGAGCCGCTCTCTTTCGACGGAATCCGGCGCGCCTTTCCCTCACTGGAAAGCAAGGGCGAGCTTCGAGGGCGTTTCCGGAGTGAAGGGACTCTCGCCCGTCTCGCCGTGGACGCCTCGCTCGAGGGCGAGATCGGCGCGGTCGAGGCGCGGGGCAATGTTACTCTGCTGCCGCCGCTCTACGCCGCCGAGGACCTGCTGCTTCGATTCTCCCGGGCCAACCTGGCCGCGCTTACCGGGCGTGACCTCTCCACTTCGCTCAATGGTGAGCTGCGAGTCACCGGACGCGCGGACACCATCCGGGCGCCGGAGGGAGACCTCCAACTCGTGCTCACCCGCAGCCGGTTGCGCGAGTGGACCCTCGACAGCGTGTTCGCCCGGGGAGGTAGTCACGACAGCGTGATCCGGCTGGACACCGCCTACGCCGAGTGGCAGGGCGCTCGAGCGGCAGGCTCCGGCACCCTGGGGTGGGGAGCGCCGCACGACGGACGGATGGCGTTCACCCTGGTGGCCGACAGCCTGATCGGCTTCGACTCCCTGTTGCTGGCGACCACCGGTCAGAAGCGCGATACCACGCCCGACTCCCGGCCGCTGGGAGGCAGCGCCCACGGCTCGGTACAGTTGGCCGGTAGTCTCGATACTCTCCGGGCCGCGGGTGAAGTGGTAGTCGACGCCTTCGAGTGGCAGCGGATTCGGTCTCCCCGGATGACCGGCGCCTTTACCTGGCTCGGTGGACGCCGGCCCCAGCTCACCGCCGCGGCCAGCGCCGACTCGATTCAGACCCAAGGTTGGTCCTTCCAGCGAACCGGACTCCAGGTCCGGGGCTACGCCGACTCGCTCCGCTGGACCGCAGGCACCACCCTCGGCGGAACGACCCGGGTGGATGGTACCGGACAGTGGTACCGTCCCGGGGGCACTCAGCTGGTGTGGCTGGACACCCTGCATGCTGCACTTCCGCTGCATCGCTACCGGCTGGAGGAGCCGGTCGTCATCGCGTTGGGAGACTCCGCGACGACGGTCAGTCCCCTGACCCTGCAAGCGCTCGACGGCTCCGGCACTCTCCGCCTGGCCGGGACCCTGCCGGGCGATACCCCGGGCCAGCTCAGCATCGAGGTGCTGGGACTCGACCTGCATGATCTCTACGGCGTGATGCAGCGTGATACCACTGGCGTGAATGGAGAGATCGGCCTCGATCTCCAGGTGGGCGGTACCGCGCGGGATCCCACGCTGCGGGGCACGGGGCGGTTGGGCGAAGCCAGGTTCGGCGACTTCCAGGCGCCGTTCATGCAAGGCGTAATCAACTACGAGCAACGCCGGCTCGATGCCAACTTAGACCTCTGGCGGACCGGGGAGCGGATCCTTGAGATCGAGGCGCACCTGCCCCTCGATCTCGCGCTCCGCGGCGCCGAGCGGCGGCGGTTGGACGGACCGTTGTCGGTTCGGGCCCACGCCGACAGCGTGGATCTGGGCTTGCTGGAGGCGCTCACCCCTGCGGTCAATCGGGTGGCCGGCACGCTCGCAGCCGACGTCAAGGTGGGAGGCACCTGGAGCAGTCCGGAGCTCCAGGGATCGATTGCGGTGCGAAACGGGAGAATGTCGGTACCTGGACTGGGTGTCCGGTTCCGCGGAGTGCAGGGAAGCGCCTTGCTCCGGGGCGACTCGGTGCAGCTAAAAGACGTGGAGATCGGTGGCGGCGACGGCAAGGTCACGATCGGCGGCGCGATTCACCTCGAGGATCTCTCCCGTCCGGTGCTGGGCCTCGAGTTTCACGCCGAGCAGTTCCGTGCTCTCGACGTACGCAACTTCGCGACCTTTACCGGTACCGGCGATCTTCAGCTTCGCGGGCCGGTGATCGGCGCCACCTTGACCGGCAGCCTTACGGCCAACAGCAGCGTGCTCTATTTCGCCGACCTGGTGAACAAGCGGATCATCGATCTGGAGGATCCCACCATCGCCGATCTGGTGGATACCACGCTGATCCGCCGGGAGAATCTGGGCGACAAGTTCCAGAACGTGTTTCTCGATTCGCTGAAGATCAACGATCTCAGGGTCCAGATGGGATCCAACGTCTGGCTCCGCTCCGCTGAAGCGAACATCCAATTGGAGGGAGAGTTGCGGGTGAGCAAGGTGGGACGGGAATACACCCCCACCGGCATCCTCAACGCGCCGCGGGGCAGCTACACCCTCAAGATCGGACCGGTCACCCGCGACTTCACGGTCGATCGGGGCGAGGTACAGTACTTCGGCAATCTCGACGCCGCGCTCGACATTCAGGCTCGGCATACGGTCCGCGCGATTCACGGCGACGACATCCCGGTCATTGCCAACATCAGGGGTACACTCTACCAACCCAAGCTCACCCTGGAGAGCACCTTCCGGCCCCCCATCTCGGAAACCGACCTGGTGTCGTACCTGATCACCGGATACCCGGCCAACGAAGCCGCGGCGGTGGGTCAGGGCAACACGCTGCAGACCGGCCTGGCCTATTTTTCCAGCGCGCTGTCCAGTGAGCTGGAGCGGGCCCTGATCCAGGACATCGGCGTGCCTATCGATCTGATCGAGATCCGGCCCGGCGTCTCCTCCGGGAACACCGGAGGCTACACTCAGCTGGCCGCTGGATGGCAGATCGGCCGGAAGACCTTCCTCACCTTCAACGCCGGCTTCTGCCCCGATTTCAGTCAGGCTCTTTATCGCAACCTGGGGGCGAGTCTGGAGTTCCGCTTCAGCCGCGAATGGCGGCTCCAGAGCAACGTCGAGCCTACCATTCAGTCGTGCAACAGCGCCGCGCGGTTCACCAGTCTCACTAACCGGAACCCCTACCAGGTCGGCTTCGACATTCTCTGGGAGCGAGAGTTTTAGGCGTGGCCCGTGCCCTGGTGATCACCAACCCCGCGGCGGCGCGGATTCACCCCAACGCCGTTGACGCGGTCATGCGGGAGCTGCGCAGCGCCGGATGGCAAGCGGAGGTGCTGGCCACCGGCGGCCCCGGGGACGCGCGCCGCCTGGCCGAGTATGGGGTACGCGAGGGGGTGGACGTGGTCGCCGTCTTCGGCGGCGACGGGACCACCATGCAGGCCGCCGCCGCGCTGGTGGGTACCGAGGTCAGCCTAGGAGTCATCCCCGGGGGCACCGGAAACCTGCTGGCCGGGAATCTTCGGATCCCGGCGTCGCCCGCCCGGGCGGCCCGGGCGCTGGTAGCGGGGCGGCCCAAACCGTTCGACCTGGGCCGAATGGAGCGGCCTCAAGGACCCCAGTATTTCGCTGTGGCGTGCGGGGCGGGGTACGATGCCAGGGTCATGGCGGGGACTTTGTCGGAGCACAAACGCCGCTGGGGAATGGCAGCCTATGTGGCTACCACCCTGCGGCTGATCGGGGACATCCGCAGTACCACCCACCTCATCACCATCGACGGCGTCGAGTACGACGCCAACGCCGCCATGGTCCTGGTCGCCAATTGCGGCGAGGTCATCCCACCCTACGTGAAGCTGCGCCCCGGCATCCGGCCCGACGATGGGCTGCTGGACGTGGTGGTCATGCGGGCCAACAGCTTCAGCCAGAGCGTCAGGGCGGTCTGGCACCTGCTCCGCGAGGCCCCCGGGTCCGGGGTCGAGGACACCTTCGTGGGGTACGCCAGCGGACGGGAGATCCGGGTCGAGACCGATCCGGTGGCCCCAGTCCAGCTCGACGGTGAGCCGGGAGGAGAAACCCCCTTTACCGCCAGCGTGGTTCCGGGGGCAATCCGGATCATGGTGCCGCCGGCTGCGTAGGCATGGCGCCTGCCTGCCGACTGTTTAATTTCTGGTTGCCCCCGCGATTCCCTTGGAGGGCGCATTGCGTCCGAAAAGGGCTGAAGCCACGAGGTAATCCGCATGGCCGGTTCGGTTCTCCTCATCGATGATGATGTCGATGTTCTGCGCAGCATCGGTAACTACTTCGAGCGGCTCGGGTACGAGGTAACCCGGGAGTTGAGCGGAGAGGCCGGGCTGGCGACCTTCGACCGGCTCCGGCCCGAGGTGGTCATTCTGGACCTCCGGCTCCCCGGAATGGATGGTCTGGAGGTCCTGGAGCACCTGCGTCAGCGTGACGCCGCGGTGATCCTGCTGACCGGCGACGGCGACGTCCCCACCGCGGTTCGCGCCATGCAGTTGGGCGCGGAGAACTTCCTGGCCAAGCCGGTGGACATGGAGCACCTCGCGGCCGCCACCGCTCGCGTCGCCGACAAGGCTCGCCTCCGCCGGGTCAACGAGGCCCTCCTGGTCCAGAGCGCTCCGGGATACGGCCTGGATTCGCTGGGAAACTCCACCGGAATGCAGGACTTTGCCCACCAGGTCGGTTTGCTGGCCCAGAGCGATCGTACCACCGTGCTGCTGACCGGCGAGAGCGGCACCGGCAAGGGCTGGGTAGCCCGCATGATTCACGACCTGAGTCCCCGGAGTAAGGCTCCGTTCGTGGAGGTGAACTGCGCCGGGCTCAACGCCACTTTCCTCGACTCCGAGCTGTTCGGACATGAGAAGGGCGCCTTCACCGACGCCAAAGACCGGAAGCAGGGACTCTTCGAGATCGCGGACCACGGGACCATCTTCCTCGACGAGATCGGCGATCTGGCACCGGAGCTCCAGCCCAAGCTGCTCAAAGTGTTGGAGACCAAGACATTTCGGCGGCTGGGCGGAACCCGGGAAATCACCGTGGACGTGCGACTGGTGGCGGCCAGCAACAAGAACCTTCAGGCCGAAGTGGAGGAGGGCCACTTCCGGGAGGACCTCTACTACCGCCTGAGCGTGATGCCGCTGACTCTGCCGGCGGTGCGCGACCGGTCGCGGGAGGACCGCCTGGCGCTGATCACCCGCCTCATGACCGACCTTCGAGGCGAGCTCCCCGAGGGACCGGCGAGTTTGTCCAGCGAGGTATTGGAGCGGCTGTTGGCCTATGCCTGGCCCGGCAACGTGCGCGAGATGCGCAATGTGTTAGAGCGAGCGCTCATTCTCGGCCGGGGACAGCCCGCGGTGAGTGTCGAGCATCTGCCCGGTGAGTTCCGCGCCCGTCCCGGCCTGGGCGATCGTCGGCACACTCCGCTCAGCCTGGAAGACCTGGAGCGCCAGCACATCGAGCGCACCCTGAAACATCACACTGGGAATCGCACCCGAGCGGCGATCGAGCTTGGCATCTCTCGCGCCACCCTGATCAACAAGATCAAGCGCTACAACCTCACCGCCTGAGGCAAAGGTGGCCGAACTCAACGAGCGCGATGCCATGGCTTGCCGGGCCTGCGGCCGTGAGGAACGGGCGTCGGAGGGGTATCCCTGCACCAACTGCGGCACCTTTATCTGTCTGATCTGTAGCTTTCGCGGGGTCACCCTGTGCCGGGAATGCGAGGCAGGCGGGGCGGGGAAACCGGGTGATGGGGCGGCCAAGTGACCTCACTCATCGCCACTTCCGCGGTCATTCCGGTCCTCGCTTCCCCGAACGTCCGCTCCGAGCAAATCAGCCAGCTGGTGTTGGGGGAGACGGCTGAGGTCCTCCAGGAGTCCGGCGAATGGCGCCGGATCCGGGGTCGGCTGGATGGGTACGAGGGCTGGGTGCACTCGGGCTACGCTTCCGAGGTGGAGGCGGCTGGCTGGGGAGGAGTGGCGAGAAGCGGCTGATGGCTGGTGCGCTGGAGCGGTGGCTCAGATCGGCGGGCACCGGATCCGGTTGCCGTTGCGTGCGAGGGTGGCGCTCGAGAACGGAACCGTCCGATTGCCGGACGGCCGCCGGGGTGTGGTACTCGACGGTACCGTGCTGCCGTCGGCTCAGTTGGCTCGCGCCGCGACCGCCCAGACTCCCGAGCAATGGGCGCTGGAGCACTTCGCCGATGCGCCCTACGAGTGGGGCGGAGTGACCCCGTGGGGCGTTGACTGCTCCGGCCTGGTGCAGAGCACCTTCGCTGCGCGGGGCGTGGTACTCCCCCGGGATTCCTCCCGGCAATTCGAATGCGGCCTTCCCGTTTCCGACGGCGGGATCCGTCCCGGCGACCTCGTGTTCTTCCGCGGCGAAAACGGCGACCGGATCACCCACGTCGCCTTCGCCGGCCCAGCCGACACGCTGATCCACTCCACCATCGCCTGCGGTCGCGTCCTGATGGAACCGTGGACGCCGGGAAGCCGGGCGTGGTATATGAGGGAGAGGTTGGTTGGGGTGAGGAGACTATGAGCTATCGGCTATCGGCTATCGGCTATCGGCTACTCGCAGGCCTCACACGCTCTGCTCCGTGTCCGAGAGGGCGATAGGCCGAATTAGCCGATAGCCGATAGCCGATAGCTGATAGCCTCTTATGCCCCTCGTCCTCTTCGACATCGACGGGACTCTCCTCCTCACTTCCGGTGCAGGGCGCCGGGCCATCGTGGCCGCCCTGGGGGAGGAGGTTGGCCAAGTCGCGGGGTTCGACCGGGTCCGGTTCGACGGCAAGACCGATCCCCAGATCGTGGCCGAGCTCTTGGAGGCGGCAGGACAACCGGAGCCGCGGGAATCGCCTCGGGTTCATGCTCTCTGCCAGCGGTACGTCAGCTTGCTGGCCGAGGAGCTGAAGCGGACCACGACCCGGACGACGCTCATGCCCGGCGTGGCTTCCTTGCTCGACCATCTCGAACGAGAAAAAGGTGTGGTGCTGGGTCTGTTGACCGGCAACCTCGAAGCCGGCGCAGCACTCAAGCTTCGCTCGGGCGGTATCGATCCGCTGAGGTTTCGAGTCGGCGCCTTCGGCTCCGATTCCGCTCATCGCCCCGACCTGCCGGCCATCGCCGCGCGACGGGCTGAGCCCTTCTTCGGGCGACGCCCCACGGGGTCGGAGGTAGTGATCATCGGCGACACCCCGGCCGACGTCGCCTGCGGCTCAGGGATCGCCGCGCGAGCGGTCGCGGTCGCCACCGGGTCTTACTCCACCGCCGACCTTGCCGCCTGCGCTCCCACACGCCGTGTTCGAGGATCTCTCGGACACGGCGAGAGTAGTGGAGGCGATTCTCGGGTGAGAGCGGTGCTCGACGAGCTGGAGCTCAAAGCCGTGGTCGCTGATCCGGACGCATTGAGAACGCGGCTGCTCGCCGCCGGCGCGGTGCTGGAGTTTCAGGGCCGGATGAGCGATCGCCGGTTTGACCGCGATGGCGAGCTTAGCGGGAAGGATGAAGTGTTGCGGCTGCGCAGCCTCCATCGTCCCGGCTCGGAGCCGGGGAGGATCCTTGGATGGAAGGGGCCGGTGCGGCGGACGGCTGAGGGCTACAAGGAGCGCGCCGAGATCGAGGTGCCCTTGGCCGGTGGGGCAATGATGGCGGAGACCCTGCTGGGCGCCCTGGGCTATCGGGTCATCCACGCAATGGATCGCGACGTGGAGATCTATCGGCTGGGAAGTGCGGTCCTCCGACTGGAAGTGTTTCCCCGAATGGATGTTCTGCTCGAGGTGGAAGGCAACCCCATCGGCATCGAGCAGGCGATCGCGGTCAGTGGAATCCCGCGAGACGCCTTCAGCCCGGACTCGCTCACCGAATTCGTCCGACGCTACGAGACCCGCGCCGGCGTCCCCGCATTGCTGGCTGAGCCGTGACCCTCCGTGGGGGCAGCACCGACGCCTGGAGTATTCCCGAGTTGGGCCCCTTCCTGGGCCGGCTCAGCGATCCGCCGGCCATCGGCTCCCGCGAGCCCCGCGCGGTACCGCTCGACGACATTCGGCTCGGCATGGTTACCGGAGTCTTCGAGCTGGCGGGCGTGGCCCGGTCCTTTGCCGGCACCGGAGATCCTCAAGGCGCCATGGGTTCCCTGAGCCGGCTCGCGTGGCTCGGGCTTTGGGAGAAAGCGGTGGCCGCGGCGGCGGAGCGGATCTCCGCTTCGGTGAACAGCGGCTTTCACGCCGCCGCGCTGGAATCGCGATTCTCTCTCCAGCGGCTTCGGCGGCTCCTGCTCACGGCGGAAGACACCCGTGCGATAGCCGCACGGTTGGGCAGTGGCGGCGCGCCGTTCGTGGCCGCGCTGGATCTGCTGGAGCAAACGGTCCACTCGGCCAGTGCTCGAGCTCATCCTCAGCCCCACGAGTGGCAGGCGGCTCTTACCGCAGCGGCGCGGCGGTTGGAGTCGGCCTGGCTGTCCCTGGAGCAGTCGGCGACGGCAGAGCTCACCCGGTGGCAAGGCGAGATCGACCGAGTCGCTGCTTGGCGCCGTCCCCGGTGGCCGCTCTGGCTCATCACCGTCGCAGTGCTCGGCAGTGCGATCTATCTCGGATTGGTTCTGGGGGGGTACGTCCCGGTGCCGGGCCCGCTGCGTGGTCTGGCCCAATTCTGGTGGAGCCGCTGGTGAGCGTGCTCGGTGTGGGAATCGATCTGGTCGACCTGGCGCGAGTGGCCCGGCTGCTGGAGCACAAAGGGGAGCACGCCATGGCCAAATTCTTCACCGACGCAGAGCGTACCTACCTGGCCACCCGCCCCGATCCCACCGGCCATGCAGCCGCCCGTATCGCTGCCAAGGAGGCGGTGTACAAGGCGCTCCAAGCGTTGCCCGGCGCCCGTGCCGTCGGTTGGCGGGACATCGAGGTGACTCGAGACGACGACGGCCGCCCGGCGATTCGATTGCACGGCCTGGCCGCAGACTTGGCCAAGAAGCACGGCGGCCTGCGGGTCCAGGTGAGCCTCACACACTCCGGAATTTCGGCCGGTGCGGTAGCGGTGGTGCAAGGGGAGTAGCCGATAGCGAAGCCGATAGCGTTACCCCAACACTTCCCTGACCTTTCTCGCCAACACATCCGAGGTGAACGGCTTCTGAAGGAACGCCCCGTCGGGACCCAGGCCCCGTTCGGCGATTTCCCCGTCAGTGTACCCCGACATGAACAACACCGGCAGCCCCGGCCGCTCGGCGGCGAGCTGGCGGGCCAGCTCGTTGCCTCCCATTTCCGGCATCACGATGTCGGTGATGACCAGATGAACCGGGCCGGCGTGCTCCGCCAGTCGAATGAGCGCGTCACGGCCGTGCCTGGCCTCCAACACGCTGTAGCCTTGCTTCTCCAGCGCCTTATTGGCGAACACTCGAACCGACTCTTCGTCCTCGACCAGTAGAATCGTCTCCGAGCCCCTGGGCCACGGCTCCGCCACCGGTCCGGCCGTGCGGCGAAGGGGCATCGCCCGAACCCACGGCAGGTAGACTCGGAAGGTCGAGCCCTGCTCCTGCACGCTGGTCACCTCGATATGCCCTCCGGACTGCTTCACGATCCCATATACCGTGGCGAGGCCCAGCCCCGTGCCTCGACCCGGCTCCTTGGTGGTGAAGAAGGGATCGAAGATCTTGCTCACGTTCTCCGGGTCGATGCCGGTGCCGGTGTCGCTCACCTCGACCACCACGTACGGACCAGGCGGCAGGTCGGGGCTCACCCGGGGATCGTCTTCCTCCACGATCTCGTTCTCGGTCTCGATGGTGAGCCGGCCGCCGTGAGGCATCGCGTCTCGGGCGTTGGCGACCAGGTTCATGATCACTTGCTCCAGCTGGCGCGGGTCGGCCTCTACCGTACCGAGCTTCGGCTCCAACGCCGTCGCGATCGCCACATCCTCTCCAATGAGCCGCGGCAGCAGACGCTCCATATCGACGATCAGGTCATTGGGGTTCACCGGCTCGGTTTGCGCCACGTGACGCCGGCTGAACGCGAGAATCTGTCGGGTGAGCGCCGTCGCGCGCTCGGACGCCTTGCGGATTTCCTCCAGGTCCTCCCGCCGGGGATCGTCGGGACCGAGGTCGAACAGCAACAGGCTGGCATAACCCTGAATCGCAGTGAGCAGGTTGTTGAAGTCGTGCGCGACTCCGCCGGCGAATCGACCCAGGGCCTCCATCTTCTGGGCCTGGCGGAGCTGAGTCTCCAGTCGCTGGCGCGGGGTGATGTCGCGGGCGGTAAGAATGACCTGCTCCGGGCCGGGCCAGTCCTGCGGGTGATTGCCGATCGCCTCGAGGCTGCGCCAGTTGCCGTCGGCATGACGGAACCGAAACGCGATGGGCTCACCGAAACCAGAGCGGTGGATCGTAGTAGTCAGCGAGGCATGAACCGCGTCGACATCGTCGGGATGCACGAAGTCGGCGAAGGGGCGCCGGGCCACCTGGTCGGCCTCCCAACCGAGCACCCGGGGGAGGGAAGGGCCGGCAAAGCCGATGCGCCATTCGCTGTCGAGCGTCAGGATGACGTCGGAGCCGTTCTCCAGCAGCAGCCGGAACCAATCCTGGCGGCCCCGAAGTGTGGCAGTGGTAGTGCGAAGCTGCCGCGCCATCTGCTCGATGGCGCCGGCCAGCACCCCCAGGTCGTCACGTCCCTGGAGGCCGGTAGAGACTTCATGCTGTCCCGCCGCTATGCGGCGAGTGGCCTGGATGAGCCGTTCGGTGCGCCCGGCGCGATGCCGCTCCAGCAGCATCCAGCCGACCGCGGTGGCGAGAAGGAAGGCGACGGCGCCGACGGTGTAGGGGTCGGCTACCTTGAGGTCAACGAGCATGCCAGGGGGCAGCGAGTCGAGTGTGAGGCTCCGGTGATGGCCAACATAGCCCATCGGTTCGGGGGTGTCGATCCATGTGCCGTCGACTCTTCCAATTCCGATCGGTTCACTCTACTTTATCGGAGCCTTTTTCTAAACTGAGTGAAAATGATTCTCAATGCTGGGCCTGGCGTTTTCTTCCTCGCGGCCATCTCCTGTACCGCACCGCCAGCCCTCGCGCAGGACCCGCCTGCCGCCGCCCGCCGAGTCGCCGCCACTACCCAGCTCGCCGCCCAGGAATACCGGTTGGGCGTATCCGGCGGGAAGATCGTGGCCCCCGCCGAGGTGGACGAGGCTCGACTGTTTCTGCAGGAGGCTCGCCGGTCGGCGGACCCGTTGACTGGTGAGGCCAGAGCGGCCGCCGTCGCTGCGATCGATTCGATGCTCCGGCTGGTCCAGAGCGTGGGTGAACCCGACTCGGTCTCCGCCTTGGTGCGCACCCTGGCCGCCGGGCTTTCCCAACGGCTGGGCATTACGCTGGAAGAGCTTCCCGCCACTACTCCCTCCCTGGCCCTCGGGGCTCGAGTCTATCAAGGCGAGTGCGCCGGATGCCACGGCGCCTCCGGGCGGGGCGATGGTCCTCTGGGAGTGGGACTCGATCCCAAGCCGGCAAATCTTTCGGATTGGGCGGCGCTACGCGATCAGTCGCCGCTCGACTACTTCCGCAGGATCAGCATCGGGGTGGTCGGCACCGCGATGCCGGCCTTCGAGCACCGGTTGCCGCCGGCCGATCGTTGGGCGGTAGCGCTCTACGCGTCCGTGCTCCGGTTGCCGCCGCCTGGCGGGGAGGTCCCACCCGCGCTCCGCACATTCGCCGCCACTGGTAAGATGTCGGATGACGCGCTGCTTCGAGCGGTCGGCCGGCGGGGTGAGCCAGCGGATCTCGGATTGATCTCCGGCATTCGGAGCTTCCAGCCTGCCGCCGACGCATCCAAAGTCGACCTGGTGCTCGACCAGGTCCGGGCCCAGGTCGAATCCACCTACGCGCTCGCCCGAACCGGTGATTCCTCCGCCGGAACCCGCGCCTTCGATGCCTACATGACGTTCGAGCAGGTCGAGACGTCGGTGCGGGCGAAGAATCCGGGATTGGCCGCCGAGCTGGAGGCCGATTTCGCGGCTCTGAGGACTCAGGCCGCGGGCGGGGCGAGCGGAGCTCAGCTCGAGGCGGTTCGCCGTCGTCTCGCCACCGGGCTGGAAAAGGCAGAGCGCACGCTGGGCGATCGGCTCTCCACTCCCAATCTCTTCTTTCAGTCGTTCGTCATCATGCTGCGGGAAGGGTTGGAGGCGATTCTGATCGTAGGGGCGCTGATGACCTTCCTGGTCAAGATGGGCGCCGGACAGCGTCGCCGCGACGTCAACCTCGGAGTAGGTGCGGCGATTGTTGCCAGCCTGCTCACGGCCGTTGCACTGGAGACGGTCTTCCGGATCTCCCCGGCCAAACGAGAGGCGCTCGAGGGCATCACGATGGTGATCGCGGCCGCGGTGTTGTTCTACGTGAGCTACTGGCTGTTGTCCAAGATGGAAGTCGCCAAGTGGAGTCGCTTCGTAAAGACCAAAGTACACGAGGCGCTCACCAGCGGCTCGGCGCTCGCGTTGGCTTCGGCGGCTTTCCTGGCGGTCTATCGTGAGGGCTTCGAGACGGTGCTGTTCTACAAGGCGCTGCTCCTGGCCGGCGGCACCGGCGGCAGCACCGTGCCGCCGGTGGTCGGCGGCATCCTCGCGGGATCCTTGATTCTGGTCGCGGTGTATCTGGCGATCCACCGCTTCGGAGTCCGCCTGCCGCTCAAGCCCTTTTTCGGGGTGACGAGCGCCTTCCTCTACTACATGGCGTTCGTGTTTGCCGGGAAGGGAGTGGCCGAGCTCCAGGAGGGTGGCCTGCTTCCCACCTCCATGCTTCCCTGGGCGCCTCGGCTTCCGGCGGTGGGCATCTATCCGACGAGCGAGTCGCTGGCGGTCCAGCTGGTGCTGATCCTGCTGCTGGGAATCGCGCTGTGGTGGACCTTTCTGCATCAGCCGAAGCGGCAGCCGGCATTGGATCGGGCATAGTGTCATCCCGAGCGGAGCGAGGGATCTAGCGCGACTTTCCCGACCCTTGAAGTAGGTCCCTCGCTGCGCTCGGGATGACCTGCAGCAAAGCGGCCCGCCGTTTTCGGCGGGCCGCTTGGTCAAACGAGTGGTAGATCGCCCCCTGAGTTTACGGAGACGGGCGGATGTGCCCGCTCCACCCTTCTTCGACCTACCACTTTTCCGTGAAGTCCACTGGATTTCCCTGGCCCTCCCTTAAGCAAGGTCAGTGCCACATTGTGCAGCACTCTAAGCTTAAGGGGAGTAAGTAGTTAAGTCTTGGCACCGAGGTCCATCAAGCGTAAGGAAACTGCTCAATTTTCTACACAACCTCGTAAGGTACTGTGAATTAATTACTTAGCTGTGTGATTATTTTTTTGACACCGACGGGGCTTTACCGGTCTCCAGATACCGGCCCGGGGCCGGGCTCACACCCTTGCCCCACTGGACCATGAGCCATCCCCCGATGGCGATCAGAATCACGCTGACCAGCTGCGCGATGGTGAAGGGGCCGAGGAAACGGTCGTCCTTGGCCCGGACAAACTCGATCAGAAAGCGTTCCAGCCCGGCTAGTGCGAGATACAGCCCGAACAGCCAACCGACCGGCTTGCGACCTTTCAAGGACCACAGCAGCATGAACGCCAGGAGCATGATCGCCGTCTCGTACACCTGGGTCGGATGCACGGCGAGCACGGTCGAGGGACTGGTTCCCGGCGGGACCGGGACACCGAAGAGATGCTCCAGGTTGCCGGCGGTGGAGGGTGGTAGCCCGTGGGGGAACTTCATTGCCCAGGGGAGATCGCTGGGGCGGCCATAGTCGTCATTCACCAGAAAGCATCCCACTCGGCCCAATGCATAGGCCGCGGCCAGCGCCGGCGCGGCCAGCTCCATGGTCCAGCGCGCGGGTACCCGCAGCCTCCACCCGTTCACGAGCACCGCGACCGCACCGCCGATGAAGCCGCCATACCACACCAGTCCGCCGCGATCGAACAAGGCGCCGGGGTCACCGGTGAGTGCCACGTACCAGAGCTTGGCCCCGACGATCCCGCCGATCACCGCGGCCGCCACGATATCGGCCGCGTAGTCCTCCGAGAGTCCCCGCTCGCGGAGCTGAACCGCTATGAGCCACCCTCCCATCAGGAAGGCGACCATCATCATCAGTCCATAACCGGTGATTTCGTGAGGGAAGAACGGAAGGGGAATCTTGAACGGCTCGACGTTCATGAAATGCTTCCAGGATAAGCCGGTGTGGTCATCAAGCCGGGTATCGGCAGGTCATCCCGTGGCTCCAGCTCCCAACTGCTGCGCTCGCCTCGCGCGAGCCGCCACGCGCCCGCCGCCGCGATCATCGCGGCGTTGTCGGTGTTGAGCCGGGGGGAAGCTACGCTCACCCGGGCCTGTCCCGCCAGCCGTTCGGTGAGTCGGGTTGCGAGCGTTCGATTACAGGCGACGCCGCCCCCGATCATCGCGGTGCGGTACCCCAGCGCCTCGACGGCGTGTGCCGTTTTCGCGACCAGCACGTCCAGCGCCGCATCTTGGAAGCCGCGTGCAAGGTCGGCGCGATCCCCCTCCGCCGGCTCGCCCGACCGAAGTGACGGATCTCCCGAGCGCACCGCCCTCAGCACCGCGGTCTTGAGGCCGCTGAAGCTGAAGGCGTAGCGGTTGGGTCCCGGCCGTTCCAGGTCCTGGAGCATGGGACGGGGAAATCGAAAGCGGTCGGGCCTTCCCTGGCTCGCGAGCCGCTCGACCGCGGCGCCGCCGGGATATCCCAGGCCGAGCAGATTGGCCACCTTGTCGAAGGCTTCGCCCGCCGCATCGTCCAGGGTTTGCCCTAACAGCCGGTAGTGTCCCCACTCCGGAACGTCGAGCAGCATGGTATGCCCGCCGCTCACCAGCAGGCCGACGAAGGGAGGCTGGAACTCTCCATCCTCCAGCACCGGCGCGAAGAGATGTCCCTCGAGATGGTTCACGCCGAGCAGCGGCCGGTCGAGGCTGAACGCGAGTGTCTTGCCGTACATCACGCCCACCAGGAGCGCTCCGACCAGCCCCGGCCCCGCGGTTACGACTATGCCGTCCAACTGAGATAGGCCGATGCCGGCGTCGGCCAGGGCCCGCTCGGTCACCGATCCGATCGCTTGAACGTGCGCCCGGCTGGCCAGCTCCGGTACTACTCCGCCGAAGACCCGATGAACGTCCTGGGAGAGGATGATCAAACTCTTCAGGGTGGGGCGGCCGTCCTCGTTTCGGACCACGGCGGCGGAGGTCTCGTCGCACGAGGTCTCCAATCCCAGGATCCACTCAGCCACGCGGCCTCCGGCGCACCAGGTCGACGCTGTCCGGCTCGGCATGGCCCTGGAGGCCGGCCGGCAGGAGCACCCGCAATGGGGCCCGGCGGGGCTCGGTTTCATTGACGCCGTCCACCACGACCAGCACGCTGTCCGGCACCAGGCCGACTAAGCGGCCGGCGGTGCCCAGCACTCGCACGATGACACTCTCCTGCTCCGGCCGAAGCGTAGCCGCCGTCGTGCTGGAGAGCCGCACCGGCACCGGCCACAGGGTTCGCTGGCTGCTCGCCTCGACGCTGACTCGCACCGAGACGGCGGAGGGCCAGACCCGCACCGGCCCCAATCCGTTCGTGTCGACCGGCACCAGCTCCTCCACCGGTGCATCGGCCCGGGTGATCTCCAGCGGCTCGGTACGGATCGAATCGAGGGAACGCACCCGCTCGCCCGGCCCCATCAATCGCACGGTCCCGGGTACTACGGCGATTTCGCCGAGGGCGAAACCCGGTTCGGAGCGGAGCTGCACGACCGGCCGGACCGGTACGACACGATGGAAGGTCGAGTCCAATACCAGAGCCAGGGTGCGGGGCTGGATATCCTGGATCCGCACGTTGACACCGCGCGGTGGCTCGAGGTCGGACGGCAAGAGATCGAGTCGAACCTCATCGGCCTGGAGCGTGTCGGGCAAGCGCCGGATGAGGTGCAGAGAGCCGGTGGACAGCTTGAGCAATTCCCGGCGGGACCCGACCACCGTGGCCCGGACCGGCTGCGGCGGCCGGATGACGCTGCGTCCGGGCGGCGGCCGGACGGTGATCTCCACCGGAACCTGGGTGCTCGCCGGCTCCTCGCTCGCAGCCAGGAACCAGAGAAAGAGCGCGAGGACCAGGGAGGTGAGCTTGAGCGGCAGGTTGCGGGTGAACGCGGTGCGCAGACTCACGCTCAGGGTCCAGGCTCGTCCAGCAGCCGCTCGACCAAGGCGCGATTGGCAGGCGAATTCCAGTCGTGGGGTCCGATGAGCCGCTTGACCAGCTCTCCCCGCCGATTGAGCAGAAAGCTTTCGGGCACGCCGGTAGTCTCGTAGCTCTGCTGGATCCGCGTGCTGCGATCGTGCAGGATGTCGAAGGTGAGTCCCAGCTCGCTGGCGAAGGCCCGGACATCTTCCGGGCCACCCTCATCGATGCTCACCGCCGCGATGGCAAACCCCCGGGGAGCGAGCGCGGTGTAGAGCTGCTCCATCGAGGGCATCTCCACCCGGCAGGGAACGCACCAGGTCGCCCAGATGTTGACCAGCGTCACCTTTCCCGCGTAGCGCTCCCTCAGCGATACCGAGTCGCCGGTTGCCAGGTCCACCGCTCGGAACTCCGGCGTCGGCGAGCCCACTTCGATGCGAGGCACGTCGGCGGAGAAGTGAGTCAGCGCTGCGGCGCCGAGAACCAGGCCTCCGACCGCAACGGCCACGATGATCCATTGCCGTTGCATCGTCAGGCCGGAACGGTGCAGCGCCGCTGGAGATCGCGTACCGCCTGCGCCGGATCGGGAGCGCCGAAGACCGCCGTGCCCGCGACGAAGGTGTCGGCCCCGGCGGACCAGGCTTCGCCGATGGTCTCGGCGGTGATGCCGCCGTCCACCTCGAGAAAGCTGCGACTGCCGTGCCGGTCGAGCGTGGCGCGGGCGCGGCGGATCTTGTCGGTGGCTTGGGGGAGATAGGACTGGCCGCCGTACCCGGGATTGACCGACATGATCAACACCAGGTCGAGATCGTCGAGTACTTCTTCGATGAGCGCCAGGGGTGAAGCCGGGTTGAGCGCCAGCCCGGCCAGCATCCCTCGTTCTCTCACGGCGGCGAGCTGTCGCTGCACGTGAACCGTGGCCTCCGGGTGAAAGGTGAAGATGTTGCCGCCGGCCTCGGCGAACTCGTGGATGTAGTGCTCCGGCTGCTGCACCATGAGGTGTACATCCAGCGGCCGGTCGGTGATCCGTCGCAGGGCCCGAATGATCGGAGCCCCGAACGTGAGATTGGGAACGAAGTGCCCATCCATCACGTCCACGTGGATCCACTCCGCGCCGCCCTCGATCGCGGCTTCGACCTGCTCGCGGAGACGGCCGAGATCGGCGCTCAGCACGCTGGGGGAGATGCGAACCGTCACAGCGTGCCTCCCCGCCCGCCGCTCACCACCACGTCCACGGCGCCACCCCGCGGTCGGCCCGAGCCTGGCGCAGGGCGAGTGGCCAGCACCACGTCGGGATCCTGGTTGCTGCGCACTGTGTCTACCCGACCCAATCGCACGCCGGCCGCTTCCAGGATTCGTTCGGCGGAGCCGGCGGAAAACCCTATGATATCGGGCACGGTGACCGGCGCCGGTCCACCGCTCAGGGTCAGTTGAACTACGCTGTTGGGCGGGAGAACGATGTCGGGCGGCGGATCCTGCCACACGATCGCGCCGCGGGGCACCGCGTCGCTGGGGCGCTCGCCTTCCACTCGAGCGCGGAAGCCCAGCTCGGAAAGCCGCTCCTTCGCTTGGGCCTCGGGCAGCTCGAGCACCCGGGGAACGGCATGATCGGAGGTAAGCACCGGGCCCGGCGACAGCCAGACTGCGGAAACCAGGTAGCCCACAAGAAAGGTGAGCGCGACCAGACCCAGGTCACGGACCAGCCGCCGCCCCGGCACCAGACGCTCCAAGGGCAGCGCGGGGCCGGTGTGCCTCCGGGCCCTCACCGATCCCGCCGGAGTCGCGCCGCGTAGGCGCCGTCGGTGTGATCCCGCTGCGGAAGAATCATCAAGTCTCCCTCGGGCGACTGAAGTGCAGGGGGAAAGGTCTCGCTGAGCTCCCGATGGAAATCCGGGTGCCGTGCCAGAAAGCGTTCCACCTGCCGCTCGTTCTCCTCCGGCTCCAACGAGCAGGTGGAGTAGAGCAGCAACCCACCTTTCGCAACGACGCCGGCCACGCCGTCGAGCAGCTCGGCCTGTAACCGCGCGAGCGACGCCAGGGCGTCGGGACTGACTCGGTCCCGGGCGTCGGGGTGGCGGGCGAACGTCCCGGTGCCGAGGCAGGGCGTGTCGAGCAGGACGACCTCCACCGGACGGAGCGGCGGATGCCGGGCGTCGGCCACCACGGGGTACTCCCTCCCGCTGCCGGCTCGGCGGAGATTCTCGGCGAGCCGGCGCACCCGAGTGCGGCTTCGGTCGGCCGCCAGTACTCGCCGCGCGCCGCGGCCGAGAGTGATGCTCTTCCCTCCGGGTGCCGCGCCGGCGTCGTACACCGTGGCGCCGTGCGGCAGGTCGGCAAACCAGCCCAGCAAGGCTTGAGCCGGATCCTGCACGATGAATCCGCCCTCATCATAGCCGGGGAGATCTCGGGGACGGCTGCGATCGGTCACCAGCCCGGCCCCATAAGGCGCCGGCTCGACCGTGATACCCGAGCTGCGCCACCGGGTCTCCAGCGTTGAAAGGTCCGATCGTGCCGGCTGAAGCACCAAGCGCGGTCGGCTGTTGTTCCATAGCAGGAGCCGCTCGGTTTCTTCCAGCCCAAACCGATCCAGCCAGCGTTCCACCAGCCAGAGAGGATGCGAGTGTTTCTCCGCCAGGCGCACCGCGTCCGAGCCGGAGCCCACGTCCGGTGGCGGTGTGGTGCTGAGGCGTCGGAGCACCGCATTGACGAACCCACCAGCCCGCTTGCCGCCGGCTTCCTTGGCCAGCGCCACACTGGTGTCGACCGCGGCGTGGGGTGGCACCCGGTCGAGCGCAGTGAGCTGGAAGGCGCCGAGACGAAGCAGGTCCTGCATTGCCGGTGCGACTTTGGCCCACCCGCGCGGCACCAAGGGCGTGAGCCGGGCATCCAGCGCCCGCCGCCGCCGCAACACTCCTGCGGCCATCTCGTGCGCCAATCTCCGGTCCGCGTCGGCCAGCTTTTGTACCGCCCGATCGAGCGCTGCCTCGAACGGCTGACCTTCACGCACCTTGGAAAGCACCTGGAGCGCGGCTCGCCGGGGTGCCAGACCGTTGGCCTTGTTCATCTGCTCTTTTCACCACAGAGGCACAGAGAACACAGAGAACAGCCGATTGTTGTTGTTTCCTCTGTGCCCTTTGCGCCTCCGTGGTGAACTACTCACCCAACATTCCTCTGACCGGACTGGACGGCACGGCGACTTCGCGGCGGGGCATCCGGCCCGCGAGGTAAGCGGCGCGGCCGGCCTCGACGGCCAGGCGCATGGCGTGCGCCATCGTGACCGGATCGCGCGCCTCGGCCAGCGCGGTGTTCATCAGAATCCCGTCGACACCCTGCTCCATCGTGACGCACGCGTCGGACGCGGTGCCGACGCCGGCGTCCACGATCACCGGAACCGAGAGCCGCCGCTTGATGGTGCGGATGCTGTAGGGATTCAGCAGGCCGAGCCCGCTTCCGATCGGCGACGCCAGCGGCATTACCGCCGCGCAGCCGGCATCCTCCAAGCGAAGGGCCGTCACCAGATCGTCGTTGGTGTACGCCAGGACCGCGAATCCGTCCTTCACCAGCTCCCGCGTCGCTGCCAGCAGACCCTCGGTGTCGGGAAGGAGTGTCTCCCGGTCGCCGATCACCTCCAGCTTGACGAAGTCGTTGAACCCCGCCTCCCGCGCCAAGCGGGCGTAGCGTACGGCCTCATCGGCGGTGTAGCAGCCAGCGGTATTGGCCAGGAGGAAGAAGTGCTCCGGATTGAGATGGAAGAGCATCCCCTCTTCCTTGCGGCGGTCAAGATCCACCCGCCGCACCGCTACGGTGACGATCTCCGCTCCCGAGGCCTCGATGGCACGCACCATGTCGGCGTTGCTGCGATACTTACCGGTACCTACCATCAACCGGGAGCGGAAGCTCCGCCCGCCGATCGCGAGTGCGGTGTCGAACGTGGTCTCCGGAGAGAGGGTGCTGGTCATCCGTGCTCCATGGTATCTGGTGTCCGGCATCCCTCGCTGCGCTCGGGATGACAGACGAAAGATAACAGCGGCCACACTGCCCTAGCCGCCGCCCACGAAGTGCACCAACTCGACCGTGTCACCCTCGGCGAGGGCGGTGTCCGCCAAGCGGGGACGTCGAATAATCTCGCGATTGAGCTCCACCACCACGGTCCGGGGATCGAGACCCAGATGCGCGAGCAGGTCGAGCAGGCTGGCCGGCGCCGGGATGGCGCGCGGCTCGCCATTGACCACGATCTCGAGCCGGCTCATGAGTCCTCCACCCAAGGCGCGAGTAGCGCGAGTGCCGCGGCGGCCGGATCGGGCGCGCCCCACAGCGCCCGGATCGCCGCCACGCCGTACGCACCGGCGTCGCGAACCTCCGCTGCCCGCTCGGCATCGATGCCGCCGATTGCGATGACTGGACGCCCCAGTGGTGCGACTTCGCGCACCAAGCCCACGCCAGCACCGGGGCGATCCGGGTGAGAAGGCGTCGGGTACACGTTCCCCACGATCAGAAAGTCCGCTCCTTCGGCGATCGCGTCCGCCGCCTCTCTTGCACTGTGAACCGAGCGGCCCACCCAGCCTCCGGCGAAGCTTGCGCGGGCCTCCACCGGCGTCAGATCGGCGGAGCCGAGCTGGATTCCATGGGCGCCGACCGCCGCAGCGATGTCGGGCCTCCCGTTCACGAAGACCGACGCCTCGGGCGGACGGGCCAGCGCGAGCATCCGCAGGGTCGCCCGGGTCAGTGCCGCGGCAGTGGCAGCCCGATCGCGGGCGTGCAGCGCCACCCCGGACCCTGCCGCCGCGATTGCCGCCGCGCGAATGCCGAAATCGGCCGCCGCGAGGACGCCGGCGTCGGTCACCGCGTGCAGGCGAGGGAGTGGTCTCATGTGAGCTGGTGCCCGACCTCAATGCCGCGCCCACGCACCCAGGCATCTACCGGCAGCCGAGCTCTCCCGGAGGGTTGCACCTCCGCGATCGAGAGGGCTCCGCCACCACAGGCGACCACGAGGCGATTGCCGGCGGAGATCACGGTCCCGGGATGGCCGCTTCCCGGCGCGGGCTCTGCGGCAAAGAGCTTGAGTGGTGCATCCTTCAGCGTGGTCCAGGCTCCCGGCGCCGGATCGAACGCGCGAACTTGTCGGGCCAGGGCAGGGGCGTCGCGCGGCCAGTGAAGCCGGGCGCTCTCCCGGTCGATCTTGGGAGCATAGCTCGCCGCGGCGGAATCCTGCAGCTGGGGCCGGGCGAGGCCGGCGGTGAGCAGGGAAAGCGCTTCGACCAACGCACTCGCTCCCAGCTCGGCGAGCCGAACCGAGAGCGAACCGGCCGTCTCCCCGGCACCGACCGGCGTGGCGACCCGGTGGATCACCGGGCCACTGTCCAATCCTTCTTCCATCTGCATGATGCTGACGCCGGTCTCCCTGTCACCGGATAGGACTGCGTGCTGGATCGGCGCCGCACCGCGGAAGCGAGGGAGCAGAGAGGCATGGACATTGATCATGCCCCGCGGCGGGAGGGTCAGCACCTCCGACCGAAGGATATGGCCGTAGGCCACCACGATACCGAGGTCGGGTTCCAGCCGGCGCAACGCGGCAAGGAAAAGGTCGCCCACCGGTCGGACCGGCTGGAGCAGCGGGAGTCCTTCGGCCTGTGCTACCTGCTTGATGGGGGGTGGGACCAGGGCGGAGCGGGAACGACCCTGGGGCTTGTCGGGTTGGGTGACCACCCCGGCGATCGTGAAGCGCTCCCGGAGGAGGGCTCGCAGCGAGGGCACCGCGAATTCCGGTGTCCCGAAGAAGACGATCCGCATTACTCCTGCCGAGCGGTCGCTGGCTGCACCTCTTTGGTATACCCGATGTCGTCCTTGTGCTCGCGGCGCCACTTGGCCAGGAGCATCTGCCGCTTGATCAGGCTCAGGTGGTCGAGGAAGAGGATTCCATCGAGGTGGTCGATCTCATGCTGGATGGCGCGGGCCTTGAGGCCGCTGGCGTCCAGGCGGTAGCTCTTCCCCTCGCGATCCTGCGCCTCGATCACCACCCGATCGGGGCGGGTTACGTCGCCGTAGATCTCCGGGATCGACAGGCAGCCCTCCTCGGCGGTGGCGCTGCTCTCGGTCTCCAGGATGACGGGGTTGATCATGGCAAAGCGCTCGCCATCCGCGTCCACCACCGCCACCCGGCGCGCCACACCCACTTGGTTGGCCGCGAGCCCCACGCCCTTGGCGGCGTCCATGGTCTCGAACATGTCGTCCACCAGCCGGCGGACTTCCTCGTCTACCTCTCGCACCTCCGCGCTGCGCTGCCGCAACACGGGAGAGCCCAGGAGATGAAGCTGGAGGAGGCTCACGCCGCCGGCGTCCCCGGCGCGGAGGTGCCTCCGATCCGCACGATGCGCGATCGCTCGATGATCACCGTGGCCGTGCCGCTTTCCACGGTCACGCGTACTTCCTTCGCGCCGTTGGTTTCCACTTCCTTGATGTCCTTGACCCGGCCGATGATGCCGCCGCTGGTCATGACCTCGTCGCCCTTCTTCAGATTCGCCAGGAGCTCGGCATGCTTCCTCCGCGCTTGGCCCGACGGTCGCAGGATGAGGAAGTAGAACACCAAGCCGATGGCGGCCATCTGAAGGAGGAGAACGGTGAGGCCGCCGGTTCCGCTTTGGCCCTGCAGCATGGAGAGCATGAATAGTGTCTACGGTCTGGGGTCGAGGGCTCGGTACCGCTTCAGCCACTGGGTGCACCACTCCTCAAACGTTCCGTCCAGAATCCGGGCCCGGGCCTGCTCGCCCAGCCGCACCAGGAAGCGCACATTGTGGATCGACACCAGCCGGAGGCCCAGGATGTCTTCGACCACGAAGAGATGGCGAAGGTACCCGCGCGAATAGGTGGTGCAGGTCTCACAGTCGCACTCGGGGTCCAGCGGCTCGGTCGAACCCCTGAGGGCGGCGCCCTTCACGTTGATCCGGCCGGTTGGAAGCCAGGCAGTGCCGTGGCGTCCATTGCGGGTGGCGGCGACGCAGTCGAACAGGTCGACTCCGCGGGCGATCCCCTCCAGCAGGTCCGCGGGAAACCCGACACCCATAAGATAACGGGGAACATCCCGCGGCAGCGCCGGCTCCAACAGCTCGAGCACACCATACATCACCGGCTTGGGCTCGCCCACGGAGAGTCCCCCAATGGCCATTCCGGTCCAGGGGCCGCGCTCCAACGTCCCTTCCAGCGAGCGCATCCGGAGATCGTGGTGGCTGCCGCCCTGAATGATGGGCCACAGCGTCTGACGGACCGAGGTGTCGTCTTGGAGACTCTGGGTCCGAGCCTTGCACCGCTCCAGCCATCTCAGGGTCCGCTCCATCCCCTCGCGAGCCAGGTCGTGCGGCGCCTGGCCAGGCACCACGTGATCGAATGCCATCGCGACGTCCGCGCCCAGGCTCCACTGTATCTCGGACGCCCTTTCGGGTGTGAGAGTGCGATAGGTCCCGTCGACGTGGCTCTGAAATTCGACGCCGTGCTCCGAGATCTTTCGCAGGCCCTCGAGCGAGAAGACCTGAAACCCGCCGGAATCGGTGAGCATCGGCCGATCCCAGGTAGTGAATCGGTGGAGACCGCCCATGGCACGGACGGTCTCCTCACCTGGGCGGAGATGGAGATGATAGGTGTTGCCCAGAATGATCTGCGCCCCGGTGCCTCGCACGTCGCTGGCACTGAGCCCGCGCACCACACCGAGAGTGCCGACCGGCATGAACGCTGGGGTCTGCACCTGGCCGTGGGGGAGAGTCAGGGTGCCGGCGCGCGCGGTACCGGTGGTGTGGTGGATCTGGAATTCGAACATGAGCTCATAGCTCACCTAAGAATCCGCTCAATCTGCCGCCGATGAACCAGATCGTGACCTCCGCCAAGCCGTAGCATGAAGATGATGCTCTCCTCCCCTCGCTCGGTGTGCATCCCGACCCGCTCCAGCTCCTCCCGAGTGAGGGAGCGCCACAATCGCAGGTTGCCCTCGCGGAGACCCTTCAACTGATTCAGGACGGTTTCCACCGACGCCGAGCCATATCGGCCGGTGGCCGCCCATCGATCCTGGTCGAAGCCCTGAAGCACCGGCCGGTCTTCCGCCAGTACCATGCGCCCCCGGAACCCGTAGACCATCTCGGTGTCGGCCAGGTGTTGGATCACCTCGATGACCGACCATTTCCCCGGCGCTTCCTGTCGTCGCAACACCGTGTCGCCGAGTCCGGCCACTCGGGCTTCCAGCCAGGCCACTTGCTCTCCCATCACCTCGAGAGGATCACGCGGTCCGAGAACCTCGAGCAGGGCCCGGACGTAGGCGCCTGCCGCGGCAGCCGCCTGTCCCGCCGGATTGGTAAAGGTCATTGGGCGCTCCGAGTCACAGAATCACCATGGCATCGCCATAGGAGTAGAACCGATAACGCTGACCGATCGCGTGCCGGTATGCAGCCAGGGTGAGCTCGTGGCCCGCAAAAGCACTGACCAGCATGAGCAGCGTAGAACGGGGCAAGTGGAAATTGGTGAGCAGTCGGTCGACGACCCGGAATTCGTAGCCCGGGGTGATGAGGAGATCGGTCTCGCCACTGCCGGCGCGTACCACGCCATCGCCGTCGGCCGCGCTCTCCAGTGCCCGCACCACGGTCGTCCCGACGGCCCATACCCGCCCGCCCTGATCCCGCACCAGGTCGATCAATCCTGCCAGCCTGGGCGGAATGTCGTAGCGCTCCGGATGCATGGCGTGGTCCCGCGGGTCGTCGGTCTCCACCGGCTTGAAGGTGCCCGGCCCCACCTGAAGCTCGAGTCCGGCGATCAGTACCCCCTTGGCCGTGAGGCTATCCAGCAGCTCGGGGGTGAAGTGCAGCCCCGCGGTTGGTGCGGCGACGCTGCCTTCGGCACGAGCATAGACCGTCTGGTAGCGGGACTCGTCCTGCTCGGTCGGGTCACGGGTGATGTAGGGCGGCAGCGGCAGCCGTCCGAACCGGGCCATGGCCTCGTCCGCGGGCAGGCCCCCGAATCGGACCCGGCGATTTCCGTCCGGCAAGACTTCTACGGTCTCGATCCAGCTGTCGGGACCCAATACCACCCGCTTCCCCGGTTGTAACGCACTGCCGGGCTTCCCCATCGCAACCCAGGTGTCATCGGTCGCGGGATGGATCAGCAGCACTTCCGCTGGGGCACCCGAAGGCCGGGTGCCCTGAAGCCGCGCGTGCCGCACCTTGGTGGTGTTGATGACCAGCAGATCTCCGGCGGGCACCAGCGAGGGAAGCTGAGAGAAGTGCGAGTCGACCAGCACGGAGCCCGCGACCGACCGTTGGTCGCCCGGCAACATGATGGGCTGTCGGAATGACCCACTGCGTCGGTCGAGACCGCTGGTCTGCCGCTCGGCCCGCCTGGCCATTCTGCGGTCGCCCATCCTTCGCTCGGACCTCACCACGAGCAGTAGCCGGCTTCCCGCCCGATCGGGGAGCGGCTCCTGGGCGATGAGCTCCGGCGGAAGCTGATAGTCGAAGTCGGCGGTGCGGTGCGAGGGCGATCCTTTCGGCGGCTCAGCCGTCAAAAATCGTCGTCTGCCCGGCGGGCGGGGTCAGGCCGAAGCGGCGATAGGCGAGCGCGGTGGCGCAGCGTCCTCGCGGTGTCCGCTCCAGGAAACCCTGCTGGATGAGGAAAGGCTCGTACACGTCCTGCAGGGTACCGGCGTCCTCGCCGACCGCGACCGCGATGGTGCCCAGCCCTACCGGACCGCCGCCGAATTTTTCGATGATGGTGGTCAGGATCCGGGCGTCCATGTCGTCCAATCCGAATTCGTCTACGTTGAGCCGGGCCAGTGCTGCATCGGCTACCTCCACGGTAATCCGGCCGTCGGCCTTCACCTGGGCGTAGTCCCGTACCCGGCGCAGCAGCCGGTTGGCCACTCGGGGGGTCCCCCGGCTTCTCCGGGCGATCTCCGAGGTTCCTTCGGCGTCGATCGGTACCTGGAGAATCCCTGCCGAGCGGGCCACGATCTGCTCCAGCTCCTCGGCCGGATAGTAGCCGAGCCGCTCGACCAACCCGAACCGGGCACGCATCGGCGGAGTGAGCAGCCCGAACCGAGTCGTGGCGCCGACCAGGGTGAACCGCTCCAGAGACATCGGGATGGTTTGGGCGTTGGGGCCCTCGGCAATGCGGACGTCTACCCGGTAGTCCTCCATCGCCGGATAGAGAAACTCCTCCAACGCGGGCTTCATCCGGTGGATCTCGTCGATGAACAGCATGTCGCCCCGGCCCAACGAAGTCAGCAGGCCGACCAGGTCGCCCGGTTTTTCCAGGACCGGCCCCGAAGTGGTTCGAAGCTGAACCCCCATCTCCCGGGCCATCAGCATGGCGAGAGTGGTCTTGCCCAAGCCCGGCGGCCCGAAGAAGAGAATGTGATCCAGGGTTTCCCGCCGCCGCTTGGCCGCGTCGATCGCGATCTGGAGTGAGGTCTTCACCTGCGACTGCCCCACGAATTCGTCCAGCCGGCTCGGCCTCAGCGCGGCATCGGCGCTGGTCTCCTCCGGCAGGGCTTCGGGGGTCGTCACTTGCAGTTTTTCCATGATTCACTCAGTTCCGGCTGGATTCACCACAGCACCATCCCGGTTAGTCGGTGAGCCGCGCCGTCCAGCGGACCGGACGGGCATTGGGCTCGAGGACGTGAACCGCCTTACAGTGCGAGCACCGATCGGTGGTGCGAGTGGTCTTGGCGGGAACCAGCCTGCGGTTGGTGGTGCCGCAGCGGGTGCAGTTCCATTCGGCCGTCAGGGCGGGAACGGTCATCACCGCTATCTCCCTCCGCGGGCGGCGAGCTGCTGGAGCGCTCGCCGGATCAGGTGTGAAGTGTCCTCCGGCGCGCCGCCGGCCAGCGCGGCACGCACCGCATCCTCTGCAGCTCCCGGTCCGTAGCCCAGTCCCATCAGCGCCCGCACCGCGTCATCTCCCCCAGGTGCACGAGGGCCCGCCGGCTCCAATACCACGTCGCCGAAGCGGTCCTGCAGCTCGAGGACCAACCGCTCCGCCTTCTTCCTGCCGATGCCGGCGACGGAGCTCAGGGCAGCCAGGTCCTTCGCCCGAATGCTCCGCACCGTCCGCTCCGGGCCCAGCGCGGAGAGCAGCGCCAGGGCCAGCTTGGGTCCGAAACCTCCGGCCCCCAGCAGCCGCTGAAATACCTGCCGCTCCACCGCGCGATCGAAGCCGAAGAGCGCCCAAGCGTCTTCCTTGACCACCAGCTCGGTATACAGGTTGACTCGCCCGCCGACCGGCGGCAGCCGGCCCGCGACTCCAGCCGGCACCGTGACCAGATAGCCCACTCCGCTGTCGGTCTGCACCACGATCGTGTCGCCGTCCCGCTCGGCCAGCACTCCGTTCAGCAGCGCGATCATCGGGCGCCAGCGGGCTGACGGAAGAATGCCGGCCGTCGAGCGGCGAGCAGCAGATGGGTCAAGGCCACCGCCACCCCGTCGGCGGCATCACTGGGCGCCGGTGCCGACTTGAGCCGGAGCAGGTGCGCCACCATGTAGCCGACCTGGGGCTTGAGCGCGGCGCCGCGTCCCACGATCGTCTTTTTGATCAACGCCGGGGAATACTCCGCGATGGCCGCCGCCGCCTGTTCCGCCGCCAGTAGGATGACGCCGCGGGCGTGGCTCAGCACCAGTGTGGAGCGCACGTTCTTTCCGTAGAACGCGCTCTCGATGGCCACCACGTCGGGCTGGTGTCGGGAGAGCAGGGCCGAGGTGCCGTCGTAGATCACCCGGAGCCTGGTGGGCAGTGGATCGCGGGCCCGGGTCGTGAGCGTTCCACACTCGACGAGTCGGGGCTGCCGGGTGGGTCCGGACTCGACGACGCCATATCCCAGGACCGCAGTTCCCGGGTCGATGCCGAGCACCTTCACCGCCGACCTCTCAGGTCTGGGCCTCGGCCAACTGGGCTGCGTCGATATCGAAGTTGGAAAAGACCTTGGAGACGTCGTCCAGCTCTTCCAGCGTCTCCACCAGCCGAAGGATCCGCTCCGCGTCGGCGCCTTCGACTTTCACCGTGTTGCGGGGAACCATGGCCAGCTCGGCCGAATCGACCTGCAGGCCCCCTCCCTTGAGGGCGTCCTGCACTGCGTGAAACGCCGCCGGCGTGGTGGTCACCACGTACTGGTCGCCTTCCCGGCCGAAGTCCTCCGCCCCGGCGTCGAGCGCCGCCTCCAGCGTGCCGTCTTCGTCGGAGCGAGCAGCGTCCAGATAAATCTGTCCCTTGCGATCGAACATCCAGGCGACCGAATTGCTTGCACCCAGGTTGCCGCCATTCCGGCTGAACGCGTGGCGAATCTCGGCGACCGTTCGGTTGGCATTGTCGGTAGTTACCTCGATGAAGATCGCCGCTCCGCCGGGACCGTAGCCCTCGTAGGTCAGCTCCTCGTAGACGCTTCCCTCGAGCTCTCCGGTGCCCTTCTTGATGGCGCGGTCGATGTTCTCGTTCGGCATGTTGACCGCCTTGGCGGCATCGATCGCGGTGCGCAGGCGAGGGTTGCCGCCAGGGTCGCCGCCGCCGCTCTTGGCCGCCACGGTGATCTCTCGGATGACCTTGGTCCAGGAGGAAGCGCGCCGGGCGTCGGTGACCGCCTTCTTGCGTTTGATCTGCTTCCACTTGCTGTGGCCGGCCATGGCCGAACTCCTTCATGCTGATGCGGTTGAGCGGGTCCACAGAGGCCGATCTCGGGACCCGCCGCGCAGGCGGAAACATAAGTCTGACAGCCGGTTGCGGCAATGCGACCGGGCCGGCGCAGGCTTGACCGGACGCTACCCGGCCGCTAGTCTCACTGCCCTATGATCCCAACCAAAATCCGGGCGGCAGTGCTGGGCCTCGTGCTGGTCGGTTGCGCCGATCGACCACCCAAGTCCCCCAAGATCTCCGAGGTCTTCCCCAACCTCCCGCTGCCCCCACAGGCGACCTTCGTGTCGCGCTCGGGCGGCACCGATGCGCTGCAACTGACCGTGCGCTCGCCCCGCAAGGTCGATGAGGTGGCCGCGTACTATCGGAACGTGCTGAAGAGCGGCAACTGGAGCTTGGTGAACGATGCCCGGGACTCGGAGGGCGCCATCGTCCTGCTAGCCAAGCAGAACGGACCGCCGTTGTGGGTCCGGATCCGCAGCACCGACGACAGCACGTCCACTCTGGTCGAGTTATCCGGCGCCATCACCGCCCGGGATAGCTCGAAGACCGGCCGGAAGTCGTAGCCGGCGACGGCTACCGTTCTACTCTAGTCGCCGCCCTCGCCGCTCGTGCGGCGTGGGCCAGTGCCTCCCCCGCCTCCGGTCCCCCCGCCTCGCGTGCCGGCGCAACCAACTGACTCAGCACCTGCGCGGCGATCTCCGGGCGGGCCTCGCGCAACTGGCTCATCGCGGCACTGAGCGCCCGCCGCAACGGTGGCGGGAGCGTGAGGCTGGAGAGTCGGTGCTCCAACGCTTGCAGCCGCCGGCGGTGCGCCCGCTCGCTGGGCGGCGGATCGCTGAGCAGGTCTTGGGTCACCCGCACGGTGAGCCAGAGGGCGAAGATTCCTTCGCGGCGAGGCCCCCGACCGGTCTGGGGCAACAGGCCCAGCAAGGCAGTAGCGGCGGGATCCCAGCCGCTCATGACAGGATGCGGCTCAGCGCAGTCATGACGGCATCAGGCAGGATCTGACGCATGCAGTAGTGGTGCTCCAGCGGGCACTCCGGCCCGCCGTGCGGAGTGCACGGGCGGCAAGGGATGTCACGCTCTACCACGGTCGCGATGGCGTTGTAGGGGAAGAATCCAAACTGGCGAACGGTCGGTCCGAACAGCGCCACGACCGGTAGGCCGAGCCCGGTGGCCATGTGCATCACGCCGGTATCGCCCGAGATCAACGCCGCCGCCTTCTTCAACACCGCGCCGGTCTGCTGGAGGCCCAGCAGGCCGGCGGCGCTGACGGCGCGCCCACCGGACCGGGCGACGATCTCACCCGCAATCGCGGAGTCGTCCGGCCCCCCCACCACGGCGATGTCGGCTCCGGTGCCGGTGATCTGCCGGGTCAGCTTGACCCAATGGTCTACCGGCCAGCGTTTAGTCTCATGCGCCGCCCCCGGCGCAATGGCCACGAACGGCCGGCCATGGCCGATGCCGGCATGGCTGAGCCATACCTCACCTCGCGCCTGTGCCTCGGCGCCGAGAAAGAACTCCGGTGGCCCGCCGTCCGGCTGGACATCTAAGTCTTCGGCCGCCTCGAAATAGCGCTCGGCGACCGGCGTGTCTTCGTGGTACACGTTGCGCTTGGTCCGGATCAGGAAGTACCGCGCGACCCGACGCTGGGAGTAGGAGTACCAGTTCCCGGGGGACAGCTCCTTCAAGACCAGGGTCCGCAGGTTTTGATGCAAGTCCAGCCGGTGGGTGTAGTTCGCCCGCCGGATCTGAGTTCCGATCCGGAGAAGGGAATCTTTTCGGGTGATGCCGATGACCTCGTCCAGGTTGGGATTATCGCTCACCAACGGGGCGTACTGCCGTTTGGTAAGCATGGTGATGACCGCATCCGGGTGCCGGGCGCGTAAGGCCCGGATCAGCGGAGTGGTGAGGAGGATGTCACCGATAGCGCTGAATCGGACGATGAGGATGTCAGGCGAGTAGGCAAGCGGTTCGGGCACTGTTCGGAATGTACGAGTAATGGCAAAGTTCGTGAGAGGTTAACGAGCGCCCCGCCGCCCCGCTATCTTGACCTTATGCCCCGTCCCAAGAGCATCCTCTGGGTGGACGACGAGGTCGAGAGCCTCACCTCGCACATTCTCTTCCTGGAGGAGCAAGGCTTCGCCGTTGAAACTACGCCCCATGGCGATGATGCCCTGGTTCTCCTCCAGCGGCAACCCTATGGGGTGGTTCTCCTCGACGAGCACATGCCCGGCCGCCGGGGGCTCGATCTATTCCGGGCCATCCGGGCCATCGACCATGGCATGCCGGTGGTCATGGTGACCAAGAGCGAGGAGACCGAGACCCTCAAGGACGCCATCGGCGCCGATATCTCGGATTATCTGATCAAGCCGGTCAATCCCCGCCAGATCCTCTCGGTGGTCACCCGGCTGTTGGATGGCGACCGGATCCGTCAGCAGCGCCTCTCCCGCGATTTTGCTACCCGTTTCAGAGAGCTGGAGTCGCGCAGGGGCGGACCGCTCGCGTGGCGCGAGTGGATCGAGCTGGTCGCCGAGCTGGCCGAATGGGAGGTTCGCCTGGGCCAGGCCGACGAGCCCGGGCTGCAGGACGCCCTGCGGACTCTTCAGGACAGTCTGCGCCAGGACTTCGCCCGGTACCTCCAGCGGCACTACGCCCGGTGGCTGCACGACGCCGACAGCGACCGGCCGCCTCTCTCGGTGGACATCGGCGCCGAGTTCCTGCGGCCGGTCCTCGACCTGCACGGCAAAGCGCTGCTGGTGGTGGTGGACTGCCTGCGACTCGACCAGTGGGCCATGATCCGGCCGCTCATCAGCGCCCGATTCGACATCGAAACGGCCCATTATTTCTCCATCCTGCCTACCGCCACGCCGTTCGCCCGGAATGCCATCTTCAGCGGGCTCTTTCCGGCGGAGATCAAGGCCCGCTATCCCCACTGGTGGAGCGACCAGGAAGAGGCCAGTCTCAACGCCCATGAATCGGAGCTGCTCTCCGAGCAGCTGCGCGAGCTGACCGGGCGCTCGGTTCCGGTGCACTACGAGAAGGTGTTCACCGCGGCGGACGGCGACGGTCTGCTCCGCCGGCTTCCGGCCCATCTATCGCAGGACGGCGTCACCGCGCTGGTCTTCAACTTCATCGACCAGCTGACCCACGGCCGCACCGAGAATTCGACCCTCTTCGAGGTGGCCCGCGACACGTCGGCGCTGCGGAACCTGACCCGCACCTGGTTCGAGCGCTCACCGCTGTGGGACGCGCTGCGCGAGGCCGAGCGGCGTCGCGTGCCGGTGCTGCTGACCACCGATCACGGCTCCATCCACTGCCATACGCCGGCGACAGTGTACGCCAAGCGGGACACGACCGCCAATCTCCGCTATAAGTTCGGCGAGGACCTCCGGGCCCAGGACGCCGAGGCGGCCCTGGTGGTGGAGAATCTTGCGTCCTTCGGGCTGCCGGCCCGCACGCCGGCTACCCGCCTGCTGCTCGCCACCGGCGACCGATTCTTCGTCTATCCGACGAAGCTGAGGGAGTACCAGGCCCGCTACCGGGGCGCCTTCCTGCACGGAGGGGTATCGCCGGAGGAAGTCATCCTCCCGATCGCGTTGCTCACGCCCAGGCACGCCTAACGGTGCGACCCGAGCTGCGACTGCTCCGGCTGGTCAATCCCTACCGGGGGCTGCTTACCCTCGCCCTGATCACCACCTTCTTCGCATCGCTGCTGGATGGGATCGTGCTGGTGATCCTGATCCCGTTGCTGAGGCATCTCTTCGGGACCACGGGGGCCCTCCGGCAGGGATCGACCCAGCTGGAGACGGTGGTGCACCGGCTGGTGGAGCCGCTGGTGGCCGGCCTCTCACCCGGGCAGGCGGCGGGTCGGCTGGTGGTGGTCCTGGCGATCGGCCTCTTGCTCAAGAACGCGCTCTCCTACGCCTCCACCCAACTCTCGGTCGGGGTCCAGGAGGGGTTGGTCCGGGATCTTCGCAGTCGGATCTTCTCCCATCTGCTGACCCTCGACCTGGGATACTTCCAGCGCACCAGGGCCGGCCAGCTCATTGCCGGCATCATCACCGAGGTGGATCAAACCAAGACCGCAGTCACCGCCTCGCTGCTCGCCTTGTTTCAGAACTTGGTGGTGGTGGTGGTGACCCTGGTGGTGCTGAGCCAGATCTCGGTCCGGCTCACGTTGTTTACCCTCGCGTTCGTGCCATTGCTGGTGTGGATGCTTCAGAAGCTGCTCCGCCGGCTGCGGCGTCACTCCCGGGCCCGGACCCGGGAGCGGGGCGAGGTGACCGCGACGGTGACCGAGCGCTTGGGCGCTATCCGACTGATTCGCTCCTACGGCGAGGAGGCGCGGGAAGCGGCGAACTTCGAGGCCCAAACCAATCGCTACCGGAAACAGGTGATCCGGACCCAGCGCTATTCCTCGCTCACCAGTCCGCTGACCGAGGTGTTCTCCGGCTTCCTGGTCATCCTCATCATCTGGGCCGCGACTCGGCCGGGACTCATCGGTTTCGCGGCCCCGCTGGCCCCCGAAGCGATCATCGTGTTTCTCATGGCTGCACTCAAGCTCACTTCCCCGCTCAAGACCATCTCCTCCTACCCCGCGGTCATGGCCGTCGCCCTGGCCAGCGCGGAGCGGCTGTTCGAGATCCTGGATGAGCCCTCGACCGAGATGGATAAGCCGGGAGAAGGAGTCGCGCGCTTTCAGCGGGACATCGTGTTCGATCGGGTCTCTTTCCGCTACGGCGGCGGCGATCCGGTGCTGAGCGAGGTCTCCTTCACCCTGCCCAAGGGGAAGGTGCTGGCACTGGTGGGTCCGTCCGGGGCGGGGAAGACCACCCTGGCCGATCTCCTGCCGCGGTTCCACGACCCGGTGGGGGGACGGGTGCTCATGGACGGTGTTCCGCTCACCCAGCTTACCCGCCGCTCCATCCGAGCATTGATGGGCGTGGTGAGCCAGGATACCGTGCTCCTGAACGACACCATCCACGCCAATATCGTTTACGGCTCTCCGGGGGCCACCCGGGCTCAGGTCGAGGCGGCGGCGGCGGCGGCCAACGCCGACGGATTCATCGCTCAACTGCCTCAGGGTTACGACACCATGCTGGGAGAGCGGGGAACTCGACTCTCCGGTGGGCAGCGGCAGCGGATCGCGATCGCCCGCGCGCTGTTGCGGGATCCGCCGATCCTGATCCTCGACGAAGCCACCAGCGCACTGGACACCGAATCGGAGCGTCTGGTGCAGCAGGCCATCGACCGGCTCATGCGGGAGCGCACCGTGCTGGTCATCGCCCACCGCCTGGCTACGGTCCGCGACGCCGACGAGATCGTGGTGCTCGACGCCGGGCGGGTGGTCCAGCGGGGTAGCCACGAGGAGCTGTTCCGAGCAGGTGGGCTGTATCGCCGGCTCTACGATCTCCAATTCCGCGACGAGGAAACCGCGGTCGCGGCGGAGTTGTAATCCGCGAGCGGTTTACTACTTTGTGCTCTTTGCGCCGACTCGGCTCGAGGAGCAACCGTGAGTCTCGTACCCGACCGCGTTCTGCTTGTCGGATGTTTCGACGATGCCATCCATGCCCACGCGGGGCTCCGCCGGCGGGCGCTGGAACGGCTCGGCTGCCGGGTCACCACTTTCAACCTGATCGGCGCCGGCGGCTGGCTCAGCCGGCTGCGGCGTGTCGGACTCCGGGACCGGCTGGCCCGCACCATCGGCCGATCGGGGCCCGCCGTCATACTGGTGCTCGAGGGAAGTCAGCTCGACGCCTCTCTGGTCGCCGGCCTCAAACGGCGTGGGGGCCCCGCCTGGGTGAACTGGTTCTGTGACGGCCGCCGCGCCGCAAACGCCATTCGCCCACTCGCCGCGGCCTACGACGAAGTCTTCGTAGCGGGGACCGCGGCGGCCGAGGAGCTGGAGGCCCCGGGGAATCCCCCGGTCCGCTATCTCGCTCCCGGCTGCGACCCGTCGGTCCACCGTCCGATGCGGGCGCGCGACCAGTTTCGGGCCAACGTGGTTTTCGCCGGCACGGCGACTCCTTACCGCGAGCGGCTGCTCTGCGAGCTGGTCGAGTTCGGTCTGGCCTTGTGGGGACCGGGCTGGCGCCGCACCAAGCTACGCGACTATTGCCGGGGTGAGCTGCTGGCGCATTCCGATTACGTGCGCGCCTACGCCGGCGCATCGGTCGCGGTCAACCTGCAATACTCCGAGACGGACGACGATGCCGGCGATCCCGGCTGTAACCGGCGGCTCTTCGAGATTGCCGCCATCGGCGTGCCGCAAGTGGTCGAGGAGCGACCCGATCTCCACCGCCATTTCTGCGAAGGCTCCGAAGTCCTGGTGGCCCGCAGTCCCTCGACCCTCAAGACTCTCACCGCCGAGGCACTCCAGGATCGGGCCTGGGCCGAGCAGGTCGCGACCGGTGCCCGCCTCCGGGCGCTGACCGAACACACCTACATGCACCGCATGGCGGGATTACTGGCAGCCGTGCGTGCGGCCTGAGTCGCGGGTGGGAGCACGTCGCTGATGCTGCAGCCGTTGGGCCCGCTGGGGCTCCGGCTCTCTGTCATCGTGACGACGTACAACAATCCCCGCGCGCTGGCCCTGGTGCTCACCGGACTGGGCCGGCAATCGCTTCGCGATTTCGAGCTGATCGTAGCCGACGACGGCAGTGGGCCCGAGACCGCAACGCTGGTGGGGGACTATGCCGCCCGGTCGCCGTTCCCGATTCGCCACATCTGGCACCCGGATCAGGGCTTCCGCAAATGCACCATCTCCAATCAGGCGATCCTGGCCGCGGCGGGCGACTACCTGGTGTTCTTCGATGGTGACTGCATCCCGGCGCGGCACTGCGTGGCCACTCACCTCCAGTCCGCCCGGCGTGACAGCTATCTCGCCGGAGGAAAGATCGGCCTGGGACAGCGGCTGAGCGCGAGCCTCACGCCGGAGCAGGTCGAACGCGGGCTGCTCGACCGCATCGGCCCGTGGTGGCTCGGCGTCGGCAAGCCGCGCCGCTTGCTGGTGAGCCGCGTACCGGTCCTGCGGCAGTGGATGAACCGACGGGTACCCCGTCAGCCGGCATGGCGCGGGGAAAACTCTTCCGGGTTCGCCGAACACATTCACCGGGTAGGTGGCTTTGACCAGCGCTTCAGCTACGGTTTCGAGGATGCCGATTTCGGCCACCGTCTTCAAGCTGCCGGAGTGCGAGGCCGCTCGGTCCGCTACACCGCGCCGGTATTCCATCTCGATCATCCGCGGCCTTGGGATACCACCGAGGTGGTAGCCGCCAACCGGGCTCTCTACGAGGAGAACCGAGCACGCCGGCTGATCCGGACGCCGCACGGCCTGCCCCAGGCATGAACCCGCCGACCGTGCTACAGGTGTTGCATCAGGGGAGCGGCGCAGGCTCGGTGACCTCGACCCTCCATCTCAGCATCGGCCTCCAACGGGCCGGAGTTCACGTCCGCTTTGCCTGCCCACCCGGTTCGGAGGTCGAGGCACTCGCCGTCGCCGGCGGCCTCGAAGTTCATCCGCTTCCGCTTCAGCGCGGGGAGCGCCGGGCCAACGCCGCGCGACTGCGGCGGTTTCTCAAGCGCCATCCGGTGGACCTGGTCAACTCCCAGAGTGCTCGTGACCGGGAAGCACTCACCTGGTTGGCCCTCCTCCGTCGGCTCGCGGTTCCTCTCGTGGTGACCCGCCGGCAGATGCCTCGGACGTTTTTCCTGGAGAACTGGATAGTGGGCCGGCTGGCTTCCCGAGTGATTGCGGTGAGCCGCGCCGTTGCCGAGGCGCTGCGCCTCAAGGGAACTCCTCCCGGCAAGCTGCGGGTCATTCCCAACGGGTTGATCCTGGAGCGGGTGGACGTGGCGGTATCGGGCGCGGCGGTGGACTGGTGGCGTCGGATGGTTGGGTGGGAACCCGGCCGCCGAACCGTCGGGATCATCGCACGGCCAAAGGATCAGCTGGTAGTGCTCCACGCCCTGGAGCAGGTCGCGACCCCGATCCGGCTGGTACTTGCCGGCGTAAGGCCGGAGGGAAGAATCGCCGAGGCGGCGGCCGTAGTGCCGACCCGGCACGCGGTAGTTTGCCTGCCGTTCAGCTCCGACGTGCGGCCGTTGTACGAGCTGCTGGAGCTGGTGTTGCTTCCCTCCCGCATCGAAGGTCTATCGCAAGCCCTGCTGGAAGCCATGGCGCTCGGCAAGCCAGTGATTGCCTCGGCGGCGGCCGGCAATCTCGATCTGGTGACCGACGGTGTCGATGGCCGGGTGGTCGCGCCGCTCGATTCGTCGGAGTGGGCTGCGGCGATCGAGCAGGTGCTGAGCGATGCGGCGCTCGCGCGGCGGCTGGGCGAGGCCGGCCGGACCACCGCCCGCGAACGATTCTCGTTGGAGCACACCGTCGCGCAGACGATCGCGCTCTACCGCGAGGTACTAGGCAGGCCGTAACGCTCGGTTGCCCCCACTCTTCCCCTCGATCAGATTCCCCCCGCGCAGTCGCTACCGTCTCGTGAGGGCAATCTGTTGGTCAAGATTTCCGGCTTCACCATCGTTCGTAACGCCATCAAGCTCGACTTCCCGGTCGAGCCCAGCATCCGTTCCATTCTCCCGGTATGCGACGAGGTGGTGGTCAACGTGGGCCGCTCGGAGGACGACACGCTCGAGCTGGTCCGCTCGATCGATGATCCCAAGATTCGGATCGTCGAGACCGAGTGGGACATGACCATCCGAAACACCGTGCTGGGCAACGAGACGCTGCGAGCCATGCGGGCCTGTCGGCACCCGTGGGGGATCTACATCCAGGCCGACGAGGTGCTGCACGAACGGGGAGCCGAGGAGCTGGCCGCGGAGATCCAGCGGGCCGATGGCGATCCCCGGGTCGAAGGCCTGCTGGTCCGCTACCTGCACTTCTATGGCGGCTTCGACAGCGTCGCCACCCACCGTCGATGGTATCGTCGTGAAGTCCGCGCGGTTCGGCTGAATCCTGCGCTGGACATCCGGCCGTACCAAGGCGCGCAGGGGTTTCGGGTCGGCCCCGAGTATCGGAAGATCCGCGCCCGTCTCACCGGTGCGGAGATGTTTCACTACGGGTGGGCCCGTCCGGCCAGCGCCCTGCGAGAGAAGCGGGAGCTGGGCCGCACCATGTACCCCTGGCGCAACGCCGACACCAGCCGGCCGTTGCTCGACTGGATTCCCGGGGTCCGGCCGTTTCGCGGCACCCATCCATCCGTGGCTCGGGACTGGACCGATGCCCGTCGCCACGATCCGGACCGGGTGATTGCCCCATGGCGGTTCCGCTGGCGCCATCTCCGCTACTACGTGTCCGGAGCCATCGAGCGACTGACCGGAACTCGACCGTTCGAGTTCCGCAACTACCGGATCGTCTGAGCGTCCGTGGAGCGCGCCACCTCGAATTCCCTGCCTTCCAGCAGCAACGCCAGCCGATGGGCATACGTGTGATACCGGAGTGCGTGCTCCCGGCCGCTCCGCGCGATCCGCTCCCGGTCGTCCGAGCGTTCGAGATAGTGCCGCCCCAGCTCGGCGGCATGATCCGGCCCGCGGTACCACGCGCAGTGGCTTCCGTCGGCCGCGAAGATCTCGATGTCCTTGACGTGGGGGCCGAGATAGAAGCCGCCGCATCCCAGGATCTTCCACATGCGATTCGAGGCCGAGGCGCGGTCGGCATCCTGTTCCGGGTGGGAGCTCACGCCCAGCGAGATCGCCGCCCCGCGGATCACCCGGGCGAGCTCACGCCCGTACACCGCACCGCCCACGACCGGCAGCTCCGGTGGCGCACCGGTCCATCCGGGACCGCGAATCTGGAGCCGGCTGACGGCAGCCACTGCGCGGAGCACGGCATAGCGATAGGACGATTGTCCCGAACCCACGAACGAGACGTCGCAGCGATACCCTTCGGGCGCCGACCGCGCGGGAGTATCCCACTCGGGATCGACTCCCTGGGGCAGAAAGCGCACCTCGTCGATGCCGGCCGTGCGATAGCGATCGAGTTGGCCGAGGTAGGTGACGTACATGGTCCCCACCAATCGGCCGAGGGCGATCGCGCTGTCCTTGGGGTGGAGATCGAAGTACCAGAAGGCGGCTGGGCGGCCGTGCAGAAGGGCGCGGAGCGAAGGCTCGCCAAGCTCGATCGCGTGCCGGGTCAGGATCAGAAAGTCGGGATGGAATCCGTCGGTGAGATATCGGGCGAGCCGGCCGGCCAGCGGCCCGGCGTAACGCACCAGCGTGACCGTGTTGACCAGGCGTCCCTCATGTCCGAGGGCCCGCAGCCCGCGCAGGATCGACGCTTCGGTCTTGTGCGGCCCGCCGGCTCCGAGCACGACCACTCGCATGCGGGTAGTATAGCCCGGTGAGCCAGCGCCGCCCGCTCCGGGTCGTCTTCCTCACCTCGGCTCGGACCTGGCGCGGCTCGGGGGTGAGTCTCGCCAAGATCGCGGGGGGGCTCGCAGCCCGGGGTCATCGGCCTCACATGTTGGCGGACAAGGCGGCGGTACGGGACGAGTTCGCCGCTCTCGGCTTGCCGGCCGACTCGGTGAACGCGGGCGACACCGGCTTGCGGGAGGCGCGAGACCTTCGGAGACAGCTCCAGGTTCTGGGAGTCGATGCGTTGGTGGTGGACAAACCTCGTGACCTCCGGCTGGCCGTCCTGGCCACGGTTGGCTGGCCCACCGCGATTCTCTATCGCTACAACGTGAATGCCCTCGATCCCCTGCCGGGGATCAGCGCCCGCATCATGTACCGCCGGGTAGACGGGTGCGTGTATCAGTCGGAGCGGTTTCGCCGGGAGGCGCTGGCCCGGGCGCCATGGTTGGGCCGGGCGCGGAGCTGGGTGATTCCCAACGGCTACGACGCCACCCGCTTCGTTCCCAACTCCGAGGCGGGGCAAGCATTCCGCGTGCAGCATGGCATTGCGGCAAACACGCGGATCGTGCTCACCGTCGCTGCGCTGGAGCGGGGCAAGGGCCACGAAGTTGCCCTGGCAGCGTTACAGCGGGTCGCCCGAAATGACGACCTGGTGTACCTGATGTGCGGCGCGCGCAGCGCCTATGAAGGCGAGCTGCTGGCGCTGGCGGCACGGAGCGAAGTCTCGACCCGGTTCGTGGGATTCCTGCAAACCGCTGAGCTGGTCGGTGCGCTCAACGCCGCCGATCTGATCGTGCATCCGTCGTTGGAGGACATCTTCCCCAACGCCGTAGGCGAGGCAATGGCCTGCGGCCGCCCCGTGGTTGCCACCGACGTGGGTGGGGTCGAGGAGCTGCTCGGTGGCGACGGCGCCGCGGGCCTGCTGGTGCCGCCGGGTGATGCCGATGCGCTGGCCGGGGCGATCGACGGTCTGTTGGCCGATCGGGGCCGTCGCGCGGAGCTGGGCAGCGCGGCCCGCCGCCGGATCGAAACCCAGTTCTCCCTGGATCGGATGGTGGACGGCTACGAGTCGGCGCTCTGGGCCAGCGTGAGCGATTAGGTGCGCCCCCATCTTCTCTTGACCTACGATTTTCCTCCAATGGGCGGCGGCATCGCGCGGATGATGGGCGAAGTCGCGCGCCGCTATCCGGCGTCGCTACAGGTCTCCACCGGCTCGCATCCGGACAGCCAAGACTGCGATGCGACGATCCCAGTTCCCATTCACCGAGTAGCGGTTCCCAGCCGCCGGCTACGCACGGTACAGGGGCTCATCGCGTGGACCCGCGCGGCCGCAGCCCTGGCCGGCTCCGCGGGTCCCGGATTCATCTGGTGCGGGAACTTCAAGCCGGCCGCGTATCCGGCTCGATGGATCCACCGCCGCCAGGGCACGCCGTATGGTGTGTTCCTGCACGGCACCGAGCTCTTGCTGCTGCAGGACCGCCTCCCCGGTTCGGCCCTCAAGCGGCGGATCGCCCGTGAACTCCTGGGGCCCGCCAGCGTGCTCGCAGCCAACAGCCGCTGGACCCGGGACCTGTGTCTCGAGGTCGCGGGCCGGCTGGGGCTGAAGCGCGACGAGTCGAATGTTCGGGTCATTCCTCTGGGCACCGACCCGGACGTCTTCCGGCCGGGGCTGGATACCTCTGCGGTGCGGTGGCGCTACGGTCTGAGCGACGGTCGCTGGCTGCTCACGGTGGCCCGGCTGGCGGCCCATAAGGGGATCGACACCGGGTTGCGGGTTCTGGGGGCGTTGCGGCTCGAATTCCCCGATCTCAGGTATGCGATCGTCGGTTCCGGAATAGGTCAGGCGCAGCTCGAGGCCCTTGCCGGTGAGCTCGAGCTGGCCCATCGGGTGCGCTTTCTTACCCACGTTCCCGACGTGGACCTGCCGGCACTGTACAACGCCGCGGAGATCTACCTGGGACTTTCCCGCACGGTCGAGCTCATGGCTGAAGGGTTCGGAATCTCGCTCTCCGAGGCGTCCGCCTGCCGGCATTCCTGTGGTAGCCGGGGCGAGCGGGGGGATTCCGGACGCGGTATTCGACGGCGAAACCGGGCTGCTGGTGGATCCCGACCGACCCGAGCCCGCGATCGAGGCGGTGCGATCGCTGCTCCGAGATCGAGAGTTGGGACGGCGGCTCGGCAACGCCGGGCGGCAGGCGGCAGAGCGGTACTTCAACTGGGATCGAGTCTCGGACGAGCTCTATCGGACCGGCGCCGAGTTTGCGGGTGGCAGCTAGATTCTCCTCATGTCCCCCCATCTCCTCCTCGCCTATGACTTCCCTCCGGTCGGCGGAGGGATTGCCCGCTTCATGTCGGAGCTGGCCAAGCGCTATCCACCGGGAGGCCTGGTGGTCTCAACCGGGCAACTACCGGGCGCACAGGAGGTGGATGCCACGTTCCCCAACCAAGTGGACCGGGTTGCGTTTCCGGCGCGAAGGCTCCGGACCCTTCAGGGAATTCTGCTCTGGTCCCGGAGGGCCGCGGTGCTGGCTCGGTCCATCGGCGCTGAATTCAGCTGGTGCGGCAACATCAAACCGGCCGCGTATCCAGCCAAGTGGATCAAGGAGCGGGTGGGTACGCCGTTCGGGATCCTGCTGTACGGGGGCGATCTGCTGACTCTGCAGCATCAGGTTCACCAGTCACTCATCAAGCGGCGCACGGCCCGAGCGCTGCTTACCTCCGCCTCGGTGTTGGTGGCCATCAGCCAATGGACCCGGGACCGTTGCCTTGCCCTCCTGGGTGAGCTGGAGATCGAGCCCGCCCCGGAGCAGGTGCAGGTGGTGCCGCTGGGATCCGATCCCCAGTTCTTTCGTCCCGGGATCGACACCGGCGGGGTGCGCGCGCGCTACGGCTTGGGCCCTGGGCGTTGGCTGATCTCGGTCGCTCGGTTGACCCGGCACAAGGGAATCGATACCGCGTTAAAGGCTCTCGCGGCGCTGCGCGAGGACTATCCCGATCTCCGTTACGCCGTGGTGGGTACTGGGGAGGACCGGTCAGCACTCGAGTCGGAAGCGCGAGCGCTCGGCGTGGCGGATCGGGTCCGCTTCCTCACCGACGTGACCGACCACGACCTCCCGGCGTTGTATAACTGCGCCGAGATCTATCTGGGAATTTCCCGGTTGATGGAGCAGCGGGTGGAGGGTTTTGGCATTTCGCTGGTCGAGGCCTCGGCCTGCGGCGTCGCCGTAGTGGCGGGGAAGAGTGGAGGAACTTTCGAAGCGGTACAGGATGGCGTCACCGGGTTACTGGTGGATCCGGAGGGCCCTGGCGCGGCGACCGAGGCGCTGCGCCGCTTGCTTGACGACCCTGATCTCCGCCGCCGGCTCGGCGCCGCGGGCCGCGCAGCCGTCGAGCGCCACTACAACTGGGACCGGGTCACCGCCGACTTGATCCGGATCGGCGAAGAATTCGGCGTTGCGGCTCCTCGCGAGGCGGCGTCCTGATGCCGCATGCCCTTTCCCGCCCCGCGGCCGCGGATGAGTACGATCGGGACTACCGTCTCTGGGTGGAGGGCCAGGGCCAACGGGCGCTGGATCTGGACTGGCGCCTCACCCACCTGCCGTGGAGTCAACGCGCGCTTCTGCGGCGCCATTCCCCAGAGGGAAAGCGGGTGCTGGACTTCGGCTGTCTGGACGGCATCTTCACCATCCGCCTGCAGCAGCTCGGAGGGGAAGCGGTGGGGTACGATATCTCGCCCGCTGCCATTGCTCAGGCTAAGACTTTCCGGGGAAGCGCCGCCCGCCCGGTGTTCACCACCGTCCCGCCGGGCCCGGGGCAGTTCGATTTGATCTACTGCACCGAGTTGTTGGAACGGCCGGAAGACGATGCGGGGCTGATCGGAGAGCTGACCGGATACCTGGCTACCGGCGGCTCGGTGGTCGGCACGACCCCGTTGCCGGATCCGGCGGCCGGCGCCCCCGCAGAGCAGCCGCCGTACGATCACTTGCTGCTGAGGCGAGCGTTGGCGAGATGGGGACAAGTGCGGGTCCATCGTTACTATCGAACGCCACTGCGGAACTTCGTTCCTCTGCGGCCCAAAAGCGCGGCGGTGCTGCTCTTCGAGGTTACGCCGCCGAATCCTCTGGGCTCACGCTGATCGCGTAGGTAGGACAGTTGAGAACGTACGCGCCTTCGATCGGCGACCAGGTCTGGATCGGCGTCATCACCTCGGCCTTGCCTCTTGCATCCAGCCGGAAGACCTTGGGTGCCTGCACGACGCAGGCCCCGCAGCCGACACAGCGGTTGTCGTCCACCAGCACCCGCAGCCGCCGAACGGGGTGCATGCCACCGGCTACCCGGTCGAGCCGGCTGCCGAGCTGATCCAGCGTCTGCGCAGTGGCGCGATAGCCGGCTTCCATGAGTTCCTCGGTGTGGTCGAAGGCGAACATGGAGATGTGTTCCACCTTCGGCTGCACCAGCACCAGGGGCGGCCCCTTCCAATCGCGCAGCTGGCCCTCGATCTGGGTCTGCATCACGATCTCGAGCCCGCGGATATAGGTGGCAGCGAATCCCTCGGTTTCCTCCATCCGGCGAAGCACGCTGGTGGCGGCGACGTTCACCGCCAAGATGGGGCCTTCGCCGAGGGAGGCGGCCAGACGCACCGGAAGATTTTCCACCACCGCGCCGTCCACGTACGCCCGCCCGTTGATGACTCGCGGCGGAAAGATTCCCGGCAAGGCACACGAGGCGATGACGGTGTCGGCCACCCGGGCGTCCAGCAGGCCGGGGAGTCCCCACATGACCTGCATACCGGAATGAAGGTCGGCGGTATTGACCAGGAGCCGGCGGGAGAGATCGCGGAAGGTGAGTCCGCCTACCAGACTGGTGACCAGGGTCTCGAGCGGTTCTCGGCGGTAAACAGCGGGAGCCAAAAGGCGGCGGAAGGCAACGTCGGCGCGGGCGACCTGGAAGACATCCCGGCGGCGGACTTCGCGTGCCCGCCGGGCCATTTGTTGGACCGAGGCACCGGCAGCCCACGCCGCCCCGATCAACGACCCAATGCTCGACCCCACCACCAGACTGGGCACCAGCCCGCGTTCCTCCAGGGCACGCAGCACCCCGATATGCGCCAGCCCCTTGAGGCCGCCGCCGCTGAGCACCAGGGTGAAGGGTCGCTGTGGGGTCACTCGCTTGCACCGGCTGAGGTTGCCTGCGTAACGTACGCACTCAATAATCGCAAGAATCGTGCGCTGCCCGCCGTGAAGTCCAACGGTGCAAAGGCGTGCGCGGTTCCCACCTGGCAGGGTAATCCAAGTCACGAGAGGGACATGGCTCGAGAGGCGCTCCCGGGGGTGGCTAGGGCACGGCCATGTCGTCCAAGTCGCTGTGGCGCTTGTAGTCCGCGGGGTGCCCGCCGTCACTCCGGCGCCGTGGCGCCCCCCGTGAGGTGAGCACCCCACACCTTTCACTCTCGGCGCTGAGGGCCGAAGAGTTCCCCTGGAGTTCGGAGACCATCTACCTCAACCACGCCAGCATCGGCCCGCTGCCCGAGCGGACCCGGCTTGCCCTCGAGGAATTCAACCGGCGTCGCGCGGCGCCGTTTCGCCTTCCCGACCGGGAAATGTTCGGCATGCTGAGTGATTCGCGGCGGCTGATCGCCCGTCTGGTGGGTGCCAGTCCGGAGGAGATCGGGCTTACGGTCAATACCGGTTTTGGCCTGGGCCTCGCGGCGCGGGCCCTGTCCCTCCGGCCGGGCGACGTGGTCGTGGTGAGCGACCGGGAATTTCCCGCCAACGTGTATCCCTGGCTCCGGCTTCGGGACCAGGGCGTCATTCCCGAGTTGATCCCCACCACACCCGAAGGCTGGCCCGACGAAGCCCGGCTGCTCGAGCGGCTGCGCGACCCCCGAGTCCGGGTGCTCGCCGTCTCCTCGGTTCAATTCAGTAATGGTTATCAGGTCGACCTTTCCCGCCTCTCCGCCGCAACCCGGGAGAGCGGTGCCTACCTGGTGGTGGATGCCATTCAAAGTGTGGGTCAGATCCCGCTCGACCTGGGGCGAGTCGAGGTAGATGTGCTCGCTTGCGGAGGGCAAAAGTGGCTGTTGTCTCCCTGGGGCTCCGGCTTCGTGTACGTTCGACACGCGCTGATCTCCCAACTCAGCCCGAGCATCACCGGATGGCTGGCCTTCGAGGGCACCGACGACCTGACCCGGCTGACCAGGTACGACGACACCCTCCGCAGCGACGCCCGACGGTTCGAGCTGATGACCCTGCCGTATCAGGATTTTGCCGGGCTCAATAGCTCACTCGGGTTGCTGCTCTCGGTGGGGGTGGAGCGGGTGCGAGAGCATCTACAGGTGTTGCACGCTCCGGTGCTCGAGTGGGCCGATCGTACCGGCACGGCCGTGGTCTCGCCGAGGGACGCGCGAGGCTCGGGAATCCTCTGCATCGCGCCGGCGCAAGTAGCGGAGGTCCACCGCCGCCTCAAGTCCGCCCGCATCATCTGTAGCCTGCGAGAAGGCGCCATTCGGCTGAGCCCGCACTGCTACAACACAGTGGGCGAAATGGAGCGGGTGGTGGAGGTGCTCGAAGGGGGCTAGTGGCTTCGGGGCGGGGGGACTCGCGACGGGGGGTGACACGCTCTCCGGTCGCTGCAGTTCGCGCGAACGCTCGAGAACCAAGCAAGGCTGCCGCTCACTGACGCTCCCTCCGGGCATGCCACCCCCCGTCGCGAGCCCCGAAGCTACCGGGAGTGCGGACAGCAAACATTCCCGCCTGCGCCGCAGCTCCGACCGATAGCACTTGGGCGCGATGCGAGGTATGATCTGGGCATGCCATCTTTCAAAGACATGCTCTCCGCCGGCTACGGCTTCACCGATCCAGCAGTGACGCTGGGCGCCGCGCTCGAGGGCACCACGCTGCACCAGGAACCGAAGGTCCGGATCCCGCTCGCCACGCTCAACCGCCACGGCCTCATCGCCGGCGCCACCGGCACCGGAAAGACCAAGACTCTTCAGCTTCTCACCGAGCAACTGGTTGCCCAGGGCATTCCGGTGTTCGTGGCCGACATCAAAGGCGACCTGAGCGGCCTGGCGATGCCGGGCGTACCGAACGACAAGGTGAGCGCGCGCGCGGCGGACGTGGGTTGGACCTGGAAACCGGCCGGGGTGCCTGTCGAATTCGTGAGTCTCACCGGCGGGCTCGGCGTTCAGCTTCGGGCCACGGTGAGCTCCTTCGGTCCGCTGCTGCTGGGCAAGGCGCTCTCGCTCAACGAGACCCAGACCAGCGTGCTCACCATGGTCTTCAAGTATTGCGACGACAGCCAGCTTCTTCTGCTGGATCTCTCGGATCTGCGATCGGTGCTGCAGTGGCTCGGCTCGGAGGAGGGAAAGCCGGCGCTGGCGCAGTACGGGGGAATGTCGCCGGCCTCGGTGGGTGTACTGCTGCGCAAGATGGTCGAGCTCGAAGCCCAGGGCGCCGACCGGTTCTTCGGCGAGCCGGAATTCGACGTGAAGGACATGCTCCAAACCACGTCCGATGGCCGCGGAGTGGTTACCTGCCTGGAACTCTCCGATGTGCAGGACAAGCCGATGCTGTTCTCGACCTTCATGATGTGGCTGCTGGCCGAGCTGTATCACAACCTGCCGGAGGCGGGCGACCTTCCCAAGCCTAAGCTGGTGTTCTTCTTCGACGAGGCCCATCTGCTGTTCGACGACGCGCCCAAGGCCTTCCTCGATCAGATCCAACAGGTGGTGCGTCTGATTCGGTCCAAGGGCGTCGGGGTGTACCTGGTGACCCAGACACCGAAGGACGTGCCCAGCGACGTGCTGGCTCAGCTGGGCAACCGGGTGCAGCACGCGCTGCGGGCCCATACCCCGGACGACGACAGGGCGCTCAAGGCCTCGGTGCGGACCTATCCCAAGACCGAGTTCTATGACTTGGAGGAGACGCTCACCTCGCTGGGTATCGGTGAAGCCGTGGTGACGGTCCTGGATACTCGGGGATCGCCCACACCGGTCGTCGCGGCGCGGTTCATCCCTCCAGCCTCCCGAATGGCGCCGCTCACATCGGAGGAGCTCCAGGCCGACATCCGGCAGTCGGGCCTGCTTTCGGAGTACGGCCAGCCAGTGGACCGGGAGAGCGCGCGGGAGATTCTGGCCGGCCGGATGGCCCGCACTCGGGCTCCCGATCCTGCCGCGGCACCGCCGATGCCAGAGCCGCGAGCGCCCGCCAGGACGAAGGCCGGGGCCGGCACCATGGCAAAGGCGGGCGGTGCGGTCATCGGAGCGTTGTCCTCGACCATCGGGAGGACGATCGGAAGGGAAGTGGTGCGCGGGCTCTTCGGCCTGCTGGGGGCCAAGCCCCCGAGGAGTACTACTAGGCGGAGTCGGTGGTGAGACCTACTCCTCGATGACGACCCTGACGTAGTTCTTCTTACCCTTTCGCAGAATCACGAACCTGTGCTCCGGCGACCCCTGGAGCGCCTCGTCGCCGATCCGTAGCTCGACGCTCTCGATCGGCTCGCCGTTGAGGTAAAACCCCCGGCCCTGGATCCCCCGGCGAGCATCCGCTCTGGAGCTGGCCAGCCCGCTCGCCACCAGCAAGTCCACCACCGGAATTCCGTCCGGCCATTCCGCCCGGGAAACCCGCCTTTCCGGCATCTGGGGCAAGGCGTCGAGCGGTACCGCGGAGGCGGAGCCGCCGCCGAAGAGCGCCTCGCTGGTCTGGATCGCTTTCCGTGCCGCCTCCTCTCCATGGACCAGGGTCGTGACCTCCAGCGCCAGCCGCCGCTGCGCCGGTCGCTTGGCCGGGTCGAGGGCCTGCTCCGCCATCACCGTCGCGACCTGGTCGAGGGGGAGAAAGGTGAACATCCGGAGGTAGACTTGGACGTCGCGGTCGTCGGTGTTGAGCCAGAACTGATAGAAGTGGTACGGGCTGGTTCGTTCCGGGTCGAGCCAAAAGTTGCCGGCTTCGCTCTTGCCGAACTTGGCACCGGACGCGGTGGTGATGAGCGGAAACACCATCCCGTGCACCTGGACTCCCTCCCGGCGCCCAACCAACTCGATTCCCGCCGTGATATTGCCCCACTGGTCGCTGCCACCCAGCTGGAGCTCGCATCCCTCGGTACGCCACAGGTGCCAGTAGTCGTAGGCCTGCACCAGCATGTAGCTGAACTCGGTGTAGGAGATGCCGGTTTCCAGCCGGCTCCGCACCGATTCCTTGTGGATCATGTAGTTCAGGGTGAAGTGCCGGCCGGTGTCGCGCAGGAACTCCATGAGGGGAATGTTCCGCAGCCAATCGGCGTTGTTGCGCATCCGGGCGGCATTGGAGCCCTCGAACGACAGGAACCGGCTGAGCTGCCGTCCTATGGCCCGGGCATTGCGATCGATCAGGTCCAGCGACATGACCGGCCGCTCCTCCCGTTTGCCGCTGGGGTCGCCCACCATCCCGGTGCCGCCTCCTACCAGCGCGATCGGGTGATGGCCGAACCGCTGAAGCCAGGCCAACCCCATGACCGGCACCAGGCTGCCCACGTGGAGCGAATCCGCGGTCGGATCGAAGCCGACGTAGGCCGTCACCGGCCCGGCCCCGAGCCGGTCCGCCAAGCCAGGAGTCGCGTCATGCACGAAGCCTCGGGCGGTGAGCGTCTCGTAGAGGTCGGTCATAGGCGCCAATCGTACCCGCTGGAATCAAGCCTGGCAACCGGCTAGTTTGCCTCCCATGGCCCGCCGGTTCATCCCCGAAAGCATGCGCCTTCGACTGACGCCTTCCGTCCGGCGCAACATCCTGGTTGGGGTTCTCGCGGTGATCGCGTTCGGCTTTGCCGTGCTCACCGCGGCCTGGACTCGCGCCTGTGCCGGCAACAGCTGCCCCTCCATCGCCGAGCTGGGCGGGTACGATCCCAACCAGGCGTCCAAGGTCTACGCCGCGGACGGCCGGCTCATCACCGACCTCGGTCTCGAGCGGCGGACGGTGGTGCCGCTGGGCGAGATGTCGCCCTACGTGAAGGCCGCCTTTATCACCACCGAAGACAAGCGGTTCTACGAGCACCACGGAATCGACTGGTACCGGGTCTTCGGGGCGATGAAGAACAACCTCTTCAAGTTCCGGGTGGCCGAAGGATTCTCCACCATCACCATGCAGCTGGCCCGCAACCTGTGGCCCGAGGACATCAGCGGCCGGGACAAGTCGCTGAGCCGGAAGTTGCGGGAAGCGCGAGTGGCGATGGAGATCGAGGACAAATACCCCAAGGACAAGATCCTCGAGCTCTATCTCAATCAGATCGACCTGGGAAACCGGGCCTACGGCGTCGAGGCCGCCTCCCAGCGCTACTTCGGCAAATCGGTGCGCGATCTCAACGTGGCCGAGGCGGCCACGCTGGCTGCCATCCCCAAGGCACCCTCCCGCTACAATCCCCGCAGGAACCCGAACCTCAGCGTCCAGCGCCGTAACACGGTGATGAACCTGCTGCGCGACAACGGCCTCCTCACCAACGAGGAGACCGAGCGCTGGAAAGCCTATCCGTTGCTGCTGTCGTCCCGCTCGGATTTCAGCGGGGTGGCCGAGTATTTCGTGGAGTACGTGCGCCAGGCGCTGGACGCCCGGTTCGGCCAGGACCTCTATCGTTCCGGCTACCGGATCTATACCACCCTCGACCTCGATACCCAGCAGGCGGCGGAACGGGCGCTGGAGGCCCGGCTGGAGGCCATCGAGAGCGGCGCCGACGGGAAGTTTGCCCATCCGACCTACCGGCAATACCAGGACACCCGGGCGGAAGCGCCGGACGATAACAATCGCGCTACCACGCCGTACCTCCAGGGTCTGGTGGTCACGCTGGAAGCGAAAACCGGCTACATCCGCGCGATGGTGGGCGGCCGCGATTTCGACGACAGCAAGTTCAATCGCGCCACCCAGGCGCTGCGCCAACCGGGCTCTACCTTCAAGCCCTTTGTGTACGCCGCCGCGCTGGAGGCGGGGTATCCGCTCTCCTACGTCATGGTCGACGACCCGCTGAGCGTGGAGATCAATCCTGCCGAGCCGCCCTGGACCCCGCAGAACTACGATCTCGAGTTCGATGGGCCGATGACCCTGCGCCGGGCGCTCTATCTCTCACGCAACATCATCGCCATCAAGCTGGGCATGGAGCTGGGCGAGCAGGCGGTGATCAGCGAGGCGACCAAGTTCGGCATCACGACCAGGGTGCCGCCGGTTCCCTCGATTCACATCGGGTCGGCCGACGTAATTCCGCTGGAGATCATCGCGGCGTACACCGCCTTTGCCAATCTCGGCACTCGCACCATTCCCAACGGGATCCTGCGAGTCGAGGACCGGAGCGGCAAGATCGTCTGGCAACCGGCGGTCCGGACGGCGGCGGTGATGGATACGACTCACGCGTGGCTCATCACCGACGCCCTGCGTGACGTGGTTCGCCACGGGACGGCGGTGGGCTCGGTGGGTGCGCGCATCAATTTCCCGGCAGGCGGCAAGACCGGCACGACCAACGACGGCTTCGATGTCTGGTACATCGGATTCACCCCCGATCTGGTGACCGGAGTGTGGATCGGATTCGACCAGCCCAAGAAGATCAAAGGCAACGCCCAAGGTGGGGTACTGGCTGCTCCGGCCTGGACCGCCATGATGCGGGAGGTATACGAGCGGCGGAGTGTTCCCGCGACCTGGCCCCGGCCGGCCGGACTCAGCGCGCTCGATATCGACAAGACCACCGGCTACAAGGCAACCCCGTTCTGCCCCAAGGACGTGCACTACATCGAGTCGTTTATTCCGGGAACCGAGCCCAGCGCCTTTTGCCCAATCCATTCGCCGTTCGGCGCGGTCGGGGGGGTCATGGGTGGCAGTGGACAGCCCCCGGTTCAGCTCCCGGGTACGGCACCTCTCCCGACGGCGCCGGCCGCTCCGCCCCCGGCCCAGAGCGGAACCTCCGCCGGGGGCACGACCGGAGTGATGGGCGGCGCCGGCCCAACACCGAACCCGCGTCGGTAACGTGCGGCCGCGCAGGCTCTCGGCTCGGTGGGTACTCCCGGTCGAGAGCCGGCCCATCTCCGAGGGCGCAGTGCTCATCGGAGCCAGCGGTCGAATCGAAGCAGTAGGTTCCAAGTCCAGTGTGCCTGATCCGGCGGGAGCTGCGGCCGAGGATTTCGGCGATGCTCTGCTGCTCCCCGGATTGATCAATACCCATACGCATCTCGAGCTCACGGACCTGGCCGACGGTGGACCCGAGGCCGAGTTCGCCAGCTGGCTCCAGAGACTGCGCCGGCTCAAGGCGGCGCGATCACCGGAGCAGTTCCTCGACGCCGCGCGCCGGGGTCTGGCCCAATGCTATGCCGGGGGAATCACCACGATCGCCGATACCGGAGACACCGGTACGGTGGTCCAGGCCCTGGCCGGGGCAGCCGGTTCCGGGATTGCGTATCAGGAAGTGTTCGGACCCCATCCCGACCAGATGAGCCGGAGTCTGGCCGATCTTCGTGGCCGGATGGAGGCGCTGGAGGGCTTTGGGGGCGGGCGGGTCAGGCTTGGCGTGTCACCTCACGCACCCTATACCGTGAGCGGTCCGCTCTACGCCGCCACCGCGGCCTGGGCCGCCGCAGAAGGGTTTCCGCTGGCGACGCACATCGCTGAATCGCTGGCGGAGTCGGAGCTGTTGGATCGGGGATGCGGGGCCTTTGCCGAAGCTTGGCGCGGCCGCGGAATTCCCCTTCCGGCACCTCCCGGCCGCAGTCCGCTGGCGTGGCTGGACCAGCACGGGGTTCTGGGCGAACGTACGTTGTGCATTCACGCGGTAAATGCCGGTCCCGCCGACCTCCGATTACTGGAGCGCAGCGGAAGCTCGGTGGCGCACTGCCCGCTCTCCAATGCGGCGCACGGGCACGGTCGCGCGCCACTGGCGGGCTTTCTGGATCACGGTCTTCGGGTGGGACTGGGAACCGATTCGGTGATGAGCGTAGGCCGCCTCGACCTGCTTGCGGAGGCCCGCGCCGCGCGGGAGTTAGCCGGACTGAGCGCGGCCCGCTCACTCGCGCTCTGCACCATCGAGGCGGCGCGTGCTCTCCGCCTGGATGACGAGATCGGCAGTCTTGCCGTTGGCAAGTGGGGAGATTGCGTGGTGATTCGCAGGTCCTCGGGATCCGCCACGTTGCAGCCGGAGGAGCAGGTGCTGGCGAGTGGTCCCGCAGATGTCTTGGCCACTATCCTGGGGGGCAGGGACGTGTACCGAGCCGGGCGCACGGCATGAAAATCCAACGCCACGCCGCGATCCTTCGGGTCGTTCGGGAGCGGCGTATCGAGAGTCAGGACGATCTCCGCGAAGCGCTGGCGGCCGAAGGCTTCGTGGTGACCCAAGCGACCCTCTCGCGCGACATCCGGGAGCTGGGACTGGCCAAACTGGCCGATCCTCAAGGGGGAGCATACTACACCCACCCCCATCGCGCCGCGGTCCGCCCCGACCTGGCCCAGGTGCTCCCGACGCTGCTGGTGAGCGTAGACGGCGTGGGTCCGCTCCTGGTCCTCAAGACCGCCAGCGGCTCTGCCGGCGCGATCACCGAGGCGCTGGATCAGGCGGGCTGGGGCGAGGTCATCGGCACTATTGCGGGAGACGATACGGTGCTGGTGATCACCCGGAGCCAGCGGCTGCGCGAGGTCATTGCCAACCGGATCCAGGGGTTAGTAAAGAAGTAGGCTATCAGCTATCGGCTATCAGCTATCGGTCCTGAGCACCAAGCCTCCACTCCCACGGACAGTTAGCCGATAGCCGATAGCCCTCCCTGGCCCGTCCCTTGCTCCGGATTCGGGCGCCCGTTACGATTCCAGCGTCGGCCTTACCTTCGGAGCAACTCCGTGCGCTGTTTGGCGTTGAACGCCTCCTTCGAGCCGTTGACAATGGTTCCCGTGCGGCGCGCTCTCCGTTTGGTTATCGAGGGCAAGGCCGAGATTGTCGAGGCGGACGCGGGTGACTTCGTCCGGAGCGAGCGGCTGACCCTGCCCAAACCGGCAATCATCCGCCTGGTCAAGTTCGTGCACGTCCCCCGCCGCTTCCGCCGTCAGGTCACCAACACTTTCCTCTTTGCCCGCGATCACTACCGCTGCCAGTACTGCCACCGGGGTCAACCGGAGTTGCGGCATCGCGAGTGCCTGACTCGCGATCATCTCGTGCCGCTCTCCCGCGGCGGCGACAACGAGTGGAGCAACGTGGTCACCGCTTGCAGCAGCTGCAATACTCGGAAGGGCAACCACCTGCCCGAAGAGTGCGGGATGCATCCACTGGTGGCGCCGCGCGAGCCCCACTTCGTGCATCTGTCCTGGGCGGTGCGCCGGCTCTCGGTGACTCAGGCCAAGTACATCAAGTTGTTCTACGGCGAGCAGGCCCTGCGCGCGCTGGGCGGCACGATCTAGGGTCACCAGCCGGGCGCCATCACCGCACGCGAAACTCCGGACTCCGTGCCTCCAGACGCAGGGTCGGTAGTCCCGCCAGCCGCAGCAGGAACCGGGTGGCACCGCGACCCAGCGCGTCCCCGATGCTCTCCTTACCCCGCGCCACCTCTCCCAGATCTCCCTCCAGGAACCGCTGCAGCTCGTCGACGTCGGAATCGGAGAGCGTCGAAACCTCCAGCACCGCGGCGTAATAGTAAATCCCCTGCACCCGCGGCTGAACGTTGACCAAATAGGAAAACGCCAGCGCCGCACTCAATGCGTCGAGCGTAGCGTATCGCCGCTCCTGGGCTCGCCCGCCGGACACGGTGAGCAGGGTGAACTGGTCGAACAACGGTTCGTGGCGCACGATCACGTCCCACTCCGCCTGGCGCTCGAACAGGTCGAACCAGCCGCCCCGCGAGCGCCAGACCTCGACCCGGTAGTGCAGCCGAATCGGCAGGCCGGAGCGCAACGAGCTGAGCCAGCGGTCCTCTGCGAGGAGCCGATCCGAGCGTACGATCGGCGCCCGCGACCCATTGGGGGCGGTGTCGCGGGCGAGACGGACCTCGAGGCGCACTTGGAGCGGCTGTTGCGCCGCGAGCGTGACGGCAGTCACCATGCCGATGCACACGATGACGGCGATAGCGACCCAGGCTCGCCACCTGGCTGGCCCGGGAAAGGAGAGCATCGAGCGCGACACTAGAACCGACGCTGGAGGCGAACCAGAAACTTGACCGGGCCACCATCGGAGAGACCCTTCGCCAGGTAGGCTCCGATCTCACCGGCATCGAGTCCGATCCCCACGTCCATCTTCCATTCATCGAACGATGGGATCCGGTCCACCCGGACCTGGCCGGGGCCATCGCCGGCGAGCCAGGCCACCCCGGCATTGCCGAGAAAGACCAGGTCGGCTTCCTCGATGCCGATAAACCGGCCGGTCTTGCCTCCTTCGCGGTCGCGCAGCCGGTAACCCAGATTGAGCCCCAGCCGGGTGCGGACCTCGACCTGGGTGATGATCGACCGGTCGCACAACGCCGGGTCGGAGGGATCGTCGAAACCGCTCGGAGCACAGGTGAACTCGCGAAAATCGTAGCCCGGGAGCAGGTCGGGACCTCCCAGCGAAACCCGCCGCTGAACCGGCAGGCGGTCACCGGTGGCCCACCCGTCAGCCCGCAGCCGGGCGTTGATCCGCAGCGACGGGGTCAGTCTGGAGTAACGCCGGACATCGAGCAGGAGGCGTTCGTACCCGTAGCCGCCGCCCAGTTGGGGCTCGGGGCGCACCGTCTCGGGTAGCGACACCGGCGCCACGTCGTTGCTGGTGGAGTGCTCGAAGCGAGCCCGGATCAGCCACCCGGTGCTCGGCAGGTCGCGCTCGTTGCGGGTGTCGAAATCGGCCTGGATGCCGGTGGTGAAGTAGTGTCCGTCGTCGATCAGCGGGTTCCGCCGCCAGCTGTCGCTGTTCCGCAGCACCGACCACGGGTCAGTCGCCCGGATCGAGCGCTCGTGGTCTCGCCGGATCGAGAGCTCCAATCGAAGCGGCCTGGCGGGTTGAACCCAGACCGATCCCCCCCCGCCGCGCCGCTCGAAATAATCCCGGTAGTCCCGCTGGAGCAGGAATGCCGACCAGCCGCTCTCGCTGGGGGAGAGCGGCTGGTCTTCAATCGCGCTGGTCTCGCTGTAAAACCGTCCGGTGACGCCCACCTTGGTCGCCCGCAGCTCGAGCCGGGCCCCGTAACCAAAGTCGCCGCTGAGCCGCGAGCCTTCGGCCGCCGTGCGAAGAATGCCGCGTAAGTCGAGCCGGGCGACAGTACCGGGAGTGGGCCGTATCTCGAATAGCGGTCCGAAGACGATCGGCAAGCCTTCGACCCGGTTGTAGGTCCCACCAGTGGCGAGAAAGAGGGTGGTTCGGATCTTTCCGGTTTGAAATGAGGTCCGCGCCGTGGCCAGATCGCCCAGCAGACGCCGCCGCTCCCGCAGCACCAGTCCACCCTCGGTGTTGCGCAGTACCGGCGCCGCGTCCCAGGTGACCCGCTCCCGTCCAGTATGCCGGGCGGTGCCCGACCGGATGAGGCGCCCGCCCACCACCAGGATCTCCCCGTTGACTTCGGACCCCGGCAGCAGGTACAGGGTGCCGTTGGCCACCGCGATCGGGCCGGTCACCCGCCCCCCGATCCTGAGGGCGCCCCGATACACGGCCAGGCGTCCGGCGAAACTGCTTCCCGCCGGGATGCTCACGTCACCTTGCATCCTGGTGGTCGCCGAGTCGTTGAAGAAGGCGATCAGCTCATCGATGAGCTGCGGCGATGGCCCGCTCCGCACCACACTGTCGGTCGGCGGTGCGTTCGGGTCGATGACGATGACGCTGTCTTGTCCCCAGAGCGCAGTGCACAGGAGAAGGTGGGAGGCAATCAGTGCGAGGACTGTCATCCCGAGCGTAGCGAGGGACCTACTCCGCCGTTCCGGAACCTCGCGAGTTAGATCCCTCGCTGTGCTCGGGATGACAGGGCTCATAGTCATTTCTCCAACCCCAACCGCTTCATCCGGCGATACAGATTCGCCCGGTCGGTCTGCAGCACCCGGGCAGCTTCGGCGATGCTGCCGTTGGCCTGCGACATCGCGGCCGCGATCATCGTGCGCTCGTAGTCGTCCAGCGCTTCGGTCAGCGGGCGGCCCAATCCGGGTACGACGGTTGACGGTTGGAAACCGGCTCGCAACACCTGTCGAACTGCGGTGGCGTCCACCGTGGGGCCGCTCAAGATACTGAGCCGCTCCACCAGATTGGCCAGTTCGCGAACGTTTCCGGGCCAGCCGTAGGAAGCCAGGGCTTCGAGGGCGGCCGGTGTGAACGCGGCCGCCTGGCGGGGCCGCACCCGTTCGGCCAGATGAGCTACCAGGGCGGGCAGGTCGTCCAACCGGTCGCGCAGGGGAGGGAGATGAATGGGGAAGACATTGAGCCGGAAGAACAGGTCCTCCCGAAAGCCGCCGCCGCCCACGGCGTCCTCCAACCGGTGGTTGGTAGCGGAAACGATTCGGACGTCGGCGCGAATCGTGCCCTCGGCTCCGATCCGCTGAAGCTCCCCGGTCTCCAGCGTTCGCAACAGCTTGGCCTGAGCCTCGGCGCTCAGGTCGCCGATTTCGTCGAGAAACAGGGTGCCTTCATGGGCCAGCTCGAACCGTCCCAGCCTGCGTTCGGTCGCGCCGGTGAATGAGCCGCGCTCGTGACCGAACATTTCGGATTCGACCAGGTCTCGGGGAATCGCGGCACAGTTCACGGTCACGAAGGCCCGGCCAGCCCGGCGGCTCGCGGTGTGGATCGCGGCGGCGACCAGCTCTTTACCGGTTCCCGACTCGCCGGTAATGAGGACCCGCGCCTCGGTCGGCCCGACCCTGGCGATCAGCGCGCGGATCTGCTGCATCACCGAGCTGTCTCCGATGAGCGCACCCCGCCGGGCCAGCTCCGCCTGAAGTGCCCGGTTCTGGGCCCGCGTTCGGTTAAGCTCGAGTGCGGCCCGGACCGTCACCAGAACTGATTCCGGCGTCAGCGGCTTTTCCAGAAATTGAAAGGCCCCCAGCTTCACCGCCTTGACCGCGTCGGTGAGCTGCGCCTTCCCGCTCATCATGATGACCGGCGTGGTCAGGCCGCGCTCGCGGAACCGCGCCAGAGTGTCCAAGCCATCGGGACCAGGCGGCATGAGCAGGTCGAGCAAGATGACGTCGGGATCGACCTGGTCCACCGCCAACAGCGCGGCATTGCCGTTGGGGGCCTCGGCGACGGTAAACCCCTCATCCTGAAGCAGAGCGGCCAGCATCCGCCGGATGTTGGCCTCGTCATCCACCAGAAAGACCTGCGCCGAGGAAACGCTCACCGGCCGCGCAGCCGCACGATGAAGGTCGCTCCTCCTCCTGGAGTCGGCTCCACCGCGATGGAGCCTCGATGCAGCTCGACAGTCTGCTTCGCCAGGGCCAGCCCCAGTCCGGTGCCGCCCGCCTTTGCGGTGCAGTACGGATCGAAGATCCGGCCCTCGAGCTCCGCCGGGATACCCGGCCCATGGTCCCGGATCTCGATGCGCGCGCTCCCGTTTTCCGAGCCGGCGACGATCTCGATCTCGCCCCGGCCTTCGCAGGCCTCCACCGCGTTCCGCAGAACGTTGCTGAAGGCCCGCCGCAACGGGTCGTAGTGGCCCAGGAGTACCGGCGTCGACGGATCGAGGGAGAGCCGTGCCGTCATCCCCGGCGGCAGGGCAGTACGGGCCAGCTCGTCCAACAACTCCACCAGATCTATAGGTGCGGCCGGGCCCTCGGGAAGGCGGCCGAACTCGGTGAACTCGCGGGCCAGCTGCTCCAGCCGGTCCGATTCGGCCCGCAATACTTCGATCGCTTCGGCCTGCGCAGGGGACGAGCTGCGAGAGAGCTGCGACACCGCCAGCCGGATCGGTGTCAGCGGATTGCGCATTTCATGGGCGACTCTCCGCGCCGTCTCTCGAAAGGCTCTCAGCCGCTCGGATTCGATCTCCTGCGCCCGGGCGTGCTCCAGGGCCTGGGCCATCTCCCGCAGTGCGGTGCGCAAGGCAGTGAACTCCGGTGCGCCCTTGCGAGGGCGGTCGGGTGGGAGCGGCTCCATTCTCCGAATGTGTCCGGTCCAGCCGATCAGTTCCTCGATGGGCCGGCTGAGCTGGCGGGAGAGATGCCCCCCGAGTCGGACCGAAGCGTAGAGGAAGGCAGCACCTGCCAGGAGAATCGCCAGACCCAGGCCGGCGTAATAGTACCGGCCGAAGGCCTCGGCCCGCTGGGACTGGCCCAACGCCGCATTGAGCTTCGCGGCGTGCTCCGCAAGGGCCCGCCGCTCCGCCGGGCGCAGCCGGGTGGAGTCCAGTGTCTGGAGCAGTCCCCGCCCGCTGGTGCCGACTTCTTCCAGCGCCTTGCGCGGTCCCGCGGCTGGAGTAGCCGATCTGGTGGTCAGTCCCCATCCCAGCACCGCGACGGCGGTGGGAACCGCGCCGAGGCAGATCAGGATGAGGAGTATGCGTTGCTGGAAGGAGAGGCGCATCGGGTCTGAAGATAGCGCGCGAGGCGGTGGGCGGCCCAACCGGCGGCAGTCCCCAGGGCTCCCGCCAGCCACTCCGACCAGTGCACCGGTGGAGAGCCGCTCACGGCGGGGATCACGGCGAGAGCCAGAGTCAGCGTGGCGGCGACCGTCGCCCAGGCCATCAGCCTCCGGCCTGTTCGAGCGGCCCAGAAGCCCAGAGGCGCGAACATCGAAGCCAGCCAGAGCGCCGTGAACCATCTGGTCTCCGGTCCCAGCGCGAACCCGAAGGGAATGATCATGCACCAGCCGTGGCTCGGGCTCAGGCTCAGCTCGAAGCTTCGGTGTACCTCGTCGTTGCTGGACGTCAACCACAGCCGCCGGCCATCCTCGCCTGCGGTCACCCGCAGGACCTGGCCGGAGTCCGCCGAGAACCCCTGTCGCAGGCGCAGGGTGGGTGGCTGGAGTCGGAACAGCAACGCCTGAGCCGGCACCGCGAAGTAGAGGTCGCGATCGTACTGGTCGACGGCCAGGAGAGGAACCGACCCGGCCTTCACCATATAGATCCAGCGGCGGTCGGTGGCTCCGGCGCCACTCGTCAGCTCCAAATCCAGAGCGAATGATCCATCATCCAACCGATCCCGAGCAGCCGCGCTGTCGGGCACCGCACCGAACGCCGGCATGGGGGCTCCATTCAGGCGTACCGAGCGCACCTTCCCGAAGAACGGGAACCCGCCCGGCGCCGCATTGGCCCAACGGCTGCTCAGCTTGCCGGGAGGACTTGCCGGCGAGAGCAGCCAGGCAGAGAGCCCCTGGATCGCGAGCAGCACCGCCGCTCCTCCCAAAAGCCGCCTGGCGGCACTACCAGGACTCGGGTTCGCCGCCTGGCGGAGAGCTGGCGCCAGCGTGGCCCCGAGCGCACCGCCGGCGGTATTGGCCAGCAGGTCGCTCAAGCTCGCGTCACGGCCCGGGATGACGAAAAACTGCAGCGCTTCGACCGTGAATGAGAGCAGGGCGGACACTCCCACGATCCGAATCCACGGCCAACCCAACAGCCGCAGCCCGATGGCGAAGGGCACGAACAACAAGAGATTGAGAACTACGTCCTGGCCTCCCAGCTGGCCGCAGAGCAGGCACAGGAGAGGCGTGGCGGCCGAGAATATGGCCTGATTGGGAATGGGATAAAGCGTGGCGACCAGGATCACCAACAGACCGGGCACGGCTAGCCCGAGACCGATTCTCCGGGAAGCCACGTCGTTACTGTGGAGATGGAGCGACAAGAAGAGGTACTGGGTGAGCTTCGGTTGCCGTCAGACAGCCAGGCGGTCTGCCCGGGCGATGATCGGTGACCCCAGCCAGCGGGTGAGCCCGAGCATCCGGGGAGGAAACTCTGCGGCTCGGGCGAAGTGCACCGATCCGACCAGGCGGTAGAGCACCATCGGAAGGACGAACTGGGGGCGCTCCTGTACGACGGAGAACCCCGCGCGCTCGAATGCCTGATTCACTTGCCTCCGACCATAGAGAGCGAACCGCCGGGTAGTCACACCCTCGATGGAGCGCTTCAGATCGAACAAACCGTCAGCGATGATGTTGACGCTGCGGCGGGAAGGATAATCCACGATCACTCGGTGTCGGGCCACCCGGCACAGCTCGCCCACCAACCGCATCCAGTTCACGCTGTGGGCCAGGAGTCGGTAGCAGACTACCGCGTCAAACGTCTTGTCGGCATAGGGAAGGTTCAGAAGGTCGGCCACTTCGAACTTGACTCGTCCAGTGCTGCTCCAGGGAAGCAGCAGCTCCCCGCACACCGGGTCGCTCCCTGCGACCGTCACATCGTATCCTGCCTCGCTCAGCGGCGGCGCGACTTGGGCATGGCCGCCACCGACGTCGAGAATGGCCGAGCCCTTCGGGAGCCCGGCCAGGCACTCGAGCGTCATGCGGGTCTGCGCCTCGACAAACCAGCGGCCCACCGGACCACTGAATCGAAGGGCGTAGCGGGGGCTCGAGGCCGCTATGTCGGCGTCTTCCCGTAACTCGGCTGTTTTCTCTGATGCCGTGTGCTGGTGGGATGCCATTGGTTGCACGGGTGGCGGATGTCCTGGAATGGGGCAAGAAGCTAGCCGCACGGCCGCCTTTCGTCCATGGGGCCACCGGCTTACAATGCTGAGCCTTGGCCCCAAGCGTGCGGGGGTCTAAGGGTCACTTACCTCAGCGGAGGCGGGGCATGCGGATTCTGGTCACCGGCGGCACCGGGTTCACCGGTACTGCGCTGGTCAAGCGTCTCCGGGAAGCGGGCCACAACGTCGTCGCGCTGGATTACAAAGAGGGATTGCAGTGCGATGCCTTGCGGGCCATGGGCGCCGAGGTGGTAATCGGGTCGGTGACCGATCGGGAGGTGGTCGGGCGGAGCATGCGCGGCGTGGAGTTCGTGTTCCACCTGGCCGCGGCCTTCCGCGAGCTGAACGTGCCCAACTCGTTCTACGACCAGGTCAACGTGGAAGGCACCAGGAACGTGGTCGAGGCCGCGCTCGCTGCCGGGGCTTGGAAATTCGTCTACTGCAGCACCTGCGGTGTGCATGGCAACGTGGACCACCCGCCGGCCGGTGAAGATGCGCCGATCCAACCGGCGGACTACTACCAACGCACCAAATACGAGGCCGAGCCTTTGGTGAAGCGGCTCGCCGGTGGCAAGATGGAAACCGTGGTTCTGCGGCCGGCGGCAATCTACGGACCGGGAGATCCCGAGCGGTTCTACATGATTTTCAAGCGGGTGGCCAAGGGTCACTTCCCCATGTTCGGCAGCGGCCGAACGCTGTATCACCCGCTCTACGTCGAGAACCTGGTCGACGCGTTCATGCTGTGCTTGGCGCCCGGAGTGGGCGACGGCCGGGAATATCTCATTGCCGACGAGAACTACTACCCGATCGAAGAAATCGTCAAGTCCGTCGGCCGCGCGCTCGGGGTCACGGTTCGGATCCCACACTATCCTGTGCTTCCCGTTGTCATCGCCGGCCACGTCTGCGAAAAGCTCTGCAAGCCGTTCGGGATAACACCCCCCATCTTTCCCCGTCGAGTGGACTGGTACCGGCAGAACCGCGCATTCGACATCACCCGCGCCAAGCGGGAGCTGGGGTATCAACCGAAAATCGAGTTGGAAGAAGGGCTCCGGCAGACCGGTACCTGGTACCGGGAGAGGGGTTATCTCTGACGCCGGCGGGTCTCCTCTCCTAGACCCACCCTAGCCGACGATACGACTCCAACGTACGGCGGATGCCTTCGCGGAGGCGGATCTTGGGCTTGAACCCCAACTCCTTCCGGGCCCGCGTCGTGTCGAACCACCGATTGTGGGTGAAGAAACTCACCCGACGCCGGAAGATGGGCGGCTCGATCCCCAGCGGCACACACACGCTCTCGCACAGCGCACCGGCCAGGGTAAAGGGCCAGATCGGCAACCGGAACCGCGGGGCGGGGACGTGAGCAACATCGGCGATTTCGTGCACCAGCTCGTTCAGGGTCGGTGCCTGGCCGCCGGTAATGATGTAGGTCCGGCCTACGGCTTCCGGAGTCTTGGCGGCTAGCTGGAAACCCTCCACCAGGTCGTCGATATAGATCATCTGGAAATGGGGGTCGCCGTCTCCCAGGATCATGAACCGCCGCCGCGCCACCCCGCCGATGAGCTTGAGGAGACGCCGGTCCCCCGGTCCGTAGATTGGGCCCGGTCGCACCACCGTCAGCGGAACGCCGGTCCGCTCGGCGGTGTCCCGGGCCATCTGCTCGCCCTCGAGCTTGGTCTCCTGGTAGATGTCTCCCGGATGTAGCGGAGCGTCCTCGTTGGCGGGAGCATCGCCTTCCACGTCCCCGTGGACCCCTACCGTGCTGCAGTGGATGAAGCGGCTTACCCCTGCTGCGGCGCTCTCCTCGACCAGCTGCCTCGTCGCGTCCACGTGGACCTCGCGATACTCCGAGTCCGGCACGCCGGCCCGGCGAAACACCGCCGCGAGGTGATAGACCGTATGGACGCCATCTACCGCCCGGGTGATGACGGCGGGGTCACGGATATCGCCTTCGACCAGCTCGGCCCCTGCGTTCTTCAGGCTGCGTGCCCGCGACGCATCACGGACCAGCGCCTTGACCGGGTAGCCGCGAGAGATCAGGGAAACCGCCAGCGCCAGACCGGTAAAACCGGCAGCGCCGGTGACCAGTACCGACGGAAGCTGAGGAGAGATCAAAGTCAAATTGTCAGCCAATGCTATGAGTTCAGCGGTCTCGAAACCGGAGACCGCAAGTTCGCGCTCGGACGTGGCACGTTACCCGTCGCTGGGTAACTCGACTGTGTTCTCCGTCACATATGACGCGATTCATACTGGCGCGTGACCCTCGGGCGGACCAAACCTGTGACAGCGATCACGCCCAGAGACGTTTGATTGACTTAAGCTGATCGGGGCTGGGCGCTTATGCGCACCGGCCATCGATAACTCCCTCCACTCTTGTGAGGAAGCGGTCCAGCACATGTCGGTTGCGTCGAGCGCCGTGTCCAGAGGTGCCGAAAGCCGGACGAACGGGGCCAAACAGGCACCCCTTCGGATCGGAGTCATGCTGCGCGGAATCGCGGAGTATGACGGCGCGGGCGTCTACATCAGGGAGCTGCTCGACGCCCTGCTGGAGATGGACAGCACCAACCAGTACCTGCTCTTCTTCTCGGAAGACGAGCAAAGCGGCCGCTACGCCGATCGCCCGAACGTCCAGGAGATCGTGGTACGCGCGCCGGGCAAGTTTCTGTGGGATCAGGTAGCGGTACCGGCCGCGGCCTGGCGGCGGAATCTCGACGTGCTCTTCCATCACAAGTTCAGCATCCCGGTCATCGCTCCCTGCCCGACCGTGGTTCAGCAGCGGGGCACGGAATACTGGGCTTTTCCCGAGTACTACACCCGTTGGGGCGACCGGATAAACCGGCTCTATAACGTTGTCAGCATTCCGTTCTTCTGCCGCCGGGCGGCTCGGGTGCTCACCAACTCGAACAGCCTCGCCGGCGAATTGGAGCGCATCGCCGGGGTCTCGCCGGCAAAGATGGCCACCGTCTACGCCGCCGCCGACCAGCGTTTCACGCGCATCACCTCACCTCAGGTCCTCGTGCGGGTGCGGGGGCAGTATGACCTGCCGTCCCGGCCGTTTTTCCTGATGGTGGTGAAGGGGTACGCCCGCCTCGGGTATGCCGGGCAGGCACTCTGCCCCCGGAAGAACGTGGAAGGAACCCTCGAGGCCTATGCCCGGGTGAGGGCAGCGGAACCGAGCTGTCCCCCCATGGTGATTCTGGGGGCCGGGGTGAAGGACCGGCTCACCGGGGATGTGTTGGAGAGCCGATTCGGACTGGACCGGCAGTCGGTGATCATTCCGGGCCTCATCGACCACGACGACATGCCGGCAGTATACAGCTTGGCAGGAGCGCTGCTGTTCCCGTCGTATTACGAAAGCTTCGGCATCCCACTGGTCGAGGCGATGGCCTGTGGCTGCCCCGTCATCACCTCGAGCGCCCCGGCCTGCCCCGAGGTGGTGGGGAACGCCGCCCTGGTGGTGGACCCGGACGACGTGGAGGGTCTCGCGCAGGCCATGCTTCGGCTGCTCCGGGAGCCGGATCTGGCGGCGGATCTGCGGGAGCGCGGGCTAGCGCAGGCCCGGCGGTTCTCCTGGCGGGAGAGCGCCAGTAGGCTCCTCACCGAGCTCGAGCGAGCCAGCGGACGACCGTTCGCGTTGTGACCAAGGCCTTGTGACCACCCCGGAGACCCACCATCCATTGCGGGTGCTGGCCTGGCCCGGGGTCCGAGCGACAAATCCCTACACCAGGTTCCTCTACTCCCATCTCGAGGCCCTTGGCGTCCGGGTACGGGAATTCACCATCGCGCGGACGCTCCGTGGGGGATATGACGTTTTCCACCTGCACTGGCCCGAGAAAGCGCTCACCTCCGAGGTATGGATCGGCGCTGCGGCAGGGGCTGTCGCGGCGCTGAGTGCCCTCGATGTCGCGCGTCTCCACGGCGCCCGCATCGTGTGGACCGCGCACAATGCCCAGCCCCATGATTCGCGGCATTCGCGGCTGGAACGGCGGTACTGGTCGGCGTTCGCGCGGCGAGTAGACGCGGTGATCCACCTGAGCGCGGCCGGGCAGCGCGCGGTCGAAACTCGCTATCCGGCGCTTGCCCTACGTCCCCACGCCATAGTGCCGCACGGGCATTTTCGCGGTGCCTACCCGGACACGATCTCGCGCGACGCCGCGCGGGCCGCACTCGCCATCCCCGACCGCGCCCGCGTGGTAGCGTTTCTCGGTCTGGTGCGTCCTTACAAGAATGTGCCCCATCTCGTGCGAACGGTCCGAGCCTTGCCCGCCGCCGCCGGAGAAGTAGTCCTGCTCGTGGCCGGGGCACCGCAGCCGCGGAGCCTCGCCGACGAGGTCCGTGCCGCTGCCGCCGGGGATCCCCGGGTGCGTTTGACCCTGGAGCACATCCCGGACGAGCAAGTGCAGCTCTACCTTCGGGCGGCGGATCTGGTAGCGCTCCCGTTCAAGGACATCACCAACTCCGGGAGTGCACTATTGGCCCTCTCGTTCGACCGACCGGTCCTGGTTCCGGCTCTGGGGGCCATGGGGGAGCTTCAAGCTCTCGCCGGTGGCGACTGGGTCTGCAACTATGACAAGGAGCTCACTCCCGACGTGCTTGCAGGGGCCCTCCAGTGGGCGGCAAGGACAGCCAGGGGCACGGCCCCCCGCCTCGACGCGCTCCAGTGGCCGGTGATCGCTCGGCAGACGCTCTCCTTGTACCTCGCGCGCTAGCCTGCCTCGTCGCCCCCGAAGCTGGTCACGTAAGGCTCGAAGCCGGGATAATACGGCAGGCCGAACGGTTCGACGAACCGGCGACAGGCCGCGATGTCCTCGGCGCTCAACCGGTCCTTCCACTTGTCGACTTGCTTCGCCGTCGGCCGATTCATCGAGTACCTTCGATCGTCGCCGGCCTGATCCGACTCGCGGAGAAAACTTTCGGCCCTTCCATTCCATTCCAGTCCCAGACGGTGGTACAGATCCTCGAAGCGCCTCACTGGGTCTGCACAGAGCCATTCGTACGCGAGGATGCGCCTCCCATTGTCCGCCTGGGTCTGGCGGTGAATGACGTAGACCGTGGCCGCCCAGAGTGCGCCGGCCCGTTCCCAATACCCGTTCGCCGAGCGGATCAAGTCGGCGAACGGATGGAGGTGGTCTGCCACTAGCCGCGTGTTGTCCAGCAGCCTTACGGGTCGCGGTTCCCAGCCCACGCGTTGCCAGCTATCGAACTGGCCACAGGGATGGCGCAACAGATACAGTTGCTGGGCCTGCGGCAGGTTGGCGCTGAACCACCCCAGATTGAGACTGGCGAAAACCAGCTTGACGAGTACGTGGGGTCGGCGGAAAAACAGAATGGGGAATCGCTCGCCCAGCATCCGTCCGGGCCCGCGCAGGGGCTTCAGGAGTGGTCCCGGATCATGTTTCATGGTAAACGCCGTGGCCACCTGGCCGGAGCAGGCGCGGATCATGAGGCGCCGGTAGGCGGGGTCGTCGTATTCGCCGGTCAGATACAGGTAGAGGAAACGCTTCTCCGCTTCGGGTACATGCTGATAGTTGTCGGGCTCACGATAGTAGGTGAACCCCGGAGCGAAGGACAGGCCTTTCGCCAGCCAACTCGTACCGCTGCGCGGGAAGCCCGCAACCATGAGGCATCGTTGCTCGCCCAAGGAAGCCGTCATTTGTGGTCTATTGGCCGTTTCGACCGAGTTGTTACAGCTTTCATCACCAATGCTTATCAATGAGGCAAAACTAGTGCTGATAGGGCCAACACGCTCCCCGAATCCGATTATCCGATCGTGAAATACGAGGGTCGTCCGGAGGAACGTGCCTCGAGTCAGTCACTTCCGCACGGCGAATTCGATGAGCCGCTCGACAGCGCGCCAGGATCAGCGCTCGAGGCCATCGGGGCAGCGGAGCCCGAGGGGCCGCCGGACGATCTGAAGCGGAAGACGGCGCTGTCCATCCTGTGGACCATCGCCCGAACCGGCTCGGACTATCTCCTCTCGTTTGTGGTCTTCGCCGTGCTGGCCCGCAAGTTGGGCCCGGCGGCGTTCGGCGTTTTCGCCCTGGCCGTGGCATTCGCCGAGTTCGGGAGGGTCCTCCCGACCAGCGGCCTGGTAAACGCCATCCCGCGCGCCAGGCGGGTCTCGCCGGAGATGGCGGATACCGTCTTCTGGGCCACGCTCGCCTTGTCCGTCGGGATCGCCGCGGTGATCGCCTTGGTGGCACCCTGGCTCGCCGCGGTCGTGGGCGCGCCCGAGGTCGCTCCGTTGCTCACGGCGCTGGGTCTCATCCTCCCGGTATCGGCCGCGGGGGCAACCCACATCGCGCTGAAGCTGCGTGAGTTCGGCCACAAGTCGATGGCGTCGCGGTCGGTGGTGAGCGGGGTGCTGGGCGGCGGCGCCGCGCTCGGGGCGGCGTGGGCTGGTTGGGGGCCGTGGAGTCTCGTGGTGCAGCGCGGCGTCACCGAACTGGCCGGGACGGCCATGGCCTGGCAGGCCTACCACTGGCTTCCCGGTAGACGACCCTCCCTCACCATGCTCCGCCAGTTGGCGGGCTTCAGCGCGAGTATGACGGTCACTCAGGTTCTCATCGTCGCGCTCGTCCGGTTTCAGGACCTCATCATCGGACGGACCATCGGGGCCGCAGCGGTCGGTGTGTACCGGACCGCGTGGAAAACGATCGAGCTGGTCGCGACGGGGGTGATCATGCCCTTTGCCCAGGTTTCCCTTCCCACGCTCGCCCGCCTGCAGGACGATATGCCGGCCTTCCGCAAGGCGTATCTCCGTATCATCGGGGTGAGCGCGGTGCTCGCCTTTCCGGCGATCATCGGTTTCGCCGTCCTCGCCCCCACGGTGGTGGTACTCATCTTCGGCGAACGGTGGGCGGCAAGTGCCCCCATTGCCCAATTGTTCGGCCTCATGGCCGTGCCCTTTACGCTCAACTACTTCGCCGGTCCGGCCCTCGCCGCGCTGGGGCGCTCGGGGACCCTGGCGAGAATCGCCGGGCTTCAGGTCACGCTCACGGTGGCGCTTACGCTGGCAGCCGCGCCCTTCGGTCTGACCGCGATCGCGGCGGCCTATGTCCTCCGCGCGTATCTCACGTTGCCGGTCCAGATGCGGGCATTCAAACGGCACAGCGGTCTCGGCTACGGGGCCGTGCTGGGCGCGATAGCTCCGGCGCTGTCGATGGCCCTGGTGATGGCGGGCGCCCTGCTTGGGCTCGACTACCTGGTCGGAAGCCGGTTTCACAATCGCGGTGTCTACTTGTTGTTCATGACCTGCAGTGGGGCAACAGTCTATGCGACATCGTTGCTGTTATTCGCCCGTCCCTTCGTGGTCCAACAGATCACGGACCTCAAGCGCCTGTTCCCGAGCCTCGGGACCAAGCTGTCCGGCGCCGGGGCATGATCGGGACGAAGTCCGCCAGGCTCCCATCAAACGAAATGACCGCAATGTACGGGATTCTCGGAGACGCCGACCTGTCCGAGCTCCGCGATGGGGAATCGCCCGGCGGGGCGGTCGGGAGCAGTGGCGCGCGGGACGTCCTACTCGAGTATGCAGATCTATCGGATCTGGTCGCTCCTGCTGGCCGAGATCTGGGCCCGCACCTTTCTCGATCGCCGGGGGGCGCTGCTAGCGAGCGCCTGATCTGCTATCGGCCGGGCCGCGCGCAGGAGTTCGGTCACGAGCAGCTGTGCGCTCCGCTGCCAGGAGAAATCGCGGGCCCGGAGGAGACCCCGGGTCCGCAGGCTCTCGGCCAGGCCTGGCTCGCGGAGAAGCCGAGTCATCGCCGAGGTGAGGCCGTCCACGTCGTCGGGGTCCACGATCAGCGCGGCGTTGCCCGCGACCTCGGGGCAGGCGGAGGCGTTCGACGTGATCACCGGACAGCCGCAGGCCATCGCCTCGACCAGCGGAATGCCGAAGCTCTCGTAATACGACGGGAAAACGAGGGCGCCCGCCATGCTGTAGAAGACGGGCATGTCGGCGTGATCGACCAGACCGACGACCCGCACCGCTGCCGGGTCGACGTAGCGCCGAAGCACCGCCGGTGGGAGGCGCTCCGTGATCCCGGCACCCAACACGATGAGCGGGGGGCAGTCCGGGACCGACTCGCGCACCCGCCCGAACGCCGCCAGCACCCCTTCGACGTTCTTCCGGGGGCAGATCGTCTCTCCGGCGTACTCGAGTCGCGCCCCGCCGCGCGCCACGACGAGGAAGAACGGCTCCGCCGGGAGCTGGTAGCGCTCCCGCACTTGGCGGAGCCGGCCCTCGTCCTCCACCCGGGTGAAGCGCGCGTCGGCAGCCGCGTAGACGGTCGCCATCTTCTCCCGCGGTACGCCGGCCACGGACTCCAACTCCCGCCCCAGAGTGTCGGAGTTGGTGAGCACCCGCGCCGCGGCCCGACAGAAGAGCGGGATCGTCAGTACGTTGTAGAGGCGATTCAACCGGTCTCCGACGCCAGGATACCACTCGGGGAAACTCCAGTACTCGGTGCCGCGCTGCTGCACCACCGTCGGGCACGGAGCCAGGAGCGGGATGCTGAACTTGTGGTGGAAGAGCACGTCGAGCTGCTCCCGCCGCGCCGCCAGGGGGACGGCCACCTGGTCCCACACCAACTTGTTCGGAGCCCGCACCACCCGCTCGGTGACGTTGGAGACCTGCGCGTAGCGCCCCGCCTGTTGTTCCGTCATGTAGAACAGCACGTACTGGTTAGCCCGGTCCACTTCGAAGAGGGCATCGCAGAGCTGGCGGATGAAGACCCCGACCCCGTCCACCTCGCGGATGCCGCGCAGCATGATCCCAATGCGCAGCGGCCCGTGGCCGGCCTGATCGAGTGGTTTCATGCCGGCACCAAGGCGGGCGTGGCGGGCTGGACCGCCGGGAGGAAGCGCTCGATCCAGGCGGCTACCGCCTCGAGCGACTGCTCCTCGAGAAAGAGGCGGTGCCAGATCTCCAGGTTGAGCAGGATCCAGAGACGGAAGTTGTGATCCCGCCGACCCTCGAGGTGCTCATCCAGCAGCCGGTCCATATATACCCGATCGAAGACGCCGGCCTGTACGAAGGAGGAGTCGGCGATCGCTTGGCGAAGCAGGCGCCGGAGGTCGGTCCGCATCCAGCGGGCGAGCGGGAAGCCGAAGCCCTGCTTGGGTCGGTCGATCAGCTCGCCCGGCAGGTAGCGCGCCGCCACCCGGCGCAGGATGTATTTGAGCTTGGTGCCTCGCAGCTTCAGGTCGGCGGGCACACCCGCCGCGAACTCCACCATCCGGTGCTCCAGGAGCGGCGGCCGAACCTCGAGACCGTGCGCCATCGCCATCCGGTCCACGGTCGGCAGGAGGTGGTCGGGAATGCGGGTCATGAGATCGGTGTAGAGCATCCGGTCGACCAGCTCCTGCGCGTTGGTCGAGTTGAAGTGGACCAGGATTTTCTCGGTCGAGTCGAGGCCACCGAGCCCGGCCCGCGCCTCTGCGGTGAAGAGCGCCTGCTTGGCATCCTCGGTGAATCGGAGAAAGCTCATGCTCCCGGCGTAGCGCTCCCCCGCGTCCAGGAGCGACATCTCGTTCAACCAACGGAGCTTCTGCGCGAGGCTCTGGTATCCGAAGCTTTCGGGCACCAGCCCGATCAGGCGGCGCAGGAGGGTCCGGCGGAGCGATCTCGGCAGGAGGGCGTAAGTGGTCGCGAGCCGTTGGCCGGCGAACCGGTCGTAGCCGGCGAACAGCTCGTCCCCGCCATCGCCGCTCAGCACGACCTTGACGTGGCGGGCGGCCAGGCTCGCCACTTGATAGACCCCCGCGCCGTAGGGGTCGGCGGGTTCGTCCAGATGCCACACCATCTTCGGCACCAGGCGCATGAGATCCGCCGTCACCACTTCCTCGTGGTGCTGGGTGCCGTACCGCCGGGCAACCTGGGCCGCGAAGGGCAGCTCATTGAAGCCCTGCTCCCGCACCCCGATCGAGAAGGTCGGGACCGGGTCCGGCGACTCCCGCGCCATAAGCGCGGTGACGAGGCTCGAGTCGATCCCACCGCTCAGGAAGCTGCCCACCGGGACGTCGCTGAGCAGGTGGGCTCGTACCGTCTCGCGCAGCCCGTGATCCAGGGCGTCGGTGAGCTCGGCCTCGGTGCCCGCCTGCTTCGCCACACAGGAGAATCCCCAGTATTGCTCTACGCGGGCGATTCCGTCGGCATACACCAGACGGTGGCCGGCCGGGAGTTTGTGGATGCCCTTGAACAGCGTCAGCTGGTCAGGCACGAAGCGGAGCGAGATATAGTGGAAGAGCGCCTCCAAGTCCGGTCCCCGGGCGACCAGCCCGCTGGCGAGCAGCGCCTTTACCTCGGAGGCGAACCCGAAGCCGCGCGCCGTTTGGCACCAGAAGAGTGGCTTCTGTCCCATATGGTCGCGCGCCAGCAGCAGCCGGCGCCGCGGCGCGTCCCAGAGCCCGAAGGCGAACATGCCGTCGAGGTGGGCCACGCAGTCCACCCCATATTTCTCATAGAGGTGAAGGAGGATCTCGGTATCCGAGCGGGTGCGGAAGTTCCGCCCTTCCGCCTCCAGCCTGCGGCGGAGAGCCGGGAAGTTGTAGATCTCGCCGTTATAGGCGACTACCAGGGTGCGGTCGGCGTTCAGCATCGGCTGCCGGCCGCCCGCCAGGTCGATGATGCTCAGCCGGCGGTTCCCCAGGGTCGCGGGGCCGACCCGTTCGACTCCCTCAGCATCGGGGCCGCGGTGGCGGATAAGCGCGAGCATCGCCGGGAGGCGCGATCCGGCCGTTGGATCCTCGGAGATGATACCTGCGATGCCACACATGACACGGAAGGTAGGCACTACGAAGGAAACGGTCTACTCCAGTCAGCTCAGACGAATCCCGCGCTGACCCAGTTCAGGGCGCGGTGACCGGCACCGGTGCCGGCAGCCGCAAGTGCCGCATGGTGAGATAAAAGGCCGCCAGAGCCCGGAGCAGCCAACCCACTCCGACGCCGTAGATCACTCCCGCCAGCCCCCAGCGCGCGCCGACGAACGCGGCCGCCACCGCGATCCCGACCGAGATCCAGCCGGTCAGGTTTATCACCGTCAGCTCCCGGGGGTCACACAGCGCGGAGATGGTCGCTTTGGCGAAGGCGTTGAGGATCTTGGCAACGCCGACCACGATGGAGGCCAGCACTAGAGATCCCGGCAGGTGGTACTTCCCGGCCAGAAACCAGCGCTCGATCAGCGGAGTGACCAGCCAGATGAAGGTGGAGCCCAGCAGGACGATCCCGCCGACCAGCTTGGCCTCGTGGGCGATCAGTCTCCGGCGGGCAGGCACGTCCGCTGCGGCCCGGAGCCGGGGGAGGAGCGAAAACCCGACGCCCATCTGCAGGACCCGGAAAAGCGAGCCCGCGATGGCTGCCAGCACGCCGTAGGTCGCGAGATCCTGCAAGGGGAGCACGTGGGGAATCACCAGCCGGTCGAGCTGGATCAGGAGGAGGCCCGAGGCCTGGAGGCCGGCGAAGGAAAAGGCCTCGCCCCAGTGAAGCGGCGCTCCTTCGGGAGCATGGCCGTGTTGCTCGCGGAAGAGGGCTCGCCACCCGTACACCGCCGCGCCGACGAATCCCAGCGTGGCGATGAGCACCGGGAGCCACGCCTCGCGGCCTTGGACCGCGATCACGACCAGAGCGGCGACCAGCAGCACCAGGTTGGGGCTCTGGGTCAGTCCCAGCGAGATCCCGAATCGCTGGTCACTCTGGAACCGGGCGCTGGCAACCATCATGGCGCCGCCGGCGATGGTCGAGACCAACAGCATCAGCAACAACGGTAGGCTCAGCTCGTAGCCCAGTGCACCGATCGCCGCGAATACCAGTCCGGTCAGCGTCGTGGCGCCGACGACCTGACGCAGCAGACGGGGCCCCGCCGTGACGTGTCGCCGCAGCACGACGCCATCCAGACCCATGGGAGCGAGGGAAAACGAGAGGTTGGCCAGTGCGGTCACGAGAGTAAAGAGACCGTACTGCGCCGCCGGCAGCGCTCGGGCGAGAATCAGGTTCGCGCCTACGAACCCCACTCCGGACACGCCGTACACCACCATGCTGCGAACGGTGGGTGAGTGCAACAGCCGCTTCACGCCCTCGCCTCGACCGCCCTGGATTCCATCGTCCTATAGAACGTGTCCAGCTTGCGCAGGGCGGCTTCGGGAGTGAACTCCCGCTGCGCGTATGCCTTGGCCTGGCGGGCGAGTCGTTCACGCAGGCCGGCGTCGCTCAACAGGTGTGCCAGTCCCCCACCGAGGGCCAACGGCTCCGGGTCGACCAGGTAGGCGTTCTCGTCGCTGAGCACCTGGGTGTGAGTCCGAAGCCGGGTGGCCAGGACGGCGGTCCCCGAATCCAGGTAGGAATAGATCTTCATCGGGGTGTTGAGTCCCTTGACCCGAGGTGAGACCAGGACGTCGGCCTGACGGAAGAGATCGCCCAGGATGGCGACCGGGCGCGGGCCCATGAAGTACACCGCCGGCAGAATGCCGAGCGATGACGCATGGCTGCGATAGCGGTGGATGTCGTCGTCCCGGCCGCCCACGATCACCAGCTTGGCGTCCGGCACCCGCTCCAGCGTGTGGCGGAAGCCCTCCAGCAGCAAGCCGATTCCCTGGTAGCGCTCCAGGTTCCCTACGTACATCGCCACCGGCCCACCGTCTGCGCCGTGGGGAAGCAGCGTGTCGCCATTGCGATCTGCGCCGGCCGCAGGCAGCAGCGTGGTGTCTTCCACCCGCCCGACCGGCTTCCCCGGAGCATGGGCCAGCGCCACGTCTTCCAGTGCCGCGCACACAGTCAGCACGCCCAGGCTCCGGCGCACGGCGACCGCTTCGAAACGGCGCAAGGCAGGCAGCACAAATTGGAGTCCGGGATAGGCCTCGACCATCTGCTCGGCGAGAGAGGAGTCCATATCGTAGACGTAAGGCACGCCCCTTACGGCTTGCATGACCGCGGCGATGAAGGCCCCTTCTTCCACCGCGTGAATCAGATCGTATCGGTTCCGCCGGACCATGCCCAGGCATTTGGCGAACATGAAGACGTCGCACACCACCTTCTTCAGGGAGAATCCAGGACGAATGTTTCGGATCCCGGGCACCCGGCCGATGCGGTGGATCTGGCAGTTGGGGATCTCGACGTCGGCGCCTTCGTGGTAGGTCAGCAGGTCGACCTGATGGCCCCGGGCGGTGAGAAATTCCAGGACCCGGCGCACGGCGATGGGAGTGCCTCGCGCCTGAAAGAAGGGATGCGGAGCGATCAGCAGGATCCTCACCCGGCGACCTCCACCGCGCTGGAATGCAGTCGGGCCTGGCGAAACACGTCGTCGATCTCGGCCGACTGGCGCCCGGCGTCCCAACCCAACTCGGCGCCGGCGAGCCGAGCCGCGGCAGCGAGCTCATCCCGCCGCGGCCCCGGAGGGGCCCCGAGATCGGTCCGTCGGAATACGATGTCGGCCAGGGTAGCCGCCATCTCTTCGCGCACCGCCTTCAGAATAGGTCCCTCACTCGGGTTTGTTCCAGCCTGGGTACGAAGGTCGCCGGCGGGCAGTGCGACCTCGGCAGTCCGGCAGCCTGGATCGGGGAAATCCAGATCGCGACAGATCGCGTCGACCACCCGCTCGGCCACCCGTCGAGCGGTGGTGTATTTGGTGCCCTCGACCGAAAAGAGCCCGCGGAGCCCATCGGTTTCTCGATGATTTACCAACCGCGGTCGCTCCGCCAGCGCACCCGGTCGGCCCGGCTCGATTCCGGCCTTGAGCGGAAGCCGGCCCCATTGCCGGCGCACCACGTCATCCGGCGTGAGCCGTAGGGCAGGGCAGGCGGCATTGAGCTCGCCCAACAGGGCCTCGGCCCCGCGCTCCACCGTCGCAATCTCATCCCCGATATCCGGGGCGTACCAAGTGCCGAGGAGCGTGGTCTCTCCCTGGGGCGCAAGAAACAGGAACCGACGCCCGCCGCACACCGGATCTTCAGCGGCACCACTCAGCGAGCGGATTCCCACCGCGACCTCCGCCAACCGGCGGCCGATCACCAGGTTGAGACCAATCGCCTGTCCCGGCGCAGAGCCCACACGCCGACCCCCCGCCAACTCTACCAAGCTTCCGGTCCAGGGGCCGGCCGCGATCAGCACCACCCGGGCGCGTACCTCGAACCCGGCTCCGGTGCCCTTGTCCCGGGCCTGAACCCCGCGCACCGAACCGGCTTCGGTCAGGAACTGCTCGACCTCGGCGTAATTCGCCACCGCGGCGCCACGGCTCGCCGCCGCCAGCAAGAAGCTCAGGGTCAACCGTTCCGGGTGCTCCATCTGCGCGTCATACCACAGCGCGCCACCGGTGACCTCCTGCGCTTCAAAACCCTGGAAGAGCCGGAGACACTCCCGGCGTGAGAGCAACCGCCCTCGAGGAATTCGATGGGAGGCGTCAAGGCGCCGATTACGAGTCAAGGAAAATGCGTCGTTGAGGCTTAGCGCGGCGCCCAACGCCAGACGCCCTTGGGTGCCTGCGCCCCGAGTCGGCACCAGTACGGGCAACGGTCGCACCAGGTGCGGCGCAATCCGGAGCAGGGCCGACCGCTCTCGAATCGACTCCCACATCCTGGGCAGGTCTCCTCGGGCCAGATAGCGTAGCCCGCCGTGGACGATGCGCAGGCTGTTGGCCGAGGTGGCCGCACTGAAGTCATCCCGCTCGATCAGAGCTACCGAGAGCCCTCGTAGCGCGGCGTCCCACGCGGCGCAGGCCCCGTGGATGCCGCCGCCCACGATCAGGAGGTCATGGACCGTCTCGGCCAGCTGCTTCAGATCACGCTGCATTGGCGTGCCCACCGATAGCTTCCGGCCCGGCGCCCTTTGAAGGGTGTGTCGGGGAACCGCCGGGCTGCAAGCTCTGAGGGCTCAGATCTTCTCGCGGACCCGGTATGCCCGCCGGTGCGGCGCGCGAAGGTGAACAATGATCTCGCCGACCAACCCTAGTCCGATCAACTGCACCCCGAGAGCCACTAGCAGCACCCCGAGCAGCAGCAGCGGGCGATCGGCGATCGGCGTGCCGGCGAGCCGTTCGACCAAAAGCCAGAGCGAGAGGAAGCCACCGATGCCAAGGAATACCGACCCGATCAGGCCGAAAAAACGTAGCGGCTTCTCAGTGAACTTGGCCAGAAAGAAAAAGGTGGCGATGTCCAACAGCCGGCGGAAGTAGACTCCCGGTCGGTAGACCCTCACCCGGGCGTCGCTGGGGTGCTGGGGAATCGCAACTTCGCTGACGCGGAAGCCCTCGCGGAGGGCGATGGCCGGGATGAAGCGGTGCATGTCGCCGTACAACGGGAGGGCCTCGGCGACCTTGCGGCCCATCGCCCGCACCCCGCAGGCCATGTCGTGGAACCGCTGCTCCGACAGGCCGCCCAGAATGGTGTGAAAGGCCCTCGACTGCATCTGATTCAGCCAGCTGTCGTGCCGCGGATACCGGCTGGCGACGGCCATGTCGGTACCGCCGTCTACCGCGTCGAGCAGTTTCCCCAATCCATCGGGCTGCACCTGGAAGTAGGCCGGGAGGGTCACGATCATCTCGCCCCGGCTGCGCTCAATGCCGAGCCGCAGCGCCGCGGTCTCGCCGAATCGTTGGGCGAACCGCAGCAACAGCACTCGCTCGCTCCTGCGAGCCAGGTCGGTGAGCTCGGGCGTGGGCTCGAACCCGCCATCGAAGACGAAGAGAAACTCGAAATCCTCGCCCCGCGCCTCCAGCTCGTGGGAGAAGCTGTGATAGAGCGCGATCAGGTCATCGCTTCGCTCAACGACCGGCACCACTACCGATACCACGCGGCTTCCAGCGCGGTGACCTGCCGTCATTGAAGGGGGCACGATGGATTCCGTAAGGACTCCCTTGGCCGTCATGGTCAACCAACCTCCCAGGCACTCGGCGTGGCGTTGGCGCTCTCCCGCTCGTTGCCCAGCGCGACCTCCGCCACCAGCCCGAGCATGAACAGGTAGAGCGCGGCGCCTAGCCAGAGGACCGCGGCGCCAGGGAACACCAGGGCCCGTGCCTTGGGAGCGCTGAACTGGGTGAGGGCCACAATCCATAAGGTGAGAAACCCGGCAGCGGCAAGCAGGGCCGGCAGGGATGCGACGATGAATCCCACGAGCGGCCGCGATCGGAACGTCGTGATCATCTTAAGCGTCAGCAGGTCGACCATCACCTTGACCGTGCGGGAGATCCCGTACTTGCTCTCTCCGAAGCGGCGGGCATGGTGCCGTACCGGCATCTCGGTAATCCGGGCCCCTACACTCGCCGACAAGGCTGGTATGAAGCGGTGCTGCTCCGCGTACAGCGAGATCCGATCCAGCAACTCGCGGCGATAAGCCTTGAGCGAGCAGCCGTTGTCTGTGATCTGCACTCCGGTGAGCCGCCGGATAATGCGGTTGGCCACCCAGGAAGGAACCTTTCGCAGCAGCAGCTTGTCCTGGCGACGCTGGCGCCAGCCACAGACCAAGTCGTAGCCCTCGTCGAGCTTCGCCACCAAGGCCGGAATGTCACGAGGATCGTTCTGCAGGTCTCCGTCCAACGAGACGACCACCCGTCCCTGGGCGTGATCGAACCCCGCCATCATGGCGGCGGTCTGCCCTACGTTCCGGCCCAACCGAAGTCCCCGAATCCGAGGGTCCGCGGCCACGCTGACCACTTGGGCCCAGGTGTCGTCCCGGCTGCCGTCATCAACCAAAACGACCTCGTACTTGCCCGGGTAGTCTCGGAGTGCTTCGAAGATCCATTCCGCCAGTGGCCGAACGTTGGCCGACTCGTTGAAAAGCGGGGCCACGACCGAGAGGTCGGGCGGAGAAACCTGGGTGTGCGAATGAAGGGACAAGACCATGAATTGAGTCGCTCGTGATTGCCGAGGGCGATTGCAAGATACACGTCCAGACGACCCCATACTAGCAACGGCCGTTCCGGCCCGATTCGGTGCGGGTTGCCCAAACTAAGACGCTGCGGAGATGGTGGTTAGCTACTGACCCGGAGGGCTGGAAATCGGGGCCGGATGGCACCGGTGTGGCCTTTCAACCACAGAAGAGGTGATTTACCATCCGCCCCGGCGGAGGAAGATGACCGGGATGGTCTTGAGCATGATGCGCAGGTCCTCCCACAGGCTCCGGCGGCGAATGTACTCCAGATCGAAGTGGACCTTCCGGCGCACGTCGTCCAACGAGCGGTCGTAGTGATGGTTGATCTGGGCCAGTCCGGTGATCCCCGGCTTGGCCCGCTGGCGCAGGGGATACTCCGCGATATGGCTCCGCAGCTCGGCGAAGATGGTGGGCCGCTCGGGCCGGGGGCCCACGATGTTCATGTCGCCCCGCAGCACGTTGAGCAGCTGAGGCAGCTCGTCCAGGCGGTACTGGCGCAGCAGCCGGCCGACCGGCGTCACCCGGGGGTCGTCCTCGGCGGCCCACACCGCACCGCACTCCCGCTCGGCGTCGACCCGCATGGTTCGGAACTTGTAGATCGTGAAAGGCTCGCCCCCGAGATCCTGGCGGCGGAGATGGTTTTCCGTCCCCCGCCCTCGGCGTCGATCCAACCCCACCCGCTCCTGGGTATAGAGCACCGGACCACGGGAGGTGAGCTTGATCAAGACCGCGATCACCAGGAGCAGCGGGAACACGAGTACCAGGCTGAGTGCTGCCAAGAAGACGTTGAGACAGAAATTGACCCAAGCCTCGACTCTGCCGGCCCTCGCCTCGCCGTGAGAAACGCGAAGCGACACCCTGCGAGCCTGTGGCAGCGCGGGCGAGAACGGTCCCGTAATAAGTGGGCGGGTGGGGCCGCTAGGGCGAACTCCGGAGGTAGCAGATCCCATGCTGGCGGTCAGCTAAGGCTGAGGAATTGGGCGCTTGAACCGAGGAACAGCGTGTTTGATAGAGTCCAATCCATCACGTCTTGGCGACCCCAGCGCAGAGGGAAGTACAGCGTAGATTAACAGCCTTGGTCGCGGTTCCCTGTGATGCGACTCACCTTCGAAATTCTCCGCCGATGATCAGTGCCCCAGGCGCCGCCCTGCTCGTGGTGACTTGGCGGGGCGCAGTAGGGGATCGGGGGCTTCACCCAGTCCAAAGCTGGCCAGCCACCGGCTGAACTTCGACCGCTCCACCGGGAGGTCGGCACCAGGATTCGCCCCGTCGTGGGGGGCGAGGTCGGCGTGCGTCGCCGCGTCGGGTCCGGATCGCTCTGTCATACAGGCTAATGTCCCGCAAAAGTTTGCATTCGCAACTGCTTCCTCGGGCCTGGGCTTCAAGTATGAAGCCGCAAATTTCGGCGTGTCGACTTGGCGGTCCCGGGAGCGGGGGGATGCGCGCCAAGTAGCAATGTTGTAACTTCTTAGCACACTCCGCCACAGCGTGGTTAGCCCCAGCGGTCGAGGTCGAGGGCGTTGCTGTCGAACCACAGCCCAAGGTCTCGCTGCCACATCCCAGGTGAGTGCATGGCGTGGCGCAGGGGCATCCAAACTGTGGCGCAGTTCCGGCGATTTGGCAGGTCGGAGGCCCCGAGTCGAGCTCATAACTCGCTACCCGGTCACGACTTCTGAGAATCGCCCGGAACCGCACGAGTCCTGCTGTCGAGGGCCAGGCCGGCCCGCGATAGCCGATCCTCACCCTCTTGGCCTAACTCAATGGCAAACCAAGAAAAGGCTCATCCAGCGCCCCTGGTGCTGATCGCGAATGATCAGGAGTGGTCCGCGCGATCCCTGGAGAGCATCCTCGGGCCCAACGGGTACTCCGTCGTGCGGGCGTATACCGGCCAGCAGGCATTGGAGCGAGCTCGAACGACACATCCCGATCTGATCATACTCGACGCCCAGATGCCCGACATGCATGGGTTCGAAGTATGCCGCACACTGCGGGGTGACCCACGCTTCAGCGCCACGACCCCCATCATCATCACCACGTCGGGGCCCTCGGGCCGCACTCAACGGCTCGAGGCCTATCGCGCCGGGGCGTGGGAGTTTCTGGGTCAGCCGCTGGACGGAGAATCGCTCCTGCTCAAGCTCGCGACTTTCCTGCGGTCCAAGCAGGAAGTGGATGCCCTCCGCGAGGAGAGCCTTCTCGATCCGAATACCGGCCTGTACAACATGCGCGGCATGTCACGGCGGGCGCGCGAAATGGGATCGGAGGCGTTTCGCCGGAGGGATCCGCTTGCGTGTGTGGTGTTCTCACCCGATACCGACGACGCCCTCAGCGAGGAGTCGGTCGACGAGGAGGCTCACCGTCTGGTGGACCAGGTCGGGATGCTGTTCCGGAGAGCCGGCAGGGCCTCCGACGCCATCGGTCGCTTGGCCGAGGGCGAATTCGCGGTAATCGCACCGGCAACTGGCCCGGAAGCCGCGCTTCGGTTGGTTCGGCGGCTCACCAACGCGATCGAGTCGACCCCGATTCCGGTCCGGGGCGGCGAGCGCGGGGTGCGACTCAAGGCGGGGTACTGTGCGGTACCCGATTTCGCGGAATCATCGGTAGACGCGGTCGAGCTCCTCCTGCGCGCAACCACGGCTCTCCGGGACCTCAAGCGGGAGGAAGATGGCGAGAGGGTACGCGCGTTCGAGCAGGTGCCGGTGCGGTACTAGGCTGGTTGGCTGGGGCTAATGGCTTATGGCTATTAGCTATGACTATTCGCGATAAGCCTAGACGGTCTGGATCGAACAGGGATACTCAGGGCCCCATAAGTGTCGTAACCCCACCACGATATGTAGCAAGTCCTCGCATTGGCTTGTGGTTTGCCTCCCTCATATGCTTGACACCCGCGTCAATCTGTTGTAAAAAAGTTGCTACCTGACACACTCCCGGGGCTCCCCTGTCGCCCCGCTGCATGGACTGATGCGCCAGCGCCCCGGCCCTCGTGCCGGGGCGGACTAGTCTCAACCTGACCGCCACGCGGTCTCGCCCCAGGAGTCGAGGATGGCCAATCCGCTCGCCCAGCCCGACCGGCCGGGGCCATCGGCCCCCGACACAACGCCCCGCGATCCGCTTTCCATACCTGCCGAGGTCAAGGCCAGCATTCGAGTGCTGGTGGTCGACGACGAGCGGACCCTGCGAGAAAGCTGCGCCAGCGTGCTCCAGATGGACGGCTATAACGTGACGCTGGTCGGTCGGGGTGAGGAAGCGCTGGATACGGTTCGCCGGCGAAAGTTCGATGTCATTCTGGTCGACCTCTATATGTCGCAGGTCTCCGGTCTGGAGATCCTTCAGGCGGCGCTCAACGCCTACAAGGACACCATCGTAGTGGTCATGACCGGAAACCCCAGCGTCACCAGCAGCATCGAGGCGTTGCGGGCAGGCGCCTGGGACTACCTGCCGAAGCCCTTCTCCGCCACCCATCTCCAAGTCCTGATCGGCCGGGCCTCCCACGCCGTCATGATGTCCCGGGAGGCCCAGGATCTTCGGGTCCAGTTGATGAAGCAGAACGGGCACAGCGACAAGATCGCCCTGATCGGGATCTCGCCGCTGTTCCGCAAGGCAGTGGATCTGGCCCGGAAGGTGGCTGCCACCGATGCGTCGGTCTTCATCAGTGGAGAAAGCGGCACCGGGAAGGAAGTGATCGCCCAGTTCATTCACCAGAACAGCCGGAGGTCCTCCAAACCGCTGGTCCCGATCAACTGCGCCGCGCTCCCCGAGCCGCTGCTGGAGAGCGAAATGTTCGGCCATCGCAAGGGCGCCTTCACCGGGGCCGATCGCGACAAGCCGGGACTGCTGGAGACCGCCAATGGCGGCACCCTCTTCCTCGACGAGCTGACCGAGATGTCGATGCCGCTCCAGGCCAAGCTGCTCCGCGTCATTCAGGACGGCGTGGTCCGGAGGGTCGGCAGCGAGCAACAGGATGCCGTAGTTGACGTCCGGTTCGTTTCGGCTACCAATCGCGAACCCCAAGAGGCGGTGGATTCGGGGATCTTGCGAGGAGACCTGTTTTACCGACTGAGGGTGGTACCGATCAAGTTGCCGCCCCTGCGCAAGCGGCCCGAGGACATTCCGCTGCTCGCCAATCACTTCCTCACTTATTATTGGCAACGGCATCGGCAAATGGGGGACCGGGTGCCCCGGCTGAGCGAAGCCAGCATAGGCTTCTTGCGCTCCCGACCCTGGCGAGGCAACGTTCGAGAGTTGCAGAATGTCATCGAACACGTTGCGGTGCTGGTCGAGCCCGACCAGATGATCCAGCCCAACGACATCCCCGTGTACGATGACGGCGCCGAATGGCCGGCGGAGAGCGTGGTGCCTGCCGGCGTCATGGATGAAGCCTACCATCCGGCCAAGGACCGGGTGGTGGCGCAGTTCGAGAAAGAGTATCTCACTCGCCTCATCAACCGGGCCGGAGGCAACATGTCCAAGGCCGCCCGGCTGGCAAGCATCGACCGGACCACGCTCTACCGGTTGATGGACAAGCACGAGTTTCATCGCGACGAGACTTCAGGATCTCCTGAGTGACTCCCGAGACCGCCCGGCCCCTCACCACCAGCAGTGGCGAGCGTCGACGAACCACGCCGACTCCTCAGAACCCGGCCCGCGTGTGGGATCCCGACGGCCCCTCCAGCACTGCCATAGCCCCGGCGCTGTGGGAGGCGCTGCGGGAATCGGTGCTATGGGTGGCGGCCGAGTGGGGGCGTGCCATGGAACATGCAGCCGGGGCGGAGGACGTTACCGCCAACCTGGCCGAGCTCTGCACGGCGATCCGTCATCAGGCGAGCGGGCAGGCGGCCGACCTGAGCACCGTCCCCCGGACCGCGCTTTCCCGGCGGCTGCTCGGATTGGTGCGCGGTGCCTTCGTGGCCCGCGCTCAGGCGCTCGCCGGGGTGGACGCGGCCCAGCTCCTTCGGGTGCTGGCTGCCATCGAGCAGGTGGGTGATCGGGTCGAGGCTGACTGGTCGCAACATTTTGCCGATCGGCTCTCCGGTCCCGACGGCCTCGAGCTGGTGGTGGAAGTGGCCCACGACCTCCGTTCCCCCCTCACCTCGATTCTCTTCCTGGCTGAAACGCTCCAGCGGGGCCGCAGTGGCCAGGTGAATCCGGTGCAGGAGCGGCAACTGGGCCTGATCTACAGCGCGGCTTTCGGGCTCAGCTCGGTGGCAAGCGACGTGATCGAGCTGGCCCGAGGGGGCGACCGGCTGGTCGACCTGGATCCCATTCCGTTCTCGGTCGCCGACATCCTGGAGTCGGTCCGAGATATCGTGCAGCCGATCGCGGAGGAGAAGAATCTGACGGTCCGGCTGGCGCCGCCCGAAGCCGATTTCCGAATCGGCCATCCGGTGGCCCTCAGCCGGGTCCTGCTCAACCTCACCACCAACGCCCTCAAGTTTACCGCAGAAGGCTTCGTGGAGGTGACCGCGCGACAGACCGGAGCGCGAGGGATCGAGTTCTCGGTGCGCGACACCGGTCGAGGCATCCCCCCGCAGTCGATGGTGACCCTGTTCGAGCCGTTCCGCCGACGCCAAAAGCAGGGCGAGTACGCCTTTTCCGGCTCCGGTCTCGGCCTCTCGATCTGCCGCAAGCTGGTGGAGGCGATGGGGTCCACGCTCCAGGTCGAGACCGCGCCTGCCTACGGCACCCGGTTCTACTTCGTGCTCGATCTGCCCCTGGCGGTCGAGCCCCAATTCGGGTGATAGTCCCATAGCCCTTCCCGCCCGCTGCGGACCATCCTAAATTCCTGCCGCTGGCCATCATGGCAACCAGTCCCGCCTGCGCTCCGGCGACCCGGCCGGACGGCGCAGTGTCGAATTCCGACTGGTTCCTGCTGGCGACAGCGTAGACCCACTGGTGGATCCCCACCTGGTGCCTCGTAGCGTTGCCCTGCCGCAGCCCGGGTCCGGCCAGGAGCGTCGTGCGAAGAGCCCGAAGGTGAGGGGTCCGGAACTGAGCGAGACGTGAACCGACCGCTGATTCGCGCGCCGGGGCGGCATTTGAGCCAGCCCCTGGTGCACGCCCCCAACGCCGCCCTGCTGATCGATTTCGACAATGTCACCCTTGGCATCCAGAAGGACCTGACCAAGGAACTCCGCACCCTCCTCAACAGCGACATCATCAAAGGCAAAGTGGCGGTGCAACGCGCCTATGCCGACTGGCGCCGCTATCCTCAGTACATCGTTCCCCTCTCCGAATCGTCGATCGATCTGATCTTCGCCCCGGCCTTCGGGTCGAGCAAGAAAAACGCGACCGACATCCGCCTCGCCATCGACGCCGTCGAGTTGATCTTTACCCGCCCCGAGATCGGGACCTTCATCCTGCTCTCCGGCGACAGTGACTTCTCGACCATGGTGATCAAGCTGAAGGAGTACGGGAAATACGTCATCGGCGTGGGGATCAGGGAGTCGGCCAGCGATCTGCTGATCCAGAACTGTGACGAGTACTACTCCTACAGCGACCTGGCCGGCCTCACCAAGGAGGTGGACACTCCCTCCACCCAACGGGATCCCTGGGAGCTGGCGGCGGAAGCAGTCGCCCAGATGGTCCGCAACGACGACGTCATGCGCTCCGACCGTTTGAAACAGGTCATGCAGCAGATCGATCCCAACTTCGACGAGCGCACTGCCGGGTTCAACCGGTTCAGCAAGTTTGTGGTCGAGGCGGGCCAGAAGGGCGTGCTTCAGGTCAACAAGCTGGAGAACGGCCAGTACGAGGTCGCTCCGGGGTCGGTGGCCCTACCGCCGCGCGAGGCTGTGGTGAAGGAGCGGGCCGAGGAACCGGCCAGAGAGGATGGAGCTCGACGCGGCCGTGGGCGGCGCGGCCGTGGCCGGGACCGCGATCGCGACCGGGAGCGCACCGGCGAGGCTCCCCGCGACGACCGGCGGCACATCCGGGAAGCCCTGGCTCCGCGGGGGAAAGGGGAGGCCGGCGCACTCACGCTCGCCCGGGCCTTCCAGCTGATGGCGCAGGCACTATCCGAGTTGCGCACGCCGGTGGGGCCGGAGGCGCTGCGTCTGCGCATGGCGGCCATGCATGGCCGGGATGACGCTCTGCTCGATCCCTCCCGCTTCTCTCGACTCCTGCGCCAGGCCAATGACGCAGAGGTCGCGGATGTCCGGAAGGTGGGTGACGATGATTACGAGATCTCGGCTCATCGCACCGCCGGGGTGGCGCCGGCCGTCACGGGGCCATCGAGCTCGCCGCCGACCGGAGAAGTGGAGCTCGAGACCCGGGCCGCTCCGGCCCCGCCGGCCGAGACCGGCGCGGCCAAGGAAAACGGCCAGCGGTTCGGGGTACGCTTCCGGCGTGGCTCGCGGGGCACACTCCGTCCCGGCGAGATCCCGCTGATCGGTGTGGTGCAGATCGAGCCCCAAGCCGATTCCCCGGCATCCAGCGACGCCGCTCCTGCAGCGGAGGCCGAGCCGGCGCCGGCCGCTGGAGTGAAGCGCAAGTCGACCCGCCCGCGCCGCCCCGCTCGAAAGAAGGCCGCGGCCACCGCAGGCGCGTCCGCGGTGGAGCCCAGCGGAACGGAGGCCGCTGCCGCTACCGGCGGCGGGCCCAAGCGACCCCGAAGCCGCAGCCGGAAGAAAGCGGAATGACTCCACCACGACGGGCAGCCACGCTGCCCGTCAAGTTTTTCGACCGGCCGGTGGAAATTGTGGCTCGGGAGCTACTGGGGGCGCTGATCGTCTCCGAAGCCGGTGGTGACCGGACCGCGGGCCGGATCGTGGAGACCGAGGCCTACCTGGGGTATTATGACCCCGCCTCGCACGGCTTCCGCCACCGGCGCAATCAGCGCAACGCCGCGCTCTTCGGTCCTCCGGGCAGCTGGTACGTCTACCTATCCTACGGGATGCACTGGTGTTGCAACCTGGTGTGCGAGGACGCAGGGAGAGCCGCTGCGGTGTTGCTGAGGGCGCTCGAGCCCGCGGAGGGACTGGAGGTCATGCGGCGCCGGCGGGGCGGGGTGGCTGACCGGGACCTCTGTTCCGGCCCTGGCAAGCTCTGCCAGGCCCTTGGGATCACTCGGGCGCTCGACGGGATGCTGATGGCTCGGTCGAGCGTGACGGTGGAGGCCGGGGGCGCCGCTGCCGCCCCTCAGCCGGTCCTGGTTACTCCCCGAATCGGAATCACCAAGGCCGCCGACTGGCCGCTACGCTTCGTGGAGGATGGGCGGACTCGAGCTCGCAGGGGTGACCCGCAAAATACAAACGGGCAGCGGTAACGCCGCTGCCCGTTTGCTCGACCCAGTGTCCGTATTTCTTAATACCCGCCCGTCTTCACCGACTCTCTCGAGCTCCCCAGGCTGAAACGCAATCCGGCGGAGAAGGTATGCGTGGGGCCGTGCAGCAGGTTACCCGAGACGATCAGCGTGCTCTTGTTGGGACCCGGCCCGCTGTTTGAATGAGTCGAGGGTCCGGTCGTCACCTGGTACTGGCCGAAGGCGCTGAGCCGGCTGACCTGGAAGTTGAGGCCCGCGATCAGCGACCCGAAACCGGTGCTGCTCAGCTCCCTCGCGCTGCCGTCATCAACCGTGAACCCGCCGGCGTGCAGTATTCCGACACCGAGGCCGAAGTATGGTGTGGCCGGTCCCCGAATCGGAAACGCCATCAGGGTTGCGGAGTACTTCCGGACGTAGCTGAAGGTGACGGGGATGACCGCCTGGTTCGACAAGTTCCCCAGTGAGTCCAGCTGGGTAAACAGGTAGCCAGACTGCTCATCATCTCCGAATCCCTGCTCGACCGAGAGCAGCAGTCCGGTGCGCTTGGCTGTGATCAACAGTTGGGCGCCGCCGAGGGGAATCTCGGTGCGATCCTGGGTCGCAGTTTCGAAGCTCAGGATGCCGCCTGAACCGCCGACGTACCACTGGAACGTGCCGTTGCCCGGTACTTGGGCGGACAGTGGAGCCGCGCCCAAGCAAAAGGCCAACGCCGCCATCGGAATGCCTCGGGTGACCATGCGCATCACAGCCTGCCTCCGTAAGGTGTCCGCACCAGGGCGAGTCCTGGCGCCTACCGCGTCCCCGGTCGGTCCGGTACGTCAAAATGCGGGGAATCTGCTGGAAAACGCGGGAGGGAAGAGGGAGCGATGGTGGTGTTATCTGATAGTCCAGAGCCAACTTACAGATAGGCACCCGACAGCTTCCCGGCCCGTCGGAGGAGGTCAGGGTGCAAGAGGAGGGCCAGACCATCTCAGATCAAGTGCAACTCCTTACCTACCTTCTTGAACGCATCTAGCGCCTGATCCAGGTCGTCGCGCGAATGCACGGCGGAGATCTGGCAACGCACCCGGGCTTGTCCTTGAGGAACCACCGGATAGCCGAACCCGGTGACGAATACGCCCTTGGCGAGCAGAAGATCGCTCATTCGGATCGCCGCCGAGGTTTCTCCCAGAATGACCGGGATGATCGGGGTTTCTCCCGGAAGAGGGCGAAAGCCCAGTTCCAGCAGACGTTCCCGGAAGTAGTCGGCGTTCTCCCGAAGTTGGGTCACTCGCTCCGGATGCGCTTCCAGAAACTCGACGCTGGCGAGGGCGCTGGCGGCGACGGTGGGCGGCAACGCGTTGGAGAACAACTGAGGCCGGGCCCGCTGGGTGAGATAGTCGCACACTGCCGCCGACGCCGCGACAAATCCCCCGGCCGCACCACCCAGCGCCTTACCCAAGGTCGAGGTGATCATGTCGATCTCGCCCAGCATCCCGAAATGCTCGGCAGTGCCCCGGCCTTGCTGGCCCAGGACCCCGGTGGCGTGGGAATCGTCCACCACTAGCACCGCCTGATGCCGGCGACAGACCTCCAGCAGGTCCGGCAGCTTGGCGATCGCCCCCTCCATGGAGAACACGCCGTCGGTGATCACCATCCGGACCCGTCGGTCGCGGGCCGCGGCCAGCTTCTCCTCCAAGTCGGTCAGGTCGCCGTGGCGGTAGACTGCCGACTGACACTTGGTGATAGCCTTGGCCAGGCGGATCGCGTCGATGATCGAGGCGTGATTCAGTTGATCGCTGATCACGATGTCCTGGTCGCTCAGCAACGTCGCGGGCAATGCCTCATTGGCGTTCCAACAGCTCACGAAGCTGAGCGAAGCCGCGGTCCCCACCAGCCGGGCGCAGGCCGCTTCCAGCTCGCGGTGCACCGTAAAAGTGCCGCAGATGAATCGAACCGAGGCGGTGCCCGCCCCGTAGCGCTCCAGCGCCGTCTTGCCGGCCGCGACAACCTCGGGCTCATTGCTCAGGCCGAGGTAATTGTTGGAGGAGAGAATGATGACCTCGCCTCGACCCTCCATCGCCACCCGGGCGGCCTGGGGGCTCTCCAGGAAGTTGAGCCGCTTGTACACCCCGTCGCGAATGAAGCTCTCGAGCTCGGCCTTGAGCCGCTCCTCCAGCGCGTTGTTCATCCGCCGACCTCCAGGATCACCTTCCCGGCCTGCCCATCCTTGATCACCTGAATCGCCTCTCCGATGCACTCCAACGGATAACGGTGGGTGATTACCGGCCGGGGATCCAGCTGTCCGGCGCGGAGGAATCGGCGCATCTCGTGCCAAGTCTCATACATCTTGCGTCCGGTCACGCCGTAAAGTGTGAGTCCCTTGAAGATCACATCCCGCGCGAAGTCCACCTCGGTGGTGCGGCTGGGAGTCCCCAGCAGGTTCACCCTTCCCCCCAGGCGGGCCGCGGCGAAGGCTTGGGCGTGGCCGTTGGGATGTCCGCTCATCTCACACACCAGGTCCGCGCCGTCGCCGCCGGTCAGCTCGCGAACCCGGGCGGGAACGTCCTCGGTTCCCGGATTCAGCAGCACCTGGGCTCCCATGGCCCGGGCGAGCTCCAGCCGCTTCTGGTTGAAATCGCTCGCCATGACCAGGGAGGCGCCGGCGGCGCGGGCCACTCCGACCGCGAAGCAGCCGATCGGTCCACAACCCAGGACCAGCACGGTGCTGCCGGGGACCTCCGCTTCCAACACCGTGTGTACCGCGTTGCCCATCGGGTCCATGATGGCGCCGATCTCGGTCGGGATCCCATCGAGCCGCATTACGTTGCTGGCCGGCATCGCGATGTAATCGGCGAACGCTCCGTCGCGGTCGACCCCGATGATCTGGGTTCGCTGGCAGAGGTGGGCGGCGCCCAGCCGGCACTGCAGACAGTGGCCGCAGACGATGTGGCCTTCCGCCGTTACCAGATCGCCTTGCTGCAGCAGCCCACTTCCCGCCGCCTCGCGCCCCAGCTCGACGATCTCGCCGGCGAACTCGTGCCCGACCACGACCGGGGGCTTGATCCGTCCGCTGGCCCAGCTGTCCCATTCCCAGATGTGGAGATCGGTTCCGCAGACACCGGCGTGATGCACTCGAATGAGCACATCGGTGGGGCCGCATTTTGGGGTCGGAAGCTCCCGCAGGACCATGCCGTGTCCGGGGCGTTCCTTGACGAGTGCGCGCATGGAGAGGCGGTTGAGGACCGGGGAATATAGACCGGCAGGCGGCCAGGCGGGCAGGCTGGTGTCGTTACCGGGGCGCAAAATACAAACACCCCCGGATCGGAATCCGGGGGCGTTTCGGCACGCCTCGCGGTAGTAAACCGGCGACCGCGGTGCGCCCTCTACGCTGCGTGTTCGGTGGGGACCCGCTGGTGCCAGTGGTCTTCGGCGGCCTCTTCGTCCGCGGCCCAGAGATAGGCCCAGAAGCGGACCGGCTTGGGCGCCGGGGCGCCGCTCTTTATGACGATGCCGAGCGCCCCAGAGGGCACCACGAGCGGAAGAGTGGTCACAGGTCGATCCTCGCCTTCGAGTGGGAACAGATTCCTGTTCCGGGCAATGGCAGTGTTCGTGCCCGCTCGAGTCGAGGTGCCTATCGTGTGATTTGGTAGAGGCTTACGATGCAGCTGGAAGGGTTCCTTCGTGTCAGTTCGACGCGGTCCGGGTGCGGGCTCTCGTGTCCGGGAGACACGCGGGTTTGGCGAGGACCAGTCCGTCCGCCATCCGCCGGGAGGTGGCCTTCCGGCGCCGGCGGTCCTCCTCGACATCCCATCCCTCATAGAGAGCCCGGAGCGACTGGGGTGCGAGCGATGGGCTGCTGGCCAGAAGCACGTGGATCCCGCCGGGCCGGCTGCGGTACTGGAGATCCTGCAGGAAGGCAGACCGTACCGAGGGCGAGAATTCGGCCAGCGCACCCGGGTCGAGCACCACGATGTCGATGCAGTCGAGGAATCCGAGGAATTCCGGCAGACAGGGGCCGACCTGGGCCACGTAACCATCAAACATCGACGCGAGCGCTTCGCTCGCCATCCTGGACTCCACCCGCTCCACGCAGCCGAGATCACCGGCCACGAACGTCACCGCCGCATCGTACGCGGCGAGCAGATAGGTGGCCGGCTCGGCGCCGCTGCCGATCACCAGCGCACAATCCTCCGGCTCGATACGGGGCAGCACCCGGGCCAGCGAGCAGGTCGCGTCGAGACCCCAGTGGGTGGGAGTCCGCTGAGCTTCGCGCAGCTTGATGAACTGTTGCCGCCAACGCCGATAGGGGCGGAGCGCCAAACGCTTCATGATCAGCCGGTCGACCGTTTCCAGCATCAGCACTTCGGTCAGCACGAACTGGCCTTCTGATGTCGCCTGCAGCTCCGAGGCGGCTTCGTCACCCAGGCGAAGCAGCTCGTCGCGGTCGACCGAGTTCTTGTAGCCTTCGATGCGTTGGAGGATGTACTCCTGGTAGTGCTGCTTGTCCGAGTAGGGCGAGCGGCGCCGCCGCTGGGTTCCGCGGATGTCCGCGGCGCTCAGCATTGCACCTGGGCGATTGGAGAGTGGTCCGAGGTCACGGCGTCGATTGTTGGGTAAATCCGACGGGTCAAAGGTTGTTGCAAATTCATACACGGGGGTGCCGGTGTCAACGCAGAGCTTTCATCCCACCTCCAACCACGCCCCTTTCAAGTACCCCGTCTCCGGAATGGACAGCACTTGGGGATGATCCTCACCCGCGCCGAGGACCCGGCGGAGCAGCACCCGGCGGCCGCTGTCCGCGGCGGCTTCGGACAGCATCGCGAGAAACTCCGGCAGGTGCACGTGAAAGGAACATGAGGCGGTGAGAAGAGCTCCACCCGGCCGCAGACAGCGCATCGCCCGAAGGTTGATCTCCCGGTATCCCCGCAGCGCCGCAGGCACGGCACTCCGCGATTTGGCAAAGGCCGGTGGGTCCAGCACGACGGTGTCGAACTTCTCCCGCTCGCGCGCCATCGATCGTAGCGTCTCGAAGGCGTCCGCCTCCCTCCATTCGATGTTGGAGAACCGGTTGAGAGCGGCGTTCGCCGCGGCCCGTTCCAGGGCATCCTTGCTCGCGTCCAGCGCCACCACCTGGGCCGCCCGGCCGGCGAGGTGAAGGGCGAACGAGCCATGATAGGTGAAGCAATCCAGCGCGCGACCGCCGGGCCGGGCCACCTGACCCGCGAGCAGCCGGTTGGGCCGCTGGTCCAGAAACGCGCCGGTTTTCTGGCCCGACCAGAGCGCGGCGAGATATCGAACCCCACCCTCCCTGACCTCGACCTCTGCTGGCACGGTGCCGTGGACCAGCTCGGGCTCACCGGGGAGTCCCTCGCGCTGCCGCACCGTTGCGTCGTTGCGGAGGAGGATTCCTGCAGGCGCGAAGGTCTCCACCAGCGCATCCAGTATCAAGGGACGCATGGTTTCCAACCCCGCCGACAGCAGCTGTACCACGAGCCAGCGATCGTATCGGTCCACCACCAGCGAGGGCAGGCCGTCGCCTTCGCCATGGACCAGCCGGTAGGCTGTCGCGTCGATCCCTTCCCGGCGGGCGGCGGCGCCGGCGATTCGATCGCGCCACCAGGAGAGGTCGATCGGCCGATCGGTCCGTTCCAGCAGCCGCAGGGTGATCTCGGAGGAGGGCGAGTAGAGCGCGTGCCCGATGAATCGGCCGCTTGGATCGTGGACCGGTACCACGCCGGGCGCCGGCGCCTGGTCGGGCACGTCGCTGCGGTAAATCCAGGGATGCCCGCGAACCCAGCGCGCCGCTCCGCGCGCCGTTACCCGGAGCGGGTTCACGCCCGATCGGGCCGCAGCACCGTGGCCCCGCGAAGATAGCAATGCTTGATTTCCGCGCGGCTACGAGTGGTGTACGCGTGTACCAGCAGGCGGATGCAGCGGGAGAGCGACCCGGGTACCGGAATCTCGGTGGCATGAAGCAGGGCCACGATATTCCAGCCAAACTCTTCGGCCGCCCGCGCGGGAAAGGCGGCGTCGAGATCGCGGGTGACCGTAAAGAGCGCACTCACGATGTCGTCCGGCTGCAGCTCGTTGGCTTCGATCAGGGCGCGCAGGAGCTCGTCGGTGGCGGCGAGGATCTCCGCGGCTTCGTTGCGGCCGACCGTGGTGGCTCCGCGAATGCCCTGGAGCCGTGGCGAGGGGAGCGGCATGGAGCATAATGTAGCGGCGTTGATTCGTTTGATGCTGGTGACCGACGACGATCTCGCCGGCGGACGCGATCTGGTGGAGCTCGCGCGCGCGGCGGAGGCGGGAGGCGCGACCTCGGTGCAGCTGAGGCTCAAGCGCGCCACCCCCCGGGAGCTGGTTGCCCTGGCTCGTGCACTGGTGGCCCGCCTGGCGATCCCGGTCCTGGTCAACGATCGGCCAGACGTTGCCCTCGCGGCCGGCGCCACCGGCGCCCATCTGGGGCCCGACGACCTACCGCTGGAGCTGGCCCGGCGTTTCCTGCCGCCGGGGTTCGTGCTCGGCGCGTCCGTGGGCTCCGAGGAAGAGGCGGCGCAAGCCGGGGGCGCCGACTATTGGGGTATCGGTCCCTGGCGGGTCACGGCGACTAAGGGCGATGCCGGCTCGGCGCTGGGCGCCGAGGGATTCCGGCGACTGGTGGCGCTCGCAGGAGATCGGCCGTGTCTCGCGATCGGGGGAATCCGGCCGGAGGATGTCCCCGCAGTTCTGGGGACCGGTGGGGCGGGCGTGGCGGTGGTGTCAGGAATTCTTGGTGCTGACGACGTGGAGGCCGCGACGCGAAGTTATGTGGTTCGCCGCTGACGCTATCGCGAGCCGCCACTGCTCCGCTGCCACCGCCGCACTCGCCCGATGTTCCGCAGGTGCTCGTCGTAGGTCCGGGAAAACAGATGGCGCCCGCCGGGCCCGGCCACGAAGTAGAGGTAGGGAACCCGCGCCGGATACAGCGTGGCCTGGATACTACGCCTTCCAGGTGAGTTGACTGGCCCCGGTGGCAGGCCGGGGCGCAGATAGGTGTTATAGGGTGAGGGGAATTGGTAGTCCTTGGTGTACAGCCTCGGCTTCCGCTTGCCGGTCTTGAGGGTGATGGCGTACTGCACCGTAGGGTCGGCCTGCAGCGCCATCCCGATCCGCAGCCGGTTGTAGTACACGCCCGCGATGGTCTCCCGCTCCTCGTCCGCCCGAGCCTCGCCTTCGACGATGGACGCCAAGGTCACCAGCTCGAGCGGGCTCAGGCGCAGGCTGTCGAGGCGCTGGTTCCATTCCGACCGCCATTCCGACCTGAACCCCTGCGCCATCAGGCGCACCAGCTCGTCGGCCGGGATCCCGAAGGGGAGGGAGTAGGTCTCCGGCCGGAGAAATCCCTCGAATGACGTGACCTGGAATCCGAGGATCCGGCTGGCGGCTACACCATCCCGGCCCGCGGCGAGCAGCGAGTCTTCCGGGAGCCCCAGCCGGTCCGACGCGAGTGCGGCGAGATCCAGCATGGTGAGTCCCTCCGGCACGGTGAACCGGAGTGCGACCGCCTTTCCCCGCGCCAGGATGCCCAGGACGCTCCAGGCGGGGAGCCGAGGGGCAAACTCGTAGACCCCGGCGTGCACCGAGCGATCCACCCCCCGAACCCGGGCGAGCAGGGTAAACCAGGTTCGGTTGCTCACCACCCCATGGGCGGCAAGGCTGTCGGTAACGGCGGCAAAGGTTGCGCCGGGTGGGAGAGTGACGCGTTGGGGGGAAGCATTGGTCCCGCAGGCGGCGAGAAAGGCCACCATCGCGACCGCAGCCGGGGCGCGCCGTGGTGTCCCGCTACAACCGCGCATTTTTCCGAGCATCGAGAAAGTGCTGAAGCAGGACCGTGGCGGCGAGGGCATCGACGTCCTGCTTCCGTCCGCGGGTGGAGCCTCCCTGCTCCCAAATGGCAGCGAGGGCGCGCGCCGTACTCATCCGTTCATCCCACAACTCGACGGCAAGGCCGGTGCGTCGTCCCACCGATTCGGCAAGCTCCCGGGCGGCGGCGGCGCTGGCTTCCTCGAGCCCTTCACTGGAAAGCGGAAGCCCCACCACCACTCCCACCGGCCCATGGTGGCTCACGAGCTCGAGGAAACGGGGCATGGGGAATCGCTTCCCCCGCCGGCGCACCAGAGTCTCCAATGGAGAGGCCAGAGTCTGTGTCTCGTCGCTCAGCGCGAGTCCAATCCGCACCTCGCCCCAGTCGACGGCGAGCAGACGGCCGGTGGAAGGAAGCATGGGGGGAAGATAAAGGCTATCGGCTATCGGCTATCAGCTATCGGCTACCCGCATGCAAAACGGCCCTCCGATGAGGAAACCGGAGGGCCGTCGCCCTACGGCGCAGGCCGATAGCCGATAGCCGATGCCGATAGCCGATAGCTTCTACTGCGCCATCGTCGAGAAGAATTCCTTGTTGTTCTTGGTCCGCTTCATCCGCTCCAGCAGAAACTCGAGAGCTTCCACCGGAGGCATGTCGGCGAGGAAGTTGCGAAGCAGGTAGACCCGGTTGAGCTCGTCCTTGTCCATCAGCAGCTCTTCTTTCCGGGTCGAGGTGCGCTGGATGTCGATGGCCGGATAGATCCGCCGGTCGGCCAGCCGGCGGTCCAGCACCAGCTCCGAGTTGCCGGTGCCCTTGAACTCCTCGAAGATCACCTCGTCCATCCGGCTGCCGGTGTCGATCAGGGCCGTGGCGATGATGCTGAGGCTGCCGCCCTTGTCGATGTTGCGGGCCGCGCCGAAGAACCGCTTGGGCTTCTGCAGCGCGTTGGCGTCGACCCCGCCCGACAGGATCTTCCCCGAGTGGGGCACCACCACGTTGTGGGCCCGGGCCAGCCGGGTGATCGAGTCCAGCAGGATGACCACGTCGCGGCCGTGCTCCACCAGCCGTTTGGATTTTTCGATGACCATGTCCGCCACCTGCACGTGACGGTCCGCCGGTTCGTCGAAGGTGGAGGAGATCACTTCCGCCTTGACGTTCTCCTCCATGTCGGTCACTTCCTCGGGCCGTTCGTCGATCAGCAGCACGATCAGCACGATCTCCGGATGATTCTCGCTGATCGCATTGGCCAGCTTCTGCATCAGGATGGTCTTACCGGCCTTGGGCGGCGCCACGATCAGCGCGCGCTGGCCCTTGCCGATGGGCGACAGGAGATCGACTACCCGCATCGAGAGGTCGCCGTTCTTCCGCTCCAGCCGGATCCGGGCGTCGGGATACCGCGGGCGGAGGTTGTCGAACGCGATCCGGTGCTTGGTCTTCTCCGGCTCCTCGAAGTTGACCTGCTCCACCTTCAGGAGGGCCAGGTAACGCTCCCCCTCCTTGGGTGGCCGCACCTGCCCCATCACCGTGTCGCCGGTGCGCAGGTCGAAGCGCTTGATTTGGCTGGGGGAGACGTAAATGTCGTCCGGACCGTAGAGGTAGTTCCAATCCTGGCTCCGCAGGAAGCCATACCCCTCGGGGAGGATCTCCAGCACGCCCTCCCCGCGGATGACGGTGTCGGAATCGAGTAGCGATTGCTCGATACGGAAGATGAGATCCTGCTTCCGCAGGCCGGAGTAGTTGCTGATGTTCAACTGCTCGGCCAGAGTGTGCAGCTCCGCGACCGACTTCTGCTTCAGCTCAGCGATATCCACAGACGAGACTCCAGACAAACCGGCCATGCCGGCGCACCGGCGGGCAGTGAGGATGGTGAAGGCGCAAGTGCCAGCGAGTTTGGTTGGTGTATGTGGTGTGCTCCGGCGACGGAGCGTGCGGTACTGGTTGTGACGGGGAGTTTTCCTGCCAACCAAGAAGCAACTCAACTTAGAACTGCTGGTGCTGGCCGTCAAGAGGGCTTGGCTTGCGGAACCCTTTAGCGGTCACGATCTTTAGCTCCCGACCGTTGGGCGGAGGTGGGATGATGCGGTCGAAGACGGCGGATTTCGCTGGCCGGGTACGGTCATGACCGAATCCGAGCGGCTGAGCAAGTTGCGGCACGATCTCTCCAACCCCCTCTCGGCCCTCCTGGCCGAGACGCAGCTCCTACTGCTCAACGAGTCCCATATCGATCCGGAGACCCTTTCCAGTCTCCGGGAAATCGAGGCGCTCGCCATCCGGATGCGTGCCATGCTGAGAGACATCTGAGCCGCCGGACTCGCCTTAGCCCGCCCCCTCCGCACCTCGTCCGTTGAGCAGGTAGACCGCCAGGAACCCGAGGCTTCCGGCGCTGGCGGCGATTCTGACCCCGAAGCCGCCGGTCCCGGCCGACACGAACCCCTCGATGATCCCCGCCACCACCAGCAGCACCGCCGCCGCGCCCACCATGCGCACCGCCGTCCTGCCGGCCAGGACCAGCGCGTCTCCCCGGCGCAACTGCCCTGGGGCCACCACCGTACGGCCGAGGAGAAACCCGGCGGCGCCCGCTACCCAGATGGCGAACAGCTCCAACAATCCGTGACCCACGATGAACTCGAGCAGGTAGTTGAGCAGGCCTACGTTGGCGAAATGCCCCGCGGTGGCACCGATACTGAGCCCGTTGAATCCCAGAAGCACCAAGGAGCCGATCCCGATGAAAATTCCCCCGGCGAAACAGGCAATCGCGACCCGAACGTTGTTGGTGATGATGCCGGAGGCCACCAGCGGGCGGTACTCCGCCGCGACGTCGAAATACTTCCGGCCGGCGGCCTGCCTCGCGGCGCCCGCTTCCGCGCGTTCCAACATCACTTTGGGAAGTAATTCGGAGGCCAGCTCGGGGCGCTCCTGCATCAGGGCAAAGCCTGCGGCGGCGGGCGCCAGAAAGGCGAGGAAACCCACCAACACGTAGGCTCGGGCCCGAAGCACCGCGGCCGGACATTCCCGCGCCAGCACTTGCCAGAGGCTGCGCCAGGTGCTCCGCTCGTCCCGGTACAGCGCGTTGTGCCCCGCAGCGACCAGCCGCTCCAGGTGGGCCAGCGTGGCGTCGTCGGCACGGTAGGTTCGGGCGCGGGCCAGGTCGGCCGCGACCTCGCGATAGCGGGCCGCGAAGTCGGGAAGCTCGTGCGAGGCGAAGCGATCGAGCCCTTCCCGAGCGGCACGCTCCGCCAGCCGCTGGAACTCTTCCCATCGCTCCCGCTTGCGAGCCACGAAGCGAGAGCCCGACCCTCCGGTCCCACGTCCCGCAAGCCGTCCTTCCCGCCGAGCCCGCTCCTCCTGGTAAAGCGCCAATAAGTGAGCGGTGTCCGACACGCCGATCGGTGCCGACCGGTCCACCCGCTCCATGAGACGGGCAGCCAGGCGCGCGCGCCCCTGCGGCGGCAGTTGCTGATGGCGGCTTTCGAACTGGGCCAGGAGTCCGAACTCCGCGTCGCTGAGCTCGGGGATCGACGGCAGCTCCGCCACCGGCTGGGGCTGCCGGAGCGGTGGCGGGGTGGAGGGCCGGTCGCGGGCCACCACCGTCCCGGCCACCATGTCGCCCAGCCGCTTGCCCCGGGGATGGAATGCGATCAGCAGAGTACCCAGGAGGTAGGGCGGGGGGAGGAAATCGGCCACCCGCAACAGGTTTCTGGCGACGGCGGCTCCGAGGCTCACGGATTTCCCGGTATCCATGACTACCCGGATCCCTACCATGCGCTTGCCCGGCGTCTGACCCCGGCGGAGCCCTTCGAAGAGGATGAAGTAGCCGGTCCAGGCCGCGAATCCTCCGAGCACCAGCAGCGCGACTCCCCACCGGCCGAGCACCAATCCAAATCCGGCCAGAATGCCGAGCATGATGAAGAAGCCGAGGAATGCGCCGGCCAGGATGACATTGTCGATCACCGAGGCCAGCACCCGCGATCCGACGCCGGCGACCTCGAGGTCCAACACTACGTGCTCCGGGGTTTCGACCTCGAGGTGTTGCCGGTAGTCAACCGGCGGCGGGGGCATCTGGGCCATGCTGCGATCTTAACCAGTGCGATGGGGACTCGCATCTCCTCATCCGCCTACCCATCTTTCGCTCGCGCCACCCCCCATGCCCACACTGCCCCGGAGCACCCGATGACGCTTCCGACCCTCCGCCCGCTTTCGGTGGGAGAGATTCTCGACGTCTCGTTCTCCCTGTACCGCAGGCATTTTGGGCCGTTGGTAATGGTTGCCTTGATCTGCTCCGGGCTGCCGTTCCTGCTCAGTGTGTTTCTCGAGTCGGCCGGCGGCATACTCGCCAATCCGATCCTGACGCTGGTGTACTACGCCTTCTTCATGGTGATGAGCTCGCTGGCGACGGCCGCCACGGTCTACATCGTCTCGGAGAGCTACCTCGGCCGCCCCTTGGGAGCCGGCGCGGCGCTGGCGCGCTCCGTCCCGCTTCTCGTGCGGCTGATCATCTGCTCGCTCCTGGTGGCGCTGGTGGTGGGAATTGGTCTGGTACTGCTCCTCATACCAGGCATCATCCTCGTCTGCGGCCTGCTCCTGTCATTTCCGGCTCTGGTCCTCGAGCCGGATTCCACTCCGACCGGCGCCATGGCCCGATCCTGGGCGCTCACTCGCGGCTCGCGTTGGAGAATGTTCGGCTTGATCCTGACGATGGTGATCCTCTTTTACGTTCCGTTTGCCGCGCTGGGGGGAGTCGCCGCTCTGCTGTTACCTCGGGCCGACATCGGGGCCGGCGAGCTCGCCAGGGGAATCGGCCTCACCACCGTCGTGGTCGCCGGAGTGGTGCAGCTGTTCGTCTACCCGCTTTTCTACTGTGTCATCACCGTCGCCTATTACGATCTCCGGGTTCGGAAGGAGGGCTTCGACCTCGAGGTTCTCGCCTCCACCCTCCAGCCGGCCTGACCGTCGCGGTCATGAGTCCGCAGTACCAGCTCGCGCCCGATGAAGGCGCCTTCCGCACCGCGCTGGACAGCGTTTTCGCGAGCCCCGCGTACCAGTGGGCGGAGGAGCCTGCGCTCCTCCGAATGCTGCGTCAGGTGTGGGAAGCTCTGGGCGAATGGCTCCGCGGTCTTCGAGCCGACAATCCCCTCGCCTTTCAACTCCTCATCTACGGGCTGTTGATCGCCCTGATCCTGATCTTCGCCCACGCGGCCTACGTCGTCTGGAGGACCGTGCGACAGGGATCGGGGACGCCAGCGGACTCCGCGCCTCGGGAAGCCCGCGAGCCGCGGGACGCCGCCTGGTATCTGCGCGAAGCGGATCGCGCCGCGGCCCAGGGCAGCTTGGCTCTGGCGCTCCAACTCGCCTTCGTGGGACTCGCGCTCACCCTCGAGTCGCAAGGGCTGCTCCAGTATCACTCGAGCAAGACGCCGGCCGAGTGCGCCCGCGAGGCACGGCTCGCCGAGGGAGACCGGGAGCGGCTTCGCGGACTGGTCCGCGCGTTGTACGGCCACGTCTTCGGCGGCCGGCCGCTGGGTCCTGACGACTACCGCCACTGGCGCGAGACCAGTGCCCTCGAGTGGCATGCGCCCGCGTACTGAGCTGGCCGCCGCGGTCGGCTTGCTGGTGATACTCGGGATCGGCGCAGCCGCATTGGGCAGCCGCCGCGCACGCACCACCGACATCGATCAGCGGCGCTCCACTTTTCTGGTCGGGCCCAGCGGCGCCCGGGCCTTCGCCGAGGCGCTCGAACGTCTCGGGGTGCGGGTGTATCGCTCGCGGCGTCCAAACGATTCGCTCGACAGCCTGACCGGCCGCGGCTCCCTGGTCGCCGTGTTGGGCCCCACGGTGCCGATGAGCGCGGTCGAAGGAGTCCAGCTCGCCGAGCTCCCGGCCGATCTGTTGCTGGCAGGATCCCGGACCGTTCCAGCAATGCGTTGTCTGGGGTACACGGTCATGCGTCGACAGCCAATTGCCACTGCGATCCCTGGTACGGCCCCGCACGGCACAATGCCTATTGCGAGGGCGGAGCTGATTCACCACCTGGCTCGCTCCGTCGTCGACAGCGCCAACCGCGACGCCGGGCGTATGGTCTCCTGCGATGTGCCGGTGCCGCTCGAGGTGGATACCCTGCTGGTTACCAGTAACGGCCGGCTGGTGGCGGTCAGACTTACCCTGGAGCAAGGCCGCCGGCTCACCCTGGTGGCCGATGACCGGCTCTTCAGCAACCGCGTGCTACGGTCCACCCAGGCCGGACCGTTGACGCTCGGCCTGGTGGTGCCGCAGTACCAGCGGATCGTGTTCGACGAGTATCACCACGGATATGTCGCCTCCAGATCGCTGGCCGGCGCCGCAATCGATTGGAGCCTGCACACCCCGCTTGGCTGGGCCACCTGGCAGCTGGCACTGGTGGGAGTGCTGACCTTGTTGGCCGCGGGAGTGCGCTTTGGACCGATACAGGGGGGCATTGAGCGCCGGCGGCGCTCGCCCTTGGAGCATGTTCGAGCCCTGGCCGGAGCGCTCGCCGCCGCCCATGGGCATGACGTCGCTGTCCGGCTCATGGTGCAAGGGCTCCGCCGCCGGCTTTCCCGCGCCGGAGGTCCAACCGCCGGAGACCTGACCGCCTGGTTGGAAGGCCTGGGGCCGTCGCTTCGCACCACCCGGGGCCGCGAGGCACTGGCCGCACTCACCGATCTGCTTCGCCGGCAGCCATCCGCGGCCGGTGTCCTCGACGCAGCCAATGCCGTGGACATGCTCTGGGAGGAGCTCAAACCGACATGAGTTCGGATCCGATTCCCCTCTCGTCTGACGAGGCCGAAGCCCGAGCCGCCCAGGCCGGCGCCATCATCGACCAGTTGCGCGGAGTAGTGCTGGGCCAGGACGCCGCGGTTCGCGACGTGGTTGCCGCGCTCCTGGCCCGCGGTCACGTGCTGTTGGAGGGCGTTCCGGGCACGGCCAAGACCCTGATGGTGCGCGCCCTGAGCTTGGCGGTCGGGCTGGAATTCCGCCGCATCCAATTCACCCCCGATCTGATGCCTTCCGACATCACCGGGGTAAGCCTGCTGAGCGGACAGGGCTCGTTCACCTTTCGCCCGGGTCCGATCTTCGGCGATCTCATCTTGGGAGACGAGATCAACCGCGCGCCGGCCAAGACTCAGGCGGCGCTGCTGGAAGCGATGCAGGAGCGGCGGGTGACGGTGGACGGGACCTCGTACACTCTTCCCCAAGGCTTCACCGTCTTCGCGACTCAGAATCCGATCGAGTTCGAAGGCACCTATCCGCTCCCCGAGGCGGAGCTGGACCGGTTTCTGGTGAAGGTGCTGGCGGGCTACCCGGAAGAGCAGGTGGAGCAGGGAATCCTCCAGCGCGTGCTGGGCGGGTTCGAGGCCGACATTCCACCCACCTACGGCGTGGCCAAGGTCTGTGATCTCGAGGGACTCACCGAGCTGCGCGAGGCCTCCCGCCGGGTGCGGGTTGAGCCCAGCCTGGTGGGCTACATCACCGCCATCGTCCGGGCCACTCGAGCAGCGCCGGTGCTGACCCTCGGCGCCTCGCCCCGAGGCAGCGTAGCGTTGCTCAAGATGGCCCAGGCCGCGGCCCTGCTGGAGGGAAGGGCCTTTGCGGTGCCCGACGACGTGAAGGCGCTTGCGCCGGCCGTGCTCCGTCACCGGGTGACGGTGGCCCCCGAGCTGGAGCTGGAAGGAGTCAGTCCCGACTTGGCTCTGCACGGAATCATCGAGAAGATCGAAGCACCGCGTTCATGATGGAGTTGGCGGTCCCCTCGCGACGTTGGTTTTATGGCGCCGCCGCCCTCGCGCTGGTGGCCCCGCTCGGGTTGTGGTGGCCGCTGGCGGGTCCGGCCTTGCTCCTACTCGATCTGGCCTGGTTGTTCGCCTTCGGCCTGGATGCGATGCGGGCGCCCTCGCCCCGAACCCTGGTCGTGGAGCGCGAGCCACCGGCGGCCTTTTCCCTCGGCCGGAGCTTCGTGGTGCGTTACCGCTGGCGGCACCGCACTCGGGGAAGGCTCAGCCTTCAAGTGCGGGAGCGGCTGCCCGATCCGCTGGGTGGCTCCGAGAGTCCACTACGGGAGTTGGAGGTACCGGAGGGCGGCCTGGAAGAGCGGGTGGAGCTTCGGCCGGTACGTCGCGGCATCGGCGCCGGCGGCGAGCTCTCGATCCGGGTCCTGGGCCCGCTGGGGTTGGCTTGGCGCCAGGGTCGGGTGAGCCTGCCCTGGACCGCAACGGTCTATCCCGCTCTGCTCGCCCCGAGTCTCCGGCCGCTGCCGCTCGCCACGGCCCGAAGACGCGAAGCGGGTCTGCGGCACGTGCGCCGGCCGGGCGAAGGGCGGCTGTTCGAAGGCCTCCGTGAATGGGTACCGGGCGACGACACCCGGATCATCGACTGGAAGGCCACCGCCCGCCGGGGCAAGCCGATCGCGCGGCAATACGAAGACGAGCGCCGGCAACAGGTGCTCTTGCTGATCGACGCGGGCCGGTTGCTGACGGCCGAAGTCAATGGGGTGGCCCGCCTGGAAGCAGTGATCACCGCAGCCCTGCAATTGGCCTGTGCCGCGGTGGAGCACGACGACAACGTCGGGCTGCTGGTCTTCGCCGACACGGTGCAGCGATATCTGGCTCCGGCTCGGGGCCGACGCGCGCTGCGGGCAGTGCTGGACGGTCTCGCGTCGGCTGAAGGCCGATTGGTGGAGTCGGACTATCCCGCCGCCTTCCGCTATCTCGCGGCCCGGAATCGGAAGCGTGCCCTCACCGTCCTCTTCACCGATGTCATCGATCGTACCGCCAGCGATGCGCTGGTAGCCCACGCGGTGGGTCTTCGCCCGCGACATCTCCCACTCGCCGTCACTTTGCGTGATCCAGCGCTGGAGACCATGGCATCGCTACGGCCGGTGGGAAGCGCGGAGGCATTCCAACGTGCTGCGGCGGAGGAACTGCTGGAGGCTCGAGAGGCCGCGCTGGCCGAAATGCGGGCACACGGCGTCATGGTGCTCGACGTGGCCCCCGGCGGTGCCGGCGCGGCCGTGGTGGAGCGCTACCACCAGCTCAAGCGCCGGGGTCTGCTGTGAGACAGTCGCGTACCTGAAGAGGCCGACGTGAGGTGCGGCACAGCCGTATCGGCCCCTCCGGTTTATCTGAACGTCATGAAGTTCAACGAAGCCTTCACCCACTTCGCCAAGGCCACGGCCCGCACGGCCGGTCACCCCGTCACCTTCGTGGTCGCGGTCGCCATCATCGTGCTCTGGGCCTTGACCGGGCCCGCGTTCGACTTCAACGATACTTGGCAGCTGGTGATCAATACCGGCACCACCATCGTCACCTTTCTGATGGTCTTCCTCATTCAAAACACTCAGAATCGCGATACCGTGGCCATGCAGGTCAAGCTCGACGAGCTGATCCGGGCCGTGAAGGGCGCGCGCGATGAGTTGATCGACATCGAAGACATGACCGAGGAGGAGTTGGAGCAGCTGCGGGCCAAGTTCGCCGAGATGGCCGGGCGAGGCAAAGGCCAGCGAAAGCCCGGTGAGGGCAACCCGGGTACTGGGGAAGGTGATGCTAGCTAGCCGTGCCCCAAGCGAACAGAGGGAGCGTCGCCGAATCGGGGAAGGCGCTCACGAAGGCCTCTACCGCGTCGGGGTCAAGCTGGGTGCCGGCCACTCGGCGCAGCTCGGCCAGCGCATCCTCCGCAGGACGTGAGTCGCGATAGGGTCGCCGGCTGGTCATGGCGTCGAAGGCATCTCCCACGGCGACGATGCGGGCCTCGATCGGGATCTTCTCCCCCCGGAGTCCGTCGGGAAACCCGCGACCATCCAGCCGCTCGTGGTGCGAGCGAACGATTCGCAACACATCGGGGGAATCGTGCGCCAGCGGCAAGAGCATCCGTTCGCCGAGCAGGGGATGCTCGGTGATCTGACGGAACTCGTCGGCGGTCAACGACCCCGGCTTGTGCAGCACCGACTCCCGAGTCCCGATCTTGCCGATGTCGTGCAGCTCACCTCCCAGCCGGATGCCGTCCAGGCTGGCGCCGGCGAATCCCAGCCGGGCGGCGGTGCCGACCGCGTAGCGGCTCACCCGGATCGAATGGCCCCGGGTGTAAGCGTCCTTGGCCTCCAGGGCCCGGGCGAGCATCTGCACTCCCTGAAGAAACAGCTCCTGGATCCGCTGAGCTTGTTCTCGGACCCGCCGCTCGAGGTTCTGCTGGTAGAAACGGTTCTGGAGCACGAGCGCCCGCTTTTCCAGGACCCGGCCCACCCGGACCTGGAGCTCGGTCATGGAGATCGGCTTGAGCAGGAAATCGGCGGCGCCGAGGTGGAGGCAATCCACGGCCGTGGTGGTCTCGCTGATGCCGGTCAGCATGATGACCGACGTGTCAGGATGGCGGTGTCGGACCGCCTCCAGGAAACCCACGCCGTCGAGCTCCGGCATCCGCAGGTCCGAGATGACCAGTGGGATCTCGCCGTCCTCATCGAGCACCCGGAGGGCCTCTAGTCCGGTATGGGCTTCGAAGCACCTGAACCCCTGCGCCTCGAGCATCCGAACCAGCGATCGGCGTACACCGGGCTCGTCATCCACGACGAGGCAGTTGACGGAGCCGGCCACGAACGGCTGCGCGTCCAGCGGATCTGACATGGTTAACAGTGTACTTGAGGTGGGCGATGGATGCCACGAACATCCAATGGCTTACACGGTAAGCAAGCAGCCTCGGATTGTCCAGTGCGGAAAGCTAAGTGGGGTCTTGGGCCCGGGTTTTGGCATAGAACCGCCGCGCCTTGGCGACATTGCCACACGACTTCATGTCGCACCAGCGCCGGGCATGGTTGCGGCTCCGGTCCAGGAACACCCAGCCACAGTCTGAGGCCGCGCAAGCCTTGAGCTGCTCGCGCTCACCCGAAGTGAGCAGCGTGCTCGCGGACCAGGCCACCGGCCACAGTACCCGGGACAGGTCGTTGTCAGCTGCGGTCCAGCCCCAGTTCCACTCCCCCCGGGCCACATCGATCTCCAGCCGCTTGAACGCTTCCTGCAGCACTTCATTGAGCTGCGCGACCGCACCTCGCGCCGGCAGGGTGCCGGCGGCGGCAGCGATGAGGACCTGGTGCAGGGCGGCCCGAAACTGGTGGGCTCGGGCGAGCGACTGCCGGGCCCGGTCGGGCCGGGCCTTGGCGCCGCGGAGGAGCTGGGTTGCCGCCCGGGCGGAGAGCAGGCCGGCCGCGCGCCCCCAGGCGACGAGATCGGGGTAGCTGGCCAACCGCTCCTGGGTCAGCTGCTCACCGGCCCAGGTGACGGTGTTGTGAAAGTCGAGCGCGGTCGCTCCTCCCACCCATTCGAAGCGAGGGTCCATGGTCCCAATATATAACCATCGATTCGTGCTTGACAGGTTAGAGCGACGAGAGGTAGCTTATAACTAGCAAATGGCTTATTGCTGGTTATACGCTCTCGGGGGTTGCTCATGCCGCACCGGTGCCTGGCATCCGATGGCTCCAACGTCCTGCAGGCCCTGGTGGATGCCTACGCGGCGCTGGCCCAGGAGTTGTGGCGCTTCCTGAAGCGAAGTCACGACCCGGGAGCCTGATTGCCGATCGAGCCCTTCAGGATCCGAGTCCCCGCCGCCGTGCTCCATGACCTCCGGCGTCGGCTGCGGCTGACCCGCTGGCCAGACGCCGCCGGGGGGGTGCCGTGGGATGAGGGTACCGACCTCGACTATCTGCGCGGCCTGGCGGAATATTGGGCCGACGGCTTCGATTGGCGGGCTCAGGAGTCGCGGCTCAACCGGCTGCCTCAGTTTCGTGCCGACCTGGGCGGCCGGATGATCCATTTCCTCCATCAACGGGGGGCCGGCCCTGATCCTCTCCCCCTGGTGATCACCCATGGCTGGCCGGGCTCCTTCGTCGAGCTGGCGGAGTTGATCCCGCGGCTGGCGAACCCGGCCCGCTTCGGCGGAGACCCTACCGATTCGTTCGACGTCGTCATCCCCTCGCTTCCCGGCTACGGGTTCTCGGATCCGCCGCCGAGCCCGGGCCTGCATCCGGGCGAAATCGCCCGCCTCTGGCTGCAGCTCATGGAGCAGCTGGGATATCGCAGGTTCGGTGCGCAGGGGGGCGACTGGGGTGCGAGCGTGGCGACCCGCCTCGCCCTGCTCGCTCCCGAGCGAGTAGCCGGCATCCACCTCAACTACATCCCCGGCTCCTACCGTCCCTGCCTGGAATCGGGCGCGCCGCTTTCTCCGGCGGAGAAACGATTTCTCGCCGAGCGCGAGGCATGGTACGAGGAAGAGGGCGGCTACGCCCACCTGCAGCGAACCCGGCCGCAGACGGTGGCCTACGGCCTGACCGATTCGCCGGTGGGGCTGGCCGCATGGATCGTAGAGAAGCTGCGCGCCTGGAGCGACTGCGACGGCGAGGTGGAGCGGCGATTCAGCCGGGACGAGATCCTGACCAACGTGATGCTCTATTGGGTCACCGGCAGCATCGGCCCTTCGATGCGCTTATACGGCGCAACCGGGCGGCATCCGCTTCACTTCGGCCCAGGGGAGCGGGTCAGGGTCCCGGTCGGTGTGGCGGTGCTCCCGCGAGAGGCCCCCTCGCCGCCGCGAGAATGGGTGGAGCGGGCCTACGAGGTGACTCGATGGACGTCACTCCCTCGGGGCGGCCATTTCGCCGCGTGGGAGGAGCCGGATGAGCTGGCGGCGGATGTGAGGGAGTTCTTCAGGGGAATGAGGTAGGAGGCTATCGGCTTCGGCTACCCGCCACTGAGCTACTGGCCCGAGCCCGGGTTTGACAGCAGTAGCGGATAGCCGATAGCCGATAGCCAGTTAAATTATCTCCACCCTCCCCCGGAGCTTCGATGGCGGTCCAGGCCCGTCTGCGGTCCGAACAACAGCGCCGATATCCGGACCTCAATCCCACCAAATGGTACGACGTGGCGCCGATTTTTCCCGGGGTCACCCAGCGGATGGTGAACATGGCGGGAGAGCGACTCACTCGGCTCGCAACCCCTCAGGGCTTCGTCATCCTGAGAGCGGAACATCTGGAGTTTCGGCCCGCCCCGCGCACGGCTGCCACCGAGAACGAGCCGGAGCCGATCAGCTAAGCGCCGCCCTCCGAGCGGCGCCGGACCCGGGTATCCAGCATCTGCCGAACTTTGCGGGCGAGCCCTTCCGGGGTAAACGGCTTCTGCTGGAAGGTCGCCTCCGGGTCCAGCAGCCCTCGTTGAATCACATCCTCCCCGGTATACCCCGACATGTAGAGCACCGGAAGCTCCCGATTCATCTGGGCGAGTCGCTGGCCCAATTCTCGTCCGCCGAGCTCAGGCATCACGACGTCGGAAATCACCAGATCGATCGAGCCTCCGTGCTGCTCCACCTGCTCCACCGCCTCGAATCCGTGGCTGGCCTCCAGCACCGTGTAGCCGTGCTCTCGGAGCGCGCGGCAGGCCAGGGCGCGAACCATTTCCTCATCCTCGACCACCAGAATGGTCTCCGAGCCCCCGGAGGGAGGGCCACTTCTATCCGAGACCATGGCCGCGGTCTCGCCCACCCCGAGGCGGGGCAGGTAAATCTTGAACGCCGTGCCGTACCCGACCTCGCTATACACCCAGATGAACCCGCCGCTCTGCTTGACGATGCCGTAGACGGTCGAGAGTCCGAGCCCGGTGCCTTGACCGACCGGCTTCGTGGTGAAAAAGGGCTCGAAGATCTTGGCCTGCACTTCCGGAGTCATCCCGCAGCCGGTGTCGCTCACGGTCAACCGGATGTACTCACCCGGCACGATCGGCACCTCCTCGTGGCGTTGGATATAGGCCTGGTCCAGCGTCGCGCGTTCGGTGGCGATGGTCACCCGTCCGGGCTCGCTCATGGCGTCCTTGGCGTTCAGCACCAGGTTGATCAGGACCTGTTCCAGCTGACCTCGATCCGCCTGGATGCGCCCGGTGTCGGAGGAGAGCAGGAGCTCCAGCCGGTGACCTTCTCCCAGCGAGCGGCGCAACAGCTTCTCCAGTCCGCCCAGGGCCTGGTTGAGTTCCAGGACCTCGGGTCGCATCAGCTGCTGGCGGGTGAAGGCGAGAAGCTGCCGGGTGACGTCGGCCGCGCGGCTGCCGGCCTTGATGATCTCCTGCACCTCCCCCCGCCGGGGATCGTCCGCCGGGAGGCTCTGCAGCACGAATTCGCTGAAGCCGATGACCCCGGTCATCATGTTGTTCACCTCGTGCGCCACTCCCCCGGCGAGTCGCCCGGCGGCCTGCATGCGTTCGGCTCGAAGAAGCTGCTCCTCGATCCGCTTTCGCTCGGTCACGTCGCGGTAGATCCCCCGGAGCATGACCGCCTGGCTGTTGACGGGAGTGGCGCTGAGGTTCCCTTCGACCGTAATCGGTGTCCCCGAGCTGGTGACCAGCACCAGCTCGACGTGGTTCAGGCTCTCCCCGGCGAGCACCCGGGAGACCACCTGGAGGTAGCGCTCCCGGCTCTCGGGATGAACCAGCTCGAGGAAGCGACGGCCTGCCAGATCCGCGTCGGTGTAGCCGATTCCGTCGTGCCAGGCCCGGTTGACGTAGAGGAAGGTTCCGTCGGGCGCCGTCGTGCAAACCAGGTCGCTGGCGTTGTCGAACAGGTCTCGGTACCGGGCCTCGCTGTCGCGCAGGGCATGCTCGGCCCGCTTCCGCTCACTCACCTCCTGAGCGTTGAGGCAGACCCCAATGACCTCACTCTGTTCGTCGACCACTGGTGCGTGAGTCGTGTCGAACCATCGCTCGACGCCGCTGCTGTCCCGAATGCAGCGCTCCACCTGCCGGTATTCGCCGCCCAGCGCGACCCGAAAGCCCTCCGCCGCGTCGGGAATGAAGTCGTGGATCCGGTCTCCCTCCTGGAAGCGTCGCCCTAGGATCCGCTCTCCCCATTCGACCGCGGTGCGGTTGAGCGCCTGGATGGTCCCATCCCGGTCGATCAGCACGAAGCACTGCACGCTGTTGTTGAAGATCGCTCGGAGGTTGGCTTCCGAGCGCCGGAGCGCATCCTGGGCGAGGGTCTTTTCCCGCCGCGATTGGACCCGGGCCAGGGCGCCCTCGATCGCCGGGCCGATGCGGGCGAGATTGCTCTTCAACAGGTAATCGGTCGCCCCTGCCTTCATGCATCCCACCGCAGTCTCCTCGTTGACCGAGCCGGTAACGATCAAGAAGGGCACCGTGGGCATCCGCTCCCGCGCGAGGGAGAGGGCGGCCATGCCGTCGAACCGGGGAAGGGTGTAGTCGGAGAGGATGAGGTCGGGCTGGAAGTGGTCCAGCTCGTGAACGAAGTCTTCACGAGTGTCCACCCGACGCGATGCAAATGGAATCCGGGCCCGCGCGAGCTCGTATTCCACCAGCTCGGCGTCCATGGGCACATCTTCGAGAATGAGAATCCGGAGTGGCTCGGGGGTCATTCACAGGCCATGAGAGGGAAACGACTTGCCGACGGTTGCCCCTAGCAAGGATATTCCCGAAGCCGAGCCGGCGCCAACCACCTGGTCGACCTGGTGACCGGTGTGACCCGGGTCACGCCGCCGGCTTCTCGTATGTATTGATATTGCACTGGTATACGCCCGCTCACGCCGTCCCCCTGGTGGAGTTCCCATGTCGAATGCTTCGTCCTCCGCTTCGACCGGTAATGGTCGTACCGCGAAGCGCTCCTCCCGCGTCTCTGCCACAGCTGCTGAATCGCTCGATCTGCAGCAGTTGCTCGCCGTGCTCACCGCGGTGCGCAAGGGGGACTTCTCGGCACGGATGCCGGTCGCCAAGACCGGCCTGGCCGGCAAGATCGCCGACACCCTGAACGAGATCGCCGAGCTGAACCAGGAAATGGCCCGGGAGCTGGAGCGGGTGAGCCTGGCGGTGGGAAAGGAAGGCCGGACCGCTCAACGAGCCCATCTCTCGGGGGCCGGTTCCTGGGCGGCATCGGTCAGCTCGGTCAACGTGCTCATCGGCGACCTGGTGCAGCCCACCAGCGAAGTCGCCCGGGTGATCGGCGCGGTGGCCAAGGGCGACCTCTCCCAGACCATGGCGCTCGACATCGAAGGCCGGCCGCTGATGGGCGAGTTCCTCCGCATCGGCAAGACGGTGAACTCCATGGTGGACCAGCTCAGCTCCTTTGCCTCCGAGGTCACCCGCGTCGCGCGCGAGGTGGGCACCGAGGGCAAGCTGGGTGGCCAGGCGCGGGTGAAAGGCGTTGCGGGCACCTGGAAGGACCTCACCGACAACGTCAACTCGATGGCCGGCAACCTCACCGCCCAGGTCCGCAACATCGCCGAGGTCACCACGGCGGTGGCCCGCGGCGAGCTCAACAAGAAGATCACGGTAGACGTGAAGGGTGAGATTCTGGAGCTCAAGAACACGATCAATACCATGGTCGACCAGCTCAACTCCTTTGCCTCCGAGGTGACCCGCGTCGCCCGCGAAGTCGGTACCGAAGGCAAGCTCGGCGGCCAGGCGCAGGTGAAGGGCGTCGGTGGCACCTGGAAGGACCTCACCGACAGCGTCAACTCGATGGCCGGCAACCTGACCTCGCAAGTCCGCAACATCGCCGAGGTCACCACCGCGGTGGCCCGAGGTGAGCTCAACCGCAAGATCACGGTGGACGTGCAGGGGGAAATCCTGGAGCTCAAGAACACCATCAACGCGATGGTGGACCAGCTCAGCTCCTTCGCCTCGGAAGTGACTCGCGTCGCCCGCGAGGTGGGCACCGAAGGGAAGCTGGGCGGCAAGGCCCAGGTCACCGGCGTCGGCGGCACCTGGCGAGATCTGACCGACAGCGTGAACTCCATGGCCGGCAACCTGACGGCTCAGGTGCGTAACATCGCCGAGGTCACCACCGCCGTCGCCAACGGCGACCTCTCCAAGAAGATCACGGTGGACGTGAAGGGTGAGATCCTGGAGCTCAAGAACACGATCAACACCATGGTCGACCAGCTCAACTCCTTCGCCTCGGAAGTGACCCGCGTGGCCCGCGAGGTCGGCACCGAAGGGAAGCTGGGTGGGCAGGCGCAGGTGCGGGGGGTCGGCGGCACCTGGAAGGACCTCACCGACAACGTCAACTCGATGGCCGGCAACCTGACGTCGCAGGTGCGTAACATCGCCGAGGTCACCACCGCGGTGGCCCGAGGCGAGCTGAACCGCAAGATCACCGTGGACGTGAAGGGCGAGATCCTGGAGCTCAAGAACACCATCAACACCATGGTGGACCAGCTCAACTCCTTCGCCTCCGAAGTGACCCGCGTCGCCCGCGAAGTGGGGACCGAAGGCAAGCTGGGCGGCCAGGCTCAGGTGACCGGTGTGGCCGGCGTGTGGAAGGACCTGACCGATAACGTGAACTCGATGGCCGGCAATCTGACGGCCCAGGTCCGCAACATCGCCCAGGTGACCACCGCGGTGGCCACCGGCGACCTCTCCAAGAAGATCACGGTCGACGTTCGCGGCGAAATCCTCGAGCTCAAGGACACCATCAACACCATGGTGGACCAGCTCAACTCCTTCGCCTCCGAGGTGACCCGCGTCGCGCGCGAGGTGGGCACCGAGGGCAAGCTGGGCGGGCAGGCGCAGGTGAAGGGCGTGGGCGGCACCTGGAAGGACCTCACCGACAACGTCAACTCGATGGCGGGCAACCTCACCGCCCAGGTGCGCAACATTGCCGACGTGACCACGGCCGTGGCCCGCGGCGAGCTCAACAAGAAGATCACGGTCGACGTGCAGGGCGAGATCCTGGAGCTGAAGAACACCGTGAACACCATGGTGGACCAGCTCAACTCCTTCGCCTCGGAAGTCACCCGTGTTGCCCGCGAGGTGGGCACCGAAGGCAAGCTGGGCGGCCAGGCTCAAGTGGTGGGTGTCGCCGGCGTCTGGAAGGACCTCACCGACAACGTCAACTGGATGGCCAGCAACCTCACCTCGCAGGTCCGCGGCATCGCCAAGGTGGTGACCGCGGTCGCCAACGGCGACCTCAAGCAGGAGCTGCGGGTGGAGGTGAAGGGCGAAATCGCCACCCTGGCCGACACCATCAACGGCATGACCAATACCCTGGCGACCTTTGCCGATCAGGTTACCAACGTGGCGCGCGAGGTCGGGGTGGACGGCAAGCTCGGCGGTCAGGCCCGGGTGCCGGGCGCGGCCGGGATCTGGCGTGACCTCACCGCCAACGTGAACCAGTTGGCCGCCAACCTCACGACTCAGGTCCGTGCCATCGCCGACGTGGCGACGGCGGTGACCAAGGGCGACCTGACCCGGTCGATCGCGGTCGAGGCGCAGGGCGAGGTGGCGGAGCTCAAGGACAACATCAACGAGATGATCCGCAACCTCCGCGACACGACGCGGAAGAACATGGAGCAGGACTGGCTCAAGACCAACCTGGCCAAGTTCAGCCGGATGCTCCAAGGGCAGCGGGACCTGGGCGCCGTGTCCCAGCTCATCCTCTCCGACCTGGCTCCGCTGGTCACCGCCCACCACGGACTCTTCTATGTCGTGGACAGCTCGGGCGAGACCTCGACGCTCAAGCTGGTGGCGAGCTACGCCGCCAAGCACCGCCAGAATGCCTCCACCGAGTTCCGCACCGGCGAGGGACTGGTGGGCCAGGTCGCGGCCGACCGGCGGATGATGCTCATCAATCAGGTGCCCCAGAACTACGTCCAGATCAGCTCCGGCCTGGGCGAAGCGCCGCCTCGGGGTCTGGTCGTCCTGCCGGTGCTCTTCGAGGGCGAGACCAAGGCAGTGTTGGAGCTGGCCACCTTCGACGAGTTCGACGAGATCCGGCTGACCTTCCTGGAGCAGCTGGCCGAGGGCATCGGCATCGTGCTCAACACCATCGCGGCCAACATGCGGACCGAGGAGCTGCTCAAGCAGTCGCAGGCGCTCACCGAGAGCTTGCAGTCGCAACAGGAGGTCCTGACCGAGACCAACAAGCGGCTGGAGCAGCAGACCCGTTCGCTGCAGAAGTCCGAGGAGCTGCTCAAGAAGCAGCAGGACGAGCTCCAGAAGACCAACGCGGAGCTGGAGGAAAAGGCTCAGCTGCTCAGCAGCCAGAAGACCGAAGTGGAGCTCAAGAACAAGGAGGTCGAGCAGTCCCGGGTGGCGCTGGAGGAAAAGGCCGAGCAGCTGGCCCTGATCTCCAAGTATAAGTCCGAGTTCCTGGCCAACATGTCGCATGAGCTGCGCACTCCGCTCAACAGCCTGCTGATCCTGTCGCAGATCCTGACCGAAAACGCGGAAGGCAACCTCACGACCAAGCAGGTCGGATTCGCCCAGACCATCCACGGATCCGGGTCGGACCTGCTGGACCTGATCAACGACATCCTGGACCTCTCCAAGATCGAGTCCGGCACCATGGCGGTGGACGTCACCCCGGTGCCTTTCACCGAGATTCGGAAGTTCGTCGACAGCACCTTCCGGCAGGTGGCCGATCTCAAGGGGCTGCACTTCGAGGTCTCGGTCGACTACGGCCTTCCGCCCGCGCTGCAGACCGATACCAAGCGGCTGCAGCAGGTGCTCAAGAACCTGCTGTCCAACGCCTTCAAGTTCACCGAGCGGGGCTCGGTGTCGCTGCGGGTGTCCGTCGCCACCGGCGGTTGGAACCCGGAGCAGGAGCTGCTCAACGCGGCCAATATGGTGGTGTCGTTCTCGGTCAGCGACACCGGCATCGGAATTCCCAAGGAGAAGCACGGCGTCATCTTCGAGGCCTTCCAGCAGGGCGATACCGGCACCAGCCGGAAGTTCGGCGGCACCGGACTGGGGCTTTCGATCAGCCGGCAGATTACCCGACTCCTGGGCGGCGAGATCCGGATCGAGAGCACCCCGGGAGCGGGCAGCACCTTCACCCTGTACCTGCCGTTGATCTATCCGGTGCAGCCGGCGGGCGAGGCCGCGGCGGCGCCCACCCCGGTCCTGGATCCCAAGCCGGTCGCTACCGCCGCGTCCCGCTTGGTGCTCGCGCCAGTGGTGGAACGGTCGGTGAGCGACGACCGAGCCTCCATCCAAGAAAACGACCGCATTCTGCTCATCGCCGAGGACGACCCCAGTTTCGCCCAGATCCTGCTGGACCTGGCTCGAGATCGCGGCTTCAAGGGATTGGTGGCTCAGCGGGCCGATCGGGCGCTTGCCCTGGCACGGGAGTACATCCCCACTGCCGTGACGCTCGACTTGCGCCTGCCCGACGCCGATGGATGGACTATCCTCGACCGGCTCAAGCACGATCCGGCCACTCGGCACATTCCGGTTCACATCATCTCGGTCGAGGAAAACTGGCAACGCGGTCTCCGGCTCGGCGCCATCGACTTCCTCACCAAGCCGGCCACCAAGGACTCGCTCTCCCAGGCGCTCAGCACGCTGCACGAGTTCATTGACCGCCCGGTCAAGCGCCTCCTGGTGGTAGAGGACGACGAGGCCGCCCGGCAGAGCATCATGGAGCTGATCGGCGACGGGGACGTGCAGACGACGACCGTGGGAACCGGCGCCGAAGCGCTCGACGCCCTTCAGTCCATGCGATTCGATTGCATGGTGCTCGATCTCGGCCTTCCGGACATGACCGGGTTCCAGCTCATCACCCGGGTGAAGAGCGAGATCGGGTTACGGAAGCTCCCCACCATCGTGTATACCGGGAAGCAGCTCACCAAGCGGGAGGAAGCCGAGCTGCAGCGCCTGGCGGAGTCGGTGGTGATCAAGGACGCCGGCTCGCCCGAGCGGTTGCTGGATGAGACCGCGCTGTTCCTCCACCGGGTGACCGCCGATCTACCGGAGCCCAAGCGAAAGATGTTGGAGCAGCTGCATCGAACCGACCCGGCGCTCATCGGCCGGACGGTCCTGATCGTCGATGACGACGTGCGCAATATCTTCGCGCTCACCACCTTCCTGGAGCGCAGTGAGATGAACGTGCTCTACGCCGAGAGCGGGCGGGAAGGGATCGCCCGGCTCCAGGAGGCCGAGCACGTGGACGCGGTGCTGATGGACGTGATGATGCCGGAGATGGATGGCTACGAGACCATGCGGGCCATCCGGGAGCATCCCAAGTTCCGGAGCCTGCCTATCATCGCCGTCACCGCAAAGGCCATGAAGGGCGACCGGGAGAAGTGCATCGAGGCCGGCGCGTCGGACTACGTCGCCAAGCCGGTGGATATGGATCAACTCCTTTCATTGCTCCGAGTATGGCTATACCGGTAGGCGGAGCGGCCGGCCCCGTGGAGGCGGACGCCGTCCCGCCGTTGGAGCAAACCCTCCCGCGGCCTAGCACCCCTGCTGCATCGCCAGCCGACGATGCAACGGCCTCCGACCGGGTCAACATTCTCCTGGTCGACGATCAACCGGCCAACCTGGTCGCGCTGGAGGCCATGCTCCAGGGGCTGGGGCAGAACCTGGTGCGGGCCGAGTCGGGCCGCGAGGCGCTGAAGATGCTCCTCACCCACGACTTCGCGGTCATCCTGCTGGACGTGAAGATGCCGGACATGGATGGTTTCGAAACCGCCACGCTCATTCGAGAGCGAGACAAGTCCCGGCATACTCCCATCATCTTCCTGACCGCCGCCGACAAGAGTCACACCCAGGCGGTTCGCGGCTACGCGGTGGGGGCGGTCGACTATCTGGTCAAGCCGGTGGTCCCCGAGTTCGTTCGCTCCAAGGTGTCGGTCTTCGTCGAGCTGGCCAAGAAAACCGAGATGCTCCGGCGGCAGACTCTCCTGCTCCAGGAAAGCGAACAAGCCGCGCTGCAGCTGGCGGAAGCCCAGGCCGAGCTGGTGCGGGACCTGGAGCACAAGAACCGGGAGCTGGAAAGCTTCAGCTACGCGGTGTCGCACGACCTCCGCGCGCCGCTCCGGCGGATCGACAACTTCAGCAAAGCCATTCTGGAGAGCCAGGCGGAACGGCTGGATGACGCCGGGCGGCATTACTTCGAGCGAGTGCGCGAAGCCAGCCGGCACATGAGCCAGTTGATCGACGAAGTGCTGCACCTGTCCAAGGTGACCCAGGCCGAACTGCGGGATCAGGAAGTGAACCTGAGCTCGCTGGTGGAAATCATCGCCGCCCGGCTGCGGGAGAACGAGCCGGATCGCACCGTCGAGCTCAAGGTGCGGCCCGGGGTGGTGGTCGCGGGCGATGGGCAGCTGCTTCGTATCGCGCTGACCAACCTCCTGGAAAACGCCTGGAAGTTCACCGCGCGAGAGTCGGCACCCAGGATCGAGTTCGGCATGACCCACGCCAGCGGAGAGCCGGCGTACTTCGTCCGGGACAACGGTGCCGGGTTCGACATGGACTACGCCGACCGGCTGTTCGTGCCGTTCCAGCGGCTCCATCGGTCGAGCGAGTTTCCCGGCTCCGGCATCGGTCTCGCCACGGTCCAGCGGATCATTCACCGCCATGGCGGGCGAGTGTGGGCCGAGGGAACGGTAGGGCAGGGAGCGACGTTCCATTTCACCATCGGAAGGCCGCGGAGCTGAAGAGCCTAACTCTCTCCTACGATTCGACACCCCACCCGACTGGGGTGATCCAATACCAAGCTTTCACCCGGCACTCGCCGGATCGCCCAAACCGCCGCCAGGTCCCCGCCGGCCAACGCGAGCATCACCCATCCCCACAGTGTCAGAGCCGGGGAGCCGACGATCACTCCCAGGATCGAGGGCACCACCCCCAACACCACGGCCGGCAGGAGCGCTGCCTTGCGGTAGGCTCCGGCGGTTACCGCGGTATTGCAGGCGGCAAAGGGCGTGAGGGTGCGGCGATGAAATCCCAGACGGACGCTGGATCGGGGCACTCTGCCGAAGAGCAGGAAACCCAACGCGTGCAGCGACTCGTGCGCCAGGATGCTGGCAACGATGATGAGTATTACTATCGGAAGCACGCCCCGGCCAGGCAGCCCGGCGGCCAATGGGGCTCCGCCCCGAAGCAGCACAAAGGGACCCAGGGCCAGCAGCGCCGCCAAGGGAAGCCACCCGAGACCGATAACATTCGCCCGCACGACCGACATCGTGGCATCATTGGATTCAGTCATTGCCCGAAGCCCAGGCCGGCATGGAAGTGCAGTGCGAAGTTGGGGAGCGACGCGTGGCCGTGTGCCACCGGCACCCGCACATAGGAAACCGAGGCGCGTCCGTCCACGCTGAGAAATAGCCGGCCGCTGATCGGGACCCGCCTCGTCGCGCTGGCCATCAGGTGTGCCCCAGACAGAAAATAGCCACCCCAGAAGCCGCGTTCCTCCTCCAGCCTCTCATCGCGTACCCGATTGAGCGGGAAGGTGATGACCGGGCCGGCGCCGAGCCCGTACGACAGCCGGTCGCGGCGAAAGGTTCGGCTCAGGGTGAGCAGGTTCATTCCGTTGGTGATCCGAAACTGCTGCACCGTCGCGGGTGGGTTGGTGAGGTAGATCTTGTGGTGGGTGAAGTCGAAGGCCCACCCTCGTGCTCCTCTCCAGAGCCCCACCCGCGCCGCATAGTAAGGAGCATCGTCAAAGGGACGCGTCGCCCAATGCGCGGTGAAGTGCAGATCGGGCTGCTGTCTCTGATCGATGCTGAGTGGAGATGGAGTGCTGAGCGAAGTGCCGAGGAAGAGCTGCACTTCGACCTGCGCTTCCAGCGGAGGTGGAGTCAGCAACACCAGGCCCACCGCCGCACCGAGCTGGACGCGCGTCCTAGCGGTATGCTGCACCGAACGAGTATTATCGAGGATCATAGGGGAATATATGGAACTGTTAAGCACCGAAGAGGCGTCCGCTTACCTCCGCCTCAACCCGAAGCGCGTCCAGGCGCTGGCGCGTTCGGGAAAGCTCCCCGGCCGCCGGATCGGCCGCAAATGGCTGTTCAGCCGCAACGACCTCGACGCGTTGTTGTCCGGTGGCGAATCGGCCACCCGGCCCGCCAGCCTCGACATCAGCGCGCGCAATCAGCTGCGGGGACGAGTGCTCGCCCTGGTCATCGAAGGTGTGATGGCGGAGGTTCGGGTGCAAATCGGCGATCAGGAACTGGTCTCGGTCATCACCCGGACCTCCGCCGAACGACTCAAGCTTCGGGTGGGAGACCAGGTGTTCGCCTTGATCAAGTCCACCGAAGTGATGATCGGGAAGGGGTCGGCACTCGGGTGACCGGGAAAGCTCGCAGGGACCGCGTGGCTACGGCGGCCCTCAGTGTAGGCGCCGCCCTTGCGGGCCTGTTGCTCCTGTTCCTGCTGGCACTGCCGCTGGCCGGACTGGTGTTGCGGATTCCGCCGGCCGCCCTGATCGCCAGGATGACTGACCCGATCATCGTGGACGCCCTCCGGCTGAGCCTGGTCACCAGCGCCACCGCCACACTCGCCGTCGTGGTCCTGGGCCTCCCGGTCGCCTATCTGCTCGCCACTCGTGAGTTCCCCGGCAAGCGTCTGGTCGAGCTGCTGATCGATCTTCCCATGGTGCTTCCGCCCACCGTCGCCGGTGTGGCGCTCCTCACCGCCTTCGGTCGAGCAGGACTCGCCGGAGGCGCACTCCAGTTCCTTGGGGTGAGCCTTCCGTTTACGACCGCCGGGGTCGTGGTGGCCCAGGTGTTCGTCGCCGCGCCTTTCTTCGTGGGAGCCACCCGGGCCGGCCTGAGCGAGGTCGACCGGCGCTACCTGGACGCGGCCGCCACTCTTCGCGCCTCGCCTAGCCGGACGTTCTTCCGAGTCATGCTGCCGCTGGCTTTCCCCTCGCTGCTGGCCGGCGCCTCGATGAGTTGGGCACGCGCGCTGGGTGAATTCGGCGCCACCATCACCTTCGCCGGTAACATGCCGGGGCTGACCCAGACGATGCCGCTGGCGGTCTACATCGCCCTGCAGACCGATCTCGAGGCCGCGATCGCCCTCTCAGTGGTTCTGCTGGCGGTTTCGCTTGGTGTGCTGCTTGGCGTACGCGCCGGCCCAGCCCGGCTGGCCGGGGCCCTTGCCCGTGCTCGTCGCTTCGCTCGCTAGACGGATCGGAAGTTTCGCCCTGGAGGTGGCGTTCTCGGCCGGCCCCGGCGGCACCACGGTGCTGGTCGGCGAGAGCGGGGCAGGGAAGACTTCGGTGTTGCGGGCGCTCGCCGGCCTCGATCGCCCGGACCGAGGCCGGATCACCGTCGATGAGGAGGTGTATTTCGATAGCGACTCCAGGATGAATCGTCCGGCGTGGGAGCGCGACGTCGGGTATGTGTCGCAGGACTACGCGCTGTTCCCCCATCTGAGCGTCCGGCAGAACGTCGGCTTCGGGCTCGACTCGTTGGGGCTTCCCGCTCGAGAGGCACAGAGCCGCGTGGCCCAAGCCTTGGAGTCGGCGGGAATCTCGGAGCTGGAGGCGCGTATGCCGGGCCAGCTCTCCGGTGGTCAGCAGCAACGCGCGGCACTGGCTCGGGCGCTGGTGCTGAATCCCCGGTTGCTGCTGCTCGACGAGCCGCTGTCCGCCCTCGATCTCCAGACCCGCCGGCAGGTACGCGCCGAGCTGCGAGACCTGCTCGACCGGCTCCCCTGCATCACCGTCTACGTGACTCACAGTCCGGTGGAAGCCCTGATTTTCGGCGACCAGATCATCGTGCTGGACGCCGGCCGGATATCGCAGCTGGGCTCCCGGGAAGATCTGCTGCAACATCCTCGAACCGCATTTGTCGCCGAGCTCATGGGCACCAATCTCTTCGTGGGAACCATGGGTGGGCCCACCGGCCAGGTGGCGCCCCGGGTCCGTACCGCCGAAGGCGACCTGGTCCTGTCCGGCCCCGGCGAGGGGGACGTCTTCGCCACGGTGAGCCCGCGGGAGATCACCATTTACCGCCAGCCGCCCGAGGCCAGTGCCCAGAACGCGTTCGCCGGCTCGATTCTCGAGCTCATTCCCGAGCCGCCGTCCGGCGAGCGGGTGAGAGTCGTGTTGGGCACCACTCCGGTGCTGATCGCGGAGGTGACTCGTGAGGCTGTGGCGGGGCTGGGGCTTACCGAGGGCCTATTCGTATATGCGACGTTCAAGGCCACCGGGGTCAACACCTATGTGTGAGGACGGCGGGGTCGCGCATCTCTACGGATAACTCCAACGTGAGGCTCCGATGCGTTCCCCGATACTGCTCCCTGCCCGGCGCGCCTGCGGGCTGGTCGCCGCCCTGCTCCTTTCCCTCGCGACCGCCGCCGCCGCACCGGTAGCTCCAGTCCCGGCCACCGGAAGCATCGAAGGGCGGGTTCGGGATCAGGCCGGCGCTCCCATTGCCAACGCTCAAGTCTTCGTGGTAGGCACCGCACTCCACACCCTCACCGACAGCATCGGACGTTACCGCTTCGCTTCCGTGGCCCTGGGGCAGGTCAGCCTGCGCGCGGCGATGATCGGCTATAAGTCGGCGGAAGCCACCGTCCAGGTGCGGGCCAATCGGACGGCCATCCACGACTTCGTGCTCGAACAAACCGCGGCGCAGCTCCAGGAGATCACCACAGTCAGTAAAGGACTCCCGCTCGAGGCCCGGGACGAAGCCAGCAGCAAGCAAGCCGTGAATGCTCCGTCGTACGCCCCGGAGCAGGCTCGGGTCCAGACCGGTGCCGTCTCGCGCGGTTTCCCGGCCTCGGCCGAGCCCTGGCGCCGGCGCGGCGAGCCCTGGAATACCGAGGGCTACAACCGGATCGAGGAGGGCCGCTTCCTCGCGGCGGCGGCCAACCCGCTGTCGACCTTTTCGATCGACGTGGACGCCGCGTCCTACAGCAACACCAGGCGCTTCCTGCATCAGGGCACGCTTCCACCGGTCGATGCGGTGCGGCTGGAGGAGTTCGTGAACTACTTCAGCTACCACTACCCCGACCCGACCGGCAGCCATCCGTTCGCGGTGGCCGCGGAAGTCGGCGCCTGCCCTTGGGCGGCGGACCATCGGCTGGTCCGCATCGGACTGCAGGGCAAGCGGCCCAAGACCAAGGACCTGCCGCCCAGCAATCTGGTGTTCCTGATCGATGTCTCGGGCTCGATGATGAGCGAGGACAAATTGCCGCTGGTGAAGCGCGCTTTCCGCGCCCTGGTGGGCGAGCTTCGCAAGCAAGACCGGGTGGCCATCGTGGTGTACGCCGGCGCGGCGGGGCTGGTTCTGCCCTCGACCTCTGGCGCCGACAAGTCCACCATTCTCGACGCCATCGACCGGCTGGAGGCGGGCGGCTCCACCGCGGGCGGCGCGGGACTACGGCTCGCCTACGACGTGGCGAGGGAGCACTTCGTCGAGGAGGGCAACAACCGGGTGATCCTGGCGACCGACGGTGACTTCAACGTGGGGGTAAGCTCGGATGCCGAGATGATCCGCCTGGTGGAGGCCCGCAGGACCGAAGGCACCTTCCTCACGGTGCTTGGCTTCGGCACCGGCAACCTCAAGGACAGCAAGATGGAGCAGATGGCCGACAAGGGAAACGGCAACTATGCCTACATCGACAGCTTCCGTGAGGCTCAGAAGGTGTTCGTGCGGGAATTCGGCGGCACTCTGTTCACCATCGCGAAAGACGTGAAGATCCAGGTCGAATTCAATCCGGCGCGGGTGCAGGCCTATCGGCTGCTGGGATATGAGAACCGGATGCTCGCCAAAGAGGACTTCGCCGACGACAAGAAGGACGCGGGAGAACTGGGGGCAGGCCACAGCGTGACCGCGTTGTACGAAGTGGTGCCGGTGGGAGCCAGGCCCGTCGCCCTGAGTGACGACAGCCTCCGCTATCAGGAAGTGACCCTCAAACCAACCGCCTCCCGGACCTCGGAGCTGATGACCGTGCGATTGCGGTACAAGGAACCCAGCGGAACCACCAGTCGACTGCTCAGCACTCCGGTGGTGGATCGCGAGCAGGCGGAAGAGTCGGAGGACTTGCGCTGGGCCACGGCGGTGGCGGGCTTTGCCCTGCTGCTGCGAGACTCGGAGCACAAGGGCAACTTGACCTACGATGCCGTGCTCCAGCTGGCCCGCGGTGCCCGCGGCGCCGATGAGGAAGGCTACCGCGGGGAGTTCATGGGTCTGGTGGAAACGGCGCGAACCCTTGGCGTAGCAATGAAGGACTAGCCGTTCGGGCCCATCGGCTCGTGGGCCTTCTGGCGGAGGCGCTCGGCTTCGTGCCGTAGCTCCTCCGCCTCTTTGCCCAGTTCCTCGGCGTCGCCGACCAGCTCATCGGCGTTACGCTCGGCTTGCTTGAGCCGCTTCCGCTTCTCTTCGAGGTCGCGTTCGGTTTTGCTCGGTGGATTCTTGGACATGGTCGCCTCGTGCCCCCGGGTCACTTGGACGCTAGGCTGGCGAGGCGCGGTTGGCAACGTGCAGAGAGTCTAGCTCTTCCTGGAGGCCTGGACCGAGCCGGAGTCCGGCGGGCTGTCGTCCGGCTCTTCGGGATCGGGATTCGACGCCGGAGCGCCGCCGCCGCCGCTCCAGCCGCCGTGGCCATAGCCGCCGCTGGAGGTCTGGCGCGAGATAGTGGAGGACGTCTTTGAGTACATGTTCCGGGTGGTGGTCGAGGCGAGGCCGAGGATGGCAACCAGGCAGCAACCCATCAGGGTCACGATCAGGACGTATTCCACGAGTCCCTGACCGCGACGATTGCCGACGAGAAGCCGGACCATCCGTACCACGCGTTGCACTCCGATCGGCTGATTTGCGGGAAAATGGAACTGAGGCGCCAAGGGTTACAGGCAGAGAGCGTGCCTTCTCTGCCTGAGTTTGGCTGAGACGTCGTAACATCATTTCCCAGTTAGAGTTAGCAGATGTGGGTCGAGTCGGGACAGGGGCTATTTCCGGCCCGGGCACGCCGCACCCCGCGATTTCACTCTCACCCTGAGAGACTCTTAGCAGGGCGGTCCCTATCGGGACATGCCCTGCTTCTGCCTCTGATACCGCCGCCGCGACTTTTCCCGAGTCCCGCAGGTTTCCATCTCGCACCAGCGGCGCAAGCCGTTGCGGCTCCGGTCGACGTACATCCAGCCGCAGTCCGACCCCCCGCAGATACGGACCCGGCCGGCCGCTCCGGACACCAGCAACGATGCGGCCGACCAGAGCACGGGCCAGAGGACGGAGTCGAGCTTGGTGCCCATCTCCCGCCATTCCAGCACGAGCCCACCCCCTCGCCTCGGACGGCGTTGCGCCGTGCCCACGTGCAACCGCGGGAGGGCCCGGGCGAGCAGCGCATTGAGCTCGGCGAGCGCATCACCCGGCGGCGTCCCGCGCGCCATGGCCTCGAAGGTCCGCCGAAGCACCCAGCGGGCCCGCAGCGCGGCCCGATGTGCTGCCTCCGCCTCTCGGGGCCGGGTCCGGGCTCGTTTTCGCAGGTGCGCGGCAGCGCCCGGAGAGAGGATTCCAACGCCCTCACCCCAGCGGGTGAGCCGGTCATAGTCGGTCAGGCGGTCATCCTCCAGCCCTCGGCCAGTCCAGTCCACGGTATTCACCAGGTCCAGGGCGGGGTCTCCAGCGATGTACTTGAAAGGCTCGGCGCTGACCGAGTGAGCAAGGGGCAGTGTCATGCGGGAAAGATAGCACCAGTATAGCGCCCTTGACAGGTGAGAATCGGCGTGGTAGGCTGCACCAGTTAGAAGGCATATACTGGTGCTACTCCACTAGGCGGAGGAAGGTGTCTGATGATCGCGCGAATCTGGCGGGGAGCCACCAAGGCGGACGATGCCGAGGCCTACCTCGAGTATCTGCGGGCCACCGGCTTTGCCGAGTACCGGGCCACACCGGGCAACCGCGCCGTGCTCGGCCTGCGTCGGGTGGCGAATGGACGCGCCGAGTTCACCCTGGTCACCCTGTGGGACTCCCGGGAAGCGATCCGGCGGTTTGCCGGAGACCAGATGGATCGGGCGGTGTACTACCCGGAGGATGAGCGCTTCCTGGTCGAGCGCGACGACGTGGTGTCGCACTACGAGGTGGTCTTTCAGGCCGGCGACGCCTCATCGTGAGCCCGATCGTTGCTGCGTTCGCCGTGATTTACCTGTTTTGGGGCGGCACCTTCCTCGCCATCCGCTACGCGGTGGCGGACGTTCCCCCTTTGCTCACCATCGCGGTTCGCTGTGTCGCCGGGGCGGCCCTGCTGGGACTCTGGGCGGTGTGGAACGGCGGTCTCGAGCGACCCACCGGGAAGCAGTGGCGCAGCGCCGCACTGGCCGGCACCTTCTTGTTTGTCGGGTGCCACGGAGTCCTCGCGTGGGCGGAGCAGCGAGTGTCCTCGGGGCAGGCGGCGCTGTTTCTAAGTGCGATCCCGCTCTGGCTGGTCCTGCTCACCTCGCTGCGGGAGCGCCGGAGTCCCACTCCAACCGTCCTGGCGGGGCTCGGCTTGGGCGTTCTGGGTGTGGCGGTACTGGCCGGAGGAGATGGAATCTGGGCCGGCACCCTGACCGACCGCGTGGCGCTGATCGGGAGCGGGCTCAGCTGGGCAGTCGGATCGGTCATTGCGCGTGACGGCCCGCGTCCGGCTTCCGTGGCGCAATCGACGGCAATGCAGCTGCTCGCAGGCGGAGCAGCCGTTCTCGCGCTCAGCCTGCTGAGCGGCGAGCCGGCCGGCTGGAGCTTGGAGGCGGTGACGCCGCGAGCCGCCGCTTCCCTCGGATTCCTGGTGATCGCCGGGACGGTCCTCGGGTTCGGCGCGTACGCCTGGCTGCTCCAGGTCACGACGCCGGCCGCGGTGGGGACCTATGCCTTCGTCAATCCGGTAGTCGCACTTGGGCTCGCCTGGGTGGTGGGCGACGAGCCTTTCTCGGTCCGCACCATCGTGGCGGCGAGCCTGGTGCTCGGCGCGGTGCTCCTGATCTGGAAGGATGGGACAAACCATGCCTCGCATCGCTCCCGAGATCTTCCGCAAGCGGCTGTTGGTGGAGGGCTACTTCGCCCGTCCTGAAGTGACCGCCGAGACCATCACTGGCTACTTCAGCTTCATCACCAATGGGCTGGGACTCCGGACCTACGGCGAGCCGATCGTGCATCAGACCGGCGGGCAGGGAAAGGCGGTCAATCAGGGCTTCGATGCCTTCGTGCCCTTGATCGATTCCGGGATCTACCTGAGTCTGTGGTCGGGGCCGCGTTTCGTGTCGGTCATCTTGTACACCTGCGCCGAGTTCGACGACGCGCGGGCGACGGAGCTGACCCGGACGTACTTCGAGTTGACGGAGTGGGATACGGTGGCCTTCTGACCCGCCAGAGCGCCGAGGCTAGCTGTGCACCCTGTCGCTGGCCCGGCGAAACCGATTCCGAGCGCCGGGTTGCTCCACAGCCAGCTGGATCAGCTGGACCAGCTGGTCGGGCTCGAACGGCTTCTGCAGCACCGGAACGATGCTGTCACCGAGTCCCACCCGCGCCAGGCCCGCCGGCGCGTACGCCGACATCAGAATCACGGGAAGGGTGGGGAATTCTTCGCAGATTCGTGCGGCCAGCTCGGTGCCGTTCATCCCCGGCATAACCACGTCGGTAAGCAGCAGATCCAACGCGCCGCCTCGGCGGCGTACCAGCTGCAATGCCTCGATACCATCTCCGGCTTCCAGCACAGTGTGTCCTTCGGCCGCGAGCTGACGCCGCAGCGTGGTCCGGACCGATTCTTGATCGTCGACGACGAGGATGGTAACCGTGGGGGGGTGGTCTGACATAGGCGCCTCTAGCCGAAGCTCCGGCTTGCCAACTGGCGCCTCTCCCCACGAGAAGAGGTCGGCCCTGCGGGCCGAGTACAGCGGACGTGTTTCTTCAGTCTACCGGCCGGCCGTCGGTGCGCAAGAGCCGACTTGCAGCTGCGTTCTCAGCATCAGGTAGACCCGTCGCCGACCCGCTGATTCGCCCCTTTCCAAGACGGATCGCGGTGAGCGGGGCCGCCGCGAAATTCGAAATGCGATTCGAGCAGCAGCCGACTCTGGCTGGGCGAGCCGGTGCGCCGCTGGTACAGACCGCGCTCCAGCACGAATTCAGCGAGGGTACTGGCCGGCACCCAGACGCCCGGCGCCAGATCGGGATAGAGAGCGACGTAGTCGGGGCGAAGGCGAGCTTCGCGAATCGGGAGCATTCGCGGGAGTGTCGGATCGAGTCAAGGGTTCCACCAGCGGCGCCGGTTCACGCCGCTGGGTGGAAATGTGGGCTGGCGGGTGGAGAAAGAACAAGTCCGTGACGATCCGCTCAGACCGTCGCCGGTCGCGCGAACAGCTCTCCTCGCCCCTCCGCTTGGGTGTAGGTGGGGTTCTTTACCTTGTACCACACGGCGTACGACGAGTACGTATCGGCCTTCCGCTTGGCGATAATGCCCTCGAGATCCAGCCGCTGCACCGCCTCGAACAGCTCTCGTCCGTCTCCGTCGACAGTCAGCATCCGTGAAACAGTTGGGTTGCTTTCGGGTACCAAGTCCTCCAGCCGCCGCTTGCGAACCGTGAGTGACTGGCGACTCAGGTCCCGCCCGTTGAGCCACAGCACGTCGAACACGGCATAGTGCAGCCAGCCGCGGCCGGCCAGCAGGCCTCTGAAGTCCTGCCGTCCCTGATCGTCCAGAGCGACCACCTCCCCGTCGAGGATCGCCTCACGCACCGGTAGCTGGCCTCGGACCCGATCGCCGAGCTCGCCGAATCTTCGGAGCACATTCCCTCGTTTGGATCGGAAGTAGCAGCTTCCCTGGCTGAGGTAGAACACGCCCCGGAATCCGTCGAACTTGGGCTCGTAGATCCAGGCCCGATCGGTGAGCGATGGAGACCCGACGACCGGGACGATTGGCTGGACGGTGGGGAGAGCTCGGCTGGTACGGGTACTCATCGTGGCGGCTCCGGGGCAGCAATGCGCTGCCGGTTGCCTCTCCACGAAGAGGGCTGACGCGGTTCTGGCGGCCGTGGTCTGGGCCGCTCCAGGGGTAGTCTACTGCATCGGCGGCGGACCGCCAGGAGTGGGTCCTCGCAGCCGGGCTTGACCCGCGCACCCCAGGGCGCGACTCTCCCGAGCAGGGTTCTTCATCCGTACGAGGATTGCAATGTTCATCTCCCAAGCCAGCCTCATCTCCGGTGCGGTCGCCTCCCTGATCGCTGCCGGCTCCGTTGCCGTCGAAGTGACCGAGTGGCCCGTGCCGTGGGAGGATACCCGGCCGCGCGACCCCTACGTGGATGGCCAGGGCCGGGTCTGGTTCGTCGGGCAAGAAGGCAACTACATCGCCTACCTCACTCCCAAGGACGGGAAGTTCCGGCGCTACGAGATCGAGGACGGCACCCATCCCCATAACCTCGTGGTCGACGCCAAGGGCGCCGTGTGGTACACCGGCAACCGCAACGGGCGGCTGGTCAAACTCGATCCCGCCAGCGGCAAGTTGACCAATTATCCCATGCCCGATCCCAGCGTGGGCGACCCGCACACGATGATATTCGATCGCGCCGGCAATGCCTGGTTCACCGCTCAGCAGGCCGGTGCGGTCGGCCGGATGGACGGCGCTACCGGCAAGATCAGGCTCTGGCGCACCGGCGGCGGCAGCCGGCCTTATGGCATCGTGGTCGACTCGAAGCAGCGGGTGTGGTTCGACTTGTTCGGCAGCAACAAGATCGGCTCGATCGATCCCGGCACGATGGAGGTGAAGGAGTATCCCCTGCCGGACGAGGGCGCTCGTCCCCGGCGCATCGCGGTGACCTCCGACGACATCGTCTGGTATGGTGACTACAGCCGTGGCTATCTGGGCCGGCTCGACCCGTCCACCGGTAAGGTCGAAGAATTCGCGCTACCCTCGGGCGCCCAGTCGTTGCCCTATGCGATGGCGGTGGATGCCCGGGACCGGGTGTGGCTGGCCGAGACCGGAGTTCGGCCCAATCGACTGGTGGCGTTCGATCCGAAGACGCGGAAGTTCACCGACAGCGTGGCCACCAAGGGCGGCGATGCGCCGAACACGATCCGGCACATGGTATTCCACGCACCGACGGGGTCGATCTGGTACGGCACCGACCGGAATACGATAGGTCGCGCTCGGCTGGAGTAGACTGATCAAGGCTGGGGCGCATCTCCCTCCTCGGAAGCGCGGTCAATCTGTTCTCGGAGCGCCTCGGGTCGGGTTGCTTGCGCGAGCGCCCTTACGTCCGGGTCAACGGAGATGTCGGCTCCAATCGCGTTGCCGATCTGCTCCAGCATCAGGAGCATCTTGGTATTCTCTTGCTCGGAGAGAAGGGTGAGTTGAAGGTCGAGATGGCTGCGCTTCTCGCTCGCCCGCGCCGCGCGGTTCTGGCTGATGAGAATAAAGATCGAAAGGAAGATGGCCTCTACCGACAGGAGCAGCGTCAGCAGGGAGAACGGAAACGGATCAAAGCGGCGGGATTCCGGGAGACCGAGATTGAGGGCAACCCAGGTGATAATGATGAGCCCGTTGATCCCCACGAATCCGATCGAGCCGCAGAAGCGGGTGACCGCGTGGGCCACCCGGTGCCCGAACGTAGCCTGTTGAAGGTCGGCCGCCTCCAGGGCCAATACCCGATCGACGTTCCGGCGCGTCAATTCCTCGACCGAGGCCGGCCGAGGGTCGGTCAACCGTCACCTCTTGGTGGCAGCCTGAAGCTCCTTGCTCCGAAACACGAAGTCCACGTCGGAAAGAATCCGGTGGACCCGACTCGTCGCCTGCGCGGAGATCCCCCGGTACCTCGCCACCATCTGCGCCAGTCTCGAGGCAGCGGTCCACATCCTGGCGGGGAGAAAGGGGTACAGTTCCGCGGCCGACGGTCTAAGTGCTGCTTCCCGTGTCGTTTCTGCCATCGCACACCGTCCATACCGTTGCGAGTGCGCAGCAACCCGACCATGCACTCTGGCCTCTTCAGCCTATGAGTTAGGGCCGGGGGCGGGAAAAGGCTGTGAGTCGGCGCACCGCAATCGGTGGTTGATCGTGGCGAGAAACTTGCGAAGGGGTATCTTTGCTCATGACTCCCTTTCACAATCTGACGACCGAGGTGGCTGTGGCCGAGCCGCAGGCGGGATCCGAGAGCCCCATTACCGTCCTGGTCGCCGAGGACGAGGATCCCTTGCGGGGGTTGGTCGTCCGGCTCCTCGGGGAGCAGGGTTACCGCATACTGGAGGCGCGGGACGGAGCGGAAGCATTGCACCTCGCCCACCTCGCGTGGCCTTACCTCCATCTGGTCGTGACCGATGTGGTTATGCCCGCAATGGGAGGGGCGGAGCTGGGACGCCGGCTGGCTTTGGATTGTCCGGGACTGCCGGTCCTATATATGTCGGGCTACGGCCCCGGCGACATCTTCCACCGGGGAGCCCCCAATCCCTCCATCCCGTTTTTGGCCAAGCCTTTCTCGCATGAGGACTTCCTGTCCGTGGTCCGGGAGCTCCTCGACCCGGCCGGCCGGGTACCCCCGGGGGCTGCTCAACCAACCGGAAGCTGAGAGCCCCGATTCAGCGACCGTAGAGGGGAAAGGGCTCTATTCGAGGAGCTCGTCCCTCTACCGCGCCAACATCGGTCGCTCCACACCCGATCGACAAACCAATTGCCGCACGTCCTTGACTTAGAGCGCTCCAACTTCCTTATACTGCCTCCAGCGAGTTGTTCCGACACCGGACGCTGGAAGGACAGGCTCTCATGGTCACCCAGACCCGACCCCCGATTGCACGGCGCAGCGCACCGCGCCCGCTCCGCGCGATGCAAAGCCCCACCGACGCCTCGCGCGACGGACTCACCGTACAGGAGACGGCGGAGCGCACCGGCTTGAGCGAGCACACGCTGCGCTATTACGAGCGCGCGGGGCTCCTGACCGCCGTGCGCCGCGACGGCTCGAGCGGGCACCGGCGCTATTCGGCCGACGACGTGGCCCGAATCAGCACCCTCGCCTGTCTCCGTGCGACCGGGATGCCGCTCGACCAGATGCGCCGCTACTTCACACTCGCGGCCCGGGGGCGAAGCGCCGCGGAGGAGCTCCGCGCCCTCCTGGAGGAACAGGAGGACGCACTCCAGCAGCGCATGCAGGAAATGCAGCGGCACCTGGACTACGTGCGTCGCAAGATCGATTACTGGAGGGCGCTCGAGGCGGGGAAGGACGCCGTCGCACGGCGGATCGCCGACGAGCTGGCCTGCCAGACCCGAACCACGACCTGAACCGGAGGAGTTTCCGTGACCCATATCCATGACGCACCCGCGGCCGGCACCGCGACCCTGACACCCGGTCTTCCGACCCGGGGGTATGCCGCCGCCAGCGCCCACTCGCCGCTGGCCCCGTTCGAGTTCGAGCGGCGGGCCCCCGGCCCGAAGGACGTCCAGCTCGACATTCTCTTCTGCGGTGTCTGCCACTCCGACCTCCACCAGGTACGGGACGAATGGGGCGGATCCCTGTTCCCCATGGTACCCGGGCACGAGATCATCGGCCGGGTGAAGCAGGTCGGAGCCGAGGTCACCCGCTTCACCGCCGGCGACCTGGTGGGCGTCGGCTGCATGGTGGACTCCTGCCGCCACTGCGCCGAGTGTCGCGAGGGGCTGGAGCAGTACTGCCAGAACACTCTTACCCTGACGTACAACAGTCCCGATCCCATCTCCGGCGGTTCGACGTACGGCGGCTACTCCAGCCAGATCGTAGTGGACCAGGACTTCGTGCTCCGAGTGTCGGAGAAGCTGAATCCCGCCGCCGCCGCCCCGCTGCTCTGCGCCGGGATCACGACGTACTCACCGCTCCGCCATTGGCACGTCGGCCCCGGCCAGCGGGTCGGCGTCGTCGGCCTGGGCGGGCTGGGCCACATGGGCATCAAGCTGGCCCGGGCGATGGGTGCGGATGTGTCGCTCTTCACCACCTCCCCCGGCAAGGCGGAGGATGCTCGGCGGCTGGGCGCCGATGAAGTGATCATCTCCCGGAACCCGGACGAGATGAAGCGCCATAGCCGGCGGTTCAATTTCATCCTCGACACCGTGGCCGCGCCGCACGACCTCGATGCCTATCTCACGCTGCTCAAGCGCGACGGGACGCTCTGCCTGGTCGGCGCGCCGGACCAGCCCCACCCGTCCCCGTCGGCATTCAACCTGATTCTCGCGCGGCGACAGCTGGCCGGCTCTGCCATCGGGGGCATCAAGGAGACTCAGGAGATGCTGGACTTCTGCGCCGAGCGGGGCATCGTCTCGGATGTCGAGGTGATTCCGATGCAGCAGATCAACCAGGCGTACGAGCGGATGCTCAAGAGTGACGTGAAGTATCGATTCGTGATCGATCTGGCGACGCTCGCCTAGGCCGGGCGGTCGAACCGAAGGCCTGAACAGCAACGCCCAGGGGTCTGAACCCTGGGCGTTACCACAAGGCCCCGCCACTTCTTAAGTGATGGCGGGGCTCATTTTTCTAGAGTGGGCGGCCGGTCGCGGCGACTCGCGGGCGACGGCGAGGAGTCCCAGGCCGGCCTCGTCGAATGCGGCGGGCATGCACTCGCCAACGCCGGATGTCCACGGTGCGGGTGAATGACGGCTGACGCCACCGGCCCTCGAGGAGGAGCTGTCCGAAGGGAATCTGCCTGGCAGCGAGCTCCATAACCATCGGTCCAACGATTCCTGCAGCCACCGCCCCGACGAACAGCAGGCTCGTTGGAATCGGGAGCAGAGCACCAACGGCCGACATCAGTGCTGCGACGAAGATTGGATGGTACAGATAGATCGGATAGGAGGACCCTCCGATCCGCTCCAGCAGGCGCAGCCGGGGCAGCAGCTGCAGGGCGCAGAGACTCGCCGACATGCCGATGAGAAGATTCAACGTGGATCTACTGGCCACGGGATCGATCGGCGCGAGCGCGCGCGTAAGGACGACGTAGCTATGGAAACCCTGAGTCACGATAAAACACACCACCATCGCGATCAGCGCTCGCCTCGTGTGCAAGAGACCGCGATAGCGGTGCGCAGCGAGACCGCACAGAAAGAACGGCAGGAGGTAGGTGGCGTTCTGAAGGCCGAGAACATTGTCCTGGAACGGGCGGTACCAGTAAAGCACTAGCGACAGCCCGAACACGATCATGAAACGCCTGGGTGTCGACAAGGCGCCGAGCGACTCGAGCACGACGAGCGCCGCGAAGACGACCAGCAGAGCCTGCACGAACCACAGATGCCAGTAGGGAAAGACGTAGATGCTCCACATGCGAGACAGGGGTTGCACCTGGTGGTGCATCGCGAAGTGCAGGCCATAGAGAACCGTCGAGGCGACGACCAAGGGCACGCCGAGACGGCAGAGCTTCTTGCTCGCGAATCGCAGCGCCTGTCCCGAACGGAGCGGCCGATAGGCGTAGACCAGACCGGACAGAAAGGTGAAGAGCGGCATCCGCACATGCACCAACAGATTGGTAAACCCGCGGTATAGCGAGCCGTCCGGCACGTGCAGCCCTGAAGCCGCGGTTGCACCGACGGTGTGAAAGGCAACGAGGAGCAGGCAGGCAAGGCCGCGTAAGGTCTGCACCCTGGCAGACTCGAGCGAGTCGATGCGGTTCGCGAGCGGAGTTTCGGGCGACGAGCCCTGGGGAAGGCTGAGGCGTTCGAGCGCTACGGAACTCGCCATCGATGCGTGCCCCCGCCCTCGAGGAGATCGAACAACAGGCATTCCAACGGATTGCGAGACGGGCATGCGCGCATCCTGGGGCGGTTGCCCGGCGCGCGACTGGAATCGTTTTGCGTGGTGGAGGGCGTTATGGTGGCAATAACCAGGCCGGTTCGGAACAGTTCGGAGGGTAAGAAAGCGAACCGGCCCGGAACTCCCGCAAAGAAGACCGGACCGGCTCTTGGCGACCAACGCCCTGGAAGGGTTGCCCTGCTATGCCACCGCTTTACTGGCTTCAGCAGCTGTAGCAATGAGTCGCGCCACAGCGTCCGGCTGGGAGACGTAGATCGCGTGACTCCCCGCGACCTCGACGACGGTCGCGCCCGCGCGCTGGGACATGAAGCGCTGCGCGGGAGGTGGGATCATCCGGTCGTCGGTGGCAACCAGGTACCAACTCGGCTTCGATTTCCAGGCCGGCTCGGTGATGGCGCCGCTGAGGGCCTCGACGCCCCACGGGACCTGGGAATCTGCCATGAATGCTGCCCGCTCTGGGTCCACATCGCCGGCGAAGGAGGCGGCGAACTTGGCCCTATCCAGGAGGAGATAGCCGTCTCGAGGCGGGAGGATCGGGGGCACGGGAGCACCCGGCGGTGGATCCTTGATCAGGGAGGACACCGACTCCCCTTTATCCGGCGCAAAAGCGGCGATGTAGACCAGTGCCACCACGCGGGGGTCGTTGCCGGCTTCAGTAATCACCGCTCCACCGTAGGAGTGGCCGACAAGGATCACGGGGCCGTCCTGCGCCGCCACTACCCGTCTTGTCGCTTGGACGTCATCGGCCAGGGAGATCGTCGGATTTTGGACGACACTGACCGTCATCCCGTTCTTGCGCAGGTTTCTATAGACACCTTCCCAACCGGAGCCATCTACGAAGCCGCCGTGGACGAGAACGATGTTTGTTGCATCGGAAGTAGCTGTTGCAGGCATAGGGGCCCCCTTTCAGGAGCATTAGCTGAGAGTGAGTGGGAGTTCCGATTGACCGGTAGGTAACAGCCTTCTCGATCTTCCGACCGAAGGAGGAATGCACCCAATCCGGGCTGCGGAAAGTAAGTCTACTGAGTCGGGAACTGGGCCACGGCAGTGGGGGGACATGAAGAGCGTCATAGAGCGAGGGGCAGGGGAGCCAAAACGAAGAACCCCGATGGGAGGCTATAGGTGGATGAAACTCGCTTGAATCGCGATCTGATCTTCGATATCGGCATGCACACGGGTCACGATACCGAGTTCTACCTCAAGAAAGGCTTCCGCGTTGTCGCCATTGAAGCGAATCCGCGGTTGGTTGAGGAGGCAAGGGCGAGATTCGCCGATGCGATTGCCGCAGGGGCGCTGCGCATCCTCAACGTGGCGATCCATGATCACGACGGGCTTGCCACTCTGCATGTCAGCCGGGAAATGGACGTGTGGAGCACCGTTGTTGCCGAAGTAGCCCGCGACAAGGAAACGCTCGGGGCCACCTTTGAACCGGTGGAGGTACCGTGCCGGCGGTTGGAGAGCATTCTTGCCGAGGAGGGTATCCCCTATTACATGAAGATCGATATTGAAGGGGCGGACCTTCTCTGCCTCCAGGCGTTATTCCACTTCGCAGATCGGCCCAGGTACATCTCAATCGAACTCGCCGAGGAGCAACCCTTTCAGGAGATCAGCCATCTGGTCGCACTGGGCTATAGCGGGTTCAAGATCCTCAACCAGGCGGTCAACCGCAACGTGCGGCTCCCGAAGCCGCCCCGTGAAGGCGTGTACGTCGATACCCATTTCGACATTCACAGCAGCGGCCCATTTGGAGAGGAGACGCCGCTTCGGTGGCTGGACGTGGAGCAAGCGGTCGACCTAGTACCGCAGGGTGCCGGCCCGCTACCGCCTGGAGCGTGTTGCGCGCAGCAGCTTTCTTGGCCGAGCAATAAGACGCTTTCGAGAGCTGGTCCGCGGAAAAAGAGGCTGGCACGACCTGCACGCGAAGCTTGATGCCAATAAGGGGCTCGACCGTGGGTAGCGTGCGCGCGCCGTGTTCGAACCGGGCAGGGTGGGGGCCTTTGCCCTTGCGTTCCGGGCCCCACTTGAGTATGATGTTCATCATATGAAACGAACCGCACCCAGCCGGAAGGAAGCCACGCACGACCGCATCGTCGAGGTCGCCGCACGCGCCATTCGGCGCACCGGCTACGGCGGCGCCAGTGTCGCCGACATCATGAAGGACGCCGGGCTGACCCACGGCGGCTTCTATGCCCACTTCGCCTCACGGGAGGCGATGCTGGCCGAGGCCGCCGACCGCGCCGGTGCCAAAGCCGTGGCCGAGATGGCGCGCATCGCCGCCGCGGCGCCGCCGGAGCAGGCGTTGCAGGCGATGATACGGGCCTACCTCTCGAAGGAACACGTCGAGGGCGTGGAGACCGGGTGCGCGGTCGCGGCCCTCGGTTCGGAGATGCCGCGCCAGGCGCCTGAGGTGCAGCGCGCGGCCACGCGCCGCATCAAGGAGCAGATCGACCTTGTCGCCCGCCAGTCGCCCGACTGGGGGCAACCGGGGGCGCATGAGCGCGCGCTCGTCACCGTGGCCACGCTGGTCGGCGCGCTGGTGCTGGCGCGCGCCGTTGACGACCCCAAGCTTTCCGACGCGCTGCGCGAGGCGGCGCTGAAACACCTCACCCCCACCGGCAACTGAGACCACCCGCACCGTGCCGACCTCGGGCGCGTGCCAAAATATGATGCACATCATACTGAGTTTGTCACCACTACCCGCCAAAGGGGAATCACCATGAAGATCGAAGGATCCGTCGCCCTCGTCACCGGCGCCTCGTCAGGCATCGGCCAAGCCACGGCGGAGCGACTCGCGATGGCTGGCTACACGGTCTACGGCACGAGCAGACGGGGCGCCCAAGCGGGCCAGCGATCGTTCGAGATGCTGTCGCTCGATGTGACCAGCGATGATTCAGTCGAGGCCGTCGTCAGGGAAGTCATACGGTTGGAGGGCCGGCTTGACCTGCTCGTGAACAACGCCGGCTTCAGTGTCGCTCCCGCCGGGGCGGAAGAAAGCTCGATGGAGCAGGCCCGCTCGATCTTCGATACGAACTTCTTCGGGATCGTCCGGATGACGCGCGCCGTCGTGCCCCACATGCGGCATCAGGGGGATGGTCGCATCATCAACATCGGTTCGATCCTGGGTTTCTTGCCGAGGCCGTACAATGCACTCTATGCCGCAACCAAGCACGCGATCGAAGGCTATTCGGAATCGCTCGACCATGAGCTCCGCACGAGGGGCATCCGCGTCTTGGTCATCGAGCCTGGGTACACGAAGACCCAGTTCGACGCAAACCTGCTGGAAGCCGACTCGAAGCTCGATGAATACC